>NZ_SCUT01000052.1 GCF_004297265.1 Reyranella sp.
CGGTCAGCGTCTCGGCGATGCGGAGCTGCACGGTGCTCGAATCCTGCAACAGCTTCTCCTGGAACCACGGCAAGTTCATCGTCGTGGACGGACGGGAGGCCATCGTCGGTGGGCACAATCTCTGGACCGAGGATTACCTCACCGACAATCCGGTCCACGATCTCTCCATGCAGGTCCAGGGGCCGGCGGCCGCCAGCGCCTCGCGCTTCGCCGACCGGCTGTGGCGTTACGTCTGTGCCAATCTCGACCATAAGGAGTCGATTTCGCTGGTGAGCTACTCGCCCGGTGAAAGCGAGTTCGGACGGCATTGTCCGGCTGTCCTCGCCCACGGCCGCGCACCCGACGGCATGGGAACCGTCGAGATCATGGGCATCGGCCGGCTGGGCGCCGGCATCACGGAGGATTTCGCCAACCAGAGCGAGCTGGCGCGGGACCTGATGTTCGGCGCCGCCCGGAAAACCATCCGGGTCTCCCAGCAGGACGTCGGGTTCCGGCTCGGACGCTCGGACACGCTCTTTCCGGAAAGCGCTCTCGACCGCATGATCGACCTGATGGAGCGGGGCGGCGATGTCTATGTCGTGCTCTCCAATCCCGGCTCGATCGGCAATGGCGGCAGCCCGTACCACAACGACGTGCCGCTGCAGGCGCTGGCCAAGCGCCTGAAGGACAATCTCCAGAAACGCATCGATACCGCCGATCCTCTGGCACGCTATGCCATCCGCAAGGGGCCGGACCCGGTGAACGCGCTGCTGTGCAGTCGCTTTCACCTCGCGTCCTTTCGCTTCGGTCCCGACGACTCCTGGCCCGGCAACAAGACCATCGCCAACCATTCGAAGCTATGGATGGTCGACGACCGGGTCTTCTATATCGGCTCCGACAACATGTATCCGGTGAACCTGCAGGAGTTCGGCTACATCGTCGGTGATCCCAAGGCGGTCGACACGCTGATCGAGTCCTACTGGAAACCGCTCTGGCAGTGGTCGAGCCGCGTTGCCGTCTCCGGCGAGGGTGTCGAGAAGTGCATCTTCCGCGATATCATCAGGTAGATTTGGGTCAGGCGACCGTGAGGCCGGGCGCCCGTCATGCGGACATTATGAAGAAACAAATGAAGCTACTGATCTCCAGCCTGCTCCTGATGCTCCCGCTCGCCGCTTCGGCAGCACCGGACGATGTAGCCTACTGCAAGGCGCTGGCCGCGACGTAGGAAAACCTCGTCATGAAGAGAGGTGCCGCCCGCGGCGGCATCCAGGCCGGGCTAGAGACCAGCGTGGCACTTGATCAGTGCAAGAACGGCAATCCCGCCGGGATTCCCGTCCTTGAACATAAGTTGCGCGACCTCAAGATCGAGCTGCCGCCGCGCACCTAGGCCGGGTTCTACGCGCCGACGGGATCGATCGGCGTCACGATGCCCTCACATGCTTCGATCACCTCGCCGGCATCGAGGCAGAGATCCTCGCGATTGCGCATCGACATGATCTGGACGCCGGTGCGCAGCTTGCCATGGCTGCCGACCGGCACGGCGAGGCCGGGAAGGCCGAGCAGCGGCGCGATCAGGGCGGAGCGCATCGATTCGAGCACCTCGCGCTGGCCGTCGGGTGTGATGTCGGCCACCTGCTTGGGCGGCAGGTCGCACAGGGTTGGGAAGATGACCAGCGGCCATTGCTGGAAGAAGGTCATCCAGCGGAAGGCCAGCGCCTCGCGCTCCGTCAGAGCCGCGACATAGGTCGCGAGATCGACCGGCTTGTGGATGGACAGCCAGGCCTGCATGGAGGTGATGCCGTCTGGATCACCCATCTTCTGCATCGTGGGCCAGAGGCCGCCGAACACGTCGGTGACGCAGATCTGGTGCCACAGCTCGACGGCGCGCTCGATGTCGGGCGGCAGCACTTCCTCGACGACGTAGCCGGCGCCGCGGAGATGCTTGCCGGCCAGCCGCACGGCCTCGACCTGGGCGGGATGGCTCTTGCCGCCCGGCACTTCGGGCACGATCGCCACCTTGATGGGCCGGGCAGGGGCGGGTCCGCGCATCGGCACGTCGTTCCAGCGCCAGTCGCGCCGGTCGCCGCGCGCCATCGCTTCGAGGGCAAGGCGGGCGTCTCGCACCGTGCGGGTATGGGGACCCTGGGTTGCCATCAGGACCGCGCCGATGGGGCGGCCCGCGGCAACGCCCGTCGGATTGAAGGCGGGGATGCGGGCGAAGCCGGTGCGGAGGCCGACGACGCCGTTGCAGTAGGCGGGAATGCGCACCGACCCGCCGATATCGTTGCCATGCGCGATGGCGCCGATGCCGGTCGCCGTGGCCGCGCCAGCTCCGCCGCTCGAGCCGCCCGGCGTCACGCCGGGATCGCGTGGATTCAGGGTGCGGCCATGCAGGGCGTTGTCGGTGAATATGCGCATCGAGAAGGCCGGCGCATTGGTGCGACCGACGATGATCGCCCCGGCGTGCTTCAGGTTGGCGACGACCGGGCTGTCTTCCTGCGCGATCAGGTCCTTCAGCGGGATGACGCCGTTGTCGGTGGGCAGGCCCGCCTGGTCGACGTTGATCTTGGTCGTGACCGGGACGCCATGCAGCGGGGGCAGGGCATGGCCGCGCGCGCGGGCTGCATCGGCGGTCTCGGCCTCGGCACGGGCTTCGCTCTCCAGCACGCGCACCACGGCGTTGATGGCGGGATTGACCTTGTGCAGGCGGCCCAGGACGGAATCGACCGCCTCCCGCGCCGAAGCCTGTCCTGTGCGAATCAGGCGCGCCAAGTCGGTCGCGTCGTACTGCCAAAGCTCCATGATGTCCTCGCTGAACGCTACTTCGTTTCCGTGCCGAAGAAGATCATGTTGCCGTCGATGTCTGCAATGGCGAAGTCGCGCAGTCCGTAATCCTGGTCCTTCGGGGAATTGAGGATCCTGGCGCCGCGTCGCACGAGATCGGCATGCACCGCATCGACATCGTCGACGAAGATGCTGACGGCACCATGGCCGGGCGGGCGAGGTGCCTGCGCCGCAGCGACCAGGTGCAGGGAGACCTCGCCAGAGCACAGGCCGACATAGAAGGTCGGCGTGCCGTACTCGAAGGCGATGTCGAAACCGACGCAGTCGCGATAGTAGGCGAGGCTCGCCCTGGCATCCTGGACCGTGAAGATCGTGGTGCTGCCGCGCATCATCTCGGTTGCCCCCTTGTCACGTGTTTCTGGAAGGCCATCAGGGCGCTGGAGGAAAGCATGTCACGGCGGCGGATGAAGACGGTCTCGACCCGCGCCTCAGCGGCGGGCAGGCGATGCACGCGGATCTGCCCGCCGCGCCATGCGGGGCCGATCAGGGCGCGGGGCATCAGCGTTATGCCGAGCCCGGCGGCGACGGCGCCCAGGATCGCCTCCAGCGTGCCGAACTCCAGCCGCCGGAGGCCCACGACTCCGCGCCGCGCGAGCAGTTCCTCCAGCCGTTGCCGGTACGAACAGCCGGCCCGCAGGATCACGAGGCGCAGGTCGGGCTGCTGCAACACTGCCGCCAGGGACGATTCGGCCGGGCCGCTGAGCAGGGCCAGTTCTTCCTTGAAGGCCGGCGCCGCAATGAGTTGCGGATGCGAGACAGGTCCGCAGACGAAAGCGCCTTCCAGCTCTCGGTCCAGCACCCTCTCGACCATTTCCGCCGTCGTGCCGGTCCGCAGCACGAAGTCGACCCCGGGATGGGCCTGCACATAGGAGGCGAGCAGGGGCGATAGGCGGAGGGCTGCCGTCGTCTCCAGCGAGCCGACGGTGAGGGTGCCGCGCGGTGCGCCGTCGTCTCGGGCGGCCCTGCCGGCTTCGTCGAGCAGCGCGTCGACGCGGGTGGCGTAGGGCATCAGCCGCTCGCCGGCCGGCGTCAGACGGGCGCCGGCCCGGCTGCGCTCGAACAGCGAGACGCCCAGGGCCTCCTCCAGTCGACGCACGCGCTGCGTGACGTTGGACTGGACGGTGTTCAGCTCGCGCGCGGCGCGGCCCATGCCGCCCAGGCGCGCGACCGCTTCGAAGGTGGCAAGGTCCTTGGCATCCATTCCATCAGAATATCAGATGATGGCGATTAGTATAAATCGCTGATTGGAATGTCCGCGCCTGGCCTAGACTTCGGAAGCAACAAGGAGAACAGCCATGCAATGGCAGGACCGCCGCCTTCTCGACCTCTTCGGGATCGAGCATCCCATCCTCCAGGCGCCGATGGCCGGCGTGACCTCGCCGCAAATGGCGATCGCGACGTCCGAAGCTGGCGCGCTGGGTTCCATTGCCGGCGCGATGCTGACCGTGGACGGCCTGCGCCAGGAATTCCAGATGGTGAAGCAGGGAACGTCCCGGCCGTTCAACGTGAACTTCTTTGTCCACAAGCCGCCGGCGGTGGATGCTGCGCGCGACGCGGCTTGGCGTGGGAGGTTGGCAGGCTATTACGGCGAACTCGGCGTGGCGCCGGATGCGAAGGGACCGTCACGAGCGGCCTTCGACGGAGCAGCCTGCGAACTGGTGCTGGAGTTCAAGCCCAGGGTCGCCAGCTTTCACTTCGGCCTGCCCGACAAGTCTCTGATGCAGCGCCTGAAAGCGGCCGGCATCCTGGTCATCGCCTCGGCGACGACGGTAGAGGAGGCGCGCTGGCTGGAGGCCGAGGGCGCCGATGCAGTGATCGCGCAGGGCGCCGAGGCCGGCGGCCATCGCGGCATGTTCCTCACCGATGACGTCACGCGTCAGCCGGGAACGATGGCGCTGGTACCCCAGGTCGTGGACGCGGTGACGGTGCCGGTGATCGCTGCCGGCGGCATCGGCGACGGACGCGGAATCGCGGCAGCCCTGGCGCTCGGTGCGGCCGGTGCTCAGATCGGCACGGCCTTCATGCTCACGCCGGAAGCCAAGACGGTGCCCCTGCATCGCGCGGCGCTCAAGAAGGCCAGCGACGGCAGCACGACACTCACCAACGTCTTCACCGGACGTCCTGCGCGAGGCATCGTGAACCGTATCGTGAGCGAACTCGGGCCCGTGAGCCCGGATGCGCCGTCGTTCCCGCTGGCTGCCGAAGCGACCCAGCCGCTGCGCGGGCCGGCCGAAGCCAGGGGTTCCACCGACTTCACGCCGCTGTGGAGCGGGCAGGCGCCGACCCTGGCGCGGGAGATGCCGGCCGGCGAACTGGTGAAGACGATGGTGCGTGAGACTGAGGCCGCTCTCAGCCGCGTACGCGGATGACGGCGCCGGCATCAGGCGCCGACGGATGGTCGTCGGGTCCGTCGTGATGCTGCGGGCGACTCCACGGCCTGCGCGTTGCGCACGTGTTTCCGAATCAGCTTGATGAATGCGCGCGCCGCCGGCAGCAGCGTCCGCTCTCTCTTCCAGGCCACGCCCATTTCGGCCGAGGGCAGCTTCTTCATCCAGGGCAGATGCAGCAGCGCGAAACGACCGGCGGCGATGCCCTTGGCGATCTGTGTCGGATGGCCAAGACTGATCGCGTCCGTTGCAGCCACGATGTCAATGGCGCTGCGGAAGGACGACACGGCGATCGACGGCAGAACGCCACCGCCCCGCTCGTCAATCTTCATGCCACTGTCGAAGTCGGCGATGAAGGAGATGCGCGATAAGGATATGCCCGGCATTACGAACGGGTAATTGCGCAGGTCGTCGGGCACAGGATCGGGTTTCATCAGCAGCGGATGGCCGGCGCGGCAGAAGTAGACGCCCTGAAGGACACCCAGACTCTCGACGCGGAGCGACGGCATGTCCCGCAACGCAAGAATGTCGGCCACGGCGAAGTCCGCCTGGTCGGACATCAGTGACGACAGGGCGGCCGTCCATTCGCGCTCCAGGATTTCGAGACGAATCGAGGGATTGGCCACGATGAGTTCGATCGCTGCGGGCTGAACCGCGATATCGTCGATGTAGGCGCCGGCAACCACGCGCAGCCGCCCGCCGCGGCCGTCCCGCACGAGCTCGAGACGATTGGAGAGGGCCTCGGAACGCACGATGAGCTCCTCGGCCATCCGGAGCGTATCCTCGCCGGCCGGCGTCGCCATCACGTCACGATTTGACCGCTCGAACAGCCTCATGCCGAGCTGCCTCTCCAGAGCGGCGATGTTCCGGCTGAGGGTCGGCTGGCTGATGTCGAGTGCCGCGGCAGCCTGTCCGAAGTGCCGATGCCTCGCGAGCACGACGGCGTAGTGCAGCAACTTCAGATCGAGGTTCATTCCAAAACTGTATCGTTCGCCGTGTTGTTTTGCATCGTCCCCGAGAGCAGATTCCCTGAATCATCAGGAGGAGGAACCATGGCCAAGAAGAGAATGGGCCGCCTGCTCTCGGCGGCAGCGCTGTTCGTCGGGCTCGCCGGCGGGGTGGTCCCGGTCCAAGCCCAGGTCCCGGCGAAACCCAACATCCTGGTCATCTTCGGCGACGACATCGGCTACTGGAACATCAGCGCCTACAACCGTGGCATGATGGGTTACCGCACCCCAAACATCGACCGCATCGCCCGCGAAGGCGCGATCTTCACCGACTATTACGGCCAGCAGTCCTGCACGGCCGGTCGCGCGGCCTTCATCACCGGCCAGTCACCGATCCGCACTGGCTTGCTGAAGGTCGGCCTGCCGGGCGCACCGGAAGGCCTGTCCGAGAAGGACCCGACGATCGCCGATCTGCTCAAAGGGCAGGGCTACATGACCGGCCAGTTCGGCAAGAACCATCTGGGCGATCGCAACGAGTTCCTGCCCACGGTGCACGGCTTCGACGAGTTCTTCGGCAACCTCTATCACCTCAACGCCGAGGAGGAGCCCGAGAACATCGACTATCCGAAGGATCCGACCTTCAAGGCGAAGTACGGGCCGCGCGGCGTGCTGAAATGCGTCGCCACCGCCACCGAGACGCCGGGCGAGGATCCGCGCTTCGGGAAGTGGGGCAAGCAGAAGTGCGAGGATACCGGGCCGCTCACCAAGAAGCGGATGGAGACGGTCGACGAGGAATTCCTCGGCGCCTCGCTCGACTTCATGGATCGCGCCAAGCGCGAGCAGAAGCCGTTCTTCGCCTGGGTGAACTCCACCCGCATGCATATCTGGACGCATCTCAAGCCGTCGTCCGAGGGCAAGACCGGACTGGGTGTCGTGGCCGACGGGATGGTCGAGCATGACGGCCAGGTCGGGCAGCTCCTGAAGAAGCTCGATGATCTCGGAATCACACAGAATACCATCGTCGTCTACACGACCGACAACGGCGCCGAAGTCATGAGCTGGCCGGACGGCGGCACGACGCCGTTCCGCGGCGAGAAGAACACCAACTGGGAGGGTGGTTACCGCGTCCCGGCGATGGTGCGCTGGCCGGGGCTGGTCCGCCCGGGCACGGAAATCAACGAGGTGTTCTCGGCGGAGGACTGGCTGCTGACGCTGACCGCGGCAGCCGGAGAGGGCGACCTCAGGCAGCGTCTTGTTCAAGGAGCGAACTTCAATGGCAAGCCGTTCAAGGTCCACCTCGATGGTTACGACCAGCGTGAACTCCTGAAGAACGGTACGGGCAGCGCCCGCAAGGAGTTCTTCTACTGGACGGACGATGGTGGCCTGGCCGGGCTGCGCTACGACAAGTGGAAGCTGGCCTTCATGGAGCAGCGCAAGCACGGCTTCGACGTGTGGCAGGACCCGATGGTGACCCTGCGCGTGCCGAAGCTGTTCGACCTCAAGGCCGATCCGTTCGAGCGCGCCGACCATGAGGGCATGGGCTATGGGCGCTGGCGCATCGATCGCATCTACCTGCTGGTGCCGGCGCAGGGCTACGTCACCAACTTCATCAAGACGCTGGTTGACTTCCCGCCGCGCCAGAAGCCCGGCTCGTTCAATCTCGAAGGCGTGTTGAACAAGCTCACCTCTCCGCCGCAGGGCGCAAACTGACCGCGCGAACTCGGTCGGCAGGGCCCTTGGCCCTTCGACCGGAAGCGGCGATAAGGAAGGCGCCATGGGAAACCACAGCGCACCCGACCCGACGGCCGGCATGATCCGCATCCCCGGCGGGACTTTCCGCATGGGATCGGACAGACACTATCCGGAAGAGGCGCCGACCCACACGGTCACGGTCGGCGGTTTCTGGATCGATGCAACGCCGGTGACCAACGCGCAGTTCAAGGCCTTCGTCCAGGCGACTGGGTACGTCACCTGGGCCGAGATCGATCCCGATCCCAGGGACTATCCCGGCGCGCGGCCCGGGATGCTGAAGGCGGGTGGCCTGGTCTTCACGCCGCCCTCGAAGCCCGTCGATCTTGCGGACTGGAGCCAGTGGTGGCGCTTCACCTTCGGAGCGACGTGGCGCCGGCCCTACGGCAAGGGCAGCCATATTGGCGGTCTCGATGACCATCCCGTGGTACAGGTCGCGTTCCGCGACGCCGAGGCCTATGCGAAATGGGCCGGCAAGGAGCTTCCCACCGAAGCCGAGTGGGAGTTTGCCGCACGCGGCGGCCTCGACGGGGCGGAGTTCGCCTGGGGCGACGAACTCACCCCCGGCGGCCAGCACATGGCCAACACCTGGCAGGGCGCCTTCCCGCATGAGAACACGCGTGCCGACGGCTACGCACGGACCTCTCCCGTGAAGGCCTATCCGGCTAACGGCTACGGCGTGCACGACATGATCGGCAACGTCTGGGAATGGACCGCCGACTGGTATGCCGCGCAACACGCGCCCGATGCCGGCAAGGCCTGCTGCGTGCCCGAAAGCCCGCGTGGCCCGACGCTCGAGCAGAGCTACGATTCGCGCGACCGGGTGCGGATTCCGCGCAAGGTACTGAAGGGCGGCTCGCATCTCTGCGCGCCCAGCTATTGCAAGCGCTATCGGCCCGCCGCGCGCCATGCCGAGCAGATCGACACCACCACCAGCCATGTCGGATTCCGCTGCATCGTGCGAAGTGGCCCCGCCGGCGGCGCCGTGCCCGATCCGGATTTCAGCCGCGCGCGCGAATGACCGTATCGAACAGCCTGTCGACGAAGTCGCGCGTGATCGGCGCGTGGCCCATCAGCAGGCGATAGAAAAGCGGCCCGAAGATCAGGTCGAGCGTCAGGTCCATGTCCGCGGGCGCTTCGATTTCCTTGCTGGTGATGCAGCGCTCCAGGAGTGCCCGCGTTGCGTCTCGGTTGCGGGCGATGAATTCGTTGCGGAAGGCCTTGGCGAGTTCGGTCTCGGACTGCGCCGCCGCGACCATGGCGGCGACGCTGCGGCCCGCGGGCGCGGCGAAGGCGTCGGCCAGCGCATGGAGCTGTTCGCGCAGAGCCGCGAGCGGGTTTCCCGGCGACCGCGCGGCCTCAGCGGCACCGGTCGCTTCCAGGAACGCCGCCATCGCGACGGCGGGCGCGTTCGGCCAGTAGCGGTAGATGGTCGGACGGCTGACGCCGGAATTCTGCGCGATCGCTTCGATCGTCACGGACGTGAGGCCGCCACGGGTGAGCAGAGCGCGCGCCGCCGCGAGGATCGCCGCGCGGGTGCGCGGATCGCGGGGGCGGCCGCGCGCTGGAACGGGAGGGGGTGCTTGACGGGTCATCTATTTACGTTACGATACATAACGTAATGTAACACAGGTGATGCCATGACCGCAAAGAGCGCGCCTTCGAGCCAGACCGTGCGGGCCCACATGACGGTGCACGACGCAAAGGCCGCGATCGATTTCTACGCGAAGGCCTTCGGGGCGGTGGAACTGTTCCGACTGGTCGAGCCGGCGGGCCGGGTTGGGCATGCCGAGATCCGCATCGGCGACACGGTGCTGATGATGAACGACGAATATCCCGACTTTGGTGCGCGGAGCCCGGGCGCCATCGGCGGGTCTCCCGTGGCCTTCCACATCGCGGTGTCCGACGCCGACAAGGCCGTCGAGAGGGCTGTGGCGGCCGGGGCCACCGTGGTGCGGCCGGTTCAGGACCAGTTCTATGGCGATCGTTCCGGCATGGTTGCGTGTCCCTTCGGCTATCGCTGGTTCCTCGCCGCGTCGCGGGAAGTCGTGAGCCCGGAGGAGATGCAGAAGCGCTGGACGAAGATGCTGGAGGGCGGCCAGGGCTAAGCCGCGACGCTCTCCTCGATCCAGGCGGCATAGGCCGGGGCGACGTGCATCATCGGGAAGGCGTGGATCGCCGGAACTTCGTAGGGATGCAGGTCGAGGATCGCGCGCTCGACCGCGGAATAGTGTTCGTCGAGCGTCTTGAAGAGGATGCGGTATTCCTTGCCCGTCTCGATCGCGCCCTTCCAGCTGTAGACACTCTCGATCCGGGAGATCTGGGCACAGGCGGCTAGCTTCGCTTCCACGATCGCCCGCGCGAGCGTCCGGGCATCCTTGCGGCTGGCGACGGTGGTGACGACGGCGATGGCGGTCATGGCGTTATCTTCCGGTCCCGGCGTTACGCTTGTTGGGCGGGCTGACGTACACTGAGAGAAGCACTGGGTAGACCATTTTCCGCTCCGGCGGAAAGGGTGCAGCGGGACGCAGGCGGAGAAATCGATGGTGAGTGCGGCGGAGTTGGAACTGTTCGAGACGGCGCTGGCCGAGGCGCAGCAGGGTTTCGACGAGAAGGGGATCCCCATCGGTTCGATCCTCGTCGAAAACGGTCGCATCGTCGGCCGCGGTCACAACAAGCGCGTCCAGGAGGGCGATGCCATCGCCCATGGCGAGATGGATTGCCTGCGCCAGGCCGGCCGCCGCCGCAGTTATCGCAAAACGACACTGTTCACGACGCTCAGCCCCTGCATGATGTGCTCGGGCACCATCGTGCAGTTCAAGATCCCGAGGGTGGTGATCGGCGAGAACCAGACCTTCGGCGGCAACGAGGACTTCCTGCGCTCCCGTGGCGTCGAGGTCGTCGTCCTGAACGACCTGCGCTGCGTCAGCCTGATGAAGCGCTTCCAGGACGAGTATCCCGACATCTGGGCCGAGGATATCGGCGAGGACGGCTGAGCCTCAGAACAGGGAGGTTACTCGCGTCGCGGCTCCATCAGCGCTCGGTGAGGGCGAGCCTGGCGCCCAACAGAACGAAGGCGCCGGCGAAGGTGCGGCGCATCCACGTCATGACGGACGGCCGCGAAATCACATGGTCGCGCATCGCGGCGGCGAACAGGCCGTACGCCGCGAAGACCACGAAGGTCATCAGCATGAAGACGGCGCTGAGCATCAGCATATGGGGCAAGGGCTGCGCTTCGTCCGTGCTCACGAACTGCGGCAGGAACGCCAGGAAGAAGATCGAGAGCTTCGGATTGAGAAGGTTGATCAGGATGGCTTCGATCGTCACCTGCACGAAGCTCCGTGCATCGCTCTGGCGGCCGACGCTCAACGCGCCGCGCTCGCGCAGGGTACTCCAGGCCATGTAGAGAAGATAGGCGACGCCCAGATACTTGACGGTTTCGAAGGCCACTGCGCTGGCGTGCAGCAGGGCTGCCAGGCCGAGGATTGCCGCCGCCAGGTGAGGAACGCAGCCGAGCGTGCAGCCGAAGGCCGCCACGACACTGGCGCGCGAGCCGCGTGAGAGTCCCGCCGCCAGCGTGTAGAGGGCGCCGGTGCCGGGCGATGCGACGATGATGAAGGACGTGATCAGGAATTCGAGGCTCACGGGACGGCTCCCTCAGAAAAGCGAGAAATACTCGCGCTGCTCCCAGTCGCTGACCTCGAGCTCGAAGCGGTCGATCTCGGCTTGCTTCAGGCGCAGATAGTAGTCGACGAAGAAGTCGCCCAGGCCGGCGCGCAGGACCTGGCTCTCCTCGAGCGCGGCCAGCGCTTCGCGGAGCGACCGCGGCAGCAGCGGGGCCTTCGTCTCGTAAGGCTTGTCGGCCGAAGGACCGGGATCGAGGCTGCGCTCCATCCCGTCGAGGCCGCAGACGATCTGGCTCGCCATGTAGAGGTAGGGATTGGCGGCGGGCTCGCCGACGCGGTTTTCGAGATGGGTTGCGGGATCGCCCGGACCGCCCAGCACCCGCACCATCACGCCGCGATTGTCGCGGCCCCAGATGGCGCGGTCGGGCGCCAGCGAGAAGGGTCGATAGCGCTTGTAGCCGTTGAGCGTCGGCGTGCTGAACGCTGCCGCGGCGCGCGCGTGTTCCAACAGGCCAGCCATGTAATGGCGGCCGGTCGCGGATAAAGTCTCGGCGCCATCGGCGAAGGCGTTGGCGTGCGTCTTCCGGTCGGTCAGCGACTGGTGCAGGTGCCAGCCGCTCGACATCACGTTGGCGAGCTTCGGCCGGCACATGAAGGAGGCGTGAAAGCCGTTGCGCTGGGCGATCTGCTTGGTGGCGCTGCGGAACAACACCATCGTGTCGGCGGGATCGAGGCCGGTGCCGGTGCGGAAGGTGAACTCGACCTGGCTGGGGCCGAACTCCACTTCGAGCGTGCGCAACGGCAGGCCGAGATCGACGAGGTTGGTGCGCAGGATCTCTAGGATCGGGTCCATCTCGTCGTAGCGCTGCTCGGTCAGGTACTGGTAGCCTTGGTTGAGCAGCGACACCTCGGGCGGCTCGCCCGGCTGCCCGGCATCGCCGGTGCCGAGCCGGGCCTTCTCCAGCTTGAACAGATGGAACTCGACTTCGAGGCCGGCGACGAAATCGTAGCCGCGATCCGTCAGCGTCGAGAGGGTCCTACGCAGCACCTGGCGCGTGCAGAGCGGCATCGGCCGGCCGTCGGCAAAGTAGATGTCGCACAGCATCCAGCCGGAATGCGGCGCCCAGGGGAGCGCGCGGAAGGTCGTCGGATCGGGCAGCATGACCACGTCCGCGGCACCTTCGAGCTCCTTCATGCCGAAGCCGCCACCCGGCTGCCAGACCGGGAACACCGTGCGGTGCGACGTGTCCTTCAGCAGCATGGTGGTGGTGAAGCCGACACCGTTCTTCAGGGCGGCGTCGACTTCGGAGGCCACCAGCGTCTTGCCGCGCAGGATGCCGTGCTGGTCGGCGAAGGCCAGCCGTACGACCGACATATCGCCGGCCTTCATGCGTCGCTCGGCCTCGCGCGTCGCGGCCTTGCGGTCCTCGGTCCAGAGGCCCGCGCGTTCGACCAGCGTCATGGGCTACGCGACCAGCGGTGGAACGGTGTCGGCCGCCCAGCTCGAGGAGCGGCGGCGGCGCACGTCGACATCCTTCCAGTAGGCTTCCCACCCTTCGGTCGGACCCATGCCGTCGATCGCGACGGGGCCGCGGATCGCGGCGGCGCGCTGTGGGTCGAGCCACATGATCGGGCGCTCGCCGTTGCCGACCTGGCCGATCGCCGAGAGCAGCATGCGCCGGTAGGCGACGATCGCCTTGTCGGTGGTGCCGAGATGCTCGCGCGTGCGGTCCTGGATGCGGCCCTGGCTCTCGACCGCCCACTGATCGTGGACGTTGATGTCGAAGCCCATGCCGGTGAAGGTCTGGCTCTTCTGTTCGGCGACGTTGTAGCCGTAGTCGTTGTGGCGGCCGATCAGCGGCCGGTAGTCGGGGAGCTGGTAGAGCTTCAGCCGCTGCTCGCGCATCGCGGCATGGTCGACGGGCTTACCGAAGCTGGTGAAGATCGCGTACCAGTAACAGCTCGTATCGTCGATCGGCACGTGCCATTGCGTGATCGTCATCTCCGCGCTCATCGGGATCACGAAGGCGTAGGGGAAGACGAGGTTGGTCACCCGGACATGGGTGTGCTTCTCGTTGAGCTTGCGCAGCGCGAACAGGCGCAGGCCGTAGTCGGTTGCCTCGACGTCGAGCCTGGGCCGCGGGAACTCGCGCAGCAGGCGGGTCATCGGGATGTCGGAATCGGCGGAGGCGGAACGGAACTGTTTGCCGTAGGCAGCGCCGGTATCCTCGTCCTCGTAGAAGCGGTGCAGGTAGGAGGCGTGGGCGGGATCGATGCCGACCTCCAGCGCCTGCAGCCAGTTGCATTCGATCAGGCCCTTGAAGGCGAAGGCGTGGGTGCCGGGTGCGAGGAAGCAGTCGAAGTCAGGGAAGGCGGGGGCCTCTCCCTCGCCCAGATAGGCGAAGACGATGCCGTTCTTCACGACGACCGGATAGGAGCGCTGACGCACCCTCTGGCAGAGCACGCTGCCTTCGGGTTCCGCCGGCGTTTCGAGGCACTTGCCGTCGACGTCGAACAGCCAGCCGTGGAACAGGCAGCGCAGGCCGCCATCCTCGAGGCGGCCGAAGGCGAGGTCGGCGCCTCGATGCGGGCAGTCGCGGTCGAGCAGACCGTGCCGGCCGCGCTCGTCGCGAAACAGTACGAAATCCTGTCCCAGCACGCGCACCGGCTTGGCCGGCCGCTCGGCGGGCAACTCGTCGGCGAGGGCCACCGGATGCCAGTAGTGGCGCATCAGGGCGCCGCACCGGGTGCCCGGACCGACGCGGGTCATCAGCTCGTTCTGCTCGGGGCTCATCATGCGCAAAGTCTCGCGCAAATGCCCTTATCTGTCACGCGGACAGCAACTCGCGGCAGTCGAGATCGGCAGCGGCCAGATGAATCCGCTCGAGATGGTTCCACCAGATCACGGGCGGAATTCCGGCGGACTGCATCCAGATCGGCCGAGTGGTCGCCCAGAGGACGCACAGCCGGTAGTCGTCTTGCAGGGAAGACCGGTCGTACCCCGTCACGCCGCGTTCGGTCAGTTCGGCGTGGAAGCAATCAAGCAGATGGCCTTCCACCCGCTGGCGCAAGTCTGGATACCAGTGCATGGCCATCATGTAGGCAAGATCCTCGGCGCCGATCGTCGGCCGCCACGCATCCCAGTCGAACAGTCTCACCGTGTCCAATGAGCTGTCGCGCGGCAGGAAGCAGTTCCAGGTATGGGAGTCGCCCTGCACGAGCGTCACGTTGCGACGGGTGCGGTAGCGTTGGAGCAGACGGGGCGCCTGGTCGAACAGCCGGTCGTAGAGAGCACGACGCTCTGTCGACAGCCGGTCGCCCAGCAGGTCGGCGAACTTCGCGTAGGAGCCGGTGAGGTTCTTTAGCCAATCCTCGACGGCCTTCGGCTCGGGCCACGCGCCGACGGTTACACCAAGGCGCGGATCATCCCACCACGCGGCCTGGAAGCGGGCATGGGCGCGAACGATCGCCTCGCTTTGCCCGAGGGTCGGCGGCAGTGGCCATGGCGTGGCAATCATGTGCGAACCGGTCAGGTCTTCGAGCAGCAGGTGCCATTTGCCGCTTGCCGCATCGTGATGCGCCTCGAAGCAGCGGAGCAGCAGGCCCGTCGGCGTTGCCGGGGCGACGGTGGTGTAGAAGGCGACTTCCTTGCGGCCGCTTTCCCAAGCCGCGCCGGGTCGGTTCGGCAGGTCAGTCTTGAAGATGATCGATGCCGGCGCATCGACAGCGTCGCCTTCGTAGGTGAGGCGCAGGCGTTGGACGAGGGACAGCAGAGTGGGGAATTGCTTGTCGGCGGCAACGGCGGAGACGCGACCGCGATCCAGCGCACCGCAGCGGCGGAGTATCTCAGTCAGGTGGTCGGCACTGGCCGCTTCGGGCGTCGGGAGCGTCATTGTCCTCCATTGTGCCGGAGCGACCGCAGCCGGTAAATTGACGGGATGAACACATTGAATGGCATGCCCGGTCCCACCTCCCGGGTCTTCTTCTCACAGCGTCTGCGTCTGCACTATGTCGACTGGGGCAACCCCGAGGCGCCACCGCTTCTGCTGGTCCACGGCGGCCGCGACCATTGCAGGAATTGGGACTGGGTCGCACAGGCTCTGCGCAAGGACTGGCACATCATCTGTCCGGACCTGCGCGGGCACGGCGACAGCCAATGGTCGCCGGACGGGAACTACTCGATGGGGGCCTACATCTACGACCTGGCACAACTCATCCACCAGCAAGGGCTGGCGCCAGTGACCATCGTGGCGCATTCGCTGGGCGGCAACATTTGCCTGCGCTACTCCGGCGTCTATCCCGACAAGGTGCGCAAGCTTGTGGCCATCGAAGGCCTGGGACCGTCGCCCAAGGTCATTGCCGAGCGCAAGAAGCCGATGGACGTGCGCATGCGCGAATGGATCGACGAGCAGCGCAAGCTGTCGGGGCGCGGGCCGCGCAAGTACCCGACCATCGAGGACGCCTTCAAGCGCATGCAGGAGGAGAACAAGCATCTCTCCGCCGAGCAGGCACGGCATCTCACGCAGCAGGGCGTCAACCAGAACGAGGACGGCACCTACAGCTGGAAGTTCGACAACTACGTCCGTGCCTGGCCGCCGTATGACATGACCTACGAGGATATCGAGCATCTGTGGGCGCAGATCACCTGTCCGACCCTGCTGGTCTACGGCAAGGAGAGCTGGGCCTCCAACCCGGAGACGGACGGCCGCATCAAGCACTTCAAGACCGCGAAGGTCGTCGAGTTCGAGCGCGCCGGTCACTGGGTGCAGCATGACCGGCTCGACGATTTCGTGGCGACGACGCGGGAGTTCATCAAGTGAGGGCGGCGGTCCTGCGCGGCGGCGAGATGCTCGTCGCCGAGGTGCCGGAGCCGGTACCGGCGGCCGGGCAGGTGCTGGTGAGGACGCTGTGTTGCGGCATCTGCGGCTCGGACCTGCATTATGCCAAACACGCGCCGCACATGGTCGAGCTGTCGAAGCGCATTCCCGGGCGGCAGCCGCTCGACCTGTCGCGCGACATCGTGTTCGGCCATGAATTCTGTGGCGAGGTGCTGGACTACGGACCCGGAACCGAGCGCAAACTGAAGCCCGGCACGCTCGTCTGTTCGATGCCGGTGATCCCGCAGGCGGACGGCCACCGAACCGTCGGCTACTCGAACGATTTCCCGGGCGGCTATGCCGAGCGGATGGTGCTGGCCGCGCCGCTCCTGCTCGAAGTGCCCAACGGCCTGCCGGCCGACCACGCTGCGCTCACCGAACCGCTCGCCGTCGGCATCCACGCGGTCGAGAAGGCGGCGCTGCAGGAGAACGACGCGCCGCTGGTCGTGGGCTGTGGTCCGGTCGGGCTCGCCGTCATCGTCGGGCTGCGCCTCAAGGGCATTCATCCGATCATTGCGGCCGACTTCTCGCCCAAGCGGCGCGAGCTGGCGGCGAAGATGGGCGCCGATATCGTGGTCGATCCGAAGGTCGAGTCCGCCTATGCGAAGCTCGTCCCCGGCAAGCGTGCCGTGGTCTTCGAATGCGTCGGCGTGCCCGGTCTGCTGCAGCAGGTCTTCGAGGCGGCCCCTCGCGACGCGCGCATCGTCGTGGCCGGCGTGTGCATGGAGCCCGACCGCATCGAGCCGCTTTTCGGAATCGTGAAGGAACTCTCGATCCAGTTCGTGCTGGGCTACACCCCGGAAGAGTTCGCGCGCTGCCTTCGCCTGCTGGCGGAGGGCAAGGTGGACGCCGAGGCGCTGATCACCGGCAAGGTGGGCCTCGACGGCGTGAGGGCTGCGTTCGCCGAACTCGGCAATCCGGAGAACCACACCAAGATTCTCGTGGAGCCGTGGCGCTGACTTTGATAGCGCTGCAGGACATCGAGGGAGGAAAAGAAAAGTGAAATTCTATAATTCGGTCGGCCCCAACCCGCATATGGTCCGGATGTTCATGGCCGAGAAGGGCTTCGACGTGCCGAAGGTCGAGGTCGACCTGCGCGGTGGCGAGAACCGGCGCGAGCCCTTCCTCAAGCTCAATCCGTCGGGGCAGTGTCCCGCGCTCGAACTCGACGACGGCACCGTGCTGGCCGAGATCACCGCGATCTGCGAGTACATCGACGAGATCAAGAAGGACACGCCGTCGCTGATGGGCGACACGCCGGAGGAGCGCGCCAACACCCGCATGTGGGTGCGTCGCATCGATCTCAACATCCTCGAACCCGCACTCGCCGGCTTCCGCTTCTCGCAGGGGCTGAAGTTCTTTCAGGACCGTGTCCATTGCATTCCAGAGGCAGCCGACGGCCTGAAGGAAGCGGCAAGGAAGAAGCTGGTCTGGCTCGACGGGCTGATGGGCTCGAAGCCCTTCGTTGCCGGCGACAAGCTCACCATGGCCGACATCCTGCTGTTCACGTTCCTCGAGTTCCTGGCCAAGGTCGGCCAGCCGCTCGACCCCGCGAACAGGAACCTGACGGCTTGGATGGAGCGCATGAAGGCCCGGCCGAGCGCCACGGCCTGATCGGAACGGCGGGTATGTCCACGATGCGCGTCCTTCTGGCTCTTCTGGTCCTTCTTCTCCTGCCAGTTGCCGGCGCGCACGCCCAGGGCGATCCGCCGGGGGTGAAGGGGTTGTTCCTGCTGACCGACTATCCCTCGCAGACCGTGCGGGCGGGCGAGGTCACGACGATCCGCGTGAAGGTGAACAATGCGGGGCTGGTGCCGCAGCCCCTGGCGCTGGCGCTGAACGGCGTCCCGGCCGGTTGGAAGATCGACCTGCTCGGTGCCGGCCGGCCGGTGGCCTCGGTGATGGTTGGCGTCAACCAGGACGTCACCGTTCAGCTTCGCGTCGAGGTGCCCAAGGACGCGCCGCCCAGCCCGCACAACGTCGTGCTGACGGCCAGGGGGCCGCTGGGACAGCAGGCCAGCCTGCCGCTCACGCTCACCGTCGGCACCGAGGCGCCGGCCAGGCTCAGCCTGAAGTCGCGGCTGCCGTCGCTGCGTGGCACGCCCCGCTCGGCCTTCGAATACACGCTGACGGTCGGCAACGACTCGGGCAAGGACCTGACCGTGGCGCTGGCGGCGCAGGGGCCGGCCAACTTCCAGAGCACCTTCACCGAAGGCTTCGGTTCCAACGAGATCAGCTCGATTCCGGTCGAGGCCGGCCAGACCAAGGACATCAAGCTCAGGGTCACGCCGCCGCGCGACGTGAGGGCCGGCGACTATCCCGTACTGGTCAAGGTCACGGCCGAGGGCGCCACCGCCGAGTTGCGCGTCACCTTGCAGGTAAGCGGGCAGGGCAAGCTCGCTCTCTCGACCCGGGACGGACGCCTGAGCGGCGAGGCCGAGATCGGCAGGACCTCGACCTACACGCTGGTCCTCAACAACGACGGCACCGCGCCGGTCGACGAGATCGAGCTGTCGGGCACGGTGCCGGCCAACTGGAAGATCGAGTTCGATCCGAAGTCGATCGCTTCCATTGCGCCCAACGACAAGAAAGAGGTGCAGGTCCTGGTGACGCCGGCCGACAAGGCGGTGGCCGGCGACTATATGGCATCGTTCCGCGCCAGCGCCCGCGGCGAGCAGGCTTCGGCCGACTTCCGGATCACCGTCACGACCTCGACCCTGTGGGGAATCGCGGGCATCGGCATCATCGCGGTGGCGCTTCTGGTACTGCTGGGCGCGGTCGCGCGGTTCGGCCGCCGCTAGAGAGATGGCCGACACCGTCATCGAGGCGCGCGGACTGACCAAGATCTATGGCAATCACCGCGCCGTGGATGCGATCGACTTCAGCATCCGGCGTGGCGAGATCTTCGGTCTGCTGGGGCCGAACGGGGCGGGCAAGACGACGACCATCCTGATGATGCTGGGCCTGACCGAGACGAGCGGCGGATCGGTCGACGTACTGGGCTTCGATCCGGTGCGCCAGCCGCTCGAGGTCAAGCGCCGGGTCGGCTACCTGCCCGATGCCGTGGGCTTCTACGATCACCTGACGGCGCGCGAGAACCTGCGTTACACCGCGCGCCTGCTCGGCCTGCCGCGCCGTGAGGCCGAGACGCGCATCGCCGAGGCCATGGAGAGCGTGAAACTCGCCGACGTGCTCGACCGGCGGGTCGCCACCTTCTCGCGCGGCATGCGCCAGCGGCTGGGCATCGCCGAGATCGTGATGAAGAAGGCCGAGGTCGCCATCCTCGACGAGCCGACCTCCGGCCTCGACCCGCACTCGACCTTCGAGTTGCTGGAGATGATCCGAGGCTTGAAACGCGCAGGCGTCGCCGTGCTGCTGTCGTCGCACCTGCTCGACCGCGTGCAAAGTGTCTGCGACCGTGTGGCCCTGTTCAGCAAGGGACGGATCGCGCTGATGGGCACGGTGGTCGAACTGGCCAACCAGGTGCTGGGCGCCGGCCATCCGATCCTGGTCGAGGCCGCAGGCGGCGACATCGCCGGTATCTTGCGCGGCATCGAAGGCGTGCGGAGCGTCGTGCCGGAGGGCGAGGGTGCCTGGCGCGTCGTAGCCGATCGCGACGTGAGGGCCGCCGTCGCGCATCGTATCGTGACCGTGGGCGGCGCACTCACACGTCTTGCCGACCTGCAGCCCAGCCTCGAAGAGGTCTATACGCGCTATTTCGAGGGGGCACGTCGTGCCGCTTAGGGTCCTTCCGGGCAGACTGGAATCACACCCCCAACCTCATGCTGAGGAGCGCTCCGCAGGAGCGCGTCTCGAAGCATGGGCAAGAGCACCGCGCTTGTTGCCCATCCTTCGAGACGGCGCTTCGCGCCTCCTCAGGATGAGGTGGTGTGCTTGAGGGCCGGATGGGTTCGAGAGCGCCACTCGCCGTACGCCGCCAGGGCTCGCCGTTCACCGGGATCGGTCCCGTGTTCATGAAGGAGCTCGCCGATCACCTGAGCAGCGTGCGCATGCTGGTGCTGACGCTCTTTGTCATCGCCTTCGGCGCCTTTCCCGTGGCCTCTTCCCTGCAGACGCTGCGGACGGTCGTCGACCCGAATTCCTTCCTGTTCCTGCGCATCTTCACGCTGGAGCCGGAGCAGGTCGGCATCTCCTTCGTCGCGGCGCTCAACTTCGTCATTCCGCTGATGGCGATCGGGCTGGGTTTCGATTCGGTGAACAGCGAGTTCAACCGACGTACCCTCAGCCGTGTCCTGTCGCAGCCGATCTATCGTGACGCGCTGCTGCTGGGGAAATTCCTGGCGGGGCTCGCGACCTTCGCGGTGGCGCTCGTGGCACTGTGGCTGATGGTGTTCGGGGCCGGTCTGCTGCTGCTCGGCGTGCCGCCGCGCGGGGTCGAGGTGGCGCGTGGCCTCGGGTTCCTGGTCGTCGCCATCGCCTATGGCGGCGTCTGGCTCGCGATCTCGATGCTGTTCTCGGTGGTCTTCCGCTCGACCGCGACCTCGGCGCTCTGCGCGCTCGGCCTCTGGCTGTTCTTCTTCCTGTTGTGGCCGCAGCTTGCCTCTGCGATCGTCTCCGGCGTAGCGCCCGGCGAGATTCGCAGCCTGGAGGACTATGCGGCCCTCCAAGACCTCGCCATGGGCCTGATGCGCCTGTCGCCGGGCACCCTGTTCAGCGAGGCCGTGCTGGGTCTCCTCAGCCCCGAGACACGGACCCTGGGCCCGATGCTGCCGGCCCAGATGCGCGGCGCCATCATGGGCGCGCCACTGCCGTTCGACCAGAGCCTGCTCTTGATCTGGCCGCAAATCACCGGTCTCATCGCCGGCATGATCGTGGTCTTCGCCGCCGCCTACGTCGTCTTCCAGCGCGAGGAAGTGCGCGCGTGAAGGATTGGACCGTTGCGGCGGCCCTCAACAACGCGCGCTGGTGCGATGCGGTCTGCCGCGCGCACGGCCATGCCGGGCGCCTGCTGCCGCACATGTGGGTGAACGCGGCCGTCGTGCCGCGCTTCTATCCCAACGCCGTCACCCTGGCGGTCGGCGACACGGCGATCGAGGAGCAGCTCACCACCGTCGAGATCCTGCAGAAGTCGAACCTGCCCGGCCGCTGGTCGGTGAAGGACAGTTTCAGCACGCTCGACCTGTCGCGCCGCGGTTTCGAGTTGCTGTTCGAGGCTCAATGGATCCGCGGCGGCATGCCGGCCGCAGGGCCCGAAACGGACATCGTCTGGCAGCGTGAGGAGAAGGGCGGGGAAGGGCTGCCGTTCGACGATCCCGGCTTCGCGATGTTTAAGGGGTGGCGCGGCTTCAAGGTCGTGGCCGGCTTCATGCTCTATCGCGCCGAGGAGGTGGTCGGCGTTTCCAACGTCGTCGCCGAGGCGGCCGATGCGCCGGCGGTCTGGCGGTCGCTCACCCTGCTGGCGGCGCAGACATTTCCACGCCTTCCACTGGTCGGCTACGAGTCCGGCCGCGAACTCGAGGCCGCCGTGAAGTCGGGATTCGAGGCCGGCGACAGGCTCAGGGTGTGGGTGACGGCCCGGGACTGAAGCCACAGGCCTTCAGCGCGGCCAGCATATGCGCGGGCGGCGGCGCGGTGACGACGATCGGCGGCTTGCTCTTCGACAGCGGCAGCACGATGCCGTGCGATTGCAAATGGAGCTGGCTGTCGGGCAGGGCGCGGCCATAGAGCCGGTCGGCGATGACCGGGCAGCCGGCGGCGGCGCAGTGGACGCGGATCTGGTGGGTGCGGCCGGTCTCGGGCTTCAGCTCCAGCCAGGTCATGCCGGGAGCGCGCCCCAGGACCTTGTACCGCGTCACCGAGGGTTGGCCCTTGTCGGAGACCTTCACCGACCAGCCGCTGCGAGTATTCACCTTGAGCAGCGGCATATCGAAGACGCCCTCGTCGGCCGGTGGCGAGCCCTCGACCACGGCCCAGTAAGTCTTCTCGGTATCGCGGCCGGAGAACAGGCGTCCGAGCTTGGCCAGCGCCTTGGGATGGCGGCCCAGCGCCAGCACGCCCGCCGTGTCGGCATCGAGCCGGTGGGCGAGCGCCGGCGGCCGCGGCAGGCCATAGCGAAGATCGTCGAAGCACTCTTCGAGGTTGGGCGCGCCGCTCGGCCCCGCATGCACGGCGAGGCCTGCCGGCTTGTCGATCACCAGGATCAGCCCGTCGCGATGCAGCACGCGCGCCTGGATCTGCTCGGCCGTCAGCGGCGGCGGGCGCCTTTTCAAAGGTCGGGCCATCGGTCGAGCCAGTTTTCGCTCGCCTCGTAGAGCGCGGCAGCGCGTAGCACCGAGGCCTCGTCTCGGAAGCGGCCGACGATCTGCAGGCTGGTCGGCAGGCCCTCCGAATCGTAGCCGTTGCAGATCGAGAGGGCAGGGTGGCCGGTGATGTTGAACGGCATCGTGTAGGGGAACCAGTTGCGCCGCAGCTCGCCCGCCTCGACGCCGTCGATGGTGATGGGATCGAACAGGTCCTGCTCGATCGGCAACGCCGTGCGCGAGACGGTCGGCGTCACCAGGAAGTCGGCCTTCTCGAACCAGCCCTGGACCATGCGGAAGAGATCGGCGCGCTGGAACATGGCGCGCTGGTAGTCCGCGCCGGACCAGTCCGCGGCCTCGGCCACTTGGCGCACCAGCGAAGGCGTCATGCGGTTGCCGTCGCGGCGGATCATCTCGTCGAAGCGAGCCTTCCACGTGGTGTGGTTGATCACCTTCCAGGCCGTTCCCATGTCGGGCAACGTGTCCGTGAGCTCGACCAGATGGGCGCCCAGCTCACGCAGCCGTACGAGCGATTGCTCGAAGGCCGCGCGCACGTCCCTGGCGACGATCGTGTTGCCGAGCGTGACGCTGTAGAGGACGCGCTTGCCATTGAGATCGCCCTCGACGCGGGCGGCGGCGAGATAGTCCTGCGGCTCGATGCCGATCGACCAGGGATCGGACGGATGCGGTCCGGCCATGGCCTGCAGCATCAGGGCGGTGTCCATCACCGTGCGGGTCATCGGCGTCACGTAGGTGTAGTTGCCGAAGGCGTCGGCCACCTGGCTGTGCGGGATGACGCCGTTGCTCTGCTTCAGCCCGACCATGCCGTTGATCGCGGCGGGAATGCGCGTCGAGCCGCCGCCGTCCGTGGCGATGCCGATCGGCCCGATGCCCGCCGCAACCGCGACCGCCGCGCCGCCGCTGGAGCCGCCCGACGTGTGCTTTGCACTCCAGGCGTTGCGCGTGCGGCCGAACAGCGGCGCATCGGTCAGGGCCTTGTGGCCGAACTCCGGCGTCGTGGTCTTGCCGAACAGGATGCCGCCGGCCGCCTTCGTCCTCGCCGCGCACACCGCGTCTTCCTTCGGCACGTTGTTCTCGTAGAGCAGCGACCCGAAGGTGGTACGCACGCCGGCCGTGTTCACGAGATCCTTGGCGGCGAAGGGGATTCCATGCAGCAGGCCGAGCGGCTTGCCCTTCATGACAGCCTCCTCGGCTGCCTTGGCCGCGGCGCGCGCCTGGTCGGGCACCAGCGTCACGAAGCAGTTCAGCACCGGCTGCAGCTTTTCCGCACGCGCCAGCACGGCATCGGTCAATTCGACGGGCGAGATCTTCCTGGCGGCGATCTGCTCGCGCAATTCGGACGCAGGCATGCGGGTGAGGTCGGTCATTGTCTTCCTTGGCTCGCTACCCAAGAACCCCATCCTGAGGAGGTCCGCAGGATGAGGTATTCATTGTGGTCACGGTTATTACCGCAGCAACCCTCGTGCCGCGAGGTTGCGCATGAGGGCTCCGGTACCGAACGTCCACGGCGCGATCTTGTCGCAATGGGCCACCTTGTTGGTCAGCGTGCCGAGCCTGGGCGAGCTGATCGAGACCAAGTCGCCCACCATGTGCGTGAAGCCGGTGCCGCCGGGCTTGCGCGGCTCGGTCGGCGCGAACAGCGTGCCGGTCATCAGCGCCATGCCGTCGGGATATTGATGCGCGCTCATCGCCTGGGCCACGAGATCGGTGGGATCGCGGCTGATCTTCGAGAGATCACTCGACCCGCGCAGGCGGAACTGGTCGGGGCCGGTCACTTCGAGGTCGACCTTGGCCTTGCGCACGTCGTCGAGCGAGAAGGTGTCGTCGAACAGGCGGATGAAGGGGCCGAGTGCACAGGAGCCGTTGTTGTCCTTGGCGATGCCCAGCAGAAGCGCGCTGCGGCCCTCGATGTCGCGCAGGTTCACGTCGTTGCCCAGGGTCGCACCGACGATCTTTCCCTTGGCGCTGACGATCAGCGTCACCTCGGGCTCGGGATTGTTCCAGTCGGAGTCCGGCCGGATGCCGATCTCGGCGCCGTAGCCGACCGCGGCCATCGGCGGCGCCTTGGTGAAGATCTCGGCATAGGGGCCGATGCCGACTTCGAGATAGGGCGACCAGGCGCCGCGCGCCATCAGCGTCTTCTTCAGCGCCTCGGCCTCCGGTGAGCCCGGCTTGATGGCGCTCACGTCGGCGCCGATGATCGAGTTCAGCTCGCCGCGGACCTGTTCGGCGCGGGCAGGGTCACCCTTGGCATGTTCCTCGATCAGCCGCTCCAGCAGGCTGACGGCGAAGGTGACGCCGGCGGCCTTGAGCGCCTGAAGGTCGACCGGCGCCAGCAGGTCGCCGACGAGGTCCTGGAGCGCGCCGATCCGCTCGCCCGGCGTGTTGCGCGCGAGGCCCGTCGGATCGGGCGCGTTGCAGAGATCGGCCATCGTCGGCACGGTCGCCGAGAGATCGAATACGCCGTCGCCCCGGATCGCGACGACGGAGGGCCCCGCCGGATGGCCAGCCCGCCAGACGCGGCCGACGAGCGTGCCGGCCGTGCCGTCCTCGGGCAGGATTTCGCTGAGATATGGTGACACTGGACGTCTCCGGCGCTTCGTTGCAGAAAAGGCGCGCCATTCCCGGGAGAAATAAGATCATGGCCGAAGCACGGATCAAAGGCGTTCTTTCGCCCGTCGTCACGCCCTTCAAGCGCGACCTGTCGCCCGATGTCGGCCGCTTCATCGCCCACTGCAAGTGGCTGATCAGCCAGGATTGCGGCCTAGCGGTCTTCGGCACCAACTCGGAAGCCAATTCGCTTTCGGCGAAGGAGCGGATGAACCTGCTCGAAGCCGTCGTCGCCTCGGGCGTGCCGACCGCGCGCATGATGCCCGGCACCGGCGCCTGCTCGATCACCGAGGCGGCCGAAGTCAGCGCCCATGCAGTGAAGCTCGGCGTCGGCGGCGTGCTGATGCTGCCGCCGTTCTACTACAAGGGGGTTCCGGAAGAGGGGCTGTTCCGCTTCTACTCGGAAGTCGTGCAGCGGGTCGGTGACGATCGCCTGCGCGTCTATCTCTATCACATCCCGCCGGTCTCGGCCGTGCCGATCACGCACAAGCTGGTCGAACGGCTGATGAAGGCCTATCCGAAGCAGATCGCCGGCATGAAGGATTCGTCGGACGACTGGCCCCACACCAAGAGCATGATCGAGGCCTTCGCCAAGGACGGCTTCGACGTCTTCTCCGGCAACGAGAAGCCGATCCTGGAGAACCTCAAGGCCGGCGGCGTCGGCTGCATCAGCGCCACGGCCAACATCAACCCGGGCAAGATCGCCGAGACCATCAAGGCCTACGGCACGCCGGAAGGCGACAAGCTGCAGGCCTGGATCAACGAGGTCCGCGGCGTCATGCAGGGCTATGTGATGATCCCGGCGCTGAAATACGTGATCGCGCACTACGGCAGCGACCCGCACTGGAACCCGGTCCGCCCGCCGCTGGTCGAGATCGACGAGAAGACCGGCCGCGACATGATCGAGAAGCTCGACAAGCTCGGCTTCACCATGCCCGGCCTCAAGCAGGCGATGGCGGTCGCGGCGGAGTGACGAGTCGGCTGTCGGATGAGGGCGATCAGTGCCCTCCTTGACGGAGTCGCTTCTCTGGTGGAGCGATTGCTGCCGGGGCGCGTGACGAGATTCAGCGTGTCGATATCGCTCGCTGCCGCAGTCGCGTTGATCATCTATGCGGTCAACTCCGTCAAACTCGCGAGATGGCTTTAAGCCTCGCGTTTTGGCGAGCGTTGACAGAGTTGCATTGGAGAGCCTATAAAATCTCGATGCTCAAGACCCTGTCCCACAACGCTTGGTATTTTACGCCCCTTACATAGGCGGCGCGAAGGGTCATGACTCAACGAAGCCGCCGCATCCCGGCGGCTT
>NZ_SCUT01000053.1 GCF_004297265.1 Reyranella sp.
ATCCACGCGTTACTCACCCGTGCGCCACTCGTGTATTGCTACACGCGTTCGACTTGCATGTGTTAAGCCTGCCGCCAGCGTTCGTTCTGAGCCAGGATCAAACTCTCAAGTTTAACGTGCTCTTCATCGTTCCGAAGAACTAGAAGAGCAAAGATCCCGTCACTAATTACTCTATCCAACTTACGTCGAATTTCCGAACTAGCGACGACGAAAACAATCTATGCCGAAGCACTTCATGTTCGCCGCCGCCGGCGTATCCCTTTCCAAACATACGATGCATAGAGCGCACGACCCGGAGGTCGGGACCTTCGTCGAACGTTGCCCCCGTTGGATCTTTCGACCCTGGCGCCTCAGTGTCTGAGGCGGTTTCGGCGGCCCCGCTCGTCGTCGGGAGCCGCGCTTATATGGGGGGTCCTCAGGACCGTCAACGGGAAATTTACGAATTCGTAACGCTGACTCGGATTCACCAAAAAACCCGTCGAACCTATTGTATTGTTGTGCGCCAGAAGCCTTTCCGGCATCAATATGTAGCGCGTCGCCGGGGCGGACAGATTTTTCCGGTCCGGCGTCACCCCTAACCCGAAGCCCGGACCCACCGGGCTCACAATAGGTCAGCGGTCATGACGGACTTCCCCCCTCCGTCGGACCGGCCGAAAAGCCCGAAAAGCATGACTTTCGGGCTGTTCCGGCCTGTCCTCTTTGCGATCGGCGTCATCGGCCTGGCGATGGGAGGACTTGTCCTCAGCCACCGGTCGAACCCGGAAATCGCTGCGTTGCCGCCGAAGACGTCGGCAATCCCACCAACATCGACGCCCGCCGCGCCCGGACCCGCAGGCCCGGCCCCAACATCGCCCGCACAGGCCGTACCGGCCCCTGTCATCCTGGCGGACTCGCAGCCAGCCCCGCCCGTAACGGCGGCCGATTTCGGCAAACCACCCTCGCTCGATCTCCGCGGCTTCCAGATGAAGCCGCCGGAAACGCCTGCCGCCGACGCCGAACCGCCGGCCAGCGACATCTACGAACTCACGCTCCGCCTCGAGAAGGGCGACACGGTCGAGAAGATGCTGGCCGACATCGACGTGGCCGAGGAGGAGCGCAAGCAGGTCGCGGAGAAGCTCCGGTCGCTGCTGAAGAAGCGGCGGCTTGCCGTCGGCGAGACGATCGAACTCACCATGCAGACGATTCCGGAGCAGCCCGACACACCACGTGTGCTGGCACTGTCGGTACGGCCTCAACCCGAGCGGGAATACATCGTCAGCCGCAATGACGATGGCACCTACGATGCCGAGGAGAAGATCTACAAGGTGAGCCCGCGCATCGTGAGGGTCGAAGGCGAGCGCGACGGCTCGCTGCAGCAGAGCGGCATAAGGGCCGGCGCGCCCTCGGCCGCGATGGTCGAGTTCGTGCGCGCCCTCTCCTACGACGTCGATTTCCAGCGCGAGCTGAAGCAGGGACAGAAGTTCACGGTGCTGCTCGAACAGCTCGTGACGAGCGACGGCAAGGTCACGCATCCCGGACGCCTGCTCGCGGGCGAGCTTCGACTCATGAAGCGCACCGTCGTCGTCATGCGCTATCGCGCGCAGGGTGGCGCCGACGGGTTCTACAACCCGCAAGGCGAGAGCGTCGTGCGCTCCTTCCTGCGCACGCCGATGGATGCATCGCGCATCACCTCGCGCTTCGGCATGCGCGAACATCCGATCCTGGGCTTCAGTGCGTTGCACGCGGGCGTGGATTTCGCGGCCCCACCGGGCACCCCGATCCTCGCTGCCGGCAACGGCAAAGTCGCCTCCGCAGGGCCGAACGGCGGCTACGGACTCTACGTGAAGCTGCAGCATACGCAGGACGTCGCTACCGCCTACGCCCACCTGTCGCGCATCGGGCCAGGCATCAAGCCGGGCGTCTCGGTGCGCCAGGGACAGGTGATCGGCTTCGTCGGGTCGACCGGCATGTCGACCGGCCCGCACCTTCACTACGAGTTCCTGAAGGCCGGCAAGCACGTGAATCCGCTCACCCAGAAGTTCGCGATGCGCGGCACGGTCGGGGCCAAGGACGCCACGCGCTTCCGCACCCTGGCGAAGCAGTATCTCGCACAACTGAGGAGCGCGCCGGTCGCCGGGGAGCCGGAGAAGCCGCCGGAGGCCAAGCCCGCACCAAAGAAAACGGCGCAGGCCCCGAAGGAACCTGCGCCGTCACTGGTTGCCAGGAGCAACTAGCGTTCGTCAGTCGGCGGCGTCGCTCATCACACGCTCGCCGCCAACCGTCAGCTCGCCATTCTCGACGCCGACCTCGACCGTGTCGCCGTCGTGGATCCTGCCCTCGAGAAGCTGCGTCGCCAGCGGGTTCTGAAGGCTCCGCTGGATCACCCGCTTCAGCGGCCGCGCCCCGTAGACGGGGTCGTAGCCGCGGTTGGCCAGCCACTGCAGTGCCTTGCCGTCCAGCTTCAGCTCGATCTTGCGATCGGCCAGGAGCTTCAGCAGCTTCTGCATCTGCACTGCGACGATGTCCGTCATGTGCGCCCGGCTCAGCCGGTTGAACAGCAGGATCTCGTCGAGACGGTTCAGGAACTCCGGACGGAACGCCCGACGCACCTCCTCCATGACCTGCTCGCGCACCGACTCGGTGGGCTCACCGTCCTTCAGGGCCGCCAGATGCGAGCTGCCGAGGTTGGACGTCAGGATGATGAGCGTGTTCTTGAAGTCGACCGTGCGGCCCTGCCCGTCGGTCAGGCGACCGTCGTCCAGCACCTGCAGCAGGACGTTGAACACGTCCGGATGCGCCTTCTCGACCTCGTCGAACAGCACCACCTGGTAGGGCCGCCGGCGCACCGCCTCGGTGAGGACACCGCCCTCGTCGTAGCCGACATAGCCCGGCGGGGCGCCGATCAGGCGGCTCACGGCGTGCTTCTCCATGAACTCGCTCATGTCGATGCGCACCATCGCGTTGTCGTCGTCGAACAGGAAGGCCGCGATCGCCTTGGTGAGCTCGGTCTTGCCGACACCCGTCGGCCCCAGGAACAGGAACGAACCGATGGGACGGTTCGGGTCCTGCAGGCCCGCGCGGGCGCGACGGACCGCGTTCGCCACTGCGACGACGGCCTCGTCCTGGCCGATCACCCGCTTGTGGATCTCCTCCTCCATGCGCAGGAGCTTGGAGCGCTCGCCTTCCAGCATCTTGTCGACGGGCACGCCGGTCCACCGCGACACGACGGCCGCGATGTCCTCGGGCATGACCTCTTCCTTCACGCCCTTGCCGCCCGCGACCTCCTGGGTCTCGGCTTCCTTGAGCTTCTTCTCGAGGTCGGGGATCACGCCATAGGCCAGCTCGCCCGCCTTGGCGAGTTCGCCGCGGCGCTGCGCCACTTCCAGCTCGGAGCGCGCCTTGTCGAGCTGCTCCTTCACCTTCTGCGAGTCGGCGAGCTTGTCCTTGGCCGACGTCCACTGCGCGGTCAGCGCGGCGGACTTCTCCTCGAGCTCCGACAGCTCCTTCTCGAGACGCTCGAGCCGGTCGCGCGACGCGGAGTCGCTCTCCTTCTTGAGCGCTTCCTTCTCGATCTTGAGCTGCATGATGCGCCGGTCGAGCTCGTCCAGCGCCTCGGGCTTGCTGTCGACCTGCATGCGGATGCGGCTCGCCGCCTCGTCCATCAGGTCGATCGCCTTGTCCGGCAGGAACCGGTCGGTGATGTAGCGGTTGGACAGGGTCGCGGCGGCCACGATCGAGGAGTCCGCAATCCGGACGCCGTGATGCAGCTCGTACTTCTCCTTGATGCCGCGCAGGATCGAGATCGTATCCTCGACCGTCGGCTCGGCCACGAAGACGGGCTGGAAGCGCCGGGCGAGCGCGGCATCCTTCTCGATGTGCTTGCGATACTCGTCGAGCGTCGTGGCGCCCACGCAATGCAGCTCGCCGCGCGCGAGCGCCGGCTTCAGCATGTTGGAGGCGTCCATTGCGCCGTCGGCCTTGCCGGCGCCGATCAGCGTGTGCAGCTCGTCGATGAAGACGATGATCTCGCCCTCGGCCGACGAGATTTCCGACAGCACGCCCTTGAGGCGCTCCTCGAACTCGCCGCGGAACTTGGCGCCCGCGACCATCGCGCCAAGGTCGAGCGCCATCAGCTTCTTGTTCTTGAGCGATTCCGGCACGTCGTCGTTGACGATGCGCAGCGCGAGACCCTCGGCGATGGCGGTCTTGCCGACGCCGGGCTCGCCGATCAGCACCGGGTTGTTCTTGGTACGCCGGCTCAGCACCTGGATGGCGCGACGAATCTCCTCGTCGCGGCCGATCACCGGGTCGAGCTTGCCGTCACGGGCGGCCTGCGTCAGATCGCGGGCATACTTCTTCAGAGCGTCGTAGCTGTCCTCGGCCGAGGCCGAGTCGGCCGTACGGCCCTTGCGCAGCTCCTGCACGGCCTTCTCGAGGGCCTGGGGCTTGACGCCGCCCGCGGCCAGCGCCTCGGCCGCCGGCGTGCCCTTGGCGAGCACCAGCGCGATCAGCATGCGCTCGACCGTGACGAACGAATCGCCCGCCTTCTCGGCGATCGCCTCGGCCTGGTCGAACAGGCGCGCGGTCTCCGGCGCCATGTAGATCTGGCCGGCGCCCTGGCCTTCGACCTTGGGCTGCTTGGCGAGGTTGGCCTCCACGGCGCGGTAGACCGCGCGCGAATCGCCGCCCGCCGAGCCGATCAGGTTGGCCGCGAGGCCTTCCGGATCGTCGAGCAGGACTTTCAGAATGTGGTCTGGAATCAGCCGCTGGTGGCCCTCACGGAGCGCCAGCATCTGTGCGCTCTGCAGGAAGCCCCGCATGCGCTCGGTGTACTTTTCCTGGTTCATTACTCAACCCTTTCCTTTACGCCCCCGTCGAGCGGCGGGCGGAAGAGCGGACCCTCCGAAGAAGCATCCTGCAGACGATATGGGAGCGGATCGGTGGGCTGCAAGGCCCTATCCGGCGTGCGACTTTCACCTGTCTTGGACGTGGGCTAAGAACGCCGCAATCGAGACAGGGAGAGCACCAAAATGTCAGGTGGACACGGCCACGTCGACAGTTCGAACAAGAGGATCGCCCTGCTGGTGGCCATCCTCGCCGCCCTGCTGGCGGTGTCGGAAATGGGCGGCAAGAGCTCGCAGACGAACGCCCTGTCGAGCCATATCGACGCCTCCAACCTGTGGTCGTTCTTCCAGTCCAAGACGGTCCGGCAGACGACCCTCCGCACCGCCGCGGAAGAAGTCGACGCCACTTACAAGGACGGTCCGGCGCCTATGCCCCCGGCGCTCAAGGCCCAGGCCGACCGGTGGCGCCAGACGGCGCAGCGCTACGACACCGAGCCCGAGACCGGAGAGGGCCGCAAGGAGCTGGCCGCCCGAGCCAAGGCCAAGGAACAACATCGCGACCGGTCGATGGCCGCCTATCACATGTTCGAATATGGCTCGGCCTGCTTTCAGCTCGCCATCGTGCTGGCCGGCGCCGCCGCCCTCACCTCGGTGATCTGGCTGACCTTCCTGTCGGTCGGGCTCGGCATCGGGGGCTTCGGCTTCACCGTCCTGGCCTTCGTCGCCCCGACGCTGATCCACCTGTAGATCCAACGAAAACGCCCGCAGACGGCGGTCTGCGGGCGGTTTCAGGAAATGGAGTGCGGCTGGCCGATCAGGAGGCGCGCCGGCTCCCCGTGGCGGGGACGAATTCCGGTACCTCGGGCTGCTCTTCGACAGCGGGGTCGTTGCCGCCGGGCGCCGTGCGTCCGTTCTGAAGAAACGCCACGCCATTGAGGCCCGGTTCCGCCTCATCCTGGTCGCGATCGCGATTGTTTTCCCGATAATCGTTCTGACGCCGATCGTTCTGGCGATGGCCGCCGCTCTGGCGATGATCGCCCTGACGATTGTCGGATGAGCGATGCTCCGAGGAGCGCTGTTCGGAGGAGCGCTGTTCGGAGAGGCCCTGCTCGCCCCGATCGCCGGACTGCATATCGCCGCCCCCGTCGCCGGGCTGCGGCCCGCCCTGCCCCTGCTGCGGCTGCCCGGGATGCTGACCCTGCTGGCCGGGCTGCTGGCCGTCCTCGCCGCCCTCGCCCCAGTTGGTACGCTGCACGAAGCCGCCCATGGACTGGATCACGCGGTAATAGTGATCGGCGTACTGGTAATAGGCTTCGGCCAGGATGCGATCGCCCGAGGAGGCCGCCTCGCGGGCCAGCGACTGGTATTTGTCGAAGACCTGGTGGGCATTTCCGCGGACCCGGACGTCGGGACCGCTGCTATCGAATATCTGGTTTCGATTGGGCGTGCGATTGGAGCTGTGATGCTGAGGCTTGTGATGGTGATTGTTGCCACCGCCACCGCCACCACTGCGACCGCCGCGCGACCGCTGACGATTGTTTGGTCTCATTAACCTAGGGCCAGTTACACGCCGGACGGATGTTGTTGTTAATTCCCCCCTGCCCTACCCGGGCGCCGTCACAGCTGAATTCAGGGGTTTGGTGTCCGCCGCCATGGACCGGTCGGACCAGTTTCCCCCCAAGGGGTGAGAGGAACCTAGTCCCATTCCTTCCGATTGCCAACCTATTAATACTGGGCCGGCACGACGCGCTCGATCCCGCCGAGATCCTTCCGGGCCGACTGGGGCGCGAGGCCCGCAGCGGCGAAAAGCGACGCGATTTCAGGAGCTTGCCTCTCTCCAACCTCGACAACGGCCCAGCCGCCCGGAACGACCAGCTTCGGGGCTTGCGCCGTGATGATGCGATACGCCGCAAGCCCGTCGGTGCCGCCGTCGAGGGCCAGCCTCGGCTCGTGCGTGGCCACTTCGGGCATCAACCCCTCCACTGCGGCGCTCTCGATGTAGGGCGGATTGGAGACTAGCAGATCGAAGGGTCCGTCAAGCCGCTCGCTCCAACCGGCCTGTCGCCAGTCGCCGATCGCAAGACGCGCGCGGGACGCCACGCCGAGCGCCTCGGCATTGGCCCGGGCAATGGCGAGCGCCGCCTCCGAGGCGTCGATCCCGACACCGCTCGCCTGCGGGTACTCCCGCAGCAGGGTGAGCAGCAGGCAGCCCGACCCGAGGCCGAGGTCGAGGATCCGCAATTTCCGGCTGCGGTCCGGCAACAGGTCGAGCACCGTCTCGATCACCGTCTCGCTGTCGGGGCGCGGGACCAGAACGGCCGGCGAGACCTTGAACGGCAGGCCCCAGAACTCCCGCTCGCCCAGAATGTACGCCATGGGCTCGCGCCGTACCCGCCGCGCCGTGAGGTCGCGCAGCGCGGTCCGTGCCGAAGCCGGCGCCGGGTCGGGCCCGCGGGAGATCAATTGCTCGACCGTCAGTCCGGTGGCGTGGCTCAGCAGCAGCCTGGCCTCGAAGCGGGCATTGTCGATCCCGGCCGCCGTCAGGGCGACGGCCGTGTCGCGCAACAGGGCATCGTAGGAGGCGCCCTCCGACACCTCTAGGCCGCGAGCTCCGCCAGGCGCGAGGCCTCGTCGTCGGCCGTCAGGGCGTCGACGATCGCGTCCAGTCCGCGCCCGTCCATGACCTCGGCGAGGTTGTAGAGGGTGAGGTTGATCCGGTGATCGGTCACCCGGCTCTGGGGAAAATTGTAGGTGCGGATTCGTTCGCTCCGGTCGCCGCTGCCGACTTGGCCCTTGCGGTCGGCGGCGCGCTGCGCATCGAGCCGCTGGCGCTCGGCGTCGTAGAGGCGGGCGCGCAGGATCTTCATCGCCTTGGCGCGGTTCTTGTGCTGGCTCTTCTCGTCCTGCTGGCTGACGACGACGCCGGTCGGGATATGGGTGATGCGTACCGCCGAGTCGGTCGTGTTCACCGACTGGCCGCCCGGGCCCGAGGCACGGAACACGTCGATGCGCAGGTCCTTCTCGTCGATCTTGATGTCGACCTCCTCGGCCTCCGGCAGGACCGCCACCGTCGCGGCCGACGTGTGGATGCGGCCCTGGGCTTCGGTCGCCGGCACGCGCTGCACGCGATGGACGCCGGATTCGAACTTGAGACGCGCGAAGACGTTGCGCCCCGTCACCGTGGCGATCGCCTCGCGATAGCCGCCGATGCCGGTATCCGACAGTTCCATGACCTCGAACTTCCAGCCCTTTTCCGCCGCGTAGCGCTGGTACATGCGGAAAAGGTCGGCCGCGAACAGCGCCGCCTCGTCGCCGCCGGTGCCGGCGCGGATTTCGAGGATGGCATTCTTCTCGTCGGCCGCATCCTTGGGCAGGAGCATGCGCTTCACCGTGCGCTCCAGCTCCGGCAGGCGCTTGCGCAGCTCCTCCGCCTCTTCCTCGGCAATCGCCTTCATGTCGGGATCGGCGGCCATCGCCTCCGCATCCTTCAATTCGCGCTCGGCCTTGTGCCACTCGTTCACCGCCTCGACCAGCGGGCCGAGGTCGGCATACTCCTTCGAGGCCGCGACGAACTTCTGCGAGTCGAGCGTGCCGGCCGAGAGCGCCGCCTGCAGCTCGGCATGGCGCGTCACGATCTGGTTGAGTTTCAGCAACAGCGACATCTCAGACCTTCAGGGCTTCCGCGAGAGTCTCGAACGGCACTTCGCGCTGCGTACCGCTGTCGAGGTCCTTGAGCTGGGCGACGCCCTTTGCGAGTTCGTCGTCGCCGATGATCAGCGCGGCGCGGGCATTGAGCTTGTTGGCCCGCTGCATGCGCCGTTTCATGTTGCCGCGATAATCCTGCTCGACCGCGATGCCCTGCTTGCGCAAACCGCGCGCAATGCCGAGCGCCCTGGCCTCGGCCGCCGCGCCTAGCGGCGCGATGACGACGGGCCGGGGCAGGGGCCTGGGCTCGTCGGCCAGCATCATCAGCCGCTCGATGCCGCCCGCCCAGCCGATGCCGGCGGTCGGCGGGCCGCCCAGCTCGGCAATCAGCCCGTCATAGCGGCCGCCGCCCAGCACAGTGCCCTGCGCACCGAGATGGGTGGTCACGAACTCGAAGGCGGTGTGGGTGTAGTAGTCGAGGCCGCGCACCAGGGCCGGATCGACCTCGAATGCGATGCCGGCGGCCGTGAGCCCGTCCTGCACCGACTTGAAGAAGTCGCGACTCGCCTGGTTCAGGTGATCGCTGAAGCTCGGCGCATTCGCGTTGATCGCCTTGTCGCCCTCGTCCTTGCTGTCGAGGATGCGCAATGGGTTGCGCGCCAGGCGATTGCGCGAATCCTCCGACAGCTTGTCGACGTGAGCGGAATAGTAGTCCGTCAGGACCTTGCGGTAGCCCACGCGGCTCTCCGGGTCGCCGAGCGAATTGATCTTGAGCACGCAGCGGTCGAGGATCGTGAGCCGGTCGAGGATATCGGCCGCAACCGAGATCACCTCGATGTCGGCGCCGGGCTCGGGCGCGCCCAGAACCTCGAGATCGATCTGATGGAACTGACGCTGCCGTCCCTTCTGCGGCCGCTCGTAGCGGAACATCGGGCCCGCCGCGAAGACCTTCAGCGGCAGCTGCTGCGCCAGCTCGCCGTTGGACACGAAGGCGCGACAGATGCCGGCCGTGTACTCCGGCCGAAGGGTCAGCGACTCGTCACCGCGATCCTTGAAGGTGTACATCTCCTTCGACACGACGTCGGTCGTCTCGCCGATGCCGCGGGCGAACAGCTCGGTGAACTCGAAGATCGGCGTCGCCATCTCGCGATAGCCGTAGAGGCGCGCCACGTCGCGGGCCGTGTCGACGACATGCGCGAAGCGCCGGTAGTCGTCGGGGAGGAGGTCGTGCGTGCCACGCACGGGTTGCATCTTGCTCACGGGAAATCGCCTCGAAAAATCGTCTGGAAAGGAAGAACCGGAAGTCGCTACTCGGCGGCGACGCGATGTCGCTCGGCTTCTTTCGCCTTGCCCTCTTCCGCCTTTGCGGCCTCGATCTCGGCCGCCTTCTTCTCGATCAGACCGACCAGATGGTCGACGACGTTGGCGTCCTTCAGCCGGTGGTGCGGGACGCCGGCGATATAGACCTGATGGGTGTTCGAGCCGCCGCCGGTGAAGCCGATGTCGGTCTCGCGCGCCTCGCCGGGCCCGTTGACCACGCAGCCGATCACCGACACCGTCATCGGCGTGGTGATGTGAGCAACGCGCTTCTCCAGCGCCTCGACCGTGCGGATGACGTCGTACTGCTGACGCGCGCAGGACGGGCAGGAGATGATGTTGACGCCGCGATGGCGCAGGTTCAGCGCCTTCAGCATCTCAAAGCCGACGCGGACTTCTTCCTCGGGTTCGGCCGAGAGCGAGACGCGGATCGTGTCGCCGATGCCGGCCCACAGCAGCGAGCCCATGCCGATCGACGACTTCACCGTGCCAGTGCGCGTGCCGCCCGCCTCGGTGACGCCGACATGCAGCGGGTAGTCGCAGGCCTCCGCGAGCTGCTGGTAGGCCGCGACCGCCAGGAAGACGTCGGACGCCTTCACGCTGATCTTGAACTCGTGGAAATCGTGGTCCTGCAGGATGCGGGCATGGTCGAGCGCGCTCTCCACCATCGCCTCGGGACAGGGCTCGCCGTATTTCTCGAGCAGGTCCTTCTCCAGCGAGCCGGCGTTGACGCCGATGCGCATGGACAGGCCGTGATCCTTGGCGGCCTTCACCACCTCGCGCACCCTCTCGGCGCTGCCGATGTTGCCCGGGTTGATGCGCAGGCAGGCGGCGCCCGCCTCCGCGGCCTCGATGGCGCGTCTGTAGTGAAAGTGGATGTCGGCCACGATCGGCACCTTGGCGGCCCGCACGATCTTCGGCAGCGCCGCGGTCGAGTCCTCGTCGGGGCAGGACACGCGGATGATATCCACACCCGCCTCTTCGCAGCGGCGGATCTGGGCGATGGTCGCTTCGGCGTCCGCGGTCAGCGTGTTGGTCATGGTCTGGACGGTGATCGGCGAATCGCCGCCCACCGGCACGGACCCGACCATCACGCGCCGCGACTTGCGGCGCTGGATGTCGCGGTACGGTCTGATGCTCATGGAGGCAATGTAGCGGCGCGACCCCGCCTCCGCCAGCCGGCGGACGTTACAAAGCGGCGACGGTGGCCCTACCGGGCCTCTGTGATGCGGTAGGCGATCCCCGCGGGCACGACGTAGCTTTCGCCGGCGCGCACATAGGTCTGCGTCAGCACGTCGCCGTTCGGGGCCCGCAGCTCGACCCAGCTGTTGGTCTTCACGCTGATCGGCGTATTGACCCGGACGGGCATCGGCGGCGGCGTCGCCTCAGGCTGCCGCGCATTCGCTTCCTCGACCGGCTTCGCCGGCTCGAGGCGCGGCGGTTCGATCGGCGCCGGCGGCTGGGCGGCCTGCGCCTGGCCGATCGACGGAACATTCATCACGACCGGCGGCGGTGGCGCGGGAACGGCGACGACGACCGGCGGCGGCGCCAGCGGTGCGGCCGGAGCACTGCCCTCGATACGCTGCGCGGGCCACACCTGCGCCGGCAGCGAGCCGGAAAGAGTGCGTGTTTCCGGAGCCGGCGACGACGGCATCTGAGCGACGAATGGATTGGGAGCCGGAGCCGGCGTGCTGGGGCGCTCGGAGAGAAGACGGTCCGGCACCGGCGGAACCTTCTGCGCCACGACGGCCTGATCGCGCGGCATATAGTGCCACACACCGTAGCCGGCGCCGACGACGAGAAGGACCGTGAGGACGGCGAGGCCGATCGGCGCACGCCTGTCGGCAACCGGGAAATTGGCAGGCAGTGCGACCGGACGCTTGATGGGAACCGCGCCCGACAGATGATAGGCGGTCATGACCTTCTCGGGATCGAGACCGACATGGGTCGCGTAGGCCCGCAGGAAGGCAGGAATGTAAGCCGCGCCAGGAAGCTCGTCGTAGCGACCATCCTCGATCGCTTCGAGGTGAGCGCGCCTGATGCGGATGCTCTTCTCGACTTGAGTCAGGTCCAGACCGCGTGCCTCGCGCTGATCGCGTAGGAGTCGACCGACCGCCTGGCCCGGTCCGGCCTCGCGCTCAATCGCCCGCCAGTCAACCTGATCCGGCATTGATATTCCCTGCTTGTCCCCTCGTCGCGACTCTTAGCAGAGGCCCCATGACAGGGCAAAAGCGATTCGACTTTTCGTCGCTAAATTTCGATCGCGTGATCGGCGGCGAAGAGACGCAAGGTCTCACGCAGCGGACGATCGGGTTGTGTAAGCGCAGAGGTCATGAAACCAACCGCATCGTTGAGATCGAGCGAACGGATCATCGCCTTCACGGGCCCGATCGCGCCCGGCGACATCGACAGCGAACGCACGCCGATCGCGAGCAAGGCCAGTGCCTCAACCGGACGTCCCGCCATCTCGCCACACACCGCGATGTCCACACCCGCGGGACGCACTTTGTTCACTACAAAATGTAGCAGCCGAAGCAGGGCTGGGGACAAACTGTCGTAGCGCCCGGCCAACCGGCTGTTGCCGCGATCGGCAGCGTAGAGGAATTGCAGGAGATCGTTCGTTCCCACGGAGATGAAATCGACATGCGGCAAAAGACTGTCGAGCTGCCATGCCAGGGCCGGCACTTCGAACATGACGCCAACACGCAGGTGCTCCGGCACCGCCTGGCCGCGACGCTTCGCGCGATCCATTTCAAGGTCGAGCAGATGACGGGCCCGTATCAATTCGGTGACCTCGGCGATCATCGGGAACATGATCGACAGCGGGCGGCCATTGGCCGCCATGATCAACGCGCGAAGCTGCCGGCGCAGCATCGCCGGCCGATCGAGTCCGATGCGGATGGCGCGCCACCCCATCGCGGGATTTTCATCTCCAAACGAGTCGATATAGGGAAGGACCTTGTCGCCCCCCACATCGAGCGTGCGGAATGTCACGGGCCGACCGTCCGCGAGGTCGAGCACGCGGCCGTAGAGCCAGGCCTGTGCATCAACGTCGGGAAACTCCGAACGCACCATGAACGGAATCTCGGTCCGATAGAGGCCGACACCGTCGGCGCCCGTATCGTCGAGATGCTGCATGTCGATCAGCAGGCCGGCATTCATGTTGAGCGAGATGCGCGCCTGGTCGCGCGTCGCCGACGGCAGGTCGCGTAAAGCCGCATACTTGCGGCGCCGCTCGGCCCGCGCATCGAGCGCGAGATGGACCGTCTGGAGGATATCCTCGGCCGGCCGCACCAGGACCTGCGCATTGTCGCCGTCGACCACGATGGGATCGCCCGTCTCGACGCGAGCCAGTACGTTGGGCGCGCGCCCGACCACCGGAATGTCGAGCGCGCGGGCCACGATCGCCACGTGGCTGAGCGCCGAGCCCTCCTCCAGCACGAGACCGCGCAGGCGGTTGCGGTCGTAGTCGAGCAGTTCCGCCGGTCCCATGTCTCGGGCGACCACGATCATGTCGTCGGGCAAGGTGCTGGGATCCGTTGCGACACGGCCGGTGAGCCGCAACAGCAGCCGGTTGCTGAGATCCTGCAGGTCGCTCAGCCGCTCGCGGATATAGGGATCGGTCGACTGGCCGAGGCGGTTGCGGACATCGTCGAAGGCGCGCTGGACGCCGGCCTCGGCGGTGAGGCCGGAGCCGATCGCCTCGCGGACCCGCTCGGCCCAGCCGCGGTCGTCGACGAACATGCGGAAGGTCTCGAGGATCTCGCGTTGCTCGCCCGACTGCATGTCATGCGCCTCGAGCATGCGGTCGACATCCTCGCGGACGCCGCGCAGCGCATCGAGGAAGCGGACCTGCTCCTGCTCGACATCCTCCGCGACGACACGGTGAATGACGATGCGGGGTTCGTGCAGCACGGCGCGGCCGATCGCGACGCCGGGCGTAAGTTGCACGCCGTCGACGCGCAGCGGCAGCAGTCCGATACCATCGACCTGCTGGACCTCGTTGGGACTGACGACGTGACTGGCCGAGACCAGTTCCGCCAGCACCATGGCGATGGTCTGCAGCGTCTCGACCTCTTCCTCGTCGTACTGGCGGCGGGTGCGGTTCTGCACGACCAGGACGCCCAGCACCCGGCCGGCGCGCACGATCGGCACGCCCGCCAGCGAGTGGTAGATTTCCTCACCGGTCTCGGGGCGATAGGCGAACTGCGGATGGTGCTGGGCATCGTCGAGCGCCAGCGGCCGTCCATGCGCGGCGATGTCGCCCACCAGACCCTCGCCGACCCGCAGCCGCGTGCTGTGGACGGCCGAGGGGTTGAGGCCCTGCGTTGCGAACAGTTCCAGCACTTCGCCGGCCCGCAGCAGGTAGATCGAGCAGACCTCGGCCACCATCTCGTTGGCGACAAGGCGCACGACCTCGCCCAGCGTCACTTCGACGGACTCGGCACGCGCCATCGTGTCCCGGAGCCGCTTGAGGAGCATTCGCGGTCCGGCCAGAGGAGTTGATCTCTCCATGGTCAGACCGCGAGATGCTTGAGTCGGATGACGACGAAGCTGCGGTCGATGATACAGGCGCAAACTCGCCATGCCGCGACAACCGACTTGATCGGTCGGGCGTTCAGGCAGGCCATGTGGGCGAGTGCGGCGTCCATGCGCCGCTTATAGCAAGACCCGCGCCGGACTGCCTACCGGCGAATTTGCAGAGCCGCGCTGGACTTCAGGGGCCGTTTTCGGGGCCGATCAGGCCGCGTCCAGTTCATACGCCGTGTGAAGGGCCCGCACGGCGAGCTCGGTGTATTCGGCCGCCACCAGCACGCTGATCTTGATCTCCGACGTGGAGATGACCTGGATGTTGATCCCCTTGGCGGCGAGCGTCTCGAACATCTTGAGCGCCACGCCGGCATGGGAGCGCATGCCGACACCGATCACCGAGACCTTGGATACGTTGAGGTCGGACTTCACTTCGGCGAACTTCAGGTCGGCCTTGGCGCGCTCGAGTTGCTGCACCGCACGCGCGAGGTCGGGCTTGGGGACCGTGAAAGTCATGTCGGTCGAACTGCCGTCGACGGAGACGTTCTGCACGATCATGTCGACGTTGATGTTCGCCGCCGCGAGCGGGCCGAAGATCGCCGCGGCGACACCGGGCCGGTCGGGCACGTGGGTTACGGTGATCTTCGCCTCGTCCTTGGCGAAGGCGATGCCACTCACGACGGACTTCTCGAGGCCCTGGGCCATGATCTCTTCCTCGTCCACAACCAGAGTTCCGGGCAAATCGCTGCCGAGCGCCTCGTCGAACGACGACAGCACCTGCACACGCACATGATGGTTCATCGCCAGCTCGACGGAGCGCGTCTGCAGCACCTTCGAGCCGAGCGAGGCCATTTCGAGCATTTCCTCGTAGGTCACGCGATCGATCTTCTGCGCCTTCTCGACGATGCGCGGATCGGTCGTATAGACGCCGTCGACATCGGTATAGATGTCGCAACGGTCGGCCTCGAGGGCTGCCGCCAGCGCCACCGCCGACGTGTCGGAGCCGCCGCGGCCCAGGGTGGTGATGCGCCCTTCCGGCGAAATGCCTTGGAAGCCCGGCACCACGGGAACCTCCCCCGCCGCCATCGTCCTCGCCATCTCGGCCGTGTCGATCTCGACGATGCGCGCCTTGGCGTAGGCGTCGTCGGTCTTGATCGGCAGCTGCCAGCCGACCCAGGAACGCGACTTCACCCCTTCCTGCTGCAGCGCCATCGCCAGCAGGCCGATCGTGACCTGCTCGCCCGTCGCCACGACGACATCGTATTCGCGCGGATCGTGCAGAGGGGAGATCTCGTTCACCCACTTCACGAGCTGGTTGGTGGCGCCCGACATGGCCGAAACCACGACCGCGACCTCGTTGCCACGCGCCACTTCGGCTTTCACCTTGCGCGCGACGTTCTTGATTCGATCCGTGTCGCCGACCGAAGTACCGCCAAATTTGAGAACGATGCGCGCCATGAATTCACTCGAAGGGCAAGCTTCTGCCCGGAAAGCGGGCTATAGACACCGCCGGCGCCATATGGGTCAAGGGTAGCCATGGTCGAAACCGCGCATATTCCCACCGACGGAACCGTCGATCCCGCCGAGGTCGAGCGCTTCTCCCGCATCGCAGACGAATGGTGGGATCCCACCGGCAAGTTCGCGCCCCTGCACCGGCTGAACCCGGTGCGGATCGGTTACATCCGCGATCGGGTCGCCGCCCACTGGCAGCGCGATGCCCTGAACGAACCGCTGAAGGGCCTGTCGCTGCTCGATATCGGCTGTGGCGGCGGACTGCTCAGCGAGCCGATGACGCGCCTCGGCGCCGCGGTCACCGGGGTCGACGCCTCGGCCCGCAACATCGCCACCGCCTCCGTCCATGCCGCCCGACAGGACCTCGCCATCGACTATCGCGAGGGCACGGCCGAGGCCCTGGCCGAAAGCGGCGCGCAGTTCGACGTCGTTCTGGCGCTCGAGATCGTGGAGCATGTGGCTGACGTCGATCTGTTCCTGCGGTCCTGCGGCCGCATGGTGAAACCCGGCGGCCTCCTCTTCCTGTCGACGCTCAACCGCACCGCAAAAGCCTGGACGCTGGCCATCGCCGGCGCGGAGTATGTGCTGGGCTGGCTGCCGCGCGGCACCCACGACTGGAAGAAGTTCCTCAAGCCCTCCGAGGTCGCCCGCGGCCTGCGCGCTGGCGGCGTCGAGCCGCAGGAAATCGTGGGCGTCGTCTATAGTCCGCTCAGCCGCAAATGGTCGCTGAACCGGAACGACCTCGACGTGAACTACATGTTGTATGGGGTCGCCGGGCCGAAATAGCGGCCCGACTGCGGCTCAGTTGCCGCGCGGGATCCAGGGGAGGCGGCCGAATTCGATGCCCTCCTCGGCCAGAGCCTCTGCCTCCTCGTCGCTCGTCTCACCGTAGATGCCGCGCTTGTCGCTTTCGCCGTAGTGAATCTTGCGGGCCTCCTCGGCGAACTTGTCGCCGACATGCTCGCAGTTCTTCTCGACCTCGGCGCGGACCTTGAGCAGGGCCTCGCGCAGTTCCTTGGGCATTTGCCTGGCGAGCGCCGCCATCTGCTGATGCTCGGCCGACGGCGTGGCCGTCGCCTCGGGCGGCGCCTCGACGACGGCCGGCAGCGCGGCGTCCTTGCCCTTCTTGCCGATGCGGGGCGCCATCAGGGCGCGCTCGACCTTCGCCGTGCCGCAGACGGCACAGCCGATCAGCGACTTCTTCTCCTGGCGCTCATAGGTTTTGCTGTCCTTGAACCAGCTGTCGAACTCGTGGCCTTTGGCGCAGCGCAAACGATACAAAATCATGACAGACGGAAAAATGGTGGCTTGTCGGGCCGGACGCAAGAGCCGATTGTCGCGCCCCCGTCGCCCGAAAGCCGCCCGCAGAAGCAGCCGATGACTCACCAGCCCTCCCTCGTGAAAGCCGCCTTCTGGATGGCCGGCTGGCTGACGGCCATGCTGGTCATGGCGATTGCCGGTCGCGAGACGACGCGCGAGCTCGACGTCTTCCAGATCATGGAAATGCGCTCGGCCATCGGCCTGGTCATGCTCTATCCGCTGATCCATCTCGCCGGCGGTTTCGGCAAGCTGAAGACCGCACGGCCCTGGCAGCAGACCGGCCGCAACATCGCCCACTACGGCGCGCAGTTCGCCTGGTTCAAGGCGCTGACCCTGATCCCGCTGGCCCAGGTCATCTCGATCGAGTTCACCATGCCGATCTGGACCGCAATCCTGGCAGTCGCCTTCCTCGGCGAACGCATGGGACTGTGGAAGAACCTCGCCGTGGCGCTGGGAGTGGTCGGTGTCGTCATCATCGTGCGGCCAGGGACCAGCGAGATCGTGCCCGGGCAGATCATCGCGCTGGCCGCCGCCGTCGGCTTCGCCATCTCCGTGACCATGGTGAAGTCCCTCACCCGCACCGACAGCGTGCTCACCATCCTGTTCTGGATGCTGCTCCTCCAGTCCATCATCGGCCTGGTGCCGGCGCTCGACGTGTGGCGCTGGCCCTCGACCTATGTCTGGGTGTGGATCATCGTCATCGCCTTCTGCGGCACCCTCTCCCACTACTGCCTGACGCGCGCGATGCTGCACGCCGACGCCACCATCGTCGTGCCGATGGATTTCCTGCGCGTGCCGCTGGCCGCCCTGGCCGGCTGGCTGCTCTACAATGAGCGCCTGGACATGCTCACGATCCTGGGCGCCGCGCTGATCCTGTCGGGCAACCTCCTGAACCTCAAAGGCGCCGGAGCGCGAAAGACATGACGCCCTCGTCCTGGGTCACTGCCTGGGCGGGCCTCGTCCCGCCCGGCGCCACCGTCCTCGATCTCGCGGCGGGCAAGGGCCGACATACGGTGTTGTTCACCGGCAGAGGCCATCGCGTGACCGCGGTCGATCGCGAGGTGAGCGCCCTGGCCGCGTCCGCCACGGTCGAGGTGATCGCAGCCGATCTCGAGGACGGCTCGCCCTGGCCGCTGGCCGGCCGCCGCTTCGGGGCGATCGTGGTCACCAACTATCTGCACCGGCCGCTGTTCCCGGCGCTGTTCGACGCGCTGCTGCCAGGCGGCATCCTGCTCTACGAGACCTTCATGGAAGGCAACGAACGCTTCGGCAAACCCAGCCGCCCGGAATTCCTCCTGAAGGACGGCGAGCTGCTCGACCTCGTGCGCGGACGCTTCTCGGTGACCGCCTACGAGGCGCGGATGATCAGCCAGCCGAAAATGGCGATGGTGCAGAGGATCGCCGCCCGCCTTCTATGACGCGCGCTCAGGCGCCCCGGGCCCCACGCACCAGACGGCCCGGCAAGGCCCCGGTCGCTTCGCCGCCGCGATAGACGACGGCGCCCGAGACGATGGTCGCGTCGAAGCCTTCCGTCCGCTGGATGAGACGTTTGCCGCCAGCCGGCAGGTCGTACACGATTTCAGGCCTGCGCAGCCGCAGCCTGTCGTAGTCGATGATGTTGACGTCGGCCTTCAGCCCGGCTTTCAACAGCCCGCGGTCCCGCAAGCCGATCTCGACGGCATTGTCGGCTGTGAGACGCCTGATCGCCCATGACACCGGCAGCAGCGAGCCGCGTGCACGATCCCGCGTCCAGTGCGTCAGCGTGTAGCTGGTGGCCGTCGCGTCGCACATGATGCCGACATGCGCACCGCCGTCGCCCAGCCCGAGCAGCGTGTTGGGGCGATCGATCATCTCGCGCACGACATCGAGATTGCCGGCGACGAAGTTGGTGACCGGCAGATAGATGATCTGCTTGCCGTCATGTTCCAGCATCAGGTCGTAGGCGACCTCGTCCGGTGGACGGCCCTGTCGCGCCGCCATCGCGGCGATGCTTTGGTCCGCCCTCGGCTCGTAGTCCGGCGGGTCGCCGATCGGGAACATGCGGTCCCAGCGATCGACCAGTCGGTTGCGGCGGTCGCCTTCGAACGATTCGGCGAGCACGCGCGCGCGAAACGCCGTGTCGCGCCAACATGCGAGACGTTCGGCGAAGGGCAGGCGCGCAACGCGGTCGGCGCTCGGCCGGCCCGTGAACGGGTTCTGCGACAGTTCGAGCCCCAGCAGCACGCTGGTCGGACGCGAGCGGATCTGGGCGGTGATGCGCAGGCCCTCGCGATTGGCTTCGTCGATCTCCGCCATCGTCTCGCGCCAGCCGTCGGGGCGGGCGTTGGACTGCAACAAGGTGATCGTGACCGGTCGCTGGGACTCCCTCGCCAGCCGGCGGAACAGGGCGACCTCCCCTTCCTGGAAATCGGACACGATCTGCAGCCAGCCGGCATCGGCCTCGCGCATCGCGCGGGCGATCGCCGTGAGTTCCGCTTCCTCGGCGCGCAGGGTCGGGATGTGCTTGCCGTCGGCCGACCTGTGATTGAGCGTGCGCGAGGTCGAGAAGCCCAGCGCGCCGGCGCGCAGGCCCTCAACGGTGAGTTCGGCCATCCGCTGCCGATCCTGCTCGGTCGCGGGCTCCCGGTCGGCGCCGCGCTGGCCCATCACATAGACGCGCAGCGCCGCGTGCGGCACCTGGGTCGCCACGTCGGCATCGTAGGAACGGGCGGCAATGGCATCGAGGAAGTCCGGGAAGGAGTGCCAGTTCCACGGCAGGCCCTCCGACAGCACGACTTCGGGAATGTCCTCCACGCCCTCCATCAGGTTGATCAGCATCGCGTGCTGGTCTTCGTGACACGGCGCGAAGCCGACGCCGCAATTGCCGAGCACGACGGTCGTGGCGCCGTTCCACGACGACGGCGACAGCCGCTCGCTCCAGGTGACCTGCGCGTCGTAGTGGGTGTGAACGTCGACGAAGCCCGGCGTCACGAGCCTGCCGCGCGCGTCGATCTCTTCTGCGCCTCTGGGCAGGTTCTTCGCGATGGCCGAGATCCGGCCATCCTCGATGGCCAGGTCGGCCTCATAAGGATCCCCGCCCGAGCCGTCGACGATGGTGCCGTTGCGAATGACCAGACTGGGAGACGACATTGGCTTCTCCGGCATGGATGAAAGAGAGTGGCGCGGTTCGGCTCTCCGGTCGAGACGGTCGTGCCGCAATTCTCCCATGATCCGACGCAAGAGTTTCGCATGCAGAGCGAAAAGATCCTGCGCCGATGGCGACGCGTCGACGAGCCGGGCCTCGAGTTGATGGCTCTGTCGCGCAATGCCCTGGGGTTCAGTGTCCGATCCACCCTGATCCATGCCGGTGAGGACAGCTTCGGGCTTCGTTATCGCTGGGACCTCGACGCGTCATGGCGAACGCGAACGCTGCGCATCGACCGGACAGATGCGATGGAAAAGTCGCTGCTGATCGAGCGGACCGGTGATACCGACTGGCGGGTCGATGGTGAGACCCGCCCCGACCTCTCGGGCTGCCACGAGGTCGATGTGTCGGCGACGCCGTTCTGCAACAGCCTGGCGATCCAGCGCATGGGCGAGGCCGGCGGCGAATTGCTGGCGCTGTTCGTCGATGCGCCCGCGCTCACTTGCCAGCCATCTCGCCAGCTCTACGAGCCACTCGGCCCGCGCGCCTGGCGCTACGTCGACAAGGGCGTATCTGCGGGCTTTACCGCGCGGCTCGACCTCGACGACGAAGGGTTCGTCGCGAAATACGAGCACCTGTTTGAGGCGCTTTAATTGTCATCGCGAGCGGGGTAACCCCCGCTCTGGAGCGCAGCGAAGGATCTCACGCCCGCAACGGGGTCCTTCGGTCGCCATGTCAGGTCCTTCGCTTCGCTCAGGACGACAGAGGATTACTCCGCTGCCTTCGCGACCTCGGCCTTGTGCAGCGCGGGCGCCGCGTACGTGCGATCATGGGTCAGGGACGGGACCATCTTCCGGGCTTCTTCGATCTTGCCCATGTCGATGTCGGCGATGACGAAGCCGGCCTTCTCACCGCCCGCATCGGCCAGCACCTCGCCCCACGGCGCGACGGCGACCGAGTGGCCGTAGGTCTTGCGGTTGGAGCCCTTGTGCGTGCCGACCTGCGCCGGCGCGAAGACGAAGCAGCCGGTTTCGATGGCGCGGGCGCGCATCAGCGTGTGCCAGTGCGCCTGGCCTGTCGGCACGGTGAACGAGGACGGGATCGAAAGCATCGTCGCGCCGGCATGCGCCAGTTCGCGATAGAGGTAAGGGAAGCGCAGGTCGTAGCAGATCGTCATGCCGAGCACGCCCCACGGCGTCTCGGCCAGCACCGCCTTCTCGCCCGGCCTGAACGTCGAGGACTCACGGTAGCTCTCGCCGCCGGCGAGCTGGACGTCGAACATGTGGATCTTGTCGTAGCTCGCCACGATGCCACCCGACGAATCGATCAGGTAGGAGCGGTTGCGGATCTGCTCCTCACCGGGCACGCGCACATGGATCGAGCCCAGCAGGAACCACGCGCCGGTATCGCGCGCCACGGCGCGGCACGCCGCGAGCATCGCATGTTCTTCCTCGGTCTGAGCCTTGGCCAGCGTCTCGGTGCGGCTGGCGCCGATCAGGCCGGTATTCTCGGGCGTCATGATGAAGTCGGCGCCGGCGTCGCGCGCAAGCTTCGCCTGCTCGCGCAGCGAGGCCACGTTCTCGGCCATGTCGTTGCTGACGTTGGTCTGGATCAGGCCGGCCTTGAACGCGGTCATGATGGATGTCCTCAGCCCGGCTGCGCGAGCAGCGCGTCGAGCTTGCCCGCCCGTTCGAGGGCCGCGAGTTCGTCGGAGCCGCCGATATGCTGTCCGTTGATGAAGATCTGCGGCACCGTCGTGCGATTGGCGCGCGCGCGCATCTCGGTGCGCTTCTTGTCGTCCATCATCACATCGGTCTCTTCGTATTCGGCGCCCTTGCTGTCGAGCAGGCCTTTCGCCCGCGCGCAGTAGCCGCAGAACGGCGTGGTGTAGATTTCGATCTTGGCCATGGGTGAACCTCTTTGTCGAAACTATAACGCTGGCCGGACGACCCGCGCCAGTGTCAGGACATCAACCCGCAGGGCACCGGCGCGTTGCAGAACCCGGGCGCAGGCCTCCACCGTCGCCCCGGTCGTCAGCACGTCGTCGACCAGCAGGACGACCTTGCCCGCCACCTGCGGCTGCCATTTCGGATGGATGTCGAAGGCCTCGCGGACGTTACGCCGCCGCTCCTTCGCCTTCAGCCCGGCCTGCGACCCCGTCCAACGGGGTCGCCGCAGCAGATCGGGCGCCAGGCGCAAGTCACGGCGCGCCGTTGTCCGCACGACGATACGCGCCAGGAGCTGTGCCTGATTGTAGCGGCGCATGAAAAGCCGCCGCCAATGAAGCGGCACCGGCGCCACCAGGTCGGATTCTCCCAGGAGATCGGCACCCGCCCGCGCCATCCAGCCGCCGCAGGCCCGCGCAATGTCCGTGCGGTCCCCGTGCTTGAACGGCAGGACGAGCCGGCGGCTCTGGTCGTCGTAGACCAGGGCGGCACGGGCGCGATGGTAGCGCGGACGACGGACGAGACAGCCGGCGCAGAGCGCCCCGGAACCCAGATCCTCCACGAAAGGCGTGCCGCAGCAGGCGCAGTGCGGGGCGGAGATGAAGGAGAAGCCCGGCCAGCAGCTCACGCACAACGACCCCGGCGCGCTGACGATCTCGTTGCAGCCAAGACAGAGCGGCGGCAACACGGCGTCGAGCACCGCGCGGCCCCAATCCGAAAATGCCCCTGTAACGGCTCCGCCCACTCCATCCGGCAACATGCGGCGGATTGGGGCGGGCAAATGCGCCCACAGGATGGCGCTCCCCTACCCGCCGACGGGCTTTTTGCCTACATACCCACTGTGACGAGCCTCGATCCCCTGCTGGTGTTCGACCGCACCACCCTGCGCCAGCGCCGCGAGCGCGCCGCGCGCAAGTGGGATCGTCATGACTTCCTGAAGCGCGAGATCGCCGAGCGTCTGGTCGACCGTCTGGCCGATGTGCGCCGCACCTTTCCCCTCGCCCTCGACCTCGGCAGCCACGGCGACGAGGTCGCGACAGCACTGGGCGAGCGTACAATCGTCGGGCAACTGGTGCGCGCCGACCTCGGAAACGGCTTCGCGGCGCGCGCGCGCGGCCCGGCCGTCGTCGCCGACGAGGAGTTCCTGCCTTTCGCGGCCGGACGCTTCGACCTGGTGTTGAGCGCCATGGACCTCCACTGGGTGAACGACCTGCCCGGCGCCTTGATCCAGATCTCGCGCATCCTGAAGCCCGACGGCCTGTTCCTCGGCGCCCTGCTGGGCGGCGCCACCCTGTGGCAGCTTCGCCAGGCGCTGGCCGCGGCCGAGAGCGAGATCGACGGCGGCTTGAGCCCGCGCGTCTCGCCCTTCGCCGACCTGCGCGATGCGGCGGGCCTGCTGCAGCGGGCGGGCTTCGCCCTGCCGGTGGCCGACAGCGAGACGATCGAGGTCGAGTACGAAAGCGCGCTCGCGCTGATGCGCGACCTGAGCGCCATGGGCGAGAGCAACCTCGTCGTCGGCCGGCGCCGCGGCATGACCGGGCGCGCCGTGCTGCTGCGCGCCGCCGAACTCTACGGCGAACGGTTCGCGCGGCCGGGCGGCCGGGTCACCGCGAGCTTCGAGGTTCTGTTCCTGCACGGCTGGTCGCCGCATGCGTCGCAGCCCAAGGCGCTGAAGCCCGGCAGCGCCGCGCAGCGGCTGGCCGATGCGCTGGGCACCTCCGAACTCAGTGCCGGCGAAAAAGTGGAGCGGAGCTAGATCGTGCCTGCGGTGAAACTCTCGTTCGGCGGCCTGGTGGCGCAAAGCTTCGCCTTCGTCCTCGCCAATCTCCGCCTTTTCTTCCATCTCGTGACGATTCCGTGGATCATTTCGCTCGCGATCCGACTCGTCGGCTCGCTGATGGACCGCGACTCGTTGATGCCCATGCTGATCGAGAAGGCCGTCGACATGATTCCGACGGTGATGTTCATGGTGGCATGGCAGCGCGTCGTGCTGCTCGGCCCCCATCGTGTCGACCGGTTGCCCGGGCTCGGCTGGTCGCCGCGCGAGATGGCCTTCCTCGGCCACCTGATCAAGATCGGCGGCTTCACCTTCGTGCTGCTCGCTGCCTTCGTGCTGGCCCTGGGCTCGATCGATCCGGAGACGCTGGCGGCGGGCGCCGCCATCGATCCCGAGGTCGCGCGCCGTCAGGCACTGGCCGCGCCGATCGGCGCAGGCTTCACCGTGTCGGTCATCCTGGCGTTGCGCGTCAGCTACGGACTTGCCGCAACGTCGGTCGACGTGCCCTTCTCGCCGCGCCTCTCGTGGGCGCACAGCCGCGGCAATGCCTGGACGATCATCGGCGTGATGTTCCTGGTGTTCTTCTCGAGCGCACTCGCCACCACCATCGCGACCCTGGTCGTGCTCGGCCTGGCGCGGGGCGTGCTGGGGGCGAGCGAATCGGCGGCCGTGATCACCTGGACGGCGGCGATCCTCGTCTCCTATGCCGGCACCGCCGTGGCCGCGACTGCGCAGGCCCTCATCTTCCGCGACCTGCTCGGCTGGCGCGAAGGGACAGCCCTCAGGCCGGCTTAGCCCAGATGCTTCATTGGAGCGCGCCACTCCAGTGGCGCTCAAGCTCCGTCGGCAAACAAGGTATGAGCGCCACTGGAGTGGCGCGCTCCAATAATCAGAGCAGGTCGCGCAGCAGGCCGACCAGCGGGACGTCGGCCGGCGGCATGGGGTATTTGGTGAGCTCCATCGGCGCCACCCATTTAAGGGTCTGGCCCTCGCGGGCCCGAGGCGTGCCATTCCATTTGCGGCAGGCGAAGACCGGCATCAGCAGGTGGAACGTCTCGTAGCCGTGGCTGGCGAAGGCGATGGGCGCCAGGCAGCTCGTCGCCGTCTCGATCCCCAGCTCTTCGTGCAGCTCGCGGACCAGGGCCTGCTCGGGGGTCTCGCCGGGCTCGACCTTGCCGCCGGGAAACTCCCAGAGACCGGCCATCGACTTGCCCGCGGGGCGCTGGGCGATCAGGACCCGGCTGTCGACATCGACCAGTGCAACGGCCGCCACCAGCACGAGCGGACGCTCGCCCAGCGGCGGCGGGCCGCCCGGACATTCCTCTTCGAACGTCAAGAACGGTAGCTGCCGTTGATGTCGATGTAGCCGTGCGTGAGATCGCAGGTCCAGACGGTGGCGCGGCCGCGGCCGATGCCGAGATCGATGTCGATCACCACGTCGGAACCCTTGATGTGCTGGGCGACCGGCGCCTCGTCGTAGTTCGGCACGACCTGGCCCTGATCGGTGATGCGCACGCCGCCGATCGAGATGCGCAGCTTGTCGCGATCGGCGCGCTCGCCCGACTTGCCGACCGCCATGACGATGCGGCCCCAGTTGGCGTCCTCGCCGGCGATCGCGGTCTTGACCAGCGGCGAATTGGCGACCGCCAGGCCGATCTTGCGCGCCGCGCCGTTCGACGAGGCGCCGCCCACGTTGATGGTCACGAACTTGGTGGCGCCCTCGCCGTCGCGCGCCAGCAGCTGCGCCAGCTCGATCATCACCTCGTCGAGGGCGCGCTTGAAGTCGACCAGAACGGGATCGTCCGCCTCTTCGATGGGCGCGTGGCGGGCCGCCCCGGTGGCGACCAGCAGGAACGTGTCGCTGGTCGAGGTGTCGCCGTCGACGGTGACACAGTTCAGCGACTTGTCGGCGGCGTCGGAGAGCAGCTTCTGCAGGACGCCGCCCGGAATCTTGGCATCGGTGAAGGCGAAGCCCAGCATCGTCGCCATGTCCGGCGCGATCATGCCCGAGCCCTTGAGGAAGGCGTTCACCGTCACCGTGCGCTCGCCGATCTTGGCCTGGCGCGTGGCGAGCTTGGGGAAGGTGTCGGTGGTCATGATGGCGGCGGCGGCGGCTGACCAGGCGTCTTCCTTGCCCGACTTGATCAGTGTCGGCACGACGGCGGCGATCTTCTCCCACTCGAGGGGCTGGCCGATCACCCCGGTCGAGGCCATGAAGACCTCGTTGCGCGGGCAGCCCAGCGCCTGGGCGATGGCCCGGGTCGACTCCTCGACCGCTTTGTCACCCAGCTTGCCCGTGAAGGCATTGGCGTTGCCGGCATTGACCACGATCGCGCGGACCTTGCCGCGGGCCAGGTTCTTGCGGCACCAGTCGACGGGCGCCGAGCAGGTCTTGGATTTGGTCAGGACGCCCGCGATGGTCGCTCCGGCCGGCACCACCGCCAGCAGGACATCGTCGCGGTCCGTATAGCGCACGCCGGAACGCGCGACACCGAGCTTTACGCCCGCGATGCGGGGCAGCGTCGGCGTCGTCTTGGGCGCGAGCGGCGATGTGGCGTGCTTAGCGGACATGTTTCTCCCCTCGGGCGCGGCCGCGGAACGCGGCCGGCCAGCGGCGGAGACTACACCAGAAAGACCCTAAAACGTGAGTTTTAGTTGAACCCTGGTCCTACTTCGGCGGCTGGGCCGGGGTCGCGGGCTTCGCCGGCGTCGCGGCGGGGGCAGCCGGCGCGGCCGGGGCCGCCTCGACCTTGGTGCCGTCCATGTTGAACTTCTCGATCTTCGAGCCGGCGCGGATCTTGTCGAGCTGGGCCGTCACCGCCTCGCGCGCCAGTTCCTCGCGGATCTGCTCGGAGAGCTCCTCGAGGGCCGGCGGCGGCGCCGTGCGGCGATCGTCGATCTTGATGACGTGGTAGCCGAACTGGGTCTTTGTCGGCGTCTCCGAGGTCTCGCCCTTCTTCAGGTCGAAGGCGGCGTCGGCGAATTCCTTCACCATGTCGGACTTCTTGAACCAGCCGAGATCGCCGCCCTCGGCGCCGGACGCCTTGTCGGTCGACTTCTCCTTGGCGATCTTGTCGAAGGGCGTGCCCTTCTTCAGCTCGGCGATGATGGCCTTGGCCTCGTCCTCGGTGGCGACCAGGATGTGGCGCGCATGCACCTCGTCTTCCGGCGGCATCGACTTCAGGCGCTCCTGATACTTCTGCTGGATCTTCTCGAGGGTGACGAGGCGGGAGATCTCGCGCTGGATCCAGAAATCCTGCAGCACCTGCTCCTCGACGAAGGCCATGCGCTTCTTGAAGGCCGGATCCTCGTTGGTCTTGCTCTTCTTGCCTTCCTGGACGACCAGCTTGCTGTCGATGATGCGCTCGAGCAACGCCGGGAACACCGCCTGCAGCGGCATGGAGCGGTACTGCTGCGGCAGCGATTGCTGGGCGATCTCGAGTTCGGACAGGCGGATCTGCTGGCCGTTGACGATGGCGACGACCGGATCCTTGACCGCGGCCGGCGCGGCGGCGGCGGGCGGCTTGGCGGCGGGGGCAGCCGGCGCAGCCGGCGGTTTCGCCGGCTGGCCGGCCGGCGGGGTCTGCGCCAGGGCGGGACCCGCGATGAGCGCAACCGCGCCACTCAGAAGGGCGAGGCGCAGGGAACGCAGGTCATGACTCATGGCGGACTCCAGCAGATTCATTCGTTTCGAAAGGCGCAAACCGTTTACACAGGGCCCATTGGGCCAAGCAAGCGCCGCCTCCCCGATGAGGGAGGTGATGACGTCGAATTGCGGCACTTTTTCGTGAGTACCGCGTCCATGGCGGGGCGATGACACTTCTGATTTGCCGCTGAATTGCCGTCCGATGGGGCTGCGATTGTCCGCTGCGTTGACACTCCTCCGGCCGCTCTCTATCTCTCACAGGGAGGGCGGGCCGCTGTGCCCGCCTAAGTCATTAGAATATCGAGGTTTTCCATGCTTGGCGCGCTTGCCCGGACGCTCTTCGGGACGGCCAACGACCGCATCGTCAAGGGCTTGGACAAGCCGGTGGCGAAGATCAACGCCCTTGAGCCGGAGTTGGTCAAGCTTTCCGACGAGCAGCTGAGAGGCAAGACCGTCGAATTCCGCGAACGCCTGGCCAAGGGCGAGACGCTCGACGATCTGCTGCCCGAGGCCTTCGCCACGGTACGCGAGGCGGCCAAGCGGACCCTCGGCCAGCGCCACTTCGACGTCCAGCTGAAGGGCGGCATGGTCCTGCACCAGGGCAAGATCGCCGAAATGAAGACCGGCGAAGGCAAGACGCTGGTCGCCACGCTCGCCGTCTATCTCAATGCCCTGCCCGGCAAGGGCGTGCACGTCGTCACCGTGAACGACTATCTCGCCCGCCGCGACGCCGAATGGATGGGCCGCGTCTACAGGTTCCTCGGCCTCACCGTCGGCATCATCGTGCACGAGCTCGACGACGAGCAGCGCAAGGCGGCCTATGCCTGCGACATCACCTACGGCACCAACAACGAGATCGGCTTCGACTACCTGCGCGACAACATGAAGTATCGGCTGGACGCGATGGTCCAGCGGCCCTTCAACCATGCCATCGTCGACGAGGTTGACTCGATCCTGATCGACGAGGCGCGCACACCGCTCATCATCTCCGGCCCGGCCGAGGATTCCTCCGAGCTTTACCGCCGCGCCGACACGGTGATCCCCCAGCTGAAGCCCGAGCATTACGAGAAGGACGAGAAGAACCGCACGGTCGTCCTGACCGACGCCGGCATCGAGGCGATCGAGGACATCCTGCGCGCCGACGGGCTGCTGGCCGAGGGCATCAGCCTCTATGCGCCGACCATGGTATCGGTGCTCCACCACATCACCCAGGCGCTGCGCGCCCACAAGCTGTTCTCGCGCGACGTGGACTACATCGTGAAGGACGGCCAGGTCGTCATCATCGACGAGTTCACCGGCCGCATGATGCAGGGCCGCCGCTACTCCGAGGGCCTGCACCAGGCGCTCGAGGCCAAGGAACATGTCGAGATCCAGCGCGAGAACCAGACGCTGGCCTCGATCACCTTCCAGAACCTGTTCCGCATGTACCCGAAGCTCTCGGGCATGACTGGCACGGCGCTGACCGAGGCCGCCGAGTTCGCCGAGATCTACAAGCTCGAGGTGGTCGAGATCCCGACCAACGTGCCGGTCGCGCGCAAGGACGCCGACGACGAGATCTACCGGACCCTGGGCGACAAGACGCGCGCCATCGTCAAGCTGATCGGCGAATGCCGCGCGCGCCAGCAGCCGATGCTGGTCGGCACCGTGTCGATCGAGAAATCCGAGGAGCTGTCGGAGGCGCTGAAGAAGGCCGGCATCCCGCACAACGTGCTGAACGCCCGCTTCCACGACCAGGAAGCCCAGATCGTGGCGCAGGCCGGCCGGCCGGGCGCCGTCACCATCGCCACCAACATGGCCGGCCGCGGCACCGACATCCAGCTCGGCGGCAACGTCGAGATGCTGGTGCAGCAGAGCATCCCGGAGATCGCCGCGAAGTTTCCCGACGAGGCGGCCCGCGACGCCGAGATCGCCCGCGTCGAGGCCGAGATCCGCGCCGGCGTCGAGCGCGACCGCGCGATCGTGCGCGAGGCGGGCGGCCTGTTCGTGGTCGGCACCGAGCGCCACGAATCGCGCCGCATCGACAACCAGCTGCGCGGCCGCTCGGGCCGCCAGGGCGATCCCGGCGCGTCGAAGTTCTTCCTGTCGCTGGAAGACGACCTGATGCGCATCTTCGGCAACAACAAGGTGCTCGACTGGGTCCAGAAGAAGGGCATGGCCGACGACGAGGCGCTGACCCATCGCTGGCTCAACAAGGCGCTGGAGACG
>NZ_SCUT01000054.1 GCF_004297265.1 Reyranella sp.
GCTCTTCCGATCTACGCCCAGCTCGCTCTGGGCGTGCTGGGCGTCGCCGTGCTGATGACGCGGCTGGTGCCGCTCGAGGGGATGGGCGCCCACAAGGTCATTGAGGTCGACAATCTCGTGGTGCGTGCCGACCAGCGCGGGCGCCGGGTCGGCCGGCGTCTCCTGGCCGCCGCCGTCGAATGGTCCCGGCAGCGTCGCGCGGTGCAGGTCGAGGCCGTGGTGGGCGAGGGTGCCGCCAAGCGTTTCTACGAGAATTTCGGTTTCGCGGTGGCCAACGACCGGCTGGTGCTGGCGGCGTGAGCGTCACGACCCGCCCGGCGCGTCGCGACGATTACGAGACGCTGTGCACCCTGTTCGACGAGCTGGACGAGTTCCACCGCCAGGCGCGGCCGGACTTCTTCCGCCCGTTCGACGGCCCGGCGCGGCCGCGCGAGCAGGTCGAGCGATGGTGCGAGGGGCCGGGTTCGGCGGTTCTCGTGGCGGAGGGCGACGGCGAGGTCGTGGGACTTGCAGTCCTGCTGACACGCATGCCGATGGCATTTGCAGGTGCTGTCCCTCGGCACGTCATCGAGCTCGACAATCTCGTGGTGCGGGGCGATTGGCGCAGCCGCCAAGTGGGTCACCATCTGCTGGAGGCGGCGACGCAATGGTCCCGAGAGCAAAGGGCCACGCACGTCGAGGTGTCCGTCCATGCCTTCAATCGTGACGCGCGGCGGTTTTACGAGCGTTTTGGCTTCCTCCCGTCGATCGACCGGCTGATGCTGGCCGTTTGAGGGCCGGTTTCGCGATGTGAACAATGAGGGGTTCGCGTCGGACAATGTGTTATGGTTGGTTTTCTTGCACATCCAGTGCCGGACAATTGTGCAGGAGTAGTCGTGGCCAAACATTCGAAGCAAGCGCCCGAAGCGAAGGCGCCGGTTGGCGTCAAGCAGACGATGGCCAAGCCGATCTCGAGCTACACCGATCCCGAGCAGCTGCGCACCTTGATGCAGAATGCCAAGCGGATGGGGCGGGACGACATCTGGCGCCAGGCCTTCGACCAGCTTTGCTCGCTCGAAGGCGCCGACAAGGAAGATCCGCTGGAGCGGGCCTTCTACAGGACTCTGGCGGCCTATGAGCTGCTGCTGACGCAGAAGAACGGTCGTGCGACGCGGGCGAGCCGGACTCGCCTGAAGCTCAAGGGCAAGGGCGTGGTCGCCTGCCTGGAGGACTGGGCGAAGAGCAAGGAACCGCCCGAGTCCTTCGAGCTGCTGGTGGCGAATGGCATGGTCGAGCTGACGGGAGAGCAGCTGGTGCTGACCTATCCCGACAGGTTCTCGGCGGAAGCGGTCGCGGGCGCCACGGCGCGCCTTGCGACGCTCACCCAGACGGCGCCCGCAAGCTGACGTCTAGGCCGGCTCGGCGTCGCGGGCCGCCCACATCTTCTTGAAGGCCGGACGGGCCTGGCAGGCGGCGAGCCACGCCTTGACGCGCGGCGCGGTCTCGAACAGTTCCGGCGCGGGCTGGGCGTAGCGCACGATCTCGGCCGTGTTGAGGTCGGCCACGGTGAAGCGGTCGCCGACCAGCCAGCCACTCTTGGCCAGCGCCTTGTCGAGCACGGCGAACGGACCCTTCAGCGCCTCCACGGCGGCGTCGGCGATCTTCGGGTCCTTCACGCCGGTCGGATTGCCCAGGCGGTGATAGAGGACGTTGATCGCGTGCGGCTCGACGCCGGTCGCGGCCCACAGCGACCACATGGCGATCTCGCCTTCCTCGGCGACGGTCGCGCCGGCGACCGGCCCGCCATGCTTTCGCGCGAGATAGAGATTGATGGCGAGTGACTCGTGCAGCACCAGCCCGTCATCGTCGATCGAGGGGATGAGGCCGTTCGGATTGATCTTCAGGAACTCCGGCGACCGGGTGTGCAGCATCCCGGCCGGCACGCTGCGATAGTGCTGGATGACAGGGACCTGCTTGAACGGGATGCCGAGTTCCTCGGCCAGCCAGATGTTGCGCGACGCGCGGGACCGGTAGACGCCGTAGATCGTGAGCATTGAACTTCCTACTTTATCGAACTGTCTTCTTGACGGGATCGCGCCCGTTCTTAAGGCTTGCGACGTTCGAGGCACAGCAAAAAACCGGACCGGGCTCTCTCCAGGAAGGAGGATCGACGATGTCGGCACCAAGGACACTCGAAGCGGTTAAAGATGCCAGCCACCTCTACGAGGTCGAGCGGCGTGCCTACCACCTGCAGCGGCCGGGCTTCCGCGTCGCCGAGCTACAGCTCTCGCCCACACAGAAGGTGCCGTGGCACTTCCACAACAACATCAGCGATACGTTCTACGTGGTCGAGGGAACGATGCGTCTCTTTCTGCAAGAGCCCAAGCAGGAAGTGATACTGAAACCGGGCGAGAGTTTCGTCGCCGCGCCGGGGAGGCCGCACCTCGTGACCAACGGCGGCGACGTTTCGCTCACTTTCCTCATCATGCAGGGCGTCGGCGAGTACGACTACGTGCCGCTGGTTTGACTCAATGTCATCCTGAGCGAAGCGAAGGATCTCGCGCCGGCAACGGAGTCCGCTGGTCGCTCGGCAAGGTCCTTCGCGCTGCTCAGGACGACGGGGAGCGAACCGCCCTAACTGATCGCCGGGGCGTCCCGGCCGACGAACTGCGACCGCAGCTCGCGCTTCAGGACCTTTCCGGTGGCGTTGCGCGGCAAGGCGTCGACGAAGGTGACGGATTGCGGGACCTTGAACTTGGCGAGGCGGGCGAGGCAGTGCTGGATCACGTCGCCTTCGGCGAGGTCCTGGTCCGGTTTGCGCACGATGATCGCCATGCCGACCTCGCCCCAGCGCTCGTTGGGCACGCCGATGATCGCGGCGTCGGCCACGGCGGGGAGCTGGAACAGCACGTTCTCGACCTCGGCGGGATACACGTTCTCGCCGCCCGAGATGTACATGTCCTTCCAGCGATCGACGATGTAGACGAAGCCTTCCTCGTCGAGCCGCGCCGCATCGCCGGTGTGCAGCCAGCCGTCGGTGAAGCTGCGCTCCGTGGCCGCGGGATTGTTCCAGTAGCCCGGCGTGATGTTGGGTCCCTTGATCAGCAGCTCGCCGATGCCGCCGGCCGGCACGTCGTTGCCCTGGTCGTCGACCACGCGGATCGCGGTATGCAACAGCGCCTTGCCCGCCGATCCCAGCTTGCGGATGGCGTCGGCGGCGTCGAGCATCGTGCCGGCTGGGCTGGTCTCGGTCATGCCCCAGCCCTGGACCAGCGGTACGCCGCGGCCGGTCCAGGTTTCGAGGATGGCGAGCGCGCAGGGGGCGCCGCCGACGCCCGCGATGCGCAGGCGCGAGAGATCGGCCCCCTCGAACTTCGGATGCTGCATCATGAACTGGTAGGGGGCCGGCACGGCGAAGAAATGCGTGATGCCGAGCGCCGGATCCGAGAGGCAGTCGAGCGCCTGGCCGGGGTCGAAGTTCCGCATCACCACGATCGCGCCGCCGGCGTGGAGCACGGGATTGGCGTAGCAGTTGAGACCGCCGGTATGGAACAGCGGCAGCACCACGAGCTGCACCGTCTCGGGCGTGATCAGCGCGGGGATGCCGAGGTTCACGCAGTTCCAGAACACCATGCCATGCGTGATGATGGCGCCCTTGGGATGGCCGGTCGTCCCCGACGTGTACATGACCATGCCGATGTCGTCGTGTGTCAGCGGGGCGGCCGGTGGCGGAGGTGCTGCCGCGGCGAGCGCGCGCTCGTAGTCGCTATCGGGCCGCTCGTGGTCGATCTCGATAAGGTTCTTCGACAGCGCGGCGGCCTGTACCGCAAAGCCCTTGTCGTGGATCAGCAGCTTCGGTCCGGCATCGCCCAGGATGTACTCGAGTTCCGGCACGGTGAGCCGCCAGTTCAGCGGCAGCATGATGGCGCCCAGCCGGCCGCAGGCGAACTGGAGTTCGAAATACTCGGCGCAGTTTGGTGCGAGCAGCGCGATGCGGTCGCCCTTGGCAATGCCCCTTGCTGCCAGCGCCGAGGTCAACCGGCCGATACGGGCATCGAGGTCGGCGTAGGAGAGCTTCCGTCCGGTATGCAGGTCGTGGATCGCGAGCTGCCGCGGGCGCCGGCCCGCATGGTGCGCGATCCAGTCGTAGTAGGGAATCGAAGCCATCAGTTCACACCCCTGGTGAGACCCTGCCAGTAGGGTTCGCGTAGCTCACGCTTCAGGACCTTGCCGGCGCCCGAGAGGGGGAGCGGCGTGTGGCGGAAGTCGACGCTGCGCGGACATTTGTAGCCGGCGATCCGATTGCGGCAATGGTCGATCACCTCGTCGACGCCGAGCGCGACGCCCGGCCTCGGGACGACGATGGCATGGACCCGTTCGCCCCATCGTTCGTCGGGAATACCGATCACCGCCACCTCGGCGACACCCGGCATCGTCGAAATCGCATTTTCGACCTCGGCCGAATAGACGTTCTCGCCGCCGGAGATGATCATGTCCTTCAGCCGGTCGACGATGAACACGAAGCCTTCCTCGTCCATGTAGGCTCCGTCGCCCGAATAGTACCAGCCATCCTCCAGCACCGCCTCGGTCTCGACCGGCTTGTTCCAGTAGCCCTTCATCACGTTGGCGCCGCGGACGGCCAGCTCGCCGGTCGTGCCGCGCGGCACTTCCAGCCGGTCGGCATCGACGATCTTCACGTCGCAGGCGAGCGCGGCCTGGCCGCACGATTTGAGCCGCCCGGCGAACGGACCGTCGAGCACCGTGTAACGCGGGTCGAGCAGGGTGACGATGGGCGCGGCCTCGGTCATGCCGTAGCCGTGCATCAGCCTGACATTCGGCATCTTGTCGATCGCCTTGCGCAGCACGCCCTCCGGCATCGGCGAGGCGCCGTAGAGGATGAAGGAGAGGGCGCCGATGTCGAACTCGCCGAAGCGCTCGTGGTTCACCAGCATGTTGATCATGGTCGGCACGAACTGCGCGTGCGTCACCTTTTCGGTCTGGATCGTCAGCAGCACCTCGACCGGCTCGAAGCGCGGCACGAAGGCGTGGCGTCCGCCCGACAGCGTGACGCCGAAGGTCGAGGCGCCGTCGGCGAGATGGAACATCGCGCCCGAATGGAGGTAAGCCGTGTCCGCATCGAAGCCCATGCCTGCCACGCCGTTCAATGCGTTCACCACCAGGTTGGTGTGCGTGAGCATGACGCCCTTGGAGCGACCGGTCGTGCCGCCGGTGTAGAAGAGGCCGGCCAGATCGTCGTCACAGGCGCCGGCATCCTCCATCGCCTCGTAGCTCGTGAGGTCCTCGTAGCGGAGGATGCCTTCGGGGCTTGCCATGTCATCGAGCCAGACGACCTCGCGTACCGTAGGCGTCTTCCCGTCGAGCGCCGTCAGGTGATGCGACATGCCGGTGTCGACGAACAGCGCGGCCGCGCCGGAATCGTTCAGGATGTATTCGATCTCCGGCGTCGCCAGTCGCGTATTGACCGGAACCATCACCGCTCCCATCCAGGGCAGGGCGTACATCAGTTCGAGATAGCGGTCCGAATTGAGGGCAAGGATGGCCACCCGGTCGCCGCGGCGCACGCCCAGTGCGGAAAGGGCGCCGGCGACCCGGCTGATCCGGTCGGCGCTCTGCTGCCAGGTCCGGCGGCGGCCGGCGAAGGACGTGGAAAGACCGTTGGGTTGGGTCTGGACGGCGCGGCGAAGTCCCTGGGTGAGTGCAAACATGGTGCGATGCTAGGGGCTCGTTCGTTCGCGCGGCAAGGGGCTTCGTGGTAGAGAAAAAGGATGGACACCATCGCCCAGCCGACCGCACCTGCGAAGGACCTCGAGTTCAACCCGCTCGACCCGGCCTTCATCGCCGACCCGTATCCGTTCTATCGCCGGCTGCGCGAAGCCGCCCCGGTGCTGAAGACGCCGCAGGGCTTCTGGCTGATCACGCGCTATGAGGACGTGGCGCTGTCCCTGCGCGACAAGCGCTTCGGCAAGGACTTCGAAGGCAACATGCGTCGCCGCTACGGCGAAGACCGCATGAGCGAGCCCGCCGTGGCCAGTCTCGCGAAGACGATGCTGGTGCAGGATCCGCCGGATCACACGCGGCTGCGCGGGCTGGTCACCAAGGCCTTCACGGCCCGCCGCGTCGCCGACATGCGGCCGCGCATCAAGCAGCTTGTGGACGAGCAGCTCGACAGGGTCGCCGACAAGGGCGAGATGGACGTGATGCGGGACCTGGCGCATCGCCTCCCGGTCATCGTGATCTGCGACATGCTGGGCATTCCCGAAGAGCATCGCGCCCCCTTCCTCGCGGGCAGCAACGTCAATGGCCGCATCCTCGAACCGGTTCCGATGACGCGCGAGGAGCTCGACCAGGCCAACCGCAACACCCAGATGGCCGGCGTCTACTTCAACCAGCTGTGCGAGCTGCGCCGGCGGGAACCGCAAGACGATCTCACGACCGAACTGGTCAAGGCGGAGGAGGCAGGCGACAAGCTCACGGCCGAGGAGCTGCAGGCGAATATCGGCCTGCTGTTCGGCGCCGGGCACGAGACCACCACCAACCTGATCGGCAACGGCCTGCTGGCGCTACACCGCAACCCCGATCAGTGGGAGCGGCTCAAGGCCGACCCGTCGTTGATCCCCAACGCCGTCGAGGAGCTGCTGCGCTACGATTCGTCGGTCCAGATCACAGGCCGCGTCACCCATGCCGAAGTCGAGCTGGGCGGCGTGACGATCGGCGCGGAGCAAAGCATCGTCGCCCTGCTGGGCGCGGCCAATCGCGATCCGGCGCAATATCCCGATCCCGACCGGCTCGATGTCGGCCGCGAGCATATCCGGCCGATGTCGTTCGGCGGCGGCATCCATCACTGTCTCGGCGCGCAGCTCGCGCGACTCGAAGCCGAGCTGGTGTTCGCGGCGCTGATCGAGCGCATGCCGAACATGACCTTGCCCGAGAAGAACACGCCCGCCTGGCGCCGCAGCTTCACCCTGCGCGGCCTCAGCAAGCTCCCGGCAGTCTGGCACTGAAGGATTCGCTGAAAACATGACGACGCGATGGCGGGGCGAGGGCGGCCAGCATCAGGGCGCCCGCCCTTACCAGGAAGACAGTTGGCGTCTGGTGACGCTGGGCGACGGCTCGCTGCTGGCGGTGGTGGCCGACGGGATGGGCGGACATGCCGGCGGCGCGGTCGCCAGCCAGCTAGCGGTCGACGCCTTCATCCATGCGATGGAGCAGGGCGGCGGGCTGGACGACGGGCTGCACGACGCCAACCAGGCGGTGGGCCGGGGCGCCCTCGCGCGGCATGAACTCACCGGCATGGGCGCCACCCTGGTCGCCGCCCAGTTGCGCGGCGACGAAGTGCGCTGGATCAGCGTCGGCGATTCGCCATTTTATCTGGTCGAAGCCGGCAAGATCGTCCGGCTGAACGCCGATCATTCGATGGCGCCGCAGATCGACGCGCTGGTCGCTCGCGGCATGCTCTCGGCCGAGGATGCCGAGAATCATCCCGGCCGGCATACATTGCGCGAGGCGGTGATGGGCGAGCCGCTGACCCTGGTCGACCGCGGCAGCCGCCGGCTGGGGCCGGACGCGCGCTTGCTGGTGTGCAGCGACGGCGTGCACAGCCTGAGCAACGAACAGCTGCTGGCGCAGGCATCGCTGGCGGTGGATCGGATCATCGCCGCGGTGCTGGCGGTGGCCAAGGGGCATCAGGACAATATCACCGTTGTAAAGCTGGAGCGCGTGCGATGAGTAGGGGCCCTGTCGTCATCGAAGTCACGCGCGGACCGGTCGTCGAGAGTCGGCACGAGGGCATCGCTGCGGTCGTGAAGGCCGACGGCACCGTGGTCGAGTCCTGGGGCGACATCGATGCCGCGATCCTGCCGCGCTCGGCCAACAAGCCCATCCAGGCGATGGCCTTCGTCGAGAGCGGCGCGGTCGAGCGCTTCGGCCTGGGCGACGAGCACGTCGCTTTGTCCTGCGCCTCGCACAGCGGCGAGACGCGGCATGTCGAGACGGTGCGTGCCTGGCTGGCGAAGGTGGGCCTCCGCGAAGCCGATCTCGAATGCGGCACCCATGCGCCGCGCCTGCAGTCGAGCATCGAGGCGCTGGCCCGGGCGAATACCCTGCCGACGCCGGCGTTCAACAACTGTTCGGGCAAGCATAGCGGCTTCCTGACGACGGCTGCGCACTATGGCGAGCCGACCAAGGGTTACATCAAGTACGACCATCCGGTGCAGCGCCGGCTGCGCGAGACGATGAGCGCGCTGTGCGGCCTCGACGCCGACACCTTTCCGCACGGCACCGATGGCTGCGGGATCCCGACGCTGGCAACGCCGCTCAGGAGCCTGGCGCAGGCGATGGCGTCGATGGCCGATCCGTCGCGCCTGTCGAGCAAGAGGGCCGACGCCGCCAACCGCATCCGCCAGGCGATGAACGCCGAGCCCTTCATGGTGGCAGGCACCGGCCGCTTCTGCACCCGCATCAACGAGGCCGCGCCGGGCGTGATCCAGGTGAAGACCGGCGCCGAGGGCGTGTTCTGCGGCATGCTGCCGACGCTCGGTTTCGGGGTGGCGCTCAAGGTCTGGGACGGCGCGGGACGCGCGGCCGAGGTTGCGATGGCGACGCTGCTCGACCATCTCGGCGTGCTGCCGGCGGCGCAGCGCGACGAGGTGCTGCATCCGCCGATCAGGAATGTGGTCGGCCTGCTGGTCGGTGAGATGAGGCCGGCGAAGAGCTGGCTGGGCTGAGCTCCTCCCTCATGAGTGCATCGTGAGTATCACGCTCGACATCCTGGAAGTCGGCGCCCGCGGCGACGGCGTCGCCGATCTCGAAGGCAAACGCTACTTCGTCCCGTATTGTTTGCCGGCCGAGACGGTCGAGGCCGAACCGCTCGATAAACGCGGCGACGGCATCGCCTGCGAGCTGCTGGAAGTGCTGGCCCCGTCGCGCCATCGCGAGACGCCGCCCTGCGCGCATTTCGGCACCTGCGGCGGCTGCGTGCTGCAGCACTGGCGGCGCGACATCTACACCGGCTGGAAGAGCGAGCTGATTTCGAAGGCGCTCGCACAACGCGGCGTGAGGGCTCCCCGCTTCGAGGCGCCGGTCGCCTGTGAGCCGGGCGAGCGCCGTCGCGCCGACATCGTGCTGCGCCGCGAGGGCAGGCGGATCTTGGCCGGCTTCCACGAACGCGCGAGCCAGAGCGTGGTCGATGTCGGCACCTGCGTCGTGGTGCGTCCCAGGATCAGCGCCGCGCTCCCGGCGCTGCGCTCGGCCATGGCCGCGATCCTGCGCGACGGCACCTCGGCCGACGCGGTCGTGAACGAGACCGACACCGGCCTCGACGTGCTGATCCGCCCGCATCGCCGCTTCGACCTTACCCTGCCGATCCGCGAGGCGCTGATCGCGCTGGCCGAGAGCGCCGACTTTGCCCGGGTGAGCTGGGGCGATCGCGCCCGCGCCGAGCCGGTCGTCGTGCGCCGCACGCCGCTGCTGGTGCTGGGCGACGCGACCGTCGAGCCGCCGCCCGGCGTGTTCCTGCAGGCGACCAAGCGCGCCGAGCTGGTGATGCGCGCGGGAGTCACGGCCTGGGCGGGCGAGGGCGTACACATCGCCGATCTCTTCGCCGGCATAGGCGCGCTGTCGCTCGGCAAGCCGGGCAAGGCGAGCCTGTTCGAGAGCGACAAGACCGCGGTCGCGGCGGTCGATGCCGCGCTGCGCAAGGGGGCGACCAACCGCGCGACCGTGCAGCTGCGCGACCTGTTCCGCAATCCGCTGCGGCCGCCGGAACTCGCCGCCTTCGACGCCGTCGTGCTCGACCCGCCGCGCGCCGGCGCTGCGGCCCAATGCGCCGAACTCGCCGCCTCGACCGTGAAGCGGGTGGTCTACGCCTCCTGCGACCCCGCCAGCTTCGCCCGCGACGTGCGCACCCTGCAGGATGGCGGATACCGGCTGGAGAAACTCATGCCTATCGACCAATTCCTCTGGTCGGCGCATGTTGAGCTCATTGCTTTGTTGACCAAATGAATCGAGGAGACGACCGATGATGTTCGACCTTACCGGAAAGGTGGCCGTCGTGACCGGCGGCAGCCGTGGCATCGGCCGCTCCATCTGCGAACAGATGGCCGCCCATGGCGCCAAGGTCGTGGTGTCGAGCCGCAAGCTGCCGGCCTGCGAGGAGGTGGTAGCGGGCATCAAGGCGAGGGGCGGCGAAGCGACCGCCGTCGCCGCGAGCATCTCCGACAAGGCCCAGCTCGAGAACCTCGTCGCCGAGGCGCGCAAGGCCTACGGCCGCATCGACATCATGGTCTGCAACGCCGCGTCCAATCCGTATTTCGGCCCGCTCACGGGGCTGAAGGACGAGGTTTTCCTGAAGATCATGCAGAACAACGTGATGTCGAACCTGTGGCTGATGAACATGGTCGGCCCGGAGATGGCGGAGCGCAAGGACGGCGCTTTCATCATCGTTTCGTCGATCGGCGCTCTGGTCGGCTCGGCCCACATCGCGGCCTACAACATGAGCAAGGCGGCCGACCTGTCGCTGGTGAAGTCGCTCGCCATGGAGTGGGGCAAGCACAACATCCGCGTCAACGCGATCGCGCCCGGCCTGATCCAGACCGACTTCGCCAAGGCATTGTGGGACAATCCGCAGATCCGCGCCGCCCAGGAGAACAAGGCGGCCCTGAAGCGCATCGGCCAGCCCGACGATATCGGCGGCGTTGCGGTGTTCCTGGCCTCCAAGGCAGGCAACTTCGTCTGCGGCCAGTGCATCATCGCCGACGGCGGCGTCATCGGCGCCGGGGCGGAGTAGCTACGCGGAAATGATAGAATAGCCCGTCGTCCTGAGCGAAGCCGCCCGAAGGGCGGCGCAGTCGAAGGACCTATTTTCCGGCGCACGACGCGTCAAAACGAAAAGAGGTCCTTCGACTTCGCGCCTTCGGCGCTTCGCTCAGGACGACGGGGATTTTGCTAAACCACTCGTCTGGATCAAGCCGCCACGTCCAGTTCGCACCACACAGGGACGTGGTCCGACGGCTCGGTCTTGCCGCGTTCGGCTTTGTCTATGCCCACGGCGGTGAGGCGGTCGGCAGCCTGTGGCGAGAGCAACAGGTGGTCGATGCGCAGGCCGTTGCCCTTCGCCCAGGCGCCGGCCTGATAGTCCCAGAACGTGTACTGCTCACCGTCGGGATGGAACGCCCGCACCGCATCAGTTAGGCCGAGATTGAGCAGCTTGCGGAAGGCCGCGCGCGACTCGGGCTGGCAGAGCGCGTCGTTGGCGAAGGCCTTGGGATCGAAGACGTCCATGTCAGTCGGGCAGACGTTGTAGTCGCCGCACAGCACGAACATCTCCTCGCGCGCCAGCAGCTCGCGGGCGTGGGTAAGCAGCCGCTCCATCCAGGCAAGCTTGTAGGTGAACTTCTCTGTGCCGATCGGATTGCCGTTGGGCAGGTAGAGCCCGCCGACCGTCAGCGGCCCGCGCGGCGTGTAGACCTTTCCCTCGACATAGCGCGCCGGCTCGTCCTCGGCGGCGCCGGGCAGGGCGCGCGCCGTCACGTCGAACGCATGGTGGGACAGGAAGGCGACGCCGTTGAACCCCTTCTGGCCCACGATCGCCGTTTTGTAGCCGACGGCTTCGACCTCGGCGGCGGGGAACTGCGGCTCCTGCGCCTTGATCTCCTGCAGCACGACGATGTCGGGCTTGGCTTCCTCCAGCCACGACACCAGGTTGCCGGTGCGCTTGCGGACGGAGTTCACGTTCCAGGTCGCGATTTTCATGAGTTCAGGCTGCCTCTCTTGCCGCCCTCATAGCATGCCTCAGTCCTGCGGCTCGATCTTCGCGTCCTGCACGACCAGGCCCCGTTCGAGCAGCTTGGCGTGCGCCGCGGGAATGACGGCCCGCACCGCGCCGTTGAGGCGCTCGACGACCGGGGCCGGGATCTGCGGCGGGACCGAACAGGCCGACCCAGCCGCCCAAAGGTCCCTAGCTACGCTCGGGATGACAATTTTCGCCTAACTGACATCCCGCGCCATTTTCCCCGGACAGGCCTGTATTCGAATGGGAAGTGCCCCGTCTTACCGGACGATGGGGCCAGAACGGTCGTTCGTTCTTCGGCGCTCCCAGACATCGCTTCGCGATGTCTTGCCGCTCAACAGCCGAGCTTCGCTCGGCTTAAACGCTGAACGAGTTGCCGCAGCCGCAGGAGGAGGTCGCGTTCGGGTTCTTCACCTGGAACGCCGAACCCACCATCTCGTCGACATAGTCGAGCTGGCTGCCCTTCAGGAACTCAAGCGAGGTGCTGTCGACCAGGACGGCGGCGCCGTCGCGCTCGATGACCAGGTCGTCGTCGTTGCGCGCTTCCTCGAAGGAGAAATTGTACTGGAAGCCCGAGCAGCCGCCGCCCAGGACCGCCACCCGCATCATCACGGGCTTGGGCTCCTTGGAAGCCAGGAAGGCGATCCGCTTGGCCGCGCTGGGGGTCACGGAGAAGGTGGTGTCGGTCATGCCCACAAGATGTGGTTGGCGAGGCGATTCGTCAATCCCGACAAAAACCCTAGGAGATTAGGGCTTTTTTGCGCTGTCGCGCCCTGACCCTCTCACGGTGGAGAATGTAGAGGCCCGAGCCGATGACCAGCGGCAGGCCGTACCAGACGGTCCAGGAGGGCTCTTCCTGGAACCACAGATAGCCGAAGGCCATGGCCAGCACGATCGAGGCATAGTCGAAGGGCGCCAGGACGGCGGCTGGGGCCAGCCGCCAGGCCCGGGTGATCAGGATCTGGGCGACGCCGCCCAGCAGGCCGAGGGTCAGCAGCCAGACCCAGTCGAGCGGGGGCGGCCACTTCCATTCGGGGATGGCGCAGGCCAGCGATACGACGGTCCCCACGATCGCGAACCAGAACAGGGTCACGACGTCGGGATCGTGGCGACTGAGCCGGCGAACCAGCACGGTCGACAGGGCATAGCAGAAGGTGGCCGCCAGGATGACCAGCGAGACCAGGTGGAACTCGATCGCCCAGGGATCGAGCATGATCAGCACGCCAGCGAAACCCACGCCCACGGCTGTCCAGCGCCGCCAGCCGACCGGCTCGCGCAGGATCGGCACGGAGAGCGCCACCATGAAGAGGGGCGCCGCGAAGGAGATGGCATAGGCGTCGACCAGCGGCATGCGCGGGAAGGCATAGAAGAAGCCGAACATGCTGCCGAAGCCGATGCCGACCCGCAGCGCCTGCAGGCCCGGCTTGCTGCTGCGCACCACCCTGAAGCCGCCAGCGTGCCAGATCAGCACCGCAACGGGCACCAGCGCCACGGCGCTGCGGAAGACCATGAGCTGGAAGGAGCCGTAGGTGCCGCCCAGCCCCTTCACCATCGCGTCCATCGTGCAGAAGAGCACGAGGGCGCACATCTTGAAGTAGATGCCGTGCAGGGCTGTCTGGCTGGGGGCGTGCGGCAAGGTCGCGCTATTTGGCTCGCGCGCCATCCTCTGTAAAGTGAAGTTCGTGGGGGAGCAGAGGGTCAAAGGCGCATGAGCTGGTTGCTGCGCTGCATCAATGCGCCGCGTGCGCCGATCGTCATTGCGCTGCTCGTGCTTCTGGGGGCCCTCGTGCTGCGCATCGCCGATCCGTCGGCGGTGACCCGCATCCGCGATTTCGCCTTCGACGCCTATCAACGGATCGAGCCGCGCCCCTACAATCCCGAGACCCCGGTGCGCATCGTCGACATCGACGAGGCCGCCCTCCAGGAATTCGGCCAATGGCCGTGGCCGCGCACGATCGTGGCGCGGATGGTCGACAAGCTCACCGAGAAAGGCGCTGCCGTCGTGGCCTTCGACGCCGTGTTCGCCGAGCCGGACAGGTCCTCGATCAGCCGCATGCTGCGCGACCTGGTGGCCTTCACCGATCCCGAGACGGTACAGAAGCTGGCGGCGGCGGTGCAGGACAATGACAAGGTGCTGGCCGACGCCATGGCACAGTCGAGGGTGGTCACGGGGTTCGGTTTCGACGTTAAGGGGACGGGAAAGCCACCGCGTACCTTCCACGGCGTCGCCTTTGCCGGCGACCAGCCCAGCCAGTTCCTTCCGCAGCAGGGCGGCACGGTGAAATCCATCGACATTCTGGAAGCCGCGGCCAAGGGCAACGGCAGCGTCAACACCGACGTGGACAGCGTCGTGATCCGCCGGGTGCCGATGCTGTTCCGCGTCGCCGGATATGAGGGCCTCTTCCCGGCGCTGTCGATCGAGGCGCTCCGGGTGGCGCAGGAGGCGTCGTCCTATCTGATCAAGTCCTCGGGCGCGAGCGGCGAAATGTCGTTCGGCGAGAAGACCGGCATCGTCGCCATCAAGACCGGCGCCCTCGAGGTGCCGACCGACGCCCGAGGCCGCGTCGTCCTCTACGACACCGGCCACCAGCCGCAGCGGTTCATATCGGCCCGCGCCGTGTTGAAGGATGAAGTGCCGGCCGAGAAGCTGGAAGGCAACGTCATCTTTGTCGGCACCAGCGCCATCGGCCTCAAGGACCTGCGCAACACGCCGGTGCAGGACGGCGTGCCGGGCGTCGAGGTCCATGCCCAGCTCGCCGAGCAGATGCTGGAGCAGAAGTTCCTGGCGCGCCCCGATTATGCCGACGGCGCGGAATTCCTCTACCTGGCGATCATCGGCCTGCTGCTGGTCGTGCTGTTGCCGAGACTGTCGGCGGGCAAGATGGCCTTCGTCGCCGCGATCTTCATCGCCATCGGCCTGTTCGTGCCGTGGGTCGCCTACTCGAAGTACCACCTTCTGTTCGATCCGATCTATCCGCCGGTCACCTTCGCGGCCATCTATGTCGGTGGCACGGCACTCGCCTTCATGCGCACGGAGCGGGAGCGGGCGGAGATCCGTGGCGCCTTCGGCATGTACCTGTCGCCCGACCTGGTCGAGCAGCTCGCGCGCAATCCGAGCCTGCTGCAGCTCGGCGGCGAGCAGCGCGAGATCACGGTGATGTTCACCGACGTACGTGGCTTCACGACCATTTCCGAGCAGTTCGATCCGCACGGCCTGACGCGGTTCATGAACCGCTTCCTGACACCCATGACCGATCTGATCCTGGACCGCCGCGGGACGATCGACAAATACATGGGCGACGCCATCATGGCGTTCTGGAACGCGCCGCTGCCGGTCGAGCGCCACGCCGCGCGTGCCTGCGATGCGGCGCTGGCCATGCAGGCACGTCTCGCCGAGCTGAACGAGGAATGGAGGGCCGAAGCGGAGGCCGAAGGGCGCAAGCACATACCGGTCAATATCGGCGTCGGCCTGAACACCGGCCCGGCCTCGGTCGGCAATTTCGGCTCGACCCAGCGTTTCACCTATTCCTGCCTGGGTGACGACGTGAACCTGGCGTCGCGCCTCGAAGGCCAGTGCAAGACCTACGGAGTCGGCATCATCATCGGCCGCAAGACGCGCGAGGAGGTCGAGGATTATGCGACGCTGGAGATCGACCTCGTCACCGTGAAGGGCAAGACCGAGCCTGAGCGCGTGTTCGCGCTGCTCGGCGATTCGACTGCGTCGCGGATGCCTGCCTATAAGGCGCTGCTCAGGCAGCAGGACGAGTTCCTCGGGCTCTACCGCAGCGGTGGCTTCGCCGAGGCCATCGAGATGCTGGGAGCCTGCGAGGCGGCAGCGGCGGCGGCCGGCTGGCGCCAGGGCTATTACGAGATGATGCGCGGACGGCTCGACGACCTGATCGACGATTCGCCGGTGGACTGGAAGGGAGTTTATGTCGCCAAGGACAAGTGAGCCGGATCGCCGGATCGCCGCCATCGAGGCCCTCGTATGCCGCGATGTCGGCCGCAAGACCCGAGCGCTGATCGACGCCAATCGCGGCGGCCTCGCCGGGGCGGCGGCATCGCTGGCGAAGGCCACACGGGTGGGATTGATCACCGGCTTCTTCGTGCCGCGAGGCGACGTTGCCGCGCCCGAGACCGACGGTCCCGTCGGGACGGCGTTGCTTGCAGCGTCTCTCGTCGCCTGCGGAGTGCCTGCGCGCATCGCGGTCGATACGCCGAGCGTCGAGGCCGTGCGTTCGGCTGTTCGGGCGACCGGGGAGGCGGTGGTTGTCGACGAGGTCGTGCCCGGGAAAGACGGTGCCATCGAGGAACTGGCGAAGGTCTGGCGCAAGCAAGAGCTCACCCATGTCGTCGCCATCGAACGGTGCGGGCGCAGCGCCGACGGCAAGCCGCGCAACATGCGGGGCGTCGACGTCTCTCCCTGGACGCTGCCGCTCGATGAGTTGTTCGAGGGCGGGAACTGGACGAAGCTTGCCGTCGGCGACGGCGGCAACGAGATCGGCATGGGCAGGCTGCCGGCCGGTCTGATCGCCGAGCACGTGCCCAACGGCGCGGAGATCGCCTGCGTGACCTCGTGCGACCACCTCGTGGTGGCCGGAGTCTCGAACTGGGGCGCCTATGGGCTGATGGCGGCGCTCGCCGTTCTGCATCCCGACTGGCGTCCAACCATCGCGAAATTCCTGACCGCGGAACGCGACCTGTCCGTCACCCAGGCGACCGTGAAGGAAGCAGGCGCAGTGGACGGCGTAACCGCGCTTCGTGAAGCCACCGTCGACGGATTCGGCCCCGAGATTCATGGGCCTCTGGTCGACAGGCTCGGCCGCATTGCATGGGGAGAGGGCGCGCATTAGCTTGCGCGCCATGGAAAATCCCTACGCTCCGACGCACCCCGAGATCCGCGACGCGGTTCGCCAGCTCTGCCTGAAGTTCGACGGCGCCTACTGGCGCGAACTCGACCGCGAGCGCGGCTATCCGACGGCCTTCGTGAAGGCGCTAACCGAGGCCGGCTGGCTGTCGATCCTGATCCCGGAGGAATATGGCGGCGCGGGCCTCGGCATTTCGGCCGCCAGCGCATTGCTGGAGGAGATCCATAAGGCCGGCTGCAACGCCGCCGCCTGCCACGCCCAGATGTACATCATGGGCACGGTGCTGCGGCACGGCAGCAAGGAGCAGAAGGAACGCTACCTGCCGAAGATCGCCACCGGCGAGCTGCGCCTGCAGGCCTTCGGCGTGACCGAGCCGACCAGTGGCACCGATACGCTGAGCCTCCGCACCACGGCGGTGAAGAAGGACAACAGCACCTACGTCGTGAACGGTCAGAAAGTATGGACCAGCCGCGCCGAGCATTCCGACCTGATGCTGCTGCTCGCCCGCACGACGCCGCGCGACCAGACCAAGAAGAAGACCGACGGCCTGTCGGTGTTCCTGGTCGACATGCGCTCGGCGCTGGGCAAGGGCCTCACCATCCGGCCAATCCGCACGATGATGAACCACAACAGCACCGAAGTGTTCTTCGACAACATGGAAGTGTCGGCCGAGAACCTGATCGGCGAGGAGGGGCAGGGCTTCCGCTACATCCTCTCCGGCATGAACGCAGAGCGCGTGCTGATCGCCTCGGAGTGCATCGGCGACGGCAAGTGGTTCATCGAGAAGGCCGTGAACTACGCCAAGGAGCGCAAGCTGTTCGGCCGCGCGATCGGCCAGAACCAGGGCGTCCAGTATCCGATCGCGCGCGCCTATACGCAGATCGAGGCGGCGGACCTGATGGTGCGCAAGGCGGCTTCGATGTACGAGGCGGGCATCAACGCCGGCGCCGAGGCCAACATGGCCAAGATGCTGGCGTCGGAAGCCTCATGGGCCTGCGCCGAGATGTGCGTGCAGACGCACGGAGGTTTCGGCTTCGCCGAGGAATACGACGTCGAGCGCAAGTTCCGCGAAGCCCGTCTCTACACGGTGGCGCCGATCTCGACCAACATGGTCCTGAATTTCGTCGCCGAGCACGTGCTGGGACTGCCGCGGTCGTATTAGCTCCGAACAGCTTGTCGTCCTGAGCGAAGCGAAGGACCTATCGGAACGCGCAGCGCACTCCCTGGCGGGCGCGGGATCCTTCGCTGCGCGCAGGATGACAGTGACTACGCCCCCACCGCTTCCACGATCATCTTCTGGAAGTGGATGACGAGGTGCTCGCTGTTGGTGAGGAAGCGGCCCGTGTCGGGAATCCCGGCGAGCAGACCGCGCTGGACTGAATCCGTCAGCGCATCGTCTTCCGCCGCGACCTGCTTGTTGAAGGCGACGAGTGACCTCGCGAAGTCGTCGCTGACGCCGGGGCCGAAGAACTGCTCGGAGAAGCCCTTCGTCGCGTTGGGCCCGTCCGGAGTCCAGACGTCGATCGACAGGTTCGGGAAACCGGGATTGATGTTGATGGTCACGTTCGGCCACAGGAAGTGATACTGCGACTGCGCCAGCGCGCCCGACACGTCGTACAGGTCGGTCTTTGCCTGGCCCGCGAGGGCTGTCGGTCGCACCGGTCCGGTCTGGCTCAGGAAGTAGCCGTGGGCCTTCAGCGCATAGACGTCCGGGCGAACGTCGATCGCGGCGTTGAAGCCGGGATGGGCGACGGCGCAGTGATAGCATTCAAGATAGTTCTCGAGCATCGTCTTCCAGTTGGCGTTCGAACGCCATTCCTCGCGGCTGTAATGCACGAGCGTGTCCAGCACGACGCCGCATTCGGCGATCAGGTCGAGGACCGGTCCGTAACAGGACGCAGCCGTCGGCGCCTCGGGGTCGAGGTTGACGAAGACGAACGGTCCCAGCGCTTCAGCGCGGATCGGCAGCAGCGGAAAGTCGGCGAGATTGAAGTTCGGCTCCGACTGCGACCGCGGCACGCGCTTCAGGCCGCCGGTCAGGTCATAGGTCCAGGCGTGGTAGCCGCATTGCAGGCTCTTCGCATTGCCGCGGCCCTTCAGGACCTCGTGCCGCCGATGACGGCACACGTTCACGAGGCCCGCCAGGCCGCGCTCGTTGCGCACGACCGCGACCGGTACGCCACCGGCATAACCGGTCACGTAGTCGCCAGTCTCCGTCAACTGGGAGAGGGGGCCGACATAGTTCCAGCTCTTGCGGAAAATCCTGGCGGTCTCGCGTTCGGTGATCCCAGGATCGGTGTACCAGCGCGCCGGAAGCGATTCGCCGCGGTCTAGGGCGGCGAGCAAGTTGGGAGACGTATCGACAAGCAAGGTCATGGCGGCAGCTCACGTTGTAGCTAGCCGAAGATAATCGCCTTGAGGGTCGAAATTGCGGCCGAGATCGCGGCATGGCCGACCATTAGGAGAAACACGGTCCAGCAGAGGGTAACCGCGGTCAGTAGCCATCCCAAAATGGCCATCAAACCGTCATCTTCGATCAGGGCGAAGCAGAAGAAGAGGATGGCCCAGGCGGGGAAAAAGTTGTCGAAGGGAATCGGCAACGCGAGGATCAGGACATCCAGCGACCAAGCCAGCAGCATCAGCCGGCGTGGCAGGCCGTTCACCCACCATTCGTAACGCGCGTGGACGGTGTTCTCGAGCCAGCGGATGAAGCGTCGCGCGCGGTCGAGGAAATCCTGCAGCTTGCCGCGCGGTAGGCCTCGCTTCCCGATCATGAGAGGCAGCGATGGCACCGGCTTTCCGGCGAAGTATTGCGCCAGAAGGTAGAGCATTGGCGCGCCTGTGATCGTCGACAGCCACGGAATGCCGGTCGGAATGACATTCGCGATGTTCAACGCCAGGACGGCGAAGGCATAGGACCGCCCTTCGAGCTCCTGGAGGAATTCGTTCAACGTGAGGACGGATCGACGGTCGCCGCCGAACAGCCGATCGAGCGTGTCAAGAAGGCCGAAATTGTCCTTCATCCACCCTTCCGCGAGACCAGCCGGCGCGCCAGCACGAGGTGCGGCTTGTCGAGCATCTTGCCGTCCATCGTGAGAACGCCGGCGCCGGGATTGCCTTCGAAGGTCGCGATGACTCTCGTTGCCCAGTCGATCTCGGCTGCGGTCGGCGTGAAGACCTCATGGATGATGGCGACCTGGTCGGGATGGATGGCGATCTTGCCGCCGTAGCCCATGCGCCTTGCGTCGTGCGCTTCGGCGCGCAGGCCCTCGACGTTGCGGATGTCGGGATAGACCGTGTCGTAGGCGGTGACGCCTGCGGCAACCGAGGCCATCAGGTTGACCGTGCGCGCCAGCTTGAACGTGTCGTCGTAGACGCCGGGCGAGGGACCCTTCGCCAGCGCGCCGAGATCGGCCATCAGATCCTCGCCACCCCAGGAATGCCCGATCAGGCGGGCGTGCTTCGCCGGCGCGGCGGTGAGCGCCAGGATCGCCGCCGCGCTCTCGGTGGCGATGGTCAGGATGCGGGTCGCGCCGGCCTCGATTCCCTCGCGCGCTTCGAGGGCGTCGAGATAGTTCGACATCAGGTCGAGATCCGCCTGGCCGACGCATTTCGGAAAGACGATGCCGTCGGGCTTGCCCTGCATGACGGTGGCGAGATCGCCCAGGGTCAGGCCGGTATCGAGCGCGTTGACGCGGACGTAGAGCTTGGGGCCGGCGCGGTCGGCGTGGTTCAGATAGGCGAGAGCCATGTCGCGCGCGATCCTCTTGCGGTCGGCGGCGACGGAATCCTCGAGGTCGAGGATAAGCCCGTCGGCGCCCGAGGCGGGGCCCTTGGCGAGCTTGCGCTCGGAATCGGCGGGGACGAACAGGAAGGATCGCACGGTCTTCAGCTCCTGGGCTTCTTGCGCATCAGCGCCTGGCGGGTGCACTCGGCCACTGTCTCGCCGCGCTGGTTGATCGCGGTGTGGACGAATTCGACGATGCCGGCATCGGGACGCGACTTGCTCTCGCGCACACTCGCCACGCGGGTCCGCACACGCAGCGTGTCGCCGTGAAAGACCGGCTTAGGAAAGCGCACGTCTGTCATCCCGAGATTGGCGATGGTGGTGCCGAGCGTCGTGTCGTTCACGGTGATGCCGATCATCAGGCCCAGCGTGAACAGGCTGTTCACGATGCGCTGGCCGAACTCTGTCTTGGAGGCGAACTCCTCGTCGAGGTGCAGGGGCTGGACGTTCATGGTGAGCGAGCTGAACAGGACATTGTCCATCTCGGTCACGGTGCGCGTCCATTCGTGCTCGAACACGCGGCCGACGCTGAAATCCTCGTAATAGAGCCCTGCCATCTTTCTCCTCGCGGAAGTCGAGCCTTCCTAGCATGGATGGACGCTGGCCGGCTCGCCATCGTATCAAGGGCGCCACAGGATGAAACACCGGGATGGGGAGTACGACGATGCGCGCGATGCTGAGCGAAACACCGGGCGGGCCGGAGAGCCTGAAGCTTGTGGAGATGCCCTCCAAGCCGCTGGGCAAGGGCCAGGTGCGCATCGCGACCAGGGCCGCGGGCGTCAACTTCCCCGACACGCTGATCATCCAGGACAAATACCAGTTCAAGCCGCCGCGCCCCTTCGCGCCCGGCCACGAGATTGCGGGCGACATCACCGAGGTCGGCGAGGGCGTCACCGGCTACAAGGTCGGCGACCGCGTGATCGGCATGATCGGCCATGGCGGCTATGCCAGCGAGGCGGTGGTCGACGAGATCCAGCTCCTGCCGATGCCGAAGAACATGAGCTACGAGGATGGTGCGGCGTTCACCATGACCTACGGCACCTCCTACTACGCGCTGAAGCAGCGCAGCAGCTACAAGCCGGGCGAGACCCTGCTGGTGACCGGCGCCTCGGGCGGTGTCGGCCTCACCGCCGTCGAGCTGGGCGCCCTGATGGGCCTCAAGGTCATCGCCGCCGTGGGCTCCGACGAGAAGATGGAGATCTGCCGGAAGTACGGCGCCACGATGTTCGTGAACTACGCCAAGGAGAAGATGCGCGACAAGGTCAAGGAACTGACCGGCGGTAACGGCGCGGACATCATCTACGACGCGGTCGGCGGCGATGCCTTCGACGAGGCCGTGCGCTGCATCGCCTGGTACGGCCGCCTGCTGGTCGTGGGCTTCGCCGCGGGCCGTATCCCGTCGCTGCCGGCCAACCTGGCGCTGCTGAAGAGCTGCGACGTGCGCGGCGTGTTCTACGGCGCCTGGCGCGGCCGCGAGCCGGCCGAGGCGCGCAAGAACTTCGACGAGATGCTGGCCTGGTACGGCGAGGGCAAGCTGAAGCCGCACATCTCCATGCGCTTCCCGCTGGAGAAGGCGGCCGACGCCATGAACGCGCTGCTGTCGCGCAAGGCGACCGGCAAGGTCATCATCGAGGTCGCCTGAGAAAGACGGAGGCCCGCATGGGCAGACTGGCTGGCAAGATCGCGATCGTGACGGGCGCCGCCTCGGGCATCGGGGCGGCCTCCGCGAAGCTCTTTGCCGAGGAGGGCGCGCAGGTCCTGGCGGTCGACCGGCCGGAATCGGCGATCGACACCGTCCATGTGGGCAACAGGTCGATCGAGCCCTTCGCGGCCGACATCACCGGCGACGACGCGCCGAAGAAGATCGTGGCGGCCGCCCTCGACCGGTTCGGGGCGCTCGACATCCTGTTCAACAATGCCGGCGTCAGCGGCCGTGCCTTCGTCGAGGAAATGACCGACGAAATGTGGGACCGGGTGAACGCGGTGAACGTGCGCGGCATGTTCCGGCTGTGCCGGGAAGCCATCCCGGCGCTGAAGGAGCGGGCGAGGCAGAAGGGCCGCGCGCGCATCGTCAACACCGCGTCGGTGATGGCCTTCGACACCGACTACGGCCTGGCGGCCTATTGCGCCTCCAAGGCGGGCGTCGGCGGGCTCACGCGCACGCTGGCGTTGGAACTCGGCAAGTTCAACATCACCGCCAACTATGTCTGCCCGGGCGCCATCTACAGCGGCATGACCCAGACCAACTTCGACAAGCCGGAGATCCGCGAGGTCTGGGAGAAGAAGGCGGCGCTGCGCCGGCTCGGCCAGCCCATCGATATCGCCCGCGGCGCGCTGCTGCTGGCCTCCGACGAAGCCGACTTCATCACCGGCCACGAGCTGGTGGTCGACGGCGGCCTCACTTTGCGCACCTGAGACGCAGGCCAGAAGAGTACGAAGCAACGGCATAACTAAGCGAACCGAGCGCTATCGCGACCTGCAATGGTAAGCAGACGCACGGCTACGAGGGCCGCGACGCTTTTTTAATAGCCTGCTTCACTGCGCTCGGTATCGCTCAACCCTCCGCCGCCTCCGTGCGTCAGACAAAGCAGCGATGGAGAATCCCGGACATCAGAGAGTCGGGAATCTCAGCCGCTGATATGAAAGCACATAGCCGATAGCAGTATCGAGGCCGGTCGGCAGTTCGCCTCGAGATTTGACGCTTGCAAATTCAAAGTCCGGCTCATCAGGAACTCAAGGGCTCGCTTCTCACAGGAGAGATGTCTTTGAGAACATTTGATGCCCCGGGCGACGATACTGCCTGTCCCTCCTTGTCGCCGCCCCCGTTGCCGCGTGCCTTGTCGCGGCCATCGAGAACCGATCATCCGGAAGGCTGACCTCGCGGCGTAGCTGCAGACCGCCGCATCGACCGGGTCGGGCGCGCCGAAGTCACCAGCACCAACGAGCAGACGATGACCGGGGCTGTCCGGGCGTCGGAGCCGCTTTCCTCTTCGATGCGGAACGCGACGGCAGGAACGCCCAGCAAGCCCCGATGGGCCGCTGAACGGAGACCGACATGGCAAGCATCATGACAGAAGGGCTGCTCTCGGCAGCGCCTGCCGCGGAACCATGGCTGCGCAACGAGCTTGAGGGCGACAGCCCGCTTGGCCTTCAGGCCGACGAGATGTTCGCGCGCCAGCTCGACACCCGGTTCGCGGGCGCGGTGCGCGGCCTGGTGACCGATCCGGCGACCGGTCTCGCGGGCAAGGACCCGGAGGAGGCGCTGGCCGGGATCACCGAGACCACCCGGCTTCTGGGCGCGCTGAAGGACCGCTATCTGGCACAGGCGATCGGGCCCCGCCAGAAGGCCCTGCTCGAACCGGTGATCGACCGGCGTCTCGACCGCGCCGGCGGCGACCTCGGGCGGATCGCGGAGCAGGCGACGTCGGTGCTGGACGACCGCATCGTGGCCGAGCGCCTCGCCGATCTGCGGCAGGACGCGGCGCTGTCCTGGCACGACCCGGCCCATCTGCGCACGCTGGGCGTCACCACAGTGGGCGAGCTGCGCTACCAGGGCGAACGCAAAGGCTGGGACGCGGGCCGGACCGATACGGCGGTGCGCACCGGCCTGAGCGATCTCTATGCCGGCGCGGTCGAAGCCGCGATCGGCCAGAATCCCGAGCACGCGGCGAAGCTCTACGACCACGCACGCGACGTGATCCAGCCGGAGCGGCGGGCGGTGGTCGAGCGCAGGATCGAACAAGCGCGCGCGGAGCGGCGCGTGACGGAGATCGTCGGCGGCCTGGCCGACACGCCGGACGATCCGATGCGGCGCCCCGACCTCGACGACTACCAGGCGCGCGCCGCCGAGGCGACGCCGCCGGACGCCTCGCCCGAGGTGCGGGCGCAGGTGACCCGGATGGCGCGAATCGAACAGGCGCGCGCCGACCGGGCCTGGCAGGCGGCGCGGGGACGTGCAGCCACGGATGCACTCGATTGGCTCGGTGCCAATCCCGCGGCGCCTCTGATGGCGATGCCGACGGCGCTGCGCGACGGGTTGAGCCCGGAGCAGATGCAGGCGCTCGACCGGACGGCCATGAATGGCGGCCGCGTCGTCACGGACCGCGGCCTCTACGACAGGCTCGACGACCAGGCGGTGCACGAGCCGGAAAGCTTTGTCGGCCTGGATCTCACGCAACACAGGCTGTCGCTCGGCGACGGTGATTACAACCGCCTGACCAAACTCCAGAAGACTCTGGCCGAAGGCAAATCCGATCCGCCCTTCGAGCGCCACCGTCTCGGCCGCCTGTTCCTGGGCGAGGGGTTGCGCGCTGCCAACGTCGATCCCGACGGCGAGGAGGCCCGGACCGCACGGCAGCAACTCGACACGCTCCTAGGCGCGTTCGAGCCTGTCGAGGGCAAGCCGCCGACGATGGCGGACATTCGCGGCCTTGTCGACGACGTGCTGCCGCGCGGCGAAGCCGATCCGAATACCGTCCGGACGTCGGGCGGCGAGCCAGTCGAAGCAAGCGGCAATACGGAAATTGCGCCGCTGCAAGAGCCAATCGACTCGCCCCGGCAGGTTGCGCCGCCAACGAAGCCGGTTCCGCGCAGTTCTGAATTTACGGTGAAGGGTGCATTCGATGCGGCGGAGCCCCGCATCGTCCACAACGACGACGGCAGCGCGGAGGTCACGGCCGGCAAGATCCCGACGCCGGGCGGCCCGGCCGACGCGACCATCCGCATTGACCGCGACCGGTCAGGCGCGTCGTCGGAGATGGTTCTGCCCAACGGACATCGGGTCGAGAGCCGGCGGACCAGTTCCGACGGCGGGACCTGGTCGCAGATCGACACGACCCGAGATCCGCAAGGCGCGGTCGTCGGCACGCAGACGACCACTTTCGACGGCACGCGCGTCACGCAGACATGGGAACCGGTCAATCGCCCGGCACAGACGGCGAACTGGGAAGCGGAGCCGCCGTCCGGGGACGTGCACCTGGCGAACGCCGGCATTGGCGCTCTTGGAGGTCTCGGCACCGCGGGATCGCTGGCTGCGGACTCGCTGACCGCTACCGCCAAGGCCATCGCGGGCGACATGCTGGCACTGGGAGCGAGAGCTCTCGGCCTGGCTGGTGCCGCAGTGACCGGAGCCGCGGCCGGAGTCGCGGCAGGCGCTGCGGTACTCCTCACACCGACGAACAGCCAGGGCACCACGGTCGACCTGGGCGATGGCGTGCGTCTGCGCCAACCGCCGGGAGATTCCAGCGGCGTCATCGAGAAGAGCGTCCTCGGCGGCAGCCTGTGGGACCGCACGCCCGTGGCAGTGCACATCCAGAATGGCGCCACCTCGGATCGCCCGCGGATACTGACGGTCGACGCCACGGCTCTCGAGAGGGCGATCGGGCCGGAGGCGGCCGACCGCGTGCTGGCAGAAGCTGCGACGCGCTTCGATGTCGTGCCGATCTATTCGAGCCGTCCACTGGTCAAAGAGGGGCGACGCGACGGCAACGGAAATCCCACCGCAGCTAGCCCGAACAGCTCGCCGCCCGAAGAGCCCGACTTCGGGGAATTCAGGCACATTGTTGAGTGGCTGGTCGAGAGGAAGTTCCGGGCCGACAAGGACAAATACAAGGCCGCCGACGGCACAGACACAGCTATCGGCGTCCGGCTCGATCCTCGCGTCGGCGAACCGGCGGCAGGGCGAGACTACCAGCCTAACCACCCGAACCATCGCAAGGGATTGGAAGGAGAGTTCGGTCTGGTCAACGAATTCGCGCGGCAATTCCCCGACCACACGATTGTCGACTTCGGCCGCAAGGCGGGCGAGCACGGGCCGGATGTGATCTCGGTCGACCCCAACGGCAAGATCACCGTCTTGGATTCCAAATGGCGCGGGGCTGATACGTCGATCAGTCCGAGCAGGCGGGCACATCAGACGGAAGGGTCACTCCAAAATACCCTGAGACGCATCGGACTCAGCATCGACGCGGCGATGAAGAGCGGACGCGTGTCGCCAGAGGCCGGCGCCACGGCGATGGAGAATTGTAGAAACGGGAACCTGACAATCGTCACGGTGGGTACTGGCAACGCACGCAACGGTGTGATTGAACGAATTGTCGGGGACGAGCGAGCGGTCGTCCATCCGAAACGGAGGCCGTGATGTCAAGGACACTCGATTTCGAAAAACATCGCCAGTTCTACTTAGACGTGTATTTGCCACGCATAATGAAGTTCGAACCGGAAAAGACTGGTCCATCCAATCGCTCGCACTACGTGGCGTGTAGCTTGAGTGAACTGATCCAGGCTTACTTGTTGGGCTTGCGCGATCGGGTGCTGCCGAACGCGCAGGCGCTCGTCGCCTGGATGGAAGTACAAGCCGCTCCCCCAGAGGGCAAGGATAGCCGCGAATCTTTCCGTGCTTACCAATGGTGGGAGACATTGGGGGTGTGCAAGTGGCTGATCGACGGCGATCCGGCGGTAGCCGAGTTCGGGCGCTCGAGCGAAGCCGTCTGGCGGCAGTGGGACAAGTTCGACCGCCTCCTGCCTAACGGGAGGAAGCTGCTGATGCGGGAAGTGCTCGAAGAAGCGTTGCCGCTCAACTTGGCGGCGCGACGCCATGACGTCGGCCTGAAGCTCTGTCAGGAGGCGGGACTCACCTCCAAGGCCTCGTCGGCGCCGGCCATCTCGCGGGCGGAACTGATGTACGGGCAATGGGCCTGTCGTCATCTCGCCGACGGTGGCAAGCCCGACGCGGCCTATGTCGCCAAGGGCGAGGAGATGCTGCGCAAGACGACGATAGAGCGCTTCATCCCGAACGGGTCCCGAATCCCGATGGCGATGTGGCTGAAGGCGATCTACCACGACAGCGGCGTCACGCGGACGCCGGAGGAGACGATGCTCAAGGCCTACGACACCATGACCGGCGTCGAAAAGCCCGCCTTCGCAAAGATCTGACGTCGGACGAGCAACTTCAGCAGCAGAGGCTGTGGCCGGCCAGCGAGGGTAGTGCTCTCCCGTACCGGGACGCCCGGCCGATCGATGGGGTGACGACAAGAACGCCTTTCAGGCCCGGTGAGTCGACGAGATGTTCGCGCGCCAGCTCGACACCCAGTTCGCGGGCGAGGTGCGCGGGCTGGTGACCGATCCGGCGACGGGTCCCGGGGGGCCGCGACCCCGAGGGCGCGCTGGCCGGGATCGCCGAGACCACCCGGCTTCTGGGCGCGCTGAAGGACCGCTATCTGGCGCAGGCGATCGGGCCCCGCCAGAAGGCCCTGCTCGAACCGGTGATCGATCGGCGTCTCGACCGCGCCAGCGACGATCTGGGGCGGATCGCGGAGCAGGCGACGTCGGTGCTGGACGACCGCATCGTGGCCGAGCGCCTCGCCGACTTGGCGCGTGACGCGGCGCTGTCCTGGCAAGACCCGGCCCATCTGCGCACGCTGGGCCGCACCGCGGTGGGCGAGCTGCGCTACCAGGGCGAGCGAAAAGGCTGGGACGCGAGCCTGACAGATACGGCGGTGCGCACCGGCCTGAGCGATCTCTGCCGGCGCGGTCGAGGCCGCGATTGGCCAGGATCCCGAGCGCGCGGCGAAGCTCTACGACCACGCGCGCGACGTGATCCAGCCGGAGCCGCGGGCGGTGGTCGAGCGCAGGATCGAACGGGCGCGCGAGGAGCGTCGCGTGACGGAGATCGTCGGTGGTCTGGCCGACACGTCGGACGATCCGACACGGCGGCCCGGCCTCGACGACTACCAGGCGCGGGCCGCCGAGGCGACGCCGCCGGACGCCTCGCCCGAGGTGCGGGCGCAGGTGACCCGGATGGCGCAGATCGAACGGGCGCGCGCCGACCGGGCCTGGCAGGCGGCGCGGGGACGTGCAGCCACGGATGCACTCGATTGGCTCGGAGAGGATCCCGCGGCGCCCCTGATGGCGATGTCGATGGAGCTGCGCGAGGGGTTGAGCCCGGAGCAGAGTGACGCGCTCGACCGGACGGCCATGAATGGCGGCCGCGTCGTCACCGATCGCGACTTCTACGACAGGCTCGACGACCAGGCGGTGCGCGACCCAGAAAGCTTTGTTGGCGTTGACCTCACGCAATACCGGCTGTCGCTCGGCAACAGCGACTACGACCGCCTGACCAAACTCCAAAAGACTTTCGCCTAAGGCAAATCCGATCCGGCCTTCGAGCGCCACTGTCTCGGCGGTCTGTTCCTAGAGGAAGGACTGCGCGCTGCCGACCTCGATCCCGACGGAGAAGAAGCCCGGGCCGCAGGGCAATAGCTCGACAGGCTTTTCGGCGCCTTCGAGTCCGTGGAAGGCAAGCCACCGACGATGGCGGACATTCGCGGCCTCGTCGGTGACGTGCTGCCACGCGCGGGCGGCGGTTCGACACCGGGTTCGCGGGCGAGGTCCGCGGGCTGGCGAACGACCCGGCGACTGGCGCGACGGCAAGAACGCGCTTCAGGCTGCGATGGGCCGTCGAACGGAGACGACGATGACAAGCATCCAGTCTTCCGCAACGTCGTGCTCAAGCCCATCGATCTCGACCCATAGACCGGGCTAATTTGGTATGTGTTCGCCATGTCTCCTTCCCAAACAACAGGGAGGAGTCTGACGGCGTCTTTTGAAATGTGTGAATCTTTGGGCGAGGTATCGTCGACCATGAACAACATTGCCTCCTTCGCCGCCGACTACAGCGAGGCGCGCGAGAAGTTCCTGGCCGCCGCGCGGCTCGCGGATGCGACGACCTTTCGCTACGACAATCCGACCAAGGGACCGAAGGGCGAGGCGCTGTCGACCGACGTGGCCTGGGTCGGGCCGGCCGACGCCTCGAAGGTCATGGTGACGATCTCGTCCACCCATGGGGTCGAGGGCTATTGCGGCTCGGGCTTCCAGGTCGACTGGCTGGCCGGCGTCGGCGCCGCGGGGCTGCCGAAGGGGACCGCGGCGCTGTTCGTGCACGCGATCAACCCCTACGGCTTCGCCTGGACGCGGCGGGTGACGGAGGAGGGCAACGACCTCAACCGCAACTATGTCGATCACTCCAAGCCCTATCCTGTGAACGAGGGCTATCTGGAGATCGCGGACGATCTCGTGCCCGCGGATTTCAGCGACGCGGGGCGGGCCGCGGCCGATGCCAGGTTGGCGGCCTATCGCCGGAAGGTTGGCGACATCGAGTTCTTCCGCGCCGTCTCGGGCGGGCAATACACTCATGCCGACGGCATGTTCTTCGGCGGCGGCGGGCCGTCCTGGTCGAATCGTACCCTGCACGCCATCGTCGACCGCTATTTGAAGGGCCGGGAGGACGTGGCGGTGGTCGATTTCCACACCGGGCTTGGCCCGTATGGTTATGGCGAGCCGATCACGCATTACGACATCGGCACCGGCGGGTCGCGCCGGGTGCGGAACTTCTGGGGCGAGTCGGTAACGGAATCGAAGAGGGGCCAGACAGCTTCCCAGGCGCGCGACGGGCTCGGCCACTACGGACTGAACCGCGTCCTGAAGGAGCCACAGACCCGGCTCACCATGTGCACCCTGGAATACGGGACGTTCGATCGCGAGAGCGGCCAGAAGGCCTTCCGCGCCGACCACTGGCTGCACAAATACGGCGATCCGCTGGGCAAGGAAGCCGAGCCGGTGCGCAAGGCGATGCGGCGCCAGTTCTACCCGGAGACCGACGACTGGAAGGAGGCCGTGCTGTTCCGCGGCCACCAGGTCGTGCGCCAGGCGATCGCCGGGCTGCAGCGCGGGCCCCTCTAGCTTTTGGGGACAACAAGCCCTCGAAAAGCCATACGTCCGCTCAGCGATCCTGCTACAAGCCTCCCCATGCGTGCACTCGTGGCGCTGCTGGCTTTCGCGGTCGTGGCGGCTCTCAATTTCCTGTGGTGGTGGGTTCCGAACCGGCCGGTCGACATAGCCGGCTGGAGTGCGGCACCTCTCCAGAGCGTCTCTTTCGCGCCCTACCGGCCGGGCCAGAGTCCGCTGACGCGGACCTTCCCGACCCCGGAGCAGATCGACGCCGACCTCAAGCGCCTCCAGGGCAAGGTCAAGGCAGTGCGCACCTATTCTTCGGGCGAGAACCTCGAGGCGGTGCCGCAGCGTGCGGGCAAGTACGGGCTCAAGGTCTGGCACGGCGCGTGGCTGAACAACAACGACAAGGAAAATCTCGAGCAGATCAACCTGCTGATCGACCATGCCAACAAATACAAGGACACGGTCGAGCGGGTGATCGTCGGCAACGAGGTGCTGCTGCGCAAGGATCTCACGGCCAACGAACTGCGCCGCTACATCCGGCAGGTGAAGCAGCGCGTCACCCAGCCGGTCACCTACGCCGACGTCTGGGAATTCTGGCTGCGCAACCCGTCGCTGGCCGACGAGGTCGACTTCATCACGATCCACATCCTTCCGTACTGGGAAGACGAACCGATCGGGCTGGATCGAACCGAGGCCGACGGCAAGCTCGCCATCGAGAAGCACCTCGTGGACATCTACAAGAAGGTCCAGGAGCGCTTTCCCGGCAAGAAGATCGTGATCGGCGAGACCGGCTGGCCGAGCGACGGCCGCATGCGCTCGGACGCGCGGCCGGGCCGGGTCGAACAGGTGAAGTATTTCTCGATTTTCCGCACCGCCGCGGAGCGGGAGGGCTTCGACTACAACGTCATCGAGGCGTTCGACCAGTATTGGAAGGCTCGCCAGGAGGGTACGGTCGGCGCCGCCTGGGGGCTGCTCGACGCCCAGCGTCATGACAAGTTCGAACTCGGCAAGCCGGTGAGGGCGGAGCCGCACTGGCAGATCCTGTTCACCATTTCGACGATTGCCGGGGCGCTGCTGCTGCTGGCCTATGCCACCCAGCGCAAGGCGGGTCACTGGAAGGGCATTTTCATCTTCGCGCTCTTCGCCCAGCTCGTGGCGACCTGCTACGTCCAGGCGACCTGGACCGACCTGACGCGCAACTTCTATTTCGAGCGCACCTTGGGCGTCGCCTTCTGGGCGATCCTGCTGGCCGCGTTCAGCTACGCGCTGCTGCGCGGCATCTCCGACAGCCTGACTGGCCAGATGGCCGATCCGTCGCTCTACAGTGCGCGGGTCCGTGAATCCTGGCGGGCATGGCGGGAGCTGCCGCGTTACCGGATCCTGCGGCGCGTCGACCTGCTGGCGCAGATGCTCTATCTGGCGCTTACGGTACTCTGCATCTTCTACCTGATCGTGATCAGCATCGACTGGTACGACGGGGTGATCCGCATCGGCGACTGGTTCCGGCAGATCGCCATCGACGGCCGCTATCGCGATTTCCCGATCTGGAGCTTCGTGATCCCGAGCATCGTGCTGATGCTGTGGAAGACCATCACCATCCTGCGGACCGAGCCGGTGGCGCGCGATCATCGCTTCGCACGCGCGCTCTCGTTCGGCCGCCTGCTGGGCTACGACGGCAGCCGCGGCTTCGTGCGCATGGACCGCCGGCTGAGCCGCTTCGCGCCGGTCCTGCCCGAGATCGTCCTGGTCTCGATGCTGGTCTTCTGGGCGATCGTGCTGGTCGTCACCGAAGGCGCCATCAAGTTGCACGATGGCGGCGCCGGCGGGTTCGTTTCCGCCGACGGCGGCCGCTGGGTCATCCGCACCTTGTTCTGGAACACCCAGGCCAACTGGTTTGCGTTCCTGGCGCTGCTGATGGCCGTTCCTTATGCCGCCACCATCTACCTCTCGGTGCGCGAGCCACTGGCAGAACTGCCGCCGGACTCCTATACAAACAAATGGTAGGCGCTGAGCCGGGAGTTACGAGATGGAAATCAAGGGTGAATACAGGATCGGTGCGTCGCGCGAGAAGGTCTTCGCGGCGCTGAACGACCAGGCGATTCTGCAGGCGTGCATTCCCGGCTGCGAATCGCTGGAGATGCTTTCTCCTACCGAGATGACGGCCAAGGTCCGGCTGCGCATCGGTCCGGTCAGTGCGGCCTTCGGTGGCAAGGTCACGCTCTCCGACATCGATCCGCCGAACGGCTACCGCATCACCGGCGAAGGGCAGGGCGGTGTCGCGGGATTCGCCAAGGGCGGTGCCGTGGTGACCCTCACGGAAGACGGCAGTGACACGATCCTGAAGTATGACGTGGACGCCCAGGTCGGCGGCAAGATTGCACAGGTCGGCGCGCGTCTGATCACGGGCACGGCGAAGAAGCTGGCCGATCAGTTCTTCGGCAAGTTCGCCGAGAGCGTCGGCGCGCCTCCGCCGGTCGCAGCCGCCTGATGACGATGCCTTCGGGCGATCCCTCGGGAGACCCGCCGCCGCCGGTGCCCTCTGCTGCAGCGCAGCGTGGATTTCGTCACTGGACCGTCATCGGCGTCGGCGCCGTCGTGCTGATCCTCGTATTTCTTGCGAGTCGCTAGCAGCTGGCGTTCGACGCCAGCAATTCCCTTGACCGCTACATGGGGGGCTTGTCAGAGTCCCGCCCAACGCCCGGCGGCCGTTTCTGGTTGCGGCCGCGCAAACCAATACGTGAGGGGAGATTGAGTATGACCATTTCCGTCGCCATGACCGTCAACGGCAAGTCCGTATCGGGCAAGGTCGAGGCGCGCACGCTGTTGGTTCAGTTCCTGCGTGAGCATCTCGGCATGACCGGCACCCATGTCGGCTGCGACACCAGCCAGTGCGGCGCCTGCGTGGTGCACGTCGACGGCAAGTCGGTGAAGTCCTGCACCATGCTCGCGGTCCAGGCCGAGGGCGCCAAGGTCACTACCATCGAGGGGCTCGCCGAGAGCGCTGAGAAGCTGCACCCGATGCAGGAAGCCTTCCGTGACAACCATGCCCTGCAGTGCGGCTTCTGCACGCCCGGCATGGTGATGAGCGCAATCGACATGGTGAAGCGCCACAACTACCAGCTCGACGAGGCGACGGTGCGCCGCGAGCTCGAGGGCAACCTCTGCCGCTGCACCGGCTACCACAACATCGTGAAGGCAATCCTGGCCGCAGCTCCGGCCATGAAGTCAGCAGGAGTGTAGCCCCATGACCTCCGCCACCGGAATCGGCGCCCGCGTCCTGCGTACGGAAGACAAGCGCTTCCTGACCGGAACCGGTCGCTATGTCGACGATCTGCCCCTCGCCCGGGCGACCTACGCGTACTTCCTGCGTTCGCCGCATGCCCATGCGAAGATCAAGAGCATCGACATTTCGGCGGCGGAAAAGCTTCCAGGCGTCGTCAACATCTTCACCGGCAAGGATCTTGTCGATGCAAAAGTGGGCGGCCTGATCTGTGGCTGGGTGGTGAAGGACAAGCATGGCGAGCCGCACAAGGCGCCGCCGCACCCGGTGATGGCGGTCGATACCGTCCGCTATGTCGGCGACACCGTCGCCATGGTCGTGGCCAACAGCCATGACGAGGCGAGGGATGCAGCCGAGGCGATCAAGGTCGAGTACGAGGTCCTGCCGGCCATCGTCGATCTCGCCAGGGCGCTCGACAAGGGTGCGCCGCAGGTCCACGCCGAGGCGCCGGGCAACCTGATCTACGACTGGGAGATCGGCGTGAAGGCCGATGTCGAGGCGGCATTCGCCAAGGCGGCGCACGTCACCAAAATGGACATCGTCAACAATCGCCTGATCCCCAATGCGATGGAGCCGCGCGCCGCCGCGGCCGAGTACGACAAGGGCACGGGCAACTACACGCTCTGGTCGACCTCGCAGAACCCGCATGTGCTGCGCCTGATCCTGTCGGCCTTCGTGTTGGGCATTCCCGAGCACAAGCTGCGCGTCATCGCCCCCGACGTGGGCGGTGGCTTCGGCAGCAAGATCTTCTGCTATGCGGACGAGACGATGGTCTGCTGGGCGGCCTCGCGGGTCGGCCGGCCGATCAAGTGGACGGCCGAGCGCAGCGAGTCGTTCCAGACCGATTGTCATGGCCGCGACCACGTCACCCATGCCGAGCTGGCGCTCGACAAGGAGGGCAAGTTCCTGGCTCTCAAGGTCGAGACGATCGCCAACATGGGCGCCTATCTGTCGACCTTCTCGACGGCGGTTCCGACCTATCTCTACGCCACCCTGCTGGCCGGCCAGTACACGACGCCGCTCATCTATGCCAACGTGAAGGCGGCAGTGACGCACACGGCGCCGGTCGATGCCTATCGCGGGGCGGGACGCCCCGAGGCGACGTTCGTCGTGGAGACCATCGTCAGCAAGGCGGCGGCCGAGCTGAAGATGGATCCGGCCGAGCTGCGCCGGAAGAACTTCATCCCGTCGACGGCCTTCCCGTACCAGACGCCGGTGGCGCTGCAGTACGATTCGGGCAACTACCCGCCGATCATCGACGAGGCGATGAAGATCGCCGACTATCCGGGCTTCGAGACTCGCCGGGCCGAGGCCAAGGCGCGTGGCAAGCTGCGCGGCATCGGCTTCTCGTCCTACATCGAGGCTTGCGGCCTCGCGCCCTCGCAGGTGATCGGCCAGCTGGGCGGCGGCGTCGGCCAGTGGGAGTCGGCGCAGATCAAGTTCAACCCGACGGGCAACGTGCAGGTCATCACCGGCTCGCACAGTCACGGCCAGGGACACGAGACGACCTTCGCGCAGCTCGTCCACGACCGGCTGGGCGTGCCGATGGACCAGATCGAGGTGGTTCACGGCGATACGTCGACGACCACCTTCGGCATGGGCACTTATGGCAGCCGTTCGCTGGCGGTCGGCGGCTCGGCCATCATGAAGGCGACGGACAAGATCATCGCCAAGGGCAAGAAGATCGCGGCCCATCTGATGGAAGCCGACGCGGCCGACGTCGTGTTCGAGAACGGCACCTTCAAGGTGGCGGGCACGGACAAGGCCGTGCCACTGGCGCAGGCCGTCTTCGCCGCCTACGTGCCGCACAATTATCCGCTGGCCGAGATCGAGCCGGGCATGGACGAGAACGCCTTCTACGATCCGGCGAACTTCGTCTATCCCTCGGGCACGCAGATCTGCGAGGTCGAGATCGATCCGGACACCGGCATCGTCGAGGTCGTCGCCCACACGGCGGTCGACGATTTCGGCAACATCATCAATCCGATGATCGTCGAGGGGCAGGTCCATGGCGGCATCGTCCAGGGGGTGGGCCAGGCGCTGTTCGAGGGCGCGGTCTACGACAAGGAGACGGGGCAGCTGCTGAGCGGCTCGTTCATGGACTACACCATGCCGCGCGCCGACAACTTCCCGTCGTTCAAGCTTGGCTACAAGGTCACCCCGTGCCCGCACAATCCGCTGGGCGTGAAGGGATGCGGCGAGGCGGGGGCCATCGCGGCGCCCGCGGCCGTGATGAATGCGGTTCACAACGCGCTGGCGCCGATCGGCGTCAAGCATGTCGAAATGCCCGCCACACCGCTCAACGTGTGGCAGTCGATCCAGGGCGCCCAGCACGCGGCGGCCGAGTAAACGGAGGAAGTCCAGATGTACGATTTTGCCTACCATCGCCCGAAGTCGGTCGCCGACGCGATTGCCCTGCTCAAGGGCAAGGAAGAGGCCCGTCCGATGTCGGGCGGCATGACGCTGATCCCGACCCTGAAGCAGCGCCTGGCCCGGCCGAGCGACGTCGTGGATCTCGGCGGCGTCAAGGAGCTCGCCGGCATCAAGGTCGAGGGCGACAGGGTCGTCATCGGCGGCATGACCAAGCACGGTGACGTTGCAACCTCGGCCGACGTGAAGAAGCTCATTCCGGCCCTGGCCGACCTGGCCGGCCACATCGGCGATCCGCAGGTCCGCAACCGCGGCACGATGGGTGGCTCGGTCGCCAACAACGATCCGGCGGCGGACTATCCCGCGGCCGTTGTGGCGCTGAACGCGACCGTGACGACGAACACCGGCAAGCATGCGGCCGACGACTTCTTCAAGGGCCTGTTCGAGACGGCGCTGGCGGACGGTGAGATCGTCACCTCGATCAGCTTCCCCAAGGCCGAGAAGGCCGCCTACATGAAGTTCCCGAACCCGGCCTCGCGTTACGCGATGGTCGGCGTGTTCGTCGCCAAGACCGCCGCCGGCGTGCGGGTCGCGGTGACCGGAGCCGGCCCGTGCGTCTTCCGGGTGAAGGCGATGGAGGAAGCGCTCTCCAAGAACTTCTCGTCGGACGCCATCAAGGACATCAAGGTGCCGGCCGATGGCCTGAACAGCGACATCCACGGCAGCGCCGAATATCGCGCCCATCTGGTCGGTGTGATGGCCCGCCGCGCGGTCGACAAGGCCAACAAGTAGCCGCCGGCCAAAGCAGGGACTAACGTCGGGGCGCCCCAACGGGGCGCCCTTTCGTTTGTCTGGAAGAGAGTACGACATGAAGGCTTTGGTGACGGGTTTCGATCCGTTCGGCGGCGACAAGGTCAATCCCTCGTCCCTGGCGGTGAGCCGGCTGAAGAAGAAGATCGGGAAGGTGACCGTGGTGACGGCGGTCCTGCCGACCTCCTACGCCAAGTCGGCCAGGGTGCTGCGCGAGGCGATCGACAAGGTCAGGCCCGACATCGTGTTGTGCGTCGGCCAGGCCGGCGGTCGCACCGAGCTCTGCCTCGAGCGGGTCGGCATCAATGTCCAGGATGCGCGCATTCCCGACAACGACCGCAAGCAGCCGATCGACGTCCCGGTGCGGACCGACGGCCCCGCGGCCTATTTCGCGACCCTGCCGATCAAGGCCTGCGTCGCGGCAATGCGGAAGGCGGGCCTGCCGGCCGCCGTCTCCAATACGGCAGGCACCTTCGTCTGCAACCACATCCTCTATTCGCTGATGGACATCATCGAAAGCCACCCGGCGAGGATGCGCGGCGGCTTCCTTCACATCCCCTATGTGCCGGAGCAGGCGGCGCGGCTGGGCGGTGCACCGTCGATGGCCGTCGACGACATCGCCCGCGGCATCGAGATCATCATCGCGACCAGCGCGGCGCGGACGACGGACATCCACACGGCCGAGGGCCGGATCTCCTGACGTTCGACCTCATCGGGGCGCGAAACTCCAGTTACGCTCTTATTGCCGCTACCGACAAAGTCTGAGCGCCACAGGAGTGGCGCGCTCCATTGTTCGAGGCCTCGCTACTCCGCCGCGATGGCGAGCGGCGGCGGGATGTGGCGGGTCGGCGCGGTCTCCGTCGCGGCGGCCGGCCTCTTGACCCGGAACCAGGCGGCGTAGAGTGCCGGCAGGAAGAGCAGGGTGAGGGCGGTGGCGACCAGCAGGCCGCCCATGAGCGCCACGGCCATTGGGCCCCAGAAGACGCTGCGCGACAGCGGGATCATGGCGAAGATCGCGGTGCCGGCGGTCAGCAGGATGGGGCGGGCACGGCGCACCGTGGCGTCGATCACCGCGTCCCATTTGGTGTGGCCCGCCGCGATGTCCTGGTCGATCTGGTCCACCAGGATCACCGAGTTGCGCATGATCATGCCGGCGAGCGCGATCACGCCCAGCAGCGAGACGAAGCCGAAGGGCTGGTTGAACAGCAGCAGGAACAGCGACACGCCAATCAGGCCGAGCGGTGCGGTGAGCAACACCAGCGCCAGCTTCGAGAAGCTCTGCAGCTGCAGCATCAGGAAAAGGATCATCAGGAAGGCCATCAGCGGCATCATCTTGAAGATCGAGGCCTGGCTCTTGGCCGATTCCTCCTGGTCGCCGCCGACCTCGATGCGGTAGCCGGGTGGCAGGCTGGCGCGGACCGGCGCCAGAGCCTTGTCGATGCGGGCGGCCACGTCGGGGCCCTGGACGCCGTCGGCCACACCGGCGCGAACGGTCATCAGCAGGTCCTTGTTGCGGCGCCACAGGATCGGCTCCTCGAGCTCGAACTTCAGCGTGGCGAGCTGTGCCAGCGAGACGACGCCGCCCGTGGAGGTACGCAGGTTGATCGCCTCCAGGCCCTCGACGCTCAGCCGTTCCGGCGCGACGGCGCGGGCGACTACGTCGATCGACTCGGTGCGGTCGCGATACTGGGTGACGGTGATGCCGGTCAGCAGGGTCTGCAGCGAGTTGCCAAGCGCCTGCGAATCGACACCCAGCGCGCGGGCTTTCGCCTGGTCGACCTCGAGGCGTACTGTCTTGGCCAGCTCGTTCCAGTCGAAGTTGATGTCGCGGGTCGCGGGATCGGCTTTGAAGACCTGCCGGACCTGTTCCGCAACCTTTCGCACCTGCTGCGGATCGTCCCCCAGCACGCGGAACATGACAGGGTAGCTGACGGGCGGGCCGTTCTGCAGGCGCTGCACGCGGGCGCGCACGGCCTCGAAATCCTTCTTGAAGAGGCTGTCGAGTTCGGCGACGACGCGCTCGCGCGCCACCAGATCCTTGGTCATGACGATGACCTGGCCGAAATTGGCGTTGGACAATTCAGGCACCGTCGGCAGGTAGAAGCGCGGGCTGCCGGCGCCGACATAGGCGGTGTAGGAGGCGACGTCGGAACTGTTGCCGAGCCAGGTTTCCAGCTTGCGGACCTCGGCGTCGGTCGCGGCCCACGAGGCGCCCTGTGCCAGCTTGAGGTCGACGATCAGTTCAGGCCGGTTGGCGGTCGGGAAGAACTGCTTGGACACGAAGCCGAACGCCGCGAGCGAGCCCACGAAGGCCAGCGCCGTGATGACGATCGTGGTCTTGCGCCAGGTAACGCACCACACGACGATCTTGCGGAAGAGCGTGTAGAGGCGCCCGTTATAGGGATCGTGGTGCTGCACCTTGGGCGTCGGCAGCAGATGGTAGCCCATCCAGGGCGTGAACAGCACGGCCACGAACCACGATATGATCAGCGACAGGCCCACCACCCAGAAGATCGAGTTGGTGTATTCGCCGGCGCCGGAGCGCGCGAAGCCCACCGGCACAAAGCCGACGGCCGTCACGAGCGTGCCGGTCAGCATGGGGAAGGCGGTGGAAGTGTAGGCATAGGTCGCGGCTTCCATCCGGCTGGCGCCCTGTTCGAGCTTCACCATCATCATCTCGACGGCGATGATGGCGTCGTCGACCAGCAGGCCGAGCGCGATGATCAGCGCGCCGAGCGAGATGCGCTGGAAATCGATGCCCAGCAGCAGCATGCCGACGAAGGTTATGGCCAGCACCAGCGGCACCGACAGCGCCACGATCACGCCGGTGCGGATGCCCAGGCTGATGAAGGACACCACCAGCACGATCGCCAGAGCCTCGAGCAGCGAGGAGCTGAATTCCTCGAACGATTTGCTCACGACCTCGGGCTGATTGGCGATGCGATGCACCGTGATGCCGACCGGCAGGCCGGCTTCCACCTCTTCCATGGTCTTGTCTAGGGCAGCGCCCAATTTCTGGACGTTGCCGCCGGGCGCCATGACGACGCCGAGGCCGATCACCGCCTTGCCGTTGTAGCGCATGGCGAGCTGGCGCGGATCCTGGTAGCCGCGCTTGATCTCCGCGACGTCGCCTAGGGTCAGGGTCTGGCCATTGGCGGTGAAGGGCAATGCCAGGAGTTGCTCTGCCGAGGTCGGCGCGCCGTCGACGCGGACGGCGACCCGCTCGCCCTTGGTTTCGACCGTGCCGGCCGCCACGATCGCATTCTGCCGGCGCACGACCTCGAGGATCTGCTCGACCGGAACGCCCAGCAGGGCGAGTCTCGTGTGGCTGAACTCGATGTAGATCTTCTCGTCCTGCAGACCGAACAGGTCGGCCTTGGTGACGTCGGGCACGCGCAGCAGGCGCTGGCGCACCGCCTTGGCGATCTCCTTGACCTCGGCGGGCGAGAAGCCGTCGGACTCGAAGGCCCAGATCAGGCTGTAGGTGTCGCCGTACTCGTCGTTGAAGAAGGGGCCAACCACGCCCTGCGGCAGCGAGCTCCGGATGTCGCCGACCTTCTTGCGCACCTGGTACCAGAGGTCCGCGACCTTCGAGGGCGGGGTGTCGTCCCGCAGCGAGACGTAGATCACCGTCTCACCGGGCTTGGTGTAACTCTGGACGTTGTAGAAGAAGGGCAGCTCCTGCAGCTTGGTCTCGATCTTCTCCGTGACCTGCTGCTCTACTTCGCGCGATGTGGCGCCGGGCCAGGCCGCCGACACGACCATCTGCTTGATGGTGAAGGGCGGATCCTCGGCGCGGCCCAGATTGAAGAAGGCGTAGAATCCGGCCAGGGTCAGCGCGATCATGAAGAACACGGTGAGCGTGCTGTACTTGAGCGCCAGCGCCGAGAGATTGGTGCGTGTCGTCATGGATCGTCTCCCCTGGAGCGAAGTCGGGGCGGTAGCCGCTAGCGGGCCGCCTGCTGCTGCGACTGGAGCGGCTTCACCTTCTGGCCGGTCTCGAGCTTGTGCACGCCCGCGGTGGCGATCAGCTCGCCCTCCTTGACGCCCGACAGGATCGCGGCGGTGTCGTCACGCCAGCGCGCGATCGTGACGGCGCGCAGTTCGACCGTGCCGCTGTCGCGGTCGACCACCCAGACGGCGGGTTGGGTGCCGCGCTGGAAGATGGCGGAGAGGGGCACTTCGGCGACGGGCGTGCGATCGGGCCGTTCGAAGCCCAGCGTCGCGGTCATGCCGAGCCCGATGAACTGCGGAGGCTCCAGCACGCTGAAGCGCGCGGCGTAGGTGCGGGTCACGGGATCGGCGCTGGGCGAGAGTTCGCGCAGCTTGGCGGCATGACGCCGGCCCGGATCGGACCAGAGTTCGAAGCTCGCGCCCTGCGCCTCGCGCACGGCCTTCAGCCGGTGCTCGGGGACGCCGACCAGGATTTCCAGCTCGTCCGTTCGGGCGAGGCGGATCACGCCCTGGCCCTGCGCCATGACCTGTCCCACCTCGGCCTGGACGGCGGTGACGACACCAGCCGCGTCGGCGCGCAGCACCGTATAGGCGAGGTTGTTCTCCGCCGAGGAAAGCTGGCTCTTGGCCTGGTCGACGCGAGCGAGCGCGGTCGAGGCCAGCGACTGCCGCTGGTCGAGCGTCTGCGGCACGAAGGCCATGCTGCCGCGCAGGTTCAGGTAACGCTCGTGATCGGCCTTGGCGCGCACATGGTCGGCCTCTGCCGATGCGAGCGCAGCGCGCGCATTGTCCACGGCGAGCTGGTAGTCGCTTGGATCGAGCGCGGCGATGACATCTCCCGGCTTCACGACCGCACCGACATCGACCGACCGCTGGGTGATCTTTCCAGAGACACGGAAACCCAGCGTGCTTTCGATGCGGGGTACGACCGTGCCGGCCAGCAGCAGCGTCTGGCCTTGCGTCCTGTAGGAAATCTCCGCGACCCGGGCAGGCCGGGTGACCGGCTCTGCGCTGGCCAGTGGGGTATTGTGCTTCGAGGTGAAAGAGTAGGCGGCGAATGCCCCGCCCGCGAGCGCCAAGCCAACGGTGCCCAGCACCACCAGCTTCTTTGCAGAGGGACGCGGCAGGCGAACGTTCGGGAGACGCATGGCGGGGCTTCCTTCGGACGTCTACAATGGGCTGAAGAATCTAAACGCCGTTAACTTACCATTGATAAGTTATCTGTGTTAATATAATAGTCAAGGGTAGGAGAACCCGATTGAACGCTTTTTCGACAGCGGCGACGGGCGGCCGGAAGAAACGCGGCGAGGGGCATACCCGCCGCGAGGAGATCCTCCAGGCCGCCAAGGAACTGTTCCTGGAGCAGGGTTACGAGGCCACGACGATCCGACGGATCGCCGACCGGGTCGGCGTGTCCGCGCCCGCGCTCTATCTCTACTTCCCGGACAAGGAGCAGATGATGCTCGCGCTCTGCGATCAGACCTTCGGGTACCTGATCGAGAGCATCCGTGAGATCGAGAGCACCGTCAGCGATCCGCGCGAGCGCATCCGGCGCTTCGGCGAGGCCTATCTGAAGTTCGGCTTGGCCCATCCCGACGAGTACAAGCTCGTGTTCCTGGGCTCCAACATCCCCGAATCGGTGCGCAAGCTCGGGCACAGGATGCCCACGGACGATCCGACGCGGCCGGGCATCGGCGGCGCGATCGTGTTCCAGCGTCTCGTCTCGATCATCGCCGAGGCCGAAGCGTCGGGCCTCGCACTCAACTACCCGGCCGACACCTGCGCGGAACTCTGCTGGATGGCCATGCACGGCGTCGCCTCGGCCCTGATCCTGAAGCCCGAGTTCCCGTGGTCCAATCGCGATCTGCTGGGCACGGGCATGCTCGACATCGTGATGAAGGGCATCATCCGGGGCGGCTGACGATCAGGCCGCGGGACGCACGGCCTTCGGTGCCGACGCCCGCGCGTGCAGTAGTCGCGTGAGCCCCCAGGTGGCTGCGGCCCCGACCACCAGCACCGCGATCCCGATCAACGGCCGGTACCACAGCCAACCGAACGCGATCACGATCGGCGCGATCGCCACGGTGCAGACCAGCGCGACGAGGAACGTGCCGGCTCCGATCACGTCGCCCAGCAGCGGAATGACGCTGCCGGCCACGGCCAGCGGACGGAGCACGAAGTTGAAGCCGATCAGCATGAAGACCACGCAGATCAGGCGCAGCACCCAGGTCATGGTGACGTTCTCCTCCTCGGCGTGCTGGAACATCACCTTGGCCGGCACGGCGCCGGCCGCGATCAGCTCGACGGTCGTGCCGGTATGGGTGGGGAAGGGCGCGAAGCCCGAACCGGACTGGGCGGCGACCACACTGGCCGTCTGCAAAGGCACCTCGCCGAACGAGATGCGCATGTCGCCGATCGCCGGCTGGGACGAGTCACGGCCGACATAGAGAACGCCGTCGTTCACGGCGACAGGCTTGTTCACGCGGATCTGAAGGGCATTCGCCTGCACCTCCGTCGCGGCGACCCTCCTGGCCTCGCCGAAGCCGCGCAGCAGAGAATCTGGAACGGCGAAGGCGCCGAGCCGCGTGCCGGCAGCCACCATGTCGCGGGACTGATAGACGATCACCGGGTTGGTGTGGCCGCGCGGCTCCTTGAAGCGATCCGAGTCGATTGGCTTGTCCGACCAGGCGCGGACATACTTGTAGGTCGTGGTGCGTTCCTCGCCTCCACCGAACTTCGTGCGTGTCTCGCTGTGGGTCTCTTCCTTCCATTGATAGACCTCGACATGGCGCACCAGCCGCACGCCATTCACCCGGATCGCGAAGTCGGGATCGGTCACGGGGCCGGCCGTCGAGAGCATTCCGGTCACGTGGATCAGCCGGCCGTCGTTCGACCGATCCACCGAATCCGCGGGAACGCTGCGCACGATGCCGGCGCCCTCGGCGAGCCCCTGCGCCGTATGGATCGCACGGCCCTCGTTCCAGAACAGCACGCCGATCGACACCACGACGAAGACGAAGCCGATGAGGACGCCGACGACCGCCTGCCCGAGGCGGGTGAACCACGAGGTATTGGTGACCTCCGTCACCTGATCGACGCCGCGCTCTTCCATTGAACCTGCCCTCGGAAATCGCGAATAGAAAACAAAGTCCGTCGCCTCGACCGCAGCCGAGCATAGCGAGGCGAACTGGAGAGGCCTTCTATCCACCACAAGCCGGCAAATCGAGGAGGCGAGGTCTCTCCGCTCCGCACCTTCGGTGCTCCGGTCGAGACGACGGAATATTCCGTCAAGCTTTACCGCCTCGGCCAGACTCTCGGGAAGAGGTCGCAGGTCATCGGGGCGCCGGCCGCGAGGTCGGGTGTGTGGGGGAACTGGAAGGTTCCGGGCCGCGGGTCGTAGCGGGCATCGTCGCCGGTATAGCGCAGCGACAGGCCGCGGCGGCGGGCACCCGGCGTGTCGTTGCCCGGCGCGCCGTGCACGATCATGGCGTGGAAGACCAGGCAGTCGCCGGGCTCCATCGTCCAGGAGCGGATGTCGTACTTGCCGCGATCCGAGTCGATGTCGGGGATCTGGACCAGGTCGCTCGACGTGAACTTCGCCTCGTGGCCCTTGCGGAAGGGCGTCGGCCGGTAGTTGATCCCCCAGCGATGCGAACCGGCGATGAATTCGACGGCCCCGTTGCTCGAGTCGATATCGTCGAGGGCGATCCAGACCGAGGTGATCTGCCGGCCGGTCACGGGCCAGTAGGGCAGGTCCTGGTGCCACGGCGTCGGATGAGCCGTGCCGGGCTCCTTCACGAAGAGCTGGTCGTAGAAGAAATCGACGCCTTCCGAGCGCATCAGGGCGGCGGCGATCTCACCGGCCGGCGAGGTGAGGGCGGCGAGGCGGAAATCGTTGTCCCTCCGCCACATGAACATGTCGCCGAAGAATTTGCCCGCCGTGCTGCCTTCCGCGAAGTTGGTTGCATGCGGTCCCGGCTGGAGGAGGTCGCGCTCGACCGCCTCGCACAGGATTCCGACCCACACGGCGTCGAAGGCGCCGCGCAGGCAGACGACGCCGTCGCGTTCGTACGCGGCGACGTCCACTTCGGTGACGGGAATCAAGCGTTCTGCAGAACGTGGACGGCGCGGTTGGCGAGCAAATCCTTGTTCTTGGCCGCATAGGCCTTCATGTGCTCCGATGCGCCATGGGCCTTCAGATCGTCCATGCTCTCCCACTTCTCGACCACGACGAACGTGTCGGGACCGAACTTCGCGAACGGACCGCCGTCGATGTCGACGGTCGCGCCGTACTCGACGCAGCCCTTCTCGGCGTGCACGGCCGGGACGTTGTCCTTGAAGTTCTTCAGGACTTCGTCGCGCAAGCCGGGCTTGGCGGTGATGATGGCGATGACGTGGATCACTTGTCTCTCTCCCTGAAATTCAGCCTTACGCGGCGTGGCCATGTCGTAGCAGACGACCGGGCAGCTTGTCGTTGGCAGTGACGGTATCTTTGTTGTCCCGGCGAATGAGCTTGCCATTGACAATGACGGCCTCGATGCCGCTCGCCTCCGACACGAGACGGTCGGCGCCGGCCGGCATATCGTAGACGCGCTTCAACGGGCCGGGGTTCACGGTCTTTGGATCGAAGACGACGACGTCGGCCGGTCGGCCCTCCGCGAGCACGCCGCGATCGGTGATGCCGAACATTTCGGCCGGGCGCTGGGTGAGATTGTGCACCGCCTCCTCGAGCGTGAAGACCTTGCGGTCGCGCACCCAGTGGCCGAGCAGGTGGGTCGAGTAGCAGGCGTCGCAGAGCTGGCTGGCATGGGCGCCGGCATCGGACAGAGCGATGATCGTGTTCGGATCGGTGATCAGCTCGGCCACTTCCTTCTCGTCGAAGTTCATGACGGCCATGCGGAAGCGGGTCAGCAGGTCGTCGGCCAGCGAGATGTCGAGGGCGAGGTCGACCGGATCCTTCCCGAGCTTCGCGGCCGCGAGAGTGAGCGGCTGCTCCTCGAGTTCGCGATGCGACGGCGACCAGGCGATGACCACGCGGTCCCACCAGTTGCGGAACAGCGGCGTGACCTCGCTGCGGAGCTTCTCGCGCCACGCCGGATCGGCGTAGGCGCGGCGGCGGGCGCCGGGTTCCCGGGCGTCGGCTTTGGCGAGCTCGTTCATGAACGGCATCACGTCGAAGATGAAGGGTTCGGCGAAGGTGACCTCGAAGTTCAGCGGCCGGCAGCTCACCTGCGGAATGACGAGGGCGCCGGACTTGCGCTGCTCGGCGGCGAGGTCGAGCTGCTTGCGATGGCCGCCCGGGCCGTAGAGGTGGGAGAGCAGGGCGGTCCAGGTGACGGGAATGTTGTACTTGCGGCTGACCTCGGCCATGTGGCGGGTCGAGAAATCGCGGCCGATGGTGATCTGCATCAGGCCACGCTTCAGCTCGCCCATGACCGAGACCAGCGAATCCATTTCCTCGGGCGTCGCCTGGCGGCTGGGAACCGGCTTGCCGCCGTAGCCGCTGTGGCTGACCGAGACCGAGGTGCCGAAGCCGATCGCGCCGGCGTCCATCGCCTCGCGCACCAGTACCTTCATTTTCCCGATCTCATCGGCCGTCGCGGCGCGCTCGGTCGATTCCTCGCCCATCACGTAGAGGCGCAGCGGCGTGTGTCCGAACAGGGCAGCCACGTTGATCGCCGAGCCGCGCTTCTCCAGCGTGTCGAGATACTGCGGGAAGGTCTCGAACGGCCACGCCGTGCCGAGGCCCGCTTCCAGCGCCTCGAGGCTCATGCCTTCGACCTTTTCCAGGGTCTGCATGATCATCTTGCGGTGGATTTCCCGGGTCGGCGCTACGCCGAAGCCGCAATTGCCGATCACGGTCGTGGTGACGCCATGCCATGGCGAGATGGTGAGCATGCGATCCCACAGGATCTGGGCGTCGTAATGCGTGTGCACGTCGACGAAGCCCGGCGAGACGACCTTGCCGGTGGCGTCGATCGCCTGCGTGGCGGGACCGTCGGCGTTGCCGATTGCGACGACCTTGCCGTCCTTGATGCCGATATCGCCGACGAAGCCCGGCTTGCCGGTGCCGTCGACGATGGTGCCGCCGGTAATCTTGAGGTCGAACGTCATGGCCACTCCGGGGTAAACGCTTGTTCATATTGGCGCGGGTCAACCGCAGGGGCAATGCCGCGCTTGCATGGCTAAGGCGCGCTGCTACGTTCCGCGCGGTTCGGGAGGATTTTCAATGGCCAAGCACAAGATCGCACTTATTCCGGGTGACGGAATCGGTAAGGAAGTTCTGCCGGAAGGCGTGAAGGTCCTGGAAGCCGCGGCGCGGCGTTTCAACTTCGAGCTCGAGTTCACCGATTTCGACTGGTCGTGCGATCGTCTGGTCAAGACCGGCAAGATGATGCCCGATGATGGCATGGAGCAGCTCAAGGCATTCGAGAGCATCTTCCTCGGGGCCGTCGGCTGGCCGGGCGTTCCCGATCACGTCTCCCTGTGGGGCCTGCTGATCCCGATCCGCCGCGACTTCGACGAGTATGTGAACCTGCGTCCCGTGCGCCTGTTCGAGGGCGTGCCGTCACCGCTCGCCAACCGCAAGCCGGGCGAGATCGACTTCTGGGTGGTGCGCGAGAATACCGAGGGCGAGTACAGCTCGATCGGCGGCCGCATGTTCCAGGGCACCGACGACGAGATGGCCATTCAGCAGTCCATCTTCACCCGCAAGGGCGTCGACCGCATCCTCAAGTTCGCCTTCGACTTCGCCAGCACGACGAAGAAGAAGCACGTGACCTCGGCCACCAAGTCCAATGGCATCATCCATACGATGCCGTTCTGGGACGAGCGCTTCGTCGAGATGTGCAAGAAGTATCCGAGCATCAAGGCGGACCAGTATCACATCGACATCCTGACGGCGCATTTCGTGCGCAACCCGGATTGGTTCGACGTGGTCGTCGGCTCCAACCTGTTCGGCGACATCCTCTCGGATCTCGGCCCGGCGCTGACCGGCTCGATCGGCGTTGCGCCGTCGGGCAACATCAACCCGGAGCGCAAGTACCCGTCGATGTTCGAGCCGGTGCACGGTTCGGCGCCTGACATTGCGGGCAAAGGCATCGCCAACCCGATCGGCCAGATATGGTCCGGCGCCATGATGGTCCGCCACCTCGGTTATCCGGAGGCTGCCGAGGCGATCGAGCGGGCCATCGCGGCCTCGCTGGTCGAGGGCGGTCCGCGGACCAAGGATCTTGGCGGCAACGGCGACACCAAGACCGTCGGTGCGGCCATCGCGGAACTGGTGAAGACGGCGTAGAGCGCCGTCTTACTTGAGTGCCATGTCGATGAGGCGCACGGTCGCCGCGGGCAGGTCGAGCCCGAGGGCGGCGGTGTGGCCGGTCGCATCCATCTTGCGCAACGTCTTCCTCAGGATGTCGGCGAGCTTGGCGTCGTCGTAGTCTTTGTGCTCGGCGACGAATTCGTCGAGGTAGTGCTGGACGAAGACGACGGCCACGACGTTCTCGAGAGCCTGGCTCTCGGGGTCGCGCTTGAGCTGTTCCTTGCGGATGATCTTGACGACCTGCGCGATCTCGCCGTCCGGGTATCCGTGGCGGCGCAGGATGGCAGAGGTGAGCGCCGCGTGATGATCCCGGCAGGCGGCTCGCCAGGCGTTGTAGCCTTCACGGCCGAGCGGAAATTCCTTCCTGGCGATTTGCCAGCGGCAGATGTGCTGGGCACGCGCGGCGATGCGCAGGGCTTCCGATGCTTCCGGATAGAGCCTCGACAGGCAGTCCGACATCCGCTCCGAATAGACGACCTCGCGCGGACGTGGCGTGCCGGCGACCAGGTCGCGCCGAGGGTCCTGCGCATTGGCGGCGTCGATCTCCGCGATGACGGCCTGGAAGCGGGGCGAAAGGGAAGTCACCACACCCTCATAGGTTCGTCTGGCGACCGGGCAAAGAGGCAATCGACGGCTGAGTGTGCCCAATAAGTAGCCAGGCCGATCGCCGGCGATTTCCCGGTCGCTGCGCAGGGGCGTCTGGCACCTGTGTTTCCCAACCTCCCCGGTTTGGCACGGTTCATGCTCTGTACTCGGTGAGGCAATGAAGCCTCTTCAATGGGCGTCCAATGGCGGGCGCCTCCGGCAAAGCTGCCAACGGCTATTCGTCCCCTTCCGCGGGGCGTGGGCCTGTTGGGCAGCTTTTTTGTTTTGGGGGGTCCGCCAGAAGCATGACTGAAAAGCTCGTCATCATCGGAAACGGCATGGCGCCCGGGCGCATGCTGGAGCACCTGCTGGAGGCCTCACCCGGTCGCTACCAGGTGACGATCTTCAACGCCGAACCGAGGGTCAACTACGATCGCATCATGCTCTCGCCCGTGCTGTCGGGCGAGAAGGATTTCGAACAGATCATCATCCACGGCGACGGCTGGTATGTCCGCAACGGCATCACCCTCTACAAGGGCCACAGGATCGAGGCGATCGACCGCGCCGCGAAGACCGTGACGTCCTCGGGCGGCGTGACCGAGAGTTACGACAGGCTCGTCATCGCCACGGGCTCCAATCCGCTCATCATCCCCGTGCCTGGCCACGACTTCGCGGGCGTGCTCACCTACCGCGACCTCGACGACGTGAATGCGATGCTGCTGGCGGCCCAGTCGCGTGCCAAGGCGGTCGTGATCGGCGGCGGCCTGCTCGGCCTCGAAGCCGCGGCCGGACTTCAGTCGCGAGGCATGGACGTCACGGTCGTGCATCTGATGCCGACCCTGATGGAACGGCAACTCGATCCCGCTGCGGGCTACCTGTTGCAGAAGGCGCTCGAGGAGCGGGGCATCGAGGTCCTCACCTCGGCCAACACGAAGGCGATCCTGGGCGACGGCAGGGTCGAGGGTGTCGAACTCGCCGACGGAAGAGTCATCCCGGCGACGCTGGTCGTCATGGCGGCCGGCATCCGCCCGAACGTCGCGCTCGCGAAGAGCGCGGGCCTCACGATCGGCCGCGGTATCGTCGTGGATCACTCCATGCGGACGTCCGATCCCGGTATCCTGGCGCTCGGGGAATGCGCGGAGGTTGGCGGCCATGTCTATGGCCTGGTGGCGCCGCTCTACGAGATGGCGCGTACCGCGGCGGCCCATCTCGCCGGCGACGACGCGGCCCGCTTCGTGCACATCGACACGCCGACCAAGCTCAAGGTCACCGGCATCGACGTCTATTCGTCGGGCGATTTCGCCGACGGGGACGACCGTGAGGAGATCGTCCTGCGCGACGCCTCGGCCGGCGTCTACAAGCGCCTCATCCTGAAGGACGACAGGATCATCGGGACGGTACTGTTCGGCGAAGTCGCCGACGGCGCGTGGTTCAACGACCTCAAGAAGAAGTCGGCGAACATCTCCGAGATGCGCGACACGCTGATCTACGGGCCGGCTTTCCAGGGCGGCGGTAGGGCCGATCCCTCGGCGGCCGTCGCGGCGCTGCCGGACGATGCCGAGATCTGCGGCTGCAACGGCATCTGCAAGGGCAGGATCACGGACGCCATCAAGACGAAGGGACTGACCACGCTCGACGACGTGCGCGCACACACCAAGGCCTCGGCCTCGTGCGGCACCTGCACGGGCTTGGTCGAGCAGCTGATGGAGCTGACCCTGGGCGACGCCTTCGATCGGAGCGCCGTCCAGCCGATGTGCACCTGCACGACGCTGGGCCACGACGACGTGCGCCGGCTGATCGTCGCGAGATCGCTGAAGACGATGCCGGCGGTGATGCAGGAACTCGAGTGGAAGACCTCGTGCGGCTGCGCCAAGTGTCGTCCGGCGCTCAACTACTACCTGGTCTGCGACTGGCCCAACGAATATGCCGACGACTATCAGTCGCGCTTCATCAACGAGCGCGTCCACGCCAACATCCAGAAGGACGGCACCTTCTCGGTGGTGCCGCGCATGTGGGGCGGCGTCACCAGTTCGACGGAGCTTCGGGCGATCGCCGACGTCGTCGACAAGTTCGCCATCCCGACCGTCAAGGTGACGGGCGGCCAACGCATCGACATGCTGGGTGTCCGCAAGGAAGACCTGCCTGCCGTATGGGCCGATCTGGGCAAAGCGGGCTTCGTCTCGGGGCATGCCTATGCCAAGGGGCTGCGGACGGTGAAGACCTGCGTCGGCACGGACTGGTGCCGGTTCGGCACGCAGGACTCGACCGGCCTCGGCATCCGTATCGAGAAGTTCATGTGGGGTTCGTGGACGCCGGCAAAGGTCAAGATGGCGGTCTCGGGGTGTCCGAGGAACTGTGCCGAAGCCACCTGCAAGGACGTGGGCGTGATCTGCGTCGACTCGGGCTATGAAATCCATTTCGCCGGCGCCGCCGGCCTCGACATCAAGGGCACGGAGATCCTGGGTCAGGTGAGGACCGAAGACGAGGCGCTCGAGCACATCGCGGCGCTGGTCCAGATGTATCGCGAGCAGGCCCGCTATCTCGAGCGCATCTACAAATGGGCCAAGCGCATCGGCCTCGACGAGATCAGGCGCCAGATCGTACAGGATGCCGGGAGACGCCGCGCCTACTTCGACCGCTTCGTCTTCTCGCAGAAGTTCGCCCAGGTCGATCCATGGTCAGAGCGCGTCTCCGGCAAGGACAAGCACGAGTTCCGGCCGATGGCGACGGTCGGCTTCGCGGAGGCGGCCGAGTGATGACCATGAGATGGATCGAAATCGGCACCATCGACGACGTGCCGAGCCGGGGGGCGCGCTGCGTGAACACGCCGGAGGGCCGGATCGCGGTGTTCCGCACGGCCGAGGGCCAGGTCTTCGCCATCGAGGACCATTGTCCGCACAAGGGTGGGCCGCTCTCGCAGGGCATCGTGCACGGCACGTCCGTGACCTGCCCGTTGCACAATTGGGTGATCTCGTTCGAGACAGGCAAGGCGCTCGGCGCCGACGAAGGCACGGTCAGGACGGTGCCGGCGAGGGTGGAAGGCGGGCGCCTTTTCATCGCGCTGGGGGCAGCGGCGGAACAAGCGGCGTGAAAATCCCCAGCCGGGCATTTTCGCCCCGCGCCGCAGCAAGCATCGCCCTGACATGTGTCGTTTTGGCGCGACCGGCCCCTTTTGCCTGCCCGGCCGGTCATTGCAGAGCCTGTGACCAGGGTGTAACTCGCATTCCCAGACCATCAGGGAGTTGTTTATGAAAAGACGTGTCCTGCTGACGGCCGTTGCTGCCATGGGCGTTGCCGCCATGCCGCTCGGGGCCATGGCGCAGACCTACCCGACGAAGCCGATCACGGTCATCGTGCCGTTCGCGGCCGGTGGGCCGACCGATGCCCTGGCCCGCGTGCTCACGGCCCGCATGGGCGAGGCGCTCGGCCAGACGATGATCGTCGAGAATGTCGGCGGCGCCGGCGGCACGATCGGCGTCAACAAGGCCGCCAAGGCGACGCCCGACGGTTACACGATCCTGTTCACGCACATGGGCACCCTGGCGGTGAACATCGCGCTCTACAAGACGCTGCCCTACGACAGCCAGAAGGACCTCGAGCCGGTCGGCCTCGGCGGCACGAACCCGATGGTGCTGGTCACCAAGAAGGACCTGCCGGCGAAAGATTTCAAGGAGTTCGAGGCCTATGTGAAGGCCAACCAGAAGAAGGCGCAGTACGGCATGGCCGGCATCGGCGCCGCCTCGCATCTCGGCGGCCTCATGCTGAACAGCATGATGAAGGTCGACGTGCTGGAGATTCCCTACAAGGGGACCGGTCCGGCCCTGAACGACCTGGTGAGCGGGCAGTTCGACTACATGGTCGACCAGGCGGTGAACGTGCTGCCGCAGATCAACGCCGGCACCATCAAGGCACTGGGCGTCAGCACGCTGAAGCGCCTGCCGCAGCTGCCGAACGTCCCGACGATCGACGAGTCGGGCCTCAAGGGCTACGAGGTGACGATCTGGAACGGCTTCTTCGTCGCCAAGAATACCCCGAAGAACGTCATCGACACGCTGAACAAGGCGTTGGTCACAGCGCTCAGCGACGAGAAGGTGCGCGCGCGCCTGACCGAGCAGGCGGTCGAACTGCCCGAGCCGAAGGACGCGACACCCGAGGCGCTGCGTGCCCAGCTCAAGGCCTCGATCGACAAGTGGGTACCCGCCATCAAGGCCGCCGGCGTCCAGCCGCAGTAACGATTTCGACAATCGCCGAGGGAGGGCCGCCCATCGAGGCGGCCCTTTTCGTTTCTACAGGATGCCCAGCGCGTCGAAGGAAATATCGACGGCCCGCCGCGTGTCGCCGCTCTCGTCGCGCAGCGCCAATAGAAGGGTGCGTGCCGGCCAGTCGATCTCGACCACGCCGAAGTTGGCGGCGGCGAAGAGCGCGCCGAGGCGGTTGGGGCCAGGCTCCTTGGCTGCCCAGTACACCATGTTGAGGCCGCTCGATGTGGCCTCGTACAGCGGATAGAGGCCATCGGGCACCTCGCGATAGAGAGCACCGATGTGGCGGTCGCCGGACAGCAGAACGACACCCTTGGCACCGCTGGTGCGGATCGTGTCGACGAGCTTCTGTCTTTCGAGCGGGAAATTCCCCCAGCGCTCCCAGCCGTGGCCCTCGGCGAGGACCTGCGTGCTCGACACGATCAGGCGCAGCTCGGCTGGCTTGCGCAGTTCTCCGGCCAGCCACGCCCATTGCTCGGACCCCAGCATCGTCTTTGCCGGATCGGGGTCGGGCAGGTAGCGCTGCTTGCCCGGCGCGCCGCGCTGGTCCGTGATCCTGAGCGGCGAGCGGAACCAGCGCACGTCAAGCAGGATCACCTGCACTCTCTGTCCCGGCGGGCCGACGACCCGGGAATCGTAGATGCCGCCGCGCGTGCGGCGAATGTCGTTTGCCGGCACCTTCCAGAAATCGAGGAACAGCTCCTTCGCCACCATCTTGTGGGCAAACTCAGCGCCGCCGTCGTTGACGCCGTAATCGTGGTCGTCCCAGACGGCAAGATGCGGCACCGTCTCGCGCAGCTTCGCGTAACCCGCGATGTGCGCCGCTTCCGCGTAGGCGCCCTTCAGATCCGCTGCATCCGGCGAATGGAAGTCGCCATAAACATTGTCGCCGGCGAAGATGAAGAGGTCCGGCCGGTAGGCGAGGATGGGCTCCCAGATCGGCTGTGGAAGCGTCTGCTTGGCGCAGGAGCCGAAGGCGATACGCGACAGCGGCTTCCCGGACTGCGCCCGGGACGCGGCGGGTGCCAGCGAGGCGGCGCCCGCGAGTCGGGCGAACGTGCGGCGAGTGAACATGGTAAACACCATAATGACATTTTGTGTGGTTTGGATGGCGGCAGCATGAAGCGCCATTTGAAACGTGCCCTGGAACTGATCCTGATGCCCCTGGCGGCGGCCGTCGTCTTCTTCGAAGACGTGCTGCTGCATTATCTGGGCGTCGCCATGGCGGCCTTCGCCAAGTGGCCGCCGGTTGCCCGGCTTGAAGCCTGGTTCGCGCGTCTTCCGCCCTGGGGTGCCTTGGTCGCCTTCGTTGCGCCTTCCGCGCTGGTGTTGCCGATCAAGCTGGCGGCCTTCGGCTTCGCCCTGCACGGAAAGTTCGCGCTGGCGACGGCCAGCATCCTGATCGGCAAGATGCTGGCGACCGCGCTGGTCGCCCGCCTCTACAAGATCCTGCGGCCGACGCTGATCACGATGCCATGGTTCCTCGCCTCCGAGACCTGGCTCTTCAGATGGCGTGACAGGCTCTATGCCTTCGTACGGTCCCTGCCGGTGTGGCAGAAGACGAAGGCCATGGTGCAGCGCCTGCGCCGCTGGCTGTCGGGCCTGGTGGCGGGCCTGTTGGCGCGTTAGGCCGACTTTTCAGACGCCAGGCCAAGGCGGACCAGCACGCTTCCGCTCTCCGGCTCGCGCCTTTTGTGACCGCCCGCTCTTGCGTTAGGTTCGTAGTGAATTTCACGGGAGTCGCATGGCCATGCCGGAAGTCGTCCCCAACAAAGCCGCCCTGGGCGCGCGCATCGAGGGACTCGATCGCGCGTCGGCGAACGAGCCGGCAGTGGCCGCGATGCTGAACCGGGCGCTCGCGGAGCATCTGCTGGTGGTGATTCCGGGGGATCCGATGACGCCGGAACAGACGCGCGAATTCTCGAAGGCATTCGGCGTGCCGCAAAGGCAGTTGCTGCGATACAAGCGCAGCGGCGCGGTGCCCGACGTGTCGGTCATGGTGAGCACGCTGATGGCCGACGGTACGACCGACAAGACGGCCATCCGCGCGGAAGACTGGCACACTGACGATTCCTACTTCGCAGTGCCCGCCAAGGCGACCCTGCTGCACAGCATCGAGATTCCGAGCCATGGCGGAGCCACCTGGTTCTGCAACATGCACTCGGTGTTCGAAGCCCTGCCGGAGGCGACGCGCAAGCGTATCGACGGCCTGAAGGCCATCCACGGCTACGACACGCCGCGCGCGCGCAACCGGCCCTCGGTGCGGACGCCGGAGGAGATCGCCGAGACGCCGGATGTCGAGCATCCGCTGGTGCGGACGCATCCGGAGACCGGCCGCAAGGCGCTCTACCTCAACCCGAACCGGCTGGATCGCATCGTGGGGCTGGAGCGGGCGGAAAGCGACGCCCTGCTCGACGAACTTGCCGACGAGGCGCGCAAGCCGCAGCACCATCACGGCCATGTCTGGACCCAAGGTGACATCGTGGTCTGGGACAACCGCGCCACCATGCACCGCGTCGTCATCGACTACCCGGTGGGCGAGAGGCGGATCATGCATCGCGTGCTGATCGAGGGCGACCGGCCATACTGATGGACGAACCCGCCCCATCACGCCGACCCTCCCTGCGGTCGGGGCTGGTCCTCGCCGTGCTGACGGTCGTGATCTGTCTGCTGGGGGCGGAGATGGCGCTGCGGCTGCGCACGTCGGCCAGCCTCCTGTGGCACTATCCGAACTTCATTCAGCTCGATCTTCGATCGGACGAATCGAAACGGCCGCAGCTCCGCTACGACCGCGAGCTGGGCTGGGATCTGCAGCCCGGCGCGTCCGGCCTTCTCGCGGGCAAGCCGATCTCGATCTCGGCCGACGGCATGCGACACCATTCTCCCGGCGCACGAGCCGACAGCGGCCCGACGATCCTCGCATTGGGCGATTCCTATACGGAAGGGTTCGCGGTCGCCGATGACGAGACCTGGCCCGCCCATCTCGAACGCCATACCGGCCGGCGTGTCCTGGCTGGCGGCGTGCGCGACTACGGGCTGGATCAGATGATCCTCAAGGCCGAACGCCTGGTGCCGACCCTGAAGCCCGGTACCGTCGTGCTGGCCTTCATCGCCTCCGACATCGACCGTACCGGGCGCGCGGCCCGGAACATGCGACACAAGCCCTATTTCGTCGCGGCCGGGGAGGGGCTCGAACTCCGCAACGTTCCTGTGCCCACGACGCCGGTGGCCGGTCCGGACACGCTGCCGCGCCGCGTGCTGGGCCATTCCTATCTCCTTCACTTCACCATGGGCCGGCTGGGCGCCCATGAGCTCTGGCATGGCGATACGATCCACACGGGGGAAGACAGCGATCTGATCTCCTGTCGTCTGATGGCCCGGTTCGCAGCTTTGGTGCAGCGGGAGAGCATCCAGGCCCTGGTGGTCGCGTTTCCCCGCTATGAAGACTGGGCCTGGCCGGAGAGTGGGAAAACGCAGCATCGGCGTGTCGCCACTGTCCTCGACTGCGCGATCAATGCCGGGTTGAAGACGCTCGACACCTACGACCTATTCGCAAAGGAGGGCGTGGCGCAGGACCCCGAAGCCTTCTTCGTCGACTGGCACTTCAACGATAAAGCCAATGCGCTGGCCGCGCGGATGATCGCGCCGGCTTTCTAGAGCGTCCTGACGATCGTACGGTATCGGGGTGCGGGGATCGGGCCTGGATATCGCCTCTAGCGTTGTCTGCTGAGGAATCCGATCATCTCGACCTGCGCGTCATGGCGGCTCTCCGAAGAGATCAGTGCATGATCCATGCGCGGTACGATGCGTATTTCTGCGCCGGGATAGCGGGTCAGTGCGTCGGGCTCGAGGGTGAATTCGCGCCTGAACATTTCGAGGTCCACCTTCGCCGGCGAGAACAGGAAGAGCGTCTCGACACGGCGCTCGCAGAGTTCCGACAGGGACGATTGGGCGAACGAAAGCTTGCGGATGAGGCCGAGCGCCCGTCCGATCCGCCGGCTCCCCAGCCGCGCAGAACGCAGCCCGCGGACCCAGAGCGAATGCAGGGTTCTGCCGATGTCGACCCGTCCCTCGAGGAGCGTGCGCCAGCTCTGCAGGCTGGACACCTTGCGGAAGTAGAACAGGGGCGTCCGCTGGCGGTGGTGGAGGTAGGTGATTTCGTCCGGCCGTTGGGGCAGGCTGAAGAGCGGCTGGTTGACCAGCATCAGGGCGCCGATGCGACGCTCGACCAGCGCTGCATGGAAGGCGTGATAGGCCCCGGAGCAGATGCCCTGAACGGTGAACTTGCGGAAGCCGCGCTTCTCGAGAGCCTCGATCATCGCTCGAATGTCGGCACTGCGGTCGGTGAACGCATGGCTGATGATGTTCTCCGTTCCAGGTGGGCCGAGACTGTCTCCAAGGCCGGCAAAGTCCGCGCGCAACGATGAAAGACCGGAGCGGGCGAGACGACGGGCGAATTCCACACCCTGTCGCGCCGCTCCATATCGGGGGTCGCGGCCGCCATTCACGATGATCACGACGTGCCGGGAGGGGCCCGTCTCGGGGTTGCAGACGATACCGAACAGCCGCTGGCCCGAGCCGAAGCGCAGTGTCGTCTCGATGCAGCCGCCCGGCCGCAAGGTGGCTTCGGCAGGCAAGGCGGATTGAGGATGGGCCGCCGCCGTCGCATCCCTTGCCAGGGGGAAGGCTGTGGTCACCCAGGCGATGACGTCGCGAAAGGTAGGGAGCTTGACGGCATCGAAGGTCGGATGCCCGACCAGGGAATCGAGATCGCTGCTCCAGCCCCCCACCGTCACCTCGACGCCGGCCTGTCGCCAGGACTCCAGGCATTCGTCGACCGGCCTGGTTCCCGCGCGGGAGAACACGGCAACCTTCCGGGTGGCGCCCATCGTGGTCCGGCGCAGATCCGTGCCGGTAATCTGGGCGATCGTCGTGGCGCTGAAGTTGAATTCACCGACTTCGATGCCGCCGCCAGACGGCAGGACGCGGCCGCCATGCAGCTCCGCATCGAGCATCAACTCGCGGGCATAGGACCGGCCGCTCACCGTAGGCTCGAACAGAAGCAGCCCGTCAATATCGTTACGGTGCGAGGCAGACAGGGTTGCCAGCATGGCGCCGGCCCGCATGCCGCAGATCAAAAGCTTCCGGGCGCCGCTCACGGACTTCAGCCAGTCGGCGGTCGTCCCGATGCTTTCCTGCCAGGCCGCCCAATGGCCGTCCGGCCGTTCGATCGCCCGGTCGCAGGAATCGCCGGTACCCGGATACTGCAAACGAACGGTCCAGTAGCCTGCGCCTGCCAGCTCGTCCGCCAGGACCCTGAGGGCGCAATAGGCCACCAGTTCGTCCCCGAGCAAACCGGGACAAATCAGAACCGCTACGTCGTTACGACGAGCGTCGACAGGCGTGTGAAGCCATCCGAAGCAGTCGTTAACCGCAATCGGCGTCATACCTTCCCTATACAGCCCACGCGCGCCTTCGGGAGTGTCCCACCACCCCCGGAAGCGCCTGCAAATTGATTTGTCCCCAAGGGCAGAATAGCCTAAACGGCAGGAATTGCTTGCGAATTTTCGATTCCGATAGTTGGAGTGTTCGGTGTCCTCGCCGCTGAAGGTTCGCATTCGAACTGTGCTGAAAAATGCCGGATCCCTGCAGAATGGTGTGGATGCCCTTCCGGACGATGCCGACCTTCATGCGGCCGGCCTGACCTCGCATGCCACCGTGAGCCTCATGCTGGCCCTGGAGGAGATGTTCGACATCGAGTTCCCGGACCGGCTGCTGGGTCGCCTGACATTTTCCAGCATCGATGCCATCGCCCGGGCACTCATCGAGATCGGTGTGCAGGACGAGGCGGCATGAGCCCGTGGCTCGCCGCGGCGCGCGCGGTCGGAGCTGAAATCGCCGCGCGGCATGCCGACGATGTCGACCTGCGGGCTCGTTTCCCGGCCGAGGCCGTGACGGGCCTGAGGGACCGCCAGTTGCTTGGCCTTCTGGTGCCCTCGACAGAGGGGGGAGCCGGCGCCGGCATCGCCGACGTGGTGTCGATCTGCCACGAGCTGGGGCGGTATTGCGCCTCTACGGCCATGGTCTACGCGATGCACCAGATCCAGGTCGCGTGCATCGTCCGGCATGCCGGGCACAATCCCTGGCAGCGCGCTTTCCTCCGACGGCTGGCGGACGGACAGCTCCTTCTCGCCTCGGCGACGTCGGAAGCGGGTGCGGCCGGCGATGTGCGGTCGAGCATCTGTGCACTGGACGAGAAGCGCGGACGCTTCACGCTGGTCAAGCAGGCGCCGGTGATCTCCTACGGCGAGGAAAGCGATGCGATCCTGGTGACGGCCCGGCGGACAGCGCAATCGCCACCCTCGGATCAGGTGATCGTCGTCGTGCCGAGGAGCGGCGTCGAACTGCAGCCCCAGGAAACCTGGAACACCCTGGGCATGCGCGGCACATGCTCAAGGGGGTATCGCCTGACGGCGGAAGGCGAGATGAGTCAGGTCATTCCGGTGCCCTACGCGGATGTGTCCGCGCAGACGATGCTTCCGGTCTCCCATCTCGTCTGGGGTGCCCTGTGGCTCGGCATCGCAACCGATGCGCTGGGCCGTGCGCGGGCCTTCGTTCGTGCCGAGGCGAAGAAGAGGCCGGGCGAGACGCCGCTGGGCGCCGCCCGATTGGCCGTCGCCGTGAACGAGTTGCAGACCATGAAGAGCAATCTCCTTGCCTGCCTGCGCCTGTACGAGGCGGCGATCGGGTCGGTGGACGGACCCTCGGCGATTTCTCTTGCCGTTGCGATGAACAACCTGAAGCTCGGCAGCTCGCAATCGGTGGTGAAGATCGTCGGCGAGGCGATGCTGATCTGCGGCCTGGCCGGCTATCGCAACGATTCACCCTTCAGCCTGGGACGCCATCTGCGCGATGCCCACTCGGCGGCCGTGATGGTGAGCAACGACCGCATCAGCGCGAACAATGCGACGCTCGCTCTGGCCCTGCGGGACGATCTGGAGCCGCTGGCGTGAAGGACCTCGTCTCCGCCGCCTACGAGGCGTTCCGGGACGAGCTGCTGGGCCATGGTCTGCTGATCTCCATGGGAGTCGATGGGCTTTATGGGCGGAGCGGGACCTTCGAGCATGTCGTGGAGCGCCTGAACGCGGCGATCAGTGGGGTCGGTGATCCGGACGGCCCCGAGGTCATGCGCTTTCCGCCGGGACTGGGCCGCCTGCAGCTCGAAAAGAGCGGCTATGTCCGGAACTTCCCGCACCTGGCGGGCACCGTAGCCAGTTTCGCGGGCTCCGATCACGACCATGCTGCGCTTCTCGGCAGGCTGTCGAAAGGCGAGGACTGGACGGACATGCAGCGGCCGACCGAGGTCGCCCTGACACCTGCCGCCTGCTATGGCGTCTACCCGACGATCGCGTCGCGGGGACCGCTTGCCGCCACCGGCGCCCTGGTCGATGTCTACACCTGGTGCTTCCGTCACGAGCCGTCCATCGACCCGGCGCGCATGCAGATGTTCCGGCAACGCGAGCATGTCCGCATCGGCACGCGGGAACAGGTCTCGTCGTTTCGCACGCTATGGCTCGACCGGGCGCAGGCACTCGTCGGGTCGCTGGAATTGCCCGCGACAATCGAAGTGGCGAGCGATCCGTTTTTCGGCAGGGCCGGCAAGCTCCTTTCGGCGAGCCAGCGCGAGGAGAGCCTCAAGTTCGAGCTTCTGGTACCGATCGTCGCCGAGGCGCCACGTACGGCCTGTGTCAGTTTCAACGACCATCGCGACCTGTTCGGCCGGGCCTGGGCCATCCAAACGGAAACGGGAGAGACGGCTCATACGGCCTGCGTCGGCTTCGGTGTCGAGCGATTGACGCTCGCCTTGTTCCGTCACCACGGCTTCATCGTCGCAGACTGGCCGGACCGTGTGCGTCATGTCCTCGGCCTCTGACGCGGTCGATCTCCTGGGCCTCAGTCCGGCGACGTGGAGGCCGAGCGCGCTTCACGGTGGCGATCGGGTCTGGCCTGAGACCAATTGCTACGTCGACCTGTGGGTGGAGCTTCTGCCGGCCCTCGGCCATTCGGTCGAAGCGGCGCTTCCGTTTACGGTGCTGCAGGACTTCGAGGGCGACCAGTTCACCTTTTTCAAGTTTCCGCTGGAGGACCTGCAGGCGCTGTTCGGCCTCTCCGTGCAGGAGCTTGCGATCTACGAATCGGTCGAAGCCCAGGCGATGGCGCAGCTTCGCCGCGGGCGGCCCGTGCTGGTCGAGGTCGACGCTTTCTGGCTGCCCGATGCCGGCGAGGCGTATCGCAAGGCACATGTGAAGACGAGCGTGGCCGTCATGGCGCTCGATCCGGCGAGGCGACGCTTCGGATACTTCCACGGCGCGGGCTACCACGAGCTGGCGGACGAGGATTATGATGGGCTGTTCCGCCGGCCGACGGTCCTGTTTCCCTATGCCGAGTTCGTGAAGCGCGACGGCAAGGCGCTCGGTGGTACGGCATTGCTCGAGGCTTCGCTCGCGCTCCTGCGTGGACATCTGAAGCGCCGGCCGCGCAGCAATCCGATAGAGGCCTGGCGCGTCGCGCTGCCATCGCATCTCGAGCGGCTGGCTTCCCGTGACATGGCTTACTTCCACCTCTACGCCTTCAACGTGCCGCGCCAGCTCGGCGCCAATTTCGAGATGCTCGGCACCTATCTGCAATGGCTCGGGACCAACGGCGTGGGCGGCCTTGCCGAAGCTGCCGCCGCCGGCCGGCGTATCGCCGAGGCCGCCAAGGCGGTGCAATTCCAGCTGGCACGCATGGTCCATCGCCGCAAGTTCGACGCCGATGCCGTGCGGTTGCAGCCACTCGAGGATGACTACGATCTCATCTTCGCCGCGCTCGCAGCGCGGTTCGCCTGATGGAGTGGCATCTCGCCTGTACCGCACCCGGGTCGGTGCAGACGCCGGCGGATCTGCCGGCGTTACTGGACTGGATCGCGGCACCGGTGCCTGGGACGGCGGCTCAGGCCCTGCGCGAAGCAGGGCGCTGGACGCTGGAGGATCCGCTCCCCCTGCATGACCAGGATATCTGGTATCGCACCCGCGTCGACGGGAACGGACGCCGCTTGTTGCGCTTCAACGGGCTGGCGACCCTGGCTGAGGTCTGGCTGAACGGACGATCGATCCTCGTCGGCGACAACATGTTCCTCATTCACGAGGTCGAGGTGGACCTCGCGGGTGACAACGAACTCGCGATCGTCTTTCGCTCGCTGGATGTCGAGCTCGCGCGTCGCAAGGGCAGGGCGCGCTGGCGAACCGCGCTTGTCGAGAACAACGCCCTGCGCCAGGTGCGCACCACCTTGCTGGGACATATGACCGGCTGGCAGCCGGCCGTGCACGCCGTGGGACCGTGGCGCGCCGTCGAACTCATCGGGCAAATGGGCGCACCGCATGTGAGGGCGAAGCGGATTCGCGCGACACTCGACGGCGACGATGGTCTGCTGGATGTGTCGCTCGATATCGATAGCAGCGGAACGCGACCGGAGGCCCGGCTGACCGTCGCCGGTATCGACGCGCCGCTCGAATGGACCGGTGAGGGGCAGCTTCGGGGCCGGATGCGCGTCCCGGACGTGGAGAAGTGGTGGCCGCATACGCATGGCACACCCACGCTTCATCGCGTTCGCCTCGTCGTCGGCGACTTCGAGATCGATCTCGGCCAAGTCGGATTCAGGTCGATCGATATCGACGGAGGCGTTGACGGTCGTGGCTTCGCGCTGCGCGTGAACGGACAGCCGATCTTTGCCCGAGGCGCCTGCTGGAGCACGGCGGACCTCGTCACGCTGGCAAGCGATCGCGAGGCGCTGGCACCCTGGCTGCGGCAGGCACGCGACGCGCACATGAACATGATCCGCGTTGGTGGGACGATGGTGTACGAGAGCGACGATTTCTTCGCCTTGTGCGACGAACTCGGCCTCCTCGTGTGGCACGATTTCATGTTCGCCAACATGGACTACCCGATTGCCGATCCGTCGTTCCGCGCGAGCGTCGAGCGGGAGGCGGATCAGTTCCTGGGTCGCGTGCAGGCGCATCCGTCACTCGCCGTCCTGTGCGGCGGCAGCGAGGTCGGCCAGCAGACGGCCATGCTCGGATTGCCGCCGTCGCTCTGGAGCAGTCCGCTGTTCGACGAGATCCTGCCGGGGATTGCCGCGGCCCGGTGCCCCGACGTGGTCTTCGTCGCGCAGTCGCCCAGTGGCGGCGTTCTGCCGTTTCAGGTGGATACGAGGGTGTCGCATTATTACGGCGTCGGCGCCTACAGGCGACCCCTCGAGGACGCGCGGCGAGCCGATGTCCGGTTCGCCGCCGAATGCCTCGCCTTCGCGAACACGCCCGCCGCGTCGACGCCGGCGCGAGCCTCGGACATTGTGCCCCGCGACCGCGGAGCCGAATGGGATTTCACCAGGGTGCGCGACCACTATCTCGCACAGCTCTACGGCGTCGATGCCGCGAAACTGCAGACCGAAGATCCGGTGCACTATCTCAGGCTGTCGCGAGCCCTGTCGGCGGATCTGATGGAGGCCGTCGTCGCCGAATGGCGGCGGCCGGCGTCGCGCTGCGCCGGAGCGCTGGTCTGGATGCTGAAGGACCTGAGCCCGGGCCCGGGCTGGGGGGTCGTGGATTCGAGTGGCATTCCCAAGCTCGCCTGGCACGGGCTGCGGCGGGCCTTTCGGCCGGTACAGGTGGCGCTCACGGACGAGGGCCTGAACGGCCTCGCTGTTCACCTCATCAACGAGACCGCGGCGCCGGTGTCGGCGAAACTGTCATTGCTCTGCCTGCAAGCCGGCGACGTGGTCGTGATGAAGCGGGAATGCGAGCTCACGATGCCGGCGCGTAGCGCGCGAACGATGAGTGCGGCCGAGCTCATCGGGTCGTTCTTCGACATCACCTATGCCTACCGATTCGGTCCGCCGCCGCTCGAGCTCGCGGCCGTTGCTTTGGACGATGCCGGCACCGGCGCTCGCCTCGGCGAAGCCGCCTATTTTCCATTGGGGCGCTCGGCGATCACGCATGATCCGGGCCTGTCGGCGAAACTGGAGCGGGACGGGGAGGGCTGGTCGGTGGTGGTCCAGGCCGACCGCTTCGCGCCCTGCATCCAGATCGAGGCACCGCATCACCATGCCGGGGACGAGGGTTTCCACCTGCTGCCGGGCGAGCAGCGGCGTGTGAAGCTGCTGCCCGCTGCCGGCGCCGGCGAGAAGCCGCCGACCGGCGAGGTTCTGTCCGTGGCGCCGAAGCGGGCGACGAGCTGCCGCTTCGGCTAATGCGGCTTTGCGCAGGCCGGGCCTGACGTCCATGCACCGGTTTTTGCAGCACCCATGACACAACAAGCCCCGGGAATCGCTTCCCGGGACTTTTTTCGATTCGTTCGTTTCGTTTATTTCGTATGTTTCGTTTGTGGCGCCCGGAAAGACGCTAGCAGTGCTAGCGCACCGCGCCCGAGGCACGAAGCGCGTCGATCTCGGCGTCGCTGTATCCGGCGCCGGCAAGGATGGCGTTCGTATGCTCGCCGAGTGTCGGCGCATGCGTTTCCACTTCACGCTCACCGCCCGAGAACTTGTTCGCCCGCCTCGAACGGCGGATGCGCCCTTCGCTGGGATGATCCTCGGGCTGGAAGAAGCCGACGTCGCCGAGATGCGGATCGGTCAGCAGGTCGTCGATCGTGTTGTACCGGGCGGCGGGCACGTCGCATTTGTCGAAGATCTCCAGCCATTCCGCGGTGGTCTTCTGGGCCAGGCCCTCCTTGCGGACGACGAAGTAGGCGGCGGCGTTCTTCGTTCGTGACGCGGCGCTGTCGAAGCGCGGGTCGGTCTTGAATTCGGGGCGGCCGATCGCATCGAAGAAGGCGAAGGCCTGCTGGTTGGTGTTGGGACCGACGGTGATGTAGCCGTCTTTGGTTGGCAAGGGCCGATAGTCGGGACTGAGCAGGCGGTTGTCGCCGGTCGGCCCGACGGGCGGATCGAAGGTGGCGGCGCCGAGATGCTCGCTCGACACGAACGAGGCCATGTTCTCGAGCATGGGCACGTCGATCGCCTCGCCCCGGCCGGTCTTCTCGCGCCGGTACAGAGCGAAGCCGATGCACTGGGCGGCGATCAGCCCGGTCGTGTGATCGCTCATCACCATGGGCACGAAACGCGGCTCGCCGGTGGCGCGCTCGAGCGTGCCGGCGACGCCGGACAGGCTCTGCACGATGGGGTCGTAGGCGGGGCGGTTGTAGTAACGGCCACCGCGTCCGAAGGCGAGGATCGAGCAGTGGATGAGCTTCGGATTTTTCTGCGCCAGGCTTTCATGATCGAGCCCGGCGCGGGCGAGGGCCTCGGGGCGCACGTTGCTCACGAACACGTCGGCCTTCTCGATCAGCCGGTGGAGGGCGGTGAGCCCGTCCGGCTTCTTGATGTCGAGAACGATCGACCGCTTGTTGCGGTTGAAGTTGATGAACTTGCCCGACATGCCGGGATTGCGGCTGCCCTGCGCCATGGTGCGCAGGAGATCGCCGCCCGGCGCCTCGACCTTGATGACCTCGGCGCCGTAGTCGGCCAGGGTGCGCGTGCAGATCGGCCCGACGACCACCGTCGTCAGGTCGACCACCTTCACGCCCGAGAGCGGACCACCGCTCACGCCTGACTCCCTTGGGCGAACTCCAGGTCCATCTCGCCGCACAGCACGCCGTTCTTGTCGGCGGCCCACAGCTTCAGCTTGCCGTCCTTCTGTTCCTCGCCGCGCACCTCGATGAGGTCGCCGACCCACAGCGGATGGACGAGGCGGGCGCTGTAGCCCTTCAACTCGCCCCTGGCATGCTTCAGCGCGGCGTCCACCATCAGGTGCATCGACAGGCCGCCGTTGGAGACGATGGCCGGATAGCCTTCCTCGCTGCGCGTGTAGTCGCCGTCATAGTGGATGCGGTGGGCGTTCCAGGTGATGCCGCCGTAGCGGAAATTGAGCGTGTTGGTGAGCTGGGTCGTCTCGGTCCAGGCCTGGTCGGTGCGCGCCGGGGTGGCCACCGTGGCCGTGGTCTTCTGGCCGGGCGGCACGGCGGGACGGTAGATCGCGTCGAACGTGTCGGAGGCGATGGTCCGGCCGCCTTGTTCGATCGTGTGGCGCATCGTCAGCACGAAGATGTCGCCCGAGCGCCCGGTCTTGGGGACGATGTTCGCCACCTCCGCCTTCTTTACTGCCGGCTCGCCGGCCTTGAGGCGGCCCATGATCTCGACCCGGCGCCCGGCGCCCATGCGGCGCGGCATCGGGATCGGCGGCAGGACGATGCCCTTGTTGGGATGGCCGTCGGGACCCAGCTCGCCCTGGCGGACGGTCTCGGCGAAGAAGACGGTGAACCAGTGCGGCGGCAGCTCCTGGCCGCGCTTGATGCTCTCGGGATCGACGTCGAAGGTCGCGGCGACGCGGCGGACGGCCATCATGCCGATATCGTCCTCGACCGTGCGCACCCGCCCGATCCAGGGACGCAGGGTCTCCATCGCTTCGTCCATCCAGCCCATGTCGGTCTTCCCTCAGAAGTATTGCGGCGTGCATCCTCCAACAAAAGAAGTGGCCGCGACAGCGGGGCCTTCCATGATCCGAAAATCGACTAGGACCTGCTTTCCGAGGGAAAGCAGGTCATCGCATCAGCGACGACAAAAGAGGAATTGCCTCTTCGTTGCTCCGATATTGGATGGCGCTCATGCCCGCCGCCGTAGCAGCGGCAACATTGTCCTGATCGTCGTCGAGGTAGATGACAGTCTGCGGAGCGCTTCCAAACTCCTTGGCGACAAAGGTGTATGCAACGGGATCTCGCTTGCTTAGCCCATGATCCGCAGCGGCAATGATTCGGTGACAAACCTTGTCTAATGCAGGTCGGATCTGCGGATGGTCCTGCACGGTGTCGGTCGTGAAGACACCGATCACGTATCGGCTTCGCAGAGTCCCGTAGAAATCGAGGAGTGTTCGGTTCAGTTCGAAATACTCGAATACGTCATAGTCCTTGCCCCGTTCCGTCACGAGTTTGCGATGCAGGGCGTTGAGCCCGCCCGAATAGAGCGGGTCTTTCGGCAGTAACAGGACGTGAGAGAAATCCGAGAGGAGTATTGCCGGCATCCCGAACAATAACCCAAGGCAAACAAAAAGGCCGCCCCTCGGGGCGGCCTTTCCGATTGTCGTCCGAGCGTCTGGCTCAGATCGAATAATACATCTTGTACTCGATCGGGGCCGGCTGGTGTTCCCAGTTGTAGACCTCTTCCCACTTGAGCTCCATGTAGGCGTCGATCTGGTCGTCGGTGAACACGCCGCCCTGGGTGAGGAACGAGCGGTCGGCGTCGAGGGCGTTGAGGGCCTCGCGCAGCGAGCCGGCGACGGTCGGAACCTTGGAGAGTTCTTCCGGCGGCAGGTCGTACAGGTTCTTGTCCATCGGGTCGCCCGGATGGATCTTGTTCTTGATGCCGTCGAGGCCGGCCATCAGCATCGCCGCGAAGGCGAGGTACGGGTTGGCCGACGGATCGGGGAAGCGGACCTCGACGCGCTTGCCCTTCGGCGAGGACGCGTAGGGGATGCGGCACGAGGCCGAGCGGTTGCGCGACGAGTAGGCCAGCAGCACCGGCGCCTCGAAGCCCGGGATGACGCGCTTGTAGGAGTTGGTGCTGGCGTTGGTGAAGGCGTTCAGCGCCTTGGCGTGCTTGATGATGCCGCCGATGTAGTACAGCGCCGTCTCCGACAGGTCGGCATAGCCCGAACCCGCGAACAGCGGCTTGCCGTCCTTCCAGATCGACTGGTGGGTGTGCATGCCCGAGCCGTTGTCGCCGTAGAGCGGCTTCGGCATGAAGGTCAGCGACTTGCCGTAGCTGTGGGCGACGTTATGCAGCGTGTACTTGTACTTCTGCACGTTGTCGGCGGTCTTCACGAGCGTGTCGAACTTGAAGCCGAGCTCGTTCTGGGCCGGCGCCACCTCGTGATGGTGGATTTCCATGACCAGGCCCATGTCGGTGCAGACCGACATCATCTCGGCGCGCAGGTCGTTGTGCGTGTCGACGGGCTGCACCGGGAAGTAGCCGCCCTTGACTGCCGGACGATGGGCCAGGTTGCCGCCCTCGACGACGGCGCCGGTGTTCCACGGCGATTCGTTCGAGGAGATGCTGTAGAAGCTGCCCTGCATCTGCACGTCGTAACGGACGTCGTCGAACACGAAGAACTCGAGTTCGGGGCCGAACACGGCCGTGTCGCCGATGCCGGAGGACTTCATGAAGGCTTCGGCGCGCTTGGCGGTCGAGCGCGGGCAGCGGGCGTAGAGCTGGCCGGTCGAGGGCTCGACGACGTCGCAGCTGACGATCAGCGTGGTCTGCGCGGAGAAGGGATCGAGCACGGCGGTCGACGGATCCGGCATCAGGATCATGTCGGACTCGTTGATCGCCTTCCAGCCGGCGATCGAGGAGCCGTCGAACATCACGCCGTCTTCGAAGGTGCCTTCATCGGTGGCGGACGCCATGCGGGCCGTGTGCTGCCACTTGCCGCGAGGATCGGTGAAGCGGAAGTCAACGAACTTGACGTCCTTTTCCTTGATCAGCGCGAGAACCTGTTTGGCATCCATTGTCGATCGTCCCTCTACTTGTGGTTTACTTCTTCAGCCCCCAAAGGCCGGGTCCTCATACGGCGGCGTCACCACGCTCACCAGTACGAATTCGGATCGCGTCGTCGATGCTCGACACGAAGATCTTGCCGTCGCCGATGCGACCGGTATGCGCCGAGCCGCGAATCGCCTCGACCGCCTTTTCCACCATCTCATCCTCGATGATGAGTTCGAGCTTCACCTTCGGCAGGAAGTCGACGACGTATTCCGCGCCGCGATAAAGCTCGGTGTGGCCTTTCTGGCGGCCGAATCCCTTGGCTTCGAGAACCGTGATGCCTTTCAGGCCGATCTGGTTCAGGGCGTCCTTCACCTCGTCCAGTTTGAAGGGCTTGATGATCGCTTCGATCTTCTTCATTTGGCTTGAGACACTCCGCGCGCAGGCACCGGGTCCTCCGAATGGGAGAGCCCGTATGAGATACAAGGAAGCACTTTCCATGCCAGAATTTCCCACAGCCTGAAATGGGAATTGTCGATTCATTCTGTCTGTTTTTCAGGCGAATAGACCGAATCTTCATCAGTTTAATGAGTGAATTACAGGCAGTACTGCATCCATGAAATCTGCAAACTCGACGATGGCCGGCTTGGGAACGACGGTGTTCGAAGTCATGTCGGCGCTTGCCCGCGAACACAACTCCGTCAACCTCGGCCAGGGATTTCCCGACGACAGGGGCCCGGAGGAGGTTCGGGCCGCGGCAGCGGATTATCTGCTGAACGGCCACAACCAGTATCCGCCCATGATGGGAATACCGGAGCTGCGGCAGGCGGTGGCGGAACACGCCAGGCGTTTCCAGGGACTGGACATCGATTGGCAAAGCGAGGTGCTGGTCACGTCCGGGGCGACCGAGGCGCTGGGCGACTGCCTGTTCGGCCTGATCGAGCCGGGCGACGAGGTCGTGCTGATTGAGCCTCTTTATGATTCCTACCTGCCCATCGTGCGGCGGGCAGGGGGGATCCCGAAGCTGGTGCGGTTGGAGCCTCCGACATGGCGCCTGCCCAAGGAGGAGCTGGCCGCCGCGTTCGGACCCAAGACCAAGCTCATCCTCTTCAACACGCCGATGAATCCTTGCTCGAAGGTCTTCGACCGGGAGGAGCTTTCCTTCATTGCGGACCTGTGCCTGAAGCACGACGTCTACGCGATCTGCGACGAGGTCTACGAGCACATCATCTTCGACGACCGGCGACACATCTCGCTGATGACCCTGCCGGGCATGCGCGATCGCACGGTGCGCATCGGCTCCGCCGGGAAGAGCTTCAGCCTGACGGGCTGGAAGGTGGGATACATCACCGCCGCGCCGGAGCTTATGAAGGCGATCGCCAGGACGCACCAGTTCATGACCTTCACCACCCCGCCCAACCTCCAGTGGGGGGCGGCGACGGGGCTGCGGCTGCACGATGGGTATTTTTCGACCCTGGCCGCCGACATGCAGCGCAAGCGCGACCGTCTCGCGGACGCTCTGGCAGGTATCGGCTTCGACGTGTTGCCGGCGCACGGGACCTATTTCGTCACCACGGACTTCCGGCCTTTGGGCTTCAATGGCACGGATGAGGAATTCTGCCGTCACATCACTGTAAAGGCAGGAGTAACGGCCGTCCCGGTCAGCGCCTTTTACCAGTCGTCGGAGGCGCCCAGGTATTTCGCGCGGTTCTGCTTCTGTAAGCACGACTCCACATTGGACAGCGCCATCCAGCGGCTGGCGGCCCATTTTGGGGACTAAGGCTCTGGTATTTGCAGTTTGCAAGTCGTAGAATGCAATTGTCGCCCGCTTTTGCGGCGCCAAAGGCTCGAATTAGGAGACTTGCTGCATTGGCGTTGCCAATATCTTCGTGTCCGAGCCATATCCGGCACGCATGGTGTTCCGTGGTGAGTTTGCTGCCGAAATGACAAGGACCGACGACGCTGCCCCAGCAGCGACGGCCCCCAAGCCCATACGGATGGATGGTCGTCGCTTGCGCAGCGAACGGACAAAGCAGCTCATCATCGAGGCCTATCTGGACCTGATCCGAGAGAACCCGCTTGTGCCGATGCCGACCGCGGCGGAGATCGCGGCGCGGGCCGGCTACTCGGTCCGGTCGATCTTCGAGCGCTTTCCCGACCTGCACGCGCTGAGAGTGGCGGCGGCGGACTACAGTCTTGCGCATGCGGCGGCGCTGGCACCGGCGCGCGACGTCGACGGCGATCGCGCGACGCGTATCAGGTCCCAGGTCGAGACGAGGGCCGGGACCTGCGAACGGGGGGTCGCGTTGTGGCGGGCGCTGCTGTTCAACGTCGATGAGAACGACGCCCTCAAGGTACGCATAAAGACGGCGCGTGAACGGACGATCGACCGCATCGAGCTGATGTATCGAGGGGAGCTGTCGGCGCTTCCTCCGACCGAGCGCCGCAATCTCCTGATCGCCCTCGAGGCCGTGACCGACATCGAGAGCTGGGCGCGGATGCGCGACATGTACGGGCTTTCGTTCGCCGAGGCCTGTGCCGTGTGGATCCGGGCCATCGACCGCATCCTGCCACCGACCCCGCAAGACGCTCCGCCATCATGAATTCGAGACCTACCAAGATCGACGGCCGCCGACTGCGCAGCGAGCGGACCAAGCAGTTGATCATCGAGGCCTATCTCGCGCTGGCCCAGGAGATGTCGCCGCGTGTCCCGACGGCCGCCGAGATCGCGGAAAGGGCGGGCTATTCGGTCCGGTCGGTGTTCGAGCGGTTTCCCGACCTCCGCGCGCTTCAGGTGGCGGCGGTCGACTATTCGCTTGCGCAGATGTCGGCGCTCGCGCCGCCGTGGGGAGCCGATGGCGACCGCAGGACCAGGATCGAGTCGCACGTTCCGGACACGCGGTCAGACCTGCGAGAGCTGGCTGCCGCTGTGGCGGTCGCTGATCGTGAACCAGGGCGACTCGCCGGAACTGAAGGCCCGCATCCGTCTGGCCCGTGACCGCGTAACCGCTCGCATGGAGCTGATGTTCGCACCGGAGTTCGCGATGATGCCTCCCGGGGAGCGGCGTCAGATCCTCATCGCACTCGAAGCCCTGACGGACGTGGAAAGCTGGGCCCGTATGCGCGAACTGTTCGGTCTGTCGATAGACGAGGCTTGCCTGGTCTGGACACAGACGATCGATCGCCTGCTTCCCGCAGAGTCCAGCGGCACGACATGACGGATCGGGGCAGGCAACCATCTGGATTCCCGGACGGGCCTGACCTCGCCGACGGTCGGCGGCTGCGCAGCGCAAGGACGCGGCAACTCATCATCGAAGCCTATCTCGCGCTCCTGCGGGAGAATCCACGGATCCCGACCGCCGCGGCGATCGCGCAAAGGGCCGGCTACTCGGTGCGATCCGTGTTCGAGCGCTTTCCCGATCTGCATGCGCTGCGCGTCGCCGCGACAGACGAAGCGCTGCTCAAGGCGACGGGTCAGGTCGCGGCGCAACCCGCCGTCGGCAACCGTCAGGAGCGGGTGAAGACTCATGTCGAGGCGCGCGGCAGGGTGTGCGAGGAGTGGTTGCCGCTTTGGCGAGCGCTCAATGCCAACCAGGGCGATTCGGCGGACCTCAAGGCGCGGATCCGCCTGATCCGAGAGCTGGTCATCCGGCGGATCGAGGAGATGTATGCGCCGGAACTCTCGACCCTCGACGAGCGCGAGCGGCGCCAGACGGTCCTGGCCATGGAGGCGCTGGTCGATTTCGAGAGCTGGGCGCGCATGCGCGAGCAGTTCGGATTGTCGTTCGAGGATGCCTGTGATGTCTGGAAACGGGCCATCGACCGGCTTCTGCCACCGACGCCGCCTGTTTCTTGACGCTCCGGCCGCCGGAGCGTAGGAAGGCGCCGCTTCGTCGGGAGCGATCCGCGATGGCGGCCGTAGCTCAGTTGGTTAGAGCGCCAGATTGTGATTCTGGATGTCGCCGGTTCAAATCCGGTCGGCCGCCCCAATCGCCCTCGCGAGAAGCCTCCAATGTCCGAAATGCGTGATCTCGTTCCCCGAGACGAACAGGCTCTCCTGAGTTGTGCCGAGATGGCGAAGGCCGATGCCTTTGCGATCGCCAGTGGCGTGCCCGGTCGGGTCCTCATGGAGGCGGCCGGGGCAGCCGTTGCCGCCGCCGCGATGGAACGTCATGCGCGGCGTCCGGTGGTGGTCCTCTGCGGGCCGGGAAACAATGGCGGCGACGGCTTTGTCGCGGCGCGACATCTGCAGAAGGCGGGATGGCCCGTGCGGCTGGTTCTCTTCGGGGCTGTCGGCAACCTCAAGGGCGACGCTGCCTGGGCGGCGGGCACCTGGACGGGGCCGGTCGAGCGCTGGTCCTCTTCGATGCTCGACGATGCGCCGCTCGTGATCGATGCCATATTCGGCGCGGGCCTCAGTCGGCCCGTCGAGGGAGAGATCGGGGCCGCCATCGCGTCGGTGAACGCGCGGAAGCTTCCCGTCGTCGCCGTGGATGTACCGAGCGGCCTGCATGGCGATTCGGGCGAAATCCTGGGCAGCGCGCTCGTGGCGGAAACGACCGTGTCGTTCTTTCGGGCGAAACCCGGCCATTACGCCGTCGAGGGCTTGCGACGCTGCGGCAGCCTGCTGATCGCGGATATCGGCATTCCGGCCCGAGCCCTGACGGAGATTGCGCCTCAGGCCTGGCTGAATGCGCCGACCCTGTGGGCGCATCTGCTCCGGCGCGCCGATATCGCCGATCACAAATATGCGCGGGGGCATCTCACGATCCTGGCCGGAGCCCACGCCACGGGGGCGGCGCGCCTCGCCGCGCTGGCCGGCCGGCGCGTGGGAGCGGGACTGGTCACGATCGCGGCTTATCGTTCGACCTTGCCGGCGTTCCAGGCGGCGGAGCCCGGGAACCTCATCGTCGAAGCCGACGATGGCGCGATGTTCACCCACCTGCTGGGCGACGAGCGGCGCAATGCCATTCTGATCGGGCCTGGATCGGGGACGGGCGACCGGACGAGAGAATCGGTCCTCTCGGCCCTCCATGCCAGGCGCAGCGTCGTTCTCGACGCCGATGCCATCACCGTGTTCGCGGCGGACCCGGGTCTTCTCTTTCGCAGCGTCCGCGGCCCGACATTGCTCACCCCCCATGAAGGCGAGTTCCGCCGGCTGTTTCCGGATCTCGGCGGAAGGGCGGGCAAGCTGGAACGCGTGAGGCAAGCGGCGGCGCGGAGCGGGGCGACGATCCTGTTGAAGGGGCCCGACACGGTGATCGCCGGACCGGACGGCCGCGCGGTCATCAACGTGCACGCGTCGCCCGCGCTCGCGACGGCGGGGTCGGGCGACGTGCTCGCCGGACTGATCGGGGGGCTGCTGGCGCAGGGCCTCACGCCGTTTGCCGCAGCCTCGGCGGCGGCGTGGCTGCATGGAGAGTGTGCACGGCAGTTCGGCGGTCCCGGCCTGATCGCCGAGGATTTGCCAGCTCTCCTTCCTCGCGCACTTCAGTCGGTGTCGACCTTCAATTGACCGTTCAGCGGGGTCGGGCTAAGAGGCGCGCGATTCAGCCTTCGCGGCGCGCCCCGACGGCTCGGAATGTGGTTTGGGCTGGCTTCGGGCGGGCGTGGTGGAATTGGTAGACACGCGAGATTTAGGTTCTCGTGCCGCAAGGCGTGGGGGTTCAAGTCCCTCCGCCCGCACCAGGAAATGGAAGTGAGACAATGCAAGTTACGGAACTCTCGGCTGAAGGCCTGAAGCACCAGTTCAAGATCGTCGTCCCCGCCGGCGACCTGACCTCGAAGATCGACGAGCGTCTCGCCGAGATGGCGAAGACCGCCGCGCTGCCGGGCTTCCGTCCGGGAAAGGTGCCGGTCAGCCTCCTGAAGAAGCAGTACGGCCAGGCGCTGTTCGGTGAGGCGGTCGAGGCGGCCGTCAACACCAGCACGGCGAAGGCGATCGAGGATCGCGGCCTGAAGCCCGCACTGCAGCCGCGCGTCGACCTCAAGCAGCTGGAAGAGGGCAAGGACGTCGAGTTCGAAGTCGTTGTCGAGGTGCTGCCGGAAATCGGCGCTCTCGACTTCTCGGGCATCGAACTCGAGCGGCTCAAGGCCGAAGTGCCGGAGAAGGACATCGACGAGGCGCTGGATCGCATCGCCAAGGCGAACCGCGAGCAGAAGCCGGTCGATCCGCCGCGTCCGGCGCAGAAGGGCGATGCGATCAAGCTCGACTTCGTGGGCTCGGTCGACGGCGTCGAGTTCCCCGGCGGTGCGGCCAACGACTACACGCTGGAGCTCGGTTCGGGCTCCTTCATCCCCGGCTTCGAGGACCAGCTGCTCGGCGCCGAGGTCGGCAAGACGGTCGACGTCAAGGTGACCTTCCCGGCCGAGTACGGCGCCGCGGAACTGGCCGGCAAGGACGCTGTCTTCAAGTGCACGATCAAGGAGATCCACGAGTTCGTCGACAAGCCGGCGGACGATGAGCTGGCGAAGAAGAGCAACTTCGAGAACCTCGAGGCCATGCGCAAGGCGATCGGCGAGCGGATCGGCCAGGACTACACGCAGATCTCCCGCACGATGATCAAGCGCCAGTTGCTCGACAAGCTCGCGGACAGCCACAAGTTCGCCGTGCCGGAAGGCCTGGTCGAGGGCGAGTTCAACGCAATCTGGCAGCGCATCGAGGAAGCCAAGAAGAACGGCCAGAAGGTCGAGGACGACGAAGAGAAGATGCGCAAGGAGTATCGCGACATCGCCGAGCGCCGGGTTCGCCTGGGCCTGCTGCTGGCCGACGTCGGCCGCTCCAACAGCATCGACGTCACGCCGGAAGAGCTGAACCAGGCTGCGATGCGCGAAGCCATGCGGTACCAGGGCCAGGAGCGTCAGGTCCTCGAGTACTTCAGCAAGAATCCCGAGGCGAAGGACCAGCTCCGCGCGCCGATCTTCGAGGAGAAGACGGTCGACTTCATCCTCGAGCTGGCCAAGGTCTCCGAGAAGTCGGTTACCCCGGAGGAACTGCTCAAGGCCGCCCGCGAGGCGGAAGAGGAAGAGGTCGGCGAGAAGGCCGCAGACTGATCCTGGGCCAGTTCTTGGGGCCAGTGGTCTTGAACGGGACCACCGGCGCTGCCACTTTTCACAGATCAGTCACTCAAGGGGGCCCGCGATGATTCGCGACCGCGATCCGCTGGAAGTTCACAACAACTACTACGTGCCGATGGTGGTCGAGCAATCGGCGCGCGGCGAGCGTGGCTACGACATCTGGTCGAGGCTGCTCAAGGAGCGGATCATCTTTCTGAACGGTCCGGTCGAGGACCATGTGGCGGGCGTCCTGTGCGCCCAGCTGCTCTACCTCGAAGCCGAGAACCCGACGAAGGACATCTCGTTCTACATCAACTCGCCTGGTGGCGTGGTGACGTCCGGCATGGCGATCTACGACACCATGCGTTACATCCGCCCGCACATCTCGACCCTGGTCTACGGCCAGGCGGCGTCGATGGGCTCTCTCCTGCTGACGGCGGGAGAGAAGGGCAAGCGTTTCGCCCTGCCGAACGCCCGCATCATGATCCATCAGCCGTCGGGCGGCGCCCAGGGCCAGGCCACGGACATCGAGATCCATGCACGGGAGATCCTTGCGACGCGGTCGCGGCTCAACCAGATGTATGTGGAGCATACCGGCAAGCCGATCGAGGTGATCGAGCAGGCCATGGAGCGGGACAAGTTCTTCGCGCCCCAGGAAGCCAAGGAATTCGGCCTCATCGACGATGTACTCGAGAAGAGGCCGACCCCGACCACCCTCCAGGCCGCTGCCTCCTAGGAAGCGGTCGCGACCAATTGTTTCCTGTTCGCACGGCGACACACCATATTTTGATGTTGTCGCCGTCCGGGCGGCACGTTTAACATAGGCTTGTGAGCGGGCCCTCAGGTCGCGGGGCCCCCCAAGCGGAGGTACGTTACCGACATGCCAGCCGCCAAGTCCGGGGGTGATTCCCGCAACACCCTGTATTGCAGCTTCTGCGGCAAGAGCCAGCACGAAGTCCGCAAGCTCATTGCCGGGCCGACCGTGTTCATCTGCGATGAATGCGTCGAGCTCTGCATGGACATCATCCGGGAAGAGAGCAAGACAACCCTCGTCAAGTCCAAGGACGGGGTACCGTCTCCCAAGGAGATCCGCCAGATCCTCGACGACTATGTCATCGGGCAGGATCAGGCGAAGCGTATTCTCGCCGTCGCCGTGCACAATCACTACAAGCGGTTGAGCCACGGCGGCAAGTCGAACGAAGTCGAGATCGCCAAGTCCAACATCATGCTGATCGGCCCCACAGGCTGCGGCAAGACCTTGCTGGCCCAGACGCTGGCCCGCATGCTGGACGTGCCGTTCACCATGGCCGATGCCACGACCCTGACCGAAGCGGGTTACGTGGGCGAGGACGTCGAGAACATCATCCTGAAGCTGCTGCAGGCGGCCGACTACAACGTCGAGCGGGCGCAGCGCGGCATCGTCTACATCGACGAGGTCGACAAGATCAGCCGCAAGTCCGACAACCCCTCGATCACGCGGGATGTCTCGGGCGAGGGTGTCCAGCAGGCGCTGCTGAAGATCATGGAAGGCACCGTCGCCTCCGTGCCGCCGCAGGGTGGGCGCAAGCATCCGCAGCAGGAATTCCTGCAGGTCGACACGACCAACATCCTGTTCATCTGCGGTGGCGCCTTCGCCGGTCTCGACAAGATCATCTCGATGCGCCGCCAGGGCACCTCGATCGGTTTCGGCGCGGAAGTGCGTGGACCCGAGGATCGCCGCACCGGCGAGATCCTGAAGGATCTCGAACCGGAGGATCTGCTGCGCTACGGCCTGATCCCCGAGTTCGTCGGCCGCCTCCCGGTGGTCGCCACGCTCGAGGACCTGGACGAGGTCGCGCTGATCGAGATCCTGACTCGCCCGAAGAACGCACTAATCAAGCAGTATCAGCGGCTGTTCGACATGGAGGGCGTGAAGCTCAAGTTCTCCGATGATGCGCTGCGCGCGGTCGCCCAGAAGGCGATCCTGCGCAAGACCGGCGCCCGAGGGCTGCGGTCCATCATGGAGACCGTCCTGCTCGACACCATGTATGACCTGCCGTCCCTCGACGGGGTTGAGGAAGTTGTGATCAACCGGGAAGTCATCGAGGGACGCGCCCAGCCGCTTTATGTGCACGGCGAACGCAAGGAAGGCATTGCCGCCGCGCCGGCCTGAGTTTTGCAGCGCCGGCGATAGCCGTCGCCGGCAGTCTTCCCGACGGGGCTTGAACAACCCTCTGTTCAGGCCAATCTCTGACAACGAGTGCGCGCGTTCGCGTGCCGTGGATTGCCCACAGGGGATCCCCGGCTCAGGCGCGGGTAGCTCTAACAGTGTACGTTGCGAGGCATCATGAACGCCCCCACTCAAGGAACCGTCTACCCCGTCCTGCCGCTGCGCGACATCGTCGTGTTTCCCGGCATGATCGTTCCCCTCTTCGTCGGCCGCGAAAAGAGCGTCAAGGCGCTCGAAGAGGTCATGAAGGACGACAAGCAGATCCTGCTGATCGCCCAGAAGAACGCCAGCCAGGACGATCCCGGCCCGGACGACATCTACACGATCGGCACGCTCGGTACCGTGCTGCAGCTCCTGAAGCTGCCCGACGACACCGTCAAGGTGCTGGTCGAGGGCGGTCGCCGCGTGAAGATCACCGGTTATAACGACCGACCGGACTTCTTCGAGGCGCGGGCCGTCCACATGGACGAATCGGCCGGCGACAGCGCCGAGCTGCAGGCGGCTGCCCGCACCGTGGTCTCGGAGTTCGAGAACTACGTGAAGCTGAACAAGAAGGTGCCGCCGGAAGTCGTCGTCTCGATCAACAAGATCGAGGAGCCGGCGAAACTTGCCGACACCATTTCGGCGCATCTGGCGCTCAAGGTTGCCGAGAAGCAGCAGCTGCTCGAGCTCGACTCCGTGTCGAAGCGGCTGGAGCGTATCCTCGGCCTGATGGAAGGCGAGATCGGCGTCCTGCAGGTCGAGAAGAAGATCCGCAATCGCGTGAAGCGTCAGATGGAGAAGACGCAGCGCGAGTACTACCTCAACGAACAGATGAAGGCGATCCAGAAGGAGCTTGGCGAGACCGAGGACGGTCGCGACGAGGTCTCCGAGCTGGAGAAGCGCATTAAGAAGACCCGCCTCAGCAAGGAGGCGAGGGAGAAGGCCAACGCCGAGCTGAAGAAGCTCCGGACGATGAGCCCGATGTCGGCCGAGGCGACGGTGGTGCGCAACTACCTCGACTGGCTGCTGTCGATTCCGTGGCGCAAGCCGACCAAGATCATCAAGGACCTGAAGTACGCCGAGGAGATTCTCAACGCCGACCACCACGGCCTGGAGAAGGTGAAGGAACGCATCCTCGAGTACCTCGCGGTCCAGCAGCGCGTCGACAAGATGAAGGGGCCGATCCTGTGCCTCGTCGGCCCGCCCGGCGTCGGCAAGACCTCGCTCGGCAAGTCGATCGCCAAGGCCACGGGCCGCAACTTCGTGCGCATGTCGCTGGGCGGCGTGCGTGACGAAGCGGAGATCCGCGGCCATCGGCGGACCTACATCGGCTCGCTGCCGGGCAAGGTCATCCAGTCGATGAAGAAGGCGAAGTCCTCGAACCCGCTCTTCCTGCTCGACGAGATCGACAAGCTCGGGGCGGATTTCCGTGGCGACCCGTCGTCGGCGCTGCTCGAGGTTCTCGACCCCGAGCAGAACACGACGTTCAACGACCACTATCTCGAAATCGACTACGACCTATCGAACGTGATGTTCATCACCACGGCCAACTCGCTGCGCATGGCGCAGCCGCTGCTGGACCGCATGGAGATCATCCGCCTCGCCGGTTACACCGAGGACGAGAAGGTCGCGATCACCCGCAAGCACCTGATTCCGAAGCAGATCGAGGCGAACGGTCTCAAGGAAAGCGAGATCGAGATCCACGACGACGCGGTGCGCGACCTCGTGCGCTACTACACGCGCGAGGCGGGCGTCCGTAACCTGGAGCGCGAGATCGCCAACCTGGCCCGCAAGGCCACCAAGGAAATCCTCATGAAGGGGACGACCAAGGTGAAGATCGGCCGCAAGAACCTCGAGAAGTATGCCGGCGTCCGGCGCTTCCGCTTCGGCGAGGCCGAACTCGAGGATCTGGTCGGCATCACGACGGGCCTGGCCTGGACCGAGGTCGGCGGCGAGCTGCTGCAGATCGAGGCCGTGCTGGTCCCGGGTCGTGGCCGCATGAGCGTCACCGGCAAGCTGGGCGACGTGATGCAGGAATCGGTGCAGGCGGCCAACGCCTATGTCCGCTCGCGCGCCCATGTGTTCGGCATCAAGTCGAGCATCTTCGAGAAGCGCGACATCCACATCCACGTGCCGGAAGGCGCGACGCCGAAGGACGGTCCGTCCGCCGGCGTGGGCATGGTCACTTCGATCGTGTCGGCGCTGACGGGCATCGCGGTGCGCAAGGAAGTGGCGATGACCGGCGAGATCAGCCTGCGCGGGCGGGTCATGCCGATCGGCGGCCTCAAGGAGAAGCTGCTGGCCGCGCTACGCGGCGGTCTCAAGACCGTGCTCATCCCCAAGGAGAACGAGCGCGATCTCCCGGAGATCCCGGACAACGTGAAGAAGGGCCTGGAGATCGTGCCGGTCTCGACCGTGGACGAAGTCCTGGCCCGCGCCCTGGTGAAGCCGCTGGTGGCGATCGAATGGGTGAACGATCTGGACGCCGTGGCCGCCAAGCCGGCGGAGCCGACAGAGGCCGCCCGGGCACACTGATCGCCCTCGACCAGACGAAACGCGAAGCCCCGGAGCGATCCGGGGCTTCGTCATTTTGATCCAAATCATGCGATCCGTTTCGGCGCGGCTACAAAATATGGTATAGGTAGGGCATACTTGACTTGCCGGACTAGGAGAGGCTCGCCCGTGAACAAGCACGATTTGATTGCTGCCGTCGCCGCGTCGACGAACCTCTCCAAGGTCGATGCCGCGAACGCCGTCGATTCGATCCTCACGGTGATCACCAAGTCGCTGCGGAAGAAGGAAAAGGTCCTCCTGGTCGGTTTCGGGACGTTCCAGGTGTCCAAGCGCAAGGCGGGCGAGGGGCGCAATCCCCAGACCGGCGAGAAGATCAAGATTCCTGCGGCAAATGTGCCGCGTTTCAAGGCCAGTAAGGCCCTGAAGGACGCGATCAACTAGGCTTTTCACACATCGCCGTGCTACCACGCGCGTCGGGCGATTAGCTCAGCGGTAGAGCATTCCCTTTACACGGGAGCGGTCGGCGGTTCGATCCCGTCATCGCCCACCAACTGCCATGTCCGAGCGGGGAGCAGCGGCGTGACGCAGATCGAGGGCGCGCCTGGAGTGACCCCGGGCGCGGTGCGCTGCGGGCCGTTGCCTGCCTGGGTCGAACATGCGCCGCCTGTCGTGCCACCGGACGCGAGCGCGGCAGGGTTCGTCGACAATGGCGTCTGCCGGCTTCTGTCCGAAAGCCAGGTCAATCTCTGCCTGCCCGAGCGGCAATGGCACTTCCGGCGCGTCCAGAAGGTGCTGACCCGCGCCGGCGCCGAACGCGTCTCGCACTTCGGAGTGGAGTTCGATCCTGCCTATGAGCAGGTCGAGATCCATCACGTGCGCATCCTGCGCGACGGTCAGACCATGGAGCACGCCCGCGACGACGCGTTCCAGACGTTCCGGCGCGAGACAAATCTCGAAATGCTGATGCTCAATGGGCGATTGACCGCGTCGCTGCTGATATCCGACGTGCGTGTCGGCGATATCGTGGAGACCGCGATGACGGTCACGGGCAGCAATCCGGCGCTGAAGGACAGATTTGCCGGCTGGGTGACGTTCGACGACGTCAACCCATTTCATCAGTATCGCCACCGCCAGCTTCGTCCGGTCGACCGCAACGTTGCCTGCAAGCCGTTCAACGAGCCGCCGGCGGCAACGACCGTGCTGGCGAATGGCATCGTGGAGGCGTGCTGGAGCCTGGAAAACCCGATACGGCGCGAAATCGAGGAGTATGCCGTGCCGTGGCAGCTCCACCTTCCGACTCTGCAGTTCACCGAGTTCCCGGCATGGTCGGACGTGTCGCGCCTATTCGCCCCTTACTATCAGTCCGCCGACTTGCCCGAGATCCTTGCCGGCGAGATCGACCGGCTCGCGGCAGAGTATCCGGACCCGGCTGATCGCGCCGTCGAATGGCTGCGCTTCGTGCAGCGGGAACTGCGCTATTTCGCGCTGTCCTTCGGGGAGGGCGGGCTGGTGCCGCGCGACCTGGCGAGCATCTGGTCCAGCCGGTTCGGCGACTGCAAGGATGCCGCCCTGCTTTACGTTGCCGGCGCCCGCCGCCTGGGGCTGGAAGCCTGTGCCGCGCTCACGTCGACGACGCACGGCATCGCGCTGCCGGATTTCCTGCCGGCCTCGGACCTGTTCAACCATTGCATCGTTCGGCTGCGACTGGAGGGGAAGAGCTATTGGCTGGACCCAACCTGCTCCGAACAGGCCGGCCGGCTGGCGATGCTCAGTCAGGTCCATTCCGGATGGGGACTGCCGCTTTCGGACGATGCCGATGTGCTCGAGCGAATCGGCTCCGACGAGCCGGCACAGCAGGTCAATATCGAGGACGAGGTCGAGTTCGGCCCCAAGCCCGATTCGCCGGCGAAGCTGACACGGCAGATCGAGTAATATTCACAGTCAGCCGATCGTACGCGTCACAGGTTCGCGAATGAAGGCTCTGGTGACTATGTGAGCGACCGGCTGAAGGAGGTGCAGGCGCTCTGGCCGCGCGCCCATGAGACCGGCGCGATCGATTTGCGTGATGATCGACCGGACAATTGCCTGACCGTGATCCTGCGCTACGAGATTCCCGATTGCTGGAAGGCGGAAGGGAAGCTGCTGGGCTTCCAGATCCACGACCTCGTCGTCGCGGGCGAACTGGGAGCGCTCAAGTCAGTCGAGCGAAAGGGCGAGATAGTCCTGGGACAACCGCGGAAGTTGGGCCATCGCATCACCCTGAAGATGCCGCGCAAGTGGAAAGACGGAGGATGGCACCACGGTGAGGAGGCGGAGGGCCTCTCCTTCGTCAGCCGCTTGCGGGTCGAGGGGCGCACGCTCGTCAATGAAAGGGCCATCACCGTGTCGAGCTGGTCGATGCCCGCCGCCGGCGCCAGGGACTACATGCGCGTCGTCGAGGCGATGCACACTAACGTCCTGAATATCTGGGCCCGCAAGCGCTTCGGACGGATCGTCTCGGCGGCGTCGGGCGGTTTCGGTCTCAACCTCAATTTGGGCAGGTTGTGGATGGTCTGGATCGGCATCATGTTCCTGGCGGCGATCCTGAAGGCGGTTGTCCCCAGGTAATTCGGCGCCCCTTTGCCGCCGGCGTTGGGGCAGCCCCGGCGGTCGTCTGCAGGCCGGGCCGGAAAGCAGGCGGAATCGCATGAAAGTCAGCCAGGCCAGCGTTTTACGTTTCCCTGGAATGTGGCAATTCGAGTGAGGTCTGTGTGGCGACGTCGGTGCGAACGACTCGCAACATCGGCTGCGCTGACGCAAACCGGGCAGTCGTCATATGCTACGCGAAAATTCTCTGGAAAATCCGGCACTTACGGACGCCTTAGCAGCTGCGGTATGCTTGACACCCAATAGGGTGTCCTATATTTCTCCGCGCGCCGTTTGGGGCTGAGAAAGCGGGCGTAGTTCAGTTGGTTAGAATGCCGGCCTGTCACGCCGGAGGTCGCGGGTTCGAGTCCCGTCGCTCGCGCCAGCCCAAACACTGGCAGCCCAGAAAAACAGGGCGCAAGGGGTGGCGATGGAAGCTCTTCTGCGGGAATACCTGCCAATCCTGATCTTCCTCGGACTAGCCTTCGGGCTGGTCTGTGCCATGCTCGGCGGGTCCTATCTGATCGCTCGCCAGAATCCGAACTCCGAGAAACTGTCGCCGTTCGAATGCGGCTTCGCGCCGTTCGACGATGCCCGCGGCCAGTTCGACGTAAGATTTTATCTCGTCGCGATCCTTTTCATCATCTTCGACCTCGAAGTGGCGTTCCTCTTCCCGTGGGCCGTGGCGCTCGGTGATATCGGCGTCTTCGGTTTCTGGTCGATGATGCTCTTCCTTGGTGTCCTGACGGTGGGCTTCATCTACGAATGGCGGAAGGGAGCCCTGGAATGGGAGTAATCACCCCGACCAAGCCCAGTACGGCGGCTGAAGCAGCGCTGTCGCGGGCTTTGAACGACGAGCTGGCCGACAAAGGCTTTGTCGTGGCCCAGCTCGACAAGCTGATCACCTGGGCGCGCACCGGCTCGATGTGGGGCCTGACCTTTGGTCTCGCCTGCTGCGGCGTCGAGATGATCCATTGCTGGATGAGCCGCTACGACCTCGACCGCTTCGGCTTCGCGCCGATGCCGAGCCCGCGGGCCGCTGACGTCATGATCGTGGCCGGCACGCTGACCAACAAGATGGCCCCGGCGCTGCGCAAGGTCTACGACCAGATGGCCGAGCCGCGCTACGTGATCTCGATGGGCTCGTGTGCCAACGGCGGCGGCTACTATCACTACAGCTACTCCGTCGTGCGCGGCTGCGATCGCATCGTGCCGGTCGACGTCTACGTGCCGGGATGCCCGCCGACCGCCGAAGCGCTGCTCTACGGCGTGCTGCAGCTTCAGAAGAAGGTCCGTCGCACGGGCACGCTGGTGCGCTGATGAGCGAGGCCCTCAAGGAACTCAGCGACCATATCGCCCAGGCGCAGGCGAATGTGGTCACGAAGGCCGAGATTCGCCTCGGCGAGCTGATGCTGGACACCACGCCTGACAATGTGATCGCGCTCCTGACCTATCTGCGCGACGACCCGAAGTGCCTGTTCAAGCAGCTCATCGACATCTGCGGCGTCGACTGGCCGGAGCGCGAGAAGCGCTTCGACGTCGTCTACAATCTGCTCAGCGTCAAGAACAACCAGCGCATCCGCGTGAAGCTGATGACCGACGAGACGACGCCTGTGCCGTCGGCTGCACGGGTCTACAGTTCCGCCGGCTGGTTCGAGCGCGAGACTTACGATCTTTACGGCGTATGGTTTTCCGATCATCCGGATCTGCGGCGCATTCTCACGGACTACGGCTTCGAGGGCCATCCGCTGCGCAAGGATTTCCCGTTGACCGGCTTCGTCGAGTTGCGCTGGGACGACGTGCAGAAGCGCGTGGTCTACGAGCCGGTGAAGCTTGCGCAGGAATTCCGCCGCTTCGACTTCCTGAGCCCCTGGGAGGGCGCGCCCAAGGTTCTCCCGGGCGACGAGAAGGCCCAGGAAGCGGCCGCGGCACCGGCGCCCGCACCGGCCAAGGCGAACTGACATGTCCGACGTCGAAATCAAGACACTGACCATGAACTTCGGGCCGCAGCATCCGGCGGCCCACGGCGTGCTGCGTCTCGTCGTCGAGATGGACGGTGAGATCGTCGAGCGTTGCGATCCGCATATCGGCCTGCTGCACCGCGGCACCGAGAAGCTGATCGAGTACAAGAGCTACCTGCAGGCGGTGCCGTATTTCGACCGGCTCGACTACGTCTCGCCGATGAACCAGGAGCATGCTTACGCCCTGGCGGTGGAGAAGCTGCTGGGCATCGAGGCGCCGGAGCGCGGCCAGTACATCCGCGTGCTGTTTTCCGAGATCACGCGCATCCTGAACCATCTGCTGAACGTCACGACCTTCGCGATGGACGTCGGCGCGCTGACGCCGCCGCTCTGGGGCTTCGAGCAGCGCGAGCTGCTGATGGAATATTACGAGCAGGTGAGCGGCTCGCGCATGCATGCGGCCTATTTCCGGCCGGGCGGCGTCCATCAGGACCTGCCGGCGGGCATGCTCGATTCGATGGAAGGGTGGATCAAGCAGTTCTATCCGTTCATGAAGGACATCGAGAACCTGCTGAACGAGAATCGAATCTTCCGCCAGCGCACGGTCGACATCGGCGTGGTCTCGGCCGATCAGGCACTCGATTGGGGCTTCTCGGGCCCGCTGATCCGCGCGTCGGGACTGCCCTGGGACCTGCGCAAGTCGCAGCCCTACGACGTTTACGACCGCATGGATTTCGACATCCCGGTTGGCAAGACCGGCGACTGCTACGCGCGCTACCTCGTGCGCATCGAGGAAATGTACCAGAGCGCTCGCATCATGGAGCAGTGCATCGCCGCGTTGCGCAAGGTCGGCGGTCCGGTGCGCGTCGACGATCGCAAGATCTCGCCGCCGCGCCGCGGCGAGATGAAGGGCTCGATGGAAGCGTTGATCCATCATTTCAAGCTCTACACCGAGGGCTACAAGGTGCCTGCCGGCGAGACCTACACGGCGGTCGAGGCCCCGAAGGGCGAGTTCGGCGTCTACCTCGTGTCCGACGGCACCAACAAGCCTTACCGCTGCAAGATCCGCGCTCCCGGGTTCCCGCACCTGCAGGCGCTCGAAATGATGACCAAGGGACACCAGCTCGCCGACATGTCGGCGAACATCGGCTCGCTCGACATCGTGTTCGGCGAGATCGACCGCTAGGAGACGATGCGATGGCGATGATCACCGCCGACCCCAAGGACGTCCCTCAGGTCGAGCACTTTGCCTTCACGCCCGAATACATGGCGAAGGTCGAGGAGCAGATCGCGCACTATCCGCCGGGCCGTCAGGCGAGCGCCGTGATCGCGGTGCTGGACCTGGCGCAGCGTCAGCACGGATGGCTCCCGCGCGCGGCGATGAACGAGGTGGCGCGCATCCTCGATATGGCGCCGATCCGCGTCTACGAGGTCGCCACCTTCTATACGATGTTCCAGCTGCGGCCGAAGGGCAAGTACCTGCTGCAGGTCTGCACCACGACGCCGTGCTGGCTGCGCGGCTCGGATGCCGTGATGAAGGCCTGCCAGCATGCCGCCGACGGCGAGACGTTCAGCGTGCAGGAGGTCGAGTGCCTCGGCGGCTGCGTCAACGCGCCGGTCGTGCAGATCAACGACGACTTCTACGAGGATCTCGACGAGGCCTCGATGAACAAGGTGCTCGACGCGTTCCGGCGCGGCGAGACGCCGAAGCCCGGACCGCAGGTGGATCGCCAGACGTCGGCGCCCGAAGGCGGCCTGACGACGCTGAAGGGCGAGTAGCACATGCTCAGCGACAAGGACCGCATCTTCACCAACCTCTACGGCGTCCACGACTGGCGCCTGGCCGGTGCCCGCGCCCGCGGCGCCTGGGACAATACCAAGGCGATCCTCGACAAGGGCGTCGACTGGATCATCGACGAGATGAAGAAGTCGGGCCTGCGCGGCCGAGGCGGCGCCGGCTTCCCGACCGGTATGAAGTGGTCCTTCATGCCCAAGGAAGTGAAGGATCGTCCGCATTATCTCGTCGTGAACGCCGACGAGTCGGAGCCGGGCACCTGTAAGGATCGCGACATCATGCGTCACGATCCGCACCTGCTGATCGAGGGCTGCCTGGTCGCGGGCTTCGCGATGCGCGCCAATGCCGGCTACATCTATGTGCGCGGCGAATTCTACAACGAAGCGCAGCATCTGATCGCCGCCATCAAGGAAGCCTATGACGCGGGCCTGCTGGGCAAGAATGCCTGCGGTTCGGGCTGGGACTTCGACCTCTACGTCCATCGCGGCGCCGGTGCCTACATCTGCGGCGAGGAGACCGCGCTGCTCGAGAGCCTCGAGGGCAAGAAGGGCATGCCGCGGCTGAAGCCGCCGTTCCCGGCGGGCGCCGGCCTCTATGGCTGCCCGACCACGGTGAACAACGTCGAATCGATCGCCGTCGCGCCGACCATCCTGCGCCGCGGCGCGGCCTGGTTCGCGGGCATCGGCCGTCCCAACAACACCGGCACCAAGCTCTTCTGCATCTCCGGCCATGTGAACCGGCCGTGCAACGTGGAAGAGGAGATGGGCATTCCTCTCCGTGAGCTGATCGACCGGCATTGCGGCGGCGTGCGCGGCGGCTGGGACAATCTGCTGGCGGTCATTCCGGGCGGCGCCTCGGTGCCGCTGCTGCCGAAGTCGATCTGCGACAACCAGTTGATGGATTTCGATTCGCTGCGCGACCAGCGCTCGGGCCTCGGCACCGCGGCCGTCATCGTCATGGACAAGTCGACCGACGTCGTGAAGGCGATCGCCCGGCTAAGCTACTTCTACAAGCACGAGAGCTGCGGCCAGTGCACGCCGTGCCGCGAGGGTACCGGCTGGATGTGGCGCGTCATGGAGCGGATGGTCACGGGTAATGCGCGGATCGAGGAGATCGATGCGCTCGAGGACGTGACCAAGCAGGTCGAGGGTCACACGATCTGCGCGCTGGGCGACGCGGCGGCATGGCCGATCCAGGGCCTGATCCGGCATTTCCGGCCCGAGATGGAGCGCCGCATCCGCGCGCGCACCGAAAAACTGGCGGCCGAGTAGGGCGGGGAGCAGTCAATGCCCAAGGTCAAGATCGACGGCGTCGAACTGGAGGTACCGGCCGGCCTCACGGTGCTGCAGGCCTGCGAGCTGGCCGGCGTCGAGATCCCGCGCTTCTGCTATCACGACCGCCTTTCCATCGCCGGCAACTGCCGCATGTGCCTGGTCGAGGTGAAGCCCGGTCCGCCCAAGCCGCAGGCGAGCTGCGCGCTGCCCGTCGCCGACAAGCAGGAGATCTTCACCCAGACGCCGACCGTGCAGAAGGCGCGCAAGGGCGTGATGGAGTTCCTGCTGATCAACCATCCGCTCGACTGCCCGATCTGCGACCAGGGCGGCGAGTGCGACCTGCAGGACCAGGCGATGGCCTATGGGTTCGACCGCAGCCGCTATCACGAGAACAAGCGCGCAGTGCCTGACAAGGAGCTGGGCCCGCTGGTCAAGACCTCGATGAACCGCTGCATCCATTGCACGCGCTGCATCCGCTTCGCGACCGAGGTTGCCGGCGTCGAGCAGCTCGGCGCCACGGGCCGCGGCGAGAGCATGGAAGTCACGACCTATGTCGAGCAGGCGCTGGCGACGGAACTCTCCGGCAACCTGGTCGATCTCTGCCCGGTGGGCGCGCTGACCTCGAAGCCCTACGCCTTCGAGGCGCGGTCGTGGGAGCTGACGAAGACCGAGTCGGTCGACGTGCTCGATGCGCTGGGCTCGAACATCCGCATCGATACGCGTGGCGCGCAGGTGATGCGCATCCTGCCGCGCCTGAACGACGATGTGAACGAGGAGTGGATCTCCGACAAGACGCGCCATGCGCTCGACGGCCTGCGTCATCAGCGGCTCGATCGGCCCTACGTCCGCACCAAGGGCAAGCTCGTCGAGGCAACCTGGGACGAGGCCTTCGCGGCCATCGCCGCCAGGCTGAACGGACTGGAAGGCTCGAAGATCGCCGCCATCGCCGGCGACCAGTGCGACGCCGAATCGATGGTGGCGCTCAAGGATCTCATGGCGTCACTGGGCTCGCCGAACATCGACTGCCGCCAGGATGGCGCCAGGCTCGACGGGCCGCGCGGCAGCTACATCTTCAATGCGGGAGTCCGCGGCATCGACCAGGCGGAGGCCATCCTGCTGATCGGCACCAATCCGCGCACCGAGTCGCCGGTGCTGAACGCGCGAATCCGCAAGCGCTACGTCCACGGCAACGTCGCCATCGCGAGCATCGGCCCGGCCGAGGACCTGACCTATCCGGTCGAGCGTCTGGGGGCGGGGCCAGCCACCCTGCGCGAGCTGGTCGACGGCAGGCTCGGCTTCTTCGAGAAGCTCAAGGGTGCGAAGCACCCGTTGATCGTCGTCGGCATGGGCGCGCTCGCCCGCGAGGACGGCGCCGCGGTGCTGGCGATGGCCCGCGAGCTGGCCGAGAAGCTGAACGCCGTCCGCGAGGACTGGAACGGATTTGCCGTGCTGCACACGGCGGCGGCCCGCGTCGGCGGCCTCGACCTCGGCCTGGTACCGGGTCAGGACGGGCGCGACGTCGCCGGCATCCTGGAAGGCTGCCAGAAGAAGGAGATCGAGGCGGTCTACCTGCTGGCGGCCGACGAGATCGACACGACGAAGCTCGGCAAGGCGTTCGTGATCTACCAGGGCCACCATGGCGACGCCGGCGCCCATCGTGCCGACGTGATCCTGCCGGGCGCAGCCTATACCGAAAAGCCCGGCATCTACGTGAACACCGAAGGCCGCGTCCAGATCGGCCGTCGTGCGGGCTATCCGCCGGGCGATGCGCGCGAGGACTGGGCGATCCTGCGCGCACTCTCGGAGCGTCTCGGCAAGACGCTGCCCTACGACACGCTGCATCAGGTCCGCTCGCGGCTCGTGGCCGTGAACAAGGTCTTCGCAGCCATCGACCAGCAGGCGCCCGCCGCCTGGGGCACGTTCGGCACGCCGGGCGCGATCAGCGATGCGCCGTTCAAGTCGGCGGTGCCGAATTTCTACATGACCTGTCCGATCAGCCGCGCGTCGAAGACCATGGCGGACTGCATGGCCTCGCGGGCGCATCTCATGGCGGCGGAGTAGGGCATGTACGCCGATCTGATCACCTTCTTCACGACCAACTGGCTGGGCATGGCGATCGTCATCCTGGCGCAGTGCCTTGCGGTGACCGTGCCGCTTCTGGTGGCCGTCGCCTACATGACCTATGTCGATCGCAAGGTCTGGGCCTCGATCCAGCTTCGCCGCGGTCCCAACGTGGTCGGTCCGTTCGGTCTGCTGCAGCCCTTTGCCGACGGCCTGAAGCTCGTGCTCAAGGAGACGATCGTCCCGTCGAGCGCCAACGGCATCCTGTTCGTCATCGCGCCGATGATTGCCTTCATGACGGCGCTGGTCGCCTGGGCGGTCGTTCCGTTCGACAACGGCTGGGTCATTGCCGACATCAACGTCGGCATCCTCTATCTCTTCGCCATTTCCTCGCTGGGCGTCTACGGCATCATCATCGCCGGCTGGGCCTCGAATTCGAAGTACGCCTTCCTGGGCGCGCTGCGCTCGGCGGCGCAGATGGTCTCATACGAGGTTTCGATCGGCTTCGTGCTGATCACCGTCCTGCTCTGCGTCGGCTCGCTCAACCTGTCGCAGGTCGTGCTGGCCCAGTCCGGCTGGTTCTGGAACTGGTTCTGGCTGCCCCTGCTGCCGATGTTCGTGATCTTCTTCATCTCCGCGCTGGCGGAGACGAACCGCACGCCGTTCGACCTGCCGATGTCGGAAGCCGAGCTGGTGGCGGGCTTCCACACCGAGTATTCGGCCATGACCTTCGGCCTGTTCTTCCTCGGCGAATACGCCAACATGATCCTGCTCTCGGCCCTGGGCGCGGTTCTGTTCCTGGGCGGCTGGCATTCGCCGATCCCCTATGCGCCGTTCACGCTCGTGCCGGGCGTGGTCTGGTTTGCCCTCAAGATCGCGTTCCTTCTGTTCATCTTCAGCTGGACCAAGGGCACTCTGCCTCGCTACCGCTATGATCAGCTGATGCGGCTGGGCTGGAAGGTGTTCCTGCCGGTGTCGCTGGGCTGGGTCGTCCTCACCGCTGCCGTCCTGACGTTCGGCGGCTGGCTGCCGAAGCCCTAGGAGCAATCGCCAATGGCTTCCCTCGATCGTACCGCGCGCGCTTTCCTGCTCTCCGAGCTGGTGGCGGGCTTTGCCCTCACCCTGAAATACATGTTCAAGCCCAAGGTGACGGTGAACTATCCCTACGAGAAGGGCCCGCTCAGCCCGCGCTTCCGCGGCGAGCATGCGCTGCGCCGCTATCCGAACGGCGAGGAACGCTGCATCGCCTGCAAGCTCTGCGAGGCGATCTGTCCGGCGCAGGCCATCACCATCGAGGCCGAGCCGCGCGACGACGGCAGCCGGCGCACGACGCGCTACGACATCGACATGACCAAGTGCATCTATTGCGGCTTCTGCCAGGAAGCCTGCCCGGTCGATGCGATCGTGGAGGGGCCGAACTTCGAGTTCTCGACCGAGACGCGCGAGGAGCTCATGTACAACAAGGACAAGCTGCTCGCGAACGGCGACCGCTGGGAGACCCTGATCGCGGCGAACCTCCACTCCGAAGCGGCGTATCGCTGAGCCGGACGGGGGAGAGAAACAGATCATGATACTCCAGGCCCTGGCCTTCTACGTCTTCGCCGCGATCACGGTGGCTGCCGCCGCCATGGTCGTGGTGTCGCGCAATCCCGTCTATTCGGTGCTGTTCCTGATCCTCGCGTTCTTCAACGCGGCGGCGCTGTTCCTGCTGATCGGCGCCGAGTTCATCGCGATGATCCTGGTCATCGTCTACGTCGGCGCGGTCGCGGTGCTCTTCCTCTTCGTGGTCATGATGCTCGACATCAACCTGACGGAGTTGAAGGAGGGTTTCCTCGCGTACTTCCCGGTGGGCGCGCTGATCGGCGCGGTGCTGTTCGCGGAGCTGCTGCTGGGCGTCGGCATCATCGGCAGCGGTTCGACGACGGTCGCGGGGCTGAATGCCCACGGCGCGCAGGTGATGGCGGTCGACAATACGCGTGCCATCGGTCGGGTGCTCTATACGCAGTACTTCTACCTGTTCCAGGTCGCCGGGCTGGTGCTGCTGGTCGCCATGATCGGCGCCATCGTGCTCACGCTGCGCAGCCGGCCGGGCGTCCGCCGCCAGCGCGCGGTCGAGCAGATCAACCGCACCAAGGAACAGTCCGTCACCGTGGTCAAGGTGCCGACGCGGGGAGGGGTGTGATGACCATCGGGCTGGGCCACTACCTCGCCGTCGCCGCCGTGCTGTTCACGATGGGCATCCTCGGCATCTTCCTGAACCGCAAGAACGTCATCGTCATCCTGATGTGCGTCGAGCTGATGCTGCTCGCGGTGAACATCAACCTGGTGGCCTTCTCGGTCTTCCAGGGCAATGTCGTGGGACAGATCTTCGCCATGCTGGTGCTGACCGTGGCCGCCGCCGAGGCGGCGATCGGCCTGGCGATCCTGGTGGTCTACTTCCGCAACCGCGGAACGATCGCCGTCGAAGACATCAATGCGATGAAGGGCTAGGGGCGCGCTCACCATGGATCTCGCCATCAAGCTCATCGTCTTCCTGCCGCTGGTCGCGGCGGCGATCGCCGGTCTGTTCTGCCGCGTGATTGGTGCCCGCCCGGCGCAGATCGTGACCTGCGCGGCGCTGCTGATCGCGGCGGCCCTCTCGGTCTTCGTCTTCGTCAAGATCGGTTTCGGCACCGAAAAGCTGCTCGTCGTGAAGCTGTTCTCCTGGATCGACTCGGGAACGCTCGACATCGCCTGGGCGCTGCGCGTCGACACCTTGACCGCCGTCATGCTGATCGTGGTCACCGGCGTGTCGTCGATGGTCCACATCTATTCCATCGGCTACATGGAGGACGATCCCAGCATCCCGCGCTTCATGGCGTATCTCAGCCTTTTCACCTTCTTCATGCTGATGCTGGTGACGGCCGACAACCTCGTTCAGCTCTTCTTCGGCTGGGAAGGGGTGGGCCTGGCCTCCTACCTGCTGATCGGTTTCTGGTACGACAAGCCCTCGGCCAATGCCGCGGCCATGAAGGCCTTCATCGTGAACCGCGTCGGCGACTTCGGTTTCGCGCTGGGCATCTTCGCCGTCTGGATGCTGTCGGGCTCGGTCGGCTTCGAGGAGATCTTCGGCAAGGCGCCGCAGATGGCGCAGATGCGCATCCAGTTCCTCGGCATGGACCTGCCGGCGCTCGAGACCGCCTGCCTGCTGCTGTTCGTCGGCGCGATGGGCAAGTCGGCCCAGCTCGGCCTGCACACCTGGCTGCCGGACGCCATGGAGGGCCCGACCCCGGTGTCGGCGCTGATCCACGCGGCCACCATGGTGACCGCCGGCGTCTTCATGGTCTGCCGCCTGTCGCCGCTGTTCGAGCTGGCGCCGACCGCCTCCGCGGTGGTGACGCTGATCGGCGCCGCGACGGCCTTCTTCGCCGCGACGGTCGGCCTGACCCAGTTCGACATCAAGCGGGTCGTCGCCTATTCGACCTGCAGCCAGCTCGGCTACATGTTCTTCGCCTGCGGCGTGGGCGGCTACTCCGCCGCCATGTTCCATCTCACGACGCACGCCTTCTTCAAGGCGCTGCTGTTCCTGGGCTCGGGCTCGGTGATCCACTGCCTCCATCACGAGCAGGACATGCGCAAGATGGGCGGCGTGCGTGAGAAGGCGCCCCAGACCTTCATCCTGATGTGGGTCGGTACGCTCGCGCTGTCGGGCATCGGCATCCCGTTCATCCTGGGCAACGGCCTGGGATTCGCGGGCTTCTACTCGAAGGACATCATGCTGGAGTCGGCCTTCGGCGTTCACACGACGGTGGGCGCGATCGCCTTCTGGCTGGGCGTCATCGCGGCGTTCATGACGGCCTTCTATTCGACCCGCCTGATGTTCATGACCTTCTACGGCAAGTACCGTGGGGACCATCACACCTGGGATCACGCCCATGAATCGCCGATGGTCATGATGATCCCGCTCTATGTGCTGGGCATCGGCGCCGCCTTCTCAGGGCTCGTCGGCTACGACTGGTTCGTCGGCCACGACTGGCATGCCTTCTGGGGCCATTCGCTGGCCGTGAAGGCCACGGAAGAGGTCCTGCATCACGCCCACGAAGTGCCGCTGTGGGTGAAGCTGCTGCCGCTGGTACTGGCGATCTCGGGCATCGTGCTCAGCTACTACTACTACGTCGTTCGCACCGACCTGCCGGAGCGTACCGTCAAGCGGTTCCCGGGCCTGCACGCGCTGTTCTACAACAAGTGGTACTTCGACGAGCTCTACGACGCCGTGTTCGTGAAACCCTCACTGGCGATCGGCCGCTTCCTCTGGAAGAAGGGTGATGGTGCCACGATCGACGGGCTCGGCCCCGACAATGTCGCCGCGCGGGCGCAGGACATGGCGGGCGTGCTGATGCGCTTCCAGAGTGGCTATCTCTATCACTACGCGTTCGTGATGCTGGTCGGTGTCGCCGGTCTCGTCACCTATTTCATGCTGTCGGCGAGGTAAGGCCCCCGATGTCGAGCTGGCCCATCCTCTCCCTGGTCACGTTCCTGCCGCTGGTGGGGGCGCTGTTCTGCCTGATCGTCAACGGCCCGAAGGAGGCCGTCGACCGCAACTGCCGCAGCGTGGCGCTCGTCACCACGACGGTAACCTTCCTGATCTCGCTGCTCCTCTGGATCCGCTTCGATCCGACCAAGGCGGGCTTCCAGTTCGAGGAGAAGGTCGCCTGGGTACCGGCGCTGAACATCGGCTACCATGCCGGCATCGACGGCATCTCGCTGTTCTTCGTGCTGCTGTCGACCCTGCTGACGCCGATCTGCATCCTGGCGAGCTGGGAATCGATCAAGGTCCGCGTCAAGGAATACATGATCGCGTTCCTCGTGCTCGAGACCTTCATGGTCGGCATGTTCTGCGCGCTCGACCTGACGCTGTTCTACATCTTCTTCGAAGGCGTCCTCATCCCGATGTTCCTGATCATCGGCGTTTGGGGCGGCAAGCGGCGCGTCTACGCGGCCTTCAAATTTTTCCTCTATACGCTGCTCGGCTCGGTGCTGATGCTGCTGGCGATCATCGCCGTCTACTGGCAGGTCGGCACGACGGACCTGCCGACGGTCATGGAGAAGCTCGACCTGCCGTTCACCTGGCAATGCTGGCTGTGGCTGGCCTTCTTCGCCTCGTTCTCGGTGAAGGTGCCGATGTGGCCGGTCCACACCTGGCTGCCGGATGCGCACGTCGAGGCGCCGACCGCGGGCTCCGTCATCCTGGCCGGCGTGTTGCTGAAGATGGGCGGCTACGGCTTCCTGCGCTTCTCGATCCCGCTGTTCCCCGAGGCGACGCAGTACTTCGCGCCGCTGGTCTTCGGCCTGTCGATCGTGGCCGTGATCTACACCTCGCTGGTCGCGCTGGTGCAGGAGGATATGAAGAAGCTGATCGCCTATTCGTCGGTCGCCCATATGGGTTTCGTGACGATCGGCGCCTTCGTCATGAACATGCAGGGCGTGCAGGGTTCGATCTTCCAGATGCTGAGCCACGGCATCGTGTCGGCCGCGCTCTTCCTCTGCGTCGGCGTGGTCTACGACCGCATGCATACCCGCGAGATCGCGGCCTATGGCGGCCTCGTGCATCGCATGCCGCGCTATGCCTTCACCTTCCTGTTCTTCACCCTGGCAAGCGTGGGGCTGCCCGGCCTGTCCGGCTTCGTCGGCGAGTTCCTGGTTCTGCTCGGCGCCTTCAAGGCCAATACCTGGGTGGCGTTCCTGGCCGCGACCAGCCTGATCCTGGGCGCCGCCTACGCGCTCTGGCTCTATCGCAAGATCGTCTTCGGCGAGCTCACCAAGGACTCGCTGAAGGGCATCCTCGACATGAACCGGCGCGAGATCGCGATCTTCCTGCCGCTCGTGCTGCTGACGATCTGGATGGGCGTCTATCCCAATTCCTTCCTCGACCCGATGGCACCGGCCGTGGACAAGCTGATCGGCGACTATCAGGCGGCCTTGAAACTCGCCCGCACCGCGGCTCTGGTGCCGTGAGCGGCCGGGAGTAATGAACATGATTGTCGGTCTCGAATCCTGGACCCTGGCCCGCCCCGAACTCTTCCTTGCCGCAGCCACCGCGCTGTTGCTGGTCTACGGCGTCGTCCGGGGCGAAATCGCCACGCCGTTCGTGTCGGCGGCAACCTCGGTCGCCCTGCTGGTGACGGCGGCGCTGTTGTTCCTGCCGTATCGTGAGGGGACGGCCTTCTCCTCGCTGTTCATCGTCGACCGGCTGACAGCGACCATGAAGTCGATGGTGCTGGTGGGCTCCGCCTTCGCCATCCTGATGTCGCGCGCCTATTTCGAGCAGGCCAAGGCCTGGCGCTTCGAGTATCCGCTGGTGGTCGCCCTGGCGACGCTCGGCATGATGCTGATGATCTCGGCCAACGACCTGATGGCGCTCTATGTCGGCCTCGAGCTGCAGTCGCTGGCGCTCTACGTCATCGCCGCGTTCCAGCGCGACAGCGTGCGTTCGACCGAAGCGGGCGTGAAGTACTTCGTCCTGGGGTCGGTCGCCTCGGGCATGCTGCTGTTTGGCTCGTCGCTGATCTACGGCTTCTGCGGCGGCACGGCCTTCGTCCAGATCTCGGGCGCGCTGGCCGACGGTCGCGCAACGGAGATCGGGGTGATCATCGGCCTGGTGTTCGTGGTTGCGGGCCTCGCCTTCAAGGTTTCGGCCGTCCCCTTCCACATGTGGACGCCGGACGTCTACGAGGGTGCACCGACGCCGGTGACGGCGCTGTTCGCCGTGGCACCCAAGATCGCTGCAATGTCGCTGCTGGTGTCGGTCCTGATGGGTCCGTTCAAGCCGCTGTTCGCGCAGTGGCAGCAGATCATCGTCGTGGCCTCTGTGCTCTCGATGGCGCTGGGCGCCTTCGCCGCGCTGCGCCAGCAGAACATCAAGCGCCTGATGGCCTATTCGTCGATCGGCAACGTCGGCTACATCCTGTTGGGTGTCGCCAGCGGCACCGAGAAGGGCATCCAGTCGGTGGTCTTCTACCTCGCCATCTACCTGGTCATGACGCTCGGTGTCTTCGCCACCATCCTGATGATGAAGCGCCGCAACATCATGGTCGAGCAGGTCTCCGACCTCGCAGGCCTCGCGCGAAGCCAGCCGATGATGGCGCTCGGTATGCTGATCTTCATGTTCTCGCTGGCCGGCATTCCGCCTCTGGCGGGCTTCTGGGGCAAGCTCTACATCTTCATGGCAGCGGTCGAAGCCAAGCTGTTCGTACCGGCGGTGCTGGGCGTGCTCGCCTCCGTCGTGGCCTCATATTATTACCTGCGCATCGTGAAGGTGATGTACTTCGATGAGCCGGCTGAGGCGATCGACCGGCCGGCCTTCGGCGTCAATCGCGTGGTGGCGCTGGCGGCGGCTTTCCTGATCGCCATCTTTTCCCTGGTTCCCCAGCCTCTCAGCCTGATCGCCGAAGCGGCCGCCAAGGGCCTGTTCCCGTGACCGCGATGCCCGTCCTTCCGGACGGGTGGACGTTGGTCGCGCTCGAAAGCGTCGGCAGCACCAACGACGAGGCCACCCGGCTGGCCGACGCCGGCGCCCCCGAGGGCACGGTCGTCTGGGCGCGCGAGCAGTCGGGTGGCCGCGGTCGCCGCGGTAGAAACTGGGCGTCGCCGGTCGGCAATCTCTACAGTTCCACGATCCTGCGGCCTGCTTGCATGGCGCAGCGCGCCGCCGAGCTGGGCTTCGTCGCCGCCCTTGCGGTGGGCGACCTCGTGCCGGCGGATCGCAGCGTCCGCCTGAAATGGCCCAACGACGTGCTCGTAGACGGCGGCAAGGTCGCCGGGATCCTGCTGGAGAGCGCGATCGGCCAGGACGGGCTGGTCGAGCATGTCGTGGCCGGCATCGGCGTGAACGTCGCCTTCGCGCCGCAGCTTCCCGAGATGCGCTATCCCGGCGCGGCGCTGGGCGGGACGGTTGAGGCGGCGCTGGAAGGGCTCACGCGCGCACTGGCGACGCGGTTGGCGCAATGGCGCCGGGACGGGTTCGAGACCATCCGGGGGGAATGGCTGGCCAAGGCGGGACCTCTTGGGATTGAGGTCGACGTGCGGCTGGGCGACGGACTGGTCAGAGGCCGGTTCGCCGGGCTGGACCGCGAGGGCGCTCTCCTGCTGGATACAGCGGAAGGGCCGCGCAAGATCGTGTCGGGTGAATTGCTGGGCCGGGCGGCCTGAGGAGAGGGCGGGATGCTGCTTGCCATCGACGTTGGCAACACCAACTCGAAGTTCGCTGTGTTCGACGGCGAGAGGCTCGTGTCGCAGTTCCGGTTGCGGACGGAATCGAAGCGCACGGCCGACGAATATGCGGCCTGGCTGACGCAGCTCATGCACCTGCAGGGGTTCGATCCGGAGTCGATCAAGGGCGCGATCCTGGCGAGCGTGGTGCCGCAGGTGAATGCTCATATCCGCCGTCTGTGCGAGACATACTTCAAGACGAAGCTCCTGATTGTCGGCGAGCCCGACTGCGAGCTTGGCATCAAGGTCCTGATCGACCGGCCGCAGGATGCCGGGCCCGACCGCCTGGTCGGCATCATTGCGGGTTACAAGAGGCATGGAGGGCCGCTGATCACGATCGATTTCGGCAGCGCCACCACCTTCGACCTCGCGGACAAGGACGGCAATTTCGTCGGTGGCGTCCTCGCGCCGGGCGTCGAGCTGACGATCGAGTCGTTCTACTTGATGACCGCACGTCTGCCGCGTATCCGGGTCGAGAAGCCCGCTCAGGTGATCGGCAAGGCGACGGTCCCGGCGATGCAGTCAGGCATCTTCTGGGGGTATGTCGGCCTCATCGAGAGCCTGATCAAGCGCATCCGGGCCGAGTACGGCGAGCCCATGAAGGTGGTCGCAACGGGCGGATTGGCCAACGTCTTCAAGGACGAGATCGGCCTGTTCGACGCGATCGAGCCCGACCTGATGTCGCTCGGCCTGCTGGAGATCTGGCGGCGCAACCGCGAATGACGGTTCCATCGAACGACGAGCTGCTGTTCCTGGCCCTCGGTGGGGCCGGCGAGATCGGCATGAACCTCAACCTCTACGGCACGGCCGGCAAGTGGCTGATGGTCGATCTCGGCATCGGTTTTGCCGACAGCACGATGGCCGGGGTCGAGGTGGTGATGCCGGATCCGGAGTTCATCGTGGAGCGCCGCGAGGACCTCGTCGGCATCGTTCTGACCCACGCCCACGAGGATCACCTCGGCGCCGTCGCCGATCTCTGGCCGCGGCTGAAGGCGCCGGTCTATGCGACGCCGTTCGCCGCCTCCGTCCTGAAGCGCAAGCTGATCGATGCGAGCCTGCGGGACCAGGTGCCGGTCACCGAAATCCCCCTGGGCGGCAAGTTCAGCCTCGCGCCGTTCGAGCTCGAGATGATCACCATGACTCATTCGATCCTCGAGCCGAATGCGATGGCGATCCGCACGAAGTTCGGCACGGTGTTCCATACCGGCGACTGGAAGATCGATCCCGAGCCGCTGCTGGGCGACCTCACGGACGAGGCCATGCTGAAGCGCATCGGCGACGAGGGCGCGCTCGCCATGGTCTGCGACAGCACCAACGTCTTCGTCGAGGGCGAGGCGGGTTCGGAATCGAAGGTCCGTGCCAACCTCGAAAAGCTCGTCCGGGGGCACACGGGCAGGGTGGCCGTGACCTGCTTCGCTTCCAACCTCGCCCGGGTCGAGAGCATCGCGCTGGCTGCGATCGCGGCCGGCCGGCACCCGGTCCTGTCGGGTCGCGCGCTCACGCGGATGCTCGAGGCCGCGCAGGAATGCGGCTACCTGCTGGATTTCCCCGAGTGTGTTCCCGAGAAGCAGGCGGGCTACCTGCCCCGCGACAAGGTGCTGTTCATCTGCACCGGCAGCCAGGGTGAGCCGCGCGCCGCCATGTCGAAGCTGGCGGGCGGCGAGCATCGCGACCTGGTCCTCGAGACCGGCGACACCGCCATCTTCTCGTCGAGGGTCATCCCCGGGAACGAGCACTCCGTCGGCCGTCTGCAGAATGCCCTCATGGCCCGCGGCGTAAAGGTCATCACCGACCGCGAAGCCGAAATCCACGTGTCGGGCCATCCGGCGCGGGACGAGCTGGTTCGGGTCTATCAGTGGGTCCGGCCCAGGATCGCGCTGCCGGTGCATGGCGAGGTTCGGCACATGATCGAGCATGCCGAACTGGCGCGGGCCTGCCAGGTGCCGGAAACGGTCGTGGCGCCCAACGGCACCCTGGTCCGGCTGGCGCCGGGGCCGGCCGAGATCATCGACCACGTCTTTTCCGGCCGGCTGGCCCGCGACGGCGACGGATTGATCCCGCTCGACGGGGAATCGCTGCGCGAGCGGCGCAAGCTCCTGTGGAACGGCGCGGCGGCGGCGACGCTGGTGGTCGACAAGAGGGGCAAGCCGCTCGCGCCCCCCAAGGTCTCGTTGCGCGGCATCGACGACGCGGACGGCGAGCTGGAGGCGGCCATCGTGGACGCGCTGTCCGAGATGCTGGCCGACCTCAACTCAGCCGAACGCTCGGACGACCGGCGCATCGAGGAGGCGGCCCGCCAGGCCGTCCGGCGCGTCGTGCGGGCGCACCTCGGCAAGAAGCCGTTGACGGACGTGCACATCGTCCGCATCTAAAGGCTGCGCAGCCGCTGGAGAAGACCATGATCGGACGCCTCAACCATATCGCGATTGCCGTGCCCGACCTGGCCAAGGCGAGCGAGCTCTACCGCACCGTCATGGGCGCCAAGGTGAGTGCGCCCAAGGAGCAGCCGGCGCATGGCGTGACAGTGGTCTTCGTCGAGCTGCCCAACACCAAGATCGAACTGCTGCATCCGCTGGGCGAGAAGTCGCCGATCGCCAATTTCCTCACCCGCAATGCCGACGGCGGCATCCACCACGTCTGCTACGAGGTCGAGGATATCTATGCCGCTCGCGACCAGCTGAAATCGCAGGGTGCGCGCGTACTGGGCGACGGCGAGCCCAAGATCGGCGCCCACGACAAGCCCGTGCTGTTCCTGCATCCCAAGGACTTCACCGGCACGCTGATCGAACTCGAACAGGTCTGAGGAGCGCCGCGCCATGGGCTGGGCCACCGGCGTCATGGTCTACTTGGTGATCTGGTGGATTGCGCTGTTCATGGTGCTGCCGCTGGGCGTCCGGAGGGTCGAGAATCCGGGCAGGGGCCAGGAGCGGGGCGCCCCGGAGCGGCCGGATCTGATTCGCAAGGCCATCATCACGACCATCGTCGCGGCGGTGCTGTGGCTCGCCTTCTACGGATTCTACCAGCTCGACCTGCTGAGCTTCCGGCGGCTCGAGGGATCCTGACCCGCCAGATCGTGGGCTTCCTCGCCCCAAAAGGAAACGGCGGACCAATGGTCCGCCGTCCTCTACCCCCGAAACTCGTCGTAGGCGGCTTGCGCCGCTCTCCTCCCTAAACCCGGACTGTGCCCAAGGCTCAGGCTGTGTACCGTGCCGCCAGCCGGTTGCCAAGACCTTTTCTTTCGATCCGGCGGTGTTCGGCAAAAGAATCTTCAAGGCCCGGCTTGTTTGAGCACAAACTAATGTCCGCACCGTTTCGCTGTTCATCCAATGACCATGTATTTGATCACGAACAGGACAGCGAGAATTGCCACGGCCGGATGGATGTCGCGATACCGGCCGGCGGCGATCTTGATTCCGACGTACGAGATGAAGCCGAACGCGATGCCGTCGGCGATCGAGAAGGTGAAGGGCATCGACATCGCGGTGATCACGGCGGGTGCCGCCTCGGTGATGTCGTTCCATTCGATCTCGGTCAATCCACGCGCCATCAGGCAGGCGACGTAGAGAAGCGCCGGCGCTGTCGCATAAGCGGGAATGGAGCCGGCGAGCGGCGCCAGGAAAAGGGCGCACAGGAACAACACGCCCACGACCGCGGCGGTGAGCCCGGTCCGGCCGCCGGCGTTGATGCCCGACGCGCTCTCGATGTAGCTCGTCGTCGTCGACGTGCCGATGGCCGCACCAAGCATCGCCGCGGCGCTGTCCGAGATCAGCGCGCCGCGCAGGCGCGGCACGGTGCCGTCGGGGCGCATGAATCCCCCGCGATGGGCGAGTGCGATCAGTGTGCCGGTATTGTCGAACAGGTCGACGAACAGGAACGCGAAGACGACGGTCACCAACCCGACCTGCAGTGCCCCCGCGAGATCCATCTGGAGGAAGACGGGCGCGATGGAAGGCGGGACGTCGAAGATACCGACGAACTTCTGGTGTCCCGCCAGGATCGAGATGACGGTCACGACGAGGATGCCGATGATCACGCCGCCCATGACGCGCCGGTGTTCGAAGGCGACGATGATGGCGAAGCCCAGGACCGCCATGACCACCGGCCAGCTCGTCATCTTGCCGTGGGCCACCAGCGTCGCCGGATTGCCGACCACGATGCCGGCATTCTTCATGGCGATCAGCGCGAGGAAGAGGCCAATGCCCGCGGCGATCGCCATCTTGAGCGACTTGGGAATCGCATTGACGATCCATTCCCGGATCGGCAGCACGCTGATGATCAGGAAGATGATGCCGGAGATGAACACACAGCCGAGCGCCACCTGCCAGCTGTAGCCCATGCCGCCAACCACACCGAAGGCGAAGTAGGCGTTCAGTCCCATCCCGGGAGCGAGGGCGATGGGGTAATTGGCGAGAAAGGCCATCAGGAAGCAGCCGATGGCTGCGGCCACGCAGGTCGCGGCGAAGACGGCGCCGAACGGCATCTTCGCCTCGGCGAGGATGGCCGGGTTGACGAAGACGATGTAGGCCATGGTCAGGAACGTCGTGAGGCCGGCCACCAGCTCGGTCCGGACGTTGGTCTTGTTCTCGCTCAGCCTGAAAAGTCGCTCCAGCATCCCGCTCTCCCCCGAAAGTCGCGCCCAGTATGCGCACAAGTGTGCGGGCACATGGCTGTGAAAAGCCAGCCGCACCGCCCGGTTTGCCTTTGGCCGACCCGTTCCCTACAGTCCGCCGCCATCCCGAGACCCCGACCGAGGACCGATTCCGCATGCGCATGAGCCAGTACTTTCTGCCGACGATGAAGGAGACTCCGTCGGAAGCGCAGATCGTGTCGCACCGGCTGATGCTGCGGGCCGGTCTGGTCCGCCAGACCAGCGCCGGCATCTATGCCTGGCTGCCGCTCGGCCTGCGCGTGCTGCGCAACATCGAGCGAATCGTGCGCGAGGAGCAGGACGGGGCAGGGGCCCAGGAGGTGCTGATGCCGACCATCCAGTCGGCCGACCTGTGGCGCGAAAGCGGCCGCTACGACGCCTATGGACCCGAGATGCTGCGCATCAAGGACCGCCATGACCGCGAGATGCTCTACGGCCCGACCAACGAGGAGATGATCACGGTCCTCTTTCGCGATGGCGTGAAGAGCTACCGCGACCTGCCGAAGAACCTCTATCACATCCAGTGGAAGTTCCGCGACGAGGTCCGTCCGCGCTTCGGCGTGATGCGCGGCCGCGAGTTCCTGATGAAGGACAACTACTCGTTCGACATCGACAAGGCCGGCGCCATCCATTCCTACAACAGGATGTTCGTGGCTTACCTCAGGACCTTCGCCCGCATGGGCCTGAAGGCGATTCCGATGCGTGCTGACACCGGACCGATCGGCGGCGACCTCAGCCACGAGTTCATCATCCTGGCAGAGACCGGCGAGAGCGCCGTCTTCTGCCACAAGGGGCTGGTCGACAAGGACATCCTCAGCCGCAAGATCGACTACGCGTCGGACCTGCAGGGCATCGTGAACGAATGGACGTCGCTCTATGCGGCAACCGACGAGATGCACGACGCCAAGGCCTTCGAGGCCCTGCCCGAGAGCGAACGGCTGGCCGCGCGCGGCATCGAGGTCGGCCACATCTTCTATTTCGGCACCAAATACTCGAAGCCGATGAACGCCGTCGTCGCCGGACCCGGAGGCGAGCAGATCACGGTCGAGATGGGCTCCTATGGCATCGGCGTCTCGCGTCTGGTCGGCGGCATCATCGAGGCGAGCCATGACGATGCCGGCATCGTCTGGCCGGAGGAGGTGGCGCCGTTCAAGGTGGCGATCGTCAACCTCAAGCCCGACGACGGCGCCGTCGGCGGCGCCTGCCAGAAGCTCTACGACGCGCTCGGCGCCAAGGGCGTCGCCGTACTGCATGACGATCGCGACATGCGGCCGGGCGGCAAGTTCGCCGACATGGACCTGATCGGCATTCCCTGGCAGGTGATCGTCGGCCCGAAGGGGCTGGCGGCGGGCAAGGTCGAGGTCAAGAACCGCAAGACCGGTACCCGCGAGGAGTTGCCGCCCGAACAGGTTCTCGCGCGGTTCGGCTGAGCGGGAGCAGGGCTCTTCCATGGCTTTCGCCGTCGAGCGCCTGATCGCCTTCCGCTACCTGCGGGCCCGCCGTGACGAGGGCTTCATCTCGGTGATCGCCGGCTTCTCGCTGATCGGCATCACCCTGGGCGTCGGCACGCTGATCGTGGTCATGTCCGTGATGAACGGGTTCAGGGTCGAGATGCTGCGCCAGATGTCGAGCATCAGCGGCCAGCTCGGCGTCCAGTCCAACCGCGGTGGCCTCGAGCCGACGCCCGATCTCCTGAAGCGCATGACGGCCGTGCCCGGCGTCGAGTCGGCGACGCCGACGGCCGAGGGCAACCTCATGGCCGTCGCGGGTGATCGCGTGCGCGGGATCGTGCTGCGCGGCATGCGGCCGGACGATATCCGCAACCGCGCGCCACTGGCATCGGCGATCGAGGGAACGCCGGAAAGCCGCGAGCGCTATCGCGCGCTCTGTCAGGCCGAGGACGACAAGGCGATCGACTGGGGAACCCTCAAGGGTTTCGGCGATGACTTCACGGTGGTGATCGGCCGGCGCCTTGCCGATCTCATGAACCTGAAAGTCGGGGACAGGCTCCAGCTCGTGTCGCCGGTGTCGGTTGCGACGCCGCTCGGCGTGATGCCGCGGTCCGCGGCCGTGAAGGTCGCGGCGATCTTCTGCACCGGCATGTACGACTACGATTCGAACTTCATCTACGCGCCGCTGCAGGATGCCCAGCACATGCTCAACCTCGGGCCCAACGTCACGGGCATCGAGGTGTTCGTGTCCGACAAGGCCTCGACTGCGGCGACGCGCCACCTGCTCATGCAGGCCGTGGGGACGGAGGGCTGGGTCTTCGACTGGTTCCAGGCCAATGCCGGTTTCTTCTCCGCGGTCGTGGCCCAGACCAACATGATCTTCCTGGTGCTGACGATGATCGTGATCGTCGCGGCCTTCAACATCATCTCCAGCCTGATCATGCTGGTCCGCACCAAGACGGCGGACATCGCGATCCTGCGCACCATGGGCGCCAGCCGCGCCGCCATCATGCGCATCTTCCTGCTGGACGGGCTGGCGATCGGCGGGGCCGGCACGGCGCTGGGCGTCGTGCTGGGATTGGCCTTCGCCCGCAACATCGAGGCGATCCGGCAGTGGCTGCAGCGGACCTTCGACATCGTGCTGTTCGACCAGACCCTCTATCTGCTGGCCGAGATGCCGTCGCAGATCGAATGGAGCGAGGTCGCGGGTATCGCGGTCATGGCAGTGGTCTTCGCGCTGCTGGCCTCGCTCTATCCCGCGGTGCGGGCATCGCGCCTCGATCCGGTGGAAGGCCTGCGCCGTGAGTGAGCGGGCGCCCGCCGTCGAGCGGTGGCTGGCCTGGCGCTACCTCGCCACGCGCCAGCGCGAGGGGTTCGTGTCCTTCATCGCGATGTTCTCGCTGATCGGCGTGGCGCTGGGCGTCGGCACTCTCATCGCCGTCATGTCGGTCATGGGCGGCTTCCGCGAGCAGCTCCTGGGCCGGATCATCGGCATGAACGGCCACGTCATCATCGCTGCCCGTGGCGGCCTCCTTCAGGCGACGCCCGAGCTGCTCGCCAGGCTCAAGGAGGTCCCCGGCGTCGAGGCGGTGCGTCTCACCCTGGAGCGACAGGCCCTGGTGACGGGCCACGGCCAGACGCGCGGTGCACAGCTTCGGGGCGTGCGGCGGGAGGATCTGCTGAGCCGCGAGATCGTGGCGAGGAACATCATCTTCGGCGACCTGGCGGAGTTCGGTCCCAAGCCCGGCCTGGTGATCGGCGAGCGGCTGCGACAGCAGATGCAGGTCCGCGTGGGCGAGCCGCTGACCGTGGTGACCCACCAGTTGAACGAGAGCGGGACGATCGCGCCGCGCTACACCGATTACGACATCCTGGCGAGCTTCCTGACCCGCCGCTACGAATTCGACAGCAGCCTGGTGTTCATCCCGCTGGAGGCGCTGCAGGAGAATCTCGAATACGGCAAGGAGACCGTGAGCTCGATCGACCTGTTTCTCAAGGATCCGCAGGCTGCGCCGCGCATGGCCCAGGAGCTGCGCCAGTCGCTCGGGCGCGACGATCTCCGCGTTTCGCACTGGCTCAGCCTCAACGCCCGCTTCGTAGGCGCCCTGCAGGTCGAGCGGGTGATGATGTTCATCATCCTGACCCTGATCGTCGTCGTCGCCGCCATGAATGTGGTCGCGAGCTTCACCATGCTCGTGAGAGTGAAGCGCGGCAGCATTGCCATCCTGCGGACGATGGGCGCGGGGCCGGGTACGATCGTGCGCGCCTTCTTCATGTCCGCTGCCGCGGTCGGCGTCGTCGGCACCGCGATCGGAACAGCGCTGGGGCTGTTGCTCTGCGCCAACATGCCGGCGATCGGTCGTGCCCTGGCAAACGTCACCGGCGGCGCCGGTACTGCGGGCGCCGAGGTCGACTTCATCACATCCATGCCCGTGCGGGTGGATCCCACCGAGGTGGTCTTCATCATCGTCGTCGCGATCGCCCTTTCGCTGATTGCGGCGGCCTATCCGGCATGGCGAGCCACCCGGGTCGAACCGGTCGAAGGATTGCGACATGAGTGACACGACCAAGCCGCTCTCGCTGCAGGGCATCCGCCGCACCTTCGTCCAGGGTGACCGCCGTCTCGACGTGCTGCGTGGCGTGTCGGTCGACCTGCATCCCGGCGAGATCGTGGCATTGGTCGGCCAGTCGGGCAGCGGCAAATCCACCCTGCTGCACATTGCGGGCCTGCTGGAACGGCCGGACGAGGGCGAGGTGGTGGTCGACGGCAAGCCGACGGTTCGCATGGCCGACAAGGAGCGGACAGGGTTGCGCCGCAAGTTCCTGGGCTTCGTCTACCAGTACCACCACCTGCTGCCGGAATTCTCAGCCGTCGAGAACGTGATGCTGCCGCAGATGCTGAACGGTGTCGGACGCGCCGCCGCGCACAAGCGGGCGGCCGAACTGCTCGGAATGGTGAAGCTCGGCGACCGGCTGGACCATCGTCCCGGGCGCCTGTCGGGCGGTGAGCAGCAGAGGGTTGCGATCGCCCGTGCCGTCGCCAATGCGCCACGGGTGCTGCTGGCCGACGAGCCGACCGGCAACCTCGATTCCTCGACGGCCGAGACGGTGTTCCAGCAACTGCTGACCCTGGTCCGTGAGACCGGCATGGCGGCGCTGGTCGCCACCCACAATCCCGAGCTCGCCGCCCGCATGGACCGCACGGTCAGCCTGCGGGACGGCGTCATCCATTCCTAGGCCGGCGTGTAGATCACCAGCTTCAACGCTGGATCGTCATTGCACTGGAACGAGGCATGCTGGAAGCGGAGCGTGCCCTTCTTCGGATGCATGAACTTCTTGATGCCGGCAGTACCGTCGCGGATGTCGTGCGCCTTCCACCAGCCGTCGAACTCGGCGCTGCCCTCGTGAAGCCGGTCGAGCAGTTCGACGAAGGCTGGATCGCCGGCCCACAGGTCGTGCGTCTTGCGGAACTGGGCCACCATGCGCCGCGCCTCGTCCTCCCAGCCGCTGCCGAACAGGCGGCGTGTGACAGGGTTGGTCAGCACACAGAGCAGGGTGTTGCGGCTGCCCTCGGGAATGCGGCCCCAGGCGAAGATCTCCTCAGCCGCCTCGTTCCAGGCCAGGACGTCCCAGCGCCGGCCGATGACATAGCTTGGATGGGGCAGGCTCTCGACCACCCGCCGCACGGCCTCCGGCACCGTCTCCTTGGCGAAGGCGCGGCGGTCGCCGTGGCGGGCGAGGGAGCGCAGGTGGTTGTGCTCGCTCTCGCCGAGCTTCAGCGCGCGGGCGATGGCGTCGATGGTGGTCAGTGACGGATTGACGTCGCGGCCCTGTTCGAGGCGCACATACCAGTCGACACCGATCCCTGCGAGTTCGGCGACTTCCTCGCGTCGCAAGCCGGGCGTGCGCCGCCGTCGCGTCGCCGGCAGGCCGACCGATTCGGGTCGGAGCCGCTGCCGCCGCGAGCGAAGGAAGTCGCCGAGTTCGCTGCGTCGTCCGTCCATGGGTCTGTTCAATCCCAGGATAATACCAGGTCTGACTGAGCCTAGGCCATTCCGTCAGGATGCACCATCCCAAGAAGGAGGTGATCCATGAAAGCAGCCGTCCTCAAGACGCTCGGCACGCCGCTCAGCGTCGAGACCGTATCCGATCCCGTGCTGGGCACCGGCGAGGTGATCGTCGATGTCGCTGCCGCCAACGTCCTTGCCTATGCAGGCGATGTGTTCAGCGGAAAGCGGAACTACCTGCTGGAGCTTCCGATCGTGCCGGGGTCGGGCGGCATCGGGCGCGTCCGGGCCATTGGGCCGGACGCGACACGGCTCGCCATCGGCGACTGGGTATTCATCGATCCGACCGTGCGAGGGCGCGACGACGCCGTGGCGCCGGACATCATCCTCCAGGGACTGACGGCCGGCAGTGAAGCGGCGTATCGCCTGCAGCGCTATTACCATGACGGCGCCTTCGCCGAGCAGGTGCGCGTGCCGACCGAGAATGCCGTGCCGATCGGCACCCTCGAGCCGGCCGAGGCTGGCCGCTGGCTCGGGTTGGGGCGGCTGCTGGTGCCCTATGGGGGGCTATTGGCCGGGCGGTTGCGGGCGGGCGAGACCTTGCTGGTCAACGGGGCGACCGGAGCCTTCGGCAGTGGGGGCGTGGCGATGGGTGTCGCGATGGGCGCGGCGCGGATCGTCGCCACCGGCCGCAACGAACAGGTACTGGCCGACCTCGAGCGTCGCCTGGGCGGCCGCGTCCGGACCGTGAAGATGAGCGGTGACGAGGAGGAGGATCGGCGGCGGATGCAGGAGGCGGCCGGCGGTCCGATCGACATCGTGCTCGACCTGCTGCCGCCGGAGGCGAGCCCGAGCTGGGTCCGCGCGGCCGCCCTGGCCGTCCGGCCCTATGGGCGCGTCGTCCTGATGGGCGGCATCCGCGAAGACGTGGCGCTGCCTTATGCCTGGATGATGCGATATGGCATCGAAGTGCGCGGGCAATGGATGTACCCGCGCGACGCGGTCGGGCGCCTGGTCGGCATGGTCCGCTCGGGCCAGATCCGGCTGGACGGCCTTGCGGTGAGCGAATTCCCCCTCGATCGGATCAACGAGGCCGTGGCGCACGCGGCGGCGAACGCCGGCCCGTTCAAGATGACGGTGGTTCGCCCCTGATTCTCGCCTCGTTTTCCACAAGATGCGGGAGCCATAGTGGGGCGTGCCCCTCGCTGATTTCATCCATCTGAAAGTTCGTTCCGCCTATTCGCTCACCGAAGGCGCGAACAAGGTCGACAAGATCGTCTCGCTGGCCAAGGACGCGGAGATGCCGGCGGTTGCCGTCACCGACCGCAACAACCTGTTCGGCGCGCTCGAATTCTCGCAATACGCCGCAAAGGGCGGTGTCCAGCCGATCGTGGGCTGCGATCTCGGCATCCGGCGCGAGGAAGAGGGGGGCGTCGCCACGGCGAGCAAGGTCCTGGCCATCGACTGGCTGACCCTGCTCGTGCAGAGCGAGCAGGGCTATCTCAACCTGATGCGGCTGGTGAGCCGCGCCCATCTCGAATTCAAGGCAGGCTCCGTCGCCGCCCTGCCAATGGCGGACCTCGAAGGACATACCGAGGGACTCATCGCATTGACCGGCAGCGCCGGCAGCACCGTCGGGCGCTTGCTGGCCGCCGGGCAGATGCCGGCCGCGGCCCATATGCTCGACCGTTTGCAGGGCCTGTTCGAGGGCCGGCTCTATCTCGAGTTGCAGCGCCATGGCGAGGACCTGGAGCGCCGGATCGAGGGCCCGCTGATCGATCTCGCCTACGAGCGCAACCTGCCGCTGGTCGCGACCAACGACGTGCACTTCCCGAAGAAGTCGATGTACGAGGCGCACGATGTGCTGCTGTGCATCGAGCAGGGCGCGCATATCGACGATCCCAACCGCCGGCGCCTGACGCCGGAGCACTATTTCAAGTCGGCGGCCGAAATGCGCAGCCTGTTCTCGGATATTCCCGAGGCCTGCGACAATACACTGGTGATCGCCCGGCGCTGCGCCTACATGCCGGCGCCGCGCAAGCCCATCCTGCCGCGCTACACCAAGCTCGAGGGGCGCACCGAGGGCGAGGCGCTGCGCGACCTCGCGAGGACCGGACTCGAGGAATTGAAGACGCTCGGTCGCCTGGCCGACACCATCAGCTTCGAGCGCTATACCCAGCGCTTGACCTACGAACTCGACATGATCGAGAAGATGGGGTTCGCCGGCTACTTCCTCATCGTGGCCGACTTCATCCAGTGGGCGAAGGACCATGACGTGCCGGTCGGACCGGGCCGTGGCTCGGGCGCCGGCTCGCTGGTCGCCTGGTCGCTCAAGATCACCGATCTCGATCCGCTGCGCTGGGGTCTGCTGTTCGAACGCTTCCTGAACCCCGAGCGCGTGTCGATGCCCGACTTCGACATCGACTTCTGCCAGGACAAGCGCGACCGCGTGATCCGCTACGTGCGCGACGAATACGGCCATGACAGGGTCGCCGCGATCATCACCTTCGGCAAGCTGCAGGCGCGTGCCGTGCTGCGCGATGTCGGCCGCGTGCTGGGCATGCCCTACGGCCAGGTCGACCGGATCTGCAAGCTGGTGCCCAACAATCCGGCCAATCCCGTGACCCTGGCCAAGGCGCTGGAGACCGAGGACCTGCTCAAGGAGCAATACAACGCCGACGAGGAGATCAAGCGCCTGATCGACCTGGCGCTGCAGCTCGAGGGCCTGTTCCGCAACGCCTCGACCCATGCTGCCGGCGTCGTGATCGGCGACCGGCCGCTAGACCAGCTCGTGCCGCTGTTCCGCGATACCGACAGCAAGGAGTCGCTGCCGGCCACCCAGTTCAATATGAAATGGGTCGAGACGGCCGGTCTGGTGAAGTTCGACTTCCTCGGCCTCAAGACGCTCACCGTCATCGAGAAGGCCTGGGACTTCATCGGGCGCGACCAGATCGACATCGCAAGGCTGCCGCTCGACAACCGCAAGACCTTCGAGCTTCTCTGCCGCGGCGACGGGTCGGGCGTGTTCCAGCTCGAAGGCAACGGCATGCGCGACGTGCTGCGCAAGATGAAGCCCGACCGGTTCGAGGACATCATCGCCGTGGTGGCGCTCTACCGGCCGGGCCCGATGGAGAACATTCCGAGCTACATCAAGCGCAAGCATGGCGAGGAGGAGCCGGACTACCTGCACCCGCTGCTGGAAGGGATCCTGAAGGAGACCTACGGCATCATGATCTATCAGGAACAGGTCATGCAGATCGCGCAGGTGCTGAGCGGATATTCCCTGGGCGGCGCCGACCTGCTGCGCCGCGCCATGGGCAAGAAGATCAAGGCGGAGATGGACGCCCAGCGCGCGAGCTTCGTCGAGGGCGCGGAGAAGAACGGCGTCAAGGCCGACAAGGCCGCGTCGATCTTCGACCAGGTCGACAAGTTCGCGGGCTACGGCTTCAACAAGAGCCACGCCGCCGCCTACGCGCTGGTCTGCTACCAGACGGCCTATCTGAAGGCCAACCATCCGGTCGAGTTCTTCGCCGCCACGATGACCCTCGACATGGGCAACGTGGAAAAGCTCAACGGCTATCGCCGCGACCTCGACAAGATCGGCGTCGAGCTGCTGCCACCCGATGTGAACCGGTCGACGGCCGAGTTCACGGTGGAGAAGACCGAAGATGGCAGGAAGGCGATCCGTTACGCGCTGGCCGCCATCAAGGGCGTCGGCAAGGAGGCGATGAACCGGCTCGCCGAGGAGCGTGCGGAGAAGGGGCCGTTCAAGGACCTGTTCGACTTCGCCGAACGGCTCGACCAGCGCGTCCTGAACAAGCGCCTGCTCGAGAGCCTGGTGAAGGCGGGGGCCTTCGACACGCTGAACAAGAACCGGGCGCAGACCTTCGCCGCCGTCGAGGCGCTCACCCGCCATTCGCAGGCCACGCACGAATCGCGCGGCAGCAACCAGAACAACCTGTTCGGCGACGACACGGCGCAGCGCCGTCCTCAGCTGGCCAAGGTGCCGGACTGGGCGCCGATGGAGCGGCTGCAGAACGAATTCGCCGCCATCGGCTTCTACCTGTCGTCGCATCCGCTGGCCTCCTACGAGCGCAGCCTGCAGCGACTGGGCGTCAGCCGCGCAGCCGACCTGCCGGCCCTGCTGGCGCGAGGCACGCCCGGACGCATCAAGCTCGCCGGCACGGTCATCGACCGGATGGAGCGCACCTCGGCCAAGGGCAACCGCTTCGCCTTCCTGCAGTGCTCGGACCAGTCCGGCGCCTTCGAATGCGTGATGTTCAGCGAGCTGCTGAGCTCCAAGCGCAACATCCTCGAGGCCGGACAGGCGATCCTGATCTCGGTCGACGGCCGCCTCGACGGCGAGCAGGTGAAGCTCACGGCCCAATCCGTGGAGAAGCTCGAGGATGCGGTCGCGAATTCCGCGGCAGGGCTGCGCATCGTGATCACCGATCCCAGGGCGCTCGAGGCCCTGCGCAAGGCGCTGGAAGGGAAGCGCGGGCGCGGGCGGGTCACGCTCGTCGTGCCGATGCCGGAGGAATCCGAAGCCGAGATCACCTTGCCCGGCACCTATTCGATCGCCGGTGGCCTGCGCGACACGATCGGCATGCTGCAGGGCGTTGAAAACGTCGAGGAAATTTGAGCCGCCAGCCCGGGCTCTTTGAGACCGAAACCCCTGCGCCCCCCAAGCGGCGCGCTGCGGGGGCAGGCGATGTGAGGCCGGCGCGGGATTCGCCGCTGCTCGAGGCCCCGGCGCTGCCGCTCGATATCCGGCTCGGCACATCCTCCTGGTTTTTCCCCGGCTGGCGCGGCCTGGTCTACGACGGTGTGCATCCGCAGGTGACCCTCAGCCGCAAGGGGCTGGAGGCCTATGCCCAGATCCCGCTGCTGCGGACCGTCAGCCTCGACCGGACCTTCTACGCACCGATCTCGGCCGTCGACTATGCGCGCTACGCCAGCCAGGTGCCGGCGCATTTCAGCTTCGTCGTGAAGGCGCCGGCGATCGTCTGCGATGCGGTGATGCGCGACGAGGAGGGGCGAGGGAAGGTATTCAACCCGAACTTCCTCAATGCGGCCGTCGCCACCCGGGAATTCGTCCTGCCCTGCCTGGAGGGACTCGAGGCCAAGGCCGGCCCGCTGGTGTTCCAGGTCTCACCGCTGCCGCGCAGCCTGGTCGAGGACTCGTCGCTGCTGGTCGAGCGTCTGGAAGCCTTCTTCGCGGCGCTGCCCCGCGAACTGGGCACGCACAGGCCAATTTACGCGCTGGAACTGCGTAATCCCGAATTACTGACGCCGCGCCTGATGCGCATGCTGGCCCGAGCCGGGGTGCGCTACTGCGTCGGCCTGCACGACCGGATGCCCGAGGTCGAGCGGCAGGAAACGGCGCTGAAAGCACTGGACGGTGAAGCGCCCGGGCCGCTGGTGGTGCGCTGGAACCTGCACCGCGGGTTCCTCTACCAGGCGGCCAAGCAGCGCTATGAGCCATTCGACAGGCTCGTGGACGAGGACGGCGAGACCCGGCGTATCCTGGCCCGGATGGCCGCCGCGGCCTTCAAGGCGGGCCGGAAGGTCTGGATCACCGCCAACAACAAAGCCGAGGGCAGCGCTCCCCTGTCGATCCTCGAACTGGCCCGTGAAATCGCTAAATTGCTCGTCTAAGGCCTTGATTTCACTGTCACTTGCATTTTCGGCGCCAACCCACTAGAAACGCGCCACTTCGCACGCGGGTTTGCGGTCGACGGGGAGACATCCCGGCGCTCGCTCCGGTGTTCCCATTCCGGGGACGACGCCCGCGGAGGCTCAACCGGAAAAGGAGAACGGCATGACCATGCCGACATTCACGATGCGCCAGCTGCTGGAAGCCGGCGTCCATTTCGGCCATCACACGCGCCGCTGGAACCCCAAGATGAAGCCGTACCTGTTCGGGGTGCGCAACGGGGTCCATATCATCGATCTTACCAAGACAGTGCCGCTGCTGGAGCAGGCGCTGCGCCAGGTTCGCGATGTCGTGGCCAGCGGCGGCCGCGTCCTGTTCGTCGGCACCAAGCCGGCGGCTGCCGAGCGCGTCGCCGACGCTGCCAAGCGCTGCGGCCAGTACTATGTGAACCACCGCTGGCTGGGTGGCATGATCACGAACTGGAACACCATTTCGGCCTCCATCAAGCGTCTGCGCGAGCTCGACGAGCGCCTGAAGGGCGACGTCGTCGGCCTCACCAAGAAGGAGCAGCTCGATCTGACGCGCGAGCGCGACAAGCTCGAGCGGTCGCTGGGCGGCATCAAGGAAATGGGCGGCACGCCCGACATGCTGTTCATCATCGACACCAACAAGGAGTCGATCGCGGTCCTGGAAGCCCGCAAGCGTGGCATTCCGATCGTCGCGGTGGTCGACAGCAACTCCGATCCCGACGGCATCGACTTCCCGATCCCGGGCAACGACGATGCGATCCGCGCGGTGTCGCTCTACTGCGACCTGATGGCGGGCTCGGTGCTCGACGGCATCCGCGCCGAAATCTCCGCCGCCGGCGGTGACGTCGGCGAGCTGGCCGAACAACCGGACGAAGAAATCCCCGCTGCCGAGGCCCCGGCGGCCGAGGCTGCACCGGCCGAGTAACCCGGCCCTTCACGGAAGAGAAACAGACGGGGCCGGTCGGAAGACCGGCCCTTGTTGCACTAAACGGAGCAAGAAATGGCTGAGATCACTGCATCGCTCGTCAAGGAACTGCGCGAGAAGACCGGCGCGGGCATGATGGATTGCAAGAAGGCGCTGGGTGAAGTCGCCGGCGACGTCGAGAAGGCGGTCGACTGGCTGCGCACCAAGGGTCTGTCGGCGGCTTCGAAGAAGGCCGGCCGCGTCGCTGCGGAAGGCCTCGTCGGCGTGGCCGCGGAAGGCACGCGCGGCGCCGTCCTCGAGGTCAATGCCGAGACCGACTTCGTCGGCCGCAACGACCAGTTCCAGAAGTTCGTTGCCGCGGCGACCAAGCTCGCGCTCGAGAATGGCGGCGACCTCGCCAAGGTGGCGGCCGCGCCGTTCCCCGGCACCGGCCGTGACGTGCAGGGCGAACTCACCAACCTGATCGCCACGATCGGCGAGAACATGAGCCTGCGCCGCGCCGCCTCGCTGTCCGTGTCGGATGGCGTGGTCGTGGCCTATACCCACAACGCCGTCGCGCCGGACCTCGGCAAGATCGGCGTGCTGGTGGCCCTCGAGTCGACGGGCGACAAGGCCAAGCTCGGCGCCCTTGCCAAGCAACTGGCCATGCACGTGGCCGCGGCCAACCCGCAGTCGCTGACGGTTGCCGAACTCGACCAGGCGGCGATCGAGCGCGAGCGCGCGGTGCTTGCCGAGAAGGCCGGCCAGCAGGGCAAGACCGCCGAAATCGTCGCCAAGATGGTCGAGGGCGGCCTGCGCAAGTTCCATCAGGAAGTCGTGCTGCTGGAGCAGGCCTTCGTCATGGACGGCAAGACCAAGGTCTCGAAGGTCGTCGAGGATGCGGCCAAGCAGGTCGGCGGTCCGGTCAGGCTCGTGGGCTTCCTGCGCTTCGCGCTGGGCGAGGGCATCGAGAAGAAGTCCGAGGATTTCGCAGCCGAGGTGGCTGCCCAGCTCAAGAAGTAGTATTAAACCCCACAGGCGCGTGGACTTGTGGTCCGCGCGCCCAAGACAAACGTAATCAGAGGCATCTGATGCCGTCGGGCCCCCTCTATCGCCGTGTCATGCTCAAGCTCTCTGGCGAGGGGCTCATGGGTAATCGGGAGTACGGTCTCGATCCCGACATGGTCGCCATGGTCGCACAGGAAGTGAAGGCCGTGGTCGCCATGGGCGTGCAGGTCTGCCTGGTGATTGGCGGCGGCAACATCTTCCGTGGCGTGTCGTCGGCGGCTGCCGGAATGGACCGGGCCAGCGGCGACTACATGGGCATGCTGGCGACCGTCATCAATTCGCTCGCCATGCAGAGCGCGCTGGAGCGGCAGGGCCTGCAGACGCGCGTCCAGTCGGCGATCCCGATGACGACGGTGTGCGAGCCCTATATCCGCCGCCGCGCCGCCCGCCACATGGAGAAGGGCAGGGTCGTGATCTTCGCGGCCGGCACCGGCAATCCGTTCTTCACGACCGACACCGCCGCCGCCCTTCGCGCGGCTGAAATGGGTGTCGACGCGCTGATGAAGGGGACGCAGGTCGACGGGGTCTATTCCGCCGATCCGCGCAAGGACAAGAATGCCCAGCGTTACGATACGCTGGGCTACATGGAAGTGCTGTCCCGCGACCTGCAGGTCATGGACGCATCGGCGATCTCGCTTGCGCGCGAGAACCGCATCCCCATCATCGTCTTCGACATCCACAAGCCCGGCGCCTTCGCGGCGACGATGCGGGGCGAGGGCACCTTCACGATCATCAAGGACGAGGCCTGAACATGTCTGCCGATCTCAACGAGCTCGAGAAGCGCATGCACGGCGCGATGGATGCGCTGAAGAAGGAATTCGCCGGCCTCAGGACGGGACGGGCCTCGGTCAACCTGCTCGACCCGGTGATGGTCGAAGCCTACGGCCAGCGCATGCCGCTCAACCAGGTGGGCACGGTGAGCGCGCCGGAGCCGCGGCTTCTCACCGTCAACGTCTGGGACAAGGGTCTGGTGACGCCGACCGCCAAGGCGATCCGCGAAGCGGGACTGGGCCTCAACCCGTCGCCCGATGGCCAGATGATCCGCATCCCGATTCCGGAGCTGACGACGGAACGCCGCAACGAGCTCGCCAAGCTGGCGCACAAATACGCCGAACAGGGCAAGGTCGCGGTCCGCAACGTCAGGCGGGACGGCATGGAGTCGCTCAAGAAGGCCGAGAAGGATCACAAGATCTCGGAAGACGAGCATCGGCAGAAGGCCGACGAGGTCCAGAAGCTGACCGACCGCTACGTCAAGCAGGTCGACGAGGCGCTGGCGCACAAGGAAAAAGAGATCAAGACGGTCTGATGTCCACTGCGCCGTTGCCCGCCAATCCCGACTCCGGGTCGGGACCTCAGCACGTCGCCATCATCATGGATGGCAATGGGCGATGGGCGAAGGCGCGTGGTCTGCCGCGGGTCGCGGGACATCGCCGCGGCGCGGATGCGGTGCGGCGTGTCGTGCGCGGCGCCGGCGAACTGGGCATTCCCGTCCTTACGCTCTTCGCCTTCTCGACCGAGAACTGGACGCGGCCCGCCGACGAAGTGGCCGACCTGATGGGTCTGTTGCGGCACTATCTGCGGAGCGAACTCGACGAGCTGCGCAAGAACGGCGCGCGGCTCCGGGTCATCGGCAATCGTGAAGGGCTTGCGCCCGACATCGTGCGCGACATCGCCGACGCCGAGAACATGACGGCGGGGAACGCGCGCATCGACGTCAATATCTGCATCAACTACGGCTCGCGCGACGAGATCCTGCGGGCGACACGCCGCCTGGCGCAGCGGGTCGTGGCGGGAGAGATCACCGTCAGCGGCATCGACCAGCAGAGCTTCGAGCGCGAACTCCTGACGGCGGGGCTGCCCGATCCGGACCTCCTGATCCGGACCAGTGGCGAGCAGCGGATCAGCAATTTCCTGCTCTGGCAATGTGCCTACTCCGAGCTGGTTTTCGTCGACACGCTGTGGCCGGACTTCGGCAAGGAACACCTGGAACAGGCAATCGTGGAGTTCCGACGGCGCGAGCGGCGTTATGGCGGCGTCGGCAGCTGACGCCGCTCCGCCGGCTGGCGGTGGGCGATTTGCCGGTCTGCTGATGCGGGCGCTCTCGGCCGTGATCCTCGGGCCGCTGATGCTTGCGGCCGTCTGGTACGGCTTCCCCTGGATCGATCTCGTGGCGGCGCTCGCGGCCCCCATCATGATCTTCGAATGGTCGCGGCTGACCCGTGGCGCTCCTGTCCTGCGCCTCCTCGCCTGGGCCTACGGCCTCGCGGCGCTTGCGGCGCTGCTGTGGCTGCGCCATCAGCCTGCGCACGGCCGCGAGACGATCCTCTGGGTGCTGGTGTGCATCTGGGCGACCGATATCGGCGCCTATTTCGTGGGACGGACGGCCGGCGGGGCCAAGCTCGCGCCGCGCATCAGCCCTGGCAAGACCTGGTCGGGATTGATCGGCGGCATGGCATGGGCCGCCGCCGCGAGTGCCGCGATGGGCTACGTCTTCGGCCTGGGAGAGACCGTGCATCTTGCCATCGCCGGAGCGGCCCTGGCGATCGTGGGGCAGGCGGGCGACCTGCTGGAATCGGCCGCCAAGCGGCGGGCCGGTGTGAAGGATAGCGGGCGTCTCATTCCGGGGCACGGTGGATTGCTGGACCGGATCGACGGTTTGATGGCCGTGCTCGTTGCGGTGGGTATCGCCCGACTGATCGCGGGAAATTCATGGCCCTGGACATGAGCAAGTGGACCGCGCCGTCACCTGGGAATCCCCGAGGCGTCACGATCCTGGGATCGACCGGCTCGGTCGGACAGAGCACGGTCGATCTCATCGCGCGTGATCCGGCGCGCTATCATGTCGAAGCGCTCGTTGCCCGCAATTCGGTGGAATTGCTGGCCGAGCAGGCGAGGCGCCTGCGGGCGCGCCTCGCCGTCGTTGCCGACCCCGACCGCTTCCTGGCCCTCAAGGCGGCATTGGCCGGCACGTCGATCGAGGTGGCGGCCGGTCCCGAGGCGGTCATTGAAGCGGCGGAGCGGCCAGCCGAATGGGTGATGGCGGCCGTCGTCGGATTCGCCGGCCTGGCGCCGACCCTCGCGGCGGCACGACGCGGGGCGATGGTCGCCCTCGCCAACAAGGAAGCCCTGGTCTGCGCCGGGCATCTGCTGATGGATGCCGTCGAAAGGTCGGAAGGCGTTCTTCTGCCGGTGGATTCCGAGCACAACGCCATCTTCCAGGTCTTCGAGCCCGACCAGCACCGTTCGGTCGACAGGCTCATCCTGACGGCTTCGGGCGGCCCGTTCCGCAACTGGTCGCTGGCCGACATGGCCGACGTCACGCCGGAGCAGGCGCTGGCCCATCCCAATTGGGACATGGGAGACAAGATCTCCATCGATTCGGCAACCATGATGAACAAGGGCCTCGAACTGATCGAGGCGAAGCTCCTGTTCGGATTGCCGGAAGACCAGGTCGACATCGTCGTGCACCCGCAATCGGTCATCCATTCGATGGTCGCCTACCGCGATGGGTCGGTGCTGGCCCAGCTCGGGACGGCCGACATGCGCATTCCGATCAGCCATGCCCTCGGATGGCCGGCCCGCATCGATGGGCCGTCGGCCAAACTCGATTTCATGAACATTCCGGCGCTCACCTTCGAGCGGCCTGATTCCGGCCGCTTTCCGTCCCTACGGTTGGCGCGTGAGGCTCTGGTGACGGGCGGCTATGCTCCCATCGTCCTGAACGCGGCGAACGAGGCGGCCGTGGCGGCATTCCTGTCCCGCCGAATCCGCTTTCTCGACATCGCCCGGATCGTTGAGGATGTGATGGCCGGCTGGAGCGGGCTTTCGGACACGGTCGATACGCTGCAGCAGGTGCAGGCGGCCGATCTGGAAGCTCGCAGGTTGGCTGAGACTTGCTGCCGGGCCAAGGCCCTGAGTAATTGATGTAAAATGAACTTCGTGGTCGAGTAAGGCATGCAAAGCATCGTCAGCCTGTTTACGACATACCTGCCGTATTTTGTCCTGGTCCTGACGCTGCTCGTCTTCGTTCACGAGTACGGTCACTACTGGGTCGGGCGCCGCTTCGGCATTCATGCCGAGGTTTTCTCGATCGGCTTCGGGCCCGAGATTTTCGGCTGGACCGACCGCAACGGCACTCGCTGGAAGGTCTCGGCCATTCCCCTGGGCGGCTACGTCAAATTCCTGGGCGACAGCGATGCCACGAGCGCTACGCCGACCGACGAGCCCTTGTCGGCGAGCGACCGCAAGCGTGCCTTCTTCAGCCAGCCGCTCTATGCGCGGGCTGCCGTCGTGCTCGGCGGGCCGATGGCCAATCTCCTGTTCGCGTTCCTGCTGCTGACCGGCGTATTCTTCTTCGCCGGTGAGCCCTACACGCCGGCGATCGTCGCCGTGCAGGCCGACGGGCCGGCGGCGAGGGCGGGCCTGCGCACCGGCGATGAGATCGTTCGCCTCGCCGACACGCGCATCGACCGCTACGAGGATATCCAGGAAGCGCAATTTCTCTACTGGGCGAAGCCGATGTCGGTCGAATACCGTCGCGGCAACCAGCTCCTGCGCGGCGAGATCCAGCCTCAATATTGCGAACGCACCGATCGCTACAACAACACGCTGCGCTACGGCGATCTCGGCATCGATCAGTTCATTCGTCCCGTTGTCGGCGGCTTCACGGCGAACAGCCCGGCCGAGGCGGCGGGTCTCAAGGTCGGTGACCTTCTGGTGGCGATCGACGGGAAGCCCGTCGACTATTTCTCGCGCATCCCGGAATTGATCGGCAGCCGTGGCGGCCAGCCGGTGACGGTCAAGTACGAGCGCGATGGCCGTTACCAGGAGACGTCCGTCGTGCCGATCGTCGACAAGACAGTCGATTGCGCAGGCAAGGAGCGGATCGTCGGGCGGCTGCGCGTTCGTCCGCCGGCCGTGACGGAGGTTCGAGACCACGGCGTCATCGGCGCCATGGGAGCAGGCGTGCGCGCCGTCTGGGGCATGACCACGATGTTCTATACGTCGATGGGCCAGATCCTGACCGCGACGCGGCCTGTGGATGAATTGGGCGGACCGATTCGCATCGCCAAGGCCGCGGGTGAGGCTTCGCATGCAGGATGGGCCGGTATCCTGAACCTCGTCATCGCGCTATCCGTCGTGCTCGGCATATTCAACCTTCTGCCGGTGCCTATGCTCGACGGCGGTCACCTCGCCATGTACGCCTACGAGGCGGTACGCGGCAGGCCACTCAGCCTGCGGGCCCAGGAGGTGGGATTGAAGCTCGGATTTGCGCTTGTGATCGGCATGGCGCTGATTGCAACTTTCAATGACATCAGGCTTTTGCTGCGCTGAATTCATGCGGCGTGGCGAGAACGGGGTGAAGGACAAAAGGGGTAGCTTACGCCCCCTCGCCGGTCTAGAAAGCTGCGTTCACGTTCTTGACCATCGGCAGGTTTGACAGGCGCCGGGGGGAAGTTTGATCTTTCGTTGGGCCGTACTGGCCATTGTCGCAATTCTCGCCTTCAACACGCCGGCATACGCCCAGCGCGGTGGTGCCGTGGCTGCGGGCGGCGGCACGATTGCCGGTATCCAGATCCAGGGCAACGTCCGCTCCGAAGTGGAGACGATCCGCTCGTACCTTCAGCTGAAGGTCGGCGAGCCGTTCGACGCGGCTGCGGCGGATCGCTCGCTGAAGGCGCTCTTCGCCACGGGACTGTTCTCCGATGTGACGATCGAGATGCAGGGCTCGACCCTGGTCGTGAAGGTCGTGGAAAACCCGATCATCAATCGCGTCGCCTTCGAGGGAAACAAGAAGATCGACGACGACAAGCTGCGCGACGAAGTGCAGTCGAAGCCGCGCCAGGTCTATACGCGCGCGCGGGTGCAGGCCGACGTCGATCGCATCCTGACCATCTATCGGCGCAGCGGTCGCTACAATGCGTCGGTCGAGCCCAAGATCATCAATCTGGAGCAGGGCCGCGTCGACCTTGTCTTCGAGATCAACGAAGGCGACGTCACGAGCGTGAAGCGCATCAGCTTCGTCGGCAACGAGGCCTTCGGCGACGGCACGCTGAGGGGCAAGATCCGCACGACGGAGGGCGCGTGGTGGCGGTTCCTGACATCGGATGACCGATTCGATCCCGACCGCCTGAACCTCGATCGCGAACTGCTGCGCAAGTTCTACCTGTCCGAAGGCTATGCCGACTTCCGCGTCGTTTCGGCGGTCGCCGAACTCGCGCCAAATCGCGAGGGCTTCTTCATCACCTTCACGATCAGCGAAGGCGATCGCTACAAGTTCGGCAAGGTCGACGTGACGAGCCGTTTCCAGGGCCTCAACGTCGACGTGCTGAAGTCCTTCCTGACGATCGCGGAAGGGGACTGGTTCGATGCCGACGCCGTGGAGAAGTCGGTCTCGAATATCCAGGAAGCGGTCGGCTCTCTGGGCTATGCGTTCGTCGAGGTCCGCCCCAACATCCGGCGCAACAAGGACAACAACACCGTCGACGTGACGTTCGATGTCCAGGAGGGGCCGCGCGTCTATGTCGAACGCATCAACATCTCGGGCAACACGAGAACGCTCGACAAGGTGATCCGCCGCGAATTTCGTCTCGCCGAGGGTGATGCGTTCAGCACCGCCAAGGTCCGCCGCAGCCAGCAACGCCTTCGCAACCTCGGCTTCTTCGAGAAGGTCGACGTCTCGGCGGCGCCCGGCTCGGCGCCGGACAAGACCAACCTCGAGGTGCAGGTCGTCGAGCAGAGCACCGGCGAAATCTCGTTCGGCGCGGGATACTCGACCACGGCGGGCGTCGTCGGCGATATTTCGGTCAAGGAACGCAACCTGCTCGGCAAGGGCCAGGAGGCCCGCCTCGGCCTGTCTATCGGCACGCTGAGCACCTCGATCGATCTGGGCTTCACCGAGCCCTACTTCATGGACCGCCAGATCTCCGCGGGTTTCGATCTCTTCAGGACGTCGAACGATCGCCAGTCGATCGCGAGCTACAGTGACCGCAGCGTCGGCTTCGCCCTGCGCGCCGGCTGGGCCTATTCCGAGGATATCCGCCAGCTCGTGCGCTACACGCTGCGGCAGACCGACATCTACAACGTCCAGCCTTGGGCATCGTACATCATCCAGCAAAACCAGGGCACGCAGGTCGTCTCGGAGCTCTCCGAGACCATCATCTGGGATACGCGCGACCAGCGCCTCAACACGACCAAGGGCTGGATGGTCCGTAACTCGATTGCAGCCGCCGGCCTGATCGGCACCGAGCAATATATCCGCACCACGGCTGACGCCGTCTACTACAGGTCGCTGTTCGAGGACGTGGTGATCTCCGTGGGCGGTTCGGCGGGCGTGATCTTCCCGTTCAACAATTCCTATATCCGACTGAACAATCTGTTCTTCATCGGTGGCGACACGATGCGCGGCTTCACGGTCGGCGGTATCGGTCCCCGCGATGCCAATACGACCGATTCGCTCGGCGGCCAGTTCTACTACACGGGCACGACGGAGCTTTCGTATCCATTGCCGCTCATTCCCAAGGAAGTGGGCCTTCTCGGCAAGGCCTTCGTGGACGTCGGATCTCTATGGGGGGTTCAGGCGCAGAGCTATGGCCTGGCATCCGTGCTGACCAGCCAGCTGATGCGCGTTTCGACCGGTGTCGGCATTCAATGGGTATCGCCCTTCGGACCCATCCGGATCGACTATGCGATACCCCTTCAGTATGAGTCGTGGGACAAGCAGCAGGCCATACGTTTCAGCTTCGGCACGCGCTTCTGAGCGGAGAGGCCACGGTCATGAACGCCCAAATCGAGAACACGACCGCTGCCGCGGCGACCTCCGTGGACATCAAGCGGATCCTGGAGATGATCCCGCACCGCTACCCGATGCTCATGGTCGATCGGGTGATCGACATGCAGCTCGACCGCAGCGCTGTGGGCATCAAGAACGTCACGATCAACGAGCCGTTCTTCCAGGGGCATTTTCCGTCCGAGCCGGTCATGCCGGGTGTCCTTGTCGTGGAGGCGATGGCGCAGACGGCATGTGTCCTCGTGGTCTCGACGTTCGGGGCCGGGTCGGAAGGCAAGCTGGTCTATTTCATGTCGATCGACGGTGTGAGGTTCCGCCGTCCGGTCGTGCCGGGCGACCGCCTCGAACTGCACGTCACGAAGGTGCAGAGCCGCGCCAATGTCTGGAAGTTCTCGGGCAAGGCGATCGTCGAGGGCAGGGTCGCAGCCGAAGCGACATTTGCCGCCATGATCCGGGACCGCTGACCGCCAACGAGCAGGGAGGGGATGATGCCCGATACCCAGTCCAATTTCCGTATGCTGCACACGATGATCCGCGTCATGGATCTCGACAAGTCTCTTGCCTTCTACACCGGCCCGATGGGCATGAAGCTGCTGCGCAAGCGCGACGTGCCGGACGGCAAGTACAGCCTGGCATTCGTGGGCTATGGCGACGAGCCGGAGCACTGCGTCGTCGAACTGACCCACAATTGGGACCAGGCGAAGCCGTACGAACTCGGCACCGGCTTCGGCCATCTCGCGATCGGAGTGCCTGACGTCTACAAGCTCTGCGAGGATGTCACGAAGGCCGGTGGCAAGGTCACCCGTCCCGCCGGTCCCGTGAAGTTCGGCACGACCGTCATCGCTTTCGTCGAAGATCCGGACGGCTACAAGATCGAGCTGATCGAGAGGAAGGGCTGAGGGCTGAGCGAAGCTCAGCCCCGGGAGCGACAGGACATTGCCGGAGGCAGTGTCCGAGAGCGCCAAAGGCAGAACGACCACACGAATCTCAAGCCACAAAAAAGGCCCGCATCGCGGGCCTTAAATCGTTCGGACCACCCGGTCCTAGAAGAACCGCCAGTTCGCGGCCATCAGGGCCAGCGCCGCGCCGGCAAGCCCGGCGAGGAGAACCCACGTCCGCACGCCGCGGCGACGGAAATTGTCATTGGCAGGACGGCCCACCCGCACGATGCGCGGCTGGACCCTCGGTGTCTGGGTGGCCGCCCAGGATGTTTCCCCCTGGCGCGGCCCGAACGATGATCTTGCCATGTGCTTCTCGCTTCCCTCCCGGACAGCGATTTCAGCCCCGCATGTGGAGTGGCTTGTAGGGGCGCTCGGTCTGGCCGTTGTAGAGCTGGCGGGGACGACCGATCTTCTGGTCGGGATCCTCGATCATCTCGTTCCACTGCGAAATCCAGCCGACCGTGCGCGCCACCGCGAAGAGAACGGTGAACATCGACGTCGGGATGCCGATCGCGCGGAAAATGATGCCCGAGTAGAAGTCGACGTTCGGGTAGAGCTTCTTGGAGACGAAGTAGTCGTCCTTCAGCGCGATCTGCTCCATTTCCATGGCCAGCTCGAGCAGCGGGTCGTGGGTTATGCCGAGCGAGGTCAGGACCTCATGGCAGGTCTGGCGCATCACCTTGGCGCGCGGATCGTAGTTCTTGTAGACGCGATGGCCGAAGCCCATCAGGCGGGTGTGGTCGGCCTTGTCCTTAACGCGGGACAGGAAACCCGGGATGTTCTGCTTGCCGCCGATCTCGTGCAGCATGTTGATGACGGCCTCGTTGGCGCCACCATGGCTCGGGCCCCACAGCGAGGCGATGCCAGCGGCGATGCAGGCGAACGGGTTGGCGCCCGACGAGCCGGCGAGGCGGACCGTCGAGGTCGAGGCATTCTGCTCGTGGTCGGCATGGAGCATGAGGATGCGATCCATCGCCTTCTCGACGATCGGGTTGACCTCGTACTCCTCGGCCGGAACGGAGAACATCATGCGCAGGAAGTTGGCGGCATAGGAGAGGTCGTTGCGCGGATACACGAACGGCTGACCGACCGAATACTTGTAGGCCATCGCCGCGATGGTCGGCATCTTGGCGACCAGGCGGTAGGAGGCGACCATCCGCTGGTGCGGATCGTGGATATCGAGCGAGTCGTGATAGAAGGCGGAGAGGGCGCCGACGACACCACAGCAGATCGCCATCGGATGGGCGTCGCGGCGGAAGCCGCGATAGAACTGGCTCAGCTGCTCATGAACCATCGTGTGGTTCGTGATGTCGCGAACGAACTTGTCCTTCTGAGCCTTGTTCGGCAGATCACCCTTCATCAGCAGGTAGGCGACTTCCATGAAGTCGCTCTGCTCGGCGAGTTCGGCGATGTTGTAGCCTCGATGGAGCAGGAGGCCCTCGTCGCCGTCGATGTAGGTGATCTTTGAGCCGCACGAGCCGGTCGAGGTGAAGCCCGGATCGTAGGTGAACATGCCGGAGTCGCCGTAGAACTTGCGAACGTCCACCAGGCGCGGTCCGAGTGTGCCGTGGATGATCGGCATCTCGTAGGTTTTGCCGGTTTCGTTGTCGGTCAGCGTCGCGGTCGATTTGGCCATCGGGTGAACTCTTTTCCAGGCTCGATTCAAGCAAGGCGCGCGCACCCCGCAGGATGCCGTTCGCCGGTTCGGCGGCACCCTAACAAGCCCCTAAAGAAGGCGCAATTGAACAGCCGGGCGGCTATTTCGCGAGGCGTAGAAAACGCCTGATCCGGCCGTCGATCGCGGTCAGCGAGAGGCCGATCAGGGTCATGCCCGCGAAGTGCCGCGGCGCCAGCCGCTCGCCCAGAACCAGGGCGCCGAGCAGGATCGCAGTGACCGGTATCAGGAACGTAACCAGTAGAAGGTTCGTCGCACCGGCGACTGCAAGAATGCGGAAATACAGGACGTATGCGAGGGCGGTCGAGAGGAGCGCCAGGCTTGCGAGCGCAGCCAATGTCGTCGCACCGGGCGGGGCCGGAAGCAGCCATGGCCGGTCGACGATCAGCATGACCGGCAGAATCAACATGGCGCTCGCTGTGACCTGTCCGGCTGCCGCCTCGAGAGGCGCCACGCCCATCGTCGCGAAGCGCCGGCCGTAGACACCGGCGAAGGCGTAGGAGAGGGCGGCGCCGAGGCAGGCGATCTGGCCCGCGATCCCCCGGCTGCTGCCGATCGCCTCCGGTCCCATGAGCACCGCGACGCCGCCGATCCCGATCACGAGCGCGGCGAGCTTCAGGCCGCCGATCCGTTCGTCATGGGCGATGAAATGCGCAACGAGCAGGGTGAAGAGCGGCGTCGTCGCGTTGAGGATCGACGCGAGCCCGGACTCGATCTGCGTCTGCCCCCAGAAAATGAGGCCGAACGGGATGAGGTTGTTCAGGAACCCCATGGCCGCGTAGCAGCGGAACGGCGCCTCGGCCCGGAACAGATTTCTGCCCGTCGCGGCGAGTGCGAGATTGAGCGCCAGCGCGGCGAGCGCCACGCGGCAGAACACCACCGTGAGCGGCGCCAGTTCGGCCAGAGCCACCTTGGCGAAGAAGAACGAGCCGCCCCACAGGACGGACAACGACAGCAACCAGATCCAGATCCGCAAGCTCATGACGGCAGCCTGCCGGTCGGACGGCGGCTGATCTATCCGGCGGCCGCCAGCAATCGCGCTTCGTCCCGCGGCAGCGCTACTCCTAGTTCTGGACCTGCACCTTTGCCCAGGTGTCCCGCAACTCGATCGTGCGGTTGAACACCAGAGCCGTCGGCCGGCTCGCGAGGTCCGGGCAGAAATAGCCCAGTCGCTCGAACTGCACGGCTTCCCCTTCAGATGTCTCTGCCAATGAGGGCTCCAGCAGCGCGCCGGACAGGACTTCGAGCGAGCCTGGATTCAGGTCGGCATCGAGATCGCCACCGGCGCCCGGGTCAGGGCGGTTGAAGAGCGTGCTGTACAACCGGACTTCGGCGGGAAGTGCATCCCGGGCGGACACCCAGTGCAGCGTGGCCTTTACCTTTCGACCGTCCGGCGCGTTGCCGCCGCGGCTCGCGGGATCGTAGGTGCAGCGCAGTTCGACCACGTTGCCGCCGGCGTCCTTGACCACCTCGCGGCAGGTGACGAGATAGGCGTAGCGCAACCTGACCTCTCGTCCGACCGCCAGCCGGAAGAATTTGTTCGACGGATTCTCCATGAAGTCGTCGCGCTCGACGAAGATTTCCCGGCCGAAGCGAAGGGTGCGCGTGCCGGCGGCCGGATCCCCCGGATGGTTGACGGCCTCCAGCTCTTCGACATGGTTTTCGGGAAAGTTCTCGATCACGAGCTTGAGCGGCCGCAGGACCGCCATGCGCCGATGCGCCACCTGATTGAGATGGTCGCGGATCGCGTGATCGAGCATGGCGAGGTCGACGACGCTGTTGGCCTTGGACATGCCGATGCGCCGAACGAAGTCGCGGATCGCCTTCGGCGGCACGCCGCGGCGACGCAGGCCTGCCAGCGTCGGCATGCGGGGATCGTCCCAGCCGCTCACGATGCCGCGCCGTACCAGATCCGTCAGGTGGCGCTTGGAAAGGACGGTGTAGCCGATATTGAGGCGGGCGAATTCGGTCTGGCGCGGCCGCGCCGGCACCGGCAAGTGGTCGAGGAACCAGTCGTAGAGGGGACGATGGTCCGAGAACTCCAGGGTGCAAAGCGAGTGCGTCACATGTTCCAGGGCGTCGGACTGGCCATGTGCGAAATCATAGGTCGGGTAGATGCACCACTCAGTGCCGGTGCGCGGGTGAGACGCGTGCAGGATGCGATACAGGACGGGGTCGCGCAGGTTCATGTTGCCGGACGCAAGGTCGATCTTTGCGCGCAGCACGCAGGCGCCGTTGGGAAACTTGCCGGCGCGCATGTCGCGAAACAGACCGAGATTCGTTTCCACCGAGCGGTCGCGATCCGGCGAGGCGCGTCCCGGTTCGGTCAGCGTGCCACGCATTGCCCGCATCTCGTCGGGCGGCGTGTCGTCGACATAGGCGAGGCCGGCGCGAATGAGGTGCTCGGCCCAGTCGTACAGCGTCTGGAAATAGTCCGACGCATGGTACAGGTGTTCGCCCCAGTCGAAGCCGAGCCAATGTACGTCCCGCTTGATGGCGTCGATATATTCCTGCTCTTCCTTCACGGGGTTGGTATCGTCGAAGCGAAGGTGGCAGCGGCCGCCGGTTTCGGTCGCAATTCCGAAATTCAGGCAGATCGACTTTGCGTGGCCGAGATGGAGGTAGCCGTTCGGCTCCGGCGGAAAGCGCGTGACGACGCTCTGCACTTTTCCGCTGGCGAGATCCGACTGAACCAGGTCACGAATGAAATCCCGCGCCTCTTCGTTCGCCGCGGCCTCCGGCATCGGCTTCTTGTCATCCATTACCTGTCTCCCGTTCAAGCGGCGGCCGCCAGCAAACGAACCTTGCTCTCGGCGGGCCCCAGCACGGCCAGCACTTCGAAGATGCCGGGCGAGGCGGTCGAGCCGGTCAGCGCGACGCGGAGCGGCTGGGCGACCTGGCCGAGCTTCAGCCCGTTCGCCTCGGCGAACTCACGCACGGCTTCTTCGAGCGCCTTTTCGCTCCAGTCGCTCGCCTGCGGCTCCAGCGCCGGCGCGAGCTTCGCCATCACGGCACGGGCGTCGGGTGTCAGCAGCGCCCGGGCCTTGTCGTCGGCGATCGGCGGCGCGCCAGCGCGGGCGTAGAAGACAAGACTGTCCGCGAGTTCGATCAGGGTGCGCGCGCGCTGCTTCACGCCGGAGAGGCCGCGCACGATGCGCTCGCGGCCAGCGGCATCGACGGTGCCGAGCTTCTCCTCGATGCGCGGCAGCACCAGCGGCAGCAGCTCGGCGTCCGGCGTTTCGCGAAGGTAATGCGCGTTGAGATTGGTCAGCTTCGCCATGTCGAAACGCGAGGCCGAGCGGCCGACGCCGTCGAGGTCGAACCATTCGATCGCCTGCGCCGTCGAGATGATCTCGTCGTCGCCGTGGCCCCAGCCCAGCCGCAGCAGGTAGTTGCGCAGCGCGGCCGGCAGGAAGCCCATGTCGCGATAGGCATCGACGCCCAGCGCGCCGTGACGCTTGCTGAGCTTGGCGCCGTCGGGTCCGTGGATCAGCGGGATATGGGCATAGACCGGCTCGGGCCATCCCATGGCGCGGATGATCTGCAGCTGGCGGAAGGCGTTGTTCAGATGATCGTCGCCGCGGATCACGTGCGTGACACCCATGTCGTGGTCATCGACGACGACGGCCAGCATGTAGGTCGGCGTGCCGTCGGCGCGCAGCAGGATCATGTCGTCGAGCTGCGCGTTCTCGACCGTGACCTCGCCCTGCACGGCGTCCTTGATGACCGTCTGGCCGATCTGCGGCGCCTTCAGGCGCACGACCGGCATCACGCCGGCGGGTGCTTCCTTCGGGTCGCGCTCGCGCCAGCGGCCGTCGTAGCGCATGGGCTTGCCGGCGGCCTTCTGTGCCGCCCGCATCTCGTCGAGCTCCTGCGGCGAGGCATAGCAGTGATAGGCGTGCCCCTTGGCCAGCATCTCCAGCGCGACCTCGGCATGGCGGGCGGCGCGCGAGAACTGGTAGGTGACCTCACCGTCCCACGGCAGGCCGAGCCACGACAGGCCGTCCAGGATCGCGGCGATCGCCGGCTCGGTCGAGCGTGCGCGGTCGGTATCCTCGATGCGCAGCAGGTACTTTCCGCCGTGATGCCTGGCGAACAGCCAGTTGAACAGGGCCGTGCGGGCGCCGCCGATGTGCAGGTAGCCGGTGGGCGAGGGGGCGAAGCGGGTAACGACGGTCATCGGCCTGGGATCATGCTCGGTAAGCGCGGGTTTTGCCGCATTTTGGGCGGAAAAGCGCGCCGTAGGTAGGGGAGCGTCCGGTTAGTGTCAAACCTGCGCGCCTGGATCCTCGAACAACTGGACGCCGAGCGCGGCCGGTGGGTGCTGTGGCTCCCCGTGGCGCTCGGTTTGGGCATCGCCATCTACTACGAGCTGCCGAGCGAGCCGGCCCTCTGGCTGGGCCCGGCACTGGCGGCGGGATCTTTGGTCATCGCTGTCTTCGCGCCGGCCGGCAGTCCCGCGCGCGCCTTGGCCATCGGCGCCGTCGCTGCCTCGTCCGGCCTCGGACTCGTGGCCTGGCGTACCGCCAGCCTCACCGCGCCGACGCTGACCCGGCCGCTGTTCAGCCTCAACGTCGAGGGCAGGGTCGCCGACATCCAGCGTCTGCCCGAGGGTGTTCGGGTCGTGCTCGAAGCCGTCCGTCTGAAGGGCAACGGCGTGCCGCCACCCGAGCTGATGCCGGCGAAGGTTCGCGTGACCTTGAACCGCGGGGCACCGCCGCTGGTGATCGGGGACCGCCTGCTCGTTCTCGCGAACCTGTCGCCGCCGGCCGGTCCCGCGGCGCCCGGCGCCTTCGATTTCCAGAGGGTCGCCTGGTATCAGCAGCTCGGCGCGGTCGGCTACGCGCTCGCGCCGGCAACCGTGATCGAACGCGGCAGGCCCGACGGGTTCGTGCGCACGATCGACTCGCTGCGTGCCGACCTCGCCGCCCGCATCCTTCATGTCCTGCCGGGCCCGGCGGGCGGCGTGGTCGCCTCGTTGCTGGTCGGCGAGCAGACGGCGGTCGACAAGGACGTGGCGCAGGCCATGCGCGATTCCGGCCTGGCGCATATCCTGTCGATCTCCGGACTGCACATCGTCTTTGCAGTCGGCCTCGTGATGGGCCTCGTGCGCTACGGCATCGCGCTCATCCCTCCGCTCGCCCTTCGCATCGATGCCAAGAAGGTGGCGGCCGTGCTCGCGCTGATGGCCGCGATCTTCTACACGGCACTGGCGGGGGCGCCGGTGCCGGCGCAACGCGCGTGCGCCATGGCCGCCTTTGCGCTGCTCGCCATCCTGCTCGACCGTACGGCGCTGTCGCTGCGCCTCGTCGCCTGGTCCGCCGTCATCGTGCTCGTCATCGCGCCGGAATCGCTGACCGGTGCGTCCTTCCAGATGTCGTTCGCGGCCGTCGTCGCGCTGATCGCGGGCTGGGAATCGGCGGCACCCTGGCGCCGTCGCCTGCACGAGCGGGCCGAAATCTCCCGCCACCGCTGGATATGGCGGCTCGCGGCCGCGCTGGGCGCAAGCCTGATCACGACGCTGATCGCCTCGATCGCGACGGGCGCCTTCGCCGCCTATCACTTCAACCGCCTGTCGCTGCTCGGCGTCGTCGCCAACCTGCTGGGAGTTCCCCTGACAGGCTTCTGGATCATGCCCTGGGGCCTGCTCGCCATGCTGCTGATGCCGTTCGGGCTGGAGGCCGTGGCGCTGGTGCCGATGGGCTGGGGGGTCGACGGCCTGAACGCCATCGCCTTCCATGTCGCGGCGTGGCCCGATGCCGCGATGCTGGTGCCGTCGCTGCCCGGCACCAGCCTGTGGCTGTTGACCGTCGGGGGCCTGTGGCTCTGCCTCTGGCGGCGCCGATGGCGCTATGCCGGAATCCCGGTCGCAGCGATCGGCCTGATGCTGGGGCCGCCGCCGGCGCCTGACCTGCTGATGAGCGAGGACGGCCGCGTGCTGGGCCTGCGCGACGAGCGCGGCGTGGTGCATGTCGCCTCGGCCCGCGTGGATCGCTACGTAACCGACGCCTGGGCGCGCCGGCAGGGGCAGGAGGGGGCAAGGCGCTGGACCGTGAGCGCCGACGAGCAGGCGTCCGGCCTGGGCTGCAACACCGGCCTCTGCCGATGGCGCAAGGGACCGTGGCGCGTCGCGCTGGTGAGTGACGAGAAACGCCTGGCCGAAGCCTGCGGCTCGGCCGACATCGTGCTGTCGACCGTCGATGCCCAGGCGCGCTGTCGCGGGCCGCGGCTGGTGATCGACCGGCGCGATGCCTGGAAGGACGGCGCCCACGCTTTGTGGCTCGACGATCTCGGTGTGCGACGCGAAACCGCCAACGCCCGTCGCGGCGACCGGCCCTGGGTCCCCAACAGCTCGATGCGGCAGACAGCGCCGGTCAAGGCACCCGGCGCCTGAGATCAGTGATAGCGCCGGTAGAGGCCGGCGAGGCGGCCCTGGATCTTTACCCGGTCGGGCCCGAAGATGCGGGTCTCGTAGGCGGCATTGGCGGGTTCGAGGGCGATCGAAGCACCCTTCTTGCGCAGCCGCTTCAGGGTCGCCTCGGTATCGTCGATCAGCGCGACGACGATCTCGCCGGACTCGGCAGTGTCTGAACTCTTGATGATGGCGATGTCACCGTTCTGGATTCCGGCCTCGATCATCGAGTCGCCCTGGACTTCGAGACAGTAGTGGGCGCCGGAGCCCAGCAGCGAGACGGGCACGTCGACGGTCGTCGAATTGTCGCGCAGTGCCTCGATCGGCGTACCTGCGGCAATCCGGCCGTAGAGGGGAAGGCTGAGCGCCTGCGCTTCGTTGGCGGCCTGGATGGCGCCGGCGAGCGGCACGCGATCGGCGCGCACGATCTGGGGCACGAAGCCCTCGCGGCCTTCGGAGAAGCCCGCGCGGCGAGCCTCGGCGAGCAACGGGGTGACATTGGGTGCAGGCAGGGCGGCGCTCTCGGGCAGCTTCACGACCTGCAGTGCGCGCGCACGATGCGGCAGGCGGCGCAGGAAGCCACGCTCCTCGAGGCCGGTGATCAGGCGGTGGATACCGGACTTCGACTTCAGCCGCAGCGCTTCCTTCATCTCGTCGAAGGAGGGCGACACGCCATCGTCGTTGAGCCGCTTGTTGATGAACAGGAGCAGTTCGTTTTGCTTGCGGGTTAGCACCGTCTTCTCCCCAGAACGCCTACCGGATTTAGGAACAAATCCTGAAACCCGGCACATGTTCTAGTTTGGTTCCGCCTTCCGGTCAAGTTATCCCGAGGAGAAGTGGGGAAAATGCAGGATCAGTACCCGCCCGGCAGGCCCTGGAGATCGACGACCTGCACCGTGTCGCCGGCCTTGCGCGCGGGGTCGTGGGGCGGGCGGATCATGAGGCCATCGCAAGCGGCCAGGACCGACAGCATCGAACTGTCCTGCACCGGGTGGGGATCGACGGTGAGGGTGCCGTCGGACGCGCGGGCGAGGCGTGCACGGACATAGTCCTCGCGCTGGTCGTTCTGCTTCACGTCGACCGCGAGGCGGGCGGGCTGGGTGCGCACCAGCTCGCCGGATTGCCCGAGCATCCGCTCCAGGGCGGGCTTCAGGAACAGCAGGGCACAAACCATGGTCGAGACCGGGTTGCCCGGCAGGCCGAGGACTCGGGCGCGAGCGCGAGCGGCGAACATCAGCGGCTTGCCCGGGCGCATGGCGATCTTCCAGAAACCCATGTCGAAGCCCTGGGCCTTCAGCGCGCTCTGCACCAGATCGTGGTCGCCGACCGAGGCGCCCCCCAACGTGATCAGCAGGTCGTGCTGTGCGCCGGATTCGATACAGCTTTCGATCAGCTTGGCGTCGTCGCGGGCGATGTCGAACAGCGTCGGCTCGCCGCCCCAGCCGCGCACCAGCGCCGCCACGGCGATGCCGGAAGAGGAGACGATCTGGTTGCGCCCGACCGGCTCGCCCGGCATCACGAGCTCGTCGCCGGTCGAGAGGATGGCGACCCGTGGTTTGCGGTGGACAGAGAGCCAGGGGTGGTTCATCGCGGCCGCCAGGGCGAGATCGCGCGTGGTGAGGGTCCGGCCCGCCTTCAACGGCATGTCGCCCGTGGAGAAATCGAGCCCGGCCTTGCGCACGTGCCGGCCCAGCCGCGGCGCCTCGAGGATGGTGATCTTCGTGCCGTCGGCTTTCGTGTCTTCCTGGATCACGATCGAATCGGCGCCCATCGGCAGCGGGCCGCCGGTGAAGATGCGCACGGCCTCTCCGGGCCGAAGCGCCTGATCGTAGGATCCGCCGGCCGGCGCCTGGCCGACGAGGTTGAGCGTCGCCGGCGCGGCCGGCACGTCGGCGGCTCGCACGGCATAACCGTCCATGGCCGAGAGATCCGCCGGCGGCTGCGTGAGCCGCGCCTGCGGCGACACCGCCAGCACGCGACCCGCAGCATCGGCGACGGAGACCGTCTCCGAGGGGAGGGGCGCGAACGCCGCGATCACGCGGGCGTGGGCATCACGAACGGAGAGCATTTGTCGCCTCATTGGAGCGCGCCACTCCAGTGGCGCTCAAGCTATCGTCGAGGTGTAGGGACATGAGCGCAACTGGAGTTGCGCGCTCCAATGATCAGACATTCCATGTCCCCGACTTGCCGCCGGACTTGTGGAGGAGCTTCACCTCCGAGATCACCATCCCGCGGTCGACTGCCTTGCACATGTCGTACACGGTGAGGGCGGCGACGGAGGCCGCCGTCAGCGCTTCCATCTCGACGCCGGTGCGGCCCTTCAGCTTGCAGGTCGCCTCGATATCGACGGCGTTGCGCGCTTCGTCGAGCGTCAGGACCACCGCGACGGACGACAGCGCGAGCGGATGACAGAGGGGAATGAGGTCGGGCGTCTTCTTGGCGGCCATGATGCCGGCAAGCTGCGCCACGGTAAGCACATCGCCCTTGGCGGCCTTCTTGTCGCGGATCAGCTTCAGGGTCGCCGGCTGCATGACGATGGTGGCGCGCGCCGTCGCGACCCGCTCGGTCACATCCTTGCCGCCGACATCGACCATGTGGGCGTTGCCCGAGTCATCGAAGTGGGTGAGGTCGCTCATGCCGCCTGCTGGACCAGGATCTCGCGCACCGCCGCCTCGACGTCGGGCTTGCGCATGAAGCTCTCGCCGATCAGGAACGCCGAGGCGCCGACCCGGGCCATGCGCGCCAGATCGGCGGGAGAGCCGAGGCCACTCTCGGCCACAAGAACGCGATCCTTCGGCACCAGCGGCGCGAGCTTCTCGGTCGTCGCGAGATCGACGGCGAGCGTCTTGAGGTTGCGGTTGTTGACGCCGATGAGATCGGCGTCGACCTGGAGGGCGCGTTCGAGTTCGGCGGCGTCATGCACCTCGACCAGAACGTCCATGCCCCATTTGTGCGCGAGCTTCGCCAGCTCGGCGGCCATCGCGTCGTCGAGGCAGGCCATGATCAGCAGGATGCAGTCGGCGCCCAGCGCACGGGCCTCCGGCACCTGGTAGGGATCGATCATGAAATCCTTGCGCAAGACCGGCAGCTTCACCGCCGCGCGCGCTTGCGTCAGGAACTCGTCCTTACCCTGGAAGTAGGGCTGGTCGGTCAGGATCGAGAGGCAGGTCGCGCCTCCGCGCTCATAGGAGCGGGCGAGGGAAGGCGGGTCGAAATCCTCGCGGATCAGGCCCTTGCTGGGCGAGGCCTTCTTGATCTCGGCGATCAGTCCGTAGCGCCCATCGGCGATCGTGGCCTTGAGAGCCCTGGCGAAACCGCGCGGCGAATCGGTGTCCCGGGCCAGGTTCTCGACGACCCTGAGCGATCGTTGCGACATGCGCCCGGCCACGTGGCGCTTCTTGTCGGCAACGATCCTGTCGAGCGTGTCGCTCATGCGCAAATCCTCTTCAATGTCGCCAGCGCATCCCTGGCCTTGCCGCTATCGATCGATTGGACGGCCATGGCCGCGCCTTCCTTCAGGTCACGCGCCTTGCCGGCGACCATGAGCGCGGCGGCGCTGTTCAACAGGACGATATCGCGGAAGGCGTTCTTTTCGCCGCCCAGCAGCGCGTGGATCGCCTCGGCATTATGCGCCGCGTCGCCCCCCTTGAGTTCGTCCAGGGTCGCACGCTTCACGCCGATCTCCTCAGGCGCAATCTCGATCTCGGTCACCTTGCCGTTCTCGAGCGAGGCGGCCCAGCTCGCCGTGGTCGTGGTGAGCTCGTCCATGCCGTCCTGTCCATGCACGACCAAAGCGCGCTCCAGCCCGAGCTGGCCCAGCGCCTGCGCCACCGGCTTCAGCCACCGGCGGTCGAATACGCCCACGAGCTGGCGCTTCACCAGGGCGGGGTTCGACATCGGCCCCAGCAGGTTGAAGATGGTGCGCGAGGGCGCCAGCTCGACCCGGGGGCCGGCGACGTTGCGCATGGCGCTGTGGTGGCGCGGGGCCATCAGGAAGCAGACCTTGGCTTCGACCAGCGCCTTCTCGAGCTTTTCGATCGGCACTTCGAGGCCGATGCCCAGCGCCGACAGCACGTCGGCCGCGCCTGATTTGGAGGTGAAGGCCCGGTTGCCGTGCTTGGCCACGGGCACGCCGGCGCCCGCCACGACGAAGGCCGAGCAGGAGGAGACGTTGTAGGTGCCGTGATGGTCGCCGCCAGTGCCCACGATGTCGATCGTGCCCTCAGGGGCCTTCACGCGCAGGACCTTGGCCCGGAGCGCCCGCGAGCCGCCGGCCAGCTCCTCAGCCGTCTCGCCGCGCACCTTGAGGCCCATCAGGAAGGCGCCCATCTGGGCCGGCGTCGCGTCGCCCGAGGTCATGATGTCGAAGGCGCGCTCCGCCTCGTCGATGCCCAGGGTCTCGCCGTTACCCACCTTGGCCAGAAGGCCGCGAAAATCGTCGATGTCGCCGCTCACCCAGAACCCCGTACTTTGCCTCTTGCCGGTTCGGCCGGCGGGCGCGAAGCTATATCACATGGCACAAGAACTCATCCTCAAGGTCACCGGCATGGATTGCGACGGCTGCGTAAAGGCCGTCACGCGCGCCGCCACCGGCGCCGGCACCGCGCCGCTTTCCGTCGACCTCAAGAGCGGGGAGATGCGTCTCCCCGAAGGCGCCGACGTTCCCGCAATCACCAAGGCGATCCAGCGCGCCGGCTTCGGGGTCGCGCCCTAAGGCGTCCGATCATATGAGGAATCAGTCGTAACAGGCTGATTTATAGTCATATTTTCGATTCAGGAATCTATCTGTCGGCAGACCTTGCCAAAATAATAAGCGAGCTTATCTTGAGTAAACTTAAGAGATAGGCTCATGGAACTGCCCGAACGAAATCTCGGATTCCTCCTGCATGACGTTGCCCGCCTGATGCGGAAGCGCTTCGAGCAGAATGCGCGCGGCCTGGGGCTCACGCGCTCGCAGTGTCAGGTCCTGGCGCATCTCGCCCGCAACGAGGGAATCCAGCAGAGCGGGTTGGCGGACATCCTCGAAGTCGAGCCGATCACCTTGACCCGGCTGCTCGACCGGCTGGAGGAGGCGGGCTTCGTGGAGCGCCGGGCGCATGCGACCGACCGGCGCATCCGTCAGCTTTACCTGTCCGAAAAGGCCCATCCGCTGCTGGCCGACATTTTCACCATCGGAGCCGCCACCCGTGCCGAGGCGTTGGAGGGCGTGGCCGAAGCGGAGCGCGACCAGCTTTTCACCCTGCTCAGTCGCATGAAGTCGAATCTGCTGGCCCGGGCGTCCACGCCGGCCGGCACGAGGAGTACAAACGATGGCTAACAGGAGTTCTTTCCGTCGGAGCGATCTGGCAGACGAGGTTTCTGGCCCGGCCGGTGCGAATGCCGAGCCGAGGCCCAGGCCGCGCAACCTGCGGCGCATCCTGCTGGTGCTGGGGCCCGCCGTGGTCCTGGCCGGTAGCCTGTTCGCCTACATGACGGGCGGCCGTTACGTGTCGACCGACAATGCCTACGTCCATGCCGGCAAGCTCACCGTGGCGACCGACGTTTCCGGCATCGTGGCCAAGGTCGACGTGCATGAGAGTCAGAAGGTGGAGAAGGGCCAGGTCCTGTTCACGCTCGACCAGGAGCCGTTCAGGATCGCGCTGGCCGGCGCCGAGGCCAATCTCGGCACCGTGCGCAACCAAATCGTGACGCAACAGGCCACCTACCGCCAGAAGCTGGCGCAGATCGAGCAGGCGAAAACAGATATAGGCTTCTACGAGACCGCCGCGCAGCGCCAGCAGGACCTGCTGAAGCGCGGCGTCTCGGCCCAGGCGACCTACGACCAGGCCAAGCGCGACCTCGATACGGCGCGCGAGCGGCTGCTCGTGGCCCAGCACGATGCCGAGGCGGCCCTGGCGCAGCTCGGCGGCCGCGCCGATGCGCCGATCGAGCAGAACCCGAACTATCTCGCCGCGCAGGCGCAGGTCGACAAGGCACGACGCGATCTCACCCGCACGACCGTTGTGGCGCCCATGCCCGGCATCGTGACCAACGTCGACGCGCTGCTGCCCGGCGAGTACCTCCCCGCCGCACAGCCGGCCTTCAGCCTCGTCTCGACACAGGACGTCTGGGTCGAGGCCAACCCCAAGGAGTCCGACCTCGCGAACCTGAAGCCGGGCGACAAGGCGACGGTCTCGATCGACGCCTATCCTGGCCGGGAGTGGCAGGCGACCGTCACCAGCCTGGCACCGGCGACGGGTGCGGAGTTTTCGGTGCTGCCGGCGCAGAATGCCACCGGCAACTGGGTGAAGGTCGTGCAGCGGGTGCCGATCCGCCTCAACGTCGAGATGCCCCAGGGCGCGCCGCCGCTGCGCACCGGCATGAGCGCCTATGTCGAGATCGACACCGGCCATCACCGCCAGCTTCGCGACCTGTTCAGCGGCTTTTGATGGAGCGCGCCACTCCAGTGGCGCTCATGTGCTTCAAACAATGAGAAGAGCGCCACTGGAGTGGCGCGCTCCCAGCAATGACCACTTCATCCAACAAGTCTCTCCCGCAACACATTGTCCCGCTGACGCTCTGCGTCATGCTGGCGACGATCATGCAGGCGCTGGACACGACCATCGCCAACGTGGCGCTGCCCTACATGCAGGGCTCGCTGTCCGCGACGACGGACCAGATCAACTGGGTGCTGACCTCGTACATCGTGGCCGCCGCCATTGCGACGCCCGTGACCGGCTTCCTCGAGGCCCGGCTCGGGCGCAAGCGGCTGTTCCAGATCGCCGTCGTGGGTTTCACGGCTGCGTCCGTGCTGTGCGGCATCGCCACGTCGCTGCCGGAGATGGTGCTGTTTCGGCTGATGCAGGGCCTGTTCGGAGCCTCGCTGGTGCCGCTGTCGCAGGCCGTGCTGCTCGATTCCTACCCGAAGGAAAAGCACGGCTCGGCGATGGCGATGTGGGGCATGGGCGTCATGGTGGGGCCCATCCTCGGTCCGACCCTGGGCGGCTGGCTGACCGAAGCCTACAACTGGCGCTGGGTCTTCTACATCAACGTGCCGATCGGCCTGGTCACCTTCCTTGGCCTCTCGGCCTACCTGGAGGAGACGGAGACCCGTCGCGATTCGTTCGACTGGTTCGGCTTCCTGATGCTCAGCATCGCGATCGGCTCGTTCCAGATGATGCTCGACCGCGGCGAGCAGATCGACTGGTTCTCCTCGACCGAGATCGTAGTCGAGGCCGTGTTGGCCGCGCTCGCCTTCTACCTGTTCCTCGTCCAGACCTTCACGGTGAAGCAGCCCTTCATCGACCCGAGCATCTTCAAGGACCGCAATTTTTCGGTCGGACTCTGCTTCATCTTCGTGGTCGGCATCATCCTGCTGGCCTCGCTGGCACTGATCACCCCCTATCTGCAGAACCTGATGGGCTATCCGGTTGTCACGGCGGGTCTCATTCTGGCGCCACGCGGCATGGGCACCATGCTGGCCATGATGATCGTGGGCCGCATGATCAACCGGGTCGATCCGCGCTTGCTGCTGGGCGCCGGCCTGCTGATCACCGCGGCTGTGCTGTGGGAGATGACGGGTTTCACGCCGAACGTGTCCGAGTGGACCCTGATCCGCACCGGCGTGCTGCAGGGCATGGGGCTGGGCTTCATGTTCGTGCCGCTCTCGACCATCACCTTCGCGACCCTGCCCGGGCACCTGCGCACCCAGGGCACCGCGCTCTACAGCCTGATGCGCAACATCGGCTCCAGCATCGGCATCTCGCTGGTGATCTTCCTGCTGACGCGCAACACGCAGCTCGTTCATGCCGAGCTGGCGGGGCAGGTGACGCCGTTCAACGACGCGCTTGCCCTGAGCGGGCCGGCGCAGTTCTGGAACATGGCGACCACCGTCGGCCGCGCGGCGCTCAATGCGGAAGTGACGAAGCAGGCGGCCGTCGTGGCCTACGCCAACGACTTCAAGTTGATGATGCTGGTGGCGTTGCTGGCACTGCCGCTGATCCTGCTGCTGCGCAAGGCCAAGGGGCCGGGCGGCGCGGGGCACGCGGTGCTGGAGTAGTGTGGCGCGCTACTCGATCTTCACACCCGCATCCTGGATGATCTTGCGCCATTTGGTGTTCTCGATGGCGATGTAGGCCTCGAACTCCTGGCGCGATTCCTTGGCCGGGACGAAGGACAGGCTCTTCATCTTCTCCAGCACCGCGGGATCCTTGAGGATGCGCATGACCTCGGCGCTCAGTCTGTCGAGGATCGGCTCGGGCGTCTTCGCGGGCGCGGAGAGACCGATCCAGCCCACGGCGACGACGCCTTGGATGCCCTGTTCGGCGACGGTGGGCAGGTCGGGCAGGAAGGGCGAACGACGCTCGTCGGCGATGCCGATCGCCTTCACCTTGCCGGACCTCACCGGCCCGACCGCGCCGGGCACGGCATCCGAAAGGAGCTGGATGTCGCCGCTCTGCAGCGCCAGCTGGGCCTCGGCATTGCCCTTGAACGGCACGTGCGTGAGCTTGATACCGGCGGCGCTCTTCAGCATCTCGACCGCGAGATGGCTGGCCGAGCCGTTGCCGGAGGAGCCGTAGTTGAGATCGGCGCCGGCCTTCGCCTTGGCGACGAGGTCCGAGATCGAGTTGATGCCGCTCTTCAGGCTGGTCATCAGCACCTGCGGCGTCAGGCCGATGTTGGCGATTGGCGCGAAATCCTTCTGCGGATCGTAGGGCAGCTTCGGATAGAGCGCCGGGCTGATCCCGTGCGTGGAGATCGTCACCATCAGCAGGGTGTAGCCATCGGGTGCCGCCTTGGCCGCGACATCGGCGCCGATCTGCCCACCGGCACCGGGGCGATTCTCGGCGATCACCTGTTGCCCCAGCGCCCTGGTGAGCTGGTCGGCCATCATGCGCGCCAGGATGTCGGTCGCCTGGCCGGCCGGGAAGGGCACGATGATGCGGATCGGCTTGGCCGGCCACGCCTGTGCGAAAGCTTCAGGAGACGCGGCGGTCGCCGCAAGCGAGAGAAAAAGCGTGCGGCGATCGATCATGGCGTTTCCATCCGGCGGCTCAGGCCGCCTTTTTCTTGCTCTGCTGGCTCGGGTGGTCGCCCGCGATCTTGAGGAAGTTCTCGAGGATCTTGTGGCCGTGCTCCGAGGCGATGCTCTCGGGGTGGAACTGCACGCCATGGATCGGCAAGGTCCTGTGGCGCAGGCCCATGATGATGTCGCCGGTCTCGGCGGTCACCTCGAGGTCCTTGGGGAAGTCCTTCCGATCGACGATCAGCGAATGATAGCGCGTCGCCTGGAAGGGCGAGGGCACGTCCTCGAACACGCTCTGGTTCTTGTGGGCGATGCCAGACAGCTTGCCATGCATCGGCTCGGGCGCTCGCACGACATGTCCGCCGAACACCTGGCCGATCGCCTGGTGGCCGAGGCAGACGCCGAACAGCGGCACCTGTTCCTTCGCGGCGGCGCGGATCAGGTCCATGCAGATGCCGGCCTCGTTGGGCGTGCAGGGGCCGGGCGAGAGCACGATCCCGGCCGGCTTCAGCGCCAGCGCCTCGTCGACCGTGATCTGGTCGTTGCGATGCACGACACAACGCGCGCCGAGGTCGCCCAGGAAGTGGACGAGGTTGTAGGTGAAGCTGTCGTAGTTATCGATCAGGAGGAGCATGACAAGATAATAGCGGTTCGGCGTACGTTCTCATAGGGGCTCAGGCGCTTCCTGCAGGCCGCGGGCAGCGCCGATCCGCCGACGGTCGCTCACCGCGCGGCGGTCGGCGATCCCTCGTCGAACCGCTGGGTGCCCTTGTTCCAGATCAGCGGAACCTGACACGTCCTGGTCGGCGCGGAGGGCGCGGCGGCGGAGCCGCGACATTGGTCGCCACTGCTTCCCAGCCAGACGGTGCTGCCGCGGATCTCCACCCCGAGGGCGTAGCGCGCGAAGACCTTGCGAGCGTGACCGTTCGGCAGCCCGATGAAAATCTCGACCATGGAGCCGCCACCGCCGCCACCGGTCAACCCCGCGCAGGCGATACCGCCGGTATTGATCAGCCAGTCGTCGATGCCGCTACCCGTCAGTCCGATACGGGTGACGTAGTCGCCAATTGGCGGTGGCGTCTTGTTCATCACCTGGCAATTGCCCTGCAGGCTGGAGACTTCCTGCGCGACCTCGGGCGGCATCCCACCCGGTGGGGGCGTTGCCGCGGGAGCCGCAGGCGATGGGGACGGCGGCGCAGCGCTCGCGGCGTAGCCCTGCTGGCACGAGGCGGCCGCATTGATCGCGGCCGCGCTGCCGTCGAGGGGGAAGGTCGTGTACACGGCGCCGAGCTGAAGGGAGAGCATGTTTCCCTGGCGCAGGGTGTCGACCAACGTGGTGTCCGGCAAAGAGGTCGAGAACGTCGTGGCGCTCGACGTGCGGAGCACGAGCGGATAGGGCACGCGATCGATGAACAGCGTGACCGGGACATCCTGCCCGACGGTGAACTGCCAGCCGGCGTTGGTAAAGCCGATCTGCCAGCTGCCCGACGCGGACTGGCCGATGTGCACCAGGGCGCCGCCGCCGTCGCGGGTGGCATCGCAGTAGGCGAACTTGCCGCTGGCATCGTTGTCCGCCTGCACGATCCAGCTCCCCAATACCTGAACCGATCCGGGAATGGGCGCGGCTTCCGCCGCCCATCCGATCAAGGCCAACACTGCGGCACCCAGTGCGATCCGTCCCGACATCCTGGCGCCTCCCGCTATAGCCTCGACGCCCGATCTTACTTCGCCAGCTCCGGGAAATCCTCCTCCCGGAACTCGCCTGCGCCGCGCTGGTTGTCCGCCGCGCGCTTTTCCTCGTCGCGGCGCAGTTCGACGCGGCGGATCTTGCCGGAGATGGTCTTGGGCAGCTCGGCGAATTCAAGGCGGCGGACGCGCTTGAACGGGGCGAGGCGGCCGCGCAGGTGCTGGAAGATGGAAAGCGCGGTGGCGCGGTCGGCCTTGCCGCTGGCCGTCAGGGTTATGTAGGCCTTCGGCACGGCTAGCCGCATCGCGTCGGGTGCGGGCACGACGGCGGCTTCGGCCACGGCCGGATGCTCGATCAGCACGCTTTCCAGCTCGAAGGGGCTGATCCGGTAGTCCGACGCCTTGAACACGTCGTCGGCGCGGCCGACGTAGGTCAGGTAGCCCTCGGCATCGCGCGATGCGACGTCGCCGGTGCGGTAGACGGCGCCGGTGAGTGGCGCGATCGAGCCGTCATCCTGCTGATAGCCCTGCATCAGCGCCGCCGGCCGTGCGGAGAGGTCGATGCAGATCTCGCCTTCCTCCGCATCCTTGTCGTCGGCGTCGAGCAGGCGGATCTTGTAGCCGGGCAGCGGGCGGCCCATCGAGCCGGGCTTGATCGGCTGGCCGGGCGGATTGCCGACCTGGGTCGTGGTCTCGGTCTGGCCGTAGAAATCGCGGATGGTGAGGCCCCAGGCCTTCTCGACCTGTTCGATCACCTCGGGGTTCAGCGGCTCGCCGGCCGCCAGCACTTCGCGAAGCGAGGTCTTGCAGGACTTCAGGTCTTCCTGGATCAGCATGCGCCACACGGTCGGCGGCGCGCAGAGCGTGGTCACGCTGTTGGCGACGACGGCGTCCAGCAGGTACCGCGCGTTGAAGCGCGGCTGGTTGGCGATGAAGATCGTGGCGCCCGCGATCCACGGCGCGAAGAAGCAGCTCCATGCATGCTTGGCCCAGCCCGGCGAGGAGATGTTGAGATGCACGTCGCCCGGCCGCAGGCCCAGCACGAAGATCGTGGTGAGATGGCCTACCGGATAACTCCGGTGGGAATGCAGAACGAGCTTGGGTTTCGCCGTGGTGCCCGACGTGAAGTAGAGCAGCATCGGATCGTCGGCATGGGTCGGGCCGTCCGGTGTGAACTCGGCCGGATGATCGAGCAGCTTGGCGTACGAATGCCAGCCGGCCGGCGCGTCACCCACGGCGATGCGCGTCAGGCTCTTGTCGAAACCGTCGAACTTGGCCGCTTCGCCGGCGGCGGCCACGACATGGCGCGCGCGGCCACGCTCGAAGCGGTCGGCGAGATCGACCGGTGTGAGCTGGGTGGTGGCGGGGATCACGACGGCGCCGAGCTTCATCGCCGCGAGCATCACTTCCCACAGTGGCGCCACATTGCCCAGCATCAACAGCATGCGGTCGCCGCGCTTGACGCCAAGCGCCCGCAGGCCGTTGGCCACTCGGTTGGAGCGTTCCGACAGCTCGGCAAAGGTGAGGCTCGCCGCGCCGTCGCCGACGATCTTGAGCGCGGGCTGGTTCGCGAGGGGGCCGCGCGCCAGCTCGCCGTCGAACCAGTCGAGCGCCCAGTTGAACCGATCCATCTCGGGCCAGCGGAAATCGCGATAGGCCGTCGCGTAGTCGCCGCGATGGCCCAGCAGGAATTCGCGCGCCGCCTTGTACGCCCCAATCGTGTACGTCCCGCCCGTCATCGCATGCCTCGTTCTCGTTTCCGCCCTTTCACGATCTTGGGCACGGGCGTAGGGTGAGGGCAACAAGAAGAAAGTCGCCCCCTTGGTCGTCGAGCCCCTGATCGTCGCACTGCTGCTGGCAGCAGCGCTGATGCACGCCACATGGAACGCCATACTCAAGGCGGATCAGTCCGACCGGCTCGCGACCTTCGGCCTGATCATGACAACCGGCACGGTGATGGGTCTCTGCATCGTGCCCTTCGTACCCCTGGTGGAGCCGGGGGCGTGGAAATTCCTCTTCCTCTCGGTCGCGATCCACGTCGCCTATTACTTCTTCCTGCTGAAAGCCTATTCCTACGGCGATCTCAGCCACACCTACCCGATCGCGCGCGGCCTCGGGCCGCTCCTGGTCGCGCTGGTGTCGGGCCGGGTGATCGGCGAGCATCTCCGGACGCAGGACATCATCGGCGTGTTCCTGCTGAGCTTCGGCCTGGTGGCCCTGGCGCTGCCGCTGAAGAACATCGTGCCGCGGCCGGGCAGCCGCCATGGGCTCGCGACCCTGTTCGCGGTCCTGACCGGCATCACCATCGCAGGCTACATCATTTCCGACGGCATGGGCGTGCGGGCCGCCGGCGAGACGCTCGAGCACCGTATCTCCTACATCGCGTGGCTCGCCGTGCTCGAAGGCCCCTGGTTGCTGGTGCTCGCTTTCTGGAAGCGGCCGGCGACGGTCTGGGCGCACATGAAGAAGACCTGGTATCGCGGCGTCGGCGGGGGCGTGATCGCCAACACCGGCTACGGCATCGCAATCTACGCGCTGGCGCTGGGACCGATGGCCCATATCGCGGCGCTGCGTGAGACGTCGGTACTGTTCGGGGCGCTGATCGGCACCCTCGTCCTCGGCGAGCCGTTCGGGGGCCGCCGGGTGGCTGCGGCGTTCGTGATCGTTTCAGGGCTTGTGCTGATGAATGGTCCGGCGCTCTTCTAGAGCGCATGTCGACCCGCAATCTCGATAGACTCATGTCCCCGCGCTCGGTCGTGATGATCGGCGCCACGGAACGTCCCGGCTCGGTCGGCGCGGCGGTTACGCGCAACGTCCTGGCCGGCGGCTTCCAGGGTGAAATCCACCTGGTCAACCGCAAGGGCGGCACGATCGCCGGCCGCACGGCTTTCCGCAGGGTGTCGGATCTGCCCGGACCGGCGGACCTCGCCGTGATCATGACTCCGGCCGCGACCATCCCCGGCCTGATCGTGGCGCTGGGCGAGGCGGGGACGCGGGCCGCCGTGGTGATCAGTTCCGGCCCCGGCAACGGTCCCGATGCCGCATCGGTCAATGCCCAGTGGCGGCAGCGGCTGCTGCGCGCGGCCCAGCCCTACCTGCTGCGCATCATCGGACCGAACTGCATCGGCTACGCCGCTCCACGCCTCGGCCTCAATGCCAGCTTCGGCCCGACCCGGTTCAAGGCCGGGCGCATCGCCGCGGTCGCCCAGTCGGGCGCCGTGCTGGCCGGCCTCGCCGACTGGGGCGTGGCGCAGGGTATCGGCTTCTCGCACCTGATCTCGATGGGCGACATGGCCGATGTCGATTTCGGTGACGTGCTCGACATGCTGGCGCGCGATTCCGATACGCGCGCGGTGCTGATGTATGTCGAAGGCATCACCCAGGCGCGCAAGTTCATGTCGGCGGCACGCGGCGTCGCCCGCATAAAACCCGTGATCGTGCTGAAGGGCGGCCGTCATGCTGCGGCCGCCCAGGCGACGGCCTCGCATACCGGCTCCATGGCGGGATCGGCCGCCGTCTACGACGCGGCTTTCGCGCGCGCGGGCCTCGTGCGCGTGCTGGGTCTCGGCGAACTGTTCGATGCGGCGGAGACGCTGGGCCACAGCATCGCCCCGCGCACCGAGCGCCTGGCGATCCTGACGAATGGCGGCGGTGTCGGAATCATCGCCACCGACCTGCTGATCGACGAAGGTGGTGAAATGGCCACGCTGTCGCCGACGACCATCGCGCGGCTCGACAAGCAGATGTCGATGAGATGGTCGCGCGCCAACCCGGTCGACATCGTGGGCGATGCCGACGGGCCGCGCTATGCCGCCGCGCTCGACGGGCTGGCCGACGATCGCGGTGTCGGTGCCGTCCTCGCCATGAACGTGCCGACGTCGCTGACCTCGTCGATCGACGCGGCGCGCGCCATCACCGGCGCCGCCGGGCGCAAGGTCGTCCCGGTGATTGGCTGCTGGATCGGCGGGCGCGAGGCCCAGGCCGGTCGCGACGTGCTGCACGACGCGGGCATTCCCGCCTACGATACGCCGTTGCGCGCGGTCCGCGGCTTCATGCACATCGTCGAGTATCGCCGCGGCCAGCGCGCGCTGCAGCGCACGCCGCCCTCTGTGCCGGATCTGCGGTCCGATACGGCGCTCGTGCGGTCGATCGTGCAGGGGGCGCTGGCCGACAAGCGCAAGGTGCTGACCGAACCGGAGGCGAAGCGGGTACTGGCGGCCTATGGCATTCCGGTCGTACCGACCGAAATCGCGCGCGACGCCGCCGAGGCGGCGGCCATTGCGGTGCGCATCGGCTTCCCCGTCGCCGTGAAGCTGCTGTCGCGCGACATCACTCACAAGAGCGACGTTGGCGGGGTCTCGCTCGACCTGGCGTCGGAGCAGGCCGTGCACGATGCCGTCCGCGAGATGACGGGCAAGATCCTGGTGCTGGCCAACAAGGCCAGGATCGACGGGTTCGTCGTCCAGCCCATGATCCGCCGGCCGCATGCCGTCGAACTGATCTTGGGCGCCGCCGAGGATCCGGTGTTCGGGCCGATCCTGCTGGTGGGCCATGGCGGCGTGGCCACCGAGGTGATCGACGACAAGGCGCTGGCCCTGCCGCCGCTCGATCCCGTGCTGGCCGAGGATGCGCTGAGCCGCACTCGCGTCGACCGCCTGCTGCGCGGCTATCGCGACCGCGCGCCGGCCGACCGGGAGGCGGTGGGCGCCGCCATGGTGCGCCTGTCGCAGCTCATCGCCGATGTCGGGGAAATCGCCGAGCTCGACATCAATCCGCTGCTGGCCGACGCCGACGGGGTGATGGCGCTCGATGCACGCATCGTGGTGAACCATCCGAAGAAAGGGCAGGAGCGGGCGGCCCGCTTCGCCATCCGGCCCTATCCGGTGGAACTCGAGGCCGAGATCCAGCATGGCGAGGAGAAGCTGCGTATCCGTCCGATCCGGCCCGACGACGAACCCACGCTGCAGGCCTTCACGCGCCGGCTGACGCCCGAGGATGTGCGCATGCGCTTCTTCGGCCCCATGCGTGAACTCAGCCACGAGCTCGCGGCAAGACTGACGCAGATCGACTACGACCGCGAGATGGCGTTCGTCCTGCTCGATGGCGACGAGATGGTGGGCGTCGGACGACTCGTCGCCGATCCCGATTTCCAGCAGGCCGAATTCGCGCTCACCGTCGCGTCCGATCGCCAAGGACGCGGCTATGGGGAACTGCTGCTGCGGCACGTGCTCAACTATGGCAAGGCGCGCGGCGTGAAGCGCGTCGTCGGTCACGTGCTGCGCGAGAACCGCAAGATGCTCGACCTCGCCAAGCAGGTCGGCTTCCGCCGCGAGAGCGGGCGCTCGGGCGAGCCCGACATCCGGGTCGTGAAGTCGCTCACGAGCCTGAATTGAGGCCAAATAGTGGCCTACGCCAAGAGGTTAGGGCATAAGGCTGAGATGGCGTCGAGGAAGAACAGAAGCGGGAAGACGAACAGAAGGAGTCCGAAGCGGCCGCCTGGCCTCGCGGATCGCCTTCGCGCCCGTTTCGACGGGCTTTCTGCCTGGGTCGCAGCGCATCGCTGGTACTCGATCGTCATCGGCGTGATCCTGATGTTCGCGGGCAGCGTGCTCGGCGGCTACTGGATCGCCGAACGACTCGACTTGCGGGGCAGCGAGCGCGTGGCTCGCGACACGTTGGAGGACATGAAGCGCAGCGCCGCGGCGACGGGTCCGGCCGTGGCGCCGAAATACGCGCGCATCGAGGAGCTGCCGGACTTCCCGAAATACACCGAGGCCGAGCCTGGCAAGCCGATGCCGACCCTCGAGGAAAAGCCGCCGGTGAAGAAGGTCGCCGCCACCTTCCAGGCCGAACAGACCTGGCGCCGCAATGCCGTGCCCTTCCGCGATCTCAAGAGCAAGCCGCTGGTCGCGATCGTGATCGACGATGTCGGCCTCGACCGCGCACGCTCCAGACGTGCATGGGAACTACCGGGGCCGATGACCATGTCGTTCCTGCCCTACGCGAAGGACCTGCCCGAGCAGGCACGCGCGGCGCGGGCGCGGGGTCACGAGCTGATGCTGCACATGCCGATGGAACCCAGCGGCCGCAACGATCCCGGACCGGGCGCCCTGATGGTGTCGATGTCCGACGCCGAGCTGCGTCAGAAGCTGCTGATCGCGCTGGAGAGCTTCGGCGGCTATGTCGGCATCAACAACCACATGGGCAGCCGCTTCACCGCCAATCGTCCCGACATGGAACTGGTGATGCGCCAGCTCAAGCCGCGCGGCCTGATGTTCCTCGACTCGCGGACCAGCCCGCAGTCGGTGGGCGACCAGACGGCGCAGGAGATCGGCGTGCCGTCGATCGTGCGCCACGTCTTTCTCGACGACGAGGACACCGTCGAGGCGGTGCGGCGCAAGCTCGCCGAGACGGAGACGGTGGCGCGCCGGCAGGGCTTCGTCGTGGCGATCGGCCATCCGCACGACTCGACCCTTCAGGCGCTGGCGGAGTGGCTGCCCACGCTGCAGGGCAAGGGCCTCGCGCTCGCGCCTTCGACCGCGATATTGCGCAAGCGCAACGGTTGGGACTGATCCGCCGTCAGGGCTCGAGGCCGGTATGGATCGGCGAGCCCGGTCCTCCCGGCTGGCGGAGTATTTGTCGCCGCATGCGCGGGTGGAAGCTGACGTGAACGCACCGGTTCTTCTCGTAGATGAGCTGATCGAACTTCAGCTCGCTGTCCCGAATTCTCCTGGCCGCATCGAGGTCGTGAAAACCGTCGACATGGAAATCCGCGGCATGGCCCAGCGCATGGTCGGAGTTCGGCACGCCGCCGACCGCTGCGTTCACCACGGGATTGCGATAGCCGCTCGTGATCTCGATCGGGCGGTCAAACAGGGCCCGGACGAGTTCCATCTGCTCCGCCAGGCTGCGCAGATTGACCATATGCTCCGGAGTCGGGGTGTTCTCGACACCCATCGACAATGCCTTGCTGGAAATCGTGAACTCGGCCAGGAAGAAATGCGCGCTAAGTTGCATGAGTGCCCCCGCCTTCAATCAACTCAGGGGATGGTACACGGCGCGGCAGCCGCGACAAGAGCGGAGGCAAGACGGCCGGCTCTCCGCTCAGCTATGGTCGTTGCCGAAAAGAATGAGGAGGAAGCGACGTGCGGTACAGGAAGCAGGCGATGATCGTGGCCCCGCAGCCCGAGCCGACGGAGGCCGGCGCGGACGTGCTGCGCGAGGGCGGCAACGCCGTGGATGCGGGCATCGCCTGCGCGCTTGTGCAGGGCGTGGTCGATCCGCAGATGTGCGGCATCGCAGGCTTCGGCTCCTGCGGCATCTTCATGCCCGGCAAGAAGTTCCACGGCTACATCGACGCCCATGCGCCGGCGCCGCTGGCGGCACGGCCCGACATGTGGGCCAACCTGATCGAGAGCGAGGCCCGCGACGGTTACGGCTTCATCCTGAAGGGCAGGGTCAACGACATCGGTTACAAGTCGATCTGCGCGCCGGCCAATCTCAAGATGTACTACGACGCGCACAAGGAGCACGGCAGCCTGCCCTGGTCGCGCATCGTCGAGCCGGCCATCGCCTGGGCGGAGAGCGGCTGGACCGTGCGGCCGCACGTCCATTTCTGGTGGGCCGACGACGGCGCCTTCGGTCGCGCCCCCAATTTCGAGCGCACCGGTTTCACGCCCGCGGCGCGCGAACTCTACTGCCGGCCCGACGGCGTGCCGAAGCGGGTGGGCGACCGGGTCGTGAACCGCGACTACGGCCAGACCCTGCGCGCCATCGCCAAGGGCGGGGCCGACGTCTTCTATTCCGGCGAAATCGCTCACGCGATCGCCGAGGACATGAAGAAGAACGACGCGCTGCTGTCGATCGACGATCTCAAGGCCTGGAAGACCGTGCGCAACGCGCCGCTGTGGGGCGACTATCGCGGCTACAAGGTCTCGACCAACCAGCCGCCGGGTGGCGGCGTCATGCTGATCGAGATGCTGAACATCCTGGAGAACTTCGACATCGGCGCGCTCGAGCATGGCTCCACCGAGCATCTGCGCATCGTGGCGGAGGCGATGAAGCGGGCGACGATCGACAAGGATGCAAAGGTCGGCGATCCGAAGTTCGTCACCGTGCCGGTCGGGGAGCTGACTTCGAAAGCCTATGCCAAGGCGATGGCGGGCGAGATTGCGCGCGGCGAGAAGGCGAGCGTGACGCGCTTCAACTCCGGCGCGGTCTCCAAGGACACGACGCACATCTCCGTCCTCGACAAGGACGGCAACTGCTTCACCATGACCCATTCGCTGGGCATGCCCTCGGGCGTGATCACGCCGGGCCTGGGCTTCATGTACAATGGCTGCATGGGCGTGTTCGATCCGCGCCCCGGCCGCGCCGGCTCGATCGCGCCGGGCAAGGCGCGCTTCAGCTCCGTCGTGCCGTCGATCCTCTTCAAGGACGGCAAGCCGCACCTCATCATCGGCGCGCCGGGCGCCACCCAGATCGCCATGGGCGTGCTGCACGTCATCCTGAACGCGCTCGACTTCGGCATGACCATGGTCGAGGCGGTCAGCGCGCCACGATTCTCGGCGACCTCGGACTCGATCGACATCTCCAATCGCATCCAGGGCCGGGTCGAGCGCGAGCTGCAGGGGCTGGGCTATCCGGTCGTCCGCAGCCCCTACGGCTTCGGCTTCGCCGCGGTCCATGGCATCCGCATCCACGAGGATGGCCTCGATGGCGGCGCCGATCCTGGCCACGACGGCGTGGTGATTGCGGTTTAAGTGCGCCGCGGGCTGACGGAGCTTTTCTTGCCAGATCTCTCCCGCGCCGCCGCGACGCGTCGCGCGGCCGCCAGTGCCGCGCGCGCCCAGATCAGAAACTCGTCGGGCTCGTCGAGCAGACGGTCGGGCAGGGGCCAGTAGGCGAGATCGATTGTGACGCCCTTCTTCACGTAGCTGAGAGGCGGTGCGGCCCCGGCTTCCTTGAACAGGGTGCGGTTCTGGTCGTCGACCCGCAGATAGAGCGTGTCGTCGCTGACGATGCCCAGCATCAGCCCGCGGCAGAACACGCCCGTCTTGCCGAACATGCGCCGCGTCGTGATGCGGCCGAGCGGGGCCAGTTGCTCACGCAGGAACTCGGCGAAGCCGTCGCTCGCGACCATCCGTTACAGCGCCGGCAGATCCGGCGGCGGACGACGGGCGTTCGTCGCCTGTTCGTAGGCATAGGCGAGGCGCAGCAGCGTGGCCTCGCTCCAGGCGCGGCCGGCGAAGGTGAGGCCGAGCGGGTAATCCGGCGTTTCCGTCTTGCCGACGCCGGAGACGAAGCCGGCCGGGACCTGCACGCTGGGATAGCCCGGCTTGGCGGCAATCGTGGAGCCGCTGGCGCCGGGAAACACCACGGCGTCGAGTCGATGCTGGCTCATGTAGGCATCCATGCCGCGCTCCTTGGCGGCCATCAGGTCCATCGCGCGCGCCGACTTGTATTCCAGCTCGGAGAGATCGCCCCGGGTCGCCTCGGCGGCCAGGAACAGGTCCTGCCCGTAGCGCAGCGCCTTGTCGGCGTTCTCGGCGTTGAAGGCGATGATGTCGGCCATCGTCTTCATCCGCGTACCGGTCGCCCAGTCTCGCAGGTAGAGATTGAGGTCGCGCTTCAGCTCATAGAGGAAGACGACCGACGCGGTGCCCGGCGTGCCCTTGTTCATTCCGAGCGGATTGCGATTGAGCACCGCCATCGTGGTACCGGGCCCGCCGATCCATCCGATCGCCGGAATGGCGGCGCGCACGACCGTGGCGCCGAGGTCCTCCAGCACTCTGATCGCCTGCGCCATCACCTCTTTTCCCCGCAGGGAGAGCGGACCATAGAAGGGATCGTTGAGCGGATCGTCGGGATCGCTCGGTACGCCGATACGCGCGCCCTTCAAGCCATCCTTGTCGAGGTCCGCGGTATAGTCCTGCGGGCGCTGCAGCAACTGCGTCGCCAGATCGGCCGGATCGCGCGCCGCCAGCACGTTCAGCAGGATCGCGGAATCGCGCACCGTCCGGGTCATCGGACCCGCCGTGTCCTGGCTGTGCGAGATCGGGATGATGCCGCTGCGGCTGATCAGGCCGACCGTCGGCTTCACCGTGACGAGGCCGTTCTGGGTGGCGGGGCTCAGCAGCGAGCCCGAGGTTTCGGTGCCGATGGAAGCGGCGCAGAGGCCGGCCGCAACGGCGACCGCCGAGCCGGCGCTGGAGCCGCCGGGCAACACGACCGGCGCGCCGTTGGCCATCAGCTTGGGCGAGTAGGGGTTCCGCACATAGCCGGCGATCGAGCTGTAGCCAGACGGCATGCCGATCGCGAGGATGTTGGCGAACTCGGTGAGGTTTGCCTTGCCGAGGATCACCGCGCCGGCCTCGCGCAGCTTTTTGATCACCGGCGCATCGTCCTTGGTCTGTGCGCCATCGAGAGCGAGAGAGCCCGCGGTCGTGGGCTGCTTGTCGCCGGTCGCGATATTGTCCTTCACCAGGATCGGCAGGCCGGCGAGGGGTTGTTTGGCCGACGGCGTCACGCCGTCGAGGCCGGCGGCGATCGACAGGGCATCGGGATTGCTCACCCGCACGGAGTTGAGGCCCGGCCCCTGACGGTCATAGGCCTCGATGCGGGCCAGATAGGCCCTGGTCAGCGCGCTCGACGTGATCCTGCCCTGCGCCAGCGCCTGCTGCAGGTCCGACAGCGAGGCATTGTCGACGGGAATCGCGGACTGCGCCGAGGCCGCTCCCGAACCCACCACGCCCAGCATGGCCGGCATGATGGCCAGTTCGCGGCGTTTGAGGCCGCCATCGGACGGCGGCCTGGCGCCCTTGGTGGGTTCGGTCACGGCAGTCACCTGTGATTTCTGCCGCCAAGATTGGCGGCGCGAGCATCTTTACACGATGCAGATGCCTGGCGCCGCCACCCGACGTTCAGATTTCGCGGGTCTCGAGCATCAGCAGTTGCGCGCCGGCCTGGGCGAAGTTCGCGAGGTCGCCTGCCGTCGCCTGACCCTCCTTGGAGGCGAAGGCCGCGCCGATCGCCGCCATCGAGTCGAAGGTCAGGATGGCCACCAGGTGATAAGGCGCCGGTCCCTGCGGCGTGCCGACCGGACCGTCGTTGACCTCGTAGGAACGCAGGCCCGGGATCGTCTTGGCCAGCGGCACGTGCTTGTTGAAATAGTGAGCATCGAAGGCCGCCGCATCGGCGGGCTTGTTGTAGAGAACCACGAGCTTTGCCATCGGCTTTCTCCCCCTTTGAGATGCCCATCTGACGAGCGACGGAAGGATACAGTCAATGGCTCCTCGCGCCATCGTGAGGTTCGCCACGCGACCCGCCTCCGTTGCATGCCGCCTGCCCCGCCTTAAACTCCGGCAAAAGAGTGGAACAAATGGGGGAAACGATGAAGTTCACACGACGGGGCGCTCTCGCCGCGCTCGCCGCGACGGCACTGGCAGCGCCTGCCGCCGCGCAGACCTACCCCGACAAGCCGATCCGCATGATCATCGCCTTCGCGGCCGGCGGGCCAACCGACGTGGTCGGGCGCCTCCTGGCGCCGCGCGTCTCGGAAATCCTGGGCCAGCAGGTCGTGGTCGAGAACAAGCCGGGTGCCACCGGCAACATCGGCACCGCGATGGTCGCCGACGCCAAACCCGACGGTTACACGATCCTGTTCAGCGCCTCGACCATGGCGATGGCGCCCGCCCTCTACGGCAAGCAGCTCGGCTACGATCCGGTGAACGGTCTGGCCGCCATCGCCTATGTGGCGAGCGTGCCGCTGATCCTGCTGGCGCCGATCGACGGAGCCAAGTCCACGCCGGAACTCGTGGGCATGCTGCGCAAGGATCCCGGGAAGTATTCCTACGCCTCGTCCGGCAATGGCGGGATGATCCATCTCGCGAGCTACCTGTTCGCCAGCCGCGCGGGCGGTGACGCGTTGCACGTGCCCTATCGCGGCTCGGCGCCGGGCATGGTCGACATGATCGCCGGCCGCCACGGTTTCCAGATCGACACCTTGCAGTCCAGCAAGGGCTTCATCGACGGCGGAAAGGTGAGGGTGCTGGGCGTCGCTTCCGACAAGCGCCTGAAGCAGCTTCCGGACGTGCCGACGATCAAGGAGTCCATGGGCTTCGACTACGCCATCAACACCTGGTACGCCGTCTATGCCCCGGCCAAGACGCCGCGCCCGATCATCGACAGGCTGAACGCCGCCTTCAACCAGGCGCTGAAGCAGCCCGACATGGTCAGGAAAGCCGACGAGCTCGCCATCGAGCTGGTCGATTCGACGCCCGAGCAGGCCAAGAAGTTCTACGATGACCAGATGGCCTTCTGGGATCCCATCATCAAGCAGTCCGGCGCCAAGCCGGAATAGTGTGAAGGACGGAGTAGAGTAATGATCAAGTTCTATTACAACATGGCGCCGAACCCGATGAAGGTGGCGCTCTGCCTCGAAGAGATGGAGCTGCCGTACGAGCTCGTGCCGGTCGACACCCGCAAGGGCGAGCAGCACGCGCCGGAATACCTGGCGATCAATCCGAACGCCAAGGTGCCGGCGATCGTCGACGACGGCGAGACGGTGTTCGACAGCAACGCGATCCTGCTCTATCTCGCCGAAAAGACCGGCAAGTTCCTGCCGCCCAAGAAGGGCGAGATGCTCTCCTGGCTGATGTTCGTGGCGTCGGGCATCGGGCCTTACTCGGGCCAGGCCGTACACTTCCGCAACTTCGCGCCCGAACCCAAGGAATACGCCGTCAACCGCTACACGTTCGAGGCGCAGCGCCACTGGGGTATCCTCGAGGCGCGGCTTGGCAAGCAGCAATTCATGTGCGGCGACAGTTTCAGCATCGTCGACATGGCGGTGTGGGGCTGGTCGCGCCTGATCCCCTTCGTGCTGGGAGCCGAGGCGCCCAAGCAGTTCCCCAACGTCCAGCGTCACCTTGCCGAAATCAACGCTCGTCCGGCGGCCGCCCGGGCGCTCGCGCTCAAGGACAAGCACGCCTTCAAGGCCGAGATGGACGAGGCGGCCAAGCTCGCGATGTTCCCGCACCTCGGCAAGAAGGTCGCCTGAAACCCGATTGTCTCTCGACATCGGCACGGCCGGGGCGCACATCGATTACATGACCGAATCGAGTGTTCCGGCCTTGCCGGCCGGGTTTCGTGCGCAGCAGATCGCCACGAAAGGCGCTGACATTCACGTCTGGGTGGGCGGAAAGGGACCTGCCGTCCTGCTGCTCCACGGTTATGGCGAGACCAGCGAGATGTGGGGGCCGATGGCGGCCGCGCTGATGGCGACGCGAACCGTCATCGCCCCCGACCTGCGCGGGCTCGGCCTCTCGTCCAAGCCCGAGGCAGGCTACGACAAGGCCACGCAGGCACAGGACATGAGAACAGTCCTGCAGACCCTGGGCATCGGTCGCGCCGCGATCGTCGCCCACGACATCGGCAACATGGTCGCCTACGCCTATGCCGCGCAATATCGCAACGACACCGAGAAGCTCGTCGTCATCGATGCGCCGCTGCCCGGCATCGGCCCATGGGAGCAGATCCTGCGCAATCCGCTCCTCTGGCACTTCAACTTCCGCGGCCCCGACGCCGAGCGGCTGGTGGCGGGGCGGGAGCGCATCTATCTCGACCGCTTCTGGAACGAGTTCTCCGCCGATCCGGCCAGGTTCGGCGAGGCGGCACGCGCATTCTACGCCGCGCGCTATGCCCAGCCCGGTGGCATGCGCGCAGGATTCGCCCAGTTCGCGGCCTTCGCCCAGGACGAGATCGACAACAAGCGCTTCGCCGAGACCAAGCTCGTCATGCCGGTTCTGGCGCTGGGCGGCGAGAAGTCGTTCGGCCTCACGATGGCTGCGGTGATGCGGTTCGCCGCCAGCGATGTCACGGAAGGCGTCGTGCCGAATGCCGGCCACTGGATCATGGAAGAGAATCCGGAGGCGACCGTCGCGCTCGTGACGAAGTTCCTCGGGCTATGAGGCGCGTTGTCCTCGCGTCACTCCTGGCGTTCGTCGTGACGGGCGCGCTGGCGGCCGATCCGCCGGCCCAGCAGCGCAAGCCGCCGGCCGAGTTCGACTTCTCCACGGCCGCGTCGGCCGGGGCGGGCACTTCCGGCATCGCCGCCATCCAGACTGTCGTCCTCAAGGGCGACCCGACGAAGCCCGGCCTCTACACGATCATGCTGCGCATCCCGGCCAACACGCGGATCGCGGCCCACACGCACCCCGACGATCGAATCGGCACGGTGATCTCAGGCACCTGGTACTTCGGCTACGGCAAGGTCTTCGATGCTGCTGCGCTGAAAGCGCTACCGCCAGGCAGCTTCTACACCGAGCCACCGTCCGATCCGCACTTCGCCGAGACGCGCGACTCGCCGGTCGTGCTGCAGATCACGGGCTACGGGCCGACAGGGACGACTTACTAGGAATTTCCGTCATCTCGACCGGAGCGCGCTCCGGTCGAGATGACGAAGGTGCTTGCCGAGCTACATCATTCCCGGCGCGCCCAGGTCTGTGCCGTCGATCATGCGGCTGTAGCGGAAGGGCGCGGGATCGACGATGGGCGGGTCACCGGCGATGAGGTCCGCCGCGAGCCGGCCCGCACCGGGACCGATGCCGAAGCCGTGGCCGGTATAGCCGGTCGAGAGGAAGAGGCCGGGCAGGGGATCGACGGCGGAGATCACCGGGATGCCGTCGGGCGTCGAGTCGATCAGGCCGCCCCAGGCATGCGCGACTTTCAAGCCCTTCAGCGCCGGATAGTGATCGCCGAGCCGCGTGAGGCCGCGCTGGACGAGCACGGGATCGGCGGCGGGATCGAGCGTGCGCTGGCGTTCGAAGGGCGACTCGAGGTCGAACGACCAGTTGGCGAAGGACTCCGGTCCCTCGAGGAAGGAGCGGCCGATGCCGAAGGTGAGGCCGGCGCGGCGCTTCTTGAAGGTCGGCCAGAACTGGCGGGCATAGAGCAGGCCCTGCGGAGACAGTTCGACAAGGCCGCGTCCGCCCAAACCCACCGTATAGCCGCCGTCGAGGCGGCGGCGGATCGTGACGTCGGGCAGGGACAGGCCGCCATCCGTCACCTCAGGCGCCGCCATCGTGGCGAAGGAGGTCGAACGTACGCTGGCCTGCGCGAGGCGGAGATCGTGCCGGCGACAGAAAAGGGAGCTCCAGGCGCCGCCCGCCAGCAGCACCGTCTGCGTGCGGATGATTCCGTGCTCGGTAATGACTCCGGCTACCTTGCCGCCGGCAATGTCGAGGCCGCGTGCAGCGCAGTTCTGGTGAAGCGTGGCACCATGCTTGCGTGCGCCCTCGGCGATGGCTGGACCGGCCAGCGACGGCTCGGCGCGGCCGTCGGTCGGCGAATGCACGCCGCCGATCCAGTGGCCGGTGCTGCCGGGCGTGAGTTCTGTGGCCTCGGCGGCGCTCAACACCCGGCTGTGCATCTGGTATTCGCGCGCCTTGAGGGTCCATTCCTCCCACTGGTCGAAATCGCCAGGGCGATCGGTGACATAGGTGAGGCCGGTGCGACGAAAGCCAGTCTCGGCGCCCACCTCGCGGGAGAGGTCACCCCAGATCTCCAGGCTCTTCATGGCGAGCGGCAGCTCGCGCAGGTCGCGATGCTGCTGGCGGCACCAGCCCCAGTTCCGGCTGGTCTGCTCGCCGCCGATGACGCCCTTGTCGAGCAGCGCGACCCGGTGGCCGCGTTTCGCCAGCCAATAGGCGGCGGTGCTGCCGGCAATGCCGGCGCCGATCACCACGATTTCTGCCGCTGATGGGAGCTTCTCGTCGCTGACGACGGGTTGGACGGGTGGGGACATCGGCCTTCCTGGGACTGTACGCGCTGCGGAACAGTGTATCGCACGCTTTACGCGCCGGAACCCGGCGCGGTACCTTCCGCCGCACAAGAGGAGCCCCCAATGGATCTGACGTTCGGCAAGGAAGAACTCGCCTTCCAGAGTGAAGTGCGCGACTGGCTGAAGGAGAACCTGACGCCCGAGATCGTCGGCGAGATCAAGGTCGGCCGGAACGCCTACATGCCGAAGGAGCGGCTGATCGACTGGCAGAAGCGGCTGGCCAGGAAGGGCTGGCTGTGCACCGGCTGGCCCAAGGAATTCGGCGGCCCGGGCTTCACCACGACGCAGAAGTACATCTTCGAGATGGAGATGGCGAAGGCCGGCGCCCCCGGCACCTCGCCGTTCGGCCCCAAGATGTGCGCGCCGGTGATCATGAAGTACGGCTCGGCCGAGCAGAAGGCGCGCCACCTGCCGCCGATGCTGAACTCCGACCTGATCTGGTGCCAGGGCTATTCCGAGCCGGGCTCGGGCTCCGACCTCGCCTCGCTCCGCACCAAGGCGGTGCGCGAGGGCGACTACTACATCGTCAACGGCCAGAAGACCTGGACGACCCTGGCGCAGACCGCCGACTGGATCTTCTGCCTGGTGCGCACTTCGAACGAGGGCAAGCCGCAGGAGGGGATCTCCTTCCTGCTGATCGACATGAAGACGCCGGGCATCTCGGTCGAGCCGATCATCACCGCCGACGGCAACCGCGCCGGCACGCAGGAAGTGAACTCGGTCTTCTTCACCGACGTGAAGGTGCCGGTCGAGAACCGCGTCGGCGAGGAGAACAAGGGCTGGACCTACGCCAAGTACCTGCTCGAGTTCGAGCGCGGCGGCAATCCCTACAGCCCGCGCCTGCGCTCGGGCTTCGAGCGCCTGAAGCGCTTGGCGCAGGCGATGCCGGAAGGCGAGGACTCGATCCTGGCCGACGCAGCCTGGCGCGAGAAGCTCGCGCGCATGGACATCGAGATCTCCGGCCTCGAAATGTTCGAGCAGGAGTTCTATTCCAAGCTGGCGGCGGGCCAGAATCCGGGCCCGCTTTCGTCGATGATCAAGCTGCGTGGCACCGAGGTCATGCAGCAGGTTCAGGAATACGCCGTCGAGGCCGCCGGCTACTACAGCCAGCCGTTCCCCGAACAGCGCGCCTGGAACGCCAATGTCGAGCCAATCGGCCCCGAGGGCGCCGACGTGCTGGCGCCGCGCTACTTCAACGGGCGCAAGATGACGATCTACGGCGGCTCCTCGGAAGTGCAGCGCGGGATCATGTCGAAGGTGATGCTGGGGCTCTGACCCCTCCGTCGCTTACGCGCCACCTCCCCATTTGAATGGGGAGGCAATGAAGTTTCCCCGCCTCCCCATTCAAATGGGGAGGTGCCCCGACGGGGTGGAGGGGTCAGGAGAGAAACCATGCGTCTAGCCTTCAACGATCAGGAACTGGCCTTCCAGCAGGAAGTCCGCGACTGGATCACCGCCAACATGCCGCCGGAAGTGGCGGAGGAGAGCCGCCGCAGCCGCAGCAGCCACGTCTCCAAGGAGCGGCTGTTGCAGTGGCAGAAGAAGCTGGCCAGCAAGGGCTGGCTCTGCCCCAACTGGCCGAAGGAATATGGCGGGCCGGGCTGGACCTCGACGCAGAAGTTCATCTTCGAGATGGAGATGGCGCGCGCCGATTCGCCCTATCTCTCCTCGTTCAGCATCAAGATGGTGGCGCCCGTCCTGATGAAGTTCGGCAGCGAGGCGCAAAAGAAGCGCTTTCTGCCCAAGATCGCCGCGGCCGAGGAGCTGTGGTGCCAGGGCTATTCCGAGCCCGGCTCCGGTTCGGACCTCGCGTCCTTGCGCACCAAGGCCGAGCGCCAGGGCGACCATTACGTTGTGAACGGCCAGAAGATCTGGACGACCAACGCCCATTTCGCCGACTGGATCTTCTGCCTGGTGCGCACCTCCAACGAGGGCAAGCGGCAGGAGGGCATCTCCTTCCTGCTGATCGACATGAAGACGCCGGGCATCACGCTCGACCCGATCTACCTGGTCGACGGCACGCGCACGCCGATGCGGCACGAGGTCAACCAGGTCTTCTTCACCGACGTGAAGGTGCCGGTCGAGAACCTGGTCGGCGAGGAGAACAAGGGTTGGACCTACGCCAAGTTCCTGCTCGAGTTCGAGCGTGGCGGGCAGGCCTTCGGCCCGCGGCTGCGCAAGGCCTTCCGCCATCTCCAGACGCTCTCGAAGACGCAGATGAACGAGGGCCAGTCGCTCTCGGGCGATCCGCAGTGGCGCGAGAAGATGGCCGCCGTCGAGATGGAGATCGACGCCATCGAGATGAACGAGCTGATGTTCTATTCGAGCCTCAAGACCGGCGATGCGCCGGGCAACATGGGCTCGGTCGTGAAGATGCGCGGCACCGAGGTCGGCCAGAAGGTGACCGAACTCGCGGTCGAGGCGGTGGGCTGGTACGGCACGCCCTTCACCGAACTGCGTAACTACGACAGCAACGTCGTGCCGGTGGGTGGCGAATATGTCGATGACGTCTCGCCGCGCTACTTCAACACCCGCAAGACCACGATCTACGGCGGCTCGTCGGAAGTGCAGCGCAACGTGCTCGCCAAGGCGATGCTCGGTCTCTAGGGCGGGGGTCGCGTGAGTGCGCCGAAGAGGGCGGTCTTCTACGCGATCCTGGCGGCAATCGTCCTGGTCGCGCTGGAGATCGGCGCCTCGGCGTTCCTCTACGCTGTCAACAAGGACAGGATCGCCGCTCTGCCCGGATCGCCGTCGGAGCCCGCGATCCTGCTGGCGCTGCGGACCGGGCTGAGCTGGCTGTTTCCCGGATCGTTTCCCGACCCGGCGACCTACAGGCGCATGACGCGGTCGCCGGCCGGGTTTTTCACCCAGGATGCCGAACAGGGCTATCGCGCCAATCCCGGGCGGTACGTCTTCCGCTACAGCGGCATGCGCCAGGGAAATATCGAACATCTCGACGCCGTGGTGACGATCAATCCGGATGGAACTAGGTTCACCGGCAAGGCGCCGGCTGACGCGACCCGCCGCATCTTCGTCCTGGGCGATTCCTATGTCTTCGGCGACGGCGTCAACGACCAGCAGACCTTCGCGTTTCTGCTGCAGGCAGCCTTTCCCGGCGCCTCCGTGCAGGTCCATGCGCTGGCCGGTTATTCCTGGGCCAATGCGCTGGTCACGATGCAGCGGATCAAGGAGCAGATCCGCCCCGGCGACGTCGTCGTCCTGGGCTATGCCCAGTATTACAAGGAACGCCATGTGGCGGCGCCGTCGCGGCTGCGCAGCATCCGCGACTGGATGGCCTCGACCTTTCCCGAGGTCGCACTCGATCCGAAAGACAGGGTGATCCGCGCGCGGCTCGACAAGAGCAATCGGCTCGCGCTCGACACGATCCCGATGCATTGCAAATTCGATCCGGCCTATTGCGCCGGGTCGGAACCGGCGCCGGAGTATGTCGACAGGGTGTCGAGCGAACTCCTGCGCGCGATTGCGGCGACCACGGCTGGGAAGATCTACCTGCTGCACATGTTCGGACCCAACAACGATCCCGTGCTCCGGAACCTGCCGGGCAATGTCGAGATCGTTGCCGCGACCCCGCAGGACTTCACCTATGTCATGCAGGACAACATCATGGGCCTCGACGATCATGGCGGACCCTACTGGCACTACGCCATGTACTCGAAGTTGGAGCCGGTCATCGCCGGACGGCGATGACGCTGTCGGTTCGCGCCCGTACTTCCGGCGTGGCGAGGCAGGAGGCCAGGGCCTCGTAACCCGGCGTGCCGCGATAGGGCGCGACGCGGAACGGTGGCGCATGATTGGCCGGACAGAAGAGCACCGTCTCGTCGGGGCCGAGCACATCGAGATCGAGGATCGATGAGGAGCGCGTCATCACGAACAGCGGCGGCGCGTCGGGGCCACGGCGGCGCAGAAGGGCGATCAGCGCCTCCTGGGTGGGCTTGTCGAGGCCTTGTTCGACGAGATCGACGACCACGGGCGTCGTTGTTTCGAGGCCGGTGAGAAGGGCTCTGAGCGCCGGCGTGTCGGTCGCGCCGTCCTGTACGAGCAGGGCGACGGTCGGCGCGATCGTCGACATCAGCGACGGATCGGCCGTGCGATCGAGGCCGAGGAAGGCGCCGTCGAGTTCGTCGGCAATCCGCATCGCCAGCCGTGTCTTGCCGCTGCCCAGAGGGCCCGTGACGTAGGTGAGGGGACGGATGTCGCGCAGCTCGAAGGGCTCACCGCCCCAGGGCCAGGGCAGCGCGAACGCGACGTGGAGGCCGGGCCTGAGCGCCAGCATGCGCGTGAGGTCGGAAGCGCTCGGCGCACCCCCGTGCGCGAGGTCGCCGCGCAGCGCCCGCACGCCGTCGATGGCCTCGACGAGCTCCCGCAGGCGCGCTTCGAGCGCCCCCTGATGCGCGGCCAGCGCCGGCTCGAGGCCGCTCGCATCGCCTTTCAGGATGCGCGCCACCTGGGCCAGGCTGAAGCCAAGCGCCCGCAGGGTCACGATCTCGGAGGCGCGCTCCAGATCCCCCGGCCCATAGGCCCGCCAGCCCGCGTCGGAGCGGATTGGTGCGAGCAGGCCGCGCTGTTCGTAGAGACGCAGCGCCTTGATGGAAATGCCGAGACGCCGGGCGGCGTCGGATGCATTCAGGAATTCGCTCACGATCGACCTCGCTTGATGTTGACCGCTCGTCCTATGAGGGCGGCCCCAGGGGCCGGGTCAACAGGCTTTTCCGGACATGGTCATTCCTGCGTCACCGCAGGCTGGCGTAGGCTCGGTGCCGGACAACGGAGGATGCGCATGGACTACCGCAATCTCGGCCGCGCCGGCCTGAAAGTCTCGGAGATCTGCCTCGGCACAATGACCTTCGGCAACGGCGCCGACCAGGACGGAGCCACGAAGATGGTGAATGCCGCGCTCGACGCGGGCGTCACCTTCTTCGACACGGCGAATTCCTATGTCGGCGGCACATCGGAGACGATGCTGGGCGTGGCGCTGAAGGGCAAGCGCCAGGACGCCATCATCGCCTCCAAGTTCTTCAATCCGATGGGCCACAGGCCCAACGATTCGGGCATGTCGCGGCTGCACATCAAGCAGCAGATCGAAGGCTCGCTGAAGCGCCTGCAGACAGACTACATCGACGTCTATTACATCCACCATGTCGACCACCAGACGCCGCTCGAGGAGATGCTGCGCGCACTCGACGATCTCGTGCGCGATGGCAAGATCCTCTACACGGCCTGCTCGAATTTCGAGGCCTGGCGCCTGATGGAAGCGCTGTGGATCAGCGACACGAGAGGCTGGGAGCGCTTTGCCGCCTACCAGCCGCAATACAGTCTCGTGGTCCGCGACATCGATGAGGAGATCGTGCCGGCGCTGCAGCTCAAGGGATTGGGCTGCGTGGCCTGGTCACCGCTTGGCAGCGGCTACCTCGCCGGCAAGTACACGCCGGGTACTCTCGAGGTCCAGGGCAGCCGGTCGGCCGAGGGCTGGGGCTTCCAGAGCAAGTTCTTCGCGCCCAATCACGGCGAGATCCTGCAGACGCTGCTCGATACGGCGAAGGAGCTCGGCAAGCCGCCGGCCGAGGTGGCGCTGCGATGGGTGATGGACCAGCCCTTCATGACCAGCGCCATCGTCGGCGCCCGCAATGCCGAGCAGCTCGGCGAGACGCTGCAGGCGGGCGGCTGGCGCCTGCCCGCCGACGCGCTCGCGAAGTTGAGCGATGTCTCCGCGCGGCCGCATAGATACCCGCGCGCCTTCGAGGACCCTATGCCGGCACGGCGTGCGAGTGCGCTGAAGATGCCGGGTCGAAAACAGGACCGATGACCTGAAGCCAGCGATTCGGCAGAACAAGGATCGAGGTCAGCGTTCCCGAGAGCGCTCGCGCTCACGTCCCGCGAGCGGGTCATGGCGTTCGTTGCGATATTGCACGTTGCTTACGTTCGGCCATAGTGGCTTTGCCATCGTTCCCCCCGATCGACCCTTGCCGGGTTTCTATGCCAGGGTGACGATCGCCGCTTACGTCCGCCTGACCGGCTTTCAGCATAAGAAACGTGAAACACGGCCGTCAACGGTGGTTGTGTTTTCTGTCATTAATTTGCAACTAGAACGCCGAGCTGAACGCGGCAGAGGCCGCTGTCCGAGGTCGAGGGGCGGCCAGACAATGTCTGCACGTCCGGCACGTAGATCGGGCGGTTGCCGGCGAAACCGGCGGTCGCGACGAGGCGGGCCTGCTTGCCTGCCTCGGCCTGGGAGTAGACGACCGTTACGCCGTTGATCAGGGCGAATTCGTGGGGCCAGACGAGGCGCAGCACCACGACCGGGCGACCCCGCTCGTCGCGGGAGGCCCAGCGCTCGACACTGGGCGGCGGGTTCGGCTTGCCGACGCCGCGATGGACGGCGCCGTCCAGCGTGACCCCGGTCTGGGTCATCTGGCCGAGCGGCAGCATCGTGTTGATCTCCTCGCCGTTCTGGCCGACCCAGATTTCCAGATGCGGTTGATGGATCCACGAGCCGGCCGGTGGTGCGGCGGCAGGGACGGGATCGAACACTTGCACAATCAGCGTGTTGCTGCCGACGCCGATCGTCCTGATCTCGGCCGCCTGATCGGCCGGTGCGGGCTTGCCCCAGACGACGAAGCCATTGTCGCCAGCGGTCGTCATGCCCGGAATGCAGTTGCCGAGCGCCGTCCCGGCCGGGATCGCGGCCTTGCCGGACAGGCCCGGCGCCACGACGGGATACGCACCGACGGTCTCGGCATCAATGCGAGCGGCGAAGGCCTGCGACGGCTTGGGCCAGGACGGACAGCCGACGCCGGGATCGCGCCGGGTGCTGTCCTTGGCCAGCGCCCGCACCAGCCGCGTCCGGTAATCGATGTCGGTCAGCGTGCCGCTCTGCTCCGAGACGTTGTGGTAGCTGCAATCCTGCTCCGTCAGGGCGCGGAAGGGCGACAGCGAATAGGTGACCTCCATCGACCAGCGCCACGAAGAGCCGCCGGATTGGCGATGAACGAGCCGGTTGGGCCCGACCTCGACCTCGTCCTCGCCAACCCCGGCCATGCCGTAGCCGTCGTTGCAGAGTTGCAGCACTTGCTTCGGCATCGCCGTGCCATCCAGCAGCCAATATTCGACGCCGCCGTCCCGCCCGTTGCCGTTGATGCAGCCTTCGTCCTGGTCCTTGGGTTTGTCGGCAAGACCCAGCCGAATCTCGACGACCGAAAGAGGCGTGTCTGCCGGTGACCGGCCAGCCTCGTACGTTTTCTCGACTTTACAGGTCACGCGTTGGGCGCAGATCGCCGCCTTCTGCGCCGCATCGGGGGCGGCGAAGGCCGCGACAGGAACAAGCAGAAATCCAGCAGCGAGAAGCAGAGGAAATATGACGGTTACCATGCCAGCCCTGCACGAGTGCGTGTTCGTGTCTCCAGCCTGCCAGTCTCCTTCCACCTATCGGAAGAGACTACGTTCAATATTCTCATCATCGATCCGTGCCATTGCTGCAGTCGCCGGGGACTATAGGTACAATTCCCCGGTCGACGCGTGTGTTGGAGGTATTGGGGAATGGCCACTTCGGATTCGCCTGTCACCAAGGGCGGCAATTTTGCGGGTACGTTCAATTCCTACACGGTCGTCGACCCCAACGTTCGAGCGCTCCTGTCGGATCACTATTGGACCTCGGATGTCGAGGGCACCACGCCGGCAACGACGTTCACCTATTTTTTCCCCACCGACAAGGATCAGTATCCGGACAACTACCAGGATCCAAGCGGCCTCGCCGCCTTCAAGCCGACTGACGATAATCAGCAGGCCGCGGCGGTCATTGGTTTCAAGCTCATCGCCTCCTACACCGGCCTCACCTTCGACCTGAGCAACACGCCGGATGCCTCGTTCAGGATTGCCGGTGCGGGCAGTCTTGTCGGCAACGAGGGTGGATCGCACGCCAGCTACCCAATGAACTATCCGGGCAATTCGATCATGAATTCGTCCGGGGACGTATATCTCGGCAAGAATGGCGAATTCGAAACGGACCAATTGTACGGGGAAGACTCCTTCGCCACCGTCATCCACGAGATGGGGCATGCGCTCGGCCTGAAGCACCCATTCGAACTCTATCCCAACGGCCCCATTGCCGCCGACCGGAACGACATCGAATTCACGGTGATGACCTACTCGTCGTTCCTCAGCGGCGAGGTGAGCGTGAACGCCAACACGACCGCGCCGTCCGGCTCATCCGTCTCCAGCTACATGATGTACGACATCGCGGCATTGCAGGCGATGTACGGCGCCAACTTCGACAAGGGCAAGACCGACGTCAAGCCGGCGGTCCAGGACACCTACACCTGGGATACCGACGGCAGGCAATACATCAATGGCGAGGAGGCTCCCAATACCGGCCCCACGGCCACGAAGAAGATCTTCACCACCGTGTGGACGCAAGGCGCCGACACCACCTTCGATCTCAGCAATTTCAGCGACGACCAGTACGACGACATGCGGCCGGGGAAGTGGCTCCGCTTCTCGAACAGCCAGCTCGCCGACCTGAATTCCGCGGCGCCCGAAGGATCGCCGGAATATCAGGCCCAGGGCAATGTCTACAACAGCCTGCTCTATCAGGACGACAAGCGATCGGAGATCGGCTCCCTGAAGGCCGGCTCCGGTAACGACACGATCATCGGCAACGATCTCAACAACACGATCTGGGGAAATGACGGCAACGATACGATCGACGGCGGGATCGGCAACGACATCCTCTACGGCGGGATAGGCGACGATATCCTGAGCGGGGGGTTCGGCTGGAAGAACGAACTGCACGGCGGCGACGGTATTGACACCGCGTCCTATGCGGACCGTACGGGCGTGGTTTATGCCGATCTCACCGCCCACTATGCCAAGGTCGACTATTATGCCGCCGACACCTACGACGGCATCGAGAACCTGACGGGCGGCTCGGGGCCTAACACCCTGATCGGCGACTCCGGCGACAACACGCTGACCGGCGGCAAGAGCAACGACCAGCTCTATGGTTTCGCAGGCGACGACGTGCTCGTGGGCAATGCCGGCAACGACATGCTGGCCGGCGGACTCGGCGCCGACGAACTGTCCGGTGGCGACGGCGACGACAGCCTGCTGGTCGATGCCGCCGACACCTCGATCGACGGCGGCGACGGTTTCGACTCGGCGCTGGTGCAGACCGCCGACGCCGTGACCCTCGACATGGCGGCGGCCTCGATTGAATGGGTGCACGGCAACGACGGCAACGATGTCTTCACGGCCGCGGCCCAGACCGTCGGCGTCTACATCTACGGCATGAACGGCAACGACACGATCACGGGATCGGCGTTCGCCGACTATCTCAACGGCGGTGAGGGCAACGACAACCTGCTCGGCGGTGCCGGCAACGACACGCTGATCGGTGGTGCCGGCTCCGATGTCCTGCGCGGCCAGGCGGGTGACGACGTCCTGATCGAAGAGGGCGGCGACAACCTGATCGATGGCGGCGATGGCTTCGACTCGCTCTTCGTCTGGTCCACCGGCGGCCTGACGCTGAACATGACGACGGCCTCGATCGAATGGGTGCAAGGGTCGGTACAGGGCGGTGACAGTCTCAATGCGGCGGGCAACACCGTCGACACCTTCATCTACGGCTGGGGCGGCGACGACATTCTGACCGGTGGCTGGGCCAGCGACCACATTGCCGGCGGCGAGGGGAACGACGTCCTGACCGGTGGTGCCGGCAACGATACGCTGATCGGGGAAGCCGGCGCGAACCGCTACGTCTACACCGACATCGTCTGGGGAGCCGACACGATCTTCTTTTTCGGTGGGCACACCGACAAGATCGACTTCAGAGCGATCGGCACGATCCACTCGCTCTCGGACTTCACGATGCACGAATGGGATGCTGGCGGCGGTTCGACCTCGACGACGCTGTTCCATACCGAGGGAACAACGACCAGTGCGATCACGCTGATGGGAGTTGCGGAGGCCAACATCCTCGCATCGGACTTCCTCTTCGCCTGATCGGCGGCGGGGAAAGCGCGCTGGCGGTTTCAGCCCGCCAGGACCGCTTCACCCACGATCTGGGTGCGGTGCATGAGCCGACGCAGGTTCTCGTCGAAGGCATCGCGGCGGTGCATGACGCAGCGATTGTCCCACATGACAAGGTCGCCGGCGCGCCACTTCTGGTACCAGGCGAACTTCTCCTGCGTGGCATGGGCCCAGATCGCGTCGAGCAGTGCCTCGCTCTCCTCGACCTCGAGGCCATGGATGTAAGCGCCGGGACGGCGGCCGAGGAACAGCGCCTTGCGGCCGGTGACGGGATGCAGACGGACCAGGGGATGCACGGCGCCCGGCGTATGGCGCACGTCGATCGTGCGCTGAAATCCCTTGCGCAGCTCGCCCGCCGAGTTGCGGCTGGAATCATGGATGCAGACCTTGCCCTCGATCGCGCGCTTCAGCTCGGGCGACAGCGTCTCGTAGGCCGCATACATGTTGAGGAAGCCGGTATTGCCGCCATCGGGCGGCACCTCGAGCGCATAGAGCAGGGACGCGCGGGGCGGCAGGGGGTTGTAGGACATGTCCGTGTGCCAGACGAGCTCGTAGCTGCCGAGGCTACCGACCGCCTTGCCGTCTGTCTTGACGCTGGCGATGACGGCCACCCATTCGCGCGCCTCGTCGATCACGTCGGAATCCGCGCGGTCGAGGCTGGCGGCCGAGATCGGTACCCTGTCGAGCTCGCCGAAGCGGGCGCTGAACTGCATCAGCATGCGGTCGTCGAGCTTCTGCCCGGAAAAGCGCAACACCAGGTGCTTGCCCCAGGCCTCGGCGATCTGGGCAAAGACCTCGTCCCCGACGGGCTTCGAGAGATCGACACCGTGCACGTCGGCGGCAAGGGCGGCACCGGTCGGCTGGATCCACAGGTCGGTCATCGGGAAGGCTCCTTCATCCATGCATGGTGAGGCCGCCGGAGACGCTGATCGTCTGGCCGGTGATAAAGCCCGCATCGTCGCTGGCGAGGAAGCAGACGGCGCCCGGAATATCCTCCGGCTGGCCGACGCGCTTCATCGGGATGGCGCCCACGAGAGCCGCGCGAACCTTCTGGCCGCGCTCATCGTCGCCCGCGACGGCCGCCAGCAGCGGCGTGTCGGTCGGGCCGGGGCAGACGGCGTTCAGGGTGATGCCCTTGCGCGCGACCTCGCGCGCCACGGTCTTGGTGAAGGCGATGATGCCGCCCTTGCAGGCAGAATAGACGGCTTCCTGCGAGGAGCCGACACGGCCCGCATCCGAGGCGATGTTGACGATGCGGCCGCCGCCGCGCGCCACCATGCCCTTCAGCACGAAATGACTCATGTTGAGCGGCCCGCGCAGGTTGATGGCGATGAGCTGGTCCCAGAGATCGGGCGTGGTGTCGACGAAGTTGGCGAAGCGGTCCCAGCCGGCATTGTTCACCAGGATATCGGTCGGCCCGACCTTGCGTTCGAAGTCGGCGATCGCCTCACCGACGGCCGCATAGTCGACAATGTCGACACCGGACGCATATCCGTTGATCTCGTCCGCGACCTTCTTCGCGCCGTCGAGGTTCTTGTCGAACACGCCGACGCGGGTGCCGTAGCCCGCGAAGCGGCGGCAGATCGCGCTGCCGATCGCGCCGGCACCGCCGGTCACGATGACGTTCCTTCCTTCGAGTCCGCGCATCATCGCCTCCGTGTCAGAGCGGCGAATAGGGATCGAACTTCGGCTTGCGCTTCTCCAGGTGAGAGGCGAGGCCTTCCTTCACGTCCGGCCCCACGAAGCCCAGCATTTCGAGGCCGAGCGAGGTGTCGAAGGTCGGGCCCATCATGCGTAGCCAGTTGTTCAGCGCGTACTTGGTGAAGCGGATCGAGGTCTGCGCGCCTTCGGCCAGCTTGGTCGCGACCTCCAACCCTTTGGCTTCGAGCTGGTCGTCCTCGACGCAGAGCGAGACCAGGCCGATGCGCTCGGCTTCCTGGCCGTCGATCGCCTCGCAGAGGAGCAGGTAGTACTTGGCCTTGGCCATGCCGCAGAGCAGGGGCCAGACGATGCAGGCATGGTCGCCGGCGGCGACGCCGAGGCGGGTATGGCCGTCGATGATCCGGGCCTTCTTCGAAGCGATCGACACGTCGGCCAGGATGCCGGCGACGAGGCCCGCGCCGACAGCGGGGCCGCGCATGGTACTGACGATCGGCTTGGAGCAATTGATCACGTTGTAGACGATGTCGCGCGCTTCCTTCCACGTACGCAGCAGCGCGTTGTGATCCTTCATGTTCTTTTCGATGATGTCGAAGTCGCCGCCCGCGGAGAACACCTTGCCGCCCGCGCCCTGGATGATCACGCAGTTGACCGTGTCGTCGCCGTCGATGTCGCGCCACACGTCGACCAGTTCGCGATGCATGATCGCGTCCGTCGCATTGTATTTCTCGGGCCGGTTCATCGTGACCCGCAGCACCTTGGGATGCGGGCGATCGAACAGCAGGCGCTGGTAGCGGTTTTGCCAGTCGGACATGGGCTTTCCTCCGTTGCGCGGGAGGTTAGCACGGCAAGCGGACGCCCCAAGGCCCCGGTCCGCATCGAGAAATCCGACAAGGGCAGGAAAGCGCCGAGGTCAGCGCCGCGTGTTGCCGGCGCTCCACTGGCCGGCGCTGGCGAAGCGCACGGCTTCCTCGGCGGCATCGACCAGCGCGCGCGCCTTGAGAACGCTCTCCTGGTATTCGGCCTCGAGGTCTGAATCGGCGACGACACCGACGCCCGCCTGGACGTACATCACGTCGTCCTTAACCAGCGCCGTGCGCAGCAGGATGCAGGTGTCCATCGAACCGTTGGCCGCGAAATAGCCGGCACAGCCTGCGTAGATGCCGCGCCGAACCGGCTCGACCTCGTCGATGATCTCCATCGCCCGCACCTTGGGGGCGCCGGACAGGGTGCCGGCGGGAAAGCCCGCTTTCAGCACGTCGATTGCGTCGAGCCCATCCTCGATCGTGCCCTCGACATGGCTGCTGATGTGCTGGAGGCGGCTGTACTTCTCGATCGTGAATTGCTCGACGACCCGCACCGAGCCGATCCTGGAGACACGGCCGACATCGTTGCGCGCCAGATCGACCAGCATCAGATGCTCGGCGTGCTCCTTGGGATCGGCCAGGAGCTTCTCGGCGAGTTGCTTGTCCTCTTCCGGCGTGGCGCCGCGGCGGATCGTGCCGGCGAGCGGCCTGATGGTGACGATATTGTCGCGCAGCCGGACCAGGATCTCGGGCGAAGAACCCACGATCTGGAAGTCGCCATAGTCGAAGAAGATCAGGAACGGCGAGGGGTTGATGCGGCGCAGCGCCCGGTAGAGCGACAGCGGCGGTAGCTTGAACGGCAGCGAGAAGCGCTGCGACGGCACGATCTGGAAGGCGTCCCCCGCGCGGATGTACTCCTTGCAGGTTTCGACCATCTTCTTGAAATCTTCCTTCGACATGTTGGCCTGCGGCTTGGGCAGGGCGTCGAGGTCGTCGGCGCTGTCGCGGCGGAAGGGAAGGGTGCGCTCGAAGTCGGAAACGGCATCGGCCAGCCGCTCCTGCGCGGCCTCGTAGGCGGCGCGTGCGCTGGTCCCCGCCTGCGGCCAGACGGGCGTGACCAGGGTCGCGTTGTCTTCCAGCCGGTCGAAGATGCAGATCAGGGTCGGCCGCACCATGATCGCGTCGGGCAGGCCGATCGGGTCGGGATTGGTGTCGGGCAGCCGCTCCATGTCGCGGACCATGTCGTAGCCCAGGAAGCCGAACAGGCCCGACGCCATCGGCGGCAGGCCGGGCGGCAGGTCCATCTGGCACTCCTTGATCAGGACGCGCAGCGTCTCCAGCGGCCGGCCCTCGAGCTTCTCGAAGGCATGGGAATCGGCCTGGGCGCGCCGGTTGATCTCGGCCTGGCCCTTGCGGCAGCGCCACACGACGTCGGGCTTGAAGCCGATGATCGAATAGCGGCCGCGCACCGAACCGCCCTCGACCGATTCGAGGAGGAAGGAGTTGGCGCGGCCGTCGGCCAGCTTGAGATAGGCCGAGACCGGCGTCTCGAGGTCGGCGACGAGCTTGGTCGAGACGACCTGCGGTGTGCCGGAGTCATAGCGCGCCGCGAAGGCGTCGAAGTCGGGCGAGATCGACATGGGAAGTCTTCTATTGCTGGGTCGCGAAGGTCGCCTGGAAGGCGGCCTCGTCGACGGTGACGCCATATTTGGCGCGAAGCGCTGCGACGAGCTGCAGGATCAGGTCGTTGGCCACCATCGTGTCGAGCTGCTTGCCGAAGCGATCGAGCTGGTCCTTGTCCTTGGCGAGATCCGGCGGCTCGACGGATTTGACGCGCACCAGCACGCTGCCATCGCCGGTCCGCACCGATTGCGTCTTGTCCGGCGCGAGCTTGAAGAGCTCCTGCACGACCGGCTGGCTGAGATAGTTTCCGGCATCGGCCTCGAAGCGGGTGACCGGCTTGGTGATCCGCGCCTCCAGGCCGAGTTCCTTGGCCAGGGCCACGAAATCGGTGCCGCTGTTGGATTTCTCGACCGCTTCCTTGACCTTCGCGTCGGCCAGCTTGCGGCGCTCCTCGGCCTGCCAGGCATCCGTGACCTTGGCTTCGACCTCGGAGAGCGCCGGCGAGCGAGCCGGCGTAATGCGGTCGGTGCGGACGATGAAATACTCGCCGCGCGGTGTTTCCAGCAGCTCGCTCTCGGCGCTCTCGCGGGTGGCGAACGCCGCCTGCACGAGTTCGGCGGATGCCGGGCCGATCACGACCTGCTTGCCGGCGGCGTCCTGGCCGCGTGCATCCACGTTCTCGTAGGTCCGGACCTTGAGGCCCATGTCCTCGGCGGCAGCCTTCATCGATTGCGTCCTGCCCAGTACGCGCTCGAAGTCGGTCACCAGCTTGATCAGGAGGTCGGGCGCCTGCTGCGCCTTCAGGTCCTTCTCCAGCTTCTCCTTGACCTCTTCGAAGGGCACCGATTTGCCGGCCTCGATCTTGTTGATGCGCACGATGTGCCAGCCGAGCGGCGACTGGATCGGCGCGGCGGCGATGCCCTCCGGCAGGCCGAAGATACCGTCGGCCAGCGGACCGGGCGGCAGGTCCTTCTTGGTCACCGGGCCGAGCTTGATCACGCCGTCGGCGTTGCCGGTCACTTCCTTGGCGGCGTCCTCGAGCGACTTGCCGCCCTGGACGGCGGCGATGATCGCCTTGGCCTTGTCCTCGGTGTCGGTCATCGCCTGGTCGACGTCGCGCTTCTCAGGTGTGCCGAACTCGGCGGTCCGCGCCTCGTATTCCTGGCGCACGGCATCGGCGGTGACGGCCACCTGGTTCTGCACGTCGTCGACCGTGATCATGACGTAGGAAAAGGCGCGGAACTCCGGCACCTGGAACTTGGCCTTGTTGGCCTCGAAATAGGCGTTGAGCTGCTCCGGCGTCGGCTTCGGCACGTCGACGACGATGGCGTCGGGAATGTAGATCGTCTCGGCCGTGCGCTTCTCGCTCTCGAGCTTGAAGATGTCGTTGCGCAGCGACACCGGCGCGAGACCGTCTGCCCGCACGACGCCGAACAGCTGGCTGGCGGCGATCTCGCGGCGCATGTCGACCACGAACTGCGCCTCGCTGATGCGGGCCTGCTGCAGGCGGTTGCGATAGAGCAGGGGATCGAACGAGCCGCCGGTGCCCTGGAAGGCCGGATTACGCGCGATGACCGCACGGACTTCCTCGTCGCTGATGATCAGGCCGAATTCCTGGACGGCATAGTCGAGCACGGCCCTCTGGATGACCTCTTCGAGGGCGCGCACGTGCAGGCCGTAGCGCAGCGCCTGTTCCTGTTCGGGACGCTGGCCGGTCTGGCGCTGGATCGCCTCGAGCTGGCGATTGAACTGCTCGCGGACCTCGCTGGCATAGACGGGAGCGCCGCCGACCCACCCATAGAGGGGAATCTTCGTGCCGCCGACATGCGCGACTTCGGTGCTGCGCCCGACCGCCTTCAGCATGTCGCCGACGCCCCACAGGCCGAAGCTGATGATCAGCATGCCGAAGAGAATGGAGAGAACGATGTAGCGGGCGTACTTGCGGAACTGATTCACGGGCCAGACAGGGGGTTCTTGACGGGGCGCCATGCCTACCACCGGCCCCATGGACAGGCAACCAAGCGGCCTTTGACCGCAAACGCCACCACCTTTAGATACGCCTCGGGCACGATGGACCGGACGGGAAGGGGAATTCGATGGCGCGTACGAGGCGGCCGCTGATCGCGGGCAACTGGAAGATGAACGGTCTCAAGGCCGATGCCCTCGCCCTCGCCAGGGATGTTGCCGCCGGCGTGAAGCAGGCCGGCTGGAGCGACCGCGAGCTGCTGGTCTGCCCGCCGGCGACGCTGATCGCGGCCGTTGCCGACGCCGCCAGGGGAAGCGGGCTGCTGGTCGGCGGCCAGAACTGCCACGCCAAGGCGAGCGGCGCCCATACCGGCGACGTGTCCGCCGAGATGCTGAAGGATGCCGGCGCCAGCCACGTCATCGTCGGGCATTCCGAGCGCCGCGCCGACTGCGGCGAGACCAATGCGATCGTGCGGGCCAAGGCCGAAGCGGCCTGGCGCGCCGGACTGGTGCCGATCGTCTGTATCGGCGAGACCCTGTCCGAGCGTGAGGCCGGCGACACCCTCTCGGTGCTCGAGACCCAGCTGGGCGGAAGCGTGCCTCCAGGCGCGACGGGTACCAATCTGGTCGTGGCCTATGAGCCGGTCTGGGCAATCGGTACCGGAAAGACCCCGACCGTGTCCGAGGTTGCCGCAGCTCACGCGCATATTCGCGGTGTGCTGGCTGGGCTGACCGGCGAGGCGGCCGCGGTGCGGCTGCTCTACGGCGGCTCGGTGAAGGGCAGCAATGCCGTCGAGCTTCTGGCCGCAGGCGACGTCGACGGCGCCCTCGTGGGCGGCGCAAGCCTCAACGCCGCCGAATTTTTGGCTATCGCCAAGGCCGCCTAAAGGGGCTAGAAGCGCCCGCTTGCGAAGATGCCCTCCTAGCGCTGGACGAAAATGGACGCCGTAAGACACTTCCTCCACGAATGGCGCCTCGTGCTGCTCGTCATCCATGTCGGTGTGACCAGCGCGATGATCATCGTGATTCTCCTGCAGCGCAGCGAAGGCGGCGGCCTGGGCATGGGCGGCCGGTCGGACGCGCTGTTCTCGGTGCGGGGCCAGGCCAACGTGCTGTCGCGCATGACCGCGATCTTCGCGAGCATCTTTTTCGTCCTGAGCCTCATCATGGCGTGGAGCATGACCGATCCGGTTCGTGCCACGAGGTCCATCATGGACCGCGCGCCGGTCGGCTCGGGTGCGCCGGCCGCTCCCGCTCCAGGCAGCGGCGGCCCAAGCAGCGGTGGCATGGCGCCTGCGCCAGCGGCTCCCGCCGCACCGGCGCAACCGGCCGCTCCGACCCGCTAAGGCCCACATGAAACCAGCTTCCTCCCTCCGCCGAATTGTCTCCGGCGGGGCGATATCCCCATGGCTGCGCTCCGCAAGCGCTTGTATGCTGTAAGCCCATGACGCGCTTTATTTTCATAACGGGCGGCGTGGTTTCCTCGCTTGGCAAGGGTCTTTCCTCGGCGGCGCTCGGCGCGCTGCTGCAGGCGCGCGGCTACAAGGTCCGGCTGCGCAAGCTCGACCCCTATCTGAACGTCGATCCAGGGACGATGAGCCCCTACCAGCACGGCGAGGTCTTCGTGACCGACGACGGGGCGGAAACCGACCTGGACCTCGGGCACTACGAGCGCTTCACCGGCGTCGATGCCCGCCAGAGCGACAACATCACCACGGGCCGCATCTATTCGACCGTGATCGCCAAGGAGCGGCGGGGCGAATATCTCGGCGCAACCGTCCAGGTGATCCCGCACGTCACCGACGCCATCAAGGATTTCGTCCTTGCCGACACGGACAAGGAAGATTTCGTCCTGGTGGAGGTGGGTGGCACGGTCGGCGACATCGAGAGCCTGCCGTTCCTCGAGGCCATCCGCCAGGTCGGCAACGAGCTCGGCCGCGAGCGCACGATGTACGTGCACCTCACCCTGCTTCCCTGGGTTCCGACGGCCGGTGAGCTCAAGACCAAGCCGACCCAGCACTCGGTGAAGGAGCTTCTCAGCGTCGGTATCCAGCCCGACCTGCTGGTCTGCCGCAGCGGCGACAAGGAGATCCCGGCCAACGAGCAGCGCAAGATCGCCCTGTTCTGCAACGTGAAGCCGGAGCGCGTGATCGAGGCCCGCGACGTCGACACGATCTACCAGGTTCCGATCGCCTATCACGAACGCGGCTTCGACCGCGAAGTCTGCCGCTATTTCGGCCTGCCGGCCGACGAGGAGCCCAATCTCGACCGCTGGCGCGGCGTCGTGCGCTCGGTGCGCGAGCCCGAGGGCAAGGTCACTATCGCCGTGGTCGGCAAGTACACGGTGCTTCTCGACGCCTACAAGTCGCTCTCCGAGGCGCTGACCCATGGCGGCTTCGGCAGCAACGTGAAGGTCGGCCTCGAGTGGATGGACTCCGAGATCTTCGAGCGCGACGACGCCGTCAGCCATCTGGAGCATGTCCACGGCATTCTGGTGCCCGGTGGTTTCGGCGAGCGCGGCACAGAGGGCAAGATCCACGCGGTGAAGTTTGCCCGCGAGCGCAAGGTGCCGTTCTTCGGCATCTGCTTCGGCATGCAGATGGCGGTGATCGAGGCGGCGCGGAACCTGCTGGGCATCGAGACGGCCTCGTCGAGCGAGTTCGGTCCGACCGACCATGCGGTGGTGGGCCTGATGACCGAGTGGATGAAGGGCAACCAGCTCGAGAAGCGCTCCGCGGACGGTGACATGGGCGGCACGATGCGCCTTGGCGCCTACCCGGCGCATCTGCGGCCGGGGACGAAGGTCCACGAGATCTACGGGCAGGACGTGATCAGCGAACGGCACCGCCATCGCTACGAGGTGAACGTCAACTACAAGGACCGGCTGGAGCAGGTGGGCCTGCGCTTCTCGGGCATGTCGCCCGACGGCATCCTGCCCGAGATCGTCGAGATTCCCGACCATCCCTGGTTCATCGGCGTCCAGTACCATCCCGAACTGAAATCGCGGCCCTTCGCGCCGCATCCTCTGTTCACCTCGTTCATCGGCGCCGCCAAGACACAGAGTCGCCTCGTCTAGGAAGGGACGGGGCCGCGGCCGGGTCGCATTTCCGTCACCTTTCTCAGGTGAATTGCCGTCATGGTCCGTATTGCCGCGCTCGTCACGCTCGCCGTCCTCACGCTCGGCTCGAATGCCTGGGCGCAGTCGTCCTACGGCAAGGCCGAGCGGCGTGATCCCCTCTTCCTGCGCTTCGCTGAGATGGCGAATCGCTACTGGGTGAACACCGAGACCAATTCGGCCAGCCACAAGGTCGTGGCGATCCCGATGCCCAAGCAATGCGCCTTCCTCTATGCCGACGCCTACACGCGCGGGCAGCAGAGCGAGAGCGAGGTGCAGCAGATCGCTCTGTCGAACTGCAATCGGCGCCTCCAGGAGCTCGGGCCCCTGGGCGAGAACTACGGCGTCGACTGCCGGTGCCAGGTGGTCATCAGCGACGAGACCTATGTCGTCCCGAAATCCTCCATGCCGGACGACGCCTATGGTCCCGCCTCGATCTTCTACCGCGACGATCGCGGCAACGTCGCGCGGCTGAACGGGCTGGTGCGCTACGGTGCGCTGATCGGCCGGGATCGCTCCGTCACCTTCACGGTGGACAATCCGCGCGGCGAGCAGGTGTGCAACGGCACCATGACCAACGAGACTCCCGGCAGCGGGCAATTTTCACTGTCCTGCTTCGGCGGCAAGTTCGCCGGCCGCGGCACGTACGAAAGCAAGACCGGCGCGCCCAACGACCACATCATCGCCCGGGGCCAGACCGGACGTGGCCAGCCCGTGACCATGGTGATCGGCCTGCCGGCGCAACTCGCGGCCAACACCTATGGCAGCCTCTGAAATGCGTCTCGCCATGGCCCTGATCGGCCTGGTGCTCGTGGCACCGGCCGTCGCCTCGGCGCAAAGCGCCAGTGAGGTCGAACGCTGCTTCCAGAATCCCGGCGCCTGCGCGTCCGGCGGAGGAGGCGGGGGCGCCGCCGCGCCAGCCCCTCATGCCCCGGCGCCCGTCGCCGCGGCCCGGCCGGCCCCCGCGCCCGACTACACCACGGTGTTGAACAGTCCCGAGGCCGACCGCAGGAAGATCCAGGAGTCGCTGCGCACGCTCGACAAGTACAACGGTCCGATCGACGGCAACCTGCAGTCCGAAGCCACGGTGAAGGCGATCGGCGACTGGCAGAAGGGGCGCAACACGCCGGCCGTCGGCAAGCTGACGCCGCAGGAAGCCGCCCAACTCAATGCCGAGGCGGCGCGCGCCCCGATCCGCCGGCTCGAATCGCCGCCGCCGCAGACCGCCACGCCGGTTCCGCTGGCGCCTGCGCAGCCTTCCAATGCCGATACGCTGAAGGCCATGCAGGCCCGTCTGGCGGAGCGCCGCAAGGCCGCCGAGCCGAAAGCCAATGCGGCGGCGCAGGCGCTGGTGCGCGACCTCAAGGCCTATGTCGCCGCGGACGGCAAGGGCGTGGCCGGCGACCAGTTCGCGGAATTCGCCAAATGGTACGCCGACAACAAGGCGGCCGGCCGCACCATCGGCGAGATCACGCCGGTGATCGACGACTATGGCGACGCCAAGGCGGGCGCCGCGACCGCCACGGAAGTGAAGTTCGAAACGAAGCAAGGCGACAAGACCTACGGCCAGTGCCTGGTCTTCGCCTGGATCGAAGGCACTCCGCGCAAGAACCCGCAGGCCTTCACCTGCGACGATGTCGCCGCGGTCGAGAAGTGGAAGACCGACCAGGCGCTGAAGAGCGCCTGGCGCTGATTCATTGGAGCGCGCCACTCCAGTGGCGCAATCATGAATCATGAGCGCCACTGGAGTGGCGCGCTCCAATGACGACTATCTCACCTTAAGCATTCGCGCCGTGGATCGCCTCGATCACGGCTTTCGTGACGTCGATCGTCCGCGCCGCGCCGCCGAGATCGGGCGTGTGGAAGCGCTTGTCGGCCGTCACCCGTTCGATGGCCTTCATCAGGCGCCCGGCGGCGGCCGGTTCGCCGAGATGTTCCAGCATCATAACCGCCGACCAGAAGGTGCCGACGGGATTGGCCACGCCCTTGCCCATGATGTCGAAGGCCGAGCCATGGATCGGCTCGAACATCGAGGGGAAGGTTCGCTCGGGATTGAGGTTGGCGGTCGGTGCGATGCCCAGCGAACCGGCCAGCGCGGCGGCGAGGTCCGACAGGATGTCGGCGTGGAGGTTGGTCGCCACCACCGTGTCGATGCTGCCGGGCTTCATGACCATGCGCATGGTCATGGCATCGACCAGCATCTTGTCCCAGGTGACGTCCTTGAATTCGGCCGCGACCTCGTTGGCGATCTCGTCCCACATCACCATGGCGTGGCGCTGGGCGTTCGACTTGGTGACGACGGTGAGGAGCTTGCGCGGCCGCGACTGCGCGAGCCTGAAGGCGAAGCGCAGGATGCGCTCGACACCGGCGCGCGTGAACATCGACACGTCGGTCGCCGCCTCGATCGGCGAGCCCTGGTGGACGCGGCCGCCGACGCCGGAATATTCGCCCTCGGAATTCTCGCGCACGATCACCCAGTCGAGCTCGTTGCCGTTCACGTGGCGCAGCGGCGAGGTGATTCCCGGCAGCACGCGCGTCGGGCGGACGTTCGCGTACTGGTCGAAGGGCTGGCAGATCGCCAGCCGCAGGCCCCACAGGGTGACATGGTCGGGAATGTCCGGATGCCCGGCCGACCCGAACAGGATCGCATCGTGTTTGGCGATCTGCTCGCGTCCGTCCAGCGGCATCATGCGGCCGTGCTTCTTGTAATAGTCGCCGCCCCAGTCGAAATGGTCGATCTCGAAGGCGAAGCTGCCCTCTCGGCGGGCAATAGCTTCCAGCACCTCGACCCCCGCCGACACGACTTCGGTGCCGATGCCGTCGCCGGGAATGGCTGCGATCTTGTAGGTCTTCATCAGGATATCCGGATCAATTGCTGGCCTTGACGCCGGCCGCCTTGATCACGGCGTCCCAGCGTTTCACTTCGGATTCGAGATAGCCCTTGAGCGCCTCCGGGCTGACCTGCGCCTCCGCGACGGGCTCCGTGCCGAGACCGGCGAAGCGCTCGAGCACCTTGGGGTCCTTCAGCGCGACCTTGAGCGCCGCCACGAGCTTGTCCGTGACGTCCTTCGGCAATCCTTTCGGCGCCCACAGCGCGTGCCAGGCCGAAACCTCGAAGCCGGGCAGGGTGCCGCTGTCGAAGGTCGGCAATTCGGGCACGGACGAGACCTTGGCCTTGGTAGTGACGGCGTAGCCCTTGATGCGTCCGTCCTTGATATGGCCGGTCGTGTTGGTCGTCTGGTCGCACATCACGTCGAAGGTACCGCTGATCAGGTCGTTCATCGCCGGCCCGGTGCCGCGATAGCCGACGCCCTCCATCTTGATGCCCAGCTCCTTCATCAGGATCAGCATGCAGAGATGCGAGGCCGAGCCGATGCCGGCATGGCCGTAGGTCGCCTTGCTCTGGTTGGCCTTCATCCAGGCGACGATTTCGGCGATGTCCTTGGGCGGCAGACCCGCCTTGGAGACGAGTGTCATCGGCACGTCGGTGATGCGGCCGAGATGGTCGAAATCGCTCACGACGTCATACTTGAGGCCGTCATAGAGGGCAGGGGCCGTGGCCTGCGCGATGTGCCAGACGGCGATCGTGTAACCGTCGGGCGCTGCCCGGGCGACCTTCGCCATGCCGATCGTGCCGCCGGCGCCGCCGACATTCTCGACGACGACGGTCTGGCCGAAGGTCTTTGTCATCGATTCGGCGATCAGGCGCGCCACCGTGTCGGTGGGGCCACCGGCCGCGGCCGGCACGATCAGCGTCACCGGCTTGTTGGGATAGGCCTGCGCGGCGGCAGTTCCGGCCACGGCGAACGACGCGAGGCAGGTGGCGGCTGCGGCGCAGGTCAGCAGGGCACGACGTAGAAAGCTCACGGTTCACTCCCTTGGATTCTTGATTTGCCGCCTCTTTACGTCCGTCGGCGGAGGGCGGCAATTGGCGCTGGATTATACAAATTTCTGATATAATCGCCGTTATGGATCTGCATCAGCTTCGCTGTTTCGTGGCCGTGGCCGACGAATTGCATTTCGGCCGGGCGGCGCGACGGCTCGAGATGATGCCGTCGGCGCTGAGCCGCGACATCCGTCTTCTGGAGACCTCGCTGGGAACGTCCCTGCTGCTGCGCACCACGCGCAACGTGATGCTGTCGCAGGACGGTGCCGCCTTCGTCGACGACGCCCGTGCGCTGCTGGCGAGGGCCGATGCGCTGGCGGCCGAGGTACGCGAGCGCGGACGTCGTCAATCCCGTAGCCTCATCCGGGTCGGCGCGATCGACACGGCGGCGGCCGGTTTGATCCCGCCGCTATTGCACGATTTCCGCGAGCAGCGCGCCGCGGTCGCCGTGCAGCTGGTCGAGGACAAAACCGTCCGCCTGGTGCCGAAGTTGTTGTCGGGCCGGCTCGATGTTGCCTTTATCCGTCCGCCCGCGCGGCTCGACAGGCGCATCGAGACGATGATGCTTTTCCACGAGACGCCGGTCGTCGCCATACCGTCGCGGCACCGCCTCGCGGGCCGGCGCCGCCTGTCCATCGAGGCGCTGGCGGACGAGCCGATGATCGTGCCCGACCGCAGCTCGCGGCCCCACAGCCACGACCTCACGATCAAGCTGTTCCAGCGCGCCGGCCTGCGTCCCCGCGTGTCGCAGATCGCCGAGGAGAAGCAGACCATCGTCCAGCTGGTCGCGGCGGGATTGGGTTTGGCTATCGTGCCGCGCTGGGCCTCGCGGCTCGGCATGGCGGGCGTCCGCTTCGTCCCGCTCGCCTCCCGCGAGGCTAACGCCCTCGACCTGCTGCCGATGGCCGCCGCCTGGCTGCGCAACGCCCGCGACCCGCTGCGCGACGAGATGCTCGACATGCTACGCCTGCGCCTGCCGCGCTACGGGGCGGGTGCGTGAGAGAGGCGATCTATCAACGGAGCGCGCCACTCCAGTGGCGCCCATGATCATGATTGCGCCACTGGAGTGGCGCGCTCCACTGAGCCTGCTTAAGCCGCCCGGACTGGCCTTTCATGACGTCGGCATTGTCTGGCCGGCCGCCCAAAGCCACTTGCCGTTGGCATCGGTGAAGACGCAGAGCGAACGATAGGTCGCCAGGACTTCGCGCCCTCCGGCGTTGAAGCGGTCGCGCACTGTCAGCGTTGCGACGGCGAAGCCGGGAAACTCGCCGACCAGGAGATCGTCGATTTCCTGCTCATGGAACACGACCTTGCCGGATGTGCAGTAAGTCTCGATATAACCCAGCTTGTCGAAGCGCGTGCCGCCGGCATTGACGTAGATGAAGTCGTCGTGGAGCAGCGCGGTCAGCGTCTCGGCTGACCGGCGCACCATTGCATCCGCCTTTGCCGCGAGAACCTGCCGGATGGCGTCGGCAGGCATCGCGCTACTTCGCGCGTTCGAGGTAGCTCTCGAAGACGCCGACATGGACGAACGCCGGGTCGGCCGAGTCCGACCACAGGTCGCGTGCATCGAAGCGCACGTCGTAGGTTGGTTCCTCGTCGGCCTCGATCCCGTGACCGTGGGCGTCGGGGAACGGGTAGGGCGGCGACACGCCGACCACGACACCGCTCTTGCCGCGGATGTAGCCCGGCATGCGGACATGGCCGGGGACGTAATCGGTCTTCACCCTGACCTTGTCGCCGACCTTCAGGGTCTCGCGCGTGGCGACATTGGCTCGGCCGGGAGCGCTGGGCGAGGCGAGGGGGAAGGCGCCCTGGGCGCGGCGTTCCAGCTCCTCGTGGGTGACGATGCCCTTCTCGACGCAGAGGGTGGCAAGGCTGGTCAGCGAGCGCTCGTAGTAGCTGGCCGAGAGATAGTGCCGCGGCTCCATGCGCTCGATGGCGTGGCGGTACTCGTCCATGTTGAAGATGCCGAGCTTCACCGCCAGGGAGTAGAGCGCGTTGACCCGCTTCTCCCACGGCTCGTGGAAGGTCTGGGCGCGGAGCGAATAGCGGACACGGCCGAAGCCCTGCTTGCCGCCGAGATCGTGCATGCCGTCCATGGTGTTTCTCCGATCCTAGAGGCGCGACACGCCGATCATGGAATCCTTGGTGACCAGGCCGGCGAGCTTCTCCTCGGACCAGCCCTCGGTGCCGGCGGGCCGAACCGGCAGCACCATGTAGCGTGTGTCGGCCGTCGTATCCCAGACCCGGATCTCCATGTCGGCCGGCAGGTCGAGGCCCATCTCCTTCAGCACGGTGCGCGACTGGCGCACGATGCGGGCGCGGTATTCCAGGTCCTTGTACCAGTCCGGCGGCAGGCCGATGATCGAGAACGCGGTGCACGAGCATAGCGTGCAGCAGATCACGTTGTGGACGCTCGGCATGTTCTCCAGCACGACCAGATGCCGGTGATGCGGCGGCATCGAGAGACCGAGTTCCGCCACGGCGGCGCGGCCGTTGGCGAACAGGCGCTCGCGGAAGGCGGGATCGGTCCAGGCCCTGGCGACAACGCGCGCCCCGTTCTGCGGCACCCATTCCTCCTCGGCGAGATGCTTGAACTCGCGGATGAAGTTGGCGGGCTCCATGCCGCGCTCCTGGAAGGCGGCCTCGATGGCGTCGGTCCGCGCCTCGACGGAGGCGGCGGCCTGATGGTGATGGGTCTGGTCAGGCATTGTTTTCTCCCAGGCGGCGGCAATTCTCGCCGGGCAGTATAGGAAGCGCGCGCCATTGCGTCACTTGCTCCCCGCCGCCCACGCGGGCTAGACAGGCCGCGCCCAACAGGAGTTTTTCTCATGAGCGCCATCGCCGAAGTCCGCGGCCGCGAAATCCTCGACAGCCGTGGCAATCCCACCGTCGAAGTCGAAGTCGAACTCGACAGCGGCGCGATAGGCCGCGCAGCCGTCCCGTCCGGCGCCTCGACCGGCGCACACGAGGCGGTCGAACTGCGCGACGGCGACAAGAAGCGCTACGGCGGCAAGGGCGTGCTGAAGGCGGTCGCTGCCGTCAACGGCGAGATCATGGACTTGCTGTCGGGCCTCGACGCGCTGGAGCAGATCAAGATCGACCGGGCGCTCATAGAGCTCGACGGCACGCCGAACAAGGGCCGCCTCGGCGCCAATGCGATCCTCGGCGCCTCGCTCGCGGTCGCCAAGGCCGCGGCCATGGAGAGCGGCCTGCCGCTCTACCGCTATGTCGGCGGCAGCCAGGCCTCGGTGCTGCCGGTGCCGCTGATGAACATCATCAACGGCGGCGCCCATGCCGACAATCCGATCGACATCCAGGAATTCATGATCATGCCGGTGAAGGCCGACCGCTTCGCCGATGCGCTGCGCATGGGCGCCGAGGTCTTCCACGCGCTGCGCGGCCAGCTCCATGATGCAGGCCACAACACCAACGTGGGCGACGAGGGCGGCTTCGCGCCGAACCTCGCGACGGCCGACGAAGCGCTGTCCTTCGTCATGAAGGCGATCGAGAAGGCCGGCTACAAGCCCGGCGAGGACGTGATGCTGGCGCTCGACCCGGCCTCGACCGAGTTCTTCAAGAAGGGCAAGTACGAGATGGAAGGCGAGGGCAAGTCGTTCGATGCCGCCGGCATGGTCGACTATTATGCCGATCTCGTGAAGCGCTACCCGATCGTGTCGATCGAGGACGGCATGGCCGAGGACGACATGAAGGGCTGGAAGGCCATCACAGACAAGCTCGGCAAGAAGATCCAGCTGGTCGGCGACGACCTGTTCGTCACCAACCCGAAGCGCCTGGAGCAGGGCATCAAGGACGGGCTCGCCAACGCGATCCTGGTCAAGGTGAACCAGATCGGCACCCTGACCGAGACGATGGAGGCCGTCTCCATGGCGCGCAATGCCAGCTACGGCGCGGTCATGTCCCACCGCTCGGGCGAGACCGAGGACGCGACCATCGCCGACCTCGCCGTCGCCACCAACTGCGGCCAGATCAAGACCGGCTCGTTGTCGCGGTCGGACCGCCTGGCCAAGTACAACCAGCTCCTGCGCATCGAGGAGCAGCTCGGCACCCAGGCCCGCTACGCCGGGACGTCGATCCTGCGCGGCTAGTCGCCGTAGACGACCTCGTAATGGTCGACGACGTCGTCGAACGACGACAGCACGGCGCGCGCCCGTGGTTGGACATGGGCGCGGTCGATATCGGAACCCGCGAAGGCCTCGATCGAGGCGCGTGAGTCCCAGAGAGTCAGGGCGACGAGTTCGACCTCGTCACCCGTCTTGGGACGGAGCAGCCAGGCACCGCGATGCCCGGTCAGGGCCTTGAGTTGCGGCACCACTGTGTCTGTAAAATGCTTGGCGTAGGCGGGGGCATTGCGGCCGTCGCGCGGCCGCGCCAGGTTCGGGCGATCATGGCCGCAGGGTAGTGGCGCGGCACGCAGCGCTATTGGTAAAAATTGCCATGCCGCGTGTCGATCCGAACAATTCGACGGAATACTGGTGGGACCGTCATCTGAGCGGCCTCAGCCTGATGCGCGCCGATTTCACGACGCACGAATATCCGCAGCACACCCATGAGGCCCTGGTGATTGCCGTCACCGAGCAGGGCGGCTCGGTGGTGAAGAGCCGGGGCGAGTTGCAGGACTGCACGCCGGCGACGCTGTTCGTGTTCAACCCCGAGGAACCGCACGGAGGGTGGATGGGGCGCAGCGAGCGCTGGCAGTACCGCTCGCTCTACCTGAGCCGGATCGCGCTCGACCGGATGGCCGACGAACTCGGGGTCGACGAGGTCCCGTACTTCACGCGCAACACCTTTGCCGATCGCGACCTGATCGACATCTTCCACACGATGCACGTAGCGCTGGAAGCGGGACGCGATGTCTTCCGGGAGCGCGAGCTGCTGGTCGGTTCGTTCGGCACGCTGTTCAAGCGCCACGGCAGCGGCCGCCGTCATCTCAAGGCGCCACGGCGCGACCGACTTCTGCTGGCACGGGCGATCGAGCGGATGCGGGCGGAGTATGCCAGCAACCTTCGTCTTGAGGATCTGTCGGCGAGCGTCGGGCTCACCACTTTCCAGCTCATCGGCCTGTTCAAGCGCATGACCGGCCTGACGCCGCACGCCTATCTCACGCAGGTGCGGCTCGGCATGGCCTGCCGCCAGCTGCGGCGCGCACCGGTGCTGGCCGAGGTCGCGACAGCCGTCGGCTTCTACGACCAGAGCGCGCTCAACAAGAACTTCAAGCGCTGCTACGGCATCACGCCGCTGCAATTCGCCCGCGCCGCGGCGGCCTGAAGCAATTTTCGCCAATACGCCCACCAGGCATCTTCCTACGATGTCGTCATGCATCTGTTTTGTCATGAGCAGCCCGAAACGCTGTCCATAGAGACCGAGGTCGTCGACGCGCGGCCGGGCAAGATCGTTCTTTCCCGGTCGCCGTTCTATCCGGGCGGCGGGGGCCAGCTCGCGGATCGCGGCGTCATCCGCTGGCAGGGCGGCGAGGCGAAGGTCACGGGTTTCGAAGCCTCGGCTGGCAAGCTATGGCACCTGCTCGATACCGAAGCCGAGGTGAGCGGCGCGCTCGAAGCCGCCGTCGATGCGGATTTTCGCCTGACCATGCGCCAGCTCCACACCGCGACGCACATCCTGAACGCGCTCGTGTTCAAGGCGTTCGACGGGGCGCTGGTGACCGGCGTGCAGATGGCCGAGGACGGCAGTGCCCGTATGGATTTCGACCTGCCGGGCGCCGACAACGACCGGCTGCGCGCGTTGGAAGGCCCGATCAACGAGACGATCCGTGAGGACCTTGCGGTGAACTTCGTCTACGTGCCGATGCACGAGGCACAGGCCGAGCACGGCCTGATCCGCAGCCGTTCGGTCGCACCGCCGCCGACGCCGGACGGCAAGATCCGGGTCGTCAAGATCGTCGGGCTGGATCGTCAGGCGTGCGGCGGCACACATCTCGCCTCGACCGGCAATTCGCCGCCGGTCCGCATCCTCAAGATCGACAACAAGGGCCGCCACAACAGGCGAGTGCGGATCGCCCTGGAAAAGAACTAGCGCGACTTCGCGCCCGTGCCCTGCAGTTGTCGGCGGGCAATGGCCAGGGATCGCATCGTTTCTGGCATTACCTCGTCGGGCTGATCTGCTTCGCGTCGCCCGCCTCGAAATGTGCCAGTTGGTCGGCATGAGCCTTCCTGAAGGCGGGTCGTTCGGTGATGCGGTTCACATAGGCCTCGGTCGCCGGCCGATTGCCGAACGCCCGCACCTTTCCGACGCGCAGCACATCCGCCATCAACAGGTCCGCGGCGGTGAAACGATCGGCCGCCAGCCATTCCCGCTCGCCCAGGACTTTTTCGAGCTGGTCGAGGCGGTTTCCCATCCAGCCGGTCAGTGTGTTTTCCTTCGCCCCGGTGATTTCGAGGAACCACCAGGGCACGCTCACCATCTCGATCGAATTGAGGGCGGCGAACATCCATTGCAGCGTCGAGGCTTCTCCCTCGGCATCACGCGGCATCAGCCTTTCGCTCTTCCGCGCCAGATGCACCAGCCCCGCGCCGCTTTCGAACATCTGCAGGGCGCCATCGCTCAGGAAGGGCACCTGGCCGAACGGTTGTTGACCCAGATGGTTCGTCTCCCGGCCGTCGAAGGCGACGGTCCGTACGGAATAAGGAAGGCCCGCTTCCTCGCAGGCCCAGCGGAGCCGGAGATCGCGCACGAAACCGCGCGGCCCCTTGGGAACCCAGTCATAGGTCCAGATGATCAGTTCGTTCATGGGGCGTGACCCGCTTTGGAGTGCTAAGGCCATCCAATTAAACGAAAAATCTTGACGTGAGGCCACAATATGTTGCCATATCCCTGCAGGAACGCAGCATATGTTGTTGAGACCACGTCAGATTTTGGCACCTGTCATCTTCGCCACGGTATTCGGTTACTTCGGGTACCATCTGGTGAACGGTGATCGGGGTCTGCTGGCCATGGCCCATCTCCAGCGCGAAGTCCTGGTCGCCGAACAGAACCTCGCCGAAGCGGAAACGACCCGGAAGATCTGGGAACGGCGTGTCGCGGCGCTGCGCAACCAGAGTCTCGAACCCGACATGCTCGACGAGCGGGCGCGGGTGCTCCTGAACTTCGCGCGCAAGGACGACATCATCGTCTTCATGCCGACGCGCTGACAGCGACATCGGGGAACTTCGCGAGAGCGTGACGCCTCGTTCAGCGTTCGCCTCGCGGTCATCCGAAAGAAACTGTCCGGTGTGATCCATCGTAGGCAAACAATCGCTCAATTGCTGCGGCGCACCCGCGTCGGGTCTGCTTTTTCCAGCTAGATCAAATACATCGCCCTGAGCGATGCTATAAGCCGAAGTGCGTTCATGAGGGGACTGCCATGGCGAAGCCGGCCACGAAGCCGAAAGACGATCCTTCTCCCGCCAAGGCGAAGTCGCCTCCGAATCTGGGCGACAACAGCATAAGCCCCGACGAGCTCAAGGCCCATTACCGCGACATGCTCCTGATCCGCCGCTTCGAGGAGCGGGCAGGCCAGCTCTACGGCATGGGCCTGATCGGCGGCTTCTGCCATCTCTACATCGGCCAGGAAGCGGTCGTGGTCGGGATGCAGGCCAATGTCAGGGACAAGGACGCGGTCATCACCTCCTACCGCGACCACGGCCACATGCTGGCCTGCGGCATGGATCCCAAGGGCGTGATGGCCGAGCTGACCGGTCGCAGCGGCGGATACTCCAAGGGGAAGGGCGGCTCGATGCACATGTTCAGCCGCGAGAAGAGCTTCTACGGCGGCCACGGCATCGTCGGCGCCCAGGTGCCGATCGGCACCGGCCTGGCCTTCGCGCATAAGTACAACGGCGACCAGAACGTCTCGCTGACCTATTTCGGCGACGGCAGCGCCAACCAGGGCCAGGTCTACGAGGCCATGAACATGGCTGCGCTCTGGAAGCTGCCGGTGGTCTACATCATCGAGAACAACCGCTACGGCATGGGTACTTCGGTCGAGCGCGCCTCGGCCACGACCGAGCTCTACCGACACGGCGAGGCATTCGGCATCCCGGGCGAGCGGGTCGACGGCATGGACGTTCTGGCGGTGCGGGCGGCCGGCGAAAAGGCCATCGAGCACGCGCGCAGCGGGCAGGGGCCCTACATCCTCGAGATGCAGACCTATCGCTACCGCGGCCATTCGATGAGCGATCCGGCCAAGTACCGGACCAAGGAAGAGGTCGACAAGTTCCGCAACGAGCGCGACCCGATCGAGCACATCCGCAAGCGCCTGCTCGACGCCAAGATCGTCGACGAAGCCGGGCTCAAAGCGGTCGACACGGAGATCCGCAAGATCGTGAACGACGCCGCCGAATTCTCGCAACACAGTCCCGAGCCCGATCCTTCGGAGCTGTGGACCGACATCCTGGTCGAGGCCTGATTCCATGAGCACTCAGGTTCTGATGCCGGCCCTGTCTCCCACCATGACCGAGGGCAAGCTCGCCAAGTGGCACGTCAAGGTCGGCGACGAAGTGAAGTCCGGCCAGGTGATCTGCGAGATCGAGACCGACAAGGCGACGATGGAAGTCGAAGCGGTCGACGAAGGCACGGTCGCCAAGATCCTAGTCGAAGAAGGCACCGAGGGCGTCGCCGTCAACACGCCGATCTGCGTGCTGGCCGGCGAGGGTGAAAGCGCCGCCGATGCCGAGACGCCGGCGCCCGCTGCCAAGGCCGATGCACCGAAGGCGGAAGCTGCCAAGGTCGAAGAGAAGCCGAAAGCCGATACCCCGACGGTAGCGCCGGCTGTTGCCGCGCCGGCGCCTGAGCCGGAATGGAAGGGCGGCACGCAGCACATCACGGTGCGCGAGGCCTTGCGCGAGGCGATGGCCGCCGAGATGCGTGCCGACAAGGCGGTCTTTCTGATGGGCGAGGAAGTCGCGCAGTATCAGGGCGCCTACAAGGTGAGCCAGGGGCTGCTCGACGAGTTCGGCGCCAAGCGCGTCATCGATACGCCGATCACCGAGCACGGCTTCGCGGGCCTCGGCGTCGGCGCCGCGTTCGGCGGGCTGAAGCCGATCGTCGAGTTCATGACCTTCAACTTCGCCATGCAGGCGATCGACCAGATCATCAACTCGGCGGCCAAGACCCACTACATGTCGGGCGGCCAGATGACCTGCCCGATCGTGTTCCGCGGCCCCAACGGTGCGGCCTCGCGCGTCGCCGCCCAGCATTCGCAGTGCTATGCGAGCTGGTACGCCCACGTGCCGGGCCTGCGCGTTCTCGCGCCGTGGAGTGCCGCCGACGCCAAGGGACTCCTTCGCGCCGCGATCCGCGATCCCAATCCGGTGATCTTCCTCGAGAACGAGATCCTCTACGGCCAGTCGTTCGACGTGCCCGAGGACCCCGACTTCGTGCTGCCGATCGGCAAGGCGAAGATCGAGCGTGCCGGCAAGGACGTCACGATCGTCGCCTTCTCGATCATGGTCGGCAAGGCGCTGCAGGCGGCCGAGGAGCTGGCCAAGCTTGGCATCGACGCCGAGGTGATCAACCTGCGCTCGCTGCGCCCGTTCGATACCGAGACGATCGTCGAGTCGGTGAAGAAGACCAACCGACTCGTCTCCTGCGAGGAGGGCTGGCCCTTCGCAGGCATCGGCGCCGAACTGTCGGCGTTGATGATGGAGCACGCCTTCGATTGGCTCGATGCGCCGGTGAAGCGCGTCGCCGGTCTCGACGTGCCGCTGCCCTATGCCGCGAACCTCGAGAAGATGGCGCTGCCGCAATCCTCTAACATCGTCGAGGCCGCGCGCGCGGTCTGCAATCGCTGAGGCGGGAGAGCCGGCATGTCGATCAACATCCTGATGCCCGCGCTCTCGCCCACCATGACGGAGGGCAAGCTCGCCAAGTGGCACGTCAAGGTCGGTGACACGGTCAAGTCCGGCCAGGTGGTCTGCGAGATCGAGACCGACAAGGCCACGATGGAAGTCGAGGCCGTCGACGAGGGCAAGGTCGGCCAGATCCTGGTCGAGGAAGGCACCGAGGGCGTGAAGGTCAACGCCGTCATCGCGGTGCTGCTCGAAGAGGGAGAGAAGGACGTCGCCAAGCCGGCGGCGCCGGCCGCAGCGCCAGCTCCCAAGGCTGAGGAGAAGCCTGCAACCCCGGCGCCCGCGGCGGCGACCCCGGCTCCCAAGCCTGCCGCACAGGCCGCTGTCTCTTCGGGCGGCGCCCGGGTCTTCGCCTCCCCGCTGGCCAAGCGCATCGCGGCGGAGAAAGGGATCGACCTCGCCGGCCTCAAGGGCTCCGGCCCGAACGGCCGCATCGTCAAGGCCGATGTCGAGAATGCGAAGCCCGGCGCCGCGCCCGTGCCGGCTCCGAAGGCCGCCCCGAAGCCTGCTGCTCCGGCGCCGGTCGCCGGCGGCCAGCCGGTCTTCGTGGCGCCCGGCGACAGCCGCGTGCCGCACACCAGCATCCGCAAGGTCATCGCGCGGCGCATGCTCGAGTCCAAGCAGACGGTCCCGCATTTCTACCTGACGGTCGACTTCGAGATCGACGCGCTGCTGACCGCGCGCACGGCGATCAACGCCGTGGTGGAGAAGAAGGGCGCCAAGGTCTCGGTCAACGACATGGTGATCAAGGCCTGCGCCAAGGCCCTGCGCGACCATCCCGAGTGCAACGCCTCGTGGACCGAGGAGGAGATGATCCAGTACGGCGCGGTCGACATCTCCGTCGCCGTCGCCACCGATCGCGGTCTCATCACCCCGATCGTGCGCAACGCCGACATGAAGGGCCTGGCCCAGATCTCGATCGAGATGAAGGACCTCGCCAGCCGCGCCAAGAGCGGCAAGCTGAAGCTCGAGGAGTTCCAGGGCGGCGGATTCACCATCTCCAACCTCGGCATGTTCGGCATCCGCGACTTCGGCGCCATCATCAACACGCCGCAGGCGATGATCCTGGCGGTCGGCGCGGGCGAGGAGCGGGTCGTCGTCCGCAAGGGCGAGATGGTCATCCGCAACATCATGAGCTGCACGCTGGCCGTCGATCACCGCGTGGTGGACGGCGCCCTGGGCGCGCAGTTCCTGCAGACGCTCAAAGCGTACATCGAACAACCCGCCGCGATGCTGGCCTAGGAGCACGTCATGGCCGAGACCAGTTTCGATCTCATCATTGTCGGCGGCGGACCGGGCGGCTACGTCGCGGCCATCCGCGCGGCCCAGCTCGGGCTCAAGACCGCCGTGGTCGAGCGCGAGCATATGGGCGGCATCTGCCTCAACTGGGGCTGCATCCCGACCAAGGCGCTGCTGCGCACCTCGGAGGTCTACGGCCTCATCAAGCATGCCGAGGCCTATGGCCTGTCGGTGAAGGACGTCGCCTTCGATCCGAAGAAGATCGTCGAGCGCTCGCGCAAGGTGGCGAGCCAGCTCAGCAACGGCGTCTCGATGCTGATGAAGAAGAACAAGATCACGGTGTTCGACGGCACGGCGAAGCTCGCCGGCACCGACGGGACGAAGCGCAAGGTCGCCGTCGTGCTGAAGGACAAGAGCACCGTCACCCTGACGGCGAAGGACGTGATCCTGGCGACCGGTGCTCGCGCCCGTCAGCTTCCCGGGCTCGAGACCGACGGCAAGCTGGTGTGGAGTTACAAGGAAGCGATGGTGCCGCCGGAATTCCCGAAGTCGCTGCTGGTGATCGGCTCGGGCGCGATCGGTATCGAGTTCGCGAGCTTCTACCGCACCATGGGTGCGGAAGTGACGGTCTGCGAGGTGCTGGACCGCATCCTTCCCGTGGAGGATGTCGAGGTCTCGGCCTTCGCCAAGCGCGCCTTCGAGAAGCAGGGTATGAAGATCCTGACCAGCGCCACCGTGTCGAACCTGAAGAAGGGCGCCAACAGCGTCACGGCCACCATCACGGTCGGCGACAAGGCGCAGGAGATCACGGTCGACCGGGTCATCAGCGCCGTCGGCATCGTGGGCAACGTCGAGAATATCGGCCTGGAAGGTACCAAGGTGAAGGTCGAGAAGACCCACATCGTGATCGACCCGTGGGGCTTCACCGGCGAGCCGAACGTCTATGCGCTCGGCGATGTCGCGGGCCCGCCCTGGCTCGCCCACAAGGCGATGCACGAGGGCGTGCTGGTGGTCGAGAAGATCGCCGGTGTGAAGGGTGTGCACCCGATGAAGACCGAGAACATCCCGGGCTGCACCTACTGCCAGCCCCAGGTCGCGAGCATCGGCCTGACCGAGGCGGCGGCCAAGGCCAAGGGGCTGGAGCTCAAGGTCGGCAAGTTCCCCTTCATCGGCAACGGCAAGGCGATTGCCCTTGGCGAACCCGAGGGTTTCATCAAGACGATCTTCGATGCAAAGACCGGCGAGCTGCTGGGCGCGCACATGATCGGCGCGGAGGTCACGGAGCTGATCCAGGGCTACAGCATCGCCAAGACGCTGGAGACCACCGAGGCCGAGCTGATGGCCACGGTGTTCCCGCATCCCACACTGTCCGAGATGATGCACGAGTCGGTACTGGCGGCCTACGGCCGGACGCTCCATATCTAGGTCATCATGGACGGAACCCTCGACAAGCTTTCCCTGACCCGGGCCGAGCGCCACCCGGAAAAGGCCCATCGCCCCGACAATCCCATCCAGCGCAAGCCGGATTGGATCAGGGTGCGTGCGCCCAACTCACCGGAATATGCCGAGACGAAGCGGCTGATGCGCGAGCTCAAGCTCACGACGGTGTGCGAGGAAGCGGCCTGCCCGAACATCGGCGAATGCTGGAAGCAGAAGCACGCGACCTTCATGATCATGGGCGAGACCTGCACCCGGGCCTGCGCCTTCTGCAACGTGGCGACCGGCAAGCCGGGCGCGCTCAATCCGCACGAGCCGGCCAACATCGCCGAAGCTGTCGGCAAGCTCGGGCTCGGCCATGTCGTGGTCACCTCGGTCGACCGAGACGACCTGGAAGACGGCGGGGCAGGGCACTTCGCCGAGGTCATCACCGCGCTGCACAAGTCGGCGCCCACGACCACCGTCGAGATCCTGACGCCCGATTTCATGCGCAAGCCGGGAGCCATCGAGACGGTGGTCGCGTCACGACCCGATGTCTTCAACCACAATCTCGAGACCGTGCCGCGGCTCTATCCGACCATCCGTCCCGGCGCACGCTACTTCACGTCCCTGCGTTTGCTGTCGCGCGTGAAGGAGATCGATCCGGCGATGTTCACCAAGTCGGGCCTGATGGTCGGGCTGGGCGAGACGCGCGAGGAGATCCTGCAGGTCATGGACGACCTCCGCGCCGCGGACGTCGACTTCCTGACGATCGGCCAGTACCTGCAGCCGACGCCCAAGCATGCAGCGCTCGACCGTTTTTGGACGCCGGCCGAGTTCTCCGAACTCGCCCAGATGGCGCGGGCCAAGGGCTTCCTGATGGTGTCGTCTTCGCCGCTGACGCGCTCGAGCTATCACGCGGGCGACGACTTCGCGCGTCTCAAGGCGGCGCGCCTGGCGCAACTGAAGGGCTGACGGCTCCTTGGCTACGCGTCATCAGGAACGGCGTGTCGTTCCGTTCCAACCGCGCCAGCTGTTCGACCTGGTCGCCGACGTGCCGCGCTACCCCGAGTTCCTGCCCTGGTGCTTCGCCGGTCGCATCCGCCGACGCGAAGGGCCAAATGTGGAGATCGCCGAGCTGGCGATCGGCTTCGGCCCGTTCCACGAGAAGTTCGTCTCGCGCGTCGAGCTGTCGCCGGACGATCCCGAGGGCCTGCGCATCGTCACGACCGGCACCGAGGGCCCGTTCCGGCTGCTCAAGAGCCGCTGGCTCTTCAAGCCCCATCCCGAGGGCACGCAGATCGACTTCGAGCTCGAATTCGATTTCCGCTCGCTGCTGCTGCAGAAGACGGTGCAACTGCTGTTCGCCGAAGCCGTCCGCCGCATGGTGTCCGCGTTCGAGGCTAGGGCGGCGCAGCTCTACGGGAAGCCGATTGAATCCATGTCGTCCTGAGCGCAGCGAAGGACCTCACGGAACGACCAGCGTACGACTTCGCTGGCGCTAGATCCTTCGCTTCGCTCAGGATGACAGAGTCGTGCCTACCGCTCCGCCAGCTTGGCTAGCATCGCCAGCGCGGTGATCACCGTCAGGCGGCGGATGCCGTCGCGGTCTCCGGGGAAGACGTGATGCTCGGCGATCGGCTCGAAGCCCGTGCGGGCCGCGCCGAAATGGACGAGGCCGACGGGCTTTTCGGGCGAGCCACCGCCGGGCCCCGCCACACCCGTTACCGAGACAGACAGTTGCGCGCCGGAGCGGGCGAGGGCGCCGCTCGCCATCGCACGCGCCACGGGTTCGCTCACCGCGCCGTGGCTCACGATCGCCTCCCACGGCACGTCCAGCATCTCGCGCTTGGCCTCGTTGGAATAGGTGACGAAGCCGCGATCCACGACGTCGGAAGAACCGGCGATGGCGGTGAGGGCGGCGGCGATCAGGCCGCCGGTGCAGGACTCCGCCGTGACGACCTTGAAGCCGCGCTTGCGGCAGGTGAACAAGACGTGCTCCGCGGCTTCGCGCATCTCATGGTCGAACATTCGCCGTTCAGCTCCCTGGCAGTTCTACGGTCGCGATGGCCTGCGCCGCGATGCCTTCGCGCCGGCCGGTGAATCCCAATCCTTCGGTCGTCGTGGCCTTCACGCTCACGCGATCGGCCGAAACGCCCGCGATCCGGGCGATGCTCTTCACCATCGCGTCACGGTGCGGGCCGACCTTGGGGGCTTCGCAGACGATCGTGACATCGAGGTGAAGGATGCGGCCGCCGCGCGCCGTCACGAGATCGACGGCATGACGCAGGAAGCGATCGGACGAGGCGCCGCGCCATTGCGGATCGGAGGGCGGGAAGTGCTTGCCGATGTCGCCAGCGCCGATCGTGCCCAGCACTGCGTCGGTCAGCGCATGCAGCGCAACGTCGGCGTCGGAATGTCCGGCCAATGCCTGGCCATGGGGGATGGCGACCCCGCCCAGCATGACGGCATTGCCCGGCGCGAAGCCGTGCACGTCGAAGCCGAGGGCCGTGCGGGTTTCCATGTGATGGGCGCTCAGATCGTCCGAGGTGGTGATCTTTCGGTTATCCTCGCTGCCAGCGACCATGACAACCTTCAGGCCGGCACGCTCGGCGACGGCCGCGTCGTCGGTGAGCGCCGTGACCTCGACAGCGCCGAGCGACGCCGCCGCACGATGCGCCGCCAGCAGCGGCGCGAAGCGGAAGACCTGCGGCGTCTGTGCCCGCCACAGATTTTGCCGCGGCACCGTCTCCGTTACGGCATTGCCGTCGCCGACGCGCTTCAACGTGTCGGCGAGCGGGATACCGAGGACGGCACCGTCGATACCCTCGGCCGAAGCGGCGGCAAGACAGGCCTCGATGTCGGCGCCGCGCACGAAGGGGCGGGCGGCGTCGTGAACGGCCACCAGGTCGGGCGGATCGATGGCCAGCGCTTCTAGCCCGTTCAGGACCGATTGCTGGCGGCTGGCGCCACCCAGAATCGGGGCTGCCAGGCCAAGCCCCGCCGACGCGGCCTCGTAGTGAGGGGCGTCGTCCGGACCGATCACGACCAGAATGTGGCCTATGCCGGGGGCGGCCTGGAAGGCGGCGATGGTCCGGCGGAGGACCGGATGGCCGGCCAGAAGCGCATATTGCTTAGGCAGTGGGCCACCAAAGCGGCTGCCGCGGCCGGCGGCGACGATCAGGGCGGTACAAGTGAGCACGAACCTAGATAACACTGGCTTTGGGGGATGCGCACTCACGACCCTTGCGCCGGCCGACAGGACCCGCTATTCCTCGACTAATTATTGTGCACTGCACAAGATGCCTAATAACTGAACAAAGAATGCAAAACGCACACCGCCTCAAACCCGTCGACATCGGCCCCGTCCGCATCGAGGACCCCGTCATCCTGGCACCCCTGTCGGGTGTGAGCGACATGCCCTTCCGACAGATGGTGAAGCGGCGCGGTGCGGGTCTCGTCGTTTCCGAGATGATCGCTTCCGCGGCGATGGTTCGCGAGAACCGCAAGACGCTGTTCATGGCCAAGACCTCGCCGGAAGAGTTCCCCATGTCGGTCCAACTGGCGGGTTGCGAGCCCGAGGTGATGGCCGAGGCCGCCAAGCTCAACGAGGACCGGGGTGCGGCGATCATCGACATCAATTTCGGCTGCCCGGTGAAGAAGGTCGTGAACGGCCACGCCGGCTCCTCACTGATGCGCGACGAAGTCCATGCCGCGAAGATCCTCGAGGCCACGGTGAAGGCGGTCAAGCTCCCCGTGACGCTCAAGATGCGGACGGGCTGGGATTCGACCAATCGCAATGCGCCGAACCTCGCGCGCATCGCCGAGGCGTGCGGCATCCGGATGCTGACGGTGCACGGCCGCACGCGCTGCGACTTCTACGACGGTCACGCCGACTGGGCCTTCGTCCGGAAGGTCAAGGCCGCCACGAACCTTCCGGTGATCGTGAACGGCGACATCAACACGCTCGACGACGTCGACCAGGCGCTGGAGCAGTCGGGCGCCGACGGGATCATGATCGGTCGCGGCGCCTACGGCCGTCCGTGGTTCCCCGCCCAGGCGATCCACTATTTGCGGACCGGCGAGCGTCTGCGCGATCCCACGATTGCCGAGCAGTACGCGGCGGTGCGCACGCACTTCGAGGCGATGCTCGAACACTATGGTGTGGAAACCGGCGTACGCATGGCCCGCAAGCATCTTGGCTGGTACTCCAAAGGCCTGCCCGCATCGGCGGATTTCCGAGCCGCGCTGAACCGTGAGACCGATGCCGGAACGGTGCGCCGCATGCTGGCTTCGTTCTTCCTGCCGGCCGTCGAGCGGCAGGCAGCCTGATGTCCCTGCGCCCCCTCAAACGGAACGGCATGAGCGATCAGTTTCCGGCGGCTCTCCTCGATTCGCTCTCGGAAGCGATCATCGTCGTCGATGCGAACGGCCTGATGCACTACGCCAACCTCTCGGCCGAGCAGTTCTTCGGCGTCGGCCGGGCTCGCCTGGTCGGCCATCCGCTGAGCGAGTTCGTTCCCGAGGACACGCCGCTTTTCTCGCTGCTGGAGCAGGTGGTGGCGACCGGCGGCGCGGTCGCCGAGAACGGCGTGACACTCGCATCGCCGCGCATCGGCACGCGCTTCTGCGCGCTGCGCCTGTCGCCGATCGTCGACAGCGACGGGCTGGTCGCTGTGTCGCTGGTCGAGCAGACGATCGCCCGCAGCATCGACCGCCAGCTTTCGCATCGCAGCGCTGCCCGGTCAGTGAGCGCGCTGGCCGCCATGCTGGCGCACGAGGTCAAGAATCCGCTGTCCGGTATCCGGGGCGCCGCCCAGCTGCTCGAACAGTCGGTTCCCGATTCCGAGCGCGAGCTGACCGAACTGATCTGCGAGGAGACCGACCGCATCGTCGCCCTGGTCGACCGCATGGAAGCCTTCGCCGACGGCCGCCCCATCGAGCGGGGGCCCATCAACATCCACCAGGTCCTCAACCATGTCCGGCGACTGTCGCAGAACGGTTTCGGCAAGGGCGTTCGATTCGTTGAGACCTACGATCCGTCGCTGCCGGACGTGCACGGCGACCGCGACCAGCTCATCCAGGTGTTCCTGAACCTGGTGAAGAACGCCTGCGAGGTACCGGGCGATACCGACCGCGAGATCGAGCTGTCGACCGCCTACCGGCATGGCCTGCGGTTGGCCGTTCCGGGCCAGCAGACGAGGGTGAACCTGCCGCTCGTCGTTTCCGTGCGCGACAACGGCCGGGGTGTACCGGACGAGATCCGAAGTCACCTGTTCGACGCGTTCGTCACGAACAAGCCGACCGGAACTGGCCTGGGTCTTGCTTTGGTCGCCAAGATCATCAACGACCATGGCGGTGCGATCGAGTTCGATAGCGAGCCGGGCCGCACGTCATTCAGGGTTATGTTGCCGCTTCAATTCCCGCAGGCCGCGCCATGAGCGCCGGCAGCACCATCCTCGTCGCCGACGACGATCGCGCCATCCGCACCGTCCTGCACCAGGCCCTCGGCCGGCAGGGCCACACCGTCCGCAGCACCGGTACGGCCTCCACGCTCTGGCAATGGGTCCAGGAGGGCGAGGGCCAGCTCGTCATCACCGACGTCGTGATGCCGGACGAGAACGGTCTCGACCTGGTGCCGCGCATCCGCAAGCTGCGGCCGGACCTGCGCATCATCGTCATGAGCGCGCAGTCGACGCTGCTCACGGCCGTGCGCGCGACCGAGCGCGGCGCGTTTGAATACCTGCCGAAGCCCTTCGACCTGAACGAGCTGATTTCGGTCGTGAACCGAGCGCTGTCGGCGCCGGCGGCCTCGATGGCGCGTTCGCCGTCTCTGCCGGAAGAGGGCGAGCGCCTGCCGCTGATCGGCCGGTCGCCGGCAATGCAGGAAATCTACCGCACGCTGGCGCGCCTGATGTCGACGGACCTCACGGTCATGGTCACCGGCGAATCGGGCGCGGGCAAGGAACTGGTCGCGCGCGCGCTGCACGATTACGGCAAGCGCCGGAAGGGACCTTTCATCGCGCTCAACATGGCCGCGATCCCGCGCGAGCTGATCGAGAGCGAGCTGTTCGGCCACGAGCGCGGCGCCTTCACCGGCGCGGTGCAGCGGTCGGCCGGCAAGTTCGAGCAGGCCTCCGGGGGCACGCTGTTCCTCGACGAGATCGGCGACATGCCGCCGGAGGCACAGACCCGCCTGCTGCGCGTGCTGCAGGAAGGCGAATACATGACGGTCGGCGGTCGCACGCCGATCAAGGCCAACGTGCGCATCGTGGCGGCGACCCATCGTGACCTGCGGCGCCTGATCCAGCAGGGCCTGTTCCGCGAGGATCTGTTCTATCGCCTCAACGTCGTGCCGATCCGCCTGCCGCCGTTGCGCGAGCGTCTCGACGACATTCCCGAACTGGCCAATCACTATCTGCAGGCCGCGACCGCCGACGGGCTGCCGACCAAGGTCCTGTCACCCGAGGCGATGGCGCGGCTGAAGCAGCATCGCTGGCCGGGCAACGTGCGCGAGCTCGTGAACCTGGTGCGCCGCCTGTCCGCGCTCTATTCCGAGGAGATCATCGGCGTCGAGACGATCGAGGCCGAGCTTGCGGACGCGGTGTCGGCGATCGATCACGGGCCGTCGTCGTCGGAGACGAGCGAGGACGTCTCGCTGGCCGATGCCGTCGACCGCCACCTGCAGTCTCTCTTCGCCGCGCATGGCGACAGGCTGCCGCCGGACGGCATGTACGATCGTGTCATTTCCGAGATCGAGCGGCCGTTGCTCGCCCTGGCGCTGGGGGCTACGCGCGGGAATCAGTTGCGCGCGGCCCGCCTCCTGGGGCTCAATCGCAACACGTTGCGCAAGAAGATAAAGGACCTCGACGTCCCCGTGGTTCGCACGCCGCAGGTCCGCCGAGGCGGGTGATTTCGTGACAGCTGCGCTGGGCGTTTCACGCTTGGGCGACAAGATGAGCGCGGTGCTTCGCAGCCTCAGCGGCCGCATCGCCGCCGTCTCGTTGGCCGTTCTCGCCATGGCCGCCGGCGGCGCGACCTATGCGTGGCTCGCCGGCTTCGTGCCGGAGTCGTTCGGCACGCGCGGCTGGATGACGGGCCTGCTGGTGGCCGACCTGGTCATCGCGATCGCGCTGGTTTCCGTGGTTGCCGTCCGACTGACCCAGCTCTGGCTCGACCGACGGCGTGGCGCCGCGGGCTCGCGCCTGCACATGCGGCTGGTACTTGTCTGCAGCGTCTTCACCATCACGCCGACGGTCATCGTCACCATCATCCTGTCGCTGCTGGTGATCAGCCTCACCGATTTCGTCGTGAAGCCCTCACAGGCCTCCTACGAGGCGGCGCGGGCCATCGGCGAGCCAGTACGGCGCGCCCGCGAGCAGGAGATCCTGAACGACATCGAGGCGATTTCCGCTCCACTGCAGGCCGAAGGCGTCGAAGGGGTGCGCGACCCGGCGGCCACGAAGGCGATCCTGGAGCGGCTGATCGAGGGACGGCCGATCATCGAGGCCACCGTGCTCGATGCCGACAAGGGCGTGATTGCCCAGGCCAAGGCACCGGACGCGACGGGCATGGCCAATCCCATCCCGCCCGCCCAGTTCCTCTGGCAGGCGGTGAACCAGGCGCGGCCGGTTCAGATCGAATCGCCGACCGGCGCCTACTTCGTGATGCAGCTTTTCGTCGGCGAGCCGCTGTTCCTCGCGACCGGACACGCGGTCGACCTCAGGGTGGTCGACTACATCAAGAGCATCGAGTTCGCGGGCTCCTTCTATTCGCAGATCGAATCGGCGCTGCGCCGCAGCCAGCTCATCATCTTCGTGGTCTGCGGCGCCATCGCCTTCCTGATGCTGCTGGCCGCGGTCTGGCTCGCCATCCTGTTCGCCACGCGCCTCACCGAGCCGATCGGCGGTCTGATGCTGGCGGCCGAGCGGGTGCGGGGCGGCGATCTCAGCGCCCGCGTCGAAGAGGGACCGCCGAACGACGAGTTGGGGCAGCTCGCGCGCTCCTTCAACCGGATGGCCAGCCAGATCGAACAGCAGCGCGGCGAACTGGTGCACGCCAATACCGAGCTCGACACGAGGCGCCGGCTGACCGACGCGGTCCTCGCGGGCGTCTCCGCCGGCGTGCTGAGCGTCGATGGAGAGGGCATCGTGATGCGCTCGAACCGCTCGGCGCTCGACCTGCTGGCCCTGCCCGAAGACGGCGTGCTGGGACGGCCGCTGACCGCGGTGATGCCGGAACTGGGGCCGCTGGTCGCGCAGGCGGCGGAGCGGCCGGATCGGATGACCCAGGGCCAGGTCGAGATCCTGCAGCGCGGGGCGCGGCAGATCCTGCTGGTCCGCATCAGTGCCGCAAGCGGTGCCGGCTTCGTCGTCACCTTCGATGACGTCACCGACCTGATGTCGGCGCAGCGCATGGCGGCATGGGGCGACGTCGCTCGGCGCATCGCGCACGAGATCAAGAACCCGCTGACGCCGATCCAGCTCTCCGCCGAGCGTCTGAAGCGCCGCTACCTGAAGCAGATCAAGGAAGATCCCGAGACCTTCTCGATGTGCACCGACACGATCATCAGGCAGGTCGGCGACATCGGGCGCATGGTCGACGAATTCTCCTCCTTCGCCCGCATGCCGCGGCCGACGGTGAAGGAGGAGGATGCGAAGGAGATGTGCCAGCAGGCGCTGTTCCTGCAACGAAACGGCAATCCCGATTTGCGCTACGTCGCAAACCTGCCGGCCCATCCGGTGCCGCTGAACTGCGATCGCCGCCAGGTCTCGCAGGTCCTGACCAACATCCTGAAGAACTCGGCCGAGGCGATCGAGGGCAGGGACGGGAAAGCGGACACGCCATTGCCACAGGGCGAGATCACGCTGACCCTGCAGGAGGATGGCGCCGGCGTGAAGATCGTCGTGGAGGACAACGGCCGCGGATTGCCGAAGGAAGGGCGCGAGCGCCTGACCGAGCCCTACATGACGACGCGCAGCAAGGGCACGGGCCTGGGCTTGGCGATCGTGAAGAAGATCATGGAGGACCATGGCGGGTTCCTGTCGCTGGAGGATCGCGAGGGTGGCGGTGCCCGCATCAGTCTGGTATTCCGGCGTGACGCGAAGGAAATCGCGTCGGCTCGACCTCACGCGACGGCCGCACAATGATCCGCCGTTCCATGCGGGCTGCTTGAAGTGACATGGCCCACGATATTCTGATCGTCGACGACGAACGCGATATCTGCACGCTGATCGCCGGCATCCTCGAGGACGAGGGCCACTCCGCACGCCGTGCGCACAACAGCACAGAAGCGATCGAGGCCGTTCGCCAGCGCCGCCCGGCCCTGGTGATTCTGGACGTCTGGCTGCAGGGCAGCGAGCTCGACGGCTTGCAGATACTGGAAGTCATCCGCCGCGAGGATCCGCCGATCCCGGTCGTGATGATCAGCGGCCACGGCACGATCGACACCGCCGTGTCGGCGATCAAGAGCGGCGCCTACGATTTCGTCGAGAAGCCCTTCAAGGCCGATCGCCTGCTCCTGGTCGTCGACCGTGCCATCGAGGCGGACAGGCTGAAGCGCGAGAACGTGGCGCTCCGGCGGCGCGCCGGCGGCGAGGTGACTTTCGTCGGCTCCTCCAGCGACGCCGGCAACGTGCGAGCGCAGATCGAGAAGGTGGCGTCGACCGGCAGCCGCGTCCTCATCACCGGCGCCTCCGGCTCGGGCAAGGAAACGGTGGCGCGGTTGATCCACCAGGGGTCGAAGCGCGCCGACGGTCCGTTCGTCGTCGTCAATTGCTCGACCCTGCCGGCCGAGCGGCTGGAGATCGAACTGTTCGGCACCGACGGCGACACCGAGGCCGAGGCCCTGCGCGTGTCGGGTGCTTTCGAAATGGCGCATGGCGGCACGCTGGTGCTCAAGGAAGTAGCGGACCTTCCGCTGGCGCTGCAGGGGCGGCTGGCGCGGGTACTGCATGAACAGTCCTATGCGCGCGACGGCGGCAAGACGAGGGTCGAGATCGACGTGCGCGTCCTGGCGACGACGGCACGCGACCTCCAGGAAGAGATCGCCGCCGGCCGGTTCCGGGAGGACCTGTTTCACCGCCTGAACGTCGTCGGACTGCGTGTGCCGCCGCTCAGCGAGCGCCGCGAGGACATTCCCGAGCTGGCGCTCGACCTGCTGAAGCGCGTCGCCGACGCCACCGGCCTGCCGGCGCGCTCGATCGGCGAGGACACGCAGGCCGCCCTTCAGGGTCACGACTGGCCGGGCAACGTGCGCCAGCTGCGCAACGTCATCGAACGGCTGCTGATCCTGGCGCCGCCGGGCGGCGCGCCGATCCGCGCCGACGTCCTGCCCAACGACGTGAGCGAGGACGCGCCGTCGGTGCTGCGCTGGGAGAAGGGCGGGGAGATCATGCAGCTGCCGCTGCGCGACGCGCGCGAGGTCTTCGAGCGCGAGTACCTGCTTGCCCAGGTGACGCGCTTCGGCGGCAACATTTCACGGACGGCGACCTTCGTCGGCATGGAGCGCTCGGCTTTGCATCGCAAGCTGAAGTCACTCGGCCTGCACGGCGGTTCGCCAGAGGGCGGCGGCGGCGAGCCGTCGGTCTGAGAAGGAGAGGGCGTCATGGCGCGTTATGCCTATGTCAACGGTCGGTACGTCGATCACCGGGAAGCGAGCGTCCACATCGAGGATCGCGGCTACCAGCTGGCGGACGGCGTCTATGAGGTCGTGGGCGTCCGCGACGGCAAGCTGATCGACGAGAAGCCGCACATCGACCGGCTCGACCGCTCGCTGAAGGAACTGCGCATCGGCTGGCCTGTGTCGCGCAACACGATGGGCTTCATCCTGCGCGAGCTCATGCGGAAGAACCGCCTGCGCGACGGCCTGGTCTATATCCAGGTGACGCGCGGCGTCGCCCGGCGCGACCACGGCTTTCCGACGACCCCGGTGAAACCCGCCCTGGTGATGACGACCAAGGCCACGAAGCACATCGTTGCCGACGCCGGTCCCGGCGTCGCGGTGAAGACCATGCCCGACATCCGCTGGGAGCGTTGCGACATCAAGACCGTCGCGTTGCTGCCGAACGTGCTGGCCAAGCAGGCGGCGCGCGAGGCCGGCGCCTACGAGGCCTGGCTGCTCGACGACAAGGGCTGCATCACCGAGGGCGCGTCGACCAATGCCTGGATCGTGACCGACGACGGCGAGCTGGTGACGCGCCAGACCGACAACGGCATCCTGTCGGGCATCACGCGCCAGACGCTGAAGTCGATCTGCAATTCGCTGCAGCTCAAGTTCGTCGAACGGCCCTTCACCCTGGATGAGGCCAAGAAGGCGAAGGAAGCCTTCATCACCAGCGCCACCTCCTTCGTGACGCCGGTGGTCAGGATCGACGGCGACAAGGTCGGCGACGGCAAGGTCGGCGCCACGGCCAGGCGCCTGCGTGAGGAATATGTCCGCTTCTCGGAGGCGGGCGAGGCGGTGACGTGAGCCTGCCCGAGGGCCTGAAACCGCCCCGCGCCGTCCTGTTCGACTGGGACAACACGCTGGTCAACACCTGGCCGACCATCGTCGAATGCTACCGCGACACCTTCACGGCGCTGGGCCTGACGCCGTGGACGGCCGCAGAAGTCCAGGACCGCGCCCACGGCTCCCTGCGCGAAGTCTTCCCGACCCTGTTCGGCGACCGCGCGGGCGAGGCGGAGCGGGTGTTCTACGAGACCTTCTTTCGCATCCACCTCGAACGGCTGGAGCCGCTGGCGGGGGCGGACACCTTGCTGGCGCACTGTCACGCCAAGGGCCTCTACGTGGCGATCGTCAGCAACAAGGTCGGCGACAATCTCCGGGCCGAGGTCGCCCATCTCGGTTGGGACCGTTGGATCGCCCGTTCAGTCGGCGCGCGCGACGCCGCCCGCGACAAACCGGCGCCTGACCCCATCTACCTGGCGCTGGACGGCACGGGAATTGCCCCGGACGACAGCGTGTGGATGGTGGGTGACACCCCTGCCGACCTCAAGAGTGCACACGCGGCGGGGTGTCTTCCCGTTCTCGTGGGGGGCGCGGACGAATTGTCCGGCTCCCTGCTGGAGCATCCGCCGAGACTGCGAGCGCGCAATTGTCATCAGCTGGTGGCATTGCTTTGAGACCAACCTCCCCTATATACGAGGCGACTCGGTAGCGGGGAGGGACCCCGTACCTCCAAACCGGCCACCCTCGGGCAGCCGGCCGCCCACCAAGAGGCCAAGAACATGAGCGAAAAGGCACAAAACGTTCAGGACGTCTTCCTGAACCACCTTCGGAAGAACAAGACTCCGGTCACGATCTTCCTCGTGAACGGCGTGAAGCTGCAGGGCATCGTCACGTGGTTCGACAATTTCTCGGTGCTGCTGCGCCGCGACGGGCATTCGCAGCTTGTCTACAAGCATGCGATCTCGACGATCATGCCGGTCACACCGGTGCAGCTGTTCGACGGGGACAAGGCCGACGCAGGCTGATTTGATCGACGAATTCGAGCAGGACGACTTCGAAAAGCGCACCCGCAAACCGCTGGACACCGTGCGACCCGCCACGGTGGCCGCGGTCCTGTGTCCGTTCGAGCAGCGTTTGCGGGGGCGCAGCGAGCGCGATAGCCAGGCCAAGCTCGAAGAGGCGGTGGGTCTTGCCCGGGCCATCGATCTCGACGTGCGCCTGGCGCAGGTGGCACCGCTTCGCCAGGTAACGCCCGCAACCCTGGTGGGCAAGGGTGTGGTCGCCCGCATGGCCGCCGCGGTCGAGGAACTGGGCATCGGCCTGGTCGTCGTCGACGACAAGCTGACGCCCGTCCAGCAGCGCAACCTCGAGAAGGCCTGGCAGACCAAGGTCATCGACCGCACCGGTCTGATCCTGGAAATCTTCGGTGCGCGCGCCCGAACGCATGAGGGGCGGCTGCAGGTCGAACTGGCGGCGCTCGACTACCAGCGCGGCCGCCTGGTGCGGTCCTGGACCCATCTCGAGCGGCAGCGCGGCGGCTTCGGCTTCCTGGGCGGCCCCGGCGAATCGCAGATCGAGATCGACCGCCGCCTGATCGGCGAGCGCATCGTCAGGATCAAGCGCGACCTCGAAGGCGTGCGCAAGACGCGCGCCGTCAATCGCGCCGGCCGCAAGAAGGCGCGGCTGCCGACCGTTGCGCTGGTCGGCTACACCAATGCCGGCAAGTCGACGCTGTTCAACCGCATGTCGGGCGCCGAGGTCATGGCCAAGGACCTGCTGTTCGCCACGCTCGACCCGACCATGCGGTCGATCAAGCTGCCGAACGGCAAGTCGTGCGTCCTCTCCGACACGGTGGGCTTCGTCTCGGATCTGCCGACCCACCTGGTCGCCGCCTTCCGCGCGACCCTCGAAGAGGTGATCGAGGCCGACCTGATCGTGCATGTGCGCGACATCTCCCATCCCGAAACCGAGCAGCAGCGTGCCGACGTCGAAGAGGTGCTGCGTGAACTCGGCGCACTGGACGAGGCGGGGGGCCGCCCGTTCATCGAGGCACTGAACAAGGTGGACGCTCTGCCCGGGGAGGTCCGCGCGACCCTCGAGACCCGTACGACCACCGGCGCCGAGCGCGCGCGGCAATACCCGGTGTCGGCGTTGACCGGCGAGGGGGTCGACCGGCTCCTGACCGCCATCGCCGACCTGCTGGGGGCGGCCGGCGAGGCGCGCGAGGTCTCCGTGCCCCTGGCCGACGGCGCGACCATCGCCTGGCTCTACCGGCACGGCGAGGTGCGCAGCCGCCGGGACGAGGGGGATACCGCTTGGCTCACGGTTGCGCTGGATCCCGCCGCGACGGCCCAGTTCGAGCGACGCCAGCAGGTGCGTTGATACCTCTGCGTTGACACTCCGCGGGCGCCCTTCCTATAAGCGCCCGACATTCTCACGACGAAGGAAACACCATGGGTTTCAAGCCTTTGCACGATCGAATTCTGCTGAAGCCGGTGGCCGCCGAGACCCGCACCAAGGGCGGGCTGATCATTCCCGACACCGCCCAGGAAAAGCCGATGCAGGGCAAGGTCGTCGCGGTCGGCAAGGGGCGCCGCCTCGAGGATGGCCGCCTGCAGGAGCTCGGAGTCAAGGTCGGCGACACCGTCCTCTACGGTAAGTGGTCCGGCACCGAGGTGAAGCTCGGCGGCGAGGATCACGTGATCCTGAAGGAAGAGGATCTCTTCGGCGTCGTCGGCTGAGGCCGATGCTCGATTCCGGCGGCTCGGAACGGGTCGCCGAACTCATGCGCGAGACGGCGGCAGCCGAGCTGCTGCCCCGTTTCCGCAATCTCTCCAGGGACGACGTCCGCCAGAAGCGGCCGGGTGACATCGTCACGGTGGCTGACGTGGCGTCCGAGCAGCGGCTGGCCACCGGGCTCGCCAAGATCCTGCCCGGCGTTCCGGTCGTGGGCGAGGAGGCCGTCGAAAAAGACGCAGGCCTTCTCGATCTCATCGGCCGTCCAGGCGAGGCCTGCTGGATCGTCGATCCGCTCGACGGCACTGCGAACTTCGCCGCGGGCCGGGACCGCTTCGCGATGATTATCTGCCTGGTGCAGGACGCCACGGCCGTTGCCGGCTGGATCCTCGATGTGCCGAACGACCGGATGGCGGTGACCCAGCGCGGAAGCGGGGTGAGATTCGATGGCAATCTTATCCTGGGCAAGCCGGCCCTGGGCGCCTTGAACGGCTTCGTCGGCTATAAGATCGCGAAATCCTTTGACGAACAGCTGAGCCCCGGACAACGCGCCCGCCTCGGTAACATCACCACCTTGCGCTGCGCCGGCGCAGAATATCTCGAGATCCTCGCGGGCCGCGCGAATTTCAGCCTCTACCGCACGACCAAGCCGTGGGATCACGCCGCCGGCACGCTGATGATGCGGGAAGCGGGCGGCGGCGCCGTGCAGTTCGGCGCGGCGCCCTACACGCCGGCCCAGCCCCTCAATGCCGGACTGATCACCGCCTCTACCGAGGAGGCGCTGAACGAGGCGAAGGCGCTTCTTGAAGCCTCCCGTATGCCGCTGCTGACGCCCAGAACGTCCTAATGGAGTGCGCCACTCCGGTGGCGCTCATGCTCGTGATTGCGCCACTGGGGTGGCGCGCTCCAATGGCTCAGGCTGGCGTCTTGGCCTCCTGCCAGAGGGCTTCCATTTCCTCGAGGCTGGCGTCGGACGGCTTGCGGCCGCTCTCCGCCAGCCGGCGCTCGATGTGGCGAAAGCGTTTCTCGAACTTGTCGTTGGTGGCCCGCAGCGCCACCTCGGGGTCGACCTTGCAATGGCGGGCGAGGTTCGCGACGGCGAACAGGACATCGCCAAGTTCGTCCGCGACCTTGGCTTGCTCGACCTTTCCAGCCACCAGCTCGGCCCGCAGTTCCTTCAGCTCTTCCTCGATCTTGTCGATGACTGGTGCGATCGTGGGCCAGTCGAATCCGACCCGGGCCGCCCGCTTCTGGATCTTCTCGGCCCGCATCAGGGCGGGAAGGGCGCGCGCCACACCGTCCAGGGCACCCGCCGCGCCTTCGATGGCGCCGCCCTTGGCTGCCCGCTCGGCGGCCTTGCGCGCCTCCCAGGAGACGGTCTGGGCATCGGCCGTGCGGATATCCATGTCGCCGAAGACGTGCGGGTGGCGATCGACCATCTTCTCCGCGATGGCGGCTGCAACGTCCTCGAAGCCGAAGGCCCTGGCTTCGCTGGCGATCTGGCTGTGATAGACGACCTGCAGCAGCAGGTCGCCAAGCTCTTCCTTCAGCGCCGCCATGTCATCGCGCTCGATGGCATCGGCGACCTCGTAGGCTTCCTCGATCGTGTAGGGCGCGATCGTGCGGAAGGTCTGGTCGATGTCCCAGGGACAGCCATGTTCGCGGTCGCGCAGCCAGGCCATGACGGCCAGCAGCCGCGGGAGCGGTTCCTTGGGCAGGGAATCCGGAGTGGGCTTGCCTGATGTCATGGCGTCGAACTCATTCCCAATTATCGTATAATATATATTATGACAAATAGAGATATTATACGTATACCAGCATGTTACCAGTCTATGCGCATGTTTTTCGCAATCAGGGCCAGCAGCTGCAGCCCGCGGCCGGCCTCGCTGGCCGGCATGCCGAGGGTGACCAGGACAGCGACCTTCGGGTTCCTGGGATCCGGAATGATCAGGTCGAAGACGGTGCGCGGTCCGCTATTGTCGGACTGTCCCTTCGGCACGTTCTCGTAGACGATCACGAAGCTGCCGTCGCGGAGCTTGCGGGCCTGGGCCTGCACACCCGGACGGCGGGCCTTCATGGAGCCGGCCTTGGTGGCGGCGTAGTGCTCGGCGTCCCGGACACCCTCGTAGGCGAAGTCGACGCGCCAGACGATCAGGCGGATGCGCTTGTCGCCCGTGTAGGCGACGCCCCGCTCTCCGTCCTCGCTGGCCTGCCAGCCCATCGGCAGCAGCAACTCGACCTTGACCGAATCGAAGCGCAGCCGGACCGCCTGGCTGGCCGGGTCGATCCCGAGGACCCGGGTGAAATTTTGTGTGGTACCGCCGCCGATGCTCTGTTCACCGCGGGTGTAACTCGCACCGTTATCGGGCACTCCGAAGTCTCTGAACGTGAGGCCGCCGGGGTCGAGTCGATTGGTGGTCTGGGCGTGGAGTGCCGACACCGGAGCCGTCAGAACGATCGCTGCGACGGCGGAGAGGAACATCCGGCGTCCGGACTCCTTTCGTTTACGCTCGTGCATCAGATTAGGATGATCCGATAGACGCCTGTAATATAACAATTATTCACCCTAAAGGTCGATTTGAAGACCGTCGTGGCAAGGCGTCACGTGAGCCGGCGTCGTCCGGTCGACTTCAGCATAGTCCATATCGACATGCAGGTTGGTCAAGAACGCCCGCCGCGGCCCGAGCCGTTCTATCCACTCCAGGGCACGGTCGAGATGGGCATGTGTCGGGTGTGGCCGATAGCGCATGGCATCGACGATCAGTACCTCGACGCCTTCGAGCGCCTTCAGCGACTCCTCGGGCAGCATGACGACGTCGTTGGCGTAGCCTATGGCGCCGAAGCGAAAGCCCAGCGAGTTGATGGTTCCGTGGTCCTGCTGGAACGGCACGACAGGAAGGCCGGCGGCCCGAAAGGGACCGGCGATCACCGTGTGGCGATAGATCGGATTATAGAAACCGTTCCCCTCGGCATGGAAGCAGTAGCCGAAGCGCCGGCTGAGCACGCCGTAGGTTCGCTCGTCCGACCACGATTCGATCTGGCCGTGGCGCAGCGCAAAGGGGCGCAGATCGTCAATCCCATGGCACTGGTCGGCATGGTCGTGGGTCCAGATCACCGCGTCGATCCGCTCGACCTCGGCGGCCAGAAGCTGGCTGCGCACGTCGGGCGAGGTGTCGATCAGCAGGGTCTTGCCTTGGTCCTGCACCAGGATGGAGCAACGGGTGCGGCGGTTGCGCGGGTCGGACGGGTTGGCCGCCCCCCACTCGCCCTTCCCCCCCGGCCCGCCGACCCGGGGAACGCCGGCCGATGTCCCGCAGCCCAGGATCGTCACGCGCACCGGGAACGCTCCGCCTTGGTGAACAGCCGGAAGAAATTGTCGGTCGTGGCGGCCTCCAGCTCGGCCAGGCTGATGCCCTTGAGCTCCGCCACCTTGGCCGCCGTGTGGGCGACGAAGGCGGGCTCATTGGTCTTGCCGCGCTTCGGCACCGGCGCCAGGTAGGGCGCGTCGGTCTCGACCAGCAGCCGGTCGAGCGGCACGTCGCGCACGATGGCGCGCAGATCCTCGGCCACCTTGAAGGTCACGATGCCCGAGATCGATATGTAGAAGCCGAGCGCCAAGGCGCGTTCAGCCACGGCGCGGCCGGAGCTGAAGCAGTGGATCAGGCCGGGGAAGGCGCCCTTCCCGTATTCGTCCTCCAGGATGTCTCCGGTCTCGGTATCGGCGTTGCGCGTATGGACGATCAGCGGCAGGCCGGTCTGGCGCGACGCGGCGATATGGGCGCGGAAGCTCTCGGCCTGCTCCTCGCGCGGGCTGTGCTCGTAATAGAAATCGAGGCCGGTCTCGCCGATGCCCACGACCTTGGGATGACGCGTCGCCTCGATCAGCCGGTCGGGGGTGCGTTGCCCCTCCTCCTTCGCCTCGTGCGGATGGACGCCGACCGAGCACCAGACATTGTCGTGGCGCTCGGCGATCGCCCTCACCCGCTCGAACTGGTCGAGCCGCGTGCCGATCGTCAGCATGCCGGCCACGCCGGCGGTGCGGGCACGCGCCAGCACGCCCGACTCGTCCTTCGTCAGCTCCGGGAAGTCGAGATGGCAGTGACTGTCGATCAGCATTCTCAGCCCGCGACCTTGGGCTGCTTGGGTGCCTTGGGCTGTTTCGGCGGCTTGGCCGGCGCAGCGGCAGGCGCCGGCTCGACGAAGCGCGGGAAAACGCCCTGCGGCGGCGGCAGCGCCGTGCCAGGGATCAGATCCTCGTCGAAGGCGGCATAGACGCGCTTCTCAGGCGGGACCGCGAGCTGATCCAGGATCTTCGCCGTCGATCCCGGCATGAACGGTTGCACCAGCAGGGTGACCCGCCGGATCGTCTCGGCCAGCACCCACAGGACCGTGTCGCGCCGCACCGGGTCGGTCTTGGCCAGTGCCCAGGGCGCCTGCGCGTCGACGTAGCGATTGGCGTCGGCGATCACTTCCCAGATGGCGGTCAGCGCCTTGTGGAACGCCTGGTCGTCCAGCTCTGCCCGCACGATGGCCAGCAGGCCCTTCGCGCGGTCGAGCAGCGCCGTGTCGGCCTCGACCAGCTCGCCCTTCGGCGGAACCTTCTCGCCGCAATTCTTGGCGACGATCGACAGGACGCGCTGGCAGAGATTGCCGTAGGCGTTGGCGAGGTCGGCGTTCATGCGGCCGATCAGGGCGCGGCGCGAGAAGTCGCCGTCGTTGCCGAACGGCACTTCCCGCAACAGGAAATAGCGCACCTGGTCGAGCCCGAAGGTCTTCACCAGCTCCACCGGGTCGATCACATTGCCCAGCGACTTCGAGATCTTCTGGCCCTCGTTGGTCCACCAGCCGTGCGCGAAGACACGCTGCGGCGGCGGCAGGCTCGCGGCCATCAGGAAGGCCGGCCAGAACACGCAGTGGAAGCGGATGATATCCTTGCCGACCATGTGGAGGTTGGCCGGCCAGTACTTCCACAACGGATCGGCCTGGTCGGGATAGCCGCACTCGGTGATGTAGTTGGTCAGTGCGTCCAGCCACACATACATGATGTGCTTCTCGTCGCCGGGCACCGGAATGCCCCACGAGAAGCTGGTGCGCGACACCGAGAGGTCCTGCAGGCCGCCCTTCACGAAGCTCAATACCTCGTTGCGCCGGCTGTCGGGGCCGATGAACGAAGGGTTCTTCTCGTAGTATTCGAGCAGCCGATCGGCCCAGGCCGAAAGCCTGAAGAAGTAGGACGGCTCCTCGACCCACTGAACCTCGGCGCCGGTCGAGGTGGCGCGGCGCTTGTTGTCCGGTCCCACCTCGGTCTCGCTCTCGACGAAGTAGGTTTCGTCGCGCACCGAATACCAGCCGGCGTACTTGCCGAGATAGATGTCACCCGCCGCAACCAGCTTCTCCCACAGGGCCTGGCAGGCCGCGTAATGGCGCGGCTCGGTCGTGCGGATGAAGTTGTCGGGGGTGTAGTTCATCACGCCGATCAGGTCACGGAACGACTGGCTCACCTTGTCGGTGAAGGCCTGCGGCGGGAGGCCGGCGGCGGCTGCGGCCGTCTCGATCTTCTGGCCGTGCTCGTCGGTGCCGGTCAGGAAGTGAACGTCGTCGCCATCGAGCCGCTTGAAGCGCGCCAGCACATCGCAGGCGAGCGTCGTGTAGGCATGTCCGATATGGGGGACGTCGTTGACGTAGTAGATCGGCGTGGTGACGTAGTAGGTGCTTTTGCCCGACATGATGACTGAACTCCGAACGGCCGCCCCTTCCGGGGCACGAGACTCAAGCGCGTTCAGCCCCGCATTCGTGCGCGGGGCAGCGAGTCTCCGATGTCGGACCGGGGCAACATGGCCGACCTTTTCTCACGCCTACCCCCATGGATCAAGGTGCAGCTCGGCGTGTCGCGGATTGCAGCGCCAGGAAGCTGCCCATGACGGTTTGCTTGCGGTCGAGATTGACGGCGTCGGCGCGTGAAAAGAGCATCGCGACATGCTCCGAGGCCGCCATCCAGCGATCCAGGCTGGCAGCCGCCAGCAGCCTTGCCCGCAGCCCGCTCTCCATCGGCACGACGGGTGCAGCTTCCGTGGTGAGCGCCGCCTGCCGCATCAGGCCCTTCAGCCAGCCGTCGAAGAGATAGTTGAGCGCGCGCCAGTCGGCATTCGCCTCCTCGCCGCGTTTGGCGAAGCGTTCGGCAAAACCGTGCAGCCGCGGCATGTCGAGGTCGGGAAGGGTCGCCAGCACCTCGACCATCTCGCGATAGAGTTCGAGGCTGCCGGCGCCCGCCAGCTCGAGGGCGCGCCCGATACTGCCCTCGGCGAGCCGGGCGAGCGCCCTTCTCTCCTCGTCCTTGGTTTCCGGCGCATAGTCGCCCAGCAGCTTCACCACCGTATCCTCGTCGAGCGGCTGCATCGCCAGGCGCCGGCAGCGTGAGCGGATGGTCGGCAGCAGGCGGCCCGGTGCATGCGACACGATCAGCAGCACCGCGTTGGGCGGCGGCTCCTCGAGGATCTTCAGCACCGCGTTGGCGCTGTTGCGGTTCATCTCGTCGGCCGAGTCGACGATGGCGACGCGCCATTTTCCCATCGCCGGCGTCATGTGCATGAACTCGCCCAGCCCGCGCACGTCGTCGACCGCGATCTCGGCGCGGATACGGCCGGTATCGTGGTTCAGCGCGCGGCGGAGGTGGAAGAGATCGGGATGCGAGCGTGCGTCGATCAGATGGCGGCCCGGCGCATCGGCCGATACGTCGAGCGACTCGGGTCCACCGCCGAACAACCCGCCCTGGTCCTGGCCCGCCAGCAGAAAGCGTGCGAACCGCCACGCCAGCGTCGCCTTGCCGATGCCGCGCGGTCCCGTCAGCAGCCAGGCGTGATGCAGCCTTCCGCTCTGTTGCGCCGCCAGCATCGTCTGCTCGGCCTGCTCATGGCCGATCAGCCGGTCGTTGCGCCAGGGCGGCGGCCAGCCATAGGGCCATTCGAGCTTCTCCAGCTCGGCCGGATCAGACGGCGTCTTGCCCCGCGCCACGGCTCAGGCTCCCAGGCGCCTTGTCACCGCGTCGGCGATCGCCTTGGCAATTTCGTCGATACCGGCGGTGGCATCGATCACGACGCAGCGTTCGGGATCGGCCTTGGCGATGTCGAGGAAGCCGGCGCGTACGCGCTCGTGAAAATCGACCGGCAGCGATTCGTAGCGCGTCTCGGTGCCCCGCCGCGCCGCCGCGCGCTTCAGGCCGGCCTCGACCGGCAGGTCGAGGATCAGGGTGAGGTTCGGCCGGAAATCTCCCACGGCGATATCGTAGAGCGTACCCAGCATGGCGCGATCGGCACCGTGTCCGTAGCCCTGATAGGCCATGGTCGAATCGGCGAACCGGTCGGAGACGACCCAGGTGCCGTTCCTGACGGCAGGCAGCACCGTGCTGCGCAGATGCTCGCGGCGGGCCGCAAAATGCAGCAGCGCCTCGGTGACCCCGTCCCAGCGCTCCACGGGCCCTTCGACCAGGAGCTTGCGCACCATCTCGGCGCCCGGCGCGCCGCCCGGTTCGCGGGTGGCGATACACGTGTGCCCCCGCGCCTCGATCCATTGCTTGAGGCGGGTGACCTGTGTCGACTTGCCGGCCCCTTCTCCGCCCTCCAGCGTGATGAAAAGTCCTTCCACACCTGCCGTCACGAGAGCCAGCCGAACATGTAATGCTGCACCATCGTGGTGATCCTGCCGAACACGCCCATGCGCGGCACGTCGGCACCCGCTTCGAGCGGATACTCCATCGTACGGTTGTCGGGCAGCGTGACGATGGCGGTACCGACTTTCGTTCCCTTGATAATGGGCGCGGCGATCGGGCCGTCGAAGCGCGCGACGACGCGTGGCGTCACCGTCTGGCCCGCGGGCATCGTGAGCTGCACGGTCTTGGGGACGACCAGCGGCACCTTGTCCTGTGCGCCGAGCCAAACCGGGGCCTCGACCAGCATGTCGCCGGCGCGGAACACCGTGATGTTGGTCGACTCGCGGAAGCCCCATTCCATCAGCCGCGCCGTCTCCTGCGCGCGCTCCGCCATCGAGGTGAGGCCGTTGACGACCAGGATCAGCCGGCGCCCGTCGCGCACCGCCGAGGTGGTCTGGCCGTAACCGCCCTCTTCCGTATGACCTGTCTTGAGGCCGTCGGTGCCGGGCGTGATCTTCAGCAGCCGGTTGCGGTTCTCCTGGCGGATGTTGTTGTAGGTCCAGTTCGTCTCCGCATAGTACTTGTAGTACTGCGGGTAGTCGTCGATCGTATGCCAGCCCAGCACCGCGAGATCGCGTGCCGTCGTGTACTGGCCCTCGGCCGGCCAACCCGACGCATTCTTGAATACCGTCTTCGTCATGCCGATTTCCTTCGCGCGCTTGTTCATGCGCTCGGCGAAGGCTTCCTCGGACCCGGCAAGACCTTCGGCGATCACCACGCAGGCATCGTTGCCCGACAGGATGATGATGCCCTTGATCAGGTCCTCGACCGTGGCTTCGCTGCCCAGTTCGAGGAACATGCGCGAGCCGCCCATGTTGCGGGCACGCTCGCTGACCCGGAAGCGCGTGTCGAGCTTGAGGCGTCCGGCGGCCAGCTCGTCGAAGATGATGTAGATGGTCATCATCTTCGACATCGACGACGGCGGCATCGGCGTCTCGGCGTCCTTGAACAGGAGCACCGTCGAGGTCTGCGGATCGACCATGAAGGCGTGGCGCGCCAGGGTGCCGATACCGACCTGAGAGGGCGGCAGCGCTTCGACCTTGGGTGCGGCGGGTTCCTTGGGCGCCGGCTTGGCTGCCGTCGAGGCGGGAGCCCGCGGCTTGGCCGGCGGCTTCTGTTGGGTCGCCGGCTTCTTCGGCGGATCCTGCTGGGCGTAGGCGGCGATCGAGAGGCCGGCGATGCCGGCCGCGGCGAGAAGCGTCGCGAAGACGCGCATCGGGTTATTCAGAGACCACACGGGCATCCCCATAGCCTGAACGCTTGAGCCGGTCGGCGACAATGCCGGCGGCGTCGGGAGTGGTATAGGGCCCCAGCCGTACGCGATAAACATCGCGTCCGCCCGCCGAGGCCTGCGAAATCTCGGGATGTCCGTAGCTGCGCACCGCGCCGCGTTGCTTCTCGGCGTTTTCCTGCGTGGAGAACGCGCCGACCTGAACGAAGAAGCCATTGAGCTGCGACGACGGCGTCGCCGTGGCTGTCGTCGCCGAAAGCGACGCGATGGTGGGCGGAACATCGCCCGACGCTGACCTCGGCGCACCGAAAGGCACATTGCGCGGTGGGGGCGAATATACCGTCTGCGCAGGAGCCGCCGGTGCGGGCGGCGGCTCATAGGCCGCCTGCATGACCGGTGGCGGCGGCGCCGCGACGGGCGCCGGGGCCGGTACCGGCGCGGGGGCCGGTGCCGGAGTCGGGGCCGCCCGGCTGCCACTCGCGAGTTGGGCGACGGCCTGCTGCTGTTCCGCGGGACCGCCGCCGCTCAAGGCGACGTCCTTCACAGCGAGGCTCTCGGCCTGGAGCTGGTCGATGCGAACCCGCGCCGTACCCCTGCCGACCATGTCGATCTCCTCCGCCGCCGTGCGCGACAGGTCGATGACGCGGGAGCGGGCAAAGGGGCCGCGGTCGTTCACCCGGACCACCGTGCTGCGCCCGTTCTCGAGATTGGTGACCCGCACGATGGCCGGCATCTGCAGGGTCCGATGGGCCGCCGTCCGGTCGGACTGGTCATAGCGCTCGCCATTGGCGGTCGATTTGCCGTGGAAGCCCGGCCCGTACCATGACGCGGTGCCGGTCTCGGTGAGGTCGAAGGTTTCCCGTGGCGTATAGGTGACGCCGTCGATCTTGTAGGGTTGGCCGATCTTGTAGGTTCCGCGCTGCGCCACACTGCTGCTGGCGCCTCCCCCGCCCTTGCTGGACGAGCCACAAGCCGCGAGGCTGGCGGCCAACGCGGCGACGCCGCAAAGACGAAGCGTGCCGGAGAGGGGAAATGTCAATTTTACCAACACTAGCGGCATGATGTTAACATTGTACATCATCTTGGGCCGCCAGAGGAACGCCTCCTGCGGATGTCTTCAGGCGGCGATCCGGTCGGACAGGAGACCCACCGCCAGGGCGAAGAAATCCGACTGATTCCAACGCAGGATCACCTTGAAATTCTCCGTCGTCTGGTAGGCCGGACCGCCAGTCCCTGCCGGTCGTACGATGCGGCCCCCGCCCCCGGCCTGCGCCCCCGGAGCGACCTCGTCGCCCCAGCGCAGTCCCGGCCGCCAGCCGACCTTGCGCAGGTAATTCACGATCGAGGCGAAGACGTCGAGCTTGTTGGTCCAGATGTCCTTGCGGCCGTCGCCGTCGCCATCGGCGGCATAGGCGAGGAAGCTGGTCGGGATGAACTGGCACTGGCCCATGGCGCCGGCCCACGAGCCCTTCATCGCATGCAGGCCGACATGGCCCTGCGACAGGATCTTGAGCGCGGCGATGAGCTGCTCGCGGAAGAACTTGCCGCGGAAGTTGTTGTGGACCAGCGTCG
>NZ_SCUT01000055.1 GCF_004297265.1 Reyranella sp.
AGTTGAACTCGCCCTTCATGCCGCCCAGCCGCCCGACATTGACGATGCGGCCGAGGATGGCGGCGGCCTCCATGTTCTGGTTCATCACGCCGCCCGAGACCTGGTCGACGATCAGGTCGACGCCCTTGCCGCCGGTCGCTTCCTTGACCTTGTCGGGCCACTTCGGATCGCGCGTGTCGATGGCGACGTCGCAGCCGAACTCGCCCAGCCGCGCGCGGCGGGCGTCGTTGGTCGAGCTGCCGAGCACGACGGAAGCGCCCATGATCTTCGCGATCTGCATGCCGAGCAGGCCGACGCCGGAGCTGGCGCCCTGGATCAGCACGGTCTCGCCCTTCTTGAGGCGGCCGGCGCCGACCAGCGCATTGTGCATCGTCTGCACGGCGACCGGCATGCAGGCGGCCTGCTCGTAGCTCATGTTGTTGGCCGGGATCTTATGCGCGCGGCCGGCATCGGTGACGGCATATTCGGCGAAGCCGCCGGCCGCCGAGCTCATGACCCGGTCACCCGGCTTGAAGTCCTTCACCTCGGGGCCGACCGCCTCGACCTCGCCCGCGCATTCCAGGCCCACGATGGTGCCGGGACCGCCGATGCGGCCGTGCGCATGGCCCGAGGCCACCGCGAGATCGGCGCGGTTGAGCGACGCCGCCTTCACCTTGATCAGGATCTCGCCCGCCTTGGGCGAGGGCTTGGGGGCATCGGTGTATTGGACGCCCTTTTCGGTGACGACGGCTGCCTTCATGGTGATCTCCCTAAATAACTGTTGAGCCGCCCCCGCCACATCGGCGGATATCCGCGACCGCCTAGGCGATCTTGCTCGCCATGCCCTGCCAGTAGCGGTCGCGCAGCAGGCGCTTGTAGAGCTTGCCGGTCGGATGGCGCGGCAGTTCCTCCTCGAAATCGACACTGCGCGGGCACTTGATCGCCGAGAGGTGCTGCTTGCAGTAGGCGATCAGTTCCTCGGCCAGAGCCGGGCCGGCGTCGGCCATGTCGCGCGGCTGCACGACGGCCTTCACTTCCTCGCCGAAGTCCGGGTTCGGCACGCCGAACACGGCGCAGTCCATCACCTTGGGATGGTTGATCAGCAGGTTCTCGCATTCCTGCGGGTAGATGTTCACCCCGCCGGAAATGATCATGAAGGCCTTGCGGTCGGTCAGGTGCAGGAAGCCGTCGGCATCGAGATAGCCCACGTCGCCAAGCGTGCTCCAGCCCTTGGGATGGCGCGACTCGGCAGTCTTCTTCGGATCGTTGTGATACTCGAACGGCCGGCCCTCGGCGAAATACACCGTGCCCGATTCGCCGGTCGGCAGCTCGTTGCCCTCGTCGTCGCAGATCTTGAGCTTGCCGATGATGGCACGGCCGACCGTGCCCTTGTGCGCCATCCATTCCCGGGCGTTGCACATGGTGAGGCCGTTGCCTTCGGTGCCGCCGTAATACTCCCAGATGATCGGCCCCCACCATTGGATCATCGCTTCCTTGGTCGGCATGGGGCAGGGCGCGGCGGCATGGATCGCGCACTTCAGCGACGAGACGTCGTACTTCGCGCGCACCTCCTCGGGCAGCTTGAGGAAGCGCACGAACATGGTCGGCACGACCTGCGTATGCGTGATCTTGTACTTCGCAATCAGCGCCAGATATTCCTCGGCGTCGAAATGCTCCATGATCACCGAGGTGCCGCCCAGCCGCATGACGCTCATGTTGAAGCGCAGCGGAGCCGCATGATAGAGCGGCGCCGGCGACAGATAGATCGTGTTGCTGTCGATGCCGTAGAGCTTGCGGCTGACCGCCAGCAGCGGATTGTCGAAATCGATCGGCTGCTTCTCCACCACCGGCATGACGCCCTTGGGCCGGCCCGTCGTTCCCGACGAATAGAGCATGTCGTGACCGGCCGTCTCGTCGGCGATGGGAGTCGCCGGAAAGCGCGCGACCGCTTCCTCCCAGGACTCGTAGCCCGGGATCGTGCCGTCGATCATGTAGCGATGCGGCGCGCCCTTGATGAGCGGCACCAATTCCGCCGCCCTGTCGGCCAGCGCCTTCGAGGTGACGAACAGACGGGCGCCGCAGTCGGTGACGATATAGTCGACCTCGGCGGCGGTGAGGCGCGAGCTGATCGCCGTGTAGACCAGGCCCGAACGCTGCGCGCCCCAGCAGATCTCGAAGAAGCGCGGATTGTTCTCGAGGAAGATCGCGACATGGTCGCCGGCCTGGAGACCCAGCGAGCGGAAGAGCTGGGCGATGCGGTTCGACTGCTCGTCGAGCTGGCGATAGGTCACCGTCTCGCCGCTGCCGGCCATGATGTAGGCGGGCTTGTCGGGATGGGTGCGGGCGTGATGATAGGGATGCATGACGGGCGCATAAGAGCGGACGGGAAGGACGCTCGCAAGCGTTGTGGTCCGTTCCGCTCTTCGGCTTTGGCCGCGCTGTGCTGTCCCTGGCCGGAGAGGCCGACTGTACTTTGGTATAGGGCGCCGCCTGCTCATGTACGATGGCGGCGGGCGGCCTTCTGGGCCAACCTCCCGCGGCGTTCAAAATCGCAAGGGGACTTCACATGGCTTTCATCACGACCAAGGACGGAACCCAGATCTTCTTCAAGGACTGGGGGCCCAAGGATGCGCAGCCCATCGTGTTCCATCATGGCTGGCCGCTGAGCGCGGACGACTGGGATACCCAGATGCTCTTCTTCCTGGGCAAGGGTTACCGGGTGATCGCCCATGATCGTCGCGGCCATGGCCGCTCGACGCAGACCGACACCGGCAACGAGATGGATACCTATGCCGCCGACGTCATCGAGCTCGCCGACCATCTCGACCTGAAGAACGCCGTCCATATCGGTCATTCGACGGGCGGCGGCGAGGTGGCGAGGTATGTCGCGCGATCGAAGCCTGGCCGGGTTGGCAAGGCGGTGCTCGTCAGCGCCGTGCCGCCGATCATGGTGAAGTCGGACAAGAACCCGAAGGGCCTGCCCATCGAGGTGTTCGACGGCCTCCGCGCCGCCCTCGCGGCCAATCGCGCGCAGTTCTATCTCGATGTCGCCAGCGGCCCCTTCTACGGCTTCAACCGCGAGGGCGCGAAGATCCTGCCGGGCACGATCCAGAATTGGTGGCGGCAGGGCATGATCGGCGGCGCCAAGGCCCACTACGATTGCATCGCGGCGTTCTCGGCGACCGATTTCACGGACGACCTGAAGGCGATCGCCGTGCCGACGCTCGTGATGCATGGTGACGACGACCAGATCGTCCCGATCGTCGCTGCGGCCGAGCTCTCGATCAAGCTGCTGAAGCACGGCACGCTCAAGGTGTACAAGGGCTATCCGCACGGCATGCTGACCACGCATGCCGACGTGCTCAATCCCGACCTGCTTGCCTTCGTCAAGGGCTAGAGTCGGTCGACCGACATCGATGCAGGAGACGTTCCTGCATCGATGTCACGACCGAACCCCGTGTCGGTCGTCAGACCATGATCACCTTGCCGGTGGGCAGGTCGTAATAGGCGCCGACGACCTTGAGCTTCCCGGCCGCGACCATGTCGCCCAGGATCGGCTTCTCGGTCTGCAGGCGGCGCACGTTGGCCTGGACGTTGGCGACGACGGCGCGCTGACGCAGGTCGTCGCCCGGCGTCTTGAGGACCGGCTCGATGCCGGGCTTCATGGCGCGGACGAGGTCGGCGATGTGGCCGGGCAGGGTGTTACCCTTCTGCAGCGCCTCGACGGTGGCATTCACGGCGCCGCAACTCGTATGGCCCAGCACCATGATCACCTTCGTGCCCAGCACGGCGGCGCCGTATTCCAGGCTGCCGAGCCCATCTGGCGTGACGAAGTTGCCGGCAACGCGCACGATGAAGAGTTCGCCGGGCGCCTGGTCGAACGCAAGCTCCGGTGCAACCCGGGAGTCTGCACAACCCAGGATGGCGGCAAAGGGCGCCTGGCCCTGGGTGCGCGCGGCGCGGCCGGCGGAGAAATCACGCTCCGCCATCTTGCCGGAAACGTAGCGCGCATTGCCCTCCACCAGGCGGGCGAGCGCTGCGTCCGGCGTGTCGGCCGAACGGGCCGGCTGGGCGAAGGCCGCTCCCGTCGACACGGCGCCAATCGTGGTCGCGACCGCGAGACCGCCCATTCCTGACAGCAGACCGCGACGTGACAGACAGAAATTACACATGATCCTCTCCCTTCGGCCAATGGGAGCATAATTGCGACCAAATGACCACCTTTGGTCCAGATCAATGCATCTTCGCTGCGGTAAGCGGCGCGAGCTGCGGCTCAACGATCCATCAGCCCGGCTTCTCCTGTATCATCGGCCCCTTCAGGAGATGGTGGGGCGATGACGAATGTGACGGTGCGGAGCGAGCAGGCGTGCTTCGGGGGAACGATCGGGTTCTACAGCCACGCCTCGACGGAGACCGGCACCGAGATGAAGTTCTCGGTCTTCGTGCCGTCGACGGCCTCGGCGTCGCCGCTGCCGGTACTCTACTTCCTCGCGGGCCTCACCTGCACCGAGGAGACGTTCATGATCAAGGCGAACGCCTTGCGTCATGCCGCAAAATTGGGACTCGTACTCGTGGCGCCAGACACCAGTCCGCGCGGGCTCGGCCTGCCGGGCGAGGACGACGACTGGGATTTCGGCACGGGTGCCGGATTCTATCTCGATGCCGAAGCAGAGCCGTGGAAGCGGAACTACCGCATGTATTCATATGTGACGCAGGAGCTGCCGGCGCTCATCGAAGCCAACTTCCCGGTCGAGGCGGGGAGGCGGGGCGTGTTCGGCCATTCGATGGGCGGCCATGGCGCGCTCGTGATCGCGCTCAGGAACCCGCAGGCCTATCTTTCGGTCTCGGCCTTCGCGCCGATTTGCAATCCCGTCGTCGTGCCGTGGGGCGAGAAGGCGTTCGGCAACTATCTCGGCGCCGACCGCACGCGCTGGTCGTCGTGGGATGCCGCCGAGCTGCTGAAGCAGGGCAGCCGCTTTCCGGGTCCGATCCTCGTCGACCAGGGACTGAAGGACCAGTTCCTGTCGAACCAGCTCCGGCCCGAGGCGCTCGAAGCCGCGGCTGCGAGCGCAACGCAGGAATTGGTGCTGCGGCGGCACGAAGCGTACGATCATTCGTACTGGTTCATCCAGACCTTCATCCAGGATCATCTCAAGTGGCACGCCGGGAGACTCGGCGCGTAAACGACCGCTTCACGCCTTTTTACCGCGCTTAACTCGCGGATAGGCGGCGTCTGCGGCATTCCTGTCCCTGCTCACGCAAGGAGGCAGGGTATGAGGCTTCGAGGGAAAGTGGTCCTTGTCACCGGCGCCGCGGGCGGTATCGGGCATGCCGTGTCGACGCTCTTCGCCAAGGAAGGCGCGACCGTCTTTGCCAGCGATCTCGCGGCTCCAAAGAAACCGCATGCGGATGGAGTCGAGGTCATGACGCTCGACGTCACCAGCGAATCCGGCTGGGCGGAAACGGTCGACACGGTCGTGCGCAAGAGCGGCCGGCTCGACGTGCTGATCAACAATGCGGGCATCATCGCCTACGAGCCGCTGCACGAGCTCGGGATGAAGGCCTGGGAGAGAATGATCGCCGTCGACCAGACCGGCGTCTTCCTCGGCATGCGCGAGGTGGTCCGGATCATGCGCAAGCAGAAGTCGGGATCGATCGTGAACATCTCGTCGATCTGGGGCAGCGCGGCCGTCGCCGGCGCGCATTCGTACCACGCTGCCAAGGGCGCGGTGCGCAATATGTCGAAGAACGCGGCCATGACCTATGTCGGCGACGGAATTCGCGTCAACTCGGTGCATCCGGGCTTCATCCATACGCCGCTCACCGACGCGCAGGCGGCCGATCTCAACGAAACCGTCATCGCGTCGACGCCGATGAAACGCGGCGGCCAGCCGATCGAGATCGCCTACGGCTGCCTGTTCCTCGCTTCGGACGAGGCGAGCTACGTCACGGGCGCCGAGCTGGTGATCGACGGCGGCTATCTCGCGCAATAGTCTGGCCGCCCTTCCGGGACGTCCGACATGATCGCTTCAATGCTTCGATGGTTCGCCGGCGCCGTGGCCGTGCTGCTGGTGGGGACAATTGCCTACCTCTGCTTCTGGCCGGTGCCGGCCGAGCCCGTGTCGTGGCAGGCACCCACGCCGCCGGGCTTCACGGGTCCCTACGCCCCCAACACACGTCTTGCGGACCTCCGAACCATCGCCATCGGCAAGGAGATCGGCCCGGAGCACATCGCGCTTGGGCCGGACGGCAAGCTCTATGCCGCCATGGAGAACGGCGACGTCCTGCGCATGGAACCCGATGGCTCGAAGCAGGAGGTCTTCGTCAACACGGGCGGGCGGGTCCTCGGCTTCGACTTCGACGGCGACGGGCGGATGATTGCGGCCGACCCGATGCGGGGGCTGCTGGCGGTCGCTGGCGGGCGCGCGACCCTGCTGGTCGATCGCGTGAGCGAGGGCGATCCGGTCCGCTACGCCAACTCGATCATCGTGGCGCCCGACGGCACGATCTATTTCACCGATGCTTCCGCGCGCTTTGCGCCGGCGGCTTGGGGCGGCACCTACCCGGCAAGCGTGCTCGACATCATGGAACAGTCGGCCAGCGGCCGCGTGCTGGCCTACGATCCGGCGGCGAAGACCACGCGCGTCGTGGCGCGCGGCTTCTCCTTCGCCAACGGGATCGCCCTGTCCGCCGACGGCCGCGCGCTGTTCGTCACGGAGACGGGCCGGTACCGGATCTGGAAGGTCGACAGCAATGCGCGCGACCTCGATGTTCAGGCAGGTTCGCCGCAGGCCCGCGTGCTGATCGACAATCTGCCAGGCTATCCCGACAATCTGATGCGGGGCCGCGACGGCCGCATCTGGGTCGGGCTCTTCAGGCCGCGCAATCCGGCGGCGGACGGCCTGTCCGACAAGCCGTTCGTACGCAAGATCCTGCTCAGGCTGCCGCGCTTCCTGCTGCCGCTGGGCAAGCCCTACGGGCATGTCTTCGCCTTCGACGAGAGCGGCAAGGTCGTCGAGGACCTGCAGGATCCGAGCGGCGCCTATCCCGAAACGACCGGTGCGACCGAGACGGCGGACCGCCTCTATATCCATAGCCTGCATGCGCCCGCGATCGGATGGTTGCCGCGATGAGGCGCTGGCTGGTCGCTGCGGCAATGGTGCTGTCGGGTGCCGCCGCTTCCGCCGCGGCGGAAGACGCCTCGCTGGAGGAGATCTACGTCCTGCGCAGCATTCGCGAGCATCAGTCGGCGATGGCTGGATCCTGCGCCTCTTCGACGACGGGCTTCGAGCCCTACCCGGCGGATGCCGAGCGTCACTTCTCGTTCTGGAGCGTGAACGTGCAGCCGGCGACCGGCAGGATCGTCGACGCGAAGAGCATGAAGGTTGCCGAGCTGCGCGGCTGTTTCGGCCCGACCAGCGATCGCGCGCGGCAGAATTTCCATGCGGAGATCCGGCTGGGCACGCTCTTCTTCCGGGGAGTCGGCGAATGCCTGGCGCTCATGATCGATTTTCCCGAGCCCGGCCTCTTTCCCGTCCGCTGCCAGCTCGTCCTGAGCGGGCTGCCGGCGCCTTATCTAGGCGGGCTCCTCACGACCAACACGATGACATCCAAGGCGGCTTTCGGCGGCGCCACGGATCCCGCCGGATACACCCAGGCGTCGATCGCCACGATCCGATTGTGGAAGGCGAGGCCGTAACAGGAGGCGGGAATGGGCGATCATCAGGACACGGACGAGACCGGCATCCAGCGGAGAGTCCTCGTCGCGACCGGCGCCGCGATGATCGGCGGGCTGGTGGCGTCGGCGGGCGCTGCGCCAGCCTCGGCGCAGGGCAACGTCAATAGCGCGCCCTTGGGTGCAAGGCTGCGCGGCGTGCAGCATTTCGGGCTGACGGTGCAGAACATGGACCGTGCCTACGAGTTCTACACCGAGGTGCTGGGCGGCACCGAGGTGATGCGCGACGGCGACTTCCAGGGCGAGCGCATCCACAACACCTTGCTGACGGACCAGGAGATCGAGGCGCGCGAGCGCCGGGTCAATCCGCGCGCGATGGGCGTTCCCGACCTGAAGGGCGGCGCTCAACGCCTCGACGTGCGCTTCATCCAGTTCGACAATGTCGTGATCGAGCTGCTGCAGTACCGCGACGCGGGGCAGGCGGCCAATGCCGGCAGCTTTGCCGAGCCGCTCGACCATATGAGCCCGGCCTTTCCGCGCATGATGCATATCTGCTTCCACATCCGCGACGACGTGGACTTTAACAGGTTCATCGCCGACCTCGAGGCTGAGTCTGCGCGGCGCGGCATGACGCAGGTCCGGGCCAACCGCGTCGTCACAGTCACGACGGAAAAGGAAAGGCTGGCGGCACCGATCGACGCCAACAGCAACGGCATTACCGAGGGCAAGTCGAACGGCTGGCGGCTGATCTACTGCAAGGGCTGCGAGGGCGAGCAGCTCGAGTTCGTGCAGGCGCTCGGCCCGGTGAAGCAGGTCTTCGACCAGGCGCGCGAGGCGAGGGTGAAGCTGGTGGGTGGCCGGTGACGGGTCGGCTGGTGCCGGCGCGGCTTTTCGCGTTAAGTTGCGGAAAGTCGTTGCCAAGAGGACCCGCCCGTTCAGCCGATCGACTCGACCGAGCGCGAGTATGCGTTCGGGCCTTTCCGATTCTTTCCGGCACGGCACCTCCTGCTGGAGGGGACGACACCCGTTCGTCTAGGTAGCCGCGCGCTGGCCATCCTGGAAGCGCTGATCGAGCGTCCGGGCGAACTCGTCGGCAAGGCCGAGCTGATGGCGCGCGTATGGCCGAGCACCGTCGTCGAGGAAAGCAACCTCAAGGTCAATCTGTCGGCGCTGCGGCGGGCCCTGGGTGAGGGCCAGCCCAACCGCCGGTTTGTGGCGACCGTCACGGGCCAGGGTTATCGGTTCGTGGCCCTCGTCCAGATTTCCGCGCCGCACAGCCTGCCCACCCAGGCCGCCGTTACGGGTCCGCACAATCTGCCGGCTTCGCCGACCCGGCCGATCGGGCGCGCGGCCACGATCGATGCGCTGCTGAAGCAATTGTCGAGGCATCGCCTTGTCACGATCGTCGGAGCCGGCGGTATCGGCAAGACGACGGTCGCCCTGGCCGTCGGCGAAGCGCTCCTGTCGTCCTACGAACACGGCGTCTGGTTCGTCGATCTGGCGCCGGTGCGAGAGGCCTCGCTGGTGGCGCGGGCGCTTGCCTCGGGCCTTGGCCTCACCATGTCCACGAAGGAACCCGCGGAGGCGGTGGCCGACTATCTGCGCGACCGGCGGATGCTGGTTCTGCTCGACAATTGCGAGCACCTGATCGAGCCGGTGGCGGCTCTCGCCGAACAGTTGATCGCCGGCTCCGCTGGCATGCATATCCTGGCGACCAGCCGCGAGCCGCTGCGTGCCCGCGGCGAGCGCGTCCATCGGCTCATGCCGCTCGGGAACGCGCCGGCATCGGCCGGCCTGACGGCGGCGGAAGCGCTCGAGTTTCCAGCCGTGCAGCTCTTCGTCGAGCGCGCCATCGCGAGTGTCGAGGACTTCGAGCTCACCGATTCCGATGCGCCCGCGGTCGCCGCGATCTGTCGCAAGCTGGATGGTATTGCGCTCGCCATCGAGTTGGCCGCCACGCGCATCGACGCGTTCGGGCCGAAGGAACTGTCCAACCTCCTCCAGGACCGCTTCCGGCTCCTGGGACATGACCGGCGCACCGCAGTGGCGCGCCATCGCTCGCTGGCGGCGGCGCTCGACTGGAGCTACGAGCTGCTGTCGGCGGACGAACGATCGGTTCTGAACCGCCTTTCGATATTTGCCGGTCCCTTCAACCTCGAAGCTGCCAGTGTCGTCGCCGCGGGCGATCGCGTGACCGGCCGCGAGGTGATCGACGGCATCGAGAACCTGGTCGCCAAGTCGCTCCTGGCGGCCGACGCGGGTGGCGTGGCCGTGCGCTATCGCCTGCTCGACACGACGCGATCCTACGCCCTGCAGAAGCTCACCGAGAGCGACGAGCTCGGCACGCTGCTGCGACGCCATGCGGAGTATCATCGCGATATCCTTTCGCGTGCCGCCAGCGAGGTCGAGACGCGCCCGACAGCCGAATGGCTGGCCGATTACGGACACTCGATCGACGACGTGCGCAGTGCGCTCGCCTGGGCCTTCTCCTCGGACGGCGATGCCTCGATCGGCGTGGTGCTCACCGTCGCGGCTATTCCCCTGTGGGTGCAATTGTCGCTGATCGACGAGTGCAGGGCGGGCGTCGACCGCGCCCTGGCCCGCGTCGGCCCCTGGCGCACCGATCACGACGAGATGAAGCTCTATGCAGGGCTGGCGGCCGCCTTGCTGCATGAGCGGGGCCCGCTGCCGGAAGTGGATGCCGTCTGGACGAGAGCGCTGCAGATCGCGGAGCGCCTGGGAGACCGCGAATATCGGCTGAGGCCGCTCTGGGGGCTCGCGATCGCCCGCTTCTATGTCGGTGACTATCGCGTGGCCCTCGACCTGCTGCATCGGTATCGCGCGGTCGCGAGCGAGAGCGGCGACGTCGCGGACCTGCTGGGCTGCGACAGGCTGATCGGCACCACGCTGCACTATCTGGGCGACCAGGGAGGGGCGCGCCGCGAACTCGAGCACACGCTGGCGCAGCACCTGTCCCTGCAACGCTCGCACATCGCCCGCTTCCAGTACGACCAGAGGGTGGCGGCAAAGTACAACCTGACGCATGTCCTCTGGCTCCAGGGGTTCCCGGACCAGGCGCTTCGCATGGCAGAGAGCGCGATGGAGGATGCGGAGGCAACGGACCACGCGTTCACTGTGAGCAACGTGCTGATCCACGCCGCCTGCCCGCTCGCGCTCTATGTCGGCGACCTGGCAACCGCCGAGCGTCTCGTCGCCCGCCTGCAGGACCATCTGTCCGCGCACGCGCGGGCAGTCGGGCGGGCGGAAGGCGACTGCCTGGCCGGCATGCTGCTGATCGCCAAGGGCGACCGGGCCGGTCTGTCGCTGCTGCGGCGCGGCATCGACAAGCTGACGGAGGTGAGGTTCCGGCTGCGGCATCCTTATCACCTGGCCGCCCTTGCCCAGGGCCTGCAGGTCGCCGGACAGGCCGTCGCAGCGCGCGCGATGATCGAGCAGGCGCTCGACTGGTGCGAGCTGAGCGACGAGCGCTGGTGCATGGCGGAGCTGTTGCGCGTCCGCGGCCACTTTCTCGAAGCGGAGGGCACCGTATCGGCGATCGAGGCGGCCGAGGGCAATTATCGGCAAAGCCTCGACTGGGCGTGGCGCCAGGGTGCCCTCTCCTGGGAGCTGCGGACGGCAACCAGCCTCGCGCAGCTCTGGCAGCGGCAGGGAAAGGCGGAGGACGCTGCGGCGCTGCTGTCGTCAGTCCATGGACGTTTTACCGAAGGCTTCGAGACGGCGGATCTCAGGAAGGCCGGCGCATTGCTTGGGCAAATCCGCCCGGACCGATCATCCCCGCCAGAGTGATCGGCTGGGTGGACCGAAAGGGCCCTCGCGACCGTTGACCCGGTTCCACCCTTCGGCTTTATTCCCCGCGCACAACAGTGTGCCCCCGTGGCGGAATTGGTAGACGCGCCTGACTCAAAATCAGGTTCCTCACGGAGTGTTGGTTCGAGCCCGACCGGGGGTACCATTTTGTTGAAGCGCTGCTCGTAAGTGCCTGGTCCATCGCGATTATTCTTCGCCGGCGGACACTTGTATTCGCAGCCAGCCGAAGATCGATGTCAGCTCACGTTCCGAAGCACCGTTCTCCGATGCGATCGTCGCGCTATCCGCTCCATGCGGTCCTGGCAAATGCCCGCGGACCCGGGCTAGAGCGGTTTCCCGAAAAAGAGAGTCTGTAGGGATTCCCAAGCTGGAGGAAGCGTGATTCGATTCTCCCGGCCAATGTCGGGGGAATGATGGGAAAGCCG
>NZ_SCUT01000056.1 GCF_004297265.1 Reyranella sp.
CGGCATCGTGCAGGTCTCGGCCAAGGACAAGGCCACCGGCAAGGAGCAGCAGATCCGCATCCAGGCTTCGGGCGGCCTCAGCGAGGCCGACATCCAGAAGATGGTGAAGGACGCCGAGCTGCACGCCGAGGAGGACAAGAAGAAGCGCGAGCTGATCGACGCCCGTAACCAGGGCGAGGCGCTGGTCCACTCGACCGATAAGCACCTGAAGGAATACGGCGACAAGGTGAGCCCCACCGAGAAGGCCGAGATCGAGGGTGCGCTCGAGGGCCTCAAGACCGCTCTGGCGGGTGAGGACGTCGAGGCGATCAAGGGCAAGACCAACGACCTGACCCAGGCGGCGATGAAGCTCGGCGAGGCCATGTACAAGGCCCAGCAGGCCGAGGCGCAGGCCGGTGCGGGCGCCGCGGGCGGTGCCTCCGGCGGCGCGACCGATGCCAAGGGCGAGAAGGTCGTCGACGCCGAGTTCGAGGACGTCACCGACAAGAACAAGAAGACAGGGTCCTGAACCGGGACATCCTGAAAGGCAAGGCGGCCTCCCGCGCGAGCGGGAGGCCGACCTGTAAGGGGCGAGTAGGGGCTGCGTAGATCATCATGTCGCAAGACTTTTACGAGCTGCTGGGTGTCAGCCGCACGGCCAGTGCCGACGACATCAAGAAGTCGTACCGCAAGCTCGCGATGCAGTACCATCCGGACCGCAACGACGGTAACGCGGAAGCGGAACGGAAGTTCAAGGAAATCAACCACGCCTACGACATCCTGAAGGACCCGGAGAAGCGTGCGGCCTACGACCGCTACGGACCGGCGGCCTTCGAGGGCGGCGCGGGGCCCGGCGGACCGTTCCAGGGTGGGCAGGGCTTCGATTTCGGCTCGGTGTTCGGCGACATCTTCGAGGAAATGTTCGGCGCCGGCGGCCAGCGCGGGCGCGGCGGACGGGCCGACATGCGCGGCCAGGACCTGCGCTTCAATCTCGAGATCACGCTGGAGCAGGCCTACGCCGGCACCGAGGCCACGGTGCGCGTGCCGAGTTCCGTTTCCTGCGAAGTCTGCCACGGCAGCGGCGCCGAAGCCGGCTCCAAGCCGCAGCAATGCCCGACCTGCCAGGGTCGCGGGCGCATCCGCGCGCAGCAGGGTTTCTTCACCGTCGAGCGCGCCTGCCACACCTGCCACGGCGCGGGCCAGGTGATCGACAAGCCGTGCAAGAACTGCGGCGGCCAAGGCCGCGTGCGTCGCGAGAAGACGCTCAAGGTCAACATCCCGGCCGGCGTCGAGGACGGCACGCGCATTCGCCTCACCGGCGAGGGCGAGGCCGGCGCGCGGGGCGGTCCCGCCGGCGACCTCTACGTCTTCCTTTCGGTGCGCCGCCACCAGCTGTTCGAGCGCGAGGGTGCCGACGTGCATTGCCGCGTGCCGATCTCGATGGTGCAGGCGACCCTGGGCGGCAACATCGAGGTGCCGACGCTCGACGGCAAGATGGCGCGCATCAACATCCCCGCCGGCGCGCAGGGCGGCCACCAGTTCCGCATGCGCGGCAAGGGCATGCCGATCGTGCGCTCCAGCCAGCGCGGCGACATGTACATCGAGATCAACGTCGAGACGCCGACCAACCTCACCTCGAAGCAGAAGGAACTGCTCAAGGAATTCGAGAAGGCCGGCAAGACCAGCCCCGAATCCGAAGGCTTCTTCAGCAAGGTGAAGGAGATGTTCGGCGGCTAGAGTCTTTCCGCGCGAAGCAGAATCGGCTTCCTCCTCATTCAGATGGGGAGGTGGCGCCGTCATACGGCGACGGAGGGGTCAGGGTGTGTGCCGACGAGCATGACCCCATCGCCCCGTATGACGGGGCACTTCCCCATCTGAATGGGGAAGAAACCGATTCCGAAGTCTGACGCTTCAATCCACGTCGGCAAGACTCTAATCCGGCCGCCGCATGAGCCCGTCACAGGGCTCATGGGCACGCGAGCGATGCTTCCTACTGGGCCGCGATCTTCGACGCCGCCGGTGCGAAGTCGCGTTCCATCTCGCGGCGCAGCTTCACCGCGGTCAGCGACTCGTCCATCATCACGTCGGCATAGGTCAGCGACTGGCCGGCCTTGATCGGCTTCACCAGCTTGACGTTGTGCGCGAGGCCGAGCGGCAGGCTGCCGAGGCCGGTCGACTTCTCAGACGGGAACAGCTTGCCGTAGACCGTGTAGCCGCCCTCGCCGTCCAGCATCTCGCCGGGCTTGAGGTCGCGCTTGGCGGTGGCGATCACGTCGGCATGGAAGCCGATCGCCGTACCGGTCGGCTCCTTGCGCAGCCCGATCGAGGCGACCGACATCCCGACCTCGAGGCCGATCAGGTGCCAGCGCTTGTACATGACGGAGTACCGGCCGCTCGGGTCGGTCTGCAGCATGTACTCCTCGAAGCAGTTCTTCTGGTACTCGGTGCCCGCCTCGAACACGACCCAAACGCCCTTGCGGATCTCGTAGGGGATGGCGCGCCCGTCCTTCTCCAGCGACGAGGCCACCTCGACCTGGCCCTTGTGGTGGAGCTGGCCGCCCTCGGAGATCGGCCGCATCACGAAGGGCAGGTCCTCGACAGAGCACGGCGGAAAGGCGAGCCCGTCCGGCGCCGGCGTGAGGCCGGTGGCGTTGGCCACCGCGGTGCTCTCGATGGCGGGCTTGGAGCCGTCGAGGAACGAATTGAACATCTTGGGGTTCAGGCCGCCGCGCTTCGCCTGCTCCTCGTTGAGGCCCCAGTACTTCCACACCGTTTCAGGCGTCGACTGCGCAAAGTGCGGCAGCCACTTGTGGCCGCGGCCGGCCGCCGTCACCTCGAAGCCCGACGTGCGCGCCCAGTCGACCAGCTCGCAGATCAGCGCCGGCTGGTCGCCATAGGCCAGGGAGTAGATCACGCCTGCGGCGGCGGCGCGCTTGGCCAGCAGCGGGCCGCAGAAGGCGTCGGCCTCGACCGTCACCATCACCACGCTCTTGCCGTGACGGAAGGCTTCGAGCGCATGCTCGACAGCGGCGATCGGGTCGCCGGTCGATTCGACGATGATGTCGATCTCGGGATGGCTGACCAGGGCGCGCCAGTCGTCGGTGAGATGGGTGCTGCCATGCTTGCGCGCATCGGCGAACGAGGTCGCCGACGTCACGTCGGGCTTCCAGCCGAGCCGCGCCAGGTTCTCGCGCGCACGGTCGGGCGACAGGTCGGCGATGCCGACAAGATGAATGCCCGGCGTCGTCGGGATCTGCGACAAGTACATCGAGCCGAACTTGCCGGCGCCGATCACACCGATGCGCAACGGATTGGCTTCGGCGGCGCGCGCCAGAAGCATGCGATGGAGACTCATGTTTTCCTCCGGAGTGTCTTGATTATTCCGCCGCGGCCTTGCGGTTGACGGCGCGGATCACCGCATCGTCCTCCCAGGCGTCGACCGGCGTGAAGTCGCGGTGCGCGATGTATTCCGGCCGCTTGAACCGGCGGATCGCGTTGCTGACCGCGTTGTAGGTCACGTAGATGATCTGGCGATCCCACGGCGACAGGTTGGGCGGGCTGCCATGGACCAGCGTGCCGTGGAAGAAGATCGCCGAACCGGGGCCGCCCTTGGGCGAGACGATGCCGCCCTGGTCGACCAGCTTGGCGATCGTGTCGTTGTCGATCGTCCACAGCGGATAGGAGGTCGTGGTGAGGTCGTGCTTGGCCTCGATCGCACCCTTCTTGTGGCTCTTCGGGATGAACCAGAGCGGGCCATTGAACTCGTTCACCTCGTCGATGAACACCGCGAGGTTCATGGCGCGCGCCTCGGGCATGTCGTCGTCGGCCTTCCAGGTGCCGTAGTCCTGGTGCCATTGCCAGACGTCGCCGTCGAACGCGGCCTTCCCGTTGATCTTGAACTGGTGGATGTAGGTCTTGTCCTTCAGGAGCTGCTCGGCCGGCTCCACGAAGCGCGGATGGTGGATCAGTGCCTCGAACACCGGATGATAGGTGTGGACCGCGAAGGCGGTGCGCACCACGTCGCCCGTCTTCTCGCGCACGTTCTCGGGACGGCGCTGCGCGAAGACCTCGGGCACCGAGGATTTCAGGATTTGCGTCTCTTCCGGCGAGAAATAGTCGGGGAAGAAGAGATAGCCCTCTTCGTCGAATTGCCGGAGCTGCTCAGAGGTGAGCTTCATGGCGGTTCCTCCTTGGCTTTCTTTACTTCTTGGTAAACGCCGTCTTCAGGCGGCGCGGGAAATCACGGCCTTCAATCGTCCCGTCAGAATGCCGGCCATCTGCTCGGCATGGCCGCGGCACAGCGCTTCGGCCTCGGCGGCCTGCCCGGCTTCGAGCGCGCGCAGGATGGCCTCGTGCTCGTCCCAAACGCTGACCCGCAGATCCTCCTCGCTCAAGGCGGCGGCCATCACCCGACGCAGATGCTGCCAGTGCGGCTGGGCGGTCTCGCCGATCACGGGGTTGCCCGAGGCTTCGTAGACGAACAGGTGGAAGTCGATATCGGCCTCGATCACCGACGGCACGTAGCCGCTCGCCACGGCGCGCCGGCCGACGTCGAGCAGGGCGCGGCCGCGCTGCACGAGATGGGGCGTATAGTTCGCAGCGGCGAGGCGGGCGGCGGCGCCGTCGAGGGCGGCGCGGACCACGTAGAGGTTGCGGGCCTGCTGCACGTCGAGCGGGGCGACGCACACACCCTTGCGGCCGGCGTCGATCAGGAAGCCCTCGCGACGCAGCAACATCATGGCCTGCAGCACCGGCTGGCGCGACACGCCGAACTGCTGGGCGATCTCCTCCTGGGTGATGCGGGCGCCGGCCTTCAGCTCGCCCGAGCAGATCGCCTCGAGGACGGAATCGTGGATACGCTCGGAAAGATCGGGCTCGGGCAAAATGGGACGCATGTTCTGTATACAGAACACAGGGGCGGCCCGAGTCAACCGCCTAGCGGGCTTTCAGGCCCTTTGAAGCGAGAATCTGCGCTCCCCGGTCCGGATAGTCGGTGATCAGCCCCTCGACGCCCAGGTCGATCAGGCGGCCCATCTCGGCCGGCGCATTCACGGTCCAGGGCACGACCTTGAGGCCGAGCGCCTGGGCTTCCTTCACGTTCTCGGCGGTGACGTTCCGCCAGAACGGCGACCACGTCGCGCAGCCCGCCGCCTTGGCGAGCCGGGGCAGCGAGCCGCTCTGCGCCGCCAGGTCGAGACCGCCCAGCCAGGGCGAGGGACGGCCGCTGCTGCGCTGGACGGTGTCGAAGTTGTTGCTCTCGATGCTGAGGCAGCCGGTGGCGATCTCGGGCGCCAGCTTCCGGACCTCGATCAGGCCGCGCCAGTCGAACGACTGCAAGGTGCTGCGGGCCTCCGCCTTCCCTTTGCGAATGCCCTCGACCGCCAGCCGAGCTAACGTGCCCGGGTCCAAAGTGAGGTCGGGTTTTCCCGGGTCTGTCTTGATCTCGATGTTGAAGCGCACGCCGGGGGCGGCCTGGGCGAAGAACTCGGCCAGGGTCGGGAAGCGCTGGCCGTCGACCGGCTTCTGCTCCGGAAATTGCTGGGCATATTTGCTGGCCGGGTTCACGCGACCGATGTCGTAGCGCTTCAGTTCGTCCAGGGTCAGCGTGCGGATGGCAGGGCCCGCCGCCGCGAGCCACTGCCCGTCCGGCCCGCGCGTCAGGGCGGGGTTGAGCTCCGGGTCGTGGCTGATGACGACGACGCCGTCGCGCGTCACCGCGAGGTCGGTTTCGAGGGTCGTGACGCCGAGATCCTGCGCCACCTTGAAGCCGGCCAGCGTGTTCTCGGGCGCCAGCCCGCGCGCGCCGCGATGGCCCTGCAGGTCGAAGGCCGCCGCAAGGCCGGCGCTAAGCGCCCAGATTGCGCAGGCGAGCGATGCGATCCGCGATATCGGGATGCGTGGCGAGAAGCGCCGGCGTCTTCGAGGTGAACTGGTTGATCGGGTTGACGATGAAGAGATGCTGCGTGGCACGGCTCACTCCGGGAAAGGGGGCCGCCTTCTCCGCGAGCTTGCCCAGCGCAGAGATGAGGCCATTGGGGTTACGCGTGAACTGCACGGATGTCGCATCGGCGAGATACTCGCGCTGGCGCGACACCGCCATCTGCACCGCCTTGGCCGCCAGCGGCGCCAGGATCGCGACCACCAGCAGGACGATGATCAGGATACCGCCGCCCGAGCTGCCCTTGCGGTCGTCGCTGCGCATCCGGCCCCAGTTCATCGTGCGCAGCGCCATGTCGCAGACCAGCGCGATCAGGCCGACCGTGACGCCGACCACGACCATGTAACGCGTGTCGAGGTTGCGGAGATGCGCCATCTCGTGCGCCACCACGCCCTGCAGCTCGTCGCGGCTGAGCGTGTTCAGCAGCCCGCGCGTGACGGCGATCGTGCCGTTGCCGATCCGGTTGCCGGTGGCAAAGGCGTTCAACGCGTCGGTCTCCAGCACCATGACCCGGGGCATCGGCACGCCCGCGGCGATCGAGATCTCCTCGACCACGTTGTAGAGCTGCGGCGCGTCCTGCTTCTCGATCGCCTTCGCGCCGGCCATGGACAGCACCATCCGGTCGCCCACCGCCAGCGAGATCGCGCTCCAGCCGACGCTCGCGGCCGCCATCAGGCCGGCGCCGGCGATGCCGAGTTGGCTGACCGCGGGCAGGGAGCCGGAGGATTCGCCTTCGAGCAGCGCGCCGACCAGATAGCCGACCAGGGCGGCCAGCGCCGTAAGCACCGCCAGCAGCACCATCGTGTTGCGGCGGTTCTGGTTCTGCGCGGCGACGAAATCGGTGGTGGCGCTCATGCGCCGCGGCCCCTCAGCGCAGCGCGACCTTCGGCACTTCGCGCTCGGCCTCCGGCATGTTGAACAGGTCCATCGGCCCGAAGCCCAGCGACGCCGCGGCCAGCACGGCCGGGAAGCTCTGGCGCCGGGTGTTATAGGTGTTCACCGAATCGTTGTAGAACTGGCGCGCGAAGGCGATCTTGTTCTCGGTGGTCGTGAGCTCCTCCTGGAGCTGCATGACATTGTCGTTGGCCTTGAGCTGCGGGTAGTTCTCCATCAGGGCGAACAGGCCGTGCGTCGCCAGGCTGAGCGCCGCCTCGGCCGGTCCGGCTTGCGCCGCGTTGCCGCTGGCCGCCACCGCGTTGTTGCGTGCCTGGATCACCTTGGTGAGCGTCTCCTGCTCGTAGCCCATCGCGTCCTTCACCACCTGCACCAGGTTGGGAATGAGATCGTGCCGGCGCTTCAGCTGCACGTCGATCTGGCTCCACGCCGTCTGTGCCTGGTTGCGGCCGCCGACGAGCCCGTTATAGACGGCGATCAGCCACAGGCCGATGGCGACGACGATGCCGAGGAAGATCCATGAGCTCATGTCCGTTCTCCTTTGCCGCGGCCGCCAGTCTAGTCATGATTAGGGCCGTTCGGGAGGAATAACGATGGATACGTCAGAGCTGCTGAAGGCTTTCTGCTCGGCGGTGGAGCGCCGCGACGGCAAGGGCTTCGCGAGCCTGTTCACCGAGGACGCCGTCTATCACGACGTGTTCTACGGCGACTTCAAGGGCCGGGAGCGGATCGCCGAGATGATCGACGACTGGTTCCATCGCACCGCGCACGAGTTCCGCTGGGACATGCACCGGCCGGTCAGCGACGGCAGGATGCTCTACGCCTACTACACGTTCAGCTATGTCTCGAAGCTCCCCGGCGCCGAGGGCAAGCGCGTCGGCTTCGAGGGCTGCTCGATGATGCAGCTGCGCGACGGCCTGATCCTCGACTATCGCGAGGTGGCCAATGTCGGCCCGGCCTTCGTCGAACTGGGCTTCGCGCCCGAACGCACCTCGAAGATCCTCGCCAAGGAGGGCGCGCATCTCAGGGCCCAGCCGGAGTGGAAGCGTCACACCGGCTGATAGCCGGATCATCCCTTCCCCTTTGCGGACTCCGCAAAGGGGAAGTGCCCTCGTCTTACGAGGGCGATGGGGTCATGACCCCTCCGTCGAGTAAGACGCGACACCTCCCCATCTGAATGGGGAGGAGAATCCTAATCGCGCAGCAGCTCGTTGATCGAAGTCTTGGAGCGTGTGCGCTCGTCGACGGTCTTCACGATCACGGCGCAGTAGGTCGAGGGACGGTCCGGGCCGCCGCCGATGTTGCCGGGCACCACCACCGAATACGGCGGCACCTTGCCGATGTGGATCTGGCCGGTCGAACGGTCGACCACCTTGGTGGTGGCGCTGATGAACACGCCCATCGAGAGCACCGCGCCGGTGCCGACGATCACGCCCTCGACGACCTCCGAGCGGGCGCCGATGAAGCAGTTGTCCTCGATGATCACCGGATTGGCCTGCAGCGGCTCGAGCACGCCGCCGATGCCGACGCCGCCCGAGAGGTGGCAGTTCTTGCCAATCTGGGCGCACGAGCCGACCGTCGCCCAGGTGTCGACCATGGTGCCGGTGTCGACATAGGCGCCGAGATTCACGAAGGACGGCATCAGCACGACCGACGGCGCGATGTAGGAGCCGCGGCGCACGATCGAGCCGGGGACGGCGCGATAGTTCGCCTTGGCGAAGCGGGCGGCGTCCCAGCCCGTGGTCTTGAGCGGCACCTTGTCGAACCAGGGCGCGGCGCCCAGGCCGGGGAACGAAGCGCCGCCGTCCATCGGCACCGAATCGTAGAGACGGAACGAGAGCAGCACGGCCTTCTTCAGCCACTGGTTCACGACCCATTCGTCGCCGAACTTCTCGGCGGTGCGATAGGTGCCGTCGTCGAGGCCGGCGATCGCCGTCTCGACCGCGTCACGGACCTCGCCCTTGGTGGCGCTGTTGACGCCGTCACGCGCTTCCCATGCGGCGTCGATGGTGGCCTGTAGCTGCTTGCTCATTGTTCCCTCGGAATTTTGCCGCCGGACCTTATATGCTGCTCGCGATGGCCTTCAAGCTCCCAGAATCGGTGCTGGTCGTGGTCCACACGCCGCGTTTGGACGTGCTCCTGCTGGAACGCACGGGGAGCGGCCTCTGGCAATCCGTAACGGGCTCGCGCGAACCCGACGACCCGGACCTCGAGGCGACCGCCCGCCGCGAGCTCAGGGAGGAGACGGGCCTCGCGGTCGGCACGCTTACCAATTGGCGGCAGACCAACCGCTACGAGATCTGGGCGCAGTGGCGAGCGCGCTACGCGCCGGACGTCACCCACAATGTCGAGCATGTGTTCGGCTTCCAGGTCGCCGAGCAGACCGTGGCGACCCTCGATCCGGCCGAGCATGTCGCCCAACTCTGGCTGCCGTGGCAGGCGGCGATGGAGAAGGTCTTCTCGCCGACGAACCGGGACGCGATCTGGCAGCTCCAGCGGCGGGTGCCGGCCCGTTGACATGTGCTGCACATGTGATTATCACTTTCGCATGTCGACTATGATCCAAATCCGCAACGTGCCCGACACGCTGCATCGCCGGCTTAAGTCGCGAGCGGCATTAGCCGGCATGTCCCTGTCCGACTATCTGCTGCAACAGATTCGTGAAGTGGCCGAACGGCCGACGATCGAGGAGATGCGCGCAAGGCTGGAACGACGTTCGCCGGTTCAAGTGTCGGTCGACCCCGTCCGTGCCGTCCGGGAAGAGCGCGATAACCGGTGATCGTCGTCGATGCATCGGTCATGGTTGCGCTTCTCATGCGTACTTCCGCAGCGCCTGCGATCGAGGCGCGCCTGTTCGGCGGCCGGCAGACGTTCCATGCCCCGGAGCTGATCGATGTCGAGGTCACGCAGGTCCTCCGACGATACTCGATAGCCGGGCAACTCGATTCCGAGCGCGGCCGGACCGTCATGTCCGATCTGATGGACTTCCCGATGAGGCGCCATCCTCATGGCGTTCTGATGCAGAGGGTGTGGGAACTGCGGCACAACCTCAGCGCCTACGATGCGGTCTATCTGGCCTTGGCCGAGTCTCTCGACGCGGTCTTGCTGACCGATGATCAACGTCTCGTCACTGCGACCCGCCGACATTCTTGGGTGCAAATTCTGTGAGCGAAAACGCAACGCCGCCCGTCCGTGAAGCCTCGAAGGTCGGCCAGTTCAGCTGGGCGCTGTTCGACTGGGCCAACCAGCCGTTCTTCACCATCATCACCACCTTCATCTTTGCGCCCTACTTCGCCAACGTGCTGGTGGGCGATCCGGTGAAGGGACAGTCGGCCTGGGCCTTCACGCAGTCGGCGTCGGGCATCCTGATCGCGCTGATGAGCCCGTTCCTCGGCGCCATGGCCGATGCCGGCGGCCGGCGCAAGCCGTTCATCCTCGTGTTCCAGCTCCTGCTGGCGGTGGGATGCGCCGGCCTGTGGTTCGCCTATCCCAACCGGCCCGATCTGATCCTGCCGATCAGCTGGGCGGTCATCCTGGCCACGGTCGGCGCCGAGATGTCGATCGTGTTCAACAATGCCCAGCTTCCCAACATCGTGCGGCCCGAGCGCATGGGCTGGCTGAGCGGTTTCGGCTGGGGGCTGGGCTACTGCGGCGGCCTCGTCTCGCTGTTCGTCGTGCTCGCCGTGTCGATGCCGGCGATGTTCGGCCTGGCGGCATCGAACGACCGGCCGCTGTTCGGCCTCGATCCCGAAAGCCACGAGCTGGAGCGCCTGGTCGGGCCAGCCTCGGCGGTGTGGATCATGATCTTCGTCCTGCCGATGTTCCTGTTCACGCCGGATTCCGCCGGCGCGCGGCGACAGCCGCTGCTCGTCGCCGCGCGGGAAGGCGGCCGCTCGCTGCTGTCGACCCTGAAGCGCATCCCGCGGTTCGGCAACGCGCTGCGCTATCTCATCGCCTTCATGCTCTACAATGACGGGCTCGCCGCGATCATCGCCTTCGGCGGGGTCTATGCCGCCGCGACCTTCGGCTGGAGCACGGTGACGCTCGGCATCTTCGGCATCATCCTGACCGTGTTTGCGATTCCCGGCGCCTTCCTGGGCGGGCGGCTCGACGACTGGATCGGCAGCAAGCGCACGGTGCAGCTCGCCATCGCCGGGGTGATCGTGGCGACCCTGGGCATCGTCGGCGTCACCGCCACGCACATCCTGTTTGTCGTCCCGGTCGATCCCATCAGCCCGACGCGCGGCCTGTTCGGGTCGGTTCAGGAAAAGACCCTGATGGGCTTCGCGCTGCTCCTCGGCTTCTGCATGGGCCCGATGCAGGCGGCCAGCCGCACCATGGTCGGCCGCATCGCGCCGCACGGCATGACGGGCGAGTTCTACGGGCTGTTCGCCCTGTCGGGGCGCGCCACCGCCTGGATGGCGCCGCTGGCCATCGGCATCGTCACCACCGCCACCGGCTCGACCCGCATCGGCATGGCCTGCGTTCTCTTCTTCCTGGTGCTAGGCTTCGTCCTGCTGTGGAGCGTGCGCGAAGAGCGTGCCCAGGCCTAGGGAGGATTCCATGATCACCGCCATCGTGAACTTCAAGCTGCCGGCCGATGTCGATGCGAAGAGAGCCGCCGAACTGTTCAAGGGCTCGGCGCCGAAGTATCGCGGCATGAACGGGCTGATCCGGAAATATTACCTGTTCGACGACGAGAACCGGATCGGTGGCGGGGTCTATCTGTGGAAGAGCCGCGCCGACGCCGAGGCGGTCTACACCCCGCAATGGCAGGCCTATATCGCCGAGCGCTACGGCGCCCCGCCCGACATCCGCTATTTCGAGACCGCCGTGGTCGTCGACAACGACAGCGACACGATCACCGCGGACGCGGCGTAGTAACCCACCTCATCCTGAGGAGCCGTGCGAAGCACGGCGTCTCGAAGGATGGGCAACACACGTGGTGCTCGTGCCCGCCCTTCGAGACGCGCTCCTGCGGAGCGCTCCTCAGGACGAGGACAATGTTCGACGCCAGGCCTTACTTGCCTCGACGGGCCGCCTCGATGCGGGCGACGTCGATCTTCTTCATGTCCATCATGGCCTCGAAGGCGCGCCTGGCCTCGTCGCCGCCGGCCGCCATCGCTTCGGTGAGCACGCGCGGCGTGATCTGCCACGACAGGCCCCATCTGTCCTTGCACCAGCCGCAGGCGCTCTCCTGGCCACCATTGCCGACGATGGCGTTCCAGTAGCGGTCGGTCTCCGCCTGGTCGTCGGTGGCGATCTGGAACGAAAAGGCCTCGGTCTGCTTGAACACCGGCCCGCCGTTGAGGCCGAGGCAGGGGATGCCGCAGACCGTGAACTGCACGGTCAGCACGTCGCCCTTCTTGCCCGACGGATAGTCGCTCGGCGCGCGATGCACCGCGGTCACCTTGCTGTCGGGAAAGGTCGCGGCGTAGAAGCGCGCTGCGTCCTCGGCGTCCTTGTCGAACCAGAGGCAGATCGTGTTCTTCGCAACGGTCATCTTCCCGGCCTCAGACGTCGAGGATCGGCGCGAAGCCGCCATAGATCATGCGCTTGCCGTCGAACGGCATCTGATGATCCTTCATGCGCTGGTCTTCCATCATCTTCTTCCAGCCCTCGTCGCGGACCTGCTTGGACGGCCATTCGACCCACGAATAGACGATCCTCTCGTCCTGCGTAGCCTTCACGGCACCCTTGTAATCGGTGACCTTGCCGTCGGGCACGTTGTCGCCCCAGGTCTCGACGACGCGCACCGCGCCGCAATCCTTGAACACGGCAGCCGCCTTGCGGGCCATGTCGAGATAGGCCTGCTTGTTGCCGGCCGGCACCGCCGCGAGGAACCCGTCGACATAGCCGGTCTTGCCTGTGTTGCGCTCGTCGAGGATCGGCGTGAAGCCGGCGACGATCATGCGCTGGCCGTCGAAGGGCATGTCCATGTCCTTCATGCGCGGGTCGACCATGATCTTTTGATGAGCCGTCTCGGCAACTTCCTTGCTGGGGAACTCGATCCACGAGAAGACCACCACCTCGTCCGGCTTGGCTTTCACCGCGCCCTTGAAGTCGGTGAGCTTGCCGTCGGGCACGTCGTCGCCCCAGGCCTCGACCTGGCGGGTGGCGCCGAATTCCTTGGCGATCGGTGAGAAGTCGGCGGCGGCCTTGCGATAGGCTTCCTTCTTGTCGGCCGGTACCGGCAATACGAATCCCTGTACGTAGCTCATCAGATCCTCCTCATCGGTGGTTGATTTCAGCGCGATGGGTTGATATCAACGTAATTGCATCATGTCAAAGAAACTGAACGCCTCATTCGAGACGACGTTGCACGTCTACGACCACTGCCTGTGTTTCGCCGCACAGCGTGCCGCGCGCGCGCTGGCACGCCGCTTCGACGAAGCCTTGTCACCCATTGGTCTCACCAGCGGCCAGTTCTCGCTCCTGACCTCGCTCAATCAGCCCGACCCGCCGTCGATGGGTTCGATCGCCGCGCTGCTGGTGATGGACCGCACCACACTCACCGCCAATCTGAAGCCGCTCGAGCAACGCGGCCTGGTGGAGATCGCCGTGGATGAGGCCGACCGCCGCGTGCGGCGGCTGATCCTGACGCCGGCTGGTCGCAAGGTCCTGCAGTCGGCCCTGCCGGTCTGGGTCGAGGTGCACGGCGAGATCGACCGGCTGCTGCCCGCCTCCGACGGCCGCACCTTGCGCCGCGGTCTGAGGGCGCTGGCCTGACACGTCAGGCGGCGAGGGCGCCGATCCCGGCCGCCACGAACGGCAGGGCGACCAGCGCGAAGAGCGTCTGCATCGCCGTGATGCCGGCCATCAGCGGCGCGTCGCCGCCGAGCTGGCGCGCCATGATGTAGGCCGAGGACGCCGTCGGCAGGGCCTGGAAGAGCAGGGCGATGACGAGGGCCGGTCCGCTCAGGCCCATGAGGGAGGCGACGAGCACGGTCATGACCGGCATGGCCAGGAACTTGATTGCCGACGACGTCGCGACCGGCGCCATCCAGCCGCGTACCGATCCGAATTCGAGGGCCGCCCCGACGCAGAGCAGGCCGAGCGGCAGCGATGCAGCACCCAACGCCCGCAGCGCCGGCTCGAGTCCGGCCGGAAGACTGAGCCCGAGCAGCTGGAAGCCGATGCCCGCGAAGGAGCCGAGCACCAGCGGGTTCGTCACCAGTTGCCGGGCGATGCCGCGGCCGCTCAAACGTGCGGCGCCGTGGCGGGCGAAGACCAGCACGCAGAGAATGTTGACCGTGGGCACGATGGCGGCGCTGCACAGGGCGGCCAGCGCGAGACCCTGCGCGCCGAACAGGCCGGCGGCCAGGGTCACGCCGACATAGTTGTTGAACCGGATGCCACCCTGGAAGATCGAGGTGAAGGACGGCCCGTCGACCCTCAGCACCGGCCGCAGGGCGACGAGCAGCGCGGCCACGGCGAGGATCGAGAGAATGAGGGTCGTGACGAGCTCGCGCGCCGGCAGCGAGTCGAGCTTGGCGGTGGCGAGACTGTGGAAGAACAGGCACGGCACCAGCACGTAGTAGCTGAGCCGTTCCGCCTGCGGCCAGAACCCGTCGGCGAGGAAGCGCAGGCGCCGCAGCAGCATGCCGAACCCGATCAGCAACACGATGGGCAGGAGGGCGAGGATCACGTCGGCGCTCATGGCGTGATCTGTACGCCGCCGGCGACCCTGAGCGAAAATTCTTAATACTCAATCGATCGATGACAAATTATCATCGATTGCATGTCGCTCCGCGCCCTCCGCACGCTGCAGGCCATCGCCCGCCATGGGTCCTTTGCCGGCGCCGGCAAGGCGGTCGGGCTGACCCAGTCGGCCGTCAGCCTGCAGGTGAAGGCCCTGGAGGAGGAGTTCGGCGCACCGCTGTTCGATCGCTCGCGGCGCCTGCCGGTGCTGACCGAAGCGGGCCGGATCGTCGTGGCGCGGTCCGCCGAGGTGCTCGCCCTCTACGACGACATCGCGGCCGCGCTGGGCGACGAGCGATCGCTCGCAGGCCGCCTCAGGGTCGGTGCCGTGCAGACGGCACTGGCCGGCGTGCTGCCCGATGCGCTGGTCGCCCTCAATCGCGCCCATCCGCGCGCCCGCGTCTCGGTGTCGGTCGGCCTGTCGGCGGAGATGGCCGAAAAGGTGGCAGCCGGCGAACTCGATGCGGCGCTGACCACCGAGCCGGTGCGGCCCTATCCGGCCGGCCTCGTCTGGACACCGCTCTACCAGGACCGTTTCTGGCTGTTCGCGCCGCCGGGCCAGGGCCAGCGCAGCGCCCGCGACCTGCTGCAGGAGCTGCCCTTCATCCGCTTCGACAGCAAAGCCTGGGCCGGGCGCGTGATCGACCGCGAGCTGCGGCGCATGCGGGTCGAGGTCCATGAGGAGATGGTGCTCGACAGCCAGGACATCATCCTGCGCATGGTCGAGAAGGGGCTGGGTGTCGCGGTTCTCGCGGTATCGGACGAGATCTTCGCCGGCCAGAAGCTCACCTGCCTGCCGTTCGGCGAACCGCAGCTCATCCGCAACATCGTGATGCTGGAACGCCAGGACCGCCGCGGCGGCCGCCTCGCCGTGGCGCTGGCCGAGGCCGTGAAGGGTGCCAAGGAAGCGGCCTCGGCCCCGAAGCGGTCGAAGGGCACTCGCAAGCCTAGGCCGCGACGGTCTTCCCCTTGAAGGTGCAGAGGTCGTTCACGACGCAGGCCGGACACAGGGGGGTGCGTGCCTTGCAGGTGTAGCGGCCGTGCAGGATCAGCCAGTGATGGGCGTGCAGCTTGTATTCCTCCGGCACGCGCTTCAGCAGCTTCAGCTCGACCTGCAGCGGATTCTTGCCCGGCGCCAGGCCGGTGCGGTTGCCGACGCGGAAGATGTGCGTGTCGACGGCGATGGTGGCCTCGCCATAGGCCACGTTCATCACCACGTTGGCGGTCTTGCGGCCGACGCCCGGCAGCGCCTCCAGCTCCGCGTGGGTGCGCGGCACCTCGCCGCCGTGCCGCTCGAGCAGGAGCCGGCTGAGCGCGATCACGTTCTTCGCCTTGGTGCGGAACAGGCCGATCGTCTTGATGTGGTCGATCAGCTTCGCCTCGCCCAGCGCCACCATCTGGGCCGGCGTCTTCACGAATTTGAACAGCGGCCCGGTGGCCCGGTTCACCCCGACATCGGTGGCCTGCGCCGAGAGCACGACGGCCACCAGCAGCTGGTAGACGTTGTCGTATTCCAGTTCCGTTTCGGGCTCGGGCATCGCCTTCTTGAGGCGTGCAAAGAACTCGGGGATGACGGCGGTCTTCATCAGGGCCATATAGTTCCATACCATGACCGAAGCGCCCGTTCCGGCGGTTCATTTCGCCACCTCGCTGAAGCCCTATCGCAGCCTGTCTGCGGACGGCTTCCGCTTCGTCATGCTGGGCGCCGTGGCCGCCAACCTGGTGATCGGCCTGCCCCTGTTCCTCATGGGCGCCTGGCCGGTCTTCGGCTTCATGGGCCTCGACGTCTTCCTGCTGTGGTGGCTGTTCCAGCGCAGCTATTTCGACGCAAGGCGCAGCGAGACGCTGACCCTGACCGACCGCGACCTGGTCGTGGTCCGGATCGCGCCCGATGGCGAGCGCGAGGAGCTGCGGCTCGATGCCTATTGGCTGAAGGTCGAGGCGACCGAGGAGCGCCTGGTCGTGACCTCGCGCGGCAACCGCGCCGTGATCGGCCGCTTCCTGGGCCCCGACGAACGCCTGCGGGTCGCCGACCAGCTTAAGCAAGCGATCGCCGAAATGCGCGCGCCCCGCTACGACCACGCCTGGGACGAATAGGCGACGCCTTCCGGAGTTCTTCGCCTCTTCCCCATTCAGATGGGGAAGTGCCCCGTCATACGGGGCGATGGGGTCATGCCTGTCGACGCCGCAGGGTCTGACCCCTCCGTCGGCGATGACGCCGCCACCTCCCCATTTGAATGGGGAGGAAAGTGATTCACTTCACCCGAAGGGCTCTACAGCCCCAGCACGTCCTTCATGCCGTAAAGCCCGGGCTTCTTTCCCTCCAGCCACTTGGCCGACGTCACGGCGCCCGCCGCGTAGGTCTCGCGGCTGAAGGAGCGGTGGCTGAGTTCCAGCCGTTCGCCGGCCGCCGCGAAATAGACCGTGTGCACGCCCACCTCCTCGCCGCCGCGCAGGGTGGCGAAGCCGATCTCGCCGCTCGGCCGCGCGCCGGTATGGCCGTCGCGGCTCTTGCGCCAGACATCCTCGAGCTGGACCTTGCGGCCGGCCGCCGCGGCGCGGCCGAGCGCCAGCGCGGTGCCCGAGGGCGCGTCGATCTTGTGGCGATGGTGCATCTCCAGCACCTCGATGTCGTAGCTGGGATCGAGCATCGACGCCGTCTTCTCGACCAGCGCCAGCAGGATGTTGACGCCCAGCGCCATGTTGGCCGCCCACATGATCGGCACCTTCGTCGCCGCATCCTGGATCAGCTTGGTCTGGATGGGATCGAGGCCGGTCGTGCCGATCACCATGGCGACGCCGTTCTCGCTGGCCACCTTGGCATGCGCCACCGTCGCTTCCGGCACGGTGAAATCGATCACGCACTGGGCGGCCCTGATCGCGGCAGCGCTGTCGTCGCCGATCAGCACGCCGTTCGGCTCGATCCCGGCCAGCTCGCCCGCATCCTTGCCCAGCGCCTTGCTGCCCGGCCGCTCGCTGGCGGCGGCCAGGGTCACGCCCTCGGTCCGTGCGATCTGGCGGACCAGCATCTGGCCCATGCGCCCCGAGGCGCCGACGACGGCGATCTTCATCTCGTTCCTCTTTCCATTGACTGGCCTAGACTAACGGACCGGAAGCGAGGGGAACACATGCTCTTCATGGTGGTCGAGAAGTTCAAGAACCAGGACGGCAAGGCCGTCTATCGCAAGCTGCAGAAGGGCCGCGGCCTGCCCGACGGCCTCGAGTTCGTCGCGAGCTACGTCACCGCCGATCTCGGCCGCTGCTTCCAGCTCATGCGCACCGACGACATCACGACCTTCCAGAAATGGATCGCCGACTGGCAGGAGGTCGTCGAGTTCGAGGTCGTGCCCGTCGTCGAAGGCAAGACGACGCGCGAGGCGCTGGAGCCGTTGCTATAGACAGAAGTTCCAACGCAGGAGAGCAGACGATGATTACAGGTGGCTGCCATTGCGGCGCGATTCGCTATCAGGCCGAGGGCGACGCCCTCCACCATGCGCTCTGCCATTGCACGGATTGCCGCCGGCATGCCGGCGCGCCGATGGTGGGCTGGACGATGTACCCGCAGGACGCGGTCAAGGTGACCAAGGGCACGCCCCGGGTCTACGCCTCGTCCGAGGATGGACGGCGGCACTTCTGCCCCGACTGCGGCACCGGGCTGTTCTACGACAATGCGAAGATGTTGCCGGGGCTCATCGACATCCAGAGCGCGACCTACGACGACCCGGACGCGGTCCCGGCGCAGGTCCATATCCAGGTCGCCGACCGGATCGGATGGATGAAGAACGCCCACGAACTGCCGGCGTTCGACCGCTATCCGCCGCAGCCGTAGGCGGGCGGATATTTCCAGGGAGCGGCTACCTTCGGCCAGAACAGTGTAGTTCGAGGTCGTTCCCGTCGTCGAAGGCAAGACGCGCGAGGCGCTGGAGCCGCAACTCTGAAGGATTGCTCCTTGGCTACGGTTCATGCGGCTCCACTTTCATTGCGGCGCTAATCCTTGCCGCCCGTGCCTCGAAGAAATCGCGATCAAGTGAGAAGCTGACTTGTTTTAAGCCCTTACGGGAACCGGGCATTGGTTGCGGCTTTTGGCCGTCTCGTTCCGCCTCGAGCGAGATCCGTTTCCAAGTTACTTGCATGTCTGCGGCCTGAAGAGGCAGCACTTCTTTATCGTCTTCCCAACGGGGAGAGTGCTTGAGGATCTGGGTTAGTATGTCTGGCGGATCGAGATTCGTTGAGTGCTTCAATGCATGGTCACGTAGAGCTTCCCATGCCTCTAGGACCTTCACCTTCTCCATCGCCTGATTGTCAAAAATGATATCAAGCCGCTCGCTAGGTAACTCGAAATTATGAAGGGCCCGCGCTAGTTCGGGCATCAGCGCAGAGACCGCTGTGTAATATGGATTGAGCCATCTCTTATCGAAGTTGGCGTGTGTTTCCTCAAGATGATCGACCCGGAAACTGATCGAGAAGCCAGAGATGTCAAAAAGTTCGATCACGCCGCGCATGATGCCCGCCCGCTCCATGCGAAGAGCCTCAGATGCCCCGTTAAACTCGCCCTCGCCTCTCAGGGCTTCCCTGAGTTTGAAGTACCTAATGCGTGAGCGCATTTCGAGGGCGCTTCGCCATTTTTCTGAGAAGCGAGTCCAAGTATCCGAGGTCGCAATGTAACCGCCCAGCACGAAGATGGGGGGTGAACCTTCTGATTTGCTGTCGTCGATGAATGCTTGGAGCATGAGCCTTCTATCGAGGAATTCGTTATGATCCTCGCCTCAGAAGAGAAATGAGCCTTTCGATTCTCATCCAGGTTCCGCCTACGGTTGCGTAAAGCACTTCCTTGACATAGTCGGTGGTTGCTACCCAAGGCCGGCCTGACCGCCCGAGCGTGTCATTGTAAGCTTCTTGCGCGTCACCGAGCACGGCGTCCCTCACGCGCGCGGGTAATAAAATTCGAAACACCAATTGCAGTATTGCAGGAGGCTCAGACGTATTGTTCGAATGCTCCATGGGCGCGGTCGGAGCGAACACAATTGCACCCGTCGCTTCTGCCGCCGTAACTCTGGCACTTGCGTTGATGGCTTCTGCTTGTCCCTTAAGTGCCCCGCCATAGGAGAACGAAGTTTGACGCAAGCCTGAGAGTATCTGGGTGGCGGGTAGGTATGAATATTTTGTCGGCACTTTGCCGGTTAGCAATCGGGCTCCAGCGCTGGGGTGCGATATGAATATGAGACCGATGGCTGGGATAGTGGCCTTATTTTTGTCGGCGCGCACCTTGTCCGAGTTATCTTTGTCTGAGGTGCTCAAGCGACGCCTCCCTGCAGCGCGACGGCGGAGTCACGCATTCGATCAAAAGACTCGAAGGTCTGCGCCAGGATGCGTTGACCTTTTCCGGTAATGGAAAAATATCGCTTCGCCTTTCCACCCCGCTCAGGTGTTGCTTCGCCTTCGCGCGACGTAACTAAGCCATCTTGTTCAAGGCGCGAGAGGATTGTGTATAGCCCCCCGAAACTTAGCTTCGTTCCCGTCTGCTCTTCAATTTCATTGCGGATTACAACGCCGTAAGCATCCCGAATTCGCCGCCGAATTGCGAGTAAAACTAGAACTTCGTTATGCGTGGGCATTCGATTTTTGCCAGCCACAGCCACCATCCGTTGGTCTGGCCATCCATTTAATCTGAAGTTCGGAATAAATCAATGATTTGATGGCTGAATTCTTACTTCCACGGATCCGCCACCTTCGGCCAGAACGGTGTCTTGCGCTTGGTGTAGGGCCAGCGGGTGACGTCGGGGTCGGCGGCGCCGGGGGTGGCGACGTAGAGGATCTCCTTCGCGACGCCGACGAAGCCGTTATAGAAATGCTGCGCGCTCTTCACGACGACGACGCGGTAGTCGGCGGGTTCGGCGCCGACCGCGCGGAAGGCGTCGGCGTGGAAGGTCTGGTTGCGGCGGGTGCAGATCGCGATGTCGACATGCTCCGACGACAACAGCGCCATGTCGCCCAACGGCGACATCACCGGCCCGTAGGGCTGGAAGACGTTGCGGGAGATCTTCTTCACCGTGACGTCGAGGTCGATCGGATCGCCGCTCACCGTGCCCGACTTGCCACCCAGCCGCATGCGGATGCGCGCACCCTCGCCCGCCTCCTCGGCGATCTGGAAGGCCATCGGGTCCCACATCACGCCGAACAGGGCCGGGCCGATCTCGCGTTCGACCAGCGCCTTCAGCACGAAGGTCGAATCGCCCGGCGCGCCCGAGCCGGGATTGTCGGCGCGGTCGGCCAGGACCAGCGGGCCCTGGTTGTGCGAGGCGGCGCGATCCATTGCCTCGTCGACGGTGAGGTACTTCGTGGCATAGCGCTCGCGATTGTCCCACAGCTCCTTGCCGAGCTGCTCGGCCAGCGCCTCGGCCTTCTTCATATCGCCGTCGGCCACCACCAGCGTGCGGGTGCCCACGTCCTCCACGTCGGCGAAGGAGAAGCCGTGGCTCAGCGACACCGAGAGGATGCCGTCCTTGCCCTCGAGGCTCTTCATGCGGACGACGAACTCGCTGATCGGCGGCACGGAGGTGCGGTACTGCGCGATCATGCGGCAGTCGTAGCGCGCCATAACCGGCTTCACCTTCCCGTCGACCGTGTCGGCGATGATGGCGAACAGCTCGGCCGCGCGCTCCATCGTGTCGGTGTGCGGGTATTCCTTGTAGCCCACCAGCACGTCGGCGCTGTCGAGCATCAGGGCGCTCAGGTGACAGTGCAGGTCGAACTCGGCACCGATCGCCACGTTGGGTCCGACGATGGCGCGGATGCGCGACAGGAGATCGCCTTCGCAGTCATCGTAGCCGTCGGCCACCATGGCGCCGTGCACGTTGATCAGCACCGCGTCGAGCGGCAGGGCGGCCTTTACGCCATCCAGGATCTCGCCGCGGAAATCCTCATAGACCTTGCGTACGGTGGTGCCGGAGGGTGCGGCAAAGGTCGAGAGGCCCTCGATCACGGTCCAGCCGCGCTTCTCCGTCTCCGTGCGCCAGACATGCACCGGCGCCGTGAAGTTGGTCGGCGCGTGCTTCGTGGCGTCGCCGTGCCAGATGCCATGCTCCTGGTAGCCGCGCAGGCCGGTCGGAAAGGGGACGAACTGGTTGGTCTCGGTCCCGAGGGCCGCGATGTACACACGCTTTGTCACGATTACTCCTTGGCGCAGTGGCAGCCCACGACATGGTCGTCGACCATGCCGGAAGCCTGCATGAAGGCATAGCAGATGGTGGAGCCGACGAACTTGAATCCGGCCTTCTGCAGCGCCTTCGACATGGCGTCGCTTTCCGGCGAGCGCGCCGGCACGGCTTTCAGGTCCTTCGGGCGATTCTTCTTCGGCTTGCCGCCGACGAAGCCCCACAGGAACTTCGCGAAGGAACCTTCGCGCTCCTGCAGCGCGAGATAGGCCTGGGCGTTGCTGACACTGGCGGCGATCTTGCCCTTGTGGCGGATGATGCCGGGATCGAGCAGCAGCTTCTCCAGCTTCGCAGGGCGATAGCGCGCGATCTTCTCCGGATCGAACCCGTCATAGACCTTGCGATAGTGCTCGCGCTTGCGCAGCACCGTGATCCAGGAAAGGCCGGCCTGGCAGCCTTCCAGGGTCAGGAGCTCGAACAGCGCGCGATCGTCGCGCAGCGGACGTCCCCATTCCGTGTCGTGGTATTCCTGGTAGAGCGGATCGTCGGAAACCCAGCCGCATCTTGGCTTGCCGTCCGCGCCGCTCACTCTATCGTGCTTCCAAACCATGTGAGGAAGCTACCCAATGTCCAAGGTCCCCGCCAATCTGAAGGTCTGCATTTTCGATGTGTTCGGCACGGTCGTCGACTGGCGCGGCAGCCTGATCCAGGATCTGCCCGCGCTCGGCAAGAAATACGGAATCGAGACCGACTGGACGAGCTTCGCCGACGACTGGCGTGGCCTCTACCAGCCGCAGATGGGCAGGGTGCGCAAGGGCGAGCTGCCGTGGACGCGCATCGACGATCTCCACAAGGAAGCCTTCGAGATGCTGCTGCAGAAGCGCGGCCTGAAGCATCCGGGCGAGGAGGGCGCGTGGGAGTTCACGCATCTCTGGCACAAGCTGCGGCCGTGGCCCGATTCGGTCGAGGGCATCGGCATGATGAAGAAGAAGTTCGTCGTGGCGACCTTGAGCAACGGCAACGTCGCGCTGCTGATCAACATGGCTAAGAACGGCGGCATCCCCTGGGACCACTGCTTCTCCGGCGAGACCTTCCATCACTACAAGCCCGACCCCGAAGCCTATCTCGGCGTGGTCGACAGCATGTACGTGAAGCCCGAGCAGGTGATGCTGGTTGCCGCGCACAACAACGATCTGGCCGCGGCGCAGAAGTGCGGCCTGTCCACCGGCTTCGTGCTCCGCCCCACCGAACACGGCCCGAACCAGAAGCGCGACCTCAAGGCCGAGGGCGAGTGGAACGCGGTGGGCACGTCGATGATCGATCTCGCGAAGAAGCTCGGGTGCTGAGCCAACGAAGGGCGTCTTCATCACTTCCACCTCTCCTCCGCTAGGGGGAGAGGAACATGACGATGGAGGATTTCAGCTCCCGTCAGAGTTGCGGGCGGCGCGAACGCCACGGCGTGGCGCGTTCGTAGGCGGCGCCGGCGGCGAGGACGCTGGCTTCGTCGAAGGGGCGGCCGGCCAGCTGGAAGCTGAGCGGCAGGCCGGCGGCATCGAAGCCGCAGCACACCGAAGCCGCGGGCTGGCCGGTGACGTTGAAGGGCATGCTGAGCGAGGGCTTGCCCAGGAAGTGGAAGATCGGCGCCGGATCCTCGAAGACTTCCGGCGGCCCCCACTGGTTGGCGGTCATCACGAGATCGTAGCCGCGCATCGCCGCGCGCGTGTCCTGCTGCAGCTTGCGGCGGAACCGCAGCGCCGAGATGTATTGCTCGGCCGACAGGAAGGCGCCGAGCTGGAAGCGCCGCCGCGTCGTGTAGCCGAACTTTTCGGGCCGCTCGATCACGTCGCGGCGATGGATGGCGTGCGCCTCGGTCGTGATGATGACCCGGCCGCAGATGTGATAGTCGCGGATGTCGGGGAACGTCACTTCCTCGACGATGGCGCCGAGATCGCGCATCACGCGCACGGCCTCTTCCATGCCCGCCGCCATGTCGTCGGAGAGCTTGCCGTCGGGCCCTTCGTACCAGCTCCGCGCCAGCGCGATGCGCAGGCCCTTGATCGGGCGTTGCGCCGCCGCGCCGTAATCGACCTTGGGCGCGCGCGCCGAGGCCTGGTCGTTGGGATCGTGCCCGGCCAGCACGTCGAGCATCAGCGCGCAGTCTTCCGTCGTCCAGGCCATGGGCCCGGCCGTGTCGAGGCTGAAGGAGAGCGGGAAGATTCCGCAGCGGCTGACCAGTCCATAGGTCGGCTTGATGCCGGCCGTGGCGCAATAGCCTGCGGGGTTGCGGATCGAGCCGCCGGTATCGGAGCCCATCGCGCCCATGCAGAGGGCGGCCGCGATCGCCGCACCCGAGCCGCTCGACGAGCCGCCGGGCTGATAGGCGGTGTTCCACGGATTGCGCACGGGCGGGAAGGGCTGGTCGGGCGTCATCGCCCCGTTGGCGAACTCGTGCGTGCCGAGCTTGCCCAGGATCACGGCGCCTGAATCCTTGAGGCGCCGCACCGTCTCGGCGTCGATGGCGGGCACGTAGTCGAGCTTGAGATGCGAATGGCCGGTCGTCTTGATGCCGGCTGTCTCGTAGATGTCCTTCAGCCCGATGGGAATGCCGTGCATCGGCCCGCGCCGCAGGCCGCCGCGCATCTCCATGTCGGCCTGGCGTGCGGCGTTCAGCGCGATGTCGGCGGTGACGGTGACATAGCTGTTGAGAGTGCGATCGATGGATTCGATGCGCGCCAGGAAGGCTTCGGTCAGGGCCGTCGCGGTGAGGTCGCCACGCGCCATCAGGCGGCCGGCCTCGGCGATGCCCAGTGTCGTGAGATCGCTCGTCGTCAAATCGGTCATGTGAAACTCTACTCGTCGGCGCGGAAGACTTGCGGCGGCTCGGCGGCCCACGCCCAGCGCTCGGGGATACGCTCCATCAGGCGGAGCAGGCCGACATAGCCCTTGTGCAGGTGGCCGATGTCCTCCTCGGTCAGGGTGAGACCGGTCAGCGCGGCGCGTGCCCGGAATTCCTCGAGCGTCGGCGCCTTGTTCGACGATGCCATTACATTCCTCCGCGACTGTTGATGCATGCAATCGACATGCCGCCTCACGCCTGGCGCGAACATGTTGCGTTGGCTTGGCCCTTGCATGACGGAACGGACAGCGTCTCGCGTCGGGACTGCCGAACCGGAGAGTGGTGAATGTTCAAACGTCTTCGCGTCACTGTCGCCGGCCTGGCGGTCCTCGCAGCGACGGCGACGCCTGCCTTCTCGCAGGGCACTCTGCGCATCGGCATGACAGCCGCCGACATTCCCTTGACGACGGGTCAGCCCGATCAAGGGTTCGAGGGTTTCCGCTTCGCCGGCTACACGATCTATGATGCGCTCGTGAACTGGGACCTGTCGAAGGCCGACACGATCGCCGACATCCGTCCCGGTCTCGCTTTGTCGTGGGCGCCGGTGGAGGGCGAGCCGACCAAGTGGATCTTCAAGCTGCGCGAGGGCGTCAAGTTCCACGACGGCTCGGACTTCGACGCCGATGCCGTGATCTGGAACCTCGACAAGGTGCTGAACGACAAGTCGCCGCAGTTCGACAGCAAGCAGCTCGCCCAGGTGCGCGCGCGCATTCCGACCCTGGTCGGATACAGGAAGATCGACAAGTACACGGTCGAACTCACGACACGCATCGTGAACTCGCTGTTTCCCTACGACATGTCCTACGTCTTCTATTCCAGCCCGGCGAACTGGGAGAAGCAGGGCAAGGACTGGAACAAGGTCGCCCTGAACCCGTCGGGCACCGGCCCGTTCAAGGTCGATCGCGTCGTGCCGCGCGAGCGCATGGAACTCTCCCGCAATGCCGACTACTGGGAAAAGGCGCGGGTGCCGAAGCTCGACAAGGTGATCCTGTTCCCGATGCCGGAGGCGGCGACCCGCACGGCGGCGCTGCTGGCGGGCCAGGTCGACTGGATCGAGGTGCCCGCCCCGGACGCCATTCCGCGCCTCAAGCAGGGCGGCATGACCATCGTCACCAACAAGTATCCGCACAACTGGGCCTACCAGCCCAGCATGGTCGAAGGCTCGCCCTGGACCGATATCCGCGTGCGCAAGGCGGCCAACCTCGCCATCGACCGCGCCGGTCTCAACAAGCTGCTCGGCGGCCTGATGATCGAGTCCAAGGGCCATGTCTATCCGGGGCACCCCTGGTTCGGCTCGCCCACCTTCGACATCAAGTACGACCCGGCGGCGGCCAAGAAGCTGCTGGCCGAGGCCGGCTACAGCGCGACCAAGAAGCCCAAGATCAGGATCGCGATCTCGACCTCGGGCTCGGGCCAGATGCTGCCGCTGCCGATGAACGAATACGTGCAGGAGAACCTGAATGCCGTGGGCTTCGACACCTCGTTCGAGGTGATGGAGTGGAACGCGCTGGTGAACTTCTCCTTCCAGCCAGCGACGGGCGAGAATGCGAAGAAGGCGGGCGTCAACGCCATCAACATCAGCCGCGCCACGGTCGATCCCTACTCGGCCTTCACGCGCCTGATGAACAGCAACTTCGTGACACCGGTCGGCGCCAACTGGGGCATCCTCAAGGACGAGAAGCTCGACGCCATGATCAACAAGGCGCACGCGAGCTTCGACAAGGCCGAGCAGACCAAGGCCCTGGCCGACGTGCACAGCTACGTCGTCGACCAGTCCTACTGGGTCTGGATCGCGCATGACCTCAACCCGCGCGCCATGAGCCCCAAGGTGAAGGGCTTCGTGCAGGCGCAGAGCTGGTTCCAGGACCTGACGCCGGTCGAAATCAAGTAGCTCACAGAAACTAAGGAGAGGCGGGCCGCAATGCTCCTCTATGCCCTACGCCGCCTGATCTACCTGATACCCGTCGCGTTCGGCGTGTCGCTGCTCGTCTTTGCGCTGGTGCACCTGGCGCCGGGCGATCCGATCTCGGCGATCGTACCGCCCGACGCGCCGAAGGAAGTGGTCGACAAGCTCAAGGAATATTACGGCTTCGACAAGCCGCTGCCGGTTCAGTACCTGCGCTGGCTCGGCGTCACCCTGACGGGCGATCTCGGCACCTCGATCGGCACCGGCCGGTCGGTGGCGGCCGAAGTCGGCAGCGCCTTCGGCAACACCATCATCCTGGCGATCGCCGCCACGCTGCTCGCCTTCAGCCTCGCGGTGATCCTGGGGACGGCCGCCGCCTACGCCAAGTCGCGCATCGTCGACCGGCTGGTGACGATGATCTCGTTGATCGGCGTCAGCGTGCCCCATTTCTGGCTGGCGATCGTGCTGGTCATCATCTTCGCCGTCGAACTGGGCGTGCTGCCGCCGATGGGCATCGGGCCGGAGAACTCGACCGGCTGGCAGTTCGATCGGGCGCACCTCGCCCACATGGTCCTGCCGACCATCGCCCTCTCGGTCATCCCGCTTGGCGTCGTCACCCGCACGGTGCGTTCCACCGTCAAGGAAACGCTCAGCATGGAATTCGTGACGGCGCTGCAGGCCAAGGGCATGCGCGACAGCCGCATCCTGTTCCATGTGCTCAAGAATGCCGCCCCGACCTGCCTCGCCGTCATGGGCCTGCAGGCCGGCAACCTGATCGGCGGCTCGATCCTGATCGAGACGGTGTTCGCCTGGCCGGGCACCGGCTTCCTGCTGAACAGCGCCATCTTCCGCCGCGACCTGCCGATCCTGCAGGGCACGACCCTGGTGCTGGCCGGCTTCTTCATGCTGCTCAACCTGACCGTGGACATCATCCAGACCATGGTCGATCCCCGCATCAAGCGAGGCTGACCCGATGGCCCTGCAAAGTCCCTCCCTCGACGTCGGCGGCGCCATCCTGGTGAAGCCGACCCCCACCTCGGCCGGCCGCGGCTACTGGCAGTCGGTCGGACGGCGCCTGCGCCGCGATCCGGTCACGCTGATCTGCGCGGCGATCCTGATCCTGCTGGTCGTGGCGTCGATGGCCGCGCCGTATCTCAATCTGGCGGATCCCTACAAGACCTCGATGCTGCGCCGCCTCTATCCGCTGGGGTCGCCCAACCACTGGCTGGGCACCGACGAGCTGGGACGCGACATGTTCGCCCGCCTGATCTACGGCGGTCGCCTGTCGCTGTTCATGGGCGTGACGCCGGTCGTCTGCGCCCTGCTGATCGGCGGCAGCCTGGGCATTCTCGCCGGCTTCGTCGGCGGCAAGACCAACATGGCGATCATGCGCGTCATGGACGTGTTCTACGCCTTCCCGTCAGTGCTGCTCGCCATCTCCCTGTCGGGCGCGATGGGCGCGGGCACCGAGAACACGCTGCTGTCGCTCACGCTGGTGTTCATCCCGCCGATCTGCCGCGTCTCGGAGAGCGTCACCACGCAGGTGCGCGGCTTCGACTTCGTCGACGCCGCCAAGGCCAGCGGCGCCTCGGCCTTCACCATCGTGCGCGTGCATGTGCTGGGCAACGTGCTGGGACCCATCCTGGTCTATGCCACGTCGCTGATCAGCGTCGCGATCATCCTGGCCGCCGGCTTGAGCTTCCTCGGCCTCGGCGTGAAGCCGCCGGAGCCCGAGTGGGGCCTGATGCTGAACACGCTGCGCCAGGCGATCTACGTCAATCCGGTCCTCGCGGCCCTGCCGGGCGTGATGATCTTCATCACCTCGATCTGCTTCAACCTGATGAGCGATGGCCTGCGCGCGGCCATGGATGTGAAGGCCTGACATGGACACGCTGGTTCCCATCGAGGATCGCGGCGGCCCGGCCCAGCCGCTGCTGCTCGCCACCGGCCTGCGCAAGCACTTTCCGGTCGCCGGGGGCCTGCTCGGCCGCACCACCAAGGTGGTGCGCGCCGTGGACGATCTCACGCTTTCGGTCGCCAAGGGCGAGACGCTGGGCGTCGTGGGCGAATCGGGCTGCGGCAAGTCGACGGTAGCGCGGCTGCTGATCCGCCTGATCAAGCCGGACAAGGGCACGATGGTGCTGGACGGCGATCCGGTCGACGAGCCGCACGGCATCACGGTGAACGAGCTGCGCCGCCAGGTGCAGATGGTGTTCCAGGATTCCTACGCCTCGCTCAACCCGCGCCTCACCATCGCCGAGACCCTGGCCTTCGCACCGCGCGCGCACGGCCTGCCGGCGGCCGAGGCGCGCGAGCGGGTGCGCGATCTCCTGAGCAAGGTCGGCCTCGACCCGGCCAACTACGCCACGCGCTATCCGCACGAACTGTCGGGCGGCCAGCGCCAGAGGGTCAACATCGCTCGCGCGCTGGCCCTGCGGCCACGGCTGATCATCCTCGACGAGGCGGTGTCGGCGCTCGACAAGTCGGTCGAGGCGCAGGTGCTGAACATGCTGGTCGACCTCAAGACCGAGCTCGACCTGACCTATGTCTTCATCAGCCACGACCTGAACGTCGTGCAGTATCTCAGCGACCGCGTGCTGGTCATGTATCTCGGCAAGATCGTCGAGCTGGGCCCCGTGGAGGCGATCTACGGCAACCCGCAGCATCCCTATACGCGGGCGCTCCTCTCGGCCCGCCCGTCGATGGATCCGCGCAAGCGCACGCGCGAGGCGCCGATCCAGGGCGATCCGCCCAACCCGATCGACCCGCCGTCGGGCTGCCGGTTCCGCACCCGCTGCCCCTTCGCGGAAGAGGTCTGCGCCCGCACCGAGCCGCTGCTGGCCGATACCGGGCACCAGGCCGTGGCCTGCCACATGAGGGTGGCGGGTTCGGGACACTCAAAGGCGATGGCTGCATGACGAACATGCTTCAGGTACGGGACCTTCACGTCACCTTCGTCACGCCCGATCGCACGGTGCATGCCGTCAACGGCGTCAGCTTCGACCTCGCGCGCGGCGAGACGCTCGGCATCCTGGGCGAATCCGGCTCAGGCAAGAGCGTCACCCTGCGCTCGATCCTGCGGCTGCATCCCGAGCATCGCACGCGCTGGTCCGGCAGCATCAAGCTCGAGGGCGACGAGGTCCTCGAAATGGGTCCCAAGGCCTTGTCCGACCTGCGCGGCCAGCGGGTCTCGATGATCTTCCAGGAGCCGGCGACCGCCTTCGATCCGGTCTTCACCATCGGCCAGCAGATCGCCGAGACGGTCCGCCGTCACACCGGCAAGAGCGAGACCGAGGCCATGAAGCGCGCCAAGGACCTGCTGGAGATGGTGCGCATCCCCTCGCCGGCGCAGCGGCTGAAGGCCTATCCGCACGAGATGTCGGGCGGCATGCGCCAGCGCGCCATGATCGCGCTCGCTCTGTCGTGCAACCCGACGCTCCTGCTGGCCGACGAGCCGACCACGGCGCTCGACGCCACGGTGCAGATCCAGGTACTGCTGCTGGTCCGCGAGTTGCAGCGCGAATTCAACCTCGGCGTCATCTTCGTCACCCACGATATCGGCGTGGCCGTCGAGGTCTCCGACCGGATCGGCGTCATGTATGCCGGCAAGCTGGTCGAGATGGCCCCGGTCGAGCGCATGGTCGACGCGCCGCAGCACCCCTACAGCCGCGGCCTGCTGGCCTCGACCGTGCACGACGGCATGCGCGGCCAGCGCCTCGAATCCATTCCCGGCGCGCCGCCCGACCTCGCGGAAGTCCCGTCCGGCTGCAGCTTCGCCCCGCGCTGCAAGTTCGTCCGCCCCGACTGCACGGCGGCGATCCCGTCGCTCCGCGACGTCGAAGCCGCGCACGCCGTGCGCTGCGTGCTGGCGGCTTAGAGCCGCTCGACCGCATCCCAACACTACCTCACCCTGAGGAGCATCGCCCCTCGAGTACCTCGGGGTAAACTCCACGATGCGTCTCGAAGGGTGGGCACGCGCACCCCGTCTGTTGCCCATCCTTCGAGACGCCGTGCTACGCACGGCTCCTCAGGATGAGGTAAGTGCTTGAATCGATTCAGTTCCTTTCCGGTCGGCGTCTCGGGATGAGGTGGGTGGCTCAATGCGAGAAGGAAGGACTCTAGCGACCGCTCCTTCATGCCGCTAAGATTCGGTGGGGAGCACAACCATGAAAACGCCAAAACCACGCCGAACACGGCGTGAGGGCCTCGTTTATGGCCACCTGGAGCGCGTATCGCGCGACCTGCTGAAGGAACATTTCGCGACCGTGCAGAGATATGTCGGCAAAGGCTCCGGCATCTATGCTCTCTACCGCAAGGATCGGCTGATCTATGTGGGCCTCGCTTCGGCTTTGAGCGGCCGGGTCCGCGCCCATCTTCGGGACCGGCACAAGGAGACCTGGGATCAGTTCTCGATCTACCTGACCGTCCGCGACCAGCACATCAAGGAGCTTGAAAGCCTGCTGCTCCGCATCGCCAAGCCCGAGAGCAACGTCCAGGGCGGCAAGCTCTTCGGATCGAGGGACCTCAAGAGCAAGGTCCAGCAGGCGATCCGGCAGCAATACAAGCAGGAGATGGCCGGCCTGTTCGCTCGTTCTTCGCGCGCTGCCAAAGCCCTGCCGAAAGCCAACAAGGAAGAGAAGGAAAAGGTCCTCCAACTCTTCCCCGAAGGCGCGCGCGTGCGGGCAACCAACCACACGAAGTCATTCAGGGCCGTCATCAGGCGCGACGGTCAGATAAGGTTCGACGGAAAGCTCTACGGCTCGCTGTCCGCCGCGGCGAAGGCAGCGATCGGCAGATCGGTGAATGGCTGGTGGTTCTGGCAGGTCGAGCGGGGCAAGAACAATTGGATTAGACTGAGAGAAGCACGACGTGCGGGGATCCCCATCTACCGGCGAAAGTGACCCCCAACAGTTGAATATCGGAAGTCCCTGCGTCCCATGAACGATTCGAAGCTTTCCGCGTTTCTGTGGTCCGTCGCCGATCTCCTTCGCGGAGACTACAAGCAATCCGATTACGGCAAGGTGATCCTGCCCTTCACGGTGCTACGGCGCCTGGATTGCGTCCTGGAGCCGACGAAACAGGCCGTGCTCGCCGAGCTGGCCAAGCGCAAGGCGTCGGGCGTCAATCCCGAGCCGTTCCTGCTGAAGAAGGCCGGGCAGCGCTTCTGCAATATCTCCGATCTCGACCTGAAGATGCTGATGGGCGACCAGGGCAACATCGCGGAGAACCTGCGGGCCTATCTTCAGGGCTTCTCGCCGTCCGTCCGCGACATCTTCGAGAGCTTCGACTTCCACACGCAGATCGACCGGCTCGCCAAGGCCGGGCTGCTCTATCTCGTCACCGAGAAGTTCGCTAACGTTGACCTTCACCCCGATGTCGTCAGCAATGCCCAGATGGGCATGGTGTTCGAGGAGCTGATCCGCAAGTTCGCCGAACTTTCCAACGAAACGGCCGGCGAGCATTTCACGCCGCGCGAAGTCATCCGCCTCATGGTCAATCTGCTCTTCATCGAGGATGACGACGCGCTGACCAAGCCCGGCATCGTGCGCTCCATCTACGACCCGACCGCCGGCACCGGTGGCATGCTGAGCGTCGCCGGCGAGTACCTGGCCGAGCACAATCCCAAGGCGCGGCTCGTCATGTACGGCCAGGAGCTGAACCCCGAATCCTACGCCATCTGCAAGGCGGACATGCTCATCAAGGGCGAGGACATCACCAACATCGTGTTCGGCAACACGCTCTCCGCCGACGGCCTCCCGGGGCAGAAATTCGACTACATGCTCTCCAACCCACCCTTCGGCGTGGAGTGGAAGAAGATCGAGAAGGAGATCCGCAAGGAAGCCGAGCAGATGGGCTTCAACGGCCGCTTCGGTCCCGGCCTGCCGCGAGTCAGCGACGGCTCGCTGCTCTTCCTGCTCCATCTCGTCTCGAAGATGCGCCCCGCCGCCGAGGGCGGCAGCCGTTTCGGGATTGTGCTGAACGGCTCACCGCTGTTCACCGGCGGCGCGGGTTCGGGCGAGAGCGAAATCCGCCGCTACATGCTGGAGAACGACCTGGTGGAGGCCATCATCGGCCTGCCGACCGACATGTTCTACAACACCGGCATCGCCACCTATGTCTGGATCGTCAGCAACGCAAGCCGGCCCATCGCAAAGGCAAGCTCCAGCTCATCGACGCCAGCGGCTTCTGGCAGAAGATGCGCAAGAGCCTCGGCAGCAAGCGCAAGGAGCTGAGCGACGACCACATCGCCGATATCACCCGCCTGTTCGGAAGCTTCAAGGAGGCTACGCGCGACGGCGTTCCCATCAGCCGAATCTTCAGGAACGAGGACTTCGGCTACCGCACCATCACCGTCGAGCGCCCCGAACGCGATGCCGCAGGCGAGATCGTCGTCGGCACCAAGGGAAAGAGCAAAGGCAAGCCCGTTCCGGATGCGTCCCTGCGCGATACCGAGAACGTGCCCCTGAGCGAAGATGTAGCGACCTACTTCAAGTGCGAGGTCCTGCCTCATGCGCCGGACGCGTGGATCGACCCCGAAAAGACCAAGGTCGGCTACGAGATTCCTTTCAACCGGCACTTCTATGTGTTCAAGCCACCACGGCCGCTCAGCGAGATCGACGCCGAACTGAAGGGCGTCACTGACCGCATCCTAGGAATGATCGGGGGATTGGCAGCGTGAGCTTCCCAAGGCATGCGAGATACAAGGAAAGTGGGGTGGAATGGCTGGGTGACATACCAGAGCACTGGCATGTCCGACGGCTAAAGCACGTGTGCCAAGTGACTCCAAGTAATGTCGACAAGAAGTCACATGAGGGCGAGACCGCCGTAGCACTCTGCAACTACACCGATGTCTATTACAATGACACGATTGTCGCTGACATGAACTTCATGCCGGCAACCGCATCAGATGATCAGATCGCCAAGTTTACGCTGCGCGCGGGCGACACCATTATTACCAAAGATTCCGAAACTGCTGATGACATCGCGGTCGCCGCTTACGTTCCAAATGATCTACCGGGCGTCGTCTGCGGCTATCACCTATCGATAGTTCGCCCTCTGGCCGGTACCCATGGCGCATTCGTTAAGAGATTCTTTGATTCGAGTTATGCGAAGTCTTGCTTCGCAGTGCGCGCTAACGGTCTTACGCGCGTGGGTCTAAGTCAGTATCAAATAGACAACGTGATATTGCCGGTCCCGCCATCTACCGAGCAGGCGCTGATTGCCACTTTCCTAGACTGCGAAACTGCGAAGATTGATGCGCTGATCGCCGAACAGCAGCGGCTGATCGAGTTGCTGAAGGAGAAGCGCCAAGCCGTCATCTCCCACGCCGTCACCAAGGGACTCAATCCCAATGCTCGAATGAAACCTTCGGGAATCGAATGGCTGGGCGACATCCCAGAGCATTGGGCAATAACGCCTCTAAAGTGGCTTACCGATCCAAAGCGACCAATCATGTATGGTATTGTGTTACCTGGGCCAGACGTTAGTGAAGGCATTCCCATTCTCAAGGGCGGCAACGTGAAGCCTTCCCGAATGAACCTTCAATCAATGGCGCGGACCACTCCTGAAATAGAGGCGCCATACGCACGGGCACGCCTCAAGAAAGGTGACCTCGTTTATTCAATTCGCGGATCAATCGGAGACTGCGAGCCTGTACCGACTGAACTTGAGGGATCAAATATCACGCAAGATGTCGCAAGAGTGGCAGTAGTGGCCGGCGTTTGCGCATCGTGGGTGCGATGGGCTCTGTTGTCGGCGGCCGTCCGGGAGGACTTGGCTAGCGGAAGCCTTGGGGCAGCGGTCCGCGGCATCAATATCTTCGATCTAAAGCGCGCAGATATTCCGACGCCACCTCTCGACGAGCAAATCGCGATTGCAGATTATGTCGGCGGAGAGAATTCTCGCATCGAGAAGCTTAGCGCGGGAGCGCAGCACGCCATCGACCTCCTTCGAGAGCGCCGAGCTGCTTTGATATCTGCCGCTGTCACCGGCCAGATTGATGCTCGTGCCTTTGCCGAAAGGAAAGCTGCATGACCCTTTACCGCGTAACAGCAAGCAAGCTCGAGTCGGTTTCTCCCACGAACTTTGCCGCTGAACGGCTGCTGGAACGCAGGGACTTGCAGCGGCTGCTGCGTCAGGACATCAGCGCTATTGGCGAAGACCTGATGGTCATCGACGAAGAGTATGGCAACTGGGAGGACAGCAATCGTCGAATTGATCTGCTCTGTCTCAGCAAGAAGCGCGATCTAGTGGTGGTGGAGATCAAGCGGACCGAGGATGGCGGACATATGGAGCTTCAGGCGATCCGCTACGCTGCAATGGTGTCGAGCATGACCTTGGAGAAGGTTATCCATGCTCACGCCCGTGCTCATGATGGCGATCCTGAAACAGCAAGAAGTGAGATCCTTGGATTTCTCGAGCTGGATTTCGAGAACGAAGCTGAACTGACAGGCACTGTACGCATCGTTCTTGTTGCTGCCAACTTTTCGCCCGAACTCACGACGGCGGTGCTGTGGCTCAACAAGCGTGGGGTCGACATAACGTGTATCCGGTTGCGCCCCTACAAGATGGGGAACGACGTGCTGATTGATGTCACGCAGATTATCCCGCTTCCTGAGTCAGCCGATTACGAAGTGAAATTGCGGGAACAAGACGAGGAGAAAAGGAAGGTCGTTGGTGCAAGGCAGGAAATTTTCCGGAAATTCTGGACCCAGTTTATCGACCGTTCCAAGTCTCACACTCAGTTGCTCGCGAACCGGTCCACCACAACAGAACAATGGATTTCCGCCGGAATCGGACGCGGCGGATTCAGACTCAACATAGCGTTGACCGAAAACAATGGACAAATTCGTTGCTTCATTCGCCCTGGCAGCGAGCAACAGAACTCCGCCGCCTTTAGTGCTCTGCTTGCGCAAAAGAGCCAGATCGAGACGAGGTTTGGAGGAGAGCTAGTCTGGGATGAGGTCTCTGGCCGCCTGCGACGAAGCATCGGGACCGAACTACCCGGGGGGTGGGCCTCACCCGAGGTCGAATGGCCTGAGATTCAGGACCGGATGATCGATACCCTGGTCCGGCTTGAAGGTGCGCTGAGACTTCCCATTCAGCAACTCCAAGTCTGACATCGCGATGAGCCTGCACAAGGAAATCAGCTTCGAGACGGAGATCTGCCAGCATCTCAAGGCGAACGGCTGGTTTTACGCCGAGGCCGATGCCACCAAGTACGACCGCGCGCGGGCGCTGTTTCCGTCGGATGTTCTGGCCTGGGTGCAGGATGCCCAGCCCTCGGCCTGGGAAGCGCTGAACAATAATCACGGCGCCAAGGCTGGCGAAACCCTGCTGGCCCGCCTGCGCGAACAGCTCGACAAGCGCGGGACGCTCGACGTGCTGCGCCACGGGATCGAGCTGCTGGGGCTCAAGCAGCCACTGAAGCTCGCGGAGTTCAAGCCGGCCTTCGGACTCAACCCCGACATCCTCGCCCGCTACGCCGCCAACCGGCTGCGCGTGGTGCGGCAGGTCCGCTACTCCCTGCACAACGAGAACAGCATCGATCTGGTACTGTTCCTCAACGGTCTGCCGGTGGCGACGGCGGAGCTGAAGACGGACTTCACCCAGGGCGTCGCCGATGCGATCGACCAGTATCGCTTCGACCGGCTGCCCCGGCCGAAAGGCCAGGCGCCGGAGTCGTTGCTCTCCTTCCCGCACGGCGCGCTGGTGCATTTCGCGGTCAGCAATGCCGAAGTCCGGATGGTCACGCGGCTGGACGGGCCGGCGACGGTGTTCCTGCCCTTCAACCGGGGGAACGAGGGCGGCGCCGGCAATCCGGTCAATCCCAAGGGCGGGCACCGCACGGCCTATCTGTGGGAAGAGGTCTGGGCGCGCGAGAGCTGGCTGGAGATCATCGGCCGCTACCTGATCGCGCAGCGGGACAAGAAGAAGCAGATCGGGCGGATCGTCTTCCCGCGCTTTCACCAGCTCGACGTCACGCGCAGGCTGCAGGCGGCGGTGCTGGCGGAGGGGGCCGGCGGCAAGTACCTCGTCCAGCACTCCGCAGGATCGGGCAAGACCAACTCCATCGCCTGGACAGCGCACTTCCTGGCCGAGCTGCACGACCTCAAGCACAAGAAGGTCTTCGATTCCGTGCTGGTGGTGTCGGATCGCAACGTGATCGACGCGCAGCTCCAGGAGGCGCTGTTCGATTTCCAGCGCACCACCGGCGTGGTGGCGACGATCACCAACAAGGAGGGCAGCAAGAGCGGCAAGCTCGCCGAGGCGCTGTCGGGCGACAAGAAGATCGTGGTCTGCACCATCCAGACCTTCCCCTTCGCGCTGGAGGCGGTGCGTGAGCTGGCGGCGACGCAAGGCAAGCGCTTCGCGGTGATCGCCGACGAGGCCCACAGCTCACATTCCGGCGAGGCGGCGGCGAAGCTCAAGGCCGTGCTGTCGCCCGAGGAGCTGAAGGAGATCGAGGAGGGCGCGGAGGTCAGCAGCGAGGACGTTCTCGCGGCGCAGATGGCGACGCGGGCCGAGGACCGGGGGATCACCTTCGTGGCCTTCACCGCGACGCCCAAGAACAAGACCATGGAGCTGTTCGGCACGCGGCCCGACCCGACGCGCAAGCCCGCGCCCGACAATGTGCCGGCGCCGTTCCACGTCTATTCGATGCGGCAGGCGATCGAGGAGAAGTTCATCCTCGACGTGCTGCAGAACTACACGTCCTACAAGCTGGCCTTCAAACTGGCCCACGAGGGCGAGGAATATGACGAGGCCGAGGTCGAACGCAGCGCGGCGCTGAAGAAGATCATGGGCTGGGTGCGGCTGCACGCCTACAACATTGCCCAGAGGATCGAGATCGTCGTCGAGCACTACCGGCGGTTCGTGGCGCCGCTGCTCGACGGCAAGGCCAAGGCGATGGTGGTCGTCGGCAGCCGAGTCGAGGCGGTGCGCTGGAAGCTCGCGATCGACACGTACATCAAGGCGCGCGGCTACGGGATCGGCACGCTGGTGGCCTTCTCCGGCGAGGTGAACGACAAGGAGTCCGGTCCGGACGCCTTCACGGAGAACAGCAAGGCGCTCAATCCCAACCTCAAGGGCCGCGACATCCGCGAGGCCTTCAAGGGCGACGAGTATCAGATCCTGCTGGTGGCGAACAAATTCCAGACCGGGTTCGACCAGCCGCTGCTCTGCGGCATGTATGTCGACAAGCGGCTCGCCGGTATCCAGGCCGTCCAGACCCTGTCGCGCCTCAACCGCGCCCACCCCGGCAAGGATACGACCTACGTCCTCGATTTCGTGAACGACGCGATGGAGGTGCTGGAGGCGTTCAAGGTCTATTACACGACGGCGGAACTCTCGGGCACAACCGACCCCAACCTGATCTTCGACCTGCGCGCCAAGCTGGATGCCGTGGGACACTATGACGAATTCGAGGTCGATCGCGTGGTCAAGGTGGACCTCGACCCCAAGTCGAAGCAGGGCGATCTGGTGGCGGCGCTGGAGCCGGTGCACGACCGGGTGATCAAGCGGTACAAGGCGGCGCAGGAAGCGCTGAGGCTCGCCACCGAGAAGCAGCAGGAGAATGCGGCGGCCAACGCGCATGACGAGCTGGAGGCCCTGAAGCTGTTCAAGGCGGACATGGGAGCGTTCGTCCGGCTCTACACGTTCCTGTCGCAGATCTACGACTACGGCAACACCGCCATCGAGAAGCGCGCGATCTTCTACAAGCGCCTGATTCCCCTGCTCGAATTCGGTCGCGAGCGCGAACAGATCGACGTCTCGAAGATCGTCCTCACGCACCATCACCTGAAGGACCTGGGCAAGCAGGCCATGCCGCTCGGCGGCGGCGAGACGCCGAAGCTCGATCCGATCACCGAAGCCGGCAGCGGGAGCCTGCAGGACAAGGAGAAGGCCTATCTCAGCGAGATCATCGAGAAGGTAAACGACCTGTTCGAGGGCGATCTCTCGGACCAGGACAAGCTGGTGTACGTGAACAACGTCATCAAGGGGAAGCTGCTGGAGTCGGAGACGCTGCGGCAGCAGGCGGTGAACAACACCAAGGAACAGTTCGCCAATTCGCCCGACTTGAAAACCGAAATCGTGAACGCCATCATGGGCGCATTGGACGCCCACAATGCCCTGAGCACGCAGGCGCTCAATTCCGAGACGGTGCGGCAGGGGCTGAAGGACGTGCTCCTGAACAATGTCGGACTCTACGAGAGCCTTCGGAAGGGTCCGGGGAATTAGCAGGCTGCAGGAAACATCCAGGATCCTGCAAATAAACGAAACAGACGAGATAAACGAAACAAACGAAACGGAAAAAGCGACTCCCGGCCACGCTCGCTTGACGACACCGAATGTTCATATGAAAGTCATATGAACGAAAACAACGGCCTGCAGAGTTCATTCGAACCATGCAGATCGATCGGGACAGGAAACGGGCTCAGGATCCGGGAATGCAGGCGGAAGAACGCGCCCGCGCCATCGTCGAACGCGTCCGCGGGGACGGTTTCCAGGCGATAGAGGCGCTTGCCCTCCAGTTCGGCGTCACGCCGCAGACGATCCGCCGCGACGTCAACCTGCTCTGCGACCGCGGCCTGCTGCGCCGGCGCCATGGCGGCGTCGAGCTGCCGCCCGAGGGCGAGAACCTCGCCTATCCCGCCCGCCAGGTGCTGAACATCGACGCCAAGCGCCGCATCGCCCGGCTGGTGGCGCGGGAGGTGCCGGACGGCGCCTCGCTGTTCTTCGGCATCGGCACGACGCCCGAGCAATGCGCGCTGGCGCTGGCCGACCATGCCGGGCTGCGGGTCATGACCAACAACCTCAATGTCGCGCTGGCGCTGAGCCGCAGCGCCTCCTGCGAGATCACCGTCGCCGGCGGCCGCCTGCGCAACCTCGACCGCGACGTGGTGGCGGGCGAGGCGCACGGCTTCTTCGGCCGCTTCGCCGCCGACATCGGCATCTACGGCGTCGGCGGCGTCGCCGAGGACGGCACCCTGCTCGACTTCAGCACCGACGAGGTGACGATGCGCAGCGCGCTCGCCGCCCACTGCCGCCAGCGCTTCCTGGTCCTCGATCATTCCAAGTTCGGCCGCGGCGGCACGGTGCGGGGCGGCACCATCACCGAGGCGAGCGCCGTCTTCACCGATCGTCCGGTGCCGGCCGCCATCGCCCGGCAATTGAGCGAGGCCGGGGTCCGGCTCGTCACCTGGTCCGATGAAACCGCGTCCAGCGAATCGACAAGTCAAACAAGGAGGGGTTGATCTCATGTTGAAGAAACTGGCCATCGTGGCCGCCCTGGGCCTCGCCGCCTTCGGCACCGTCACCGGCGCCGCCGCCCAGCAGCGGGCCATCTGCTACAACTGCCCGCCGGAATGGGCCGACTGGGGTTCGCAGCTCAAGGCCATCCAGGCGAAGCTCGGCATCACCGTGCCGCCGGACAACAAGAACTCAGGCCAGGCCATCGCCGCGCTGATCGCGGAGAAGGGCAGCCCGGTGGCCGATGTCACCTATCTCGGCGGCATCGCGGCCGACCCGGCCAAGGATGCCGGCGTTCTGACGCCCTACAAGCCGAAGAACTGGGAGAAGATCCCGGCCGACCTCAAGGACCCGGATGGCAACTGGTTCACCATCCACTCCGGCACGCTCGGCCTGTTCGTGAACAAAGCCGCACTCGGCAACAAGCCGGTGCCGCAGAGCTGGGCCGACCTGCTGAAGCCCGAATACAAGGGCCTGGTCGGCTATCTCGATCCGACCTCGGCCGCCGTCGGCCAGCTCGGCGTGATGGCCATCAACCTGGCACTGGGCGGCACCTACGACAATCTCGATCCGGCCATCAAGTTCTTCAAGGAGCTGGCCAAGAACCAGCCGATCGTGCCGAAGCAGACCTCGTACGCCCGCGTGATCTCGGGCGAGATCCCGATCCTGCTCGACTACGACTTCAACGCCTATCGCGGCCAGCACACCGACAAGGCGCCGGTGCAGTTCGTCATCCCGAAGGAGGGCACCCTGGTGTTCCCCTACGTGATGGCGCTGGTGAACAAGGGCCCGAATGCCGAGAACGGCAAGAAGGTGCTCGACTTCGTCCTGTCCGACGACAGCCAGGCGATGTGGGGCAACGCCTATCTGCGCCCGGTCTTCGCCGATCGGCTCTCGGCCGAGGCCAAGGCCAAGTTCCTGCCCGACGCGGAATATGCCCGCGCCAAGCCGGTCGACCTGAAGAACCTCGCCAAGGCACAGCCGCAGATCGTCGAGCGCTACCGCAAGGAAGTGAACTGACGTCCAGCACGGAACGGCGGGGCGGTTTCAGGGCCGCCCCGCCGTTCCAATCTGACCAACCCCGTCGTCTCGACCGGAGCACCGAAGGTGCGGAGCGGAGAGACCTTCTCTCCACCAAAAGCCGGCAAATCGTGGAGAGAAGGTCTCTCCGCTCCGCGCTGCGCGCTCCGGTCGAGACGACGGAGTTTGATATCGAGCTCTGAGGACTACGAGCAAATGCGGCATGAAACCCGCCGACTGATCCTTCTGCTGCTGCCGGCCGGCATCGTCTTCGCGGCGTTCTTCCTGCTGCCGATGGCGCGGCTGTTCTTTATAGGCGGCAGTGGCAAGACCGGCTGGGCGGCCTATGCCGCCATCCTCACCGATTCCCTCTATCTCGACAGTCTGTTCTCGACCCTCGGCGTGGCGGCCGCGACGACGGCGGCGACGCTTGTCATCAGCGGCATCTCCGGCGTGTTCCTGCAGCGGCACAAGTTTCCCGGCAATGCCCTCCTCGTATCGATGCTGACCTTTCCGCTGGCTTTCCCCGGCGTCGTCATCGGTTTCATGGTGATCATGCTGGCCGGCCGCCAGGGGCTGATCGGCCAGGTGACGCAGGCGCTGACCGGCGAGAAGCTTGTCTTCGCCTACACGCTGTCCGGCCTGTTCATGGGCTACGTCTACTTCTCGATCCCGCGCACCATCCTCACCGTGATGGCGGCCGCCGAGAAACTCGACCCCAAGCTCGAGGAGGCAGCGCGGTCGCTCGGCGCCTCGCCGTGGCGCGTGCTGCTGGATGTCATCATCCCGGGCCTGAAGCCCGCCTTCATCTCCGCGGGCGCGATCTGTTTTGCGACGGCGGTCGGCGCGTTCGGCACCGCCTTCACGCTCGCCGCCAGGATCAACGTGCTGCCGATGGTGATCTATACCGAGTTCACCCTGTCGGCGAACATCGCCATGGCGGCGGCGCTGAGCTTCGTGCTGGGCATCGTCACCTGGCTGGTGCTGGCGCTGGCGCGCACGGCCGCCGGTTCCAGCGTTGCAGCGGCGGGCTGACATGAAGCGCCGCGGTCTCTTCTACCTCCAGCTCGGTTTCACCCTGCTGGTCTGCGCCTTCCTGGTGGTGCCGGTGATCCTGTCGATCATGGCCGGCCTCACCGTGAACTACTTCGTCGGCATCGAGAGCGGCCTCACCCTGCGCTGGGTCATGGAAGTGTGGAACGGCTATCGCGACACGATCTTCCTCTCGATCGGGCTGTCGCTCGCCTGCCTCGCCGTGACGCTGGTGATCGGCGTGCCGGCCGCCTACGTGCTGGCCAAGCGGCAGACCGCGCTCACGCGGGCGCTGGAAGAAATGCTTGTGCTGCCGGTGGCGGTGCCGGGGCTCGCGACCGCGCTGGCGCTGATCGTGACCTATGGCAGCCTCTCGGGCTTCCGCACCTCGTGGGCCTTCATCCTGGTGGGCCACGTGCTCTTCACCCTGCCCTTCATGGTGCGCAGCGTGCTGGCGGTGCTGAGCGCCATCGACCTCAGGACGCTCGAAGAGGGCGCGGCATCGCTCGGCGCCGGCTTCTGGCCGCGCTTCCGCGACATCGTGTTGCCGAACTGCCGGCAAGGCATCCTCGCCGGCTCGCTGATGGTCGTGACCCTGTCGATGGGCGAATTCAACATGACCTGGCTGCTGCACACGCCCTTCACCAAGACGCTGCCCGTGGGCCTCGCCGATGCCTATGCCTCGCTGCGGCTCGAAGTCGGCAGTGCCTACACCCTCGTCTTCTTCCTGATGATCATGCCGCTCCTGCTGGCGCTGCAGGCTTTCGCCAAGCCGCGCCCGGCGAAGTTCGTGGCAGAGGATGCCGAATGACCGACACCGCCAAACCCGTCTCCATTTCGCTCGCGAACTGCGCCAAGACCTTCGCCGACGGCACGCGCGCGCTGGAGCCGCTCGATCTTGCCATCCATGCCGGTGAGACCGTCGTCTTCCTCGGCCCGTCGGGCTGCGGCAAGACGACGACGTTGCGCATCATCGCCGGGCTCGAGGAGCCCGATGCCGGCGGCAAGGTCCTGTTCGACGGGGTCGACGTCACACACCTGCCGATCGAGCAGCGCAACGTCGGCATGGTTTTCCAGTCCTATGCGCTGTTCCCCAACATGACGGTGGCGGGGAACGTCGGCTATGGCCTGCGCATCCGCAAGGTGCCCGAGGCCGAGATCAAGGCGCGCGTCTCGGAGATGCTGGCGATGATGCAGATCACGCGACTCGCGGACCGCCGCATCGACCAGCTCTCGGGCGGCCAGCGCCAGCGCGTGGCGCTGGCCCGTGCCATTGCCGTGCGGCCGCGCGCCCTGCTGCTGGACGAGCCGCTGACCGCGCTGGACGCCAAGCTGCGCGACACGCTGCGCCTGGAGATCGATTCGCTGCTGCGGTCGCTCGGCATCACGGCGATCTATGTGACGCACGACCAGGCCGAGGCGATGGCGCTGGGCGACCGCATCGTCGTCATGGAACACGGCCGGGTCGCGCAGATCGGCAAGCCGCGCGAGATCTACCAGCGCCCCGCCACGCGCTTCGTCGCCGAGTTCATCGGCACGATGAACCGCCTGACCGGCTCGGTGCGCAACGGCACCTTCACCTGCAGGGCGGGCGGCGTCGCCTGGGCGCAAGCGCCGGCCGCCGCCACCGAGATCCTGTTCCGGCCCGAGGACATCCGCGTCGTCGAGAGCGGCGAGGCGACCGGGCTGAGCGGCACGGTCGCGGCCGCGTTCTTCCTGGGCGACCGTACGCGCCTGTTCGTGGATGTGGGCGAGGCGCAGCCGCTGGTGATCGAAAGCACCGCGCGGCGCGACTTCAGCCATGGCGACCCGGTGGGGCTCGCCATCGACCCGCGTGGCCTGCTGGTGTTGTGAGGAGTCTGCCATGCTGATCGCCCAGATCACCGACACCCATATCAAGCTACCGGGCAAGCTCGCCTACCGGAAGGTCGACACCGCGGGCATGCTGCGGCGCTGCGTGCAGGAGCTGCTGGCGCTGAGCCCGCAGCCCGACATCGTCCTGCTGACCGGCGACCTGGTCGATCTCGGACGACCGGAAGAATACGATCACCTGAAGTCGATCCTGGCACCGATCAAACAGCGCATCATCGCCATCCCCGGCAATCACGACGAGCGCGAGGCAATGCGCGCGGCCTTCCGCGACGGCGGCTACCTGCCGGCGATGGGGAAGTTCCTCCAGTTTGCGATCGACGATTATCCGCTGCGCCTCATCGGCCTCGACACGCTGATTCCCGGACAGGGTGGCGGCGAGCTCTGCAAGGAGCGGCTCGACTGGCTCGACCGTACGCTGGCCGACCGGACCGACGTGCCCACCCTGGTGATGATGCATCACCCGCCCTTCGCCACCGGCATCGGCCACATGGACAAGATAGGCCTTTTGGGGCGCGAGGCCTTTGCCGACATCGTGGCGCGTCACCGCCAGGTAGAACTCATCCTGTGCGGCCATCTCCATCGCACGATCCACGCCCAGGTTGGCGGCCGGCCCGTCCTGACCTGCCCCAGCCCCGCGCACCAGGTCGCGCTCGACATCCATCCCGATGCCCCGAGCCGCTTCCGCATGGAGCCGCCGGGTTTCATGCTTCACTGGTGGAACGACGGCCAGCTCGTCACCCATCCCGCCGTCATCGGCGACTATGACGGCCCCTATCCGTTCTTCGACGCCGACGGCAAGCTGATCGACTAGGCAGCCTCTCGACGTGCGCGTGCGAACGCGCCGGGAGAGATACCGGTCCGGCGGCGGAAGGCCGTGCTGAAGGCGCTGGCGGATTCGTAACCGATCTCTTCGGCGAGACGATCGAGCGACTTGGAGCCGCGACCGAGCGCGTCCTGCGCGAGCGCCATTCGCCAGCGCAGGAGATACTCCATCGGCGCGCAGCCCAGCGCCTGGGTGAAACGGGCAGCAAAGGCCGAGCGCGACATGCCGGCGTGGCGCGCAAGGTCCGCGACCGTCCAGCCGCCGCGCACGTCCTGGTGCATGGCGCGCAGGGCGCCGGCCAGCGCCGGATCGCGCAGCCCCGCCAGTAAACCCGCCGGCAGCGTATCGGCCTCGACGCCCGGTCGACGCAGGCATTCGACCAGCATGACCTCGAGCAGGCGCTGCAGGATCATCTCGCGACCGGGCTGGTCGGCCTCACATTCCTCGCGCAGCAGATGGACGAGGCGCGCGAGGCGGGTCGTATCGCCTTCGGCGGCGCGGACATGGATCATGCGCGGTAGCAGACCCGTCAGCAGAGCGGCGTTGACCGGCTCGATCCGGAAGGCGCCGCCCAGCATCTGCACGTCGGGCTCACCGTCGGGATCACCATGCCGGACCGGCGCGTCCGAGGGCTCGACCCGCGTGCAGGCGACTCCGGGATGGCTGAACAGAGCGAAGGCGGGGGTTGCAGGCAGCAGCACGAAGTCGCCGCGCTCGAGCAACACCGGCTCGCCGCCGTCGAGCGCCAGCCAGCACCGGCCATCGAGGACCAGGGCAAAGCCTGGCTGTTCGTAGGCGGCGTACCGCACACCCCAGCGTCCCCGGCCGGTGATCGGCTTCGACAGGGCTGCATGGGGTCGCAACAGCCCGATGACGTCGCTGAAGGGATCCATTTTGGACGATCTGTAATTAACCATGGTCTTCAGATTATATATAATCTGAAATGGATGGCTATCCTGGGCCCGTCGAACAGCCAACGGAGCATCACATGGCCCAGACAGTTCTCATCACCGGCACTTCATCCGGCTACGGCAAGGCGATGGCCGAACTCTTCCTCGACCGCGGCTGGAACGTCCTGGCCACGATGCGGAAGCCGGATCCGGCGGTATTCGCGACCTCTTCGGCGCGGCTGAAGGTGCTTCCGCTCGACGTCACGGATGCCGGCAGCATCGACCGGGCCATCGCCGGCGGCCTCTCAGCCTTCGGCGCCATCGACGTGCTGGTGAACAATGCCGGCATCGGCCTCGCCTCGATCGTCGAAGCTACATCCGACGCAATCGTGCGCGAGATCTTCGAGACCAACACGTTCGGCGTCATCGCGACCTGTCGCGCCATCATCCCGCACATGCGCCGGCAGGGACACGGCACCATCGTCAACGTTACGTCGAGCGTTACGCTGGGCGTCATGCCGCTGGTCGCGGTCTATGCCGCCAGCAAGTGCGCCGTCGAGGGTTTTACGGAATCGCTCTCGTACGAACTCGGCGCCTTCGACGTCAGGGCGCGTCTGGTCGAGCCCGGCTACGCGCCGACCACCAACCTCACCGCCAACGGCGGCGCGCGCATGCAGGGCCTGTTCCCGGAAGAATACGCCGCCATCACACAGTCCTGCTTCGCGAACATGGCGAACTATCCCACGCCCTACTGCACCGAACTGGAAGTCGCCGAAGCGACCTTCGCGGCCGCGACGGCAAATGACGGCAGAATCCGTTTTCCGGCTGGCGCCGATTCGAAGCTCCTCGCCGAGCTGCGCTGGTCGACGTCGGAGGAGCACTATCTGAAGAAGATGCGGGAGATGTTCGGGCCGAAACCCGTAGGCGCCGCCGCCTAGATCGCAGGCTCCGCGTCCTTGGCCTTCGCCCTGGCGGGCCGGCCTTCGGCCGCGTCGCGTTCCTGTTCCTTCCGCGCCTTGAGGAGCTTGCGCAGGATCATGTTCCGCTTGAGGGCGGAGATGTGGTCGATGAACAGGATGCCGTCGAGATGGTCGATCTCGTGCTGGACGCAGGTCGCCAGCAGGCCGTCGCAGGCCAGTTCTTGGGTCTTGCCGTCGCGGTCGAGGTAGCGGACCGTCACCTTGGCCGGACGGACCACGTCGGAATAGTGGTCCGGTACCGAGAGGCAGCCTTCCTCGTAGGAGACGTCCTCGTCCGAAGCCTCGACGATCTCGGGATTGGCCATGAAGAGCGGGCCGGTCTTGGTATCCTCGCGGTCGATGTCGAGCACGATGACCCGCTTCAGGACGCCGATCTGCGGCGCGGCGAGGCCGATGCCCGGCGCGTCGTACATGGTCTCCAGCATGTCATCCATGAGCTGCCGCACGCCGGCGTCGACCGTCTCGACGGGCAGGGACTTCTTTTTCAGGCGTGGATCGGGCGCCGTGAGGATGGGCAGGAGAGCCATTGCGCCTAAATATGCAAGGAAATCGGGCTTTTCAAGGTCATGCGCGGCGGACCATCGTGCCCACGCCGGCCTCGGTGAAGACCTCGAGCAGGAGCGAATGGGGCACGCGGCCATCCATGATCACGGCGGCCTCCACGCCCGAGTTCACGGCGTCGATGCAGTTCTCGACCTTGGGGATCATGCCGCCGGAGATCGTGCCGTCGGCGATCAGGGCGCGCGCCTGCTCGATCGTCATGTCGGGAATTACCTTGCCCTCCTTGTCGAGGACGCCCGGCACGTCGGTCAGGAACAGGAGGCGTTTGGCCTTCATCGCGCCGGCGATGGCGCCGGCCGAGGTGTCGGCGTTGATGTTGTAGGTCAACTCGTCGTCGACGCCGAACCCGATCGGGGCGACGACCGGGATCACATCGGCCCGGCGTAGCTGCTCCAGTACCATGACGTTGATCTTGGCGGGCTCGCCCACCTGCTTCAGGTCGACCTTGAGCAGCTCGCCGGTCTTGGGATCGCGTATCTCGGTGACCTTCTTGGCCAGGATCAGGTTGCCGTCCTTGCCGCAGATGCCGACGGCGATGCCTCCGCATTCGTTGATGTCGGCCACGATCGCCTTGTTGATCGAGCCGGCCAGGACCATCTCGACGATCTCCATCGTCGCGGCGTCGGTAACGCGCAGCCCGTTCACGAAATTGCTCTTGATGCCGACCCGCTCCAGCATCTTGTTGATCTGCGGGCCGCCGCCATGGACGACAATCGGGTTCATGCCGACCTGCTTCATCAGCACCACGTCGCGGGCGACCAGGTCGCCAAGCTTCGGGTCGGTCATGGCATGGCCGCCATATTTCACGACGAAGGTGGCGTCGTTGTGCCGACGCATGTAGGGCAGCGCCTTGGAGATGGTCTCCGCCATGCGGATGAGCCGCTTCTGCTCCTTGTCGGGTTGAACCGGCTCGGCCATTTCCAGCATCTCCAGTTGAACGAAAGCCCTCTCCGCGCCGGGAGAGGGCCAAGGCGCATAATATATCAAGCGGGTCGCGGATAGAAGAACCGGCCCGACCGCGTCAGGATGTCCGCATGGCAGCCACACACGTTTTCGATAGCGAAACCCTGGCAGATCGCGGCTTCGCGGTAGCGCGCGGCCTGATCGGCGCCGACCAATGCCGCGCACTCGCCGCCCTGTGGCCCGAGAAGACCCTGTTCCGCAAGCACATCGTCATGCAGCGCCACGGCTACGGGCAGGGCGAGTACCAGTATTTCGCCTACGACCTGCCCGAGCCGGTCCAGCGGCTGCGCCAGGCGCTCTATCCGGCCTTGGCCGAAGTTGCGGACCGATGGAACGAGCAGCTCGGACGGCCCAGGCGCTTCCCCGCAACGCTGGATGCGTGGCTGCGCGAATGCCACGAAGTCGGCCAGAAGCGGCCGACGCCGCTGCTGCTGCGCTACGGGCTCGGCGACTACAACTGCCTGCATCGCGATCTCTACGGCGAGATGGTCTTCCCGCTGCAGGTCGTCGTGCTGCTGAGCGCGCCGGGCCGCGACTTCACCGGGGGCGAGTTCATGCTGGTCGAGCAGCGCCCGCGCATGCAGTCACGCGGCGAGGTCGTGCCTCTGGAACAGGGGGACGCCGCGATCTTCGCCGTGAACGAACGGCCGGCGAAGGGCGTGCGCGGCTGGCACCGCACCGCCCTGCGCCACGGCGTCTCGAGCCTGCGCAGCGGCGAGCGCTTCACGCTGGGTCTGATCTTCCACGACGCGGCTTAAATGTAGGCCCGTCGTCTCTCCACTACGCCTCGCTGCCGCGAGGCTCCGGCCGAGACGACGGAGTTTCTAAACCTGCGCGACGGCGAAGATCTCGGCGCGCAGTTCGGGAATCCCGAAGCCGGTCTCGCTGCTGGTCGGCAGGACCACGGGATGGGCGGCGCCGTGCTTGCGGGCCACGGCCTCGGCGGCCGCGACGGCGCGCGGCACATCGGCGGCGCGCAGATAGTCGGTCTTGGTGAGCAGGATCTGGTAGGAGACGGCGGCACTGTCGAGGTTGCGCATCGTCTCGCGATCACTCTCCTTCACCCCGTGACGGCCGTCGATCAGCACGAAGATGCGCATCAGGGTCGGCCGGCCGCGCAGATAGGCCGAGGCGAGGTCCTGCCACGTCTCCTTCATCGACCGCGAGACCTTGGCGAATCCGTAACCCGGCAGGTCGACCAGCATCAGCCGGTCGGCCAGGTTGAAGAAATTGACCTGCCGCGTGTGGCCGGGATTGGCCGAGACGCGCGCGAGCGTGCGCCGGCCGGTCAGCGCATTCACCAGGCTCGACTTGCCGACGTTGGAGCGGCCGGCGAAGGCCACTTCCGGCAGCGAGATGCCGGGCAGCGATTCGACCGACGCGGCCCCCGAGACGAAGTCGCAGGGACCCGCGAACAGCTTGCGGGCCGCCTCGATCTCTTCAGGGGAGCGGCGTTCCTCCTTCGTCTCGTCGGGCGACTTGTCCGGCATCAGACCTTCTTCTTGCCCGAGCCCTTGCCGCCCTTCTTGTCGACGGTCGGAGCCGCAGGCGCCGGCGCGGCCGCCACCGGCACCGCCTTGCCGCCGATCGGTGCGCCGTGGCGGCGCATGATCGTGTACTGCTGCGCGATCGAGAGCGTGTTGCTCCACGCCCAGTAGATCACCAGGCCGGCGGCGAAGGGCGCCAGCATGAAGGTGAACAGGATCGGCAGGAACTGGAACACGCGCGCCTGCACCGGATCGGTCGGCTGCGGGTTCAGCTTCTGCTGCAGGTACATCGTGACGCCCATGATCATGGGCCAGATGCCGATGTTGAAGAAGTGCAGGAACTGCGGAACGTCCCACGGGAACAGGCCGAAGCCGGTCAGGATCGTCAGCGGATCCGGCGCGGACAGGTCCTTGATCCAGCCGTAGAACGGCTGATGGCGCATCTCGATGGTGGTGTAGAGCACCTTGTAGAGCGCGAAGAACACCGGGATCTGCACCAGGATGGGCAGGCAGCCGGCAGCCGGGTTCACCTTCTCGCGGCGATAGAGCTGCATCAACTCCTGGTTCATGCGCTGGCGGTCCTCGCCATAGCGCTCCTTGAGCTTTTCCATCTCCGGCTGGAGCCGCTTCATCTTGCTCATCGCCGCGTAGGACTTGTTGGCCAGCGGGAAGAACACGGCCTTCACGATCACGGTCAGAACCAGGATCGACAGGCCGAAATTGCCGAGATGCACGTAGAGCCACTCGAGCAGCCAGAACAGCGGCTTGGTGAAGAACCAGAACCAGCCCCAGTCGATCGTGAGGTCGAATTTCTCGATGCCGTACTGGCTCTCATAGTCGGAAATCACCCGCACGATCTTCGCGCCGGCGAACAGCTTGGCATCCGTCGTGGTGTTGGCCCCGGGAGCGACCGTGACGCCGCTCGAGACATAGTCGATCTGGTACTTCACGTCGGCGCCAGCGCCGGTCTGCTTCAGCGAGACGTCGACCTTCGACTTCTGGTCGGGCACCAGCACGGACATCCAGTACTTGTCGGTGATGCCGACCCAGCCGCCCGTGGTGTTGATCTTCTGTTGCTTGTTGCCCTTGAAGTCGGAGTAGCTGAATTCCTTCAGCGTGCCGTTGAAGACGCCGTACGGGCCTTCATGAAGGATGTACATGCCCTCGTACTTCGGCTCGCCGTAGCGGACGATGAGGCTCCACGGGAACAGGGTCACCGGCTTATCGGTCTTGTTCTCGACGCTCTGCTTCACGTCGAACATGAAGAACTCGTCGATCGAGACGGTGAGGCCGAACACCAGGCCGTCGCCATTGTCCCAGGTGAGCTTGGCCGGCTTGCCGGGCGCGACGGTCGGCGCATCGGACGTCCACACCGTATCCGGGCCCGGCACCTTGAGGGCGGGATCGGAGGAGGACCAGCCGAACTCGGCGTAATAGGGATGCTCACTGCCGACCGGCGACAGGACGGGGACCGGCGGGCTCTTGGGATCGATGGTCTCGCGGTATTTGACGAGCTGCACGTCGTCGATGCGCGCGCCCTTCAGCGAGATCGAGCCGGTGAGCTCGGCGGTGTTGAAGGTGACGCGCGGCGTGAGCGCAACGGCTTCGCTGCGGCTGACCACCGGCTGCTGCGTCGGCGCGGCGCCCGGACCGGGTTGCGCGCCAGGTGTGCCAGGCTGGCCTGTCGGTGCGGCCGGCGCGCTGGACTGCGTCGTCGCCTGCTGCTGGGCCGTGTTGGTCGCCTGCTTGGACGGCGGGAACACCACCTGCCAGCCCACGATGATCAGCACCGAAAGGACGATGGCGACGATAAAATTCTTCTGATCCATTTGTCGGCGATCTTTCGTGGCGCGTCAGGAGCGCCGGGCGGGGTGACAGGAAAGCGGCGCGCGCGAGCGGGCGGCGGCCGGCGGAACGGGATCGTAGCCGCCGGCACCCCAGGGGCCGCAGCGGCACAGGCGATGGGCGGCGAGCCAGCTTCCCCTCAGCCCGCCATGCGTCGACAGCGCCTCGACCGCGTAGGCCGAGCACGAGGGCTCGTAGCGGCAGGCTCCGACGAAGAAGTAGGCGAGCGTGAGTTGGTAGAAGCGAATCGCGCCGCGCAGGACCTGGGACATCATGCGGCCCGGAAACTGGCGATTTAAGCGCCCCGGCGCAAGCTGCCAATGCACGTCATGGCGTCGCTATGGGCGCCACGACGGGTTTGGGGCCGGCCGGCGGCACGGCCAGCGCCTTGAGACGCCGCAGCGCCTCCTGCAACTCGGCCCGCATGGCGAGGAAGTCGCGGCCCAACGCACCCTGGCGACCCACGAGTACATAGTCATGGTCGGCCCGGGCCGCTTCCGGGATCACCTGGCGGGCGATCTCGCGCAGACGGCGACGGACCCGGTTGCGCACCACGGCATTGCCGACCTTGCGGCTGACCGTGAAGCCGACCCGGATGGCCGGAAAAGCAAGTTCGGGAGGGGCGGGGGCGGTTTGCAGCACGAATCCGGGCATGGCGCATCGCCGCCCGGCCTGGACGCGCAGAAAGTCGCTACGATTCGGCAGACGCCCGAGGCGCGCCGCGGCCAATCGGACTAGGCCGACAGACGCTTGCGGCCGGACCGGCGGCGGTTCGCGATGACCTTGCGGCCACCGACGGTCGCCATACGGGACCGGAAGCCGTGCCGACGGGCGCGGACCAGCTTGCTCGGCTGATAGGTGCGTTTCATGACGCAACTCCTTAAAACACAACAAGGCCCCCGCCGCGGTGCACCGGGGGCGAATTCCGTGGGCGAGGGTAATAAGCGGCTGACCCTCCAGAGTCAACGCGCGCTAGGATGGGCCATGAGCCTCTTCCTTCACGGCTATCGCTACAGCGTCTACGTCCGGATCGTTCGCCTGGTCCTGGCGGAGAAGGGCGCGGCCTACGAACGGGTCGAGGTGAACCCGTTCGCTGCCGACGTCCCGGCCGAGTATCTGAGGCTGCATCCGTTCGGCCGGGTGCCGGCGCTCGTCCACGACGGCTTCGCCCTCTACGAGACCGGTGCCATCACCCGGTATGTCGATCGCGCCTTTCCCGGTCCAGCCCTCCAGCCCGAGGACCCGAAGCGGCTGGCGCGCATGGACCAGATCATGGGCGTTGTCGACGCCTACGCCTACTGGCCGCTGGTGCGACAGGTCTTCGTCCACGATGTCGTTCGACCCCATATGGGCACGGCGGGCGACGCCGCGGAACTGGAGAAGGGTCTCGCAGCCTCCGCGAAGGTGCTCGACGCGCTGGAGACCCTGGCCGCGGCCGATTCCTGGCTGACGGGCCCGGACATCTCCCTCGCCGACTTTCATCTCGGCGCGATGGTCGCCTACTTCGCGCAGTCGCCGCGCGGCACGCAGCTGCTCACGGCCCAGCCGCGTTTGTCGACCTGGTGGCAGCGCTTCAAGGCAAGACCGAGCGTCGTCGCCACGGATCCGGGCTTGCCAGTCACTCAGGCGTGACAGCATGTGCTTTGAGGATCGACCCCGCAGCGTCAATATCGAGGCGGGGCGAGACGAAAGGCCAGATGAACACATCGACACTGCGCCGGCTGCTGCCAGTGGCGATCCTGCTGGCGGGGCTGGCGACCTTCCTGCTGCTCGGGCTCGACCGCTATTTCTCCTTCGAGATGCTGGCCCGCCACAAGGCGACGGTGACGGCGTGGGTCGCCGCACATCGTTTGCCGGCGGCGCTCGCTTTCCTGCTGGCCTACGCGATCATGGTCGCGTTCTCGCTGCCCGTCGCCATGGTGGCGACGCCGGTGGGTGGTTTCCTGTTCGGCACCTGGGCTGGCGCCGGCCTGTCCGTGATCGGCGCGACCCTGGGTTCGATCGCCGTCTTTCTCGCCGCGCGATACGCGTTTCGCGATCTCTTCCGCGCCCGCGCCGGCACGAAACTGGCGCGTCTCGAGGACGGATTCCGGCACGACGATTTCAGCTATCTCCTCTTCCTGCGGCTCGTGCCGGTGTTTCCCTTCTGGCTGATCAACATCGTGCCGGCGCTGCTTGGCATGCCGATCCGGCGCTACGTCCTCGCGACGATGCTGGGCATCGTCCCGGCCTCCATCATCTATTCGGGCCTGGGCGCAGGCCTCGGCGCGATGCTGAAGCGGGGCGAGCAGCCCAATCTCGGCATCATCTTCGAATGGCATATCCTGCTGCCGCTGCTGGGACTTGCCGTGCTGGCGCTGCTGCCCGTCGTCTTCGCGCGCTGGCGCCGGCGGCGGTCCGCCTGAGATGAGCGGCCTGCTCACCCCCGACGTCTGCGTCGTCGGCGGCGGCTCGGCCGGCCTCGTGGTGGCGGCCGGCGCAGCGCAACTCGGCCTCGACGTCGTGCTGGTCGAGCGCGCGCTGATGGGCGGCGACTGTCTCAACTACGGTTGCGTGCCGTCGAAGGCATTGATCGCCGCAGCGAAGGCGGCGCAGGCGCAGCGCAGCGGCGCGGCCTTCGGCATCGCGCCGGTCGAGCCCGCCGTCGATTTCGGCAAGGTGATGGATCATGTCGCCGGCGTGATCGCGGCGATCGCGCCCAACGATTCGGTCGAGCGTTTCGAGAAGCTCGGCGTGCGCGTCCTGCCCGAAGAGGCGCGCTTCGTCGGCCGCACCGAATTGCAGGCCGGCCCCCATCGCATCCGCAGCAAGCGAATCGTCCTGGCGACGGGCTCCCGGCCCGCGTTGCCGCCGGTACCCGGCCTCACGGAGGTGCCGCACTTCACCAACGAGACGATCTTCGCCAATCGCGTCCTGCCCTCGCATCTCGTGGTGCTGGGCGGCGGCCCGATAGGGCTCGAGATGACGCAGGCCTTCCGGCGGCTGGGCTCGAAAGTCACCGTGCTGGAAGCGGCGACCTGTCTCGCCAAGGACGATCCGGAACTCGCCGCCATCGTCGCCGCGCGCCTGCGCGGCGAAGGTGTCGACCTGCGTGAGAAGACGCGCGCCACGAAGGTCGAGCGCACGGCCGAGGGAATCGCCGCCGTCCTGGACAGTGGCGCGCGGATCGAGGGCTCGCATCTGCTCGTCGCAACCGGCCGCACGCCCACCATCGACGGACTGGATCTCGATAAGGCCGGCGTTGCCCACGACAGGCGCGGCATCACGGTCGACGACTCGCTGCGCACCGCCAATCGCAACGTCTGGGCGATCGGCGATTGCAACGGCCGCTATGCCTTCACGCACATGGCGGGCCACGAGGCCTCGCTGTTCATCCGTGGCGCGTTGTTCCGCGCCCCGGCGAAGCTCGATCCCGCCATCGTGCCCTGGGCGACCTATACCGATCCGGAGCTGGCGCAGGTCGGCCTCAACGAACGCGACGCGCGAGCCCGGCACGGCGACGGCATCAGGGTCCTGCGCTGGAATTTCGCCGAGAACGATCGCGCACAGACCGAGCGCGAAACCGACGGGCTGTTGAAGGTGGTCACCGACGGACGCGGCCGCATCCTGGGGGCGGGCATCGCCGGACCGCAGGCCGGCGAGCTGATCCAGAGCTGGTGCCTCGCTCTTTCCGGCCGCCTCAGGATCTCGACGCTGGCAGGCTTCGTGCCTCCCTATCCGACACTGGGCGAGACCGCGAAGAGGGCCGCCGGCAGCTATTACACCGAGACGCTGTTCGGGCCGCGCACCCGCGGCCTGGTGCGATTTCTCGCCCGGTTGCCGGTCTGGTAGGCTAGCCGGATGAGCGCCGACGTCACCCTGCCGGCCCAGTCCGCCCGCCCCGCGCGCCGGCGATCTGCTACCTTCGGCCTGTCGTGGCGAATCCTGGGCCTCGTGATCGTCGCCGTGATGACGGCCGAGGTCGCGATCTTCCTTCCGTCGATCGCGCGCTTCCGGCTGGTCTATCTCGAGCAGCTGATCGAGAGCGGTACCCTGGCGGCGCTGGCCCTCGATGCCACGCCCGACAACATGGTGACGGAACAGGTGAAGGGGTCGCTGCTGGCGCACGCCCGTGTCGAGGCGGTCGTGCTGGTCGAACCGAACAAGCCCAAGCGCGCGCTGATGAACATCGAGCCGCGGCCCGAGATGCAGGGCTTCAACCTGAAGGATCGCGGGGCGCTCGGCCTGATCTGGGATGCGCTGGAAGCCATGGCGCGGGACGGTTCGCATTTCATCCGGGTGGGGGGCGAATCGATGCGCCTGCCCGGCGCCATGGTCTGGATCGTCGTCGACGAAATGCCGATGCGCGCCGCCATGTACGGCTACACGAGCCGCATCCTCGTCCTGTCGATCATCATCGCACTGTTCACCGCCGCCTTGCTCTATCTTGCGCTGCGCTGGCTGGTCATCCGGCCGCTGCAGGACCTCTCCCGCGCCATGATCGACTTTCGCCGCGCGCCGGAAGAGGCCGACACCGATCGCGCTCCGGTACAGCGCAACGACGAGATCGGCGTGGTCGACCGCGAATTCCAGCTCCTCCAGCGCGAGCTGCGGACCTCGCTGCGCCAGAAGTCGCGCCTTGCCGAGGTCGGCGCCGCGACCAACAAGATCAACCACGACCTGCGCAACATGCTCTCGACCGCGCGCCTGCTGTCGGACCGCCTGGCGCGCAGCGACAATGAGCGGACGCGCGCGCTGGCGCCCACCATCCTCAACACCATCGACCGCGCCGCCCGACTGGCCAGCGACGCCATCGAGTATGTCCGGGAGAAACCGTCGCCACGCCTTGCCGAAACCGACCTTGCCGACCTTGTCGACGAGGTTGGGATCGCGCTGCAGGAACAGGGCGAGGAGAAGGACCCCAACCTCCTGCGCACATGGGTCAACGAGATCGGCAACGGCAGCATCGCGCGCTGCGACCGCGACCTGCTCTACCGTGTGTTCGTCAATCTCGGGCGCAATGCCTTCGAGGCCGGGGCGACCAGCGTCACCATCCGCACCCGGCGCAGCGGCGGCTTCATGCTGGTCGAGGTTGCCGACAACGGACCGGGCATTCCCGCGGCGGTGGCCCGACAGCTCTTCCGGCCCTTCACCACCGGTGGCCGGCAGGGCGGCACCGGCCTCGGTCTCGCGATCGCGCGCGACCTGGTGCGCCTGCACGGCGGCGACATCACCCTGATCGAATCGAACGCCCAGGGCACGCTCTTCGGCTTCACCCTGCCGATTGCCTGAAGTCCTTCGTCATCCCTCGCTCTTCAGCCGGGCGATGAAGGTGCGGACGCGGTCGGCATTGCCGCCGAGATCGGCCTCGCCGATGCGGCTCTTCGAGCGGATGTCGACCCGGCTGCCGGTCCCCTGGGGGCGAATCCGGACGACGATATCGTCGCGAAAGCCGAACCACGGGCTGGTCACGACGGCTTCCAGGCGGCCGTCCGCCGGCACTCGCGCCACGATCTCCCAGTTGAGCCCGGTCGCCACCCGCTCGGCACGCTTGAAGGCCTCGGCCGGCGGCATGGCCAGCAGGACGGGTTCGATGTCGGGGAAGGCGGCGCGCTGGAGGCCGGCGTTCTCCTTCGGATAGGTCGGCGGATTGGGCGCCCCGCGCCGCAGTTGCGCCGTCGCCACGAGCGGCGGCGGATTGGCCGTGTCGGTCGTGATGTCGTTGATGGCCGGCCGCTGCTGCGCCTGCAGGAACCAGTGCAGCGGGACCCATGCGCCCGCGCCGCCGATCACGACGGCGAGGAAGGCGGCAACGCTGCCGCGGCGCCGGTCGCCGGGCCGCGCCGGAAGGATCGTGGCGAGTCCCAGCGCGACACCCGCGACCGCGAGGTAGAAGCCGTAACGGAAGACGGCGATGGCCGCCTCGATATCGAGGCCGAGATAGCGGTGCAGGGGTCCGGAACCGGCTACGATCAGCGAGCCGACGGTCGCTAAGATGAAGGCGATACGCGCCAGTCGATGACTGATCGGATTGGTCGGCCTAACGAACATCCAGGCTCCGCTGTAATGACATCGTAACCGTGAAATTCATCCAGCGCATCTTCTCGACAATCCTCGCTTCATTCTCTATGCGGCGGCGATGACGAAGACCGACACCGTGCGGCGCCGCGCCATGGCGGCCGGCCTGGTTTCCATCGGCCTGTGGAGTTCGCTGGCCCTGCTCTCGGTGCTGGCCGGCGCAATCCCGCCGTTCCAGATGGTCGCCATGACGTTCGCGGTCGGCGCCGCCATCGGCATCGTCCGCGCCCTGGCCAACGGGGTCGGCTGGGCCGGACTGGTCGGCTGGCCGCGGCGCGTCTGGCTGCTCGGGATCGGCGGGCTGTTCGGCTACCACGCCCTCTACTTCGCGGCCCTCCAGCTCGCCCCGCCGGCCGAGGCCAACCTGATCAACTACCTGTGGCCGCTGCTCATCGTGCTGCTCTCGGCGCCGCTGGCGGGCGAGCGGCTGGGCTGGACGCATCTCGCCGGCGCGGCGCTGGGCTTCGCGGGCGTCGTGCTGCTGGCCCTCGGCCGCGGCCTCGATTTCGCGGACAGCCACGCGCTGGGTTACCTGCTGGCGCTGGGCTGCGCTTTCGCCTGGTCGATCTATTCGGTGCTGTCGCGCCGCTTCGGAGAAACGCCGACCGACGCCATCGCCGCCTTCTGCGCCGCCTCGGCCCTGCTCTCGCTCGCCTGCCATCTCGCTTTCGAGCGCACCGTCTGGCCGGCGAGCGGGACGGCGTGGCTCGCCGTACTGGCGCTCGGCCTCGGCCCGGCCGGATCGGCGTTCTATTTCTGGGATCACGCGGTGAAACGCGGTGACATCCGCGCGCTGGGCGCGATCTCCTATGCGACGCCCATCCTGTCGACGGCGATCCTGATCGTCTTCGGCCTGGCCGAACCGACCGGCACGTTGATCGCGGCGGCGCTGCTGGTCACGGTCGGCGCCGTGCTGGCCTCGCACGAACTCTGGAAGCGTTAGGGCGCCAAGCGGCCTCATTGGAGCGCGCCACTCCAGTGGCGCTCATGAACATGATTGCGCCACTGGAGTGGCGCGCTCCATTGCACTATGCGCCCGGCCGCCAGCCGGGCGGAGCGAGTTCGAAGCCGGCGAAGTCGAAGGCCGGCGCCACGGTGCAGCCGACCAGGGTCCAGTGGCCGAGCGAGCGGGCGGCCTGCCAGACGCCGCGCGGCACGACGATCTGCGGCGTCTCGCCCAGACCGAAGTCGCGGCCCAGGCGCAGACGCCGGGCGGTGCGGCCATCGTCGCTCATCGCGACCTCGAGTGGTGCGCCGTCATAGTGGTGCCAGACCTCATCGGCATCGACCCGGTGCCAATGCGAGCGCTCACCGGCCTTCAACAGGAAGAAGATCGCCGTGCTGGCGCCGCGCCCGTCCTGTCCGGCGGGTGCGCGGAACGTCTCGCGGTAGTGACCACCCTCGGGATGCGGCTGCAGGCCGAGGCGGGCGATGATCTCGTCAGCAGTCATGGAGGCGGTCATGACATCAGGCCGGCGGCGGAACGGTCGCCTTCATCGACGGCAGCTTGGCGAAGGCGGTGAACCACTTGGTGAGCTTCGGCCGCTTCGCGCGCCAGTCATGGTGGCCGAAGCGGAAGTCGAGATAGCCCAGGGCGCAGCCGATCGAGACGGTGCCGATGGTCGGCTTGCCCTTGAGGGCCTTCGATTCGGCTTCCAACTGGTCGAGCACGCCGTCGATCTTCTTCATCTGGCCCTTCGACCAGTCGGGCCAGCGCTTCTCCTCCGGCCGCAGGAAGCTCTCATAGCGCGCGAGCAGCGCGGCATCGAGCAGGCCGTCGGCCATGGCCTGCTGGCGCAGCGCCATCCAGCGCTCGCGGCCCTTGCGCGGGAACAGCTTGCGGCCCTTGTGCTGGCTGTCGAGATACTCGCAGATCACGGGCGAGTCGAAGAGATCCATGTTCTTGGTCGACAAGGCCGGGATCTTGCCGATCGGATTGTGCTTGTCGACGTCGGCGTTGGGCGCGACCGGCGTCAGCGCGACGTTCACCATGTCCATCTTCTTGTCGAGGCCGGCCTCGATCGCCACCACCCTGACCTTGCGGGCATAGGGCGACGACGGCGAGTAATAGAGCTTCATCTTGGCCATGGTCCGTCTCTCCTGTCGTCTTCCGGTCGCGTCAGGCGCCGGCCATCTGCGGGATATCCGTGTCGTTCAAGCGCACCTTGCGGGCCGTATCGACGAGCTGCTGCCAGGTCGTGGTGTCGATCGGCACGCCGTTCTTCTCGCGGTCGAGCTTGCGCGCCCGCTCGGGCTCGCCCGGCACCAGCACCTCGGCGACGCCGGGTTGCGGCCTTGCCGATTTCACCCAGCCGATGAAGTTGTCGACCTCGTCCTCGAAGAAGGCCGTGCCGCCCATCGAGTCGGGATCGATGATGATCGACAGCATGTTGTTGATGATGTCGGTGCCGTCCTTCTTGATCGTGCGCGGACTATGCGTGCGGCCGCCGGTCAGTGCGCCGGCCAGCAGGTCGCAGATCACCGCAAGGCCGCCGCCCTTGTGCAGGCCGAACGGCAGGATGGCGCCGTAGGGAGGATTGTACATCACGCCCGGTTCGGTGGTCGGATTGCCGGCGGCGTCGATCAGGAGGCCTTCCTCCATCTGGATCTTCTTGTTGTTGGCAACCCTCACCTTGCCCATCGCCACCTGGCTGGTCGCGAAGTCGAGCACGATCGGCTCCTGCCCCTTGCGCGGAATGGCCGTGCAGTAGGGATTGGTCGTGAAGCGCGCCTCGGCACCGCCGAACGGCGCGACCAGCGACTTGTGGCCGTGCACGTTCACCCAATGGGTGCTGACCATGCCGGCGCGCGCGCATTGCTCGCCCCAGTGACCGATCCGGCCGATGTGATGGGAGTTCTTCAGGCCGACGACGCAGACGCCGTGCTTCTTCGCGCGCTCGATGCCGATGTCCATCGCCTCCTTGGCGATGACCTGGCCGTAGCCGGCGCCACCCTCGACCACGATCACCGCGCCGTTGTCGCGATCGATCGTGGCGTGATGGTTGCGCTTGCAGGCACCGTTGATCGTATTCTGGATGTAGCTCGGCATCATGCCGACGCCGTGGCTGTCATGGCCGAACAGGTTGGCGAGGACGAGATGGTCGGCGACGAGCCTGGCTTCCTCGGCGGAGCTGCCGTCGGCCCGGCAGATCGCCATGGTGAAATCGTGGAGGCGATCGGGCTTGATACGAACTTCGCCAACAGAACCTTGGCCCTCGGCCATACCCTGATCTCCCCTTTACATTTCGGGCGGCAAGGTTCCGCGTCGTCACGGCGCTGTCAACGACGAAGCGATGACGGTCGGGAGCGCCCACCGAAGGGCGCCCTGATTTCGCCGCTCTGCGCGGCCAGACACGGTCAGCGGCGTGGCCCGGTCCGGGCCGCCCGTGGTAGTGACCGTCAAAGCCCTTTCTTCGTTTCCGGGAATCGCGCACCGAATGCGATCTCTAGCCCGCCTCGCATTGTTCGTGCTGCTGTTCGCAAGCGTCGCAGCCTCGGCCCAGACCGTCCCGCCGCCGCAACGACCGTTCGGCCAGCTGGTCGAGCTGTGGGGCCGGCAGCTCGACCGCATCGCTGCCCGTACCGAGCAGGCCGACCTGCTGCCGGTCGAGATCGACGGATTGCGCGAACAGACGACCGATGTGCGCACGGCTGCGATGGCCGCCGCCGCTTTCGCCCGCAACGACCTGGCCGACACCAAGAAGCTCCTGGCCCCGCTCGACCTGAAGCCCGGCACCGACGCGCCACCGGAGACCGATGCCGTGAAGGCGGAGCGAGAGAGGCTGACCGAACAGGCCACGATCGCCGAGAGCCGGGTCAAGCAATGCGAGGTGGTGATCGCCCGCGCCGACCAGCTGCTGGAACGCCTGACCAAGGTGCGCGGCCAGCTGGTGCTGCAAACCCTGCTGCGCCGCGATCCGTCTCCGCTCTCGCCCCGCGTCTGGAACAAGATCGGCCCGCAGTTCGTCGCATCGATGAAGACATTGACCGGTGCGATGGCGAAGTGGAGCCATGAGGGCTTCCTCACCCTGAGCTCCGGCAGTCCCGAACTGGTACCGCTCGGCCTGTGGGCCGCGCTCACGATCGTTCTATGGTGGGTCGGGCGCGCGCTGCGCCGACGCTTCGGCCGCGGCGGCACGCACATCGACGCACGGCACGACCAGACAATCATCGGCGCCATCGACGGGCTCGGCCTCGTCCTCGTGCCCATCCTGGCGGTATGGCTGATCGGGAAGCTCCTGCTGGCGAGCAATCCGCCGGCGCCGATCGACGCGCTGATCCCCGAGGCCGTTGGCCGCCTCATTCTGCTCCTGCTGGTGTTCGGCATGACCGCCGCGGGCCTGTCGCCGGCGCGTCCCGAGTGGCGCGCCCTGCCGTTCAGCGACGAAAGCGCCCACTACCTGTCCCGGGCGTTGCGGCGACTATACTCGATCAGCCTGCCGCTCGAATTCGTCTACCTCGCGCTCAGCCGCGGCGAGGGTCGCGACGCGGTCGCCTCGGTCGGCGCCGTCGTGCTGACCGCCGTCGTGGCCGTGCTCAGCCTGCCGACCCTGTCGAACCGCGCCTGGCACGCCGTCCGCCCCGAGGGATCCGAACTGCCCCCGATGATCGGCGGGACCTGGTGGGCGGTCGCGCGCCTGCTGCTGGTCCTCGCCGTCCTGTCGTCGATCGTCTGTGCGCTGATCGGCTATGCGACCCTGGGCGCGCATCTGCATACGGCGATTTCGACGACCTGCCTGCTGGTCGCGATCGCCTTCCTGCTTCACAAGCTGGCGGCCGATCTGCTGGACGCCGCCGCCGCCCCGGGTTCACCCTCCGGCGCCTTCGTGCGGCATGCGTTCGGCCTGCCCGCGGACAGCACATTGCGGGGCCAGTACCTGGTGCTGCTGCTGTTCGACGCAGCTCTGGTCCTGCTGCTGGGGATCGCCATTCCGGCAGCCTGGAACGTCGATACCGATGCGATGATCGACGGGCTGAGCCAGCTCGTCCGTGGCGTGAAGGTGGGCGGCGTCACCATCTCGCTCGGCAATGTCGGCATGGCGATCGTGGCATTCTTCGTCTGCATGCTGCTGGCGCGCCTGGTGCGCGGCATCGTGCGCGATCGCGTGATGCCGACCGTCGACGCGCCGATGCCGTTGCGCCAGTCGATCGATGCCGGCCTCAACTACGCCGGCGTGATGATCGCCATACTGGTGGGGATCGGGGCGCTGGGTGTCGATTTCACCAATCTCGCCATCGTCCTGGGCGCGCTGTCGGTCGGTATCGGCCTCGGCTTGCAGAACATCGCCAACAACGTGATCTCCGGCGTCATCCTGCTGGTCGAACGGCCGATCAAGGCGGGCGACTGGGTGATGGTGAGCGGCCACGAGGGCTTCGTGCGACGGATCAACATCCGCGCGACCGAAATCGAGACGTTCCAACGCACGCACGTCATCGTGCCCAACAGCATGTTCCTGCAGAATCCGGTCGTGAACCGCACCTATTCCGACACGTCGAGCCGCATCGAGATCACGCTCACCGTGCCGGTCGGCTCGGACGTCGACGCCATGGAGGCGATCCTGCGCGAGGCGGCGCTGGCGCATGCGCGCGTTCTGCGCATCCCTCCGCCGATCGTGCGCTTCGTCAAGGTCGGTTCCGATGGTCTCCAGTTCGAGCTGTTCGTGTTCGTCGCCCGGCTCGAGGACCGGCTGATCGTGACCAACGACCTCAACCGCGCCATCCTGGCCAAACTGATCGGCCAGAAGATCCTCGATCCCAGCGCGGTGCCGGAGATCCGGCTGCGCGGCCTCGACAAGATGAATTTCTCCCTGCACGCCGACCCTTCACCAGATACGAAGGGAAGCCCCACCGACAGGCCGGGCGATGCCCCCGCGGCGTCGTAGGGACGAGGCGCCGCGCCGGCGCTGGCCGCTCTACGCGCTGTTCGGGGCGGCGGTGCTCGCGGGCGTGGCGATGTGGGCCTACGCGCCGTCGCTGCCGCCCGAGAGCCTGATCGCACGCTATGCCAACGACCGTTCGCGCTTCGTCGATGTCGGCGGCGTCAACGCCCATGTCCGCGAGCAGGGCAATCCCGACGGTGTGCCCATCGTGCTGATCCACGGCTCGAACGGTTCGCTGCACGTGTGGGAGGGCTGGGCGCGCGAACTGGGCCGGGATGCGCGGGTCATTTCGGTCGACCTGCCGGGCCATGGCCTGACCGGCGCCTGGCCGCGGGACGAATATACGGTCGAAGCCTATGCCGACTTCATCGAAGTGTTGATCGACACATTGCACCTCGACAAGGTCGTCGTGGCCGGCCATTCGCTGGGCGCCGCCGTCGCCTGGACCTTCGCGGCGACGCGACCCGATCGCGTCATCCAGCTCGTTCTGGTCGATGCTGCCGGCTATCCGCGGCAGGGCGGCGAGGCGCCGCTGCCGACCCGCCTGGCCCGCACGCCGCTCTTCGGAGACGTCGGCATCTACTTCAAGCCGGAAGGCCTGGTTCGCCGGTCGCTCACCGAAGCCTATGCCGATCCGGCGATGGTGACGCCCGAGCGGGTCAGGCGTTACGCCGAGCTGCAGCGCTTCCCCGGCAACCGCGAGGCGACCCTGCAGCGCGCACGCACGCAGGAACCGCTCGATCCCACGCCGCTCAGGCGCATGGACGTGCCGACCCTGATCATCTGGGGCGCCAAGGACCGCTGGGTGCCGGTCGCCGATGCGTTCCGCTTCCAGGAGGACATCAAGGGCGCCAAGCTCGAGATTTTCGAGAATCTCGGCCACAACCCGATGGAGGAGGCGCCGCGCGCGACCGCCGCCGTCGTCGCGGCCTTCATCGCCAACGCCCCGCTGCCACCGCAGACGGCGGCGCCAGTGGAATCCGATGCCGACGCGACCGTCGACGAGACCGTCCAGCCCGCCGTAGTCCCGGAAAAGGATTAGCAAAAGACCCCGTCGTCTCGACCGAAGCCTCGCGCAACGAGGCGGAGCGGAGAGACCTTCTCTCGACGATTTGCCAACAATTGGTTGAGAGAAGGTCTCTCCGCTCCGCACCTTCGGTGCTTCGGTCGAGACGACGGGGTTTTCTATCTACGGACTCTTGAGCAGCGCCATCACTTGCCCGAACGCGCGGTCGGCGATTTCGTCGATCTCCGCCCTGGTGCGGTTCTGGATCGGATGAGGGACGTAGACGACCGCCGGCTCGAAGCCCAGCGCATCGCTTTGCGCGGTGACGCCGTCCACGAATTCGGTGGTCACGATGTTGACGCCGGGAAGCCCGCGTCCGTCGAGATTATGAAGGTCGTGCAGACTGCACGATGTGCAGGAGCCTCAATCGCTTAAGGCGATCACCGCAAGCTGCGCTTCGGCCGCGATGGTCTGCATCACCGAAGCCGGCGCGACCTTGGTGTTGGTGGGCTTGCGGTAGCGCTTCGTGGCCACGCCGGCCGACTTGAAGTGGCCTTCGAGCCGGTCGAGGAACACCGCGCCCCCCGACTTGCCGATATCCATCAGCGCCACGACCTTGCCGTCGAGCGAGGGCGGCGGCGCGAGCCGGGGGCGGCGCGTCGGCGAGGTCTCGGCCGTTGGATCGCGCAGCTTGCTCGAATAATTCATCGATCTACGTCCTTCAGCGGATCTCGTGGGTGACGGCCTGGCATTCCTCGCGCACGCGCTGTCCGGGCCAGCCGCCGATAATGGCGGAGAATAGACCGGCGGGACCGCCGGCGCGAACGATCAGCAGACCGTCAGGCGGAAACTTGTCGACCATCTTGTCGGCCATCGACGCAGGCAGCCCTTCCGGCACGCCCTGCGCGCCGTGGATCAGGTCGCGGCCGGGACGCTTCAGGGCCTGGAAGAGCTCGTCCTCGATTCGCCGGCGGTTCCAGCCGCCCTCCGTGAAGATCCCGTAATGCTCGGGCGAAAGCACCAGCACGGCGTTCCCCGAATCGCAGAGCTTGGGATGGCCGACCCCGAACAGGGCCATGGCCAGCGAACGCGTCAGCTCCTCCGGCGTGCGCGACTTCTGGTCGATGAAGCCGTGCACGCCCTCGGCATGGAACAAGGTGACGGCGCTCTTGCCGGCGGCGATGCCGCGGCGTTGCGCCAGCGGCTCCCAGTCCGGATCGGATTCGTCCTCGGCGAAGCAGAACGTGTACTTGCCGGGATTGCCCAAGGTGGCGCGGTCCATGCCACCGGGCAGGCCGCCGCCGACATTGCGCACGATGAGCTGCAGCGCCCGGCCGATCGTGGCATTGGCGCGATTGCCCTGGCCCAGCGCATTGATGCCGGAGTTCATGCCGACGGCCTTCGCTGCCGGTCCGTTGATGATGACCAGCGGGCCCGAGAAATGCGTCGTGCAGAGCAGCCCGTGCAGCACGAACAGGGGATCGAGTGCTGCCTCCAGCACGCCCAGCACGACCGGCATGTATTCCGGCTTGCAGCCCGCCATCACCGCGTTGATCGCCACCTTCTCGACCGTGCAGGGCGCGAGGTTGGGCGGGATCAGGCCGACGATCTCGTCGGGCTTGCGGTCGGTGCCGCCCAGCATGCGCAGGATGCGCTCGTCGGTCGGCGGCACGACGGGCAGGCCGTCGCTCCAGCCGCGTTCGAAGCAGGCCTCGATGGGATCGTCCCATTCTCCCACCGGAATCTCGCGCGACGCGAGGCCGGGATCGCCGTAGCGCGCGATCAGCGCCTCCTGCACGCCGGGCTCGACGCTGCGCGAACCGCAGCCGGGCTACCAGGCCGGCAGCCCCTCGCCTGCAGCCGCTTCGCCGGCGAGGCGCGTCCATTCGGCGCGATCCCAGCCCACGGTGCGGCCGACCTCGCGCCCGCCCTCGAAGCGGATCAGGGTCGGCACGGCCTCAATGTTGAGATGGAAGGAGCGTTCGAGCTGCTGGTCGTCCAGCACGCGGCCGACGCCCGAGGGAAAGGCCGGATCGTCCTGGGTGATGACGGTGAGCGGGCCCGCTTTGTCGAGGCGCTGCATCACCGGCTCGACCAGCACGCAGGTATGGCACTCGTGCTTGGCAACGATCACCAGCCCGTCCGCGGGCAGTACTTCAATCATTCAGCAGAGCCTCCACCTGGGCATCGATGAACGCGGCATCCTCGGGATTGTCGCGCGGGTTGCCGGCGCGATGACCCCATACGGACGGGATCTCGACCAGCTTTCCATACTTCAGATGTGGCAACTCTTCCCTGTTGTCGTCGGTCTGGAAATAGAGATCTGTCGCCGACGGCATCAGCAGCACCCTGGCCTTGATGCCGGCCAGCGCCATCTGAAGGTCGCCGCGATAGAGATCGTTGGCCGAGATGTCGCCGTGCTGCCAGGTCCACAGTTGGGCCAGCAGGTCGCGCATGTCGCGGCGCAGGAAGTTCGCCTCCCAGGAGCGCACCAGGAAATCCTCGAGGCTCGCGAAGCCCAGGCCGCGCCACATCTCGCGGCGATAGAAGGTCTGGCTGAGCGCCCAGCCGGCATAGATGCGGCCCATCGCGCGCAATCCCTGTTGCGGCGTCGCGGCGGCCTGCAGCGTGGTGCGGATGCCTTCGAGGAAGACGAAATTGTGCGGCGCGGTCTTCGCCGAGCCGCAGTTGACGACGATGCGCTCCACCGCCTCGCCGAACAGCGCGCCCCAATGATAGGCCTGCTGCGCGCCCATCGACCAGCCATAGACCAGCTTCAAGTGGTCGATGCCGAACAGCTCCACCAGCATCTGCCGCTGCAGCATGACATTGTCGTAGGTCGTGACCTCGGGGAAGTCCGGCGTGTTGGACGGCGACGAGGACAGGCCGTTCGTCAGCATGTTGGGGATGACGATGAAGTAGCGGCTGGGATCGAGGCAGTGCCGCACGTCGACCAGCCATTCGATGTCGGTGTGATGGGCACCGTAGCTGGTCGGGTAGAGGATGACGTTGTCGCGCCTGGGCGACAGCGTGCCGTAGGTCTTCCACACGATGCGGGCCTGCTTCAGGGTGCCGCCGCGCTGCAGCCGGACATTGTCGGCCGACCAGGTTCCTTCGTTCGTCCGCATTATCCGACCTTAGCCGAAGCTGCGGATGATCTCTGCATGTGTCTGGGTATAGGTCCTCGCCACGTATTTGAGGTGCGGCCGCAGATGCCGGTGCGCCTCGGGCAGGTGATGGAACGGGATGTTCGGCAGCAGGTGATGCTCGGCATGGTAGGGCAGGTTCCACATCAGGAAGCGCACGATGGGATTGGAGATCGTCGTGCGCGTGTTGGCGAACCCGTCGTCGCTGTTGGGACAGAGCGTATGCTCGGTCAGGAGATAGAGCCGCAGCAGGGGCAGGCCGATCAGCAGCGGGAAGAACCAGACCCAGAGCAGCACGTCGGTCCTGAGCAGGATCGAGCCCACGATCAGCACCGCATAGAAGGCGAGCAGCCAGCGGCCCCAGCGCCGCACCTCGGGCCATGCGGAATCGTGGATATAGGTCACGTCGCCCCGGAAGCCGAAGGGGAACAGGAAGATGTCGCGCACCCGGATCATCAGGAACGGGATCGCGCTGATGCGGAAGAGGTAGCTGCGCCACCCGGTCGGCGTGACCGAGGTGATCAGCTCGGGGTCGCGATCGGGATCCTGCGTGTAGCGGTGATGGGCGAGGTGATAGTGCCGGTAGAAGCCGGCATTGTTCAGGATCGCCGCGCCCGAGAAGAAGGCCAGCAGATCGGCCATCCAGCGCGTCTTGAACGATCCGTAATGCACCGACTCGTGCATCGCGCCGAACAACGCGTTGATGAAGATGCCCTGCAGCAGCAGCGCCGGCAGCACCCACCAGGTGCCGCGCGTTTCGAGCACCAGCCAGCCACCGAGCACCAGCAGCGCGAGATGCGCGCCTGTCTGGATCAGGCCCTTGGTGTCGTCGCGGGCATAGAGGCGCTTCAGCACCTCCGCCGGCACCACCCGCATCTGGCGGGCGCGCTGGCCGGTTACTGTATAGGTGCCCACAGTCCCTCCTTGTATGCGTGTTCGGTGGCGGCCTCGCGCTTCTTCTTCTCCTCTTCGCTGAGGCCGATCTGGTCGCCGACCATGCGCGAGATCGAGGGGAAGGTGCCCTTGGGCTGGACATAGTCCGGCGACCACAGGCGCGAACGCAGCAGCGCCTTGGCGCAGTGCAGGTAGGCCTGGCGCACCGAAACCACGATGGCGCATTTCGGCGCCTTGCCCTGCACCGCCATCGACTCGAGCAGCGCCGGATCGACCGAGAGCCGCGCCGTGCCCGCCACCCGCACCGTCTCGTTGACGCCCGGCAGCAGGAAGATCAGCGCGACTTCGGGGTTCTCCAGGAGATTGCGCAGCGTATCGAGCCGGTTGTTGCCCGGCCGGTCGGCCAGCGCGATCGTCTTCTCGTCGAGCACCTTGAACGAGCCCGGCGGATCGCCGCGCGGGGTGACGTCCTGCTTGCCGGACGCATCGGCCGTCGAGATCAGGCAGATCGGCGACAGGCCGATGAAGCGGCCCATATGCGCATCGATCCGACCGATATCCTTGACCGCGGCGGTCACGCTGACCGGCGCATAGGAGGCGACCAGCGCCCGCGCGCCCGCATCGTCGAGCAGCGCCGGTTCCGTCGGGGGAGCCGAAAGGGGCATTGAATCGGGCATTCTGTAGACCTCCGGAATTTGCAAGGCAGGGTAGCAGCCACCCCCCTGCGGCGAAACCATCTGGCCCAAGGAGTCGTTGGTTCTCCAGCCACAGCAAAAGGAGGACCAGATGAGCGATTATGATCCCAACCTGGGCCCGGGCCGCTTCGGATACGATCCCAAGGACCCCTACCGTGCGCCCCATGACGGTCGCCCGGGCTATATCCTGCTGGCCGCGCTGGCCGGCGTCGCCCTGGTGGGCGGCTTCCTGTATTTCGGCAACCCGCAGAATAGCGCCGGCCCCGAGCAGGCGCAGGCCCCGGCCCCGATCGAGCGGACCGTGACCGATAGGCCGGCAGCAACCCCGGATGCCGATCGTCCGGCGGCCGTTCCGCTCCCCGCGAACCCGGCCAGCCCGGCTCCGGCGACCTCGCCAGCGGCGCCGCAGGAGTAAGGGGCGATGAGCGATTATGACCCCAAGCTCAACAAACCCGCTTACGACGACGTGGCTTTCGAGCCGCACCCGCCGAGCCGAGGACTCTATCTGGTGGTGGGCGTGGTGGCCGCGATCGTGGCGGCGGCAGGCCTGATGTTCTTCTCGGGCGATCGCCCCGGCGGGAATGAACTGGCCCGCAATCCGGATCCGGCGGCGATCGACGCGCAGACGAACGCGACGCGGACGCCGGCCGTTCCCCGGGTCGCGCCGATCCCGGCCACGCCGACGCCCGAACCGGTCACCCCGGCTCCGAGCCAGCAGCCGTAACGGCGGCAGCGCCTGGACAAAAAAATAGCCCGACCGCGAGATCCGCGGTCGGGCGCACAGGCCTTTATTCTCTGCATTCCTCACGTAGCACAGCCCGCTGTGGGAGCTGGCGAGTCAATCCTGCAGAGCTGGCCTGCTATTCTTCATTACATCGTGAGTTCAACCTTCAGCGCCTCGCCGAGCGCGCGGAAGGTTTCGGAACGTGCGGACGAACGCCGCCAGGCGAGACCGATGCGGCGGTGCGGGACCGCGCCGGCCCTCACCATGTCGAGGGGCCGCACCGTCACGTCGAGGCCGCGCAGGATGCCGGCGTCGAGCGCCATCTGCGGCATCAAGGTGACGCCCAGCCCGTTCGCCACCATCTGCGCCAGCGTATGCAGGCTGGTGCCGTTGAAGCCGGCATTGCGCCGCGCGCCCTCCAGCTCGCAGGCCGCCAGCGCCTGGTCGCGCAGGCAGTGCCCGTCCTCCAGCAGCAGCAGGTTCTCGTCGGCGATGTTGGATGCGGGCACGTGGCCGGCCGGCTGGACGATCGAGAACCGGTCCTCGCCGAGATCCATCACTTCGAGGTCGCCCAGCGCATAGGGCAGCGCCAGCAGAACGGCGTCGAGAGCGCCCGAGTCCAGCCGCTCCAGCAGACGTGCGGTCTGGTCTTCCCGCAGGTAGAGCTGCAGCTTGGGGAAGTTCTCGCGCAGGCGCGGCATGGCGCGCGGCAGCAGGAACGGGCCGATCGTGGGGATGACGCCGAGATGCAGCGGCCCCGACAGCGGATCGCGTGACGCCTGGGCCAGGTCCACGAGATCCTCGGCGCCCTTGAGCAGGCTGCGGGCGCGGTCGGCGACCTTCCGCCCCAGCGCCGTCGGCACGACCGAGCGCTTGGTGCGCTCCAGCAGCGGGGCGCCCAGCAAGTCTTCGAGTTCTTGGATGCTGGCGCTCAAGGTGGACTGGCTGACGGTGCAGGCCGCCGCCGCCTGCCCGAAATGACAGCGATCGACCACCGCCACCAGGTAGCGGAGCTGTCGCAGTGTCGGGGTAGGTTTCATCGGGGGCATATAATCGCTTTTACCGATTATTCAATTCGGTATTTTGCGCTTTAAACGATCTTAGAATGCCCCTAAGTAACGGTTGCCAAGAGTTAACCAAGGAGTTTCAAGCGTGTCCCTCATCAACACCGAGATCAAGCCGTTCAAGGCCACCGCCTTCCAGAAGGGCAAGTTCATCGACGTGACCGACGCCGACCTGAAGGGCAAGGGCAAGTGGTCGGTCGTGTTCTTCTACCCGGCCGACTTCACCTTCGTGTGCCCGACCGAGCTCGAGGATCTGGCGACGAACTACGCCGAGTTCAAGAAGCTGGGCGTCGAGATCTACAGCGTCTCGACCGACACGCACTTCAGCCACAAGGCGTGGCACGACACGTCGGAAGCCATCAAGAAGATCGAGTACGTCATGGTCGGCGACCCGACCGGCACGATCACCCGCAACTTCGGCGTGATGATCGAGGAAGCGGGCCTGGCCGATCGCGGCACCTTCGTGGTCGACCCGGACGGCAAGATCCAGATCGTCGAGATCACCGCCGGCGGCATCGGCCGCGACGCCCAGGAGCTGCTGCGCAAGGTCAAGGCGGCCCAGTACGTCGCCGCCCATCCGGGCGAAGTCTGCCCGGCCGCCTGGAAGGAAGGCGAGAAGACCCTCGCCCCCAGCCTCGACCTGGTCGGCAAGATCTAACCAAAGGGCGGAGGGGCCTCATCGGAGGTCCCTCCACTCCGCTTCGATACATTTCAGTAGGAGTACCTCCCATGTTGGACGCCAACCTCAAGACGCAGTTGAAGGGCTATCTCGAGCGCCTGACCTTGCCGGTCGAGCTGGTGGCGTCGCTCGACGGTTCGGCCAAGTCGGCCGAGCTGAAGGAGCTGCTGCAGGAGATCGCGAGTCTCTCGGACAAGGTGACGTTCGCCGAGGCCGACGAGGACATGCGCAAGCCCTCCTTCGCCATCGTGCGCGCGGGCACCGACATCTCGGTCCGCTTCGCCGGCATCCCGATGGGCCATGAATTCACCTCGCTGGTGCTGGCGCTGCTGCAGGTCGGTGGCCACCCGAGCAAGGAGGCGCAGGACACGATCGAGCGCGTCAAGAACCTCGACGGCGACTACACGTTCGAGACCTATTTCTCGCTCTCGTGCCAGAACTGCCCCGACGTGGTGCAGGCGCTGAACCTGATGAGCGTGCTGAACCCGCGCATCCGCCATACCGCGATCGACGGCGCCCTGTTCCAGGACGAGGTCGAGAAGCGCGGCGTGATGGCCGTCCCGTCGATCTTCCTGAACAGCCTGCCGTTCGGCCAGGGCCGCATGAGCCTGGAGCAGATCCTGGCCAAGCTCGACACCGGCGCCGGCGAACGCGCGGCCGAGGAGATCGCGGCCAAGAAGCCCTACGACGTGCTGGTGGTCGGCGGCGGCCCCGCCGGTGCCGCTGCAGCCATCTACGCCGCGCGAAAAGGCATCCGCACCGGCATCGCCGCCGAGCGCTTCGGCGGCCAGGTGCTGGACACGATGGGCATCGAGAACTTCATCTCGGTCTCGCACACCGAGGGCCCGAAGATGGCGGCGGCACTGGCCGCGCACGTCAAGGACTACGAGGTCGACGTGATGGACCTGCAGACCGCCACCAAGCTGATCCCGGCCGCGACGCCGGGCGGCCTGGCCACGGTAGAGCTGCAGAACGGCGCGACGCTCAAGGCCAAGACGATCGTCCTCTCGCCCGGCGCGCGCTGGAGGCAGATGAACGTCCCCGGCGAGGCCGAGTATCGCAACAAGGGCGTGGCCTACTGCCCGCACTGCGACGGCCCGCTGTTCAAGGGCAAGCGGGTGGCGGTGATCGGCGGCGGCAATTCCGGCGTCGAGGCGGCGATCGACCTCGCGGGCCTGGTGAGCCACGTCACGCTGATCGAGTTCGACGGCCAGCTGCGCGCCGACGCCGTGCTGCAGGCCAAGCTCAACTCGCTGCCCAACGCCACGGTGATCGTCTCGGCGCAGACCACCGAGGTGCACGGCGACGGCGCCCGGGTGACAGGCCTCGCCTACAAGGACCGCGCCACAGGCGAGCAGAAGACGATCGAGCTCGAGGGCATCTTCGTGCAGATCGGCCTGGTGCCCAACACCGAGTGGCTGAAGGGCGCGATCGCCTTGAGCCCGCGCGGCGAGATCGAGGTCGACGCCCGCGGCCAGACCTCGGTCCCCGGCGTCTTCGCCGCCGGCGACGCCACGACCGTGCCCTACAAGCAGATCGTCATCGCCATGGGCGAGGGCGCCAAGGCCGCCCTCTCGGCCTTCGACCACCTGATCCGCAGCACCCCGGTCGAGGTGAAGGAAGCCGCTTAGAAGGGCCGGACGGTGGACGCCTGCGTCTGGCGCATGCGTCCACCATTCGCTCATGACGTTGAGCCAAATCCGCTTTTTTCAGTTCATTTGTTTCGTTTATTTCGGTTATTTCGTTTGTTCGCCAGAAAATCCAGCAATTTCAACGGCCCGCTAGGCCACCCGCCGCGGGCGGCCGCCCTTGCGGCCGTTGGCACGGGCGGCGGCGGCCTTGGCCTTGGATTTCGTCTGGCCGGCGCGGCGTGCCAGCTCCGACAGCATCCAGGCGCGGGTCCCGAACACGCCCATCAGCAGGCCGGGCACGGTGAAATCGGCATCGAGCGCGGGCCAGTGCAGCCCATGGCCGGCGCCGAGGATCTCGATCTCGGCCAGCTCCGCGTCGGTCGCCTGCGCCAGCCCCTGCAGCGAGCGCGCCGGAAAGACGAAGCTGCAGCCGTTGGTCAGATCGACCACGACCCGGCCGGTCCGCCGTTCATAGTGCGCGCGCTCGGCCTGCGGCTCGCTCACGGCCCGGTGCCGACCGCGCGCCAGGGCGCGGTCGATTTCGCGATCCATCTCGGCCTTCGATCGATCACCGACCATCCCGAGCTTTCCCGTTCCCCGACGCCCCGTGATTGGACTTAGTGTAGCACATCGGACGGCCACCGGCGCGTGCTGCCTCACCCCGGCATCTTGTCGATGAAGCCGACCACGGACTCGAGCCGGCCGTCCGGCGCCAGAGTGCAGAAACCGACGCCCTCGACGACCGAGGGCCCGCCGGCCGGACCCAGCGACCAGGTGAAGCGCAGATAGCGCGCCCCTGCACCGCCGGAGGGGCCGCCCGGGGAACCGCCCGGGGAGCCACCGTGCGTGTCGATCTTCGAGGTGCGCGCGAGCACGAAGCCCGGGAACTTCGCCTGCACGCCCGCCAGCATGGCATCGATCCCGGCCGGCCCGTCGCCCGCCATCACCGGATCGCGATAGATCCCCGTCTCGGTCCAGGCCGCGGCAAGGCCGGCGCGGCGGCGCGCGGGATCGGTCTCGTTCCAGGTGGCGACGTAGGCCTCGACGACGGCGTCCGGCGTGGCGGTGGGATGGGACATGGCTTCCTCCTGCGGATGGTTGATCCACGCGGGAGATAGGCCGGCACAGGCGATGCGGCGATTGTCTGGGAGGTAATGAGGCTGGAACAAAGCTTCCTTGTTAGTGTCCCAATTTGATGAGTGAGCCGAACCGGATTTCCCACATGCTGGCCTTTTCCTCGTCATCTTCGATAAGAACGAGTCTCCTTGGGAGCTTATTCAATTTAGTGCATTCGCCCGGTAAAAATCATTGCCAATCCGCCTTCAGAACCAAAGACTGCCAAAGCTTTCGATCGACAGAACACAGGATCAGCCAATGAAACCGATGATCACACGGGTTCACGCGGGCACCCGCACGGACACCACGCTAGATCTGGAGATCCACCTGCAGAATCACGAGGTCATCAATCTCCATCTTAACGCAGAGGGCGCTGCCGCAATCATTGCGGCGATAGTTGAGCACTGCCCGCCTGATCCGACGCGCTCGGTCGGTTTTCCTTGTTATGGCTTCGCGACAACCCCCTCTGTCGAGGGAGACACAGTTCTAGGTTTCCAGCTTTCCGCAAACCGCTACCCGATAGCGATCAGGGTTCCTCAAGAGAAGCTACTTGAGGTGCGCGCCGGCATTGCGAAATGGGAAACCCAGCGACCCGGCAGAGCATGACTGGGTTTCAACTGGAAGGGAAAGGCGCGCGACATCAGGATCAGACCCTGCTGCCTAAGATCTGACGCCAATCGGGACGTTGCCACTTGCTTGCATCGCTTGCTGCCAACCGTGGGCATTTGCGTTGGTGGCAATCCGGCGACGCCACGACTGCGCCCTACAAGCAGATCGTCACCGCCATGGACGAGGGCGCGAAGGCCGCGCTGTCGGAGTGCGGCCACCTCATCCATAGTACGCCGGTCAATGCCAAGCACTTCAAGTGCACCCGAATGGGAAAGCCACACAATGGTGAGCCTTCCATTGAAATAGCCTTGAAAACGCCCTCACCCTTAAGCAACCGGCCCACCAACCAATCTCACTCTTCGTCAGCGAGTTCCTGACTGGCGCGTAGATCACTAAATCTTTCCCAAGCGCGAGCTATTTCTTGCAACCCTTCAAGCCCCAAGCCCCACAAAGGCACAACCGCCTTATCCAACGCGTCTTGCAGTGATTGGCCCATGTCACCTCGCCTCGCGGCCTGATGACAATCCTTCGAAGCCATCACAATATTTTTGTGCACGCTGTTACTTGCCATAAATCGCGGGAGTTTAATGAACTCAGTTACATGAGTGCTCTTTCCGGTGTTCGTCGTATAGGCAGCGATAGCGAGCCGACACGGCGTACTCATAAGTACGCCACAGACATAGTGCGCCTCATCGGCGGACTTCGTTGGAACAAACATGACATGGTGCTCAGGGCATACTTCTCCAGACACAACAGCAGCCTGAATTGTTAGGCCCATGTCACGCCACACCACTTTGTGGGTATCCAGAGTGCGAGGCCCAATATTATACATAGTATAAAAGGGATCCGTTTGCTTAAAATATCGCTGGAATAACTTCCGTCCGCGTAGTGTGCCTCGCTTCTTGGTTTTGGAATCTCCCTCAAATAGCTTCAAATAAGCATATAGTTTAGGCGCTTCCTTCTTTAATTTAGATTCGGAAATGCCGATCTTAGAGATCGCATCTTGAACAAAAAGAATCTCTAATGACGGGACCGCCTGCCAAGGCTTGATATCTCGTCCCCGAAGCAGTGGCTTAACATACCTGCTCTCGATTGCTTTCTGAACATGCTCAACTTTAATTTTTCCGATGTCGTGGAGATTCTCGATGATGCTGATCTCACCACGTTTCTCTAGCGTTCTTACCCAATAGACACCGTTCAATCCTCCGGTGTTGGCACCCTCCAGGGCTTCGTACAAACCCTTTCCTAGAATCTGTCGGATGGCCTTTGATGCAGCCTTGGGCAAAGACAACCATGGCGACCGCTCGTTTCCATCGATCGGCGCTGCCTCCATCGAAATCCGCTGGGTAAACTTGAGGACTTCCGAAAGCTCTCGATCTTGTGAAATTCTTGCGGGCCCAGTCCAGAGCTTATAAGGAACCGGATACGCAAATCGCCGCGAAGTTTTCTCCGCAACAAAGGTAGCCGTGGCGTTAGAGGCGCCGTCGAAAACTTGGATTCGACTCAAGTCCTCTATCTCGATTGGCTTAATGTAAGTCCGAACATTGTCGATATCGAAATTAAAGCGCCGAAAGCCATCGCCTGCGCCTTTCGTCTTAAAGATGGATTGAGTAATTACGAAACCTAGCCGGCCGCCGAGTCTTAAATAGCGTTCCATACATACGTAGACGAAGAGCATGGATAAGTCCTTTTTCCCACCTCCATGTCTTCCCGCTGCGCCATCGAGCGTGAGCAAATTGTACCGATTCCAAATCGTCTTAAGTTCTTCTCGATAGTCATTCGGCAAGCTTTCCCAATTTACCCATGGCGGATTCCCGAGAATAAGATCAAACCGATCCAACAACAGAGGGGCAAAAGCATTCTTTATGATGCGCGCCCAAATACCATCCTGACCGGCGTTGTTCAGTTTTGTGAGGATACCGAAAAGTGCAGCGTGCTCTTTAAGGTCGGCAACGGCAAACTTTTCCGTTTTGCATCGATCGAGAAATTCCGCCGGTGAGTATGCGTTACTGACACACTCTTCCAACAACTCCGTGTAAGCACGAAGCTTTCGCCAATCTCCAGTGACTTCCGCCGGAATGATAAACTCGGCAACCGAAGTTCGCAGGCGCCGCTGCCGCTGAAACAACGAGCCATACTCGGATGGTGTCGCAATCGAATCACAGAGATAAACAGGGAGCTCGACCTCGCCGAGGTACTTGAGCAAATCGCGTACAGCCAACAAGTAATTTACTCTGGCCGCCATAACTGCGAGCGGATTCAGATCGAAACCCACGATATTCGCTAAGACGCGGCGGGCAAACTCGCTCTCGTCAAAACCGCAATCATGGCGATGTTCCTCGAACCATATTTTGCACCGGTTTATAGCTTCAACGAGAAAGGTGCCAGATCCACAACCGGGATCGAGGACTCTTATTGCTGGATCTCCGCTAAACCCAACCTTGTTTATTAGTCGAGTCGCGAGCCAATCTGGAGTGTAATATTCGCCTAGATCATGGCGCACAGTTCGGGGGAACAGCTGTTGATATAGGTGCTTGAGGAGATCTCGATTTTCATGATGATCGACGCTCAAGGTCGCCGGATCGTACTCTATAAGGATTTCTGCGATTTTACGAACGACTGCAGCTACATCATCATTCCACGCGGCGAGATACCAAGAGAAGAGATCGCCTTCTAGAAAATTTGTGATCCCTAACTCTGTCCAGATACCACCTTGCTCCAGACGCTGCATGAGGCCATGCAGCTTCGCGGAGGATGATGAGGCGGCGCATTGCCGAACAATTGATGTTCCCAATGGTGTAAACGTAGCTGCAATCTCTGCAGCCAAAAATTTCATTACAATCGCATAGTAACTTTGAAGCGAGAAAAGTAGTTGGGCCGCTTTAGGGTTATCAATCCCATAGCTTTCAGCAAGGGCTGTAATCTTGTCGTTTTCCGAACTTACATCGTAGCCACAGACCTCACCGAAAAGCACTGTCCACTGATGGAAAAAGACTTTTGCTTTTGGTGACTTAGTGACAATTAGAGTGTTGTAAAGTGCGCGGACACCGCTTTGGGCCTTTTGGCTTGTGTTTCCGAAATCGCGGACTAGGTTCTCGGCCGTAAACGAGTGCCCACGTGCGCCGAGTGAAAGAACAGCACGCAGGAGTCGGCGCATCGATATTGGTGAGACTGGCATCGGCGTTTCGACATCGAACTCGCCGCCGCGGCTTCTGGAAAAAATGACATAACGCCCGTCGATTCCTACTCCCAAGACCTTTTCAATAGGTATAGACTCACTGGCAACAAAGTCTTCGAACCTACCTCTGAGCTGCTTGATAGCCGCCTTGCTTCCGCGTCCTTTTCCAGTCGAATCCAATCGATCGGCGCCGCTCGGATTCTTGTATTCTACGATTAAGCCACCGTACTTAGAGTCAATGCGGCCACCGGCTAAGCCGTACTCATGTCGCGCTCGCAGGTTGAGATTTGCTTGCGTTGCGAACAGATCTATTCGAGTAGCAACAGCGATTCGAACATCTTCTTCCGACGCATGTCCGGTAAGTAGGCTCGCGAGATTGGCACTGAGTGCTTCTGCGTGGGCGCTAACCAATCCCTCAACGTCGAGTGCCCCGCCGGTGTCGTCGCTATTCATTTTATCTTTGCGCTGCAAGCAAAATGCGCAGCCCCCTTGTCCGATGGTGACTTAATCACGCGAGCACTCTTGTAGCAATCGTGCGTTGTAAAGCTCCGTTGATTAATGAGGAAGCTCGCGATGAATCAAGAATCGATCAATGCGCTTTCGATACATCTCATCACCTGCGACCTCACCCCCCCGCCGCCTTGATCCTCTCCTCCAGCATCCCACGGATCGGCGCATCCGCCGGCAGCAGGGCCAACAGCGTCTTCCAGCGCTGCAGCGCCGCCGGCTTGTTGCCCGCGGCTTCGGCGGCGACGCCCAGGTAGAACAGGGCCAGCGCGTTGCGCGGCTCGGCCTTCTCCAGCCGCTCCAGCACGGCCACGGCCTGCGGCGACGGCACGGCGCCGGGTGCGAGCTGGCGCACATGCGCCTCGGCCCAGTCGGCCAGGATGGGCGCGTCGACGGGGGCCAGCGTGTCGGCGCGGGCGTAGGCGTCGGCGGCGTTGGCGTTCTCGCCCAGCACCTTCCAGGCATTGGCCAGGCGCAGCCAGCCGGCGCGGTCCTGCGGCGCGTCGGCGAGGCGCGCGGCCAGCCCCTCGACCATGGTGCGGATCGCCTGCTGGCGCTGCTCCGGCGTGAGCTGGGCCATCGCCTCCTGCTGCTCGCGGCTGGGCTGCGGCGTGGTGGATTGCGGTGTCTGGGTTGGCGGCACTTCGATGCCTGCTGCTTTTGAGACGCGCGCGATCTCGGCGCGCAGCATCGGCAGCCAGGGCGCGTCGGTTGGGCTCTTGGCCTCCAGGTCGCGCCAGCGGGCGATCGCGGCCTTCGACTCGCCGCTCTGCGCCTCGTGCAGGCCGAGATAGTAGAGGATGCGCGCATCGTCGGGCCGCGTCTTGAGCGCCCGCTGCAGCGCCTCGAGCGCTGGTTGCGTGACGGTGCCGCCGGCCTCCAGGGTCAGGCCTTCGCCCAAAGCGGCCAGCGCGTCGGCATCGTTGGGGTCCTGCGCCAGGCGGGCGCGCGCCTCGGCCAGCAGGCCAGCGATATCCATCTGGCGCGACGGGGCGGGCTGTTCGGCGCCCCTCTCCGCAAACGGCGCGGCGGGCAGGCCGGGGCGGCCGACCTGGAGGTAGAGGCCGAGCGCCAGCAGCGGCACGAAGAGCGAGAGCGCCGGCGGCAGCCACTTCTGCACCGCGTCGGAGGCGCGTGCGGTTTTGGGGCTGGTGGCGGCGGCGTCGCCGGCGGCCAGCATGCGGCGCTCGATCTCGGTGCGGGCGGCGGCGGCCTCGGCAGTGGGGAGCGTGCCGGCGGCGCGCTCGCGCTCCAGCTCGGCCAGCTGGTCGCGGTAGATCGCCAGTTCGCCCGAGAGACGGTCGCGCGCCGGCAGACGCATCCGCATCAGCGGCCAGAGCAGGGCGGCGACGGTCGCGGTGGTGAGCAGCGCCAGCAGGAATTCGAGCATGGCTGCGTCAGCCCTTCAGGAGCGCGTCGAGGCGGCGGCGCTCCTCCTCGTCGAGCGGTTTGGGCGCGACGATGGGCGTGGCGCGGCGGCGGCGCGCGGCGAGCAGGAGTGCGGCACCGGCGACCAGCAGCACGAGCGGCGCGCCCAGCCACAGGATCAGCGTGCCGGCCTTGAAGGGCGGCTTCAGCAGCACGTAGTCGCCGTAGCGCGCGACCATGTAGGCGAAGACGTCGCCGTCGCTGTCGCCGGCGGTCAGCCGCTCGCGCACGGCGCGGCGCATGTCGCGCGCCACCTCGGCCGAGGAATCGTCGATCGACTGGTTCTGGCAGACGACGCAGCGCAACGAACGGCCGATCTCGCGGGCGCGCGCTTCGAGCGCGGGGTCGGGCAGGATCTCGGACGGCTCGACGGCGAGGGCGGGGAGCGCGAAGAGCAGCGCGAGGAGGCAGAGCAGGCCTCTCAACCAAACCCTCCGTCGTCCTGAGCGGAGCGAAGCGCAGTCGAAGGACCTGTCTTCCGTTCGACCGCCCGTGCGCCGGAAAAGAGGTCCTTCGACTGCGCCACCCTTCGGGTGGCTTCGCTCAGGACGACGGAGGGGGCGGTGTGCGCCGATCACTTCACCGCCCCCTTGAGAAACGGCAGGATCGTCTCGTTCAGGTCGCGTTCGGTGATGGGCCCGCGATAATGCCGCCGCACGATGCCGGCGCCGTCGATCAGGTAGGTCTCGGGCACGCCGCTCAGCCCCCAGTCGAGGCCGGTCTTGCCGTCGAGGTCGAGGCCCGCGAGTTTGAACGGATCGCCCAGCTTCTTCAGCCAGGCGGTCGCGTCGTCGCGCTTGTTCTTCCAGGCGATGCCCACGATGGTTGCGCCCTCGCGTTCGCGGAGCCGCGTGAACAGCGGATGCTCGGCGAGGCAGGGCGTGCACCAGCTCGCGAAGAAATTGACGATCACCGGCTTGCCGGTGCGCAAGGATTCATCGGTCAGCGGCGGCTCGCCCGGGCGCAGCGCCGGCAGGTCGAGTTTCGGCGCCGGCCGGCCCACCACCACCGAGCCGATCGAGGCGGGGTCGCGGCCGCTGGTCAGCGACCAGGCGAAGAAGCCCGCCATCAGCGCCAGGGTCAGCAGCGGCAGGATGAAGAGGAGGCGGCGCATCTATTCGGCCGGCTGTAGTGCGGGTTTGCGCGACGGCGCACCGATGCGCAGCCGCCGGTCCGACAGCGAGACGAAGCCGCCCAGCGCGCACAGCGCCGCGCCCAGCCAGATCCACGGCGCCAGCGGGTTGAGATAGAGGCGGATCACCCAGCCCTGCTGCGGGTTGCCCTCGCCCAGGGTGGCGTAGAAGTCGCGCAGCAGGTTGGTCTGGATCGCGGTCTCGGCGACCTGGCGGCGCTGCACGGTGAACAGGCGCCGCTCGGGCTGCAGCACCGTGTAGGGCTTGCCACCGACGCTGACGTTCAAGGTCGCGCGCTCGGCGATGTAGTTGGGGCCGCGCACCTCGTCCATGCGCTCGAGCAGCACCGAGTAGCCGGCGAAATCGACCCGGTCGCCGGGCTTCATCGTGTGCATCAGCTCGGTGTTCCACGAGGAGGTCGCGACCGAGCCCAGCACGACGACGCCGAGCGCCGCGTGGCTGATGACCATGCCCAGGGTCGAGCGCGGGATGGTGCGCAGGGTGCCGCTGCGCACGCGGTCGGAGAGCGACGCGAGGCTGCCGACGATCAGCCAGACGCCGAAGCCGAAGGCCAGCGCCGCCAAGGTCGAGCGGCTGTCGATCATCGTCATCGCGACGACGATGGCGGCCAGCGAGACGACCAGCGCGATCCGCAATCTCATGAGGGCGGGCCACAGCTCGGCGCGCTTCCAGCCGAGGAACGGGCCGACGCAGAGCGCGGCGAACAGCGGCGCGCAGAGTGGCACGAAGGTGGCGTTGAAGAACGGAGGCCCGACCGAGACCTTGTTGCCGGTCAGCAGGTCGAGGAACAGCGGATAGAGCGTGCCCAGCAGCACCGTGGCGGCGAGCGTGCAGAGCAGGAGATTGTTCAGGATCAGCGCGCCCTCGCGGCTGACCGGCTGGAACAGGCCACCGCCCTGCAGCTGCGGCGCGCGCCAGGCGTAGAGCGCGAGGCCGCCGCCGGTGACGAACAGCAGGAACGCGAGGATGAACATGCCGCGCGCCGGATCCTGCGCGAAGGCATGCACGGAGGTCAGCACGCCCGAGCGCACCAGGAAGGTGCCGAGCAGCGACAGCGAGAAGGCGAGGAGCGCCAGCAGCACGGTCCAGCTCTTCAGCGCGTCGCGCTTCTCGACCACGATGGCCGAATGCAGCAGCGCGGTGCCGGCCAGCCACGGCATCAGCGAGGCGTTCTCGACGGGATCCCAGAACCAGAAGCCGCCCCAGCCCAGGATGTAATAGGCCCACCACGATCCGAGCGCGATGCCGAGGGTCAGGAAGCACCAGGCCGCCAGCGCCCACGGCCGCACCCAGCGCGCCCACGCGGCATCCACGCGGCCTTCGAGCAGCGCCGCGATGGCGAAGGCATAGGTCACCGAGAAGCCGACATAGCCCAGGTAGAGCAGCGGCGGATGGAAGGCGAGGCCGGGATCCTGCAAGAGCGGATTGAGCCCGTTGCCGTCGGGCGGCGCCGGAAACACGCGCTGGAACGGGTTGGAGGTGAAGAGCAGGAAGGCCAGGAACCCGACGCCGATCAGCGCCTGGATCGCCAGCACGCGGCTGCGCAACGTGTCGGGCAGGTTGTTGCCGAAGATCGCGACCGCCGCGCCGAACAGCGCAAGGATCAGCGCCCACAGCAGCATCGACCCCTCGTGGTTCCCCCACACGCCGCTGATCTTGTAGAGCAGCGGCTTGGCCGAATGCGAATTGTCGACGACGTTGAGGACGGAGAAGTCGGACGTGACATAGGCCTGCGTCAGCGCGCCGAACGCCAGCAGCACGAGGAAGGCCTGCGTCAGCGCGGCGGTGCGGCCGAGGGCCATCAGTCTGAGATCACCACGCGATGCGCCGACGAGCGGCAGGGTCCCCTGCACGAGCGCAACCGCGAGCGCCAAGATTAAAGCAAAATGACCCAGCTCTGGAATCACGACACCCTCCCCCCGTCGTCCTGAGCGGAGCGCAGCGTAGTCGAAGGACCTCTCTTCTCTTCGACACAGCGTGCGCCGGAAGAGAGGTCCTTCGACTGCGCCGCCCTGCGGGCGGCTTCGCTCAGGACGACGGAGGGAGTCACTTCTTGTCTTTCCATTGCCCCGACTCTTTGATCGCCTTCGCGACCTCCGGCGGCATGTAGTTCTCGTCGTGCTTGGCCAGGATCTCGCGCGCGGTGAAGACGCCGTCCGGCCCGATCGAGCCCTCGGCGATCACGCCCTGTCCCTCGCGGAACAGGTCGGGCAAAATCCCGCGATAGACGACCTTCACCGTCTTGTGCGTGTCGGTGACGGTGAAGCGCACGGTCTGCCCGTCCTTCTGCACGCTGCCCTGCTCCACGAGGCCGCCCAGCCGGAAGCGGCGGTCCGGGCCGATGCTCTTCTCGGCGACCTGGGTCGGCGAATAGAAGAAGACGAGATTGTCGTTCAGCGCCGTGAGCACGAGCGCAGCGGCGACGCCGAGCGCGCTCAGCGATCCCAGCAGCAGCCAGAGGCGGCGGCGCTTCGGGGTCATCGGCGCTTCTCCAGGCCGCGCGCCGCCAGCTCGCGCCGTATCTTCCGGCGCGCGCCCAGCGAGGCGATCACCAGCCCGCCGAGGATCACGGCGGCGACGAGCCAGGAGCCGAGGATATAGGCCGCGTGGTTGCTCATGCCGCAGCCTCGGCATTCTCGAGACGGCGGCGGTCGATCTCGGTCTCGGTGCGCAGCAGCACCAGCCAGACGAACAGGAACAGCAGCGAGACCGCCATCCAGAGCAGCGGCACCAGGATCGAATTGTGGATCGCCGGCGCGTCGAGCCGCGTGATCGAGGCCGGCTGGTGCAGCGTGTTCCACCAGTCGACCGAGAACTTGATGATCGGCAGGTTGATCACGCCGATCAGCGCCAGGATCGCGGCCGCACGATCGCCGCGCTCGGGCGAATCGTAGGCGCGGCTCAGCGCAATGTGGCCGAGATAGAGGAAGAACAGCAGCAGCATCGAGGTGAGCCGCGCGTCCCACACCCAGTAGGTGCCCCACATCGGCCGGCCCCACAGCGAGCCGGTGAGCAGGCACACCGCCGCGAAGCTGGCGCCCACCGGCGCCGCCGCCCGCGCCATCAGGGCCGCCAGCGGATGGCGCCAGACCAGCAGCGAGGCACCGAGCGCAGCCAGCAGCGCGTAGCCGCCCATCGACAGCCAGGCCGACGGCACGTGCAGGAACATGATCCGCACCGTCTTGCCCTGCTGGTAGTCCTCGGGCGCCACGAAGAAGGCCATGTAGGCGCCGACCGCCAGCATCAGCACCGTGGCGAAGCCGAGGCCCGGCAGCACCCGCTGGCTGAAGCGGCGGAAACGTGCAGGATTGGCGAGAAAATGCAGGTCGGCCATCGGCCCCATCCTCCCTATTCGCCGGCTTGCCGCAAGGCTGCGGCAATCGCCCAAGGCGTCGTGGCCAGGGCGACCAATGCAAGAGCGGCGAGGATCGCGACATGTGTCACGATGCCGTCACCCGCCGCCAGCGTCTCGATCGCGCCGGCGCCGAAGATCAAGGTCGGCACGCAGAGCGGCAGCGCGAGCAGCGCCAGCAATGCGCCGGATTTGCGCGCGCCCAATGTCAGGGCCGCCGCGAGCCCGCCGATCAACGACAAAGTGGGTGTGCCGACCAGCAGCGTCGCGCCCAGCGCCAGCAAGCTCGTTCCGTCGAGGCCGAAGGCGATACCCAGCACAGGCGCCAGCAGGCTGAGCGGCAGGCCGGTCACGATCCAGTGAGCCAGGCACTTGGCGAGCGCCGCCAGCTCCAGTGGCCAGGGCGCCAGCAGCAGCAGGTCGAGCGTGCCGTCCTCGTAATCGGCGGCGAACAGCCTCTCCAGCGACAGAAGTGCCGCAAACAGCGCGGCGCACCACAGCACGCCCGCCGCGATGCGCGCCAGCACGTTGGTCTCGGGGCCGATGCCCAGCGGGAACAGCACCGTCGCCACGACGAAGAAGGCCAGCACGACGCCGACATCGCCCGGCCGCCGCAGCACCAGGCGCAGGTCGCGCATCAGCAGGGTCGTGAAGCCGCTCATGGTTCGTCCCGCACGCCGCCGCCGCGCAGGTCGAGCCGCTGCGCGCCCTCGATGCCCAGCTCGGCGTGGGTCGCGGCGATGGCGAGACCGCCGGCCGCCAGATGGGTCTGCAGCGCCGTCCGGAACGCCGCTTGGGCCGGCGCGTCGAGCGCGTTCAGCGGCTCGTCGAGCAGCCAGAGCGGCGCCTGGGACAGCACGACCCGGGCGAGCGCCGTGCGCCGGCGCTGGCCCGCCGACAGCGTACGCACCTCCCGTGCAGCGAGTCCGGCGAGATCGAAGGCCACCAAGGCGCCGTCCAGCCGGTCGCCGGCCTCGCCGCCGCGCAGCCGCTCGGCAACGCCTAAGTTCTCGGCCACCGTGAGGTCGCCCTTCAGCCCCTCGAGATGGCCGAGCCAGGCCAGCCGGCCGCGCCACGTCTCGGGATCCTCGCCAACGTCCACGCCCTGCCAGATGATCGTGCCCGCCTCGGGCGGCGTCAGCCCCGCAAGCGCCCGCAGCAGGGTGGTCTTGCCGCTGCCGTTGCGGCCCGTCAGCGCCAGCAGCTCGCCCGCGCCCAGCCCGAAGGACAGGCGGTCGAACACCAGCCGGCCGCCGCGGCGGCAGGACAGGCCGGTCACTTCGAGGAGCGGAGGCACCATGCGGCGCCCTCCTAGCACGCGATTGATGGCTACGCTGGCCGCAGGCAAAGAAAAAGGCCGTCATCTCGGGGGAGGTGAGATGACGGCCTAAGCGCCTCCGAAGAGGCTAGAACGTGGCTTTGGGGGGACCACGTTCGGGGGAGATACCCAACCTAAATGGAAGTCCCCCGCGGCGACCGCCAGACCTAAATAGGGCAATAGTGTGATTTCTGGGCAACAGTTGGCATGCGAGTGCACGGCTGTTGTCCCAGGAAGAATGGATAAGGATTTCAAGGACTTGAGGGTGTCGCGCCAACCCTCATCCGGTCTGAGCCCGCTACGCGTAAGCGCTGCGCGATTACGCGTAGGGATCCGCAGCGTCCCTCATACCGTCACCCATGAACTGGTACGCGAGGATCACGAGAATGACCGGTACCACCGGCAGCATCAGCCACCAGTTCACGGCGACGACGTTGATGTCCGTCGCCTCGTTCAGCAGCACGCCCCACGAGGTGATGGGCGGCCGCAGCCCCAATCCGAGGAACGACAGCGCCGTCTCGGCCAGGATCATCGAGGGGATCGAGAGGGTGGCCGAGGCGATCAGGTGGCTCATGAAGCCGGGCAGCAGGTGCCGGCCGATGATGCGCGCGGGCTTGGCGCCCATCATCTGGGCGGCCGCCGCGTAATCCTCCTCGCGCAAGGACAGGAGCTTGGAGCGCACGGCGCGTCCAAGGCCCGGCCAGTCGAGCAGCGCCAGGATGATGGTGATGCCGAAATAGACCAGCAGCGGCGACCAGGTGACGGGGAGCGCCGCGGACAGGGCCAGCCACAGCGGCAGGTGCGGGAAGCTCTTGATGATCTCGGTCAGCCGCTGGACCACGCTGTCGATCCAGCCGCCGTAATAACCCGCCAGTCCGCCCAGCACCAAGGCCAGCGCAAACGACAGCGCGATGCCGATGATGCCGATGGTGAGGGATATTCGCGCCGCGTAGACGATGCGGCTGAACATGTCCCTTCCCAATCGGTCGGTACCGAGCAGGAAGATGGTCCCGTCCTCCGGCGGGCAGACGAAATGGAAGCGGCCCTCGATCAGGCCCCAGAACTCGTAGCTTTCGCCCAGGCAGAAGAAGCGCAGCTTCTGCGGCTTGGTCGTGTCGGCCGAGTAGATGCGCTGCAGGGTGGCCGGATCGCGCTCCATCTTGAGCCCGTAGACGAACGGCCCGAGGAAGGAGCCCTCGTGGAAGAGATGGACCCCCTGCGGCGCCGCGAAGATGTAGCGCGAGTGCCGGGTGTGCAGGTCGTAGGGCGCGATGAACTCGCTGATGAGCGTCGAGAAGTACATCAGCAGCAGGAAGACCATCGAGACGACGGCCGGCTTGTGGCGGCGGAAGCGCCACCACATCAGCTTCCACTGGCCCGCCATGTAGTAGCGTTCCTGCTCGGCGGTCAGTCTGTCGGCGACGTAGGGGTCCCACGGCTCCTGCGAGACGAAGTGCGGTGCGTGGCGCTTGGGATCGGGCGTGACGCCGGTGGGTGTCGTGCCAGAGGGTGTCGTGTCTGTCATGGCACCCTCACTTTTCCGAACTGCCGAAGCGGATGCGCGGATCGAGCGCCGCGAGCGCCAGGTCCGAGATCAGCATGCCGATCACGGTGAGGACCGCCACGAACAGCAGGAAGGTGGCGGCGAGGTTGACGTCCTGGGTCTTCAGCGCGCTCAGCAGCATGGGGCCCGTGGTCGGCAGCGACAGCACGACCGAGACGATGACCGAGCCCGAGATCACGTCGGGCAGCAGGCCGCCGATGTCGGCGACGAACGGGTTGATGGCGTGGCGCAGCGGATACTTCACCAGCAGCTTCATGGGGGGCAGACCCTTGGCCCGGCCGGTGACGACATACTGCTTCTGCAGCTCGTCGAGCAGGTTGGCTCGCAGCCGGCGGATCATGCCGGCCGTGCCCGACATGCCGATCACGATGACCGGAATGATCAGGTGCTCCATGACCGACACGACCTTGCCCCAGCTCAGCGGCTTGTCGATGTACTCGGGGTCCATCAGGCCGCCGATCGACAGGCCGAAATAGACCTTGCCGACATAGAGCAGAACCAGCGCCAGCAGGAAGTTCGGGATGGAGAGGCCGATGAAGCCGATGAACGAGGCGACGTAGTCTCCCCATCTGTACTGATGGGTCGCGGCATAGACGCCGATGATGAAGGACACGATCCAGATGAAGGCGATCGTGCTGGTCTCCATCAGGATGGTGAGCATCATCCTTTCGCTGATCAGGTCGGCAACCGGCACCGTGTCTTGGCAGGAAAGCCCGAAGTCCCAGTGGAAGATGCCGACCACCCAGTCGAGGTAGCGGTGCCAGAGCGGGAGATTGAGGCCGTAGAGTTCGCGCAGCTCGGCGGCGCGCGCGTGGGCGTCGGGATCGCCGCGCGCCAGCAGCTCCTCGATCTGCGAGGTGACGCAGTCGCCGGGCGGCAGGTCGATGATGAAATAGACGAGCGCGCTGATCACGAACAGGGTCGGGATCATCAACAGCACGCGGCGGACAATGAACTGCAGCATGTCAGGCACCTCTCCCGACAGCCGACGCGTCGAACGCCCTCTCCGCCCGCGTCATACGCGGGGGGAGAGGGAGGGGACCCGCGTCAGCGGGGAGGGTGAGGTGGGTCATATTTCTCGGGAGCGAAAGCGCGTGGTGTCGAAACACCACCTCACCTTCCCGTTGCTGCGCAACGGGTCCCTTCCTCTCCCCCACTGCGTGGCGGAGAGGACCCATGAGACGAAGACGGCTTTCGTGCAGCATGTCAGACGACCTCTCGCCCATTCGGCCGCGAGACGCGGACATAGTGGCCGGGCTCGGCCTCGGTCCAGAAGAGCGGCGTCTGGCCGTCGTCGCGGAACGGCTCGGGCCAGACCGTGGGATCGGACGCCTTGCCCTCCATCAGCGCGCCGAGATCGAGGCGGGCGTCGGGATCGGGCATCGGCACCGCCGAAAGAAGCGCCCTGGTGTAGGGATGCATGGGATTCTTGAACAACTCGCCGGCCGGCGCGAGTTCGACCAGGCGGCCGGCGCACATCACGGCGATGCGGTCGGCGATGTAGTCGACCACCGCGAGGTTGTGGCTGATGAACAGGTAGGTGAGGCCGAGCTGCTTCTGCAGGTCCTTGAGGAGGTTCAGGATCTGCGCCTGGATCGACACGTCGAGGGCCGAGACCGGCTCGTCGCAGATCACCATGTCGGGCCTGAGCGCGAGCGCCCGCGCGATGCCGATGCGCTGGCGCTGGCCGCCGGAGAAGGAATGCGGGTAACGGCTGAGGTGCCGGCGGTCGAGGCCGACCATCTCCATCAGCTCGGCCACCATCTCTCGGCGATAGGCGTCGTCGCCGATGCCGTGGATGACCAGCGGCTCAACCAGGATGTCGTAGACCGTCATGCGCGGGTTCAGCGAACCAAACGGATCCTGGAAGATGAACTGCAGCTTGGTGCGGAAGCGGTTCAGCTCCTCGCCCTCGAGGCTCATCACGTCGATCTTGCGGCCCCAGTCGTCGAAGATCACGCGCCCGCCCTGGCCCGAGTCGGCCGAGATGCCGCGCATCAGCATCTTGCTGAGCGTGGTCTTGCCGCAGCCCGATTCGCCCACCAGGCCGAGGCACTCGCCGCGCAGCACATCGAAGCTCACGTCGTTGACGGCGCGGATGGAGCGCGTCGTGCCGCCGCCCAGCAGCTGTTCCATCAGCGTGTCGGCCTTGCGGATGCGGAAGGTCTTGGTGACGTGGCGCACCTTGAGCACGGGCGCGTCCGGATTGAACGTCGCCGTCGGCGTCGAGACCGGCTTCTCCTTCAGCAGGTGGCCGGTCGTGCCCTTGATCTCGCGGATCGGCTGGAGCCGCTCGCCGGGTTCCATGTCGAAGCGAGGCACCGCGTGCAGCAGCGCGCGAAGGTAGGGATGCTGCGGATCGCGGAAGATATCGTGCAGATCGCCCGATTCGACGACCTTGCCGCGATACATCACGACCACGTCGTCGGCGACGTTGGCGACCACGCCGAGATCGTGCGTGATCATCAGCAGCGCCATGCCGAGCTCGGACTGCAGGTCCTTGATGAGGCGCAGGATCTGGGCCTGAATGGTGACGTCGAGCGCGGTGGTCGGTTCGTCGGCGATCAGCAGCGCCGGGCGGCAGACCAGCGCCATGGCGATCATCGCGCGTTGACGAAGACCGCCGGACAGCTCGAACGGATAGGTCCTGAGCGCGCGCTTGGGATCGGGGAAGCCCACCATGCGCAGCATGTCGATCGTGAGCCCGTCGATCTCGGCACGGCTGAGCTTGCGCCCACCCTCGCCCCCCTTGCCGCCCAGCGGACCGCCCGGCTGCGCGCCGTGCAACTCCACCGCCTCGCCGATCTGGTCGCCCACGGTGTGGAGGGCCGACAGCGACGTCATCGGCTCCTGGAAGATGATGGAGATCTGCCCACCACGGATGCGCCGCATGGCCGGACCAGTGCGATCGATGCGGGCGATGTCGACGACGCCCTGGTCGACCCGCGGGTCCTGGAACAGGATCGAGCCCGTCGTGATCTTCGCGGTGCGCGGCAGCAGGCCCATGATCGCCTGGCTGCAGACGGACTTGCCCGAGCCCGACTCGCCCACCAGCGCCACCGTTCCGCCGGGTGGGATGGAGAACGACACCTTGTCGACGGCGCGCAGCACGCCTTCGTGCACCCCGAATTCGACGGTCAGGTCCTCAACGCGCAGCAGATCCTTCATACCGGTTCTTCCTGACCCACCACCACGATGCCCATCGACCTCAAGTTCGCCCGCGTCGCGTCGCTCAGCGGCGCGCCCGTCGCCTCGGCTGCCTGCGCCGCCCGCTCCACGATATCGTGAAAGCCTTCCAGCGCGGAATCGACCTTTATCAATCGGCCGCCCGTCGAGCCGACGCTAAGCTGCATCCAGCCATCCGACCGGTCGCGCTTGGTCGAGAAATAGCTGAGCTTCAGGCGGTCGAGACGATTCCATTCCACCAGCGTCCCGGCGGGCCCGTCGGCGCAGAGCGTATCCGGCCCCAGCACGAAACGCGTGCGATGGCGCAGGGCCGTGCGAACCAGGAAGAGCGCAAAGAGCGCGAAACCCGCCAGCAGGAATGCCGCCAGCCAGCGATTGACGTCGAGCAGCAGGAGCGGCGCGCCGCACAGCACCACGCCCGCCGTGGCGCGCAGATAGTCCGCCATCAGCGTCTGCTGCGGATAGCGCAGATCTGCGGAATTCACCCGCGTCCTCCCTGACGTCCGGCTTCAGGAGCAAACAGCTCGCGCGCGCTGCGCACACGGACGTTCTCCAGTCTTGTCATTCTTTCCCACAACGACCTTAGGAAATCCCATGCCCCGGCGTCCATCGCAAGATGATGACTGAGGATGCCGACCGGCTCGCCGTCGCCGGCGCGGGCGCGTGCCAGCGCGGTCACGAGGGCGGCAAGCGCCGCTTCTTCACCGGCGAAGGTGGGACCGCCCTTCCAGTCGATCAGGTCGACATGCGTATTGACCTGCAGGAGGCCGCGAACCGGATGGACGCGCGGTCGCGGCCCGAAGGTCGAGAGGCCGCGATAGCCGATCTCCGGCAAGGTCGACACGAGGACCGGCGCAATACGGTTCCATGGCGGTACCATGACGGCGAGCGCCCGCGAGCCGAACAACCGCTCGAGCGCCATCCAGCCGGTGCCGAGTTCGCCCAGGACCATCATCGCGGGGCGCTGCAGGCCAAGTTCGACCTTCTTCTCCGGCGCCACCGCATGATTGGCGTGGGCATAGCCATGCTGCAGCACGTCGACCGCCGGCTCCTCCGAAAGTCGGCCGGCCAGCGCCGCCGTTGCCTGCGCCGGCACCACCGCAAGCGCCAGCGGCATTTCCACATCGCGCGCGATGGCGAGGAGGCGATCGAGAGCGGGGCCCCCATCGAAGGCGTCGTCGTCGCGCCACCACAGCTCGGCGATGCGGCCCGCGTCGCGCCAGCGCGCCACCTCGTCGGCGAGTGCCTGCCAGCCGCTCATGGCGCCACCATCTGCTTCAGCGCCGCGACCGTGGCCGCCGCGCCCCTGGCATCGACCGGTGGGAAGCTGCGGATCGAAGGACCGGCCCACGCTCTGCCGATGGCGGCCGCGAGGCTCGCGGGCGTGAGATCGCCGGGCGCGACGGCCGCAACCATGCCGCGCTCGACCAGCACGCGCGCGCGATCGGCCTGTTCGGTTTCGCGCGCCGTGCCGAACGGCACCAGCACCGCGCGATCGCCATTGCAGAGCGTCTCGACCACCGTGTTGTAGCCGGCCTGCGAGACCGACAGCACGGCATTGCGCAGCAGCGACGGGAAGTCGGCGCGCACCGGCTCGACGATGATGCCGTCACCGGCAGACGCGCGGAGCGCCGCCACTTCCACTTCCGGCATGTTCGGCCCGACCAGCAGGCGCCACCGGCGATCGGCCAGGGGCGAGAGCGGCCGCGCCGCGATGGCGGCGTGGAGAAGCGGCGCGCCGACAGCTCCACCGCCGGCCGACACGATGACTTCACCCTTGCCGACGGTGTCGCCGGAATCAGGCACAGCCTCCGAATCCATGACGTAGCCGGTATAGAGCGCGCGGTCCTGGATGTCGGGCCAGGCGGGGAAACTGTCGTCCAGTCGCACCAGGGCGGGATCGGCGTGGACCAGCACGGCGTCGAAGGCCTCGAAGGTCTGGACCATCTCGTCGACCCTCGCCGGCGAGGCGGTGCGGCGCAGCACGTCGCGGATCGACGAGACGATCCAGGGTGCCGAGGGCCTGTCCTGCGCCGCGTCGAGCAGCGGCAGCAGCTCGAAGCGAAGCTGCGTGCGGCCGAAGGGGAACTGCTCGGTCAAAAGGATATCGGGCTCCTCGATCGCGAACAGATCGAGCAACTGCCGCGTGCGCTTCGCACGAAACGTCTCGTCGACCACCGAGCCGTCGAGCCGTGCCAGCTCCTTCAACCGCGCATCGGCGGCGCGCACCGGCGGCAATTGATGAAGCCGTGCATCGCCCAGCGCCAGCCCGTCGACCGGCGCGCCTCCCGACACCAGCAGCACGTCGAAGCCGCCCGCTGCCAGCGCCCGCGCCAGGGTCGCGGCGCGGCGCAGATGGCCGATGCCCAGCAGGTGCTGCACGTAGAAGAAGACGCGCGCGCTCATGGGATGAGCGGCACGTTCAGCCGCTCGATCGTCACGCGGCCGTCGCCCTGGGCCACGAAAAAATGCAGGCACGTCCAGTCGAGCTTGTGCGGCGGACGGCCCAGCATGTTCCAACCGGTCGCCAGCGCCAGCAGCGCCCGGATCGCCGCCTTGTGCGACACCGCGACGACCGGCTCGGTGAGCGTCGAACTCCACTGCGACAGCCGGGCCATCGTCATGCGCGGCGACTCGCCGCCCGGCGGATGGAAATCGAGTCCGGCGGCCTCCGCGGCCGCAAACTCTTCGCCGCCCGCTGCGCGCAGCTCCGTCACGGTAAACCCTTCCCAGATGCCGAAGCTCATCTCGCGCAAATGGGAGTCGATCGTGACGGCTGCCGAAGGCTGCACAAGCTCGGCCGTGCGGCGTGCGCGTTGCAGGGGGCTGCTCACCCGCTTCCAGCCGTCAGCCGGCGCCGGCAGGCGCCATTGCCGCGCCGCCGCCTCGCCTTCGGGGCTGAGACAGGTGTCGGTCAGGCCCTGCAACCGGCCCTGGCCATTCCAGACGGTGGGCGCATGGCGCAGGAGGGCGAAAGGCACGGCGCTCATCGCCGCACGCCCTTCAGGGTCGCGAGCGCGGATGCCAGCGCGTGTGCCGCGGCGCGCTCGTCGTGATGCGCGGCCACGCGTGCGGCGGCGGCGGCCCCGAGACGTGCACGCTCGGCTGGAGTCTCCAGCAGGCGAACCACGGCCGTGGCGAATGACGCGGCATCGCCGATCGGGGTCAGCAGGCCCGTGACGCCATCGGCCACGACCGCGGGCACGCCGCCGGTGCGGCCGGCGACGACGGGCAGGCCGGCCGCCTGGGCTTCGAGAAAGGCCATGCCGTAGGCTTCGTTGATCGCGGGCCAAAGGTAAAGGTCCGCGGCGGCGTAGAGCGCCGGCAGTTCCGCTCGCGGCACGGCACCTGCGAAGCGGACGCGCGCGCCGAAAGGCGCCATCAATCCCTCGATTTCGGTGCGCGCCGGACCGTCGCCCACCAGCAGGGCGCGCCATTCCTTGTCTTTCATCAAGGCGAAGGCGCGGGCCAGTACGCGGTAGGAATCGAGCTTGTCGCGCGTGCGCATCATGCCGACGCTCATCAACAACGGCGGCTGGCTCGGATCCCGGCGTGAGGGAACACGGAACGGCGCGACATCGATGAACGGCGGCAGCCAGACCTGACGCGCGCCGGGCCGCAGCCGCGCCTTCACGCCGGCAACGTCGCGCGGATTGACGGTCAGCACGAGGTCGACGGCCGCCAGCGCGCGCTCCACGGCGCGGTGACCGATCCGCGTCGGACCCTGTGCGCGGCGCGGCGCATGCGAGGCTTCGGCGATCACATAGGGGATGCGCAGCGCCCGCGTCACGATGGGACCCAGCCAGTCGGGCTTGCGATAGTAGCAGTGATAGGTGAACCAGAGATCGAAACGCTCCGGATGATGCGCAGGCAGCGCCCGCCAGCGCGCGATCAGCCGCGCCGCCTGTGCGCGCGCGCGACGCTCCCGGGCGAGATGGGCATCCATCGGCGGCACGCCGGGCACGACACGACTCGCCGCCGGCATCAGGACCTTGTGGCCAAGACGTTCGAGCAGGCGAACCAACCCGCGCGCCATCTCGCGATCGCCGGAAGGCACGGGACTGTCGGGTGCCTTCAGCGGCGTGTGCAGCAGCACGCGCACGCCTACTCCGCGGCGCGGGCGGTGGCAGTGCTCTCGCCCGTGCGCCCCTGCAGGGCCGACGCGATCCATTCGACGCCGGCTTCGTAGGAGAAGCGCGTGCGCACGACTTCGCCGGCGCGCTGCGCCAGCCGCTGCCGAAGCGCCGGATCGGCGATCATGCGGGCGAGCGCAAGACCCAGCTCAGGCGGAGCGGCGGGCGGCACGAGCAGGCCGGTCACGCCATCCTCGACGAACTCGCCGATGGCTGCCGCCTGGGTCGACACGAGAGGCAGGCCCTGATGCGCGGCCTCCATCAACACGTTGGGCAATCCGTCCTGGTCGCCGTCGGCGGCTCTCTTGCTCGCCAGCACGAACAGATCGGCGCTCGCCAGCGCCGCAAACACGGCCTTCTGCGGCTGGGCACCCCGCCAGACGCAACGGTCGGCGATGCCGAGGGCAGCGGCCTGCGCCTTCAGCGCATCGGACAAGTCCCCCCCGCCGACATGTTCGAAGCGCCAGTGCAGGTTGGCCGGCAGAGATGCGAGCGCGTTCAGGAGATCGTCGTAACCCTTCTTCTCGACCTTGCGGCCGACCGAGAGGATCACGACCGGATCGGTCGCGTCCGAGCCGTCGCGCGGCGGCCGCGAGGGCGGCGGCGGCGGCAGGTGGGCGAAGTCGAGCCCGTGATAGACGAGGCGCAATTTGCCCGGGTCCGGTGCCAGCTCCTTCAGCCGCTGCAGGCCGACATTGGTGCACGTCACCAGCCAGGCGCAGTCCTCCAGCTTTTCGCTGACGTCCCAGGGCTCGCTGGTCCAGATGTCCTTGGCGTGCGCCGACACGCTCCAGGGCAGGTCGCGCATCGTCGCAGCGTAGCGAGTCACCGAGGCCGGAGTGTGCAGGAAATGCGCGTAGAGCCGCTCGATCGTGTCCGGCATTTCGACCGCCAGCACCAGCGCCTGGCCCCAGCGCCGCACGCGATTAGCCGTGCGGTCGCGCCGGTAGTCGGCAAGGAACTTGGCGCGCGCCGCGGCGTAGCCGGGCAAATGGCGCGCCTTCAGCCAGGCCGACAGTACGCGGCGGCGGTCGTCCTCAAGATACTCGGGCAGATAGACGACCTTGGCCGCGACACGATCGTGGACCGGGTGGCGTGCCTTGTCGGTTGGGTGGCGCATCGACCACAGCTCCAGCGCCACCCCGCGCGCCTCGAGGCCGGCGATCTCCTGGGCGATGAAGGTCTCGGAGAGGCGCGGCCAGCCCTTCAGGATGACCGCGACCTTGGGCCCTATCATTTCGTGCGACATCGGTGTCCGGGAAATCAGCTGCGGTGGCGTCCCGGCAACGGAACGGGGTCCGCCGAGGCGAGTTCGCCGCCCGTATACGCATCCAGTGCCTCCGCGGCATCGAGCGAGGCCGGGCCGCGATGCGGATGGGAAAGCTGCTTGGACACGAGCCGCCAGACGCTGCCCAGCCCGTCGAGCAGGCCCGGCACCACGACGTCGCTCGGCAGGCCCTGCTGCGGCAGGTGGCGTAGTGCCGTGGCCATCGCCTGCGGGTCGCGACCGCGATTGGGATCCAGCATCTCGATCAGGCCGATGTTGCGGGCTGCGCGGGCGCGGATGAACTGCTCGAGGCGCGGATGTGTGCGCGGCACGATGATCGCACGCTTGTCGAACGACAGGATCTCGCAGAACGTATTGTAGCCGCCCATGGCGACCACACCGGCGGCGCTCTGCATCAGGGCGCCGAGATTGTTGGTGAAGGTGAGGGTCCGGATGTTCGGAAACTTCGCAGCGCGTTCCTTGAAGGCTTCGCGCGCCGTGGCCGGCATGAACGGGCCGAACACGATGACCGCACCGTAGGGAATATTGGGGTCGGCCTCGTACGCCGCGAGCACCCAGTCCACGAGCTCGACGCCGTCGCCGCCACCGCCCGGTGTTACCAGGATGAAGGGACCGTCGATCTCCTCCATCTCGTGCGGCACGTCGCCATGCAACGGCAGTTCGCGCCGCAGATAGCCCGTGTAGACCATCTTGTGGCGCACCGAGGGCGGCACGTCGATGCCGGTCAGCGGCTTGTTGACCTGCGGCAGGCCGTAGACCCAGATCTCGTCGTAGAGGTCGCGCAGCGCGGGCACGACGTTCTTGCGCTCCCACTCCTTGGCGAGCTGGGTGGGATCGTCCATCACGTCGCGCAGGCCGAGGATCAGCGGCGTGCCGCGATCCTTGAGCAGGCGCAGGGCGGGTCCGACCTCACCGCGCAGACCGAGCGGCTCCTTGTCGACGATGAAAAGGTCGGGACGGAAGATGTCGGCGGTATCGCGGATGATGCGGGTGCGCATCTCGAGCGTATGCTCGACGTTCATGCGCAGGTTGGCCGAGTCGTATTCGCCGGTCTCGATCTTCACGACGCCGGGGATGCGCACGAAGTCCACGCCCGACCGGAATTCATAAGAACCGACCACCGGCGAGCCGGACAGGATGAGCACCGACACGGAATGGTCGGCCTCGACGATGGCGTTGGCGATCGTACGGCAACGGCTCACATGGCCGAGACCGAACGAGTCGTGGCTGTAGAGCAGTACGCGTTTGGACCGGGTGCTGGCGGGCATTGGCCTCTCCCTCGCCGAAGCAGCTGCCCCGACCGGTGAACGACGGTCAGACTATGCCACAAGCCGCAGGGGCCGCGAAGCCGGGTGCGGCAACCCGGCAAATATCTAATGTAATCAAGGCACTGATCGCCTATAGGGGGAGACTGGATCGCGGCGGCGCAGGATTCATGGAACGCAGTCTCTTCTCCTACATCTGGCGACACAGCCGGCCCGAACAGGTCGTGATCCTGCTGCTGGTGGTCCTGGCCCAGGTTTTCTACTTCATGTCGCTGACGGTGCCGAAGTCGGTCATCAACAACGGCATCCAGGGCAACGCGTTCAAGGACAGCAAGACCATCCCCTTCCTGGTCTGGGAGCTGGACCTCTCCGCCATCTTCCCCGGCAGGGTCATCCGCTTCTTCGACGGATTCCAGGTCGACCAGCTCCAGTATCTCGTGGTGATGAGCTTCGTCTTCCTGGGAGCGGTGATCATCAACGGCCAGTTCAAGAAGACGATCAACACCCAGAAGGGCCGCATGGGCGAGCGCATGCTGCGCCGCCTGCGCTACGAGCTCTACGATCGTATCCTGCGTTTTCCGCCGGCCCACTTCCGCAAGGTCAAGCAGGCCGAACTCGCGACCATGGTGAAGGACGAGGTCGAGCCGCTGGGCGGCTTCATCGGCGACGCCTTCGTCCAGCCCATGTTCCTGGGCGGCCAGGCCCTCACCGCCATCATCTTCATCATGATGCAGAACTGGCTGCTCGGGATCATCGTCATCGTGCTGCTGGCGGTGCAGATGGCCATCATCCCGCGCCTCAGGAAACCCGTGCTGGTGCTCGGCCGCCAGCGCCAGATCTCGGCCCGGCAGCTCGCCGGCCGCATTGCCGAGACTGCCGACGGCGTGCACGAGATCCACATCCATGGCGCCGCGAACTACGAGCGCGCCGACATCTCCGAACGGCTGGGCCTCATCTTCAAGATCCGGTTCGACCTCTACCAGAAGAAGTTCGTCGCCAAATTCTGGAACAACATCCTGTCGCAGGCGACACCCTTCGCCATCTACCTGGTGGGCGGCTACTTCGCGATCACCGGCCAGATGGACGTCGGCGCCGTGGTCGGCGTCCTGCTCGCCTACAAGGACCTGCCGTCGCCGATCAAGGAGCTGATCGACTGGGACCAGCAGCGCCAGGACGTGCAGATCAAGTACGAGCAGGTGATCGACCAGTTCCAGCCCGAGGGCATGATGCCACCGGAGCTGCAGGCGATTCCGGACGGACCGCCGCCGCCGCTCGGCAAGGAGCTGGCTCTGGTCGGGGTAGTCGTGACCGAGGACGGCCGGGTCAAGCAGCTCGACAATCTCTCGCTCACCCTGTCGACCAGCAGTCGCGTGGCCGTGATCGGCGGCTCGGGTTCGGGCAAGGAAGTGCTGGGCCAGGTGCTGGCGCGCCAGACCCTGCCGGCCAGCGGCACGATCCGCGTCGACGGCAAGGATTTCTTCCAGATCCCGGAATATGCCCTCGGCGCGCGGCTCGCCTATGTCGGGCAGGATACCTACCTCTTCCCCCTGTCCGTTCGCGACAATCTCCTGTTCGGTCTGAAGCTGCGGCCCGTGGCGCCGGCGACCTACGACGAGGCGACACGGGCACTGCGCGAGACGTTCTGGAAGGAATCGGTACGCGCCGGCAATCCGGCCTTCGATCCCAACGCCGACTGGGTCGACTACGAGCTGGCCGGCGCCACCGGCCCGGCCGACCTGCTGCCGTGCATGGTGCGGACACTGAAGCAGGTCGAACTCGACGAGGACATCTATTCGCTGGGCCTGCGCGGCACGATCGATGCGGCGGCACGGCCCGACCTCGCCGAGAAGATCCTGAAGGCGCGGCATACGCTGCACGAGCATCTCCAGGACGGTACCTATGCCGGCCTGGTTGAGCCGTTCAACGCCGACCACTACAACAAGAACCTGTCGGTCGCCGAGAACCTGCTGTTCGGCACGGCGCTCGGCAAGCAGTTCGACGGCGACAACCTGGCGGCCGATCCCTACGTGATGTCGGTGCTGCAGAAGACGGGACTGGATCTCGACCTGCAGCGCATGGGACTCACCATCGCCGAGACCATGGTCGAACTGTTCTCCGGCCTGTCGCCCGACAATCCGTTGTTCGAGCAGTACAGCTTCATCTCGGCCGACGAGCTGCCGAACGTCCGCCTGCTGCTGCAACGCCTCGGCGGCAAGGGCATCGAGGCGGTCCCCGAGGCCGACCGCATCCGCCTGATGACGCTGCCGTTCCGTTACATCGAAGCACGCCATCGCCTCGGCCTGATCGACGCGGCCATGGAGGAGCGGATCCTGGGCGCCCGCCGCGCCTTCGCCGAGGGCCTGCCGGCCAGCCTGCGCGACGCCGTCGAGTTCTACGATTTCGAACGCTACAACAGCGCCGCCACCCTGCAGGACAACATCCTGTTCGGCCGTCTGGTCTACGGCCAGGCGCAGGCCGGCGAGCGCATCGGCACCCTGATCGCCCAGGTGTTCGACGAACTCGGCCTGCGCGATTCGGTGATCGAGGTCGGACTGGAGTACAATGTCGGCGTCGGCGGCAAGAGATTGCCGGCGAGCCAGCGCCAGAAACTCGGGATCGCCCGTGCCCTGATCAAGCGGCCGCAGCTCGTGGTGGTCAACGAAGCCGTGGCCATGTTCGACGGCCGCACCCAGGACCGCATTCGCGACAACATCCTGGCCGATGCTTGCGAGCGGGCCTGCGGCGTGTTCTGGATCGCCAACCGGCCCAGCCAGGCGCAGCCGTTTGAGCAGATCGTCGTTATGCAGGGTGGCCGCGTGGTCGCCCAGGGATCGCCGTCGGAGCTGGCGGCAAGAGGCGGGCTCTACACCGACCTGATGGCGTCGGGGTAGGCACGAGGAGGACACGATGAACCTCAACGAAGAAGTTGAACTCCTGAAGGGCGTGCCGATCTTCTCGAAGGTCGAGCAGGCGCGACTGAAGCTGCTGGCCTTCACCAGCGAGCGGGTGAACTTCGGCATCGGCCAGGAGGTCTGTCACCAGGGCGATCCCGGCGACACGATGTACGTCATCCTGGGCGGCACGGCCGACGTGCTGATCGATACGCCGAACGGCCAGATCGCCGTTGCCGAGATGAAGCGCAACAGTTTCTTCGGCGAGATCGCCATCCTGTGCGACGTGCCGCGCACCGCGACCATCAAGGCCAAGGAGCCGCTCGCCACGCTCAAGATCACCAAGGACATGTTCTATCGCCTGGTCGCGGAGTTCCCGGAGATGGCGATCGAGATCATGCGCGAGCTGGCGCACCGACTCGAGGACACCAACCAGAAACTGCGCGCCGCCACCCGGGCCGCCTGATCGCATCAATATGAGCCGTCTCGACAGTTTCATCGCGCGCATGCAGGCGCAGCGCGACTGCCTGAATTTCCTGAAGCCCGCCATCGACGCCGTGCCGGGTCCGATCCTCGAAGTCGGCCTGGGCAACGGCCGCACCTACGATCACCTGCGCGAGCTCTTTCCCGGCCGCGACATCTATGTGTTCGAGCGCAAGGTGGCGGCCCATCCCGACTGCATCCCGCCCGACGACCGGCTGTTCCTCGGCGACGCCGACCGGACGATCGAGGAAGCCGCAGGAAAACTCGGCGCGACGGCCGCGCTGATCCACACCGATCTCGGCACCGGCGACCACGACGCGAACGTCGCGATGGGCAAATGGCTGGGGCCGGCGCTCGACCGGCTGGCCGCCTCCGGCAGCTACGTGCTGGCCAACCAGGCGCTCGACGTCGCGCGCTGGCAGCGCCTGCCCGAGCCTCCGGGAGTGCCGAAGGACCGGTATTTTCTCTATCGCGTGAGCTGACTCAATGGAGCGCGCCACTCCAGTGGCGCAATCATGATCTTGAGCGTCACTGGAGTGGCGCGCTCCATTGATGCGGCGGAACTAACGGCCGAAGAGCTGCACGAGAGCCAGCAGGACGATCGCGCCGATCACCGAACCGATGAAGCCGGCCGGCTGGCCGGCGCGGTAGAGGCCGAGCGCCTGGCCGCCATAGGTGGCGATCACCGAGCCCACGACACCGACCAGGACGGTGATCCAGAAGCCCTGGATCTGGGCGCCGGGACCGATCCAGCGGGCCAGGAGACCGACGACGAAGCCGATCAGGATGGTGACGATGATTTGCAGCATGGCGGGCTCCCCCCAGACTTCACACTAGACCTCGAACGTTGCCGACACCGGCACATGGTCCGATGCCTTCTCCCAATCGCGCAGATCGACGTCGATGTGATGACTGCGGATCGCTCCCGCAAGGGCGGGGCTCGCCAGGATGTGGTCGAGCCGGCGGCCGCGGTTGGAAACGCGCCAGTCGTTGTTGCGGTAGCTCCACCACGAATAGAGCTTCTGGTCGGCGGCCACGAAGCGGCGCGGCACGTCGATCCAGTCGAGCGAGGCCTGCAGCTTGCCGAACAGTTCCACTTCGATCGGCGTGTGCGACACGATCTTGAGGAGCTGCTTGTGGCTCCACACGTCGTGCTCCAGCGGCGCCACGTTGAGATCGCCCACGGTGATGCGGCGCAGGCCCTTGCGGGCGCGCGGACCGGGCTTGCGCGCGGCGTACCAGTCCGCCATCTCGCGGTAGAAGTCGAGCTTGTGCGCGAACTTCACGTTGAGGTCGGGATCGGGAATGTCGCCGCCGGCCGGGATGTAGAGATTGTCGAGCAGGATCGGGTCGGAGCCGACATCGAGCGCGACCTCGACGTGACGGCAATCCTCCTTGCCGCAGCGGTGATGGATGGTGCCGGCGGCGAACGGCACCTTCGACAGGATCGCCACGCCGTTATAGGCCTTCATCCCCTGCACGAACCGGTGCGCGTAGCCCATGCGCTCGAAGGCCTCGTGCGGAAAGAATTCGTCCGGGCACTTGGTCTCCTGGAGGCACAGCACGTCGGGCTTGCGCAACTTCAGGTACCGTTCGACGTTTGCGATCCGCAGCCGGACCGAATTTATGTTCCAGGTCGCAATGGTGAGGCTCATCACCGGGCATTATAGACGATCCGGAGACGATCTCGCCGGGAACATGCCGGCCAAGGAGACCTGATCCATGCGAATGGATGGCGACGAGAGCAGCAACATCGAGGATCGCCGCAGCGAAGGCGGCGGGTTCGGCGGCGGGGGATTCGGCGGCGGCTTTCCCATCCCGATGGGCGGCGGGGGCGGCGGCCTGTTCAAGGGCGGCTTCGGCCTGGTGGCCTTCGTCGTCATCGCCATGATCATGGGCGCCGATCCCGGCGCCATCCTGAGCGACATCGCGGGCGGCGGCACCTCGAGCTATGCGCCGGCGCCACCCTCCTCCTCGGCCAGCCGCACGCCGGGCACGCCGGCGCCGGCCGGCGACGCCGAGACGCAGTTCGTGTCGCGCGTGCTGAAGAGCACCGAGGATGTGTGGCACGAGATCTTCCAGGGCATGGGCCGCCAGTATCGCGATCCCAAGCTGGTGCTGTTCCGCGACGCCACGCGCACCCAGTGCGGCGTCGGCCAGGCGGCGATGGGGCCGTTCTATTGCCCGGCGGACCAGAGGGTCTATCTCGACCTCGGCTTCTTCGACGAGCTGGCGCGCCGCTTCCGCGCGCCGGGCCAGTTCCCGCAGGCCTATGTGATCGCCCACGAGATCGGCCATCACGTGCAGAACCAGCTCGGCATCTCGGCCAAGGTCCAGCAGATGCAGCAGAGCATGAGCAAGCGCGACGGCAACGCGCTGTCGGTGCGGGTCGAACTCCAGGCCGACTGCTTTGCGGGCGTCTGGGCCAACCGCGCCGACAGGCAGCGCGGCGGCCGGATGATCGACGACAAGGACGTGGACCAGGCGCTGGCCGCCGCCACCGCGATCGGCGACGACGCCCTACAGAGGCAGAGCCAGGGCCGCGTGGTGCCCGACAGCTTCACCCACGGCACCAGCGCTCAGCGCGCGCGCTGGTTCCGCAAGGGGTTGGACACGGGCGATCCCCGCCAGTGCGATACTTTCCGCGCGCAACAACTTTAGTTGCGCGCTTCCCGCGTCAGACCAAAACGCACGTCACCGTGCCGCAGCCGTCGACGAAGCCGGACAGCGTGTCGCCCTTCACCACCGCGGCCACGCCGTCGGGCGTGCCGGTGTAGATGAGGTCGCCGGCCGCCAGGGTGACGAGGCCCGACAGGTAGGAGATCGTCTCGGGCACGCTCCAGATGAGCGCGTTGAGGTCGGACTTCTGGCGGGTCTTGCCGTTCACGTCGAGCTGGATGGTGCCCTTCGACGGATGGCCGATCTTCGCGGCCGGATAGATCTCGCCGATCGGCGCGGACTGGTCGAAGCCCTTGCCCATGTCCCACGGGCGGCCCATGTCCTTGGCCTGGTTCTGGAGATCGCGACGCGTCATGTCGAGGCCGACGCCGTAGCCGTAGACGTGCTCCAGCGCCTTCTCGACCGGGATGTCGGCGCCGCCCGACTTCATCGCGACGACCAGCTCCATCTCGTGGTGCAGGTTCTTGGTGGCGGGCGGATAGGCGACCCTGGTCGGATTCTTCGGATCCGCGCAGATCACGATCGCGTCGGCCGGCTTGGTGAAGAAGAACGGCGGCTCGCGGTCGGGATCGTGTCCCATCTCGCGGGCATGGGCGGCATAGTTGCGGCCGACGCAGAAGATGCGGCGCACCGGGAACAGGTCGCCGGTTCCGTGGACCGGCACGCCGACGGTGGCCGGCGGGGTTACGACATAAGCCATCGCTTTCTCCCTCAAGAGCGTGCCTTTATGAAGGGCACCGGAGTGCTGGGCAATGACCGACGAGAATGTCCTGATCGTACAGGCCGATTCGGCCGAAACCTCCCTGGGGTGGGCCACCCTGGGCGGGCGGCGCTGGCGTTGCACGGTGGGTGCAGGCGGCATCCGCGAAGACAAGGTCGAGGGCGATTCCGCGACGCCGGTCGGTGAGTTCCCGCTGCGCCGGATCTATTTCCGCAACGACCGGCTGGTCCTGCCCAAGGTCAACCTTCCGGCACGGCCGATCAACGAGCACGACGGCTGGTGCGACGACCCACGCTCGCCGACCTACAACCGGCTGGTCAGCATTCCCAACGAATGGAGCCACGAGAAGATGTGGCGCGAGGACGGGCTCTACGACCTCGTCGTCGTGGTCGGCTACAACGACGACCCGCCGGAAGGCGAATGGGGCAGCGCCATCTTCCTCCACATCGCGCGCGACGACTATGCCGGCACGCAGGGCTGCGTCGCCTTCTCGCGCGACGATCTCCTGGAGCTGGTGCCGCTGCTCACCCGCGAGACACGCCTTCGTGTCCTCTCACATGCCGCCGACGAAGAGGCACGGCCTCCTTCGGAGGAGGACGTGCGCATGAAGCAGTTCGAGGATTTCGACGAGAAGGATTGGTGAGTTCTTCCTCCTCTCCCCCTGCTCGGGGAAAGGAATATGAATCAGCCAACCACTCTTCCAATCGCGCGGGCGGTGTAGTCGACCAGCGGGATGATGCGCGCGTAGTTGAGGCGCGTGGGACCGATCACGCCGATGGCGCCGAGGATCCGTTCCTGCGAATCGCGGAACGGGGCGACCACCATCGAGCAGCCGGTATTGGCGAACAGCGGGTTGTCGGCGCCGATGAAGATCTGCACGCCCGACGCGGTGTTGGCGAGTTCGAGCAGGCGCACGAAGCTTTCGCCGCGCTCCAGAGCGTCGAACAGGATGCGCACCCTTTCCAGATCCTCGATCGCCGTGATGTCCTCCAGCAGCCGCGCCTGGCCGCGCACGATCAGCGCGCCGCCGCCGGGCTCGCCGGACCAGGTCGCCAGGCCCGATTCGATCACGCGCGCGGTGAGGTCGTTCAGCTCGGCGCGCTTCAGCTTGATGTCTTCCAGTATCAGCCGGCGCGCCTCGTCGAAGGTACGGCCGCTCAGCCGCGCGTTGAGATAGTTGCTGGCCTCGGTCAGCGCCGAGGGCGGCATGCCGATGGGCGTGTCGATCACGCGGTTCTCGACATGGCCCGATTGCGTCACCGTCACGACCAGCGCGCGGCCCGGCCCGAGATTGACGAACTCGATGTGCTTCAGCGGCTGTTCGGTCTTGGGCGCCATCACGAGGCCGGCGCAGCGCGACAGGCCCGACAGCATCGCGGTCGCCTGTTCCAGCGCCTCGGTGACGCTGCGGCCCGAGGGAGCGCAGCGCGCCTCGATCGATTCGCGCTCCTCCTCGGAGACGTTGCCGACCTCGAGCAGGCCATTCACGAACAGTTTCAGCCCGGCATCGGTCGGTAACCGGCCGGCCGAGGTATGCGGCGCATAGAGCAGGCCGGCATCCTGCAGGTCGGCCATGATGTTGCGGATCGTGGCCGGCGACAGGGTTTCGGTGAGCTTGCGGGTGAGGGCGCGGGAGCCCACCGGTTCGCCGGTTTCGACATAGCCTTCCACGACATGGCGCAGCACCTCGCGGGCGCGCTCGTTCAGTTCCGCCACGGAGGCGGCTCGCTGACCTGTCGGGGTGTCGGCATGGGCACCCCCGGGCATGCCGATGCGGTGAATCGCCATGGGAAAAATGTAGGTAGTGCGGAGGGCACGGTCAATGAACGCCGGCTCGAATGCGGTATGGCGGCTGGATTCGCCTTCTCCCGGGCGCTACACACCGGCCGCCCGCCCCTCAGGAGAAATAAATGCGCCCATCAGGCCGCGCCCCCGACCAGCTTCGCCCGGTTTCCCTGGAACCCGGCTTTTCCCGTCACGCCGAGGGGTCGTGCCTGGTGAAGTTCGGCGACACCCATGTCCTCTGCACCGCATCGGTCGACGAGAAGGTGCCGCCGTGGATGCGCAACAGCGGCAAGGGCTGGGTCACGGCCGAATACGGCATGCTGCCGCGCTCGACCCATACCCGCATGGACCGTGAGGCCGCGCGCGGCAAGCAGTCGGGTCGCACCCAGGAGATCCAGCGCCTGATCGGCCGCTCGCTGCGCGCCGTCGTGAACCTGCAGGCCATGGGCGAGCGGCAGATCAACATCGACTGCGACGTGCTGCAGGCCGATGGCGGCACGCGCACGGCCAGCATCACCGGCGCCTGGGTCGCCCTGCACTTCGCCTACCAGCGCCTGATCAAGGACGGCAAGCTGGCGGCCAATCCGCTGTCCGGCACGGTCGCCGCGGTGTCGTGCGGCCTGTGGGAGGGCACCGCCGTGCTCGACCTCGACTATCCCGAGGATTCCAAGGCCGAGGCCGACGCCAACTTCGTGCTGACGGGCACGGGCGGCATCGTCGAGGTTCAGGGCACCGCCGAGACGGACCCCTTCACCGAAGCGCAGTTTCTCGAGCTGCTGGCGCTCGCCAAGAAGGGCATCGGCGAGCTGACCAAGATGCAGCGTGCCGCCGTCGGGCTCGACTGATGGCCCGCCGCTTCGCCCTGCCCAAACTCGTTGTGGCGACCCACAATCGCGGCAAGGCGGGCGAGATCCGCACCATGCTGACCCCGTTCGGCGTCGAGATCGTCTCGGCCGGCGATCTCGGCCTGCCGTCGCCGGACGAGACCGGCACGACCTTCGAGGACAATGCCACCCTGAAGGCGCTGGCGGCGGTCCGGGCAAGCGGCCTTCCCGCGCTTGCCGACGATTCCGGCCTCAGCGTGCACGCGCTCGACCATCAGCCCGGCGTCTACACCGCCGACTGGGAAGGACCGACGCGCGACGCCATGGTCGGTATGCGCCACATCCAGGACGAGCTCGCGGCGCGCAAGGTGCCCCAGACCGATGCGGCACGCAGGGCGACCTTCCATTGCGTGCTGGTGCTGGCCTGGCCCGACGAGCATGTCGAGCTGTTCCACGGCACGCTCGACGGCGCCATCGTCTGGCCGCCGCGCGGCACCGGCGGCCATGGCTACGATCCGTGTTTCCAGCCGGTCGGCGAGACGCGCACGACGGCGGAAATGTCGGACAGCGAGAAGAACGCCATCAGCCATCGCGGCCGCGCCTTCCGGATGATGGTCGAGGCCTGCTTCGGATGAGCCCGGCGCCGCTGGGCGTCTATGTCCATTGGCCCTTCTGCAAGTCGAAGTGCCCCTATTGCGATTTCAACAGCCATGTCCGCGACGGCGTCGAGCAGGCGCGCTGGCGGGCGGCGCTGCTGCGCGAGCTGGAGCATGCCGCGCGCGAGGCTCCCGACCGCCGGGTCGAGACGATGTTCTTCGGCGGCGGCACGCCCTCGCTGATGGAGCCGGAAACCGTCGCCGCGCTGATCGCGCGCACGAAGGAACTCTGGGACAGCGCGCCGGACATCGAGATCACGCTCGAGGCCAACCCGACCTCGGTCGAGGCCAGCCGTTTCGCCGCGCTGGCCGAGGCCGGCGTCAACCGCGTGTCGCTGGGCGTGCAGGCACTCGATGCGGCGTCGCTGAAGTTCCTCGGCCGCGAGCATTCGACCGACGAGGCGCTGGACGCGCTCGCCACGGCGCGACGTCACTTCGCGCGCCATTCCTTCGACCTGATCTACGCGCGGCCCGGCCAGACGCCGGAGGCCTGGGCCGAGGAGCTGGAGCGGGCGCTCACACAGGCCGGCGAGCATCTGTCGCTCTACCAACTCACCATCGAACGCGGGACGCGCTTCTTCACCGATCACGCGCGCGGGAATTTCGTGCTACCGGACGAGGAAGCGTCGGCCGCGATGTTCGAGCAGACGCAGGCGCGGCTCTTCGAAGCCGGCCTGCCGGCCTACGAGATTTCCAACCACGCGCGGCCGGGGGCTGCCTGCCGCCATAATTTGATCTATTGGCGGTATCAGGATTACGTCGGCATCGGACCGGGCGCGCACGGCCGCTTCGCCGTCGGCAGCGCCAAGAAGGCGACCCGCCGGTCGAGCGGACCGGAAGCCTGGCTGGAGTCCGTCGAGCGGACGGGCCACGGCACGGCGGAGACGTCGACGGTCGAGGGACAGGACCTGGTGGAGGAGGCGTTGATGATGGGACTGAGGCTGGCCGACGGCATCGACCGCGCCACCTTTGCGTCCGTCGCCGGCGTCGATCCCGTCGAAGCCATCGACGCCGCGCGACTCGACCCGCTGGTGCGCGCGGGCTTCCTCGAGTTCGACGCCACGCATCTGCGCGCAACGCCGGAGGGACGGCAGCGTCTCAACGCGCTGCTGGAGCGGCTGGTCGCATGAGGCTCATGCTCGGTCTCCTGGCTCTGATTGCGATGACGGGCGCCGCGTCGGCGCAGCAGCCGCAGAAGCCGCCAGCCAAGCCCGCGGCGGCACCGGCCGCCAAGCCGGGGCCGAAGTCGCCGTTCACGCCACCCGCCTTCAAGATCACCATCGCCACCGAGGGCGCCTTCCCGCCCTTCAACTATCTCGACCGCAAGGGCCTGCCCGCCGGCTTCGAGATGGAACTGGCGCAGGAAGCCTGCCAGCGCATCAAGGCGGAGTGCGAGTTCGTCGCGCTGAAATGGGACGAGCTGATCCCGGGCCTGCTGGACAAGAAGTTCGACATCATCATGTCGTCGATGGAAGTGACGCGCGAGCGGCGCCAGCGCATGGGCCTGTCGCGCCGCTATTATCTTTCGCCGGGTGCCTTCATCGCTCCCAAGGGCGCGCCGTACGACGGGCCGCCGTCGCTGCTGCGCAACAAGCGCATCGGCATCCAGAAGGATTCGATGCACGCCGACTGGGCCGACAAGAGCTTCCGCCGCTCCGCCCAGCTCAAGCGCTACAACTCGATCACCGAGGCGTTGAACGCGCTGGCCAACGACGAGGTCGACGCGGTGTTCGGCGACAAGGCGCAGCTCTGGCTGTGGAGCCAGAAGCCCGAAGGCAAGTGCTGCGAGCTGGTCGGCCAGGACATCAAGGACACGCAGACGCTGGGCGTCGGCGTCGCGGCGGGCCTGCGCAAGGAAGACGCCAAGCTGCGCGAGGCGCTCAACAAGGCCTTCGGCGAGATGATGACCGACGGCACCTACAAGAAGATCAACGACAAGTATTTCCCGTTCGCGCTGAATTAGAAGCGACGCCCCCTTATTCATGTCATCCTGAGCGAAGCGAAGGATCTAACGGCAGCAACGGAGTACTTCGCTCGCTCTACCAGGTCCTTCGCTTCGCTCAGGACGACTTTTACGCCGCGTTGATCGCCGCGAAAGCCTCGAACGCATCCTCGACCAGGCTGACGTGGTGGATCATGGCGGCGTGGGCGCCGGCGGCGTCGCCGGAGACGATGGCGCGCACGACGGCGTCGTGTTCCTGGTTGGAGCGCAGCAGGCGGCCGTCCACGCGGAACTGGGCGCGGCGGTAGGGGCCGACGCGGCGGCGCAGGTTCATCGCGTATTCGGCGAGCGGCGCATTGTGGGCTCCGGCATAGATCGCCGAGTGGAAGGCGACGTTGGCATCCGAATAGGCTTCGGTGTCGCCGGCTGCCGCGAGCGCCATCATCGCTTCGTGCCGCGCCTGCAGGCGCCGCCGCTCGACCGGCGTCATGCTCATGGCCGCCAGCCGGGCGCAGGTCGCCTCCATCTCGGCCATGGCCACGAACAGGCTTTCGATCTCTTCGGGCGTCGCCTTGGAAACGATCGCGCCCTTGCGCGGGCGCATGTCGATCAGGCCGCTCATCGCCAGCTGGCGCAGCGCCTCGCGGACCGGCGTCCGCGACACGCCATGCTGCTCGGCGAGGCCCACCTCATCGAGGCGTTCGCCGGGCGGCAACCTACCGTTGAGGATGCCGTCGGCGATCGCCGTGGCGAGCTTGTCGGCCAGGGTCGGGTTGGTGTCGGTGCTCATGCCAGTCTGCATACAAGATGGATGCCAAAGGAGGAATTGCACTCATCCATGCACAAAAAGAATGCAATGAGATGAAATTGCATACAATTAAGGCGGGCAATTTGCCGTTTCTTCGCGGATTCGCCTGCTTTTGGGGCCTCCAGGGCGTGGCACACCGCTTGCTGTTTCCCTTTCGGGCCGCGACGGCCGGACACGCGATCGAGGGGGACGTTCGATGATCGACAAGTTCAATATCGGCCGACGGGCACTTCTGGGCGGCGCGGCCGGCGCAGCCGCTTTCGGTCTCGCGGGCGGCGCCCAGGCGCAGAAGCCGCTGGTGGTGGGCTTCATCTATGTCGGCCCGCGCGACGACTACGGCTACAACCAGGCCCATGCCGAGGCTGCGGCCGTGCTGAAGAAGATGGCCGGCGTGAAGGTCGTCGAGGAAGAGAAGGTGCCGGAGACCGTCGCCGTCGAGAAATCGATGGAGAGCATGATCAACATGGACGGCGCCACGCTGCTGTTCCCGACCTCGTTCGGCTACTTCGACCCGCACATGCTGCGCATGGCGGCCAAGTATCCGAAGATCCAGTTCCGCCACTGCGGCGGCCTGTGGAACCAGGCCAAGAACCCGATGAACACCGGCAGCTACTTCGGCTACATCGACGAGGCGCAGTATCTCGCCGGCATCGTCGCCGGCATGACGACCAAGAGCGGCAAGCTGGGCTTCGTCGCCGCCAAGCCGATCCCCCAGGTGCTGCGCAATATCAACGCCTTCACCATGGGCGCGCGCTCGGTGAACCCGAAGGCCACCACCCAGGTCATCTTCACCGGCGACTGGTCGCTGCCCGTCAAGGAGGCCGAGGCGACCAACTCGATGATCGCGCAGGGCGTCGACGTCGTGACCTGCCATGTCGACAGCCCGAAGGTCGTGATCGAGACCGCCGAGCGCGCCGGCATCTTCACCAGCGGCTATCACACCAACCAGGCGAAGCTTGCGCCCAAGGGCTACCTCACCGGCGCGGAGTGGAACTGGGAGCGGATCTACGTCGACTTCGTCGAGACGATGAAGAAGGGCGGCGTACCGGGCAACTTCGTGCGCGGCGGCCTGAAGGAGGGTTATGTCCGCACCTCGCCGTTCGGACCGGCCGTGTCGGAGGCCGCCAAGGCCAAGGTCGACGAGGTGAAGAGCGGAATCCTGAACGGCAGCTTCGCCATCTACAAAGGCCCGCTCAAGGACAACAAGGGCAACACCGTCATCGACGGCGGCACGGCCTACACCCAGACCGAGCCCAAGCTCGAGGGGATGAACTACCTGGTCGAAGGCGTTCTCGGCGCGACGTCTTAAGCCGCGCCGCGGACCAGGGCCCAGTTGTGAGTACGGGCATCGGCACCGCCCTCGAACGCATCGCCGTCTCGGCGCTGGCTCTGCTGGCGTCGGCGGTGATCTTCGGCCTGCTGCTGATCCTCTATGCGGGCGTCGATCCGTTCGAGGCCTACGCGCTCATGTACCAGGGTGCATTCGGCAGTTGGTTCTCCTTCCAGAACACACTGACGCGCGCGGCACCCCTGATCCTGACGGCGCTGTGCACGGCGCTGCCGGCACGGCTCGGACTGATCATCATCGGCAACGAGGGGGCGCTGGTGCTGGGCGGCGTCGCGGCCGCCGCCGCGGGCGTCGCCGTCGCGGCCTCCGGGCCGCTGGTCACCAACCTCGCCATGGCGGCGGCGGCGATGATCGTGGGCGGTGCCTGGATCGCGCTGGCGGGTGGCCTGCGCCAGTATCGCGGTGTCAACGAGACGATCTCCAGCCTGCTGCTCACCTACATCGCCATCGCCCTGATGAACCACTTCGTCGAGGGCCCGCTGCGCGATCCGACGAGCCTCAACAAGCCGTCGACCCCGCCGATCGGCGACGCCAACATGCTGGGCACGATCGGCGGCAGCGACGTGCATTGGGGCCTCGCCTTCGGCATCGTGGCGTGCCTGCTCTGCTATGTCGTGCAGCGCTTCACCACCTTCGGCTTCGCCATGCAGGTGATCGGCGGCAATCCCAAGACCGCGCGCATGATGGGCCTGAACGTCGGCCGTTACGTGCTGATCGCCTGTGCCGCCGGCGGCGCGGCGGCGGGTCTCGCCGGCATGGTCGAGGTGGCGGCGGTGCACGGCAAGGCCAACGCCTCGCTGGCCGTCGGCTACGGTTTCACCGGCATCCTGGTCTCGTTCCTCGCGCGCCATCATCCGCTGGCGATCATTCCCGTCGCCATCCTGCTGGGCGGCATCGGCGCCAGCGGCGGCCTGCTGCAACGCCGGCTCGACCTGCCGGATGCGGCGGTGGTGGTGCTGCAGGGAATCATCTTCGTCTGCATCCTGGCCAGCGAGACGCTGTACGGCCGCTCGTGGACCTGGTTGTGGCGCTTCCGGGCGGCGGAGGGACGCTGAACATGGACGGCAGCGACATCGGTCTCTGGGGCGTACCGCTGGCCATGCTGGCCGGCGCCATACGCGTCAGCACCCCCTTCATCTTCGTGAGCCTCGGCGAGTGCCTGACCGAGCGCAGCGGCCGCATCAACCTCGGCCTCGAGGGCACCTTGATGATGGGCGCGATGAGCGCTTACGGCACGGCCCTGCTGAGCGGCTCGCCGTGGCTCGGTGTGCTGGTCGCGGCCTTCGTCGGCCTCCTGCTGGGCGCGCTGCATGCCGGGCTCTGCCAGCTCCCCAAGGTCAACGACATCGCCACCGGCATCGGCCTGATGCTGTTCGGCACCGGCCTCGCCTTCTTCCTGGGCAAGCCCTATATCCAGCCCAAGGCTCCCAACCTCGGCGCGCTCGATCTCGGCGGCTGGAGCAGCATCCCGCAGGTGCAGCAGGCGCTGCAGGTCAATCCCCTGTTCATCGTCGGCATCCTGCTCGCCTTCGCCCTGGCCTGGGCGCTGAAGAACACGCGCTGGGGCCTGATCGTGCGCCTCGCGGGCGAGAGCGTCGATGCGGCGCTGGCGATCGGCGCCTCGGTCGGCCGGGTGCGGCTGCTGGCGACCGCGGTCGGCGGTGCCTTCGCGGGCATCGGCGGCGCCTTCCTGTCGCTCTATTATCCCGGAAGCTGGAACGAGGGCCTGTCGAGCGGCCAGGGCCTGATGGCCGTGGCGCTGGTCATCTTCGCGCGCTGGGACCCGATCCGCTGCCTGTGGGCCTCGCTGCTGTTCGGCGCGGCCGGCGCGATCAGCCCGGCGCTGCAGTCGGTCGGCGTGACCCAGGGTTACTACCTGTTCAGCGCCGCGCCCTATGTCCTCACCCTCGCCCTGATGATCGCCACCTGCTCGCCCGCGCGCAGCCTGCGCGGTGCGCCGGGCGAGCTGGGCGCCGTCAAGTAGGAGCCGCCATGAGCAAGACCCATATCGACTCCCGCCCCTATGCCTGGCCGTGGAACGGTGCGCTGCGGGCCGACAACACCGCCCTGGTCATCATCGACATGCAGACCGACTTCTGCGGCGTCGGCGGCTATGTCGACAAGATGGGCTACGACCTCTCGCTGACGCGTGCACCGATCGAGCCGATCAGGAACCTACTCGCGGCCGCGCGAAAAGCCGGCTGGACGGTGATCCATACGCGCGAGGGCCATCGGCCCGACCTCTCGGACCTGCCGCCCAACAAGCGCTGGCGCTCGCAGCAGATCGGCGCCGGCATCGGCGATCCCGGCCCCTGCGGGCGCATCCTGGTGCGCGGCGAGCCGGGCTGGGAGATCATCCCCGATCTCGCGCCGATCGCGGGCGAACCGATCATCGACAAGCCGGGCAAGGGCTCGTTCTGCGCCACCGACCTCGAGCTGATGCTGCGCACGCGCGGCATCGACAACCTCGTGCTGACCGGTATCACCACCGACGTCTGCGTCCACACCACGATGCGCGAGGCCAACGATCGCGGCTTCGAATGCCTGATCCTGGAGGATTGCACCGGCGCCACCGATCCCGGCAACCACGCCGCCGCGCTGAAGATGGTCGAGATGCAGGGCGGCGTGTTCGGCGCGGTCGCCCATTCGGCCGCGGTCCTGAAGGCGCTCGCGTGACCGCGCCGTCCCTCGAGCTGATCGGCTTCACCAAGCGCTTCGGCGCGATGGCCGCGCTCGACGACGTCTCCGTGAAGATCGAGGCCGGCGCCTTCCATGCCCTGCTGGGCGAGAACGGCGCCGGCAAGAGCACCCTGGTGAAATGCGCCATGGGCTACTACGCCGCCGACCAGGGGCAGATCCTGCTGAACGGGCGCGAGGTCGAGATCGCCCATCCGCGCCAGGCGCACGAGCTCGGGCTCGGCATGGTCTACCAGCACTTCACGCTGGTGCCGAACATGACGGTGCTGGAGAACTTCGTGCTGTCACGCGGCGACCTGCCGGCGGTGATCGACTGGACGGCGGAGCGCAGGGCGCTCAACGCCTTCTTCGAGACGACGCCGTTCACGGTGCCGGTCGACGTGCCCGTCGCCGACCTCGCGGCGGGGCAGAAGCAGAAAGGCGAGATCCTTCGCCAGCTCTACCTGAAGCGCAACCTGCTGATCCTCGACGAGCCGACCTCGGTGCTGACGCCGGACGAGGCCGACGAGGTGCTGACGACCCTGAAGAAGCTGACGACGAGCGGGCAGATCACCATCGTCACCATCACTCACAAGTTCCGTGAGGTGAACACCTATTGCGACGCCGTCACCGTGCTGCGCCGCGGCCAGCTCATCGGCACCAAGCCGACGAGCGAACTCGACAACGACAGGATGGCCGAGATGATGGTCGGCCGGCGCGAGACGCGCACCGTCGTCGAGCGCGAGACGCGCCCGCCCGGCAAGGCGGTGCTGAAGCTCGAAGGGCTGTCGGTGGCTGACAATGTCGGCCAGCTCGCGGTCGAGGAGCTGGCGCTCGAGATTCGGGCCGGCGAGATCGTCGGCATCGCGGGCGTGTCGGGCAACGGCCAGCGCGAGCTCGTCGAGACGCTGGCCGGCCAGCGCGACCTCGAAGCCGGCCGGATGCTGGTGCACGGCGAGGTCTACACCGCGACGCGACCCGAGATGGTCCGTCACAAGATCGCCTGCCTGCCGGAGGAGCCGTTGCGCAACGCCTGCGTCGCCGACATGTCGGTGGCGGAGAACATCGCGCTGCGCTCCTTCGACCAGCCGCCCTCCTCGCCCGACGGCATTCGTCTCAGGCGCAGCCCGATGCGCGAGACGGCGCGGAAGCTGATCGAGGCCTACAAGGTGAAGACGCCGGGGCCGGATGCCGCCATCCGCGGCCTGTCCGGCGGCAACGTGCAGCGCGCGGTGCTGGCGCGCGAACTGTCGAGCGAGGGCGATCTGCTGATCGTGGCCAATCCCTGCTTCGGCCTCGACTTCGCCGCCGTCGCCGAGATCCGCGCCCGCATCGTCCAGGCGCGCAACCGCGGCGCCGCCGTGCTGCTGGTCAGCGAGGATCTCGACGAGATCCTGCAGCTCTCCGACCGCATCGTGGTCATGTTCGACGGCAAGCTGGCCCTGCAGACCGATGCCGCGACTGCTGAAGTCGGCGCGATCGGCCGCGCGATGGCAGGACACTGATGAAAACCATAGCGGCACAGCCGTTCGACTTCACCTTCGATCCGGCGCATCTCGCGCTGATCGTGATCGACATGCAGCGCGACTTCATCGAGCCCGGCGGCTTCGGCGCGACTCTGGGCAACGATGTGAGCCTGTTGTCGGCGATCGTGCCGACGGTCGGGCGGCTGATCGAAGCCTTCCGTCGCGCCGGGTTGCCGATCATCCATACGCGCGAATGCCACAAGCCCGACCTGTCGGATTGCCCGCCGGCCAAGCGGCTGCGCGGCAAGCCGTCGATGCGCATCGGCGATCCGGGCACGATGGGCCGCATCCTGATCGCGGGCGAACCCGGCGCCGATATCGTGCCGGAACTGGCCGCCCGGCCGGGCGAGATCGTGCTCGACAAGCCGGGCAAGGGAGCCTTCTACGCGACGCCGCTCGGCGACATCCTGGCCGAGCGCAAGATCACGCACCTGGTGTTTGCCGGCGTCACCACCGAGGTCTGCGTTCAGACGACCATGCGCGAGGCCAACGACCGCGGCTTCGAGTGCCTGCTGGCCGAGGATGCGACCGAAAGCTATTTCCCGGAATTCAAGAAGGCCGCACTCGACATGATCCGCGCGCAAGGCGCGATCGTCGGCTGGACCGCCACCGTCGACCAGGTGGCCGAGGCACTAAATTAACCTCGTCGTCTCGACCGAAGCCGAGCGCAGCGAGGCGAAGTGGAGAGACCTTGTCTCCACCAATTGCCGGCTCTTAGCGGAGAGAAGGTCTCTCCACTCCGCACCTCCGGTGCTCCGGTCGAGACGACGGAGTGTTAGTGCAGCGCCCGCTCGCGCGAGACGTAGTGGCCGCGTTTCAGTTCCTTGAAGAACTGCGGCACCTGCGGATGCGACACCGGCTTGCCGGTATCGTCGGCCAGCAGGTTCTGCTCCGAGACGTAGGCCACGTAGGTGGTCTGCGCGTTTTCGGCGAGCAGATGGTAGAAGGGCTGGTCGCGTCGTGGCCGCACCTCTTCGGGGATCGACGACAGCCACTCCTCGGTGTTCGCGAACACCGGGTCGACGTCGAAGATCACGCCGCGAAAGGGGTAAACGCGGTGCTTCACGACCTGGCCGATGGCGAACTTGGCGCAACGCAGGGGCGGCACCGCGGCCGCCGGGGTAGAAGCCTGATTGATGGGTTCCATAGGCAAAGTATTGCTCCGAACAGGCCGGTAGGCAACGCAGTCGGGACGCCGGATTCGACCGCCGACTGCAAGAATACGCGAAAAACAGCCGCCTGGATCGCTACGCAAGAATGTGGCCAGAATGATGGAGCCTCTTGCCTCGGTTGACGGGACGCACCCGCCTGTGGACTCTGGCGACACAGTTGCCGGGAAGGGTTTGTGGTCGACGGTCTTAAAGTCCGATTCTGGGGCGTGCGGGGATCCATCTCGTGCCCCGGCGCAGAATATGCGCGGTACGGCGGCAACACTTCGTGCCTGGAAGTCACCGCCGGCGGCCGCCGGCTGATCTTCGACGCCGGCACGGGTATTCGCACGCTGGGCGTGGAACTCGCGCGTCAGGCGCCGCTCGACATCGACATCTATTTCACCCACACCCACCTCGATCACATTTCGGGGCTCACTTTCTTTGCGCCGCTGTTCGACCGCCGCAATTCGGTGCGCATGTGGGCCGGCCATCTCGAGGCCCCGTACACGCTGAAGAAAGTCGTCGGCCACCTGATGCAGGCGCCGCTCTATCCGGTGTCCCTCGACGTCTTCCAGGCACGCGTCGAATTCCGGGAGTTCAAGGCCGGCGAGGGCCTGTCGTGCGGCGCGGTCGCGGTACGCACGGCACCGCTCAATCATCCCAATGGCGCCACCGGATATCGCATCGACCATCTCGGCAAGTCGATCTGCTACGTCACCGATACCGAGCATCGTGAGGGCCATGTCGACGGGGGGATCGTCGAGCTTTGCCGCGGCGCCGACGTGATGATCTACGATTCGAGCTACACCGATGAGGAATACGCGCGCTATCGCGGCTGGGGCCATTCGACCTGGCAGGAGGGCGTCAGGGTCGCCGATGCGGCCGGCGTCGGGACACTTGCGATCTTCCATCACGATCCCAGCCATGACGACGCCTTCATGGACGGCGTGGCGCGGGCCGCGGCCGCCGCGCGGCCCGGGATCGCGGCGAGCGGCCTGCCGCGCGCCCTCGTCGCCCACGAAGGCCTGACCCTGACGCCGTGAGCATGTCCCGATGAGTGCCAGCTCCACCCTGCGCGGCCGCTGGCGGCGGTTCGCCCTCGGTCTGCCGACCGTGCTCGGCCTGAAGCCGCGCGGCTGGTTCATCCCGCACCGCTATGCGCCGCTGCTGCCGCCGCCGGGGGCGCAGCCACCCTATCCCGCGATCGAGCGTTTGTTCGAGGAGCATGCCGACCAGTTCGCCGCCATCCTCGATGCCGTCGACGCGCGGGCGGAGGCACTCGAGAACTGCAAGGCGATGTTCGAGCAGTCGTGGTTCCCGTCGCTCGACGCCGCCGTCGCCTATGCGCTGGTGCGCGAACGCAAGCCGCGCCGCATCATCGAGGTCGGTTCCGGCCATTCGACGCGCGTCCTGTCGAAGGCGCTGGGCGGCGTCGGCGAGATCCTGGCCATCGACCCGGCGCCGCGTGCCGACATCGCCGACCTGCCGGGCGTGCGCGTGAAATCGTCGACGCTGCAGGCGGCGCCGGACAAGGTCTTCGACGGCCTGGTGCAGGGCGACGTGCTGTTCATCGATTCCAGCCACATCCTGATGCCCGGCAGCGACGTCGACATCCTCCTGAACCGCGTCCTGCCGCGCCTGCCGTCCGGCACGCTGGTTCACATCCACGACATCTTCCTGCCGTTCGACTATCCCGCAATCTGGGGCTGGCGCGCCTACAACGAACAACAGGGTGTGGTGCCGCTGCTCGCCAGCGGCGCGTTCAAGCCGCTCTTCTCCAGCGTCTGGGCGGAGCGGCGCATGGCCGACCGGCTGGCCGCCTCCGTGATCTCGCGCCTGCCGCGACCGCCGGATGCGCTCCCCGCCAGCCTCTGGCTGGAAAAGCGCTGATGCTGCGCCGCCTGCGCGACTGGTTGTTCGGCAGCGGCGATGCGGCCCAGCTCCCCGTGCGCGTGCGCGAAGCGATCGCGCGCCAGCAGGATCAGAGCGAGATCCTGATCGGCTGGGTGCAGCTCGTCATCGTCGTGCTGGTGGCCACGGTCTATGAAACGAGTTCGATGCCGGGCGGCGTGGTGCAGGAGGATTATTCCTTCGAGTTCGACGTGCTGGTCACCTACGGCATCTTCTGCCTGGTACGCCTCGGCCTTGCCTATGCGCGCCTGCTGCGGCCCTGGATGCTTTATCTTTCGGTGGTCGCCGACATGCTCCTGCTGATGGGGCTGATCTATTCTTTCCATTACAAATATGCCCAGCCGGCCGTCTTCTATCTGAAGGTACCGACTCTCCTCTACGTCTTCCTGTTCATTGCGCTCCGGGCGCTGCGCTTCGAGGCGCGCTTCGTCATTTTTACCGGCCTGACGGCGATCGCAGGATGGATCGGTCTCATCCTCTACGCGGTGGGCGGCCGCGGCGGGCCGGCCAATCCGACCGACGACTTCGTCGAGTACATGACCTCGAACGCGTTGCTGGTCCACGCCGAGGTCGACAAGATCATCGCCATCCTGCTCACCACCCTCGTGCTGGCACTTGCCATCTCGCGGGCGCGCCAGCTGCTGGTGCAGGCGGTGAGCGAGAGCACGGCGGCCCAGGACCTGTCGCGCTTCTTCGATCCGGGCGTGGCGGCCCGCATTCGGGGCGCGGCGATGTCGATCAAGGCGGGCGAAGGCGAGCTGCGCGACGTCGCCATCCTCACCGTCGACCTGCGCGGCTTCACGCGCCTGTCGACCGAACTCCCGCCCGACGCGGTGATGAAGGTCCTGCAGGACTATCAGGGGCGCGTCTGTCCGCTTATCGCGGCGGCCGGCGGCAGCATCGACAAGTTCCTGGGCGACGGCATCCTGGCGTCGTTCGGCGCGGTGATGCCTTCGACCACGGCCGCCGCGGACGCGCTGCGGGCCGCCGACGCGGTGATGCAGGCCGCCGCGGACTGGGCCTCGGAGCGCCGCGCCGCCGGCGCGAGCCCGCTCGAGATCGGATTGGCCGTCGCGGCGGGCCGGGTCGTGTTCGGCGCGGTGGGCGACGGCGAACGGCTCGAATTCACGGTGATCGGCGAGGCCGTGAATTTCGCGGCGAAACTCGAGAAGCACAACAAGGAAGAGCGGACCCGCGCCCTCACCGACGGTATCACCTACGCGCTTGCCGAACGCCAGGGCTATCGCGCGCCCGTGAGGCATGAGCGCCGCCCCGGTCGAACGGTCGGCGGCGTCACCGAAGCGGTCGATATCGTGGTTCTGGCTGCCTGAGAAATGTCGTTGCCCAGGAGGCGGGCAGGCGGTTGCCTTGCCCTTTCCCCATTCGGAGCCTATGTAATTTAGGACAGTGGAGCGCCATCGTGGGAAACAACTACGACATCATCCTGATCGGGTTGGTCGCGGTCTTCTTGATCCTGCGGCTGCGGTCCGTGCTGGGCAAGCGCACCGGCAACGAACAGCCGCCAGCCCGCGATCCCTTCACGCCGCCTGCGCCGCCGCCGGCCACGCCGCGCGTCGGTGATGCCGCGCAAGGCAGCGACAATGTCGTGCCGCTGCCGACGGCCAATGCGCCGGCGCCGCGTCAGTCCTCGGCGACCAGCGGACCGGGCGGCATTCGCGCGACCGTCATGCCGACCGCCGCCCCCGGCGTCGCCGCGATCCGCACCGCCGATCCGGACTTCGAGCCGATCGGCTTCACGGGCGGTGCCCGCGCCGCGTTCACCGCCATCGTCGAGGCGTTCGCGCGCGGCGATACCGCAACGCTCAAGCCGTTGCTCGACAGCGCCACCTACGCGAGCTTCGAGGCCGCCATTCGCGGCCGCATCGAGCGAAACGAGAAAGCGGAGACGACGCTGATCGGCTTCGAGGCCTCGGACATCGCCGCCGCCGAAATGCAGGGCACGAACGCCGTCGTCACGGTGCGGTTCGTCAGCGAGCAGATCAACGTCGTACGCAATGCCGACAGCCAGATCGTCGACGGCAATCCCAACGAAGTTCAGAAGGTCGTGGACCTCTGGACGTTCCGCCGCGATACGACATCGCGCGATCCCAACTGGCAGCTCATCAAGACCGAAAGCGAAGGCTGAGGGAGGCGTTTCCGAGAATGCGACAGAGCCTCCTTGCCGGTGGCATGGCCCTTTTGGCCGCTGCCGGTTTCCTCTCTGCCTGCGCCTCGACCCCCGGCTCCGCGCCTCAGCAGCGCATTTCGATGGAGCCGACCTCCTATAACGAAATCGCGGGCTGGGCTGAGGATCGCCACGCCGAAGCCCTTGCAGCCTTTCGCCGCTCCTGCCCCAAGCTGACCGCCGGCCCGGATGTCGCGATCGCCACCGACGGCGGCGAGAAAACGATCTCCGCCGGGGAATGGAAGCGCATCTGCGACAACGCCGGCGCAGTGAAGCCAGGGGATGCCCGCGGCGCGCGCAATTTCTTCGAGTCGAATTTCCGCCCCCTGATCGTCAAGGTGCAGGGCAAGTTCACCGGCTACTTCGAGCCCGAGATGCGCGGCAGCAAGGTGCCGTCGCGGCTCTTCACCGTTCCGGTTTACCGCAAGCCACCCGACCTCGGCGATCAACCCTACCTGACGCGCGCCGAGATCGAGGCGGGCGCCCTCAAGGGCAAGGGGCTCGAGATCGCCTACGTGCAGGATCCGGTCGGCCTGTTCGAGATGCAGGTGCAGGGCAGCGGGCGCATACAGCTCGCCGAGGGCGGCAGCATGACCCTGGGCTTCGACGGGTCCAACAACCGTCCCTATACGGCGATCGGCACCGTGCTGGTCGAGATGGGCGTGATGAAGAAGGAAGACGCGACCTGGCCGGCCATTCGCGACTGGCTGAAGCGCAATCCGCAGCAGGCCCGGGACGTGATGCGCAAGAACGAGCGCTACATTTTCTTCAAGGACACCCGGACTTCGGCGCCGATCGGTGCCGAGGGCGTGCCGCTCACCGCCCAGCGCAGCATGGCGGTCGATCCCACGATCACACCGTACGGCACGCCGGTCTGGATCGACACGCGCCGTCCCGTCTATCGCAAGCCCGGCGCCACCGAATCCTATCGCCGCCTGATGATCGCGCAGGACACGGGCGCGGCCATCAAGGGCCCGGCGCGCGGCGACGTGTTCTACGGCGCCGGCGCGCAGGCGGCCGACTGGGCCGGCCGCATGAACAGCGACGGTCGCGCCGTCGTCCTGGTTCCGAACAAGAACTGACGGCCGCGACCCATCCGCGACCTTCGGCGGAGGCGCCGGCAAGCCGCCCCATCACGCTGGAACAATTCCAGACAAGCCGCCGTTGCACGCCCATTTCACCGCTGCCATGTTCGGGCCGTGTCCAGATCGCCGTCCAAGCCACCCGCCCGCCCGCGCCGCGTCGCGCTCTTCGTCACCTGCCTGGTCGACCTGTTCCGGCCGTCGGTCGGGTTCGCGGCCGTCAAGCTCCTCGAGGAGGCCGGCTGCACCGTCGAGGTGCCGCCGCTCCAGGTCTGCTGCGGCCAGCCCGCCTACAATACCGGCGACCGCGCGACGACCCGCGCCATCGCCGCACAGGTCATAGACACCTTCGAGGGTTACGATGCCGTCGTGGCACCCTCGGGCTCCTGCGGCGGAATGCTGTCGCATCATTATCCCGGCCTGTTCGATGACGATCCGGCGATGAAGGCCCGCGCGGAGAACCTGGCCGGCCGCAGCCATGAACTCATCTCGTTCCTGGTGGACGTACTGGGTGTCAAGGAAGTCGGCGCACGCTACGACGGGTCGGTGACCTATCACGATTCCTGCTCCGGCCTGCGCGAGCTCGGCGTGAAGGCCCAGCCGCGCAATCTGCTGGGGTCGGTGCAGGGGCTCGAACTCCGCGAGATGAAGACCCCCGAAGTCTGTTGCGGCTTCGGCGGCACGTTCTGCGTGAAGTACCCCGAGATCTCGAACGCCATGGTCGGCGAGAAGTCGGCCGATATCTCTTCCACCGGAGCCGACACGCTGCTGGCCGGCGATCTCGGTTGCCTCATGAACATGGCCGGCAAGCTGCAGCGCGAAGGCAGCGCCATCCGCGCGCGCCATGTCGCCGAGGTGCTGGCTGGCATGGGCGACCTGCCGGCGATCGGCGAACCGGAGCGCGGCTGATGGAATCGACCGCCCATGCCTTCAAGGAGAATGTCGGTCACGCGCTGGCGGATCCCAACCTCCAGGATTCGCTGGCCAAGCTGAAGGTCGGCTTCTCCGAGCGGCGACGCCAGGCCGCCGAGCGGCTGCCCGAGTTCGAGGCGCTGCGCGACCGCGCGCGCGACATCAAGAACCACACGCTGGCCCATCTCGACTTCTACCTGGAGGAGTTCGAGCGCAAGGTCATCGGGCTCGGGGGCCATGTCCACTGGGCGCCGACGGCCGCAGATGCGCGGCGCATCATTGCCGAACTCTGCCAGAGCGTGAACGCCCGCACCGTCGCCAAGTCCAAGTCGATGGTGGCCGAGGAGATCGCCCTCAACGAGCATCTCGAGGCGCTGGGCATCGCGCCGATCGAGACCGATCTCGGCGAGTACATCATCCAGCTGCGCAACGAGCCGCCCAGCCACATCATCGCGCCGGCCGTCCATCTCACCAAGGACCAGGTCGCCGACACGTTCCTCGAACACCACGCCAAGCTGGGCTTCGACAAGCGCCTGACCGAACGCAACGATCTCGTCGCCGAAGCGCGCTACGTCCTGCGCCAGAAGTTCCTCGACGCCGATGTCGGGCTGACCGGCGCCAACTTCCTGGTGGCCGAGACCGGCTCGTCGATGCTGGTGACCAACGAAGGCAATGCCGACCTCTCGAACACGCTGCCCCGGATGCACATCGTGCTGGCCAGCATCGAGAAGGTGATCCCGACGCTCGAGGACGCGGCAGTGCTGCTGCGCGTGCTGGCGCGGTCGGCGACAGGCCAGGAATCCTCGGCCTACACGACGCTGAACACCGGCCCGAAGCGGCCGGGAGACCTCGACGGGCCGGACCAGTATCACGTCGTTCTGCTCGACAATGGCCGGTCGAGCGTCCTCGGCACCGAGATGCAGGAGATCCTGCGTTGCATCCGGTGCGGCGCCTGCATGAACCATTGCCCGGTCTACGGCGCCGTCGGCGGCCATGCCTATGGCTGGGTCTATCCCGGCCCGATGGGCGCGGTGCTGACGCCGCAGCTCGTGGGCGTCGAGGAAGCCAGCAACCTGCCCAACGCCTCGACCTTCTGCGGCCGCTGCGAGAGCGTCTGCCCGGTGCGCATTCCGCTGCCGAAACTGATGCGCCACTGGCGCGAGCGCGAGTTCGAGAAGCACCTGACGCCCAAGGCGGTGCGGCAGGGGCTGGCCTTGTGGAGCTTCGCCGCCCGCCGGCCTGCGCTCTATCGCCGTCTCACGGGAATTGCGAACCGCGTGCTGGCCCTGTTCGGCCGCGCCGACGGTCGCTATCGGGCGCTGCCGCTCGCCGGCGGCTGGACGCGCTTCCGCGACTTCCCTGCGCCGCAGCCTGGCGGCACGTTCCACGCGCGCTGGGCGAAGAGGAAGGCATGAGCGACGCGACGCACGACGCCCGGACCCAGATCCTGGACGGCATTCGCCGCTCGCTGCGTCGCGGCGAGCTTGCCGGCGAGGCCCGCAATGCCGTCGATGCACGCCTCGCCGAGCCGCCGCGCGGCCCGTCGGTGGCGCGCGCGCGCCTGCCGCAAGCTGAGAAGGTCGCGCTGTTCTGCCAATGGGCCGAAGCCCTCAACGCCACCGTGGCGAGGGTCGGCGCGGCCGACGTGCCGGGTGAAGTGACGGCCTATCTCGCGCGCAACAATCTGCCGGCGACCGTCGCGATGGCGCCCTCGCCTCTCCTCGAAGGCTACGACTGGTCGAGCCAGAAGATGCTCTCGATCCGACGGGGTCGCGGCGAAGGCAGCGACCAGGTTTCGGTCACCGGCGCCTTTGCCGGCATTGCCGAGACCGGCACCGTCGTGATGGCCTCGGGGCCCGACCATCCGGTCTCGCTCAACCTGCTGCCCGACACGCATGTCGTGGTGCTGCGCGAGGCCGACATCGTCGGGGGCTATGAGGATGTCTGGGAGCGGCTGCGCGCCCGTTACGGCAAGAGCCGGATGCCGCGCACCGTCAACACCATCACCGGGCCGTCGCGTACCGGCGATATCGAGCAGGCGATGGAGCTGGGCGCCCACGGCCCGCGCCGCATGCACATCCTGGTCGTGCGCGACTGATGGCCGCCGGGGGCGCCACTCCTGGTGAGCCGCGCCCTGGTGAGCTACGCCCGGATGAGCTGCGCCCCGGGGAGCTGCGCCCCGGTGAGCTGCGCATCGTCGGCACGAGCGTTGCCCGCGAGATCGACCTGTTGCTGGACCGCGTGGCCCAGTCAATCGGCAAGCGGACGCCCCGGGTCCTGCAGGTGGGATCGCGCACCCTCGTCGCCGATCGCAACGTACGCAACTGGCGCAAGCTCGTCGCCAAGCGCTTCGGTCCCAAGGCCCGCTTCATCGGTCTCGACCTCATCGAGGGCGCCAACGTGGATTGCGTCGCCGACATCTGCAGCGATCCGCGGACCCTGAAGGGGAAGCTGGGCGAGGAGCCGTTCGACCTCGCGATCTGCTGCCACGTTCTCGAACACACGCGCCATCCCGCGCGCGCGGCGCGCAATATCGAGCAGGCGCTGCGGCCCGGTGGGCTTGCCTATGTGACGGCGGCCTGGTCGCAGGCCTTCCATGCCGCGCCCGACGACTATTGGCGCTTCTCGGTGCGTGGCCTGATGCTGCTGTTCGGGCGGCTCGAAGTTGCTTCATCCTTCTACAGCGGCGGCGACGTGGGCCTCGACGTCGCCTATCGGATCGAGCGGGACGGCAGGCCGGAGCTCGACCCGCGCGCGGGCGCGGTGGAGCAGGGCCTCTTCCAGCTCGTCCTCGACCATGAGGACAATCGTGCCGTGCTGGCGCGTCAGGCGACCGAGCGCCTGCCAGTGTCGCGGACCTACCTGCCCAGCCTGTTCGTCAACCTGGTCGGCCGTCGCGTCTCGCGATAGGAAGCCGCCGTCGCGGCTCGCGACAGGAATCCAAAGTCCGCACAAAAGAAAAGAGCGGGCTTTCGCCCGCTCTCTCCAATTTTCGGATCGCCCTGCGACTAGAAGCGCAGGTCCATACCCAGCAGCAGACCCCAGCTGTTGCCCGAGACGGCAGCAGACGGACCCGAAGCCGTGTACAGCAGACCACCGCCGGTGAGCTTCACGCCCGGCCCGAGCGCGTAGTTCACGCCGATTTCCCACTTGTTGACCGACTCCTGGCCAAACGCGAGAGACGCCGGGTTGTTGCCGGGGCTGAACGCCGTGGAGTTCACGCCCGGAACGCCGGTGGCGGCCGGTGTGGTGCAAGTAGCGCTGTTGACCGCGATCGTGTTGCAGCCAATGGAGCCGTTGCCGTTGTTGTTATACGAACCGACCCAGTTGAACGACATCTGCCACGGACCGGTCTCGTACATGATACCCGCGGTGTAGAAGCGGGTGTCGTTGTTCTGGCCGGTGTAGTAGTTGGAGCCCAGACCCTGGTTGTCCCAGCCAAGCGCGCCACCGAGGGTGAAGCCCTTGAAGCCGACCTGAGCGCCGACGACCCACTGCTTCCAGGCGGTCGCGTTGGCGCCCGTCGCCATGTTGGCGGCGCCAGCGAACGGCTGGTTGCCCGGGATGAAGCTGCCGTACAGGAACGCGCCGTACAGCGCGACCGTGACATCGCCGAACTTGTTCAGGTAGTTGGCGCCGACGTCGAACACGTCCTGATACGAGTAGTCGTTCGTCAGGCAGTTCGGCGCCGAGGTGGCGTTGGTGTAACCACAGACACCGGTCGTGCCGGAACCCGGACCGACGCCGAGGCCGGACATCGCGCCGCCCTGCGGGTTCACGTTGATCTTCGGACGATAGCCGACACCGATCTGCAGGCCCTGGAAGCGCGGGGTGAAGTAGTTGATGCCCTGCGCGTCCTGGAACTGGCCGGCGTTCGTCGTCGTCGTGGCGTGGAACCACGCCTTGTTGTTGGCGATGACGCTCTGGTTGGCCCAGGCGAAGTTCGAGTTGTGCTGAACAGCGCCGAAGCCCAGCAGGGCCGACGGCGTGCCGTAGTACATACGGTAGGTCGCCGGATCGCGCGAACCGAACTCGATGCGGCCCCAGTCGCCGAAGGCGAACAGGAAGGCTTCGTCGATCCAGGCCGCGCCGGTCGTCGCCGTGCTGCCCTGCGCCCAGCCTTCGAGTTCGACGTGCACGCCGACCGAGGTGCCATTGTCCAGCTTGGTCTGGCCGATGAAGTGGATTTCACCTTCCTGCTGGAAATTGAGACCCTTGTACTGCGCCCACGAGCCGTCCGTGGCATAGGTCGACTGGATGCCGCCGGCGATGGCGTAGAATTGGTAATAGCCGCCCACGCCGATCTTGATCGGATCGGCGGCCATGGCCGGCGCGGCCATCAGCCCACCGACGACCAAGGCGGTCGAGCCAAGTAGAAGCTTCTTCATCATTCTCCCTCTCTCATTGATCAGAGACTGGTACGTACCAAAAGGCCTGTCCGACCGGCGGGAACTGGAAGCCTGAAGACACGAGGCCCACCGAATCCACCAATGCGGCAGGGCTATAAAACACTTCGCCAAAACGAGGGTCAAGAAATGGTCGCCCGACGGCTTCATTCTGCCCGCACCTGTGGCGTCTTTGTCACATTTTGCGAGCCTTCCAAGCGGCGGCGAAGGCTTCGTGGATAATTGGTTGCAACACAAGATCGACAAGGAACAAAAGAAGGTGGCTACAAGAAACTCATTGCGTCGTATCGCCCCGCCGCTTGCAGTTCAGGTCGCCTTGCGCCTATGGTCCCCGCCACTGTCTCCGCCGCAGAATTGCGGCCCATGGGAAGAGTAAGGCGCCATTCTATGACGGGACCGTCCAGATTAGCGAGCATTGTTGCGGCTGCGTTGTTGGCAGTGGGCGCCACCGGCTGTGCCGACGAAACCAGCAAGTATGAAAGGGCCACGGGTCCGTCGGGCGACCGCAGCAGGGAGGACGTTCGAGCGGGACTGGGCGGCCGCACCCAGGAGCAGGGCACGCTGTTCGGTCCCGGCGGCCTCCTGGGTTCCAAGGCGGAAAAGAGGGACGACACCGGCACCGGCGTGGCGGTGAATGCCTATCTGTGGCGGGCGTCCCTCGACACCATCAACTTCATCCCGCTGGTCTCGGCCGATCCGTTCGGCGGCGTCATCATCACCGACTGGTATACCCCGTCCGAGACGCCCAACGAGCGCATGAAGGTCCAGGTCACCATCCTCGACCGCGAGCTGAGGGCCGACGGTGTGCGCGTCTCGGTCTTCAAGCAGCAGACCAGCCCCAAGGGCGGCAACTGGGTCGACGCCCAGGTCGACCCACGCACCAACATCGACATCGAGAACGCGATCCTCACGCGCGCCCGCCAGCTTCGCATCGCCGGCGGGTCCTGAGTCGGCTCTCCTCTCTGTCAAAGCTTGACGTGAGAGGCCGCAGCGGGCATCCGCTGCGGCCTCAGTCTTTTCTGGGTACACCCTTTTTCGGGAAGAACTCCGTGTCGTCGACGCAAGCCGCACCCGCCGTGCGCTACAATTTCACCGAAACCGAGAGCAAGTGGCAGAAGGTCTGGGAAGAGCGCCAGACCTTCAGGGCCGCGATGGACAAGGCGCGACCCAAGTACTACGTGCTCGAAATGTTCCCCTATCCGTCGGGGCGCATCCACATGGGGCACGTGCGCAACTACACGCAGGGCGACGTGATCGCCCGCTACAAGCGCGCCAAGGGCTTCAACGTGCTGCACCCGATGGGCTGGGACGCGTTCGGCCTGCCGGCCGAGAACGCCGCCATGGAGAAGAAGGTCCATCCGAAGAAGTGGACCTACGAGAACATCGCCACGATGAAGAAGCAGCTGAAGTCGATGGGCCTGTCCCTCGACTGGAGCCGCGAGCTGGCGACCTGCGACCCGAGCTACTACCGCCACCAGCAGAAGATGTTCCTCGACTTCTGGAAGGCCGGGCTCGCCTATCGCAAGGAAGCCTGGGTCAACTGGGATCCCGTCGACAACACCGTGCTGGCCAACGAGCAGGTGATCGAGGGCAAGGGCTGGCGCACCGGGGCACCGGTGGAGCGGCGCAAGCTCACCCAGTGGAACCTCAAGATCACCCACTTCGCCGATGAGTTGCTGAGCCGCCTCGACACGCTCGACCGCTGGCCCGAGAAGGTGCGCCTGATGCAGGCGAACTGGATCGGCAAGAGCCGCGGCGCGCGCGTCTTCTGGCAGCTCACCGACGCCTCGGGCGCCGCCTTGCCTGAAAAGGACGGGGGCAAGCTCGAGATCTTCACGACGCGCCCCGACACGCTGTTCGGCGCCTCGTTCATGGCCCTGTCGGCCGAGCATCCGCTGGTCCAGGGCCTCGCCGCGGGCGATCCCGGCCTGCAGCACTTCGTTGCCGAATGCCGCAAGACCGGCACGGCCGCCGCCGAGGTCGAGACCGCCGAGAAGCAGGGCTACAAGCTGCCGCTTCTGGCGAAGCACCCGTTGATACCGGGCAAGACGGTCCCGGTCTTCGCCGCCAACTTCGTGCTGATGGAATACGGCACGGGCGCGATCTTCGGCTGCCCCGGCCATGACGAGCGCGACCACGAGTTCGCGACCAAGTACGGCCTGCCGATCCTGCAGGTCGTGGCGCCGGTCGACGGCAAGGCGCTCGACATCGCCGCCGCGCCCTATGTCGAGGATGGCGTCATCGTGAACTCCGGGTTCCTCGACGGGCTCGGCGTCGAGGACGCGAAGGCCAAGGTGATCGCGCGCCTCGAGGAGATGGGCGTCGGCAAGGGCACCATCCAGTATCGCCTGCGCGACTGGCTGGTCTCGCGCCAGCGCTACTGGGGCTGCCCCATCCCGGCGATCCATTGCGAGGACTGCGGTGTCGTGCCGGTGCCGGACAAGGACCTGCCGGTCGAGTTGCCCGACGACGTGACCTTCGATCGTCCCGGCAATCCGCTCGACCGGCATCCGACATGGAAGCATGTCGCCTGCCCGGCCTGCGGCAAGCCCGCCCGCCGCGAGACCGACACGTTCGACACCTTCATCGATTCGAGCTGGTACTTCGACCGGTTCACCTCGCCGCATCTCGAGACGGCGCCGTTCGACCGCGAGGAGAACCAGTACTGGATGCCGGTCGATCAATATATCGGCGGCGTCGAGCACGCGATCCTGCACCTGCTCTATTCGCGCTTCTGGACTCGCGCGATGCGCGAGGTCCAGATGACCAGCCGCGACGAGCCGTTCGACGGTCTCTTCACCCAGGGCATGGTCTGCCACGAGACCTATCGCGCGAGCGACGGGACGTGGCTGACGCCCGAGGAGATCGCGCGCGAAGGCGGCAAGGTGGTGCGCCTCTCCGACAAGACCCCGGTCGATGTCGGCCGCTCGGAGAAGATGTCCAAGTCGAAGAAGAACGTCGTCGACCCGGACCAGATCATCCGTGACTACGGCGCCGACACCGCGCGCTGGTTCATGCTGTCCGACAGCCCGCCGGAACGCGACCTCGAATGGACCGAGGCCGGCGTCACCGGCGCCTGGCGCTTCCAGCAGCGGCTGTTCCGCATCGCCTCGCAGGCGATCGAGACCATACCGGCCATCGGCACGGCCAGGCCCGCGACCTTCTCGGACGCGGCCGTCGCCCTGCGCCGCGCCGCGCACAAGTCGATCGCCGGCCTCTCGGCCGACATCGAAGCCTTCCATTTCAACAAGGCCGTCGCCCGTCTCTACGAGTTCGCCAACACGATCGATTCGGTCGAGGCCAGGGACGACTCGACGCGCTGGGCGCTGCGCGAGGCGCTGGAGATCTTCGTGCGCCTGATCGGCCCGATGACGCCGCATCTCGCCGAGGAGCTGTGGCACGCACTCGGCCACAGGAGCCTGCTGGCCGATGCGCCGTGGCCGCTGCCCGAGGACGCGCTGCTGGTCGACGACACCGTCACCGTCGCCGTGCAGTTGAACGGCAAGCTGCGCGGCACCCTCGCACTGGCCAAGGACACGCCCAAGGACGCGGCGGAAGCCGCGGCGCTGGCCCTGCCCGAACTCATCCGCGGCCTCGACGGCAAGACCCCCAAGCGGGTGATCGTCGTGCCGAACCGCATCGTCAACGTCGTGGTCTAGGGTTCCAACACCCAGAAAGGCCGGAGAACATGGCACGCAAGCCGAACTACGATTTCGAGCGTCGCGAACGCGAACGTCTCAAGGCCATCAAGGTCGCCGAGAAGGCCGAAGCCAAGCGCGCCGCCCGCGAGCGCGCCAAGCTGGGCGAGGGCGGTGAAACGCCCGAGGACGAGAGCAAGCCTGCGTGAAGATCGAGGCACGCCAGGTCGAAGCCTTCCTCAAAAAGCCGGACCCCAAGGTCCGGGGCGTGGTGATCTACGGCAACGATGACGGGCTGGTCGCCGAGCGCGCCGTGGCGCTCGCCAGAACGATCTGCGACGATCTCAAGGATCCGTTCCGCGTCGTCGATATCGCGGGCGACGTGCTGAAGCAGGATCCGGCGCGGCTGGCCGACGAGTTCGGCGCCCTGTCGATGATGGGCGGCCGCCGCGTGATCCGCGTCCGGCCGGCGGGCGAGGAATCCGTCGCGGCGCTGGAGAACCTCGTCGAAGCAACGGCCGGCGATGCGCTGATCATCGTCGAGGCCGGCAACCTGACGCCGCGCTCCAACCTGCGCACGCTCGCCGAGACCGAAGCCACGCTGGCCGCCATGCCCTGCTACATGGACAACGAAGCTGCGCTCGAAGGCCTCGTTGAAGGCGCGGCTCGCGCGCAGGGCATGACCGTCGAGCCCGACGCGCTGGACTGGATCGTCGAGCGGCTGGGCGGCGACCGCGGCCAGACGCGCGGCGAGATCGACAAGCTGCTGCTCTACAAGGGCACCGACGCCGGCAAGACCATCACGCTCGAAGATGCGATGGCCGTGCTGGGCGACACCGCCTCGATCGGCATCGACGACGTGATCGCCGCCACCTTCGACGGCGAACTGGTGGCGCTGGATCGTGCACTCGATCGCGTCTTTGCCGAGGGCGGCAATCCCGTCCAGCTCGTGCGCTCGCTGCAGCGCCATGCCGACCAGCTGCATCTCGTGTCGGGACACGCCGCCAAGGGCGGCAATCTAGAAGGCGCGATGTTCAAGGCACGCGGGCTGCCGCGCGGCGGCCCGGTCCGCCAGCGCTTCGAGCGCCACCTGCGCACCTGGCCGCTGCCGCGATTGAGCGCGGCCCTGTCGACGATTCTCGAAGCGGAGATCGAGTGCAAGCGCACCGGCTTGCCCGACGAGGCGATCGCCCGCCGGCTCTGCCTGCGGCTCGGCCAGGCCGCGCGTTCGGCCAAGGCGCGGCGTTAGCTTCAGCTTCTACTTGCCCGCCGACACCAGCGGGATCGCCGCCTGTGGCGACAGGACGAGGAAGGTGAAGCTCTCCTCGATGTAGAGGCGCACGCGTTCGGTATCGTGCTCGAGATAGCCGATCGAGAAATCCTGGCCGACCGTCAGCTCGAAGTCGCCGCCGCGCAGCGAGATCACCAGGCCGCCATCGAGGCCGGGCGCGGCATGGACCTCGCCGTCGATCAGGCGCTGCACGTGGCTCAGGATCGGATAGCCGCCGTCGGTGCGGGCCTGCAGGTCCTTATAGAGCTGCTCGCTCAGAACGACGGCAAAGGGACCTTCGACGCCTTCGTCGCGCAACTTCTTCAGCGCCGCGGCGACGGCATCGGGATAGTCGGCGTGGCTGGTGCCGAGCGCGACAGCCTGGCCCTTCTGGGCCTCGCAGATGCCGGTGATCTGGGCCGCCTTGTAGCCGTGGAAGATGGCGCGGTCCTCGGCCATGGCGATCTCACGCGCCGCCGCCGTCACATTGTCGAGGTCGGGATCGCGCGCGCCCCGATCGATCGCGTCGAGCTCGGCGCGCGACACCTCGAAGGGGATGCGCAACTCGACCAGCGGCTGGATACGGCGCAGGAGTGCCCGCACATTCTCGCCGCCGCGCGGCGACGCGATGGGATCGGCGCGACCGAGTTCGACGTCGGAGGCACCCCAGCCCAGGGGTCCCCGGAAGTCGACCACGCGGCGTGCCGCGAGCAGGGCGCGCAAAGTGCGCTTGGCTTCCTTCTCGATTTCTTCCCAGCCGGCCTCGGTGATGGGCGCGCGGTCGCGAAACAGATGGTTCTTCATGGTGTCACCGGCTCGACTTCTTGCGCAGGCTGCCGATTCCCAGGCTGCCGTCTGATTGAGAGGCCGGCTCGGCGTCGTCGCCAGCTTCGCCACCGCCCTTGATCATGGCGGCCTCGATCCCGGTGATTGGGCCTTCCTTGAAGAGGAACGTGCGAAGGTGCTCGTCCATCTTCGGATCGTTGCGCCGCAACCATTCGAGGGCCATTGCCGCGTGTTCCTTTTCCTCGTCGCGATTGTGCTCGAGGATGGATCGCAGCTCGGCGTTGGCGGTGGCCTTGGCGCGCTGGTCGTACCAGTCGACGGCTTCAAGTTCTTCCATGAGGGAAACGATCGCGCGATGGCGATCGATGACCTCGGGGCCGAGCCGGGCCGGGTCTTCGTGGAGCGTTTCACTGGACATGCGCGCGACAACGCTTGCTGCGCGCGGAAGTTCCTCTTGCTTCGCAAAGGCAACCGAACCGTCATTGCGAAGCATTCGCAAGGACGATATCTAGAGCTTGTGACGCCCGAGTCCACCTCCCTGTTCATCGAACACCGGCTCTCGCTGGTCGACTATGCCGCCGGCATCGTCGGGTCGCGCGCCGCCGCCGAGGACGTGGTTCAGGAGGCCTGGCTTCGCTTCGATGAAGTCTCGCGGCGCCAGCTCCTCAACCAACCGCTGAGCTACCTGTACCGGATCGTCCGTAACCTCGCGATCGACGGACATCGCAAGCAGGTGCGCGAGGAACGCTACATGGTTCCTGGCGCCGCCGTGCTGGCGGAGAGTCTCGCCGAGGATCGGCCGACGCCGGAGGCCGAGGCCGAGGGGCGAGGCGAGTTGCGCGCCCTGCTGGCGGCCATGCAGGAATTGCCGGAGCGCACACGTGTTGCCCTCGAGATGCATCGCATGGGCGGCGCGACGCTGCGGGAAATCGCCGAGTATCTCGGCATTTCAGTAGGGCTTGCGCATACCCTGGTCATCGATGGCCTCGAACATTGCCGAGCGCGCCTGGCCCGCCCTGCCGCGCGTTAGCCCCCTCCAAATCTTTTTCTGAACATCGCGCCTGCCGCCGTCGTCTAGAGGGTGTGGTGTAATGCGCCCATCGGCGGGAGTGGCATGGCTGAGCAAACGCGTCCGGCAAACGAGGGAATGCCCACCAGGGCCAGCGAATGGCTGGTGGCTCTGGCCGAGCAGCCCGGGAACCCAGACCTGCGCGCGCAGTTCGATCGCTGGCTGGCCGCAAGCGAAGATCGCGCACGCGACTGGAAAGAGATCCAGCACGCGTCAACGCTCTTGTCGTCCGCTGCGCCGAAGAAGCCGGAATGGGCAAGTTTCCTCAATCGGCGCCGTGCGATGGAAGCGGCGCGGGCGCGCCGGCAGCGTCGGCGTCGGTTGACCGGCCTGGTCGCGGTGGCGGCGGCGGCGTGCCTGCTGGTGTTCTTCCAGGCCGGGAACCTGCTGCTCAGGATGGAAGCCGATCATCTGACGGCAACCGCGGAGCAGCGCCGAGTCGTTCTCACCGACGGCACGGTGGCGTTGCTCGGAGCGGAGAGCGCAATCGACGAAGCCTATTCCCGATCCGAGCGCCGGCTCAGATTGCTGAAAGGCGAAGTTTTCTTCGAGGTCGCGGGCAATGACCGGCGACCCTTTTCCGTGGAAGCACGCGATGTCGTGGCGCGCGACATCGGCACCGCGTTCGAGATTCGGTTGGGTCTTCATGCAACCGAGGTTGCCGTCCGCGAAGGCATCGTCGATGTCGCCCGCGTGGCGGCGGCGATGCCGCCCCAACGCCTCCTCGCAGGCGAATGGGCACGCCTCGCACCGGATGGCGGTGTCGAACGCGGACGGGTGCCGCCGGATCAGGTGGCGTCGTGGACCCAGGGGCAACTGGTCGTGAACGACCGGCCGGTGGCGGAGGTCGTCGAAGCATTACGGCCCTATTTCGACGGCATGATCGTGCTGCGCGGCAGCCGCCTCGCGGCCGAGCCGCTGACCGGCGTCTACAACCTGGGCGATTCCCTGGAAGCGCTGCGGGCAGTCGCGCGCGCACAAGGCGCTTCGCTGCACCGGATATCACCGTGGCTGGTCGTCATCTCCGGCGATTGAATTCCATCGACTCACAAAATCTGAACATGGGGCGTGTCGCCATCGTCTCCTGATGGAGGGCTGTTGACGCGTCGCCTGTTGCCATCGTGCTCAGCCTCCGAGAATGAGCGATGCGCATACAGGCGATGGGAACGGCGGCCGGACTCGTGCTGGCTCTTGGTGCGACATGCCAGATGACAGGCATCGGGCCTGCGCACGCGCAGAACCTGCAAGGGCAGACGCCGGCCGAAACGTCGGGCCAGCGAGCCCGCACGTTCGACATTCCGGCGCAGCCGCTTGCCGACGCGCTCACCCGGTTCGGGCGCCAGAGCGGATTGCAGGTTTCCGCCCACGGCGATCTCCTGCGCGGCTTGTCGGCGCCGAGCGTCAGCGGACTCATGACAAGCGAACAGGCGCTGGGTCGGCTGCTGACCGGCAGCGGGCTCGTCTACAGCATCAGCGACGGAGGCACCGTCGTGCTGCAAAGACCCGGCCCCGCGGGTGCATCCGGTGCGCTGCAGCTCGACCCGGTGCAGGTGCAGGGCGTCTTCCCGGTGCCCTCGCAAGCGATGATCGACAACCTGCCGCCGCCCTATTCCGGCGGCCAGGTCGCGACCGGTGGACAGGTCGGCCTGCTGGGCGACCGCGGCGTGATGGACACGCCCTTCAACCAGACGAGCTACACGGCGAAGAAGGCACAGGACCAGCAGGCGAAGACGGTCATGGATGTGCTGGTCGACGATCCCTCGGTGCGCGTGCTCCTGCCGGGCAGCACGCCGGGATCCGACGCCGTCAGCATTCGCGGCTTTCTCGCCGACACGCTCGATATGGCCTATGGTGGACTGTTCGGCATCAGTCCGCACTACAGCATCATGGCGGAACTCGCCGAACGCGTGGAGGTTCTCAAGGGTCCGAACGCGATGCTGTACGGGATGCAGCCGCGCGGCGGCATCGGCGGTACGGTCAACATCGTTCCCAAGCGCGCACCGGAAGAGCCGCTGACTCAGGTGACCGCCAACTATCTGTCCGCGGCGCAGTTCGGCGGTCACGCCGATGTCGCCCGGCGCTTCGGTTCCGAAAAGCAGTTCGGCGTGCGCGTCAACGGCGCCTTCAGGGCCGGGCAGACGGACGTCAAATGGAACAGCGACGAGCGGGCGCTCGCCGTTCTCGGCCTCGACTTCCGCGGCGAGAATATGAGGTTCTCCGCCGATCTCGGTTACCAGTATCGCTATACCGGCGGCGTGCTGGGCTTCCTCAGCCTCGCCGACGGCGTGCCTCTGCCGTGGGCGCCGAATGCACGCAACAATCCGGCGGGCCAGCCCTGGAGTGCCTCGGAGCACAAGGATCTCTTCGCGACGTTTCGGGCCGAACTCGACGTAACGCAAGGTGTAACCGCTTACGTTGCGGGCGGTGCCCACGATTGGCGGATGAACAACACGCTGGCGTTCGGCATCAACATTACCGACCCAGGCGGCAACGGCACCGGCTTCGCGCCCACCGCCCAGAGCTATTGGCGCGGCTTCAGGACGGCGGAGGCTGGCGTGCGCGCGCTCGCGACCACCGGTCCGGTCGGGCACGAGCTGGCCTTCACGGCCACCAGCTACAATCAGACCGGTGGCGCTTCGAGCGTGGCCCAGGGCGCGGCCTTCGCCACCAACATCTACAACCCGACCGTCATCGCGCCGCCGACCGGCAGCACGCCCCTCGCGAACATGAACTCGACCTTGGAACTATCGAGTCTCGCCATCGCCGATACCCTGACGGGTGCCGACAAGCGCATCCAGTTGACGCTCGGCGCCCGTCTGCAGCGCGTGGTGTCGCAGAACTTCGACGACATGAGCGGGGTCATGACCTCGAGCTACGATCAGAGCGCGCTCAGCCCATCGGTGTCGCTGGTCCTCAAACCCTGGGCAAACGTGTCGGTCTACGGCAACTGGATCCAGGGGCTTCAACCCGGCTTCACCGTCGGGCCGTCTTACGCCAATTCCGGGGAGGTGTTCGCACCCTTCAAGTCGACGCAGTACGAGGTCGGCGTGAAGGCCGACTGGGGCAAGTTCACCACCACGGTGAGCGCCTTCCAGATTTCCCAGCCAACGACGGTATCCGTGGCCGGTCCGGCGTTGCCGACCCTCAGCCTCGCCGGCGAGCAGCGCAATCAGGGCCTGGAATTCAACGTGTTCGGCACGCCCACCGAGGGCGTTCGGCTGCTGGGCGGCGCGATGCTTCTCAATCCGGTCATGACCCAGACGCAGGGCGGCGTGAACGATGGTTGGATCGCGCCTTTCTCTCCGACCTTCCAATTCAACCTGGCGGGCGAATGGGATCTTCCCTTTGCCCGCGGTCTCACCCTGAACGGTCGTGTCGTCTACACGGGATCCCAGTATGTCGATCTCACCTGGCCGCGGCGCAGCCTCCCGGCATGGACGCGCTTCGACCTCGGTGCCCGTTACGCCTTCGAGAATCCAGGTGCCAAGGGCAAGCTGCTCGTGGCGCGCTTCAATGTCGACAACGTGCTGGACACCAATTACTGGGCCGGCGGCTCCAGCGTTTCCAGTCTCTACCTCGGCGCCCCGCGGACCTTCCGCCTGTCTCTCACGGCGGATTTCTGAGCCAAGTCTTCGTGCTCCCGGAAAAATAGGCCCTCCAGAGAGAGAAAATCGTCCCTGCGATTCGTCTGATTAAGAGGACGGTGACGGAAGCGGTCTTTGCAGATGCGTGCATATTTGGCGGAAGCCTGACTTGGAGCCGACATTTCGCGCGTCCATGAACTGGCTGCACACCTGGGCGGGCGTCGTCCTGGGTGGGTTGTTGTTCGCCATCTTCTGGATGGGCACCTTGTCGGTCTTCGATCGCGAGATCGATCTCTGGATGAAGCCGGCGACGCGCATGGATTCGTCCCGGCCGGTCGCCGCCGACATCCTCGCGCGCGAGATGAAGCCCTTCATCGGCGATGCGATTCAGTGGTTCATGCTCTTCCCAACCGAGCGGGAACCGGCGGTCCGTATCGGCTACCGTGGCGAGAGCGGACCGTTCGTGCAGCGCAGCGCTGATCCTGCGACCATGGCCCTGCTGCCGGAAGCGGGAACCCTGGCCGGCACCGGGTTCATCTTCCCGTTCCACTACAGTCTGCACATCCGCTTTGCGTCGCTGGGCTACTGGATCGTCGGGCTCGCCGCGATGGCGATGATGGCGCTGTGCGTGTCGGGCGTCGTGATCCATCGCAAGATTTTCACCGACTTCTTCACTTTCAGGGCCGACAAGAAGCCGCGCCGGCTCATGCTCGACCTGCACAATGTCGCGGGCGTTCTGGGGCTGCCGTTCCATTTCATGATCACACTGTCGGGCGTGATCATCTTCTTCTCCATCTACTTTCCCACGACGATGGAGTTCGCCTACGGCGACGATCGACGCGCCTTCAACCGGGAAGCGTTCGGAAATTTCAGCCGGCCCAAGGCGAATGCACCTGCCGCCGCTTCGGCATCACTGGATGGCCTTCTGGCCGATGCCTCGCGCCGATGGGATGGCGGGAGGCCTTACTTCCTGCGGGTCTGGCATCCGGGGGACGCCAACTCCTACGTCGAGATACGCCGGGCCTACGACGATGCGATCACCATGAATCTCGACGTCCTGTACTTCGACGCCGCGGCCGGCGAGCTGCTCCGCAGCTCCTCCACCTCTCCGGTGATGACCGCGCAGCGCTTCATCTCCGGCCTGCATTTCGTCCAGTTTCGCCACTGGACCCTTCGCTGGGTCTATTTTGCGCTGGGGCTGACCGGGTGCCTCCTGATCGCGACCGGCTATTTTTTCTGGCTGGAGTCGCGAAGAAGGAAACATGAGCAAATGGGCCTGCGCGGTGTGCGCGTAGTGGAAGGCCTGACCGTCGGTTCCGTGACCGGCATCGTGATCGCGACGCTGTCCTTCTTCGTCGTGAACCGGCTGCTGCCGTCGGGGGCCAAGTTCCTCGGCGAGGAGCGTGCCGCCCTCGAAGTGTGGACCTTCTATCTCGTCTGGCTCGCGACCTTCGCCCATGCGTGGCTGCGGCCGGGCAGGGCGTGGCTCGAACAATGCTGGACGGTTGCGGCGCTCGCGCTCGCCGCCGTCGGGCTCAACTGGATGACGACGGGACACCATCTCGGCCGCAGCCTCGCGCAACCGCATCTCCACGCCATTGCCGGCATGGATCTGCTGTTGTCGCTCGGCGGTGCTGGTGCAGCCTTGGCCGCATTGAGACTCGCGAGGAGGACGAGGGCGACCGTTCGCGGCACACGTCCTCAGCATTCCTGAAGTCCTCGGCTCGTCAGGCGCTCAGGGCTCGTCCGGGCATTTAATTTGCGAATAATTATCAATTCAAATAGGATGGCCACCGACTGGAGCGAGCGGAGAGTTGGGTATCAGTGCCTTCGGACACGACTGCTTTATTCGTCGAGCACCGCGGCTCCCTGGTTAACTACGCCACGAAGCTGGTCGGCTCGCGCGCGCAGGCAGAGGATCTCGTGCAAGAGGCGTGGTTGCGGCTCGACGCGGCCGCTCGCGAAAGCGCGGTGCATGAGCCGCTCGGCTATCTCTATCGCATCGTCCGCAACCTCGCCGTCGATCAATCGCGGGCGGCCGGCCGAGCACGGGGCTGGCAACGCGACGAGAAGGCAGGTCTCGAGGTCGTCCTCGGCCTGCGCTCGACGGCGACGCCCGAGAACATCGCCCTGCATCGCGACCAGATGCGCCTGCTCAGGGCGGCGCTCGACGAGCTGCCGGCCCGCACGCGTATCGCCTTCGGCATGCATCGCGTGGGCGGGTTCAAGCTGCGCGAGATCGCCGATGCCCTCGACATCTCCCTGCCCATGGCGCAGAAGCTCGTGACCACCGCCCTCCTACATTGCCGCAAGCGTCTTGGTCGCTGAGGCGCCGGCCAAGTAGAAAAGGGCCGCTCGTAACCGTCTAGGAATTACGCCGAGGCCGATCAGCGGGTCGGCACATGAAGGATGGGATGAAAGCCAGGTCGGACATTCCCAGCAGGGCGATCGAGGAAGCTGCGGAATGGTCCGTGCTGCTGATGGACGAGCCCGGCGACCTCGACCTTCGCCGGCGTTTCGAAGCTTGGCGCCGGCGGAGCACGGAGAATGCGGCGGCGTGGGTAGACATCCAGCAGACCATCGACCTCGCCGACGAAGCCTTGCCCGACCATGCGCATGAGTGGCGAGCGATGGCAGCCCCCCGCAGGCAGCGTCGGGCCAAGGCGGGGCGGCGGCGGTGGCTGATGCCGGCAGCTGTCGTCGCGCTGGCGGCCGTCATCGGCTGGTCGGTGCTGCCCGGCGCCCTCCTGCGCCTGCAGGCCGACCATGTCACCGCGACGGCCGAGCTCCGCACCATCGGATTACTGGACGGAAGCACCGTCACCTTGGGCCCCGACAGCGCCATCTCCGTCACCTTTTCGCCCCGCGAGCGACAGGTGCGGCTGATCAAGGGCGAGGCCTTCTTCGAGGTCGCAGCCGATCGCAACCGGCCCTTCAAGGTCGCGACGCCATGGGCGCAGGCCTCCGTGCTGGGCACGCGCTTCGAGGTGTGCCTCGATGATGCCGGCACGAAGGTCGCGGTCGAGGAGGGGCATGTCCTGGTCGAAGGAACGCACGGGCGCGAGACGCTCGATCCGGGACAGGCGATTGAGGTGGCGACCACAGGCACCTTGCAGCGCGTGAACCTGGAGGCGGGCTCCGTCGCGATGTGGCGCCAGCGCTTGGTCTATCTGAAGAACCGGCCGATGGCGGAAGCCGTAAACGAGATCCGCCGCTATTTCCCCGGCAGGATCGTCGTGACTGATGACGCCTTGGCGGAACAGCCGACCACTGGCGTGTTCAACCTCAACGATCCGGAAGCCGCCTTGCGTGGCCTTGCGCAGGCCCACGGCGCCAGGGTGCGCCGCATATCGCCATGGCTGCTCGTCGTTTCCGGCTCGTAGCCGGCACCGATGATTCTTTCGGTATAAAAACCGGCGAGCCCATCGTCTCCGGGCGGGAGCAAATCGCGACGCACTAGCCCGGTCACCGCCAAGCGTTCCGACGAGCCCGAATTTTCGGAGATGGGAGCGAGCCTGTGACCACGCACTTCGGCAGACACTTTCGTCGCGCGCTTTTCGGCGCCTGTGTTTCGCTGGCGGGGGTGGGCGCTGACCTGCAGGCCAGCGCGCAGGATACGTCCGCACCGCAGCTCGCCCAGACGCAACCACGCGCGTTCAACATTCCCGCACAGCCTCTCGAATCGGCGTTGCTCGCTTTCGGACAACAGTCGGGCCGTCAGATCGTTTCCCACGGCGACCTGGTGAAAGGCCTCTCGTCGCCCGGCGTGCGGGGCATGCTGTCGATCGAAGCGGCGCTCCAGCAGCTCCTCGCCGGAACGGGCCTGACCTATTCGACGAGCGGCGGCGCCGTCTCCTTGCAGCGAGCGGGCCAAGGAGCGGGTTTACCGCCGGGCGCCCTGCAGCTCGACCCGGTCCAGGTGCAGGGCGCCTTTCCGGTGCCGGCGCAGGCGATGATCGACAACGCGCCGCCGCCCTACGCAGGCGGGCAGGTGGCCACCGGCGGACAGCTCGGCCTGCTCGGCAATCGCGGCGTGATGGATACGCCCTTCAACCAGACGAGCTACACGGCGCAGAAGGCGCAGGATCAACAGGCCAGGACGGTGAAGGACGTGATGGCCGACGATCCCTCTGTGCGCTCGCAGCGCCGCGTCAACGCGATCGGCGACGACAACGTCTTCATCCGCGGCTTTCAGGTCAGCTCCACCGCTACCGCGTATGGCGGGCTCTACGGCATCCTGCCGACCGCGTCGATCTCCGCCGAGCTTGCAGAGCGCGTCGAGGTCCTGAAGGGCCCGAGTGCCATGCTGAACGGCATGGCACCGAACGGCGGCTTCATCGGCGGCACAGTCAACGTCGTTCCCAAGCGCGCACCCGATGCTGACCTGACGCAGATGACAGCAAGCTATGGTTCAATCGGCCAAGTCGGCGCGCATGCCGACGTGGCACGGCGCTTCGGCGAGGAGAAGGAATTCGGGGTCCGGTTCAATGGTCTTTTCAGGGCCGGGCAGACCGAGGTCGAGTGGAACAGCGAGCAACGTGGGCTTGCGGCTCTCGGCCTGGACTATCGCGGGCAGCGACTGCGGCTTTCAGCCGATCTGGGCTATCAGTACCAGTATGTGGGCGGCGTGATTCCCTTCATCGGACTGAGCCCGGGCGTTCAATTGCCATGGGCGCCCGATGCGAGCAAGAGCCCGGGCGGCCAACCCTGGGCGTGGCAGCAGCGCAAGGATCTGTTCGGCGTCGCACGCGCCGAGTTCGACGTCACAGACAACGTGACGGCCTTCGCGGCCTTCGGCGCGCACGACTATCGGCTGACCACACTTACGACGCCAATCGTCACAGTCACGAACTTCAGCGGCAACGCCACATCGACGGCACCGGAAAATACCAGCAGCGCCTATACCTATCTCTCTGGCGAAGCTGGTGTACGTGGCTTCGCCGACACGGGCCCGATCCGGCACGAATTCTCCTTGGCCGGTTCGATCTTCCGACAGTTCACCAGTTCCGGCTCGGTGACAGGCGCGGCCTTCACCACCAATATCTACGCGCCCAACGTCACGGCGATACCGAATCTCGCAACACCCGCGGCCAACCTCGCCTCGACGGCCGCCCTGTCGAGTATCGGCCTCGTAGACACGATGTCGGGCGCGAACGGGCGGGTGCAGCTCACTGCTGGTGCCCGTCTGCAACAGGTGCAGGCCAACAACTACAATCCGCTGACGGGCATCCAGACCTCGAGCTACGATCAGAGCGCAATCAGTCCCACGGTTGCGCTGGTCGTCAAGCCATTCTGGGAGAACGTGACCTTCTACGCCAACTACATCCAGGGCCTGCAGCAAGGCAGTGTCGTGCCGAACAACTTCGCCAATGCCGGCGAGATCTTTCCGCCCTTCCAGTCGACGCAGTACGAAGCCGGCATAAAGATCGACTGGGGCAAGCTCACGACGACGGCGAGCATCTTCCAGATTTCCCGACCCAGCACGCTCACCAACGTGGCAACCAACACGCTCGTCCTTTCCGGCGAGCAGCGCAACCAAGGGCTCGAACTGAATTTCTTCGGCGAGCTCGCGGAAGGCGTGCGGGTACTGGGCGGCGTCATGTTCCTGAATGCCGTGCTGACCAAGACGCAGGGCGGCGCCACCAATGGCTGGATCGCGCCCTTCGCGCCCGGTGCGCAGTTCAACATCGCTGGCGAATGGGATCTACCCTTTGCAAAGGGCCTCACCGCCCTCGGCCGATTGACTTACACGGGCTCGCAATACATCGACACGACGCTCCCACGCCGCAGCCTGCCGGAGTGGACCCGCTTCGACGTCGGCGCGCGCTATGCTTTCGAGAATCCTAGCGCCAAGGGCAAGCTGCTGGTCGCCCGCTTCAACGTCGACAACGTACTGGGCGCCAACTATTGGGAGGGCGGCAACCAGGTGACGACGCTCTTCCTCGGACAGCCGCGCACGTTTCGCCTCGCTTTGGCCGCGGACTTCTGAGGCAACAGCGCGTCAGCGCCGCATGAAGAACTGTACGGGTACGACCAGCCTCAAGGTTTCGCCGGGCTGGTCCTGCGGCAGCGGCGGCAGAGGTTCGGCGCGCGTCAGGAGTTCCAGACCTTCGCGGTCGAGCACGGCACTGCCTGCGCTGCGCTCGATGCGGGCGCTCAGAACGCGTCCTTCGCGCGTTATCGTGAACAGAACGTAGGCGACACCTTCGCTCCGGTTGCGTTGCGCTTCCGCCGGGTAGCGCTTGTGCCGTTCGAGGTGGCGGAGGAGCTGCGCCTTCCACGTCGGCAGGGCGGTCGACTGCCGATCCGGGGACATGCCGAGCGTCGGCGCGGCGGTCGCCGGAACGTCGTCGGAGGAGGCCGACGGCGTCGCTTTCGCTTCGACGGGCGGTTTCTCCGGTTTCTTGTCGGCTGGCCTCTTCTGTGTGCGAGGACGCGTCGAGGTCGTCGGCGCGGGTTGGTGGATGCTCACCGCCGCGATCGCTGGCGGCAGCAGCTCGACCGGCGGCGGCGGCTCCGGCTCCGGGATCATCTCGCTCAAATCGGGAACGGGAAGCGGGTCGGGCTCGGCCTCGGGCGCCAGCGGCGCCAGTTCCAGCAGGATGGCGGCCGGCGGCTCGAGGTTCCGTAACGGTGGCGCAGTCGGTTCTTGCTCCAGGGCGAAGGCAAACAGCGCTGAGTGCATCGAGAGCACGAACGCAAAACTGCCGGACCACCGTAGGATTTCGGTTAAAGCCAACGCGTAGAGCCTCGCTTTGCGGGCGGCGGCTTCCGGATTCAGGGCTTGAGTCTAGACAAATTGCGACTAATTATCAATTGCCTTTTTGCAGCCACGCGCGGAGAGCGATCCGACCGCAACGATGGCGGTTCGCCACGCGTTTCGTCGGTCCAAGTTCCCCGGGAGGAAGACGTGCGCGCTTTGGGTTGCCTGCTGACCGCCTCGATCCTGCTCGCCGGATGCGCCTCCGTCCCCATGGCCGGTCCCGCGGCGGACGCCGAGGGCAAGCGCTTCGATCCGCCGCCGCCGGGTCAGGCCGTCCTCTATCTCTACCGAAGCTCCTTGCTGGGATCCGAGGTCGCCTTTTCGCTGGCCGACAACCAGCAGCCGATCGGGTCTCTGGCCGACAAGACCTGGATTCGGCTGGAGGTCGCGCCGGGGCAGCACGTGATCACCTGTAGCGCACCCAGCTACGCACCACTCACGCAGACGCCGGCCCAGGCGGCCATCGTAGATCTCGCACCGGGCGAAACGCGCTTCCTCGAAGTCGACGTGTGGCCCGGACTGCCGCTGAACCCGCGCTGCAAGGCGACCGAGGTATCGGCGGACCAGGGCCGCGCCGGCGTGACCGGTGGCAATCGCGCAATCGCATCGGGCAGCTAGGTCGATCCGAACCGTCGGTCGAGAAATCCCAGCAACAGAGCATTGAAGGCCTCGGGCTCCGTGACGTTGAGCCCATGGCCGCCATAGGGCACGACGTCGAGGGTGGCGTCGGCCAGCTGCACCGCCAGCGTCTCGGACTGGCTGCAGGGCACCAGCACGTCGTCGCGCGCCGCCGACAGGAGAACGGGCAGGCGCAGGGCGTGGAGATGCGGCGTCGCGTCGAAGCGCAACAGCGCCTCGATGCGGCGCAGCAGGTTGTTGCTGCCCTGGAAGCCCGACAACGCGTGCGCGTCCTCCGCCACCATGCGCTCGGCGTTCGCGGCCAGCCAGGTCGCGGGATAGAGGAAGATCGGTTGGGCGCGGACATAGGCTTCGACCCCGGCGCCTTTCAGCAGCGCGACACGGATCTCGAAGCAGCGCCGCGTATGGGCATCGGCCGCGGCCCATCCATTCACGACGGTGAGCGAGCGAACGCGATCGGGATGGCGCAGCGCGAGGTCGATGCCGGCGAGGCCGCCCAGCGCGTGACCGACGAAGTGACAAGTCTTCGTCGATGTCGCATCGAGAATCTCAAGGACCTCATCGGCCATATCGGAGATGGCATAATTCGCCGGAAGCTGCGGCGCGCGGGCGCGGCCGGTGCCGCGCTGATCGTAGGTGATGACGCGATAGCGCGCGCCGAGGGCGGCGAGCTGGGGCGCCCAGTAACCGGCCGCACCGCCAAGGCCCGCCGAAAGCAGCACGGTCGCGGCGTCCGGCCGCTCGCAGGCGTGAACGTCGAAAGTCACGTCCTGCCGATATGCGCGACGGTCGCGATCTCGATCAGTGCGTCCTTCTTCACCAGGCCGCACTGGATGCAGTACCGCGCCGGCTTGTCGCCCGGGAAATACTGCGCATAGACGGCGTTGATCGCGGCGTAATGCGCCCAGTCGGTGAGGAAGATCGAGTTGAAAGTGACGTCGGCCATCGCGCCGCCGGCGGCTTCGATCACCGACTGGATGGTCTTCAGCACGTGATGCGTCTGCGCCGTCGGATCGCCGACATGCACCACGTTGGTCTCGGCATCGAGCGGCAGGGTGCCGGAAACGTAGACGATGCCGTCGGCCACGACGCCGGGCGAATAGGGTGCCAGCGTCTTGCCGGTGCCGGGCGGGATCACGGGCTTCATGGGCATCGGTCTTATCCTTCCGTCTTGAGGGCAGGGTGGACGTTGGCCTGCAGGGCCGTGCGAAACGCATCGACGGACGACACCCAGCCGAAGAAGCTCTCGATGTTGAACAGTGACGCCTTCTGGATGTAGTCGGGCCCGGCGTGATGCGTCGCGTCATGCAGGACGATGCCGAAATATTCGAGGAAGAAGCCGTCGCGCAGGGTCGACTCGACGCAGACGTTGGTGGCGACGCCGGTGAAGACCAGAGAACGGATGCCGCGGGCGCGCAGCATGCTGTCGAGGTTGGTGTTGTAGAAGGCGCTGTAGCGCGGCTTGGAGATGACGATGTCGCCCTTCTGCGGCGGCAACGCCTCGACCAGCTCGTAGTCCCAGCCGCCCTTGGCCAGCAGCTTGCCGTACAGCTCCGGCCTGGCGCGCATCGTCTTCATCGCGTTCGACTTGTGCCAGTTGGGCGAACCCGGGCCGCCTGCTTCGACATAGTCGGGATCCCAGCCGTTCTGGAAATAGATCACCGGGATGCCGGCGGCGCGCGCCGCCGCGGCGGCCTCGCGGATCTTCTCGATGGCGGGCGCGGCGCCGGAGATGTCGAAGCCCGCGAGGTCGAGATAGCCACCGGGCGAGGCATAGGCGTTCTGCATGTCGACGATGATCAGCGCCGTTTCCGACGGCTTGATCAGCATCGGCTCCGGCCGCGCCTCGAGCAGGCGCGCGTCGGGGTCTTCGGGTGAGAAATAACTGACGGGCTTTGCCATGCTCCAAGTCTCCCGGTGCCGTTGGGCCGCTCCGGGAGACGCCAGCAAGAACCTGACCAGATCGACGGTCTTGGGTCTTTCCGCCTGGGATGGAATCATATCGAATCACCCAAAAAAAACACCTCACCCTGAGGAGCGCTCCGCAGGAGCGCGTCTCGAAGGGTGCGAACGAGCACCCCGTCTGTTGCCCATCCTTCGAGACGGCCGCGGTGCGGCCTCCTCAGGACGAGGTGGTGTGGTGAACTTGAAGCGTAAAGACGCTAACGCCGCGTGAGTTTGTCGACGACCGTGTCGAGCTGGTCGAAGTCGCGGATTTCCAGCGTTAGGACGCTCTGCTCGCCGAGCCCGCGCAAGGTGAGGTCGACCTTGAGCCCGAGCGCCTCCTCGAGGCGCTTCTCGAGCGCCCGCGTGTCGGCGCTCTTCGGTGTGCCGCCGCTGCCGGCTCCGCCCTTGACCCTGGCGCCGCCGGCCGCCTTGGACGGCTTCTTGGTATCGCCGGCGAGGCGTTCGAGATCGCGCACCGTCAGCTTCTCGGAGACGGCGCGTTTCGCCATCGCCAGCGGGTCCGGTACACCGATCAGTGTACGCGCCTGCCCGGCAGAGAGCTCGCCCTCGCGGACCATTTCCTGCACCGGCGGCGGCAGGTCGAGCAGGCGGATCGTGTTGGCGACATGCGGGCGGCTGCGGCCCATCATGCGCGCGATCTCTTCCTGGGTGTGGCTGTAGTCCTCGATCAGGCGCTTGTAGCCCTGCGCCTCGTCGATCGGCGTGAGATCGGAGCGCTGCAGGTTCTCGACGAGGCCGATCTGCAGGGCATCCTGGTCGTCGATCGTGCGGATGACGACCGGCACGTCGTGCAGCTGGGCCCTCTGGGCGGCCCGCCACCGCCGTTCGCCGGCGATGATCTCGTAGCTGTCGGCCGCGTCCCGAAGGGGACGCACAAGGATGGGTTGCAGAAGCCCATATTCCTTGACCGATTCGACCAGCATCTCGATGCCCTCGAAGCTGGTGCGCGGCTGCATCTTGCCGGGCTTGAGCTGGCCGATCGGCAGGGTGAGCGGCGGCAGCTTGCCGGGCGACGGGCGCGCGGGTTCAGCCTCGGCCGGCGCGGCTTGCGCAGCGGCTGGAGCGGGAACGGATGGGGGCGGCGCCACGGCAGGAGCGGCAGGCGCCACGGCAGAGGCGACTTCGTCGTCACCGAGCAGGGCGGAGAGACCGCGGCCGAGACCGCGCGGCTTGGGTGCTTGGCTCATGGGACATTTGCCTGTTCTGCGGCGAGACGCCGGCGGCGGATGAATTCGCTCGCCAGCAGGATGTAGGCCTGCGATCCGGCGCAGGCATTGTCGTAGATCAGCACGGGCATGCCGTGCGAGGGCGCCTCGGCGATGCGGACGTTGCGCGGGATGGTCGTGCCGAAGACCATCTCGCCGTAATGCGCACGCACGTCTGCCACGACTTGTTGGCTGAGCGTCATGCGGCGGTCGACCATGGTCAGGACGACCCCGAAGATGTGCAACCTGGGATTGAGTCTCTTCCGAACCCTGTCGATCGTGTTGCCGAGCGCTCCGATTCCCTCGAGCGCCAGGAACTCCGCCTGCAGCGGCACCAGCACCGCGTCGACCGCGACGAGGGCATTCAGGGTGACGAGGCCCAGCGAGGGCGGGCAGTCGATCAGGACGATCGTCCAGCGCTGGCGCGCGTCGTTGCCGGGCGCGGCCAGCGCATCGGCCAGCCTGTGCTCGCGACGCTCGAGGTCGATCAGCTCGATCTCGGCACCGGCGAGTTGGCCGGCCGCCGGCATGATGTCCAGACCGGGGATCTGGGTCGCCCGAACGGAGGCGTCCAGCGGGTTGAGACCCAGCAAGAATTCATAAGAACCGGGTGAGCGGTCACTTCTCCCTACACCCAGACCTGTCGACGCATTCCCTTGAGGGTCCAAGTCTATCAAAAGGACCTTCTCGCCAACGGCGGCCAGGGCCGTGGCGAGGTTAATTGCCGTCGTCGTCTTACCGACGCCGCCCTTCTGGTTGGCGATCGCGAAGATCTGCGGCGGCGGTGTAGGGGCCGATTCTGAGGAGGACGGCGTCACGGTCGGTTACGCTCGCAAATGCTTCCGGGGAAAAGTCCCATTTCTTCTTGGCCTCGTCCACCTCGGCCTGCCAGCCCTTCCCCTTGTGGAAAAGGCAAATAGCGGTATCCTTCCTGTGGCGGTCGGACCATTCCAGCAACTGCGCCAGCGGTGCCAGCGCCCTGGCCGTCACCACCTCGGCATTGGCCGGCGGCGCCACCTCGATCCGCTTGATGACCAGCTTTGGCGGGTTCGCCAACCCCATCTTGCGGCTCGCCTCGCCCAGGAAGGCCGCTTTCCGGGCGTCTGATTCGATCATGGTGATCTCCAGATCGGGCCTCATCGCCGCGATCACCAGACCCGGAAAACCGCCGCCGCTCCCCAGGTCGGCGAGGGTTTTGGCCTCCGCTGGGATCAGGGAAACGACTTGGGCCGAATCGACTACGTGCCGCTTCCACACCCCATCCAGGGTGTTCCGGCCGACCAGATTGATGGCCTTCTGCCAGCGCTCCAGGGTTTCGACGAGAACTTCGAGACGCTGTCGTGTTTCACGTGAAACATCGCGGAGGGGATCCATCCTAGGCGGCTCGGCGGCGGACATGCTTCAGGAGAGCAACCAGGGCGGCCGGCGTGACCCCTGAAATCCGGGCCGCCTGACCGAGGGTGGCCGGCCGGTTGGCCTCCAGCTTCTGCCGGACCTCGGTGGAGAGACTGCCGATCGCGCCGTAGTCGAGGTCGGCCGGGAGGGCCAAGGCCTCGTCGCGCCGATAGGCGGCGATGTCACCACGCTGCCGGGAGAGGTATCCTTCGTAACGGGAGTCGATGGTGAGCTGCTCGGCAACCTCCGCCGATACCGCTCCGAGTTCCGGCCACAGGCCGACGAGCCGCAACCAGTCGATTTCCGGATAGGCCAGAAGATCCAAGGCCGAGCGGGCGACGCCATCCTGGTTGATGGCAATGCCGCGCTTGGCCAGGGCGGAGGGGCTGATCTTCAGGCCGGCGGCGAGGGTGCGGGCCGCTTCCATCGCCTGATGTTTCACGTGAAACATCGCCGCTCGCTCCCGGCCGACGCACCCGATCTCCAGACCTCGCGGGGTCAGGCGCTGGTCGGCGTTGTCAGCGCGGAGCCAGAGGCGATACTCCGCGCGCGAGGTGAACATCCGGTAGGGCTCGGTCACGCCGAGCGACACCAAGTCGTCGATCAGAACCCCGAGATAGCCGTCGGCCCGGTCGACGATGAAAGGCTTTGCCAGCACCGCATTCAGACCGGCGATCAGACCCTGGGCGGCTGCTTCCTCGTAACCGGTGGTACCGTTGATCTGGCCCGCCATGTAGAGGCCCGGAACCCGGCGGGCTTCCAGGGTCGCGTGCAATTCGCGCGGATCGATATGGTCGTACTCGATGGCGTAGCCCGGCCGCAGCATCTCGGTCCGCTCCAGGCCCGGAATGGTCTGCAGCATGGCAAGCTGGACGTCCTTCGGCAGCGAGGTCGAGATGCCGTTGGGATAGACGGTGAAATCGTCCAGCCCTTCGGGCTCCAGGAAGATCTGATGCCGGTCGCGTTGGCCGAACCGCACGACCTTGTCCTCGATCGAGGGGCAGTAGCGCGGCCCGACACTCTCGATCTGGCCGGAATACATCGGTGCCCGGTGGAGGTTGGCGCGGATGATCTCGTGCGTCGCGGCGGTGGTCGTCGTGATGTGACAGGGCACCTGCGGCGTCACGATCCGATCGGTCAGGTACGAAAACGGCCGGGGTGGATCGTCGCCGTCCTGCTGCTCGAGCGCGCCATAGTTGATCGTGCGACCGTCCAGCCGGGCCGGTGTCCCGGTCTTCAGTCGTCCGAGCTTGAATCCGAGACGATGCAAGGTCTGCGCAAGGGCCGTGGACGGCTGCTCGACACCGTCGCCCCGCACGCGGCCTGCCGGGATCTTGGTCTCGCCCATATGAATGAGGCCGCGCAGGAAGGTGCCCGTCGTCAGGATCACGCGCCCGGCGCCGATCTCGAGCCCTGACTCGGTGACCACACCAGAACACGCACCGCGTGTATCCAGAATGATATCCGCAACCGCATCGGCACGGATCTCCAGATTCGCCTGTTCCGCCAGCAAGGCCTGGATGGCCTGCCTGTACAGCTTGCGATCGGCCTGGGCGCGCGGCCCGCGCACCGCCGGCCCCTTGGAGAGATTGAGCGTCCGGAACTGGATTCCGCCGCGATCGATCGCCCGGCCCATGATTCCGTCCAGCGCGTCGACTTCGCGAACCAGATGTCCCTTGCCGAGACCGCCGATCGCCGGATTGCACGACATCTCGCCGATGGTTTCGACGCGATGGGTGAGAAGCAGGGTGCGTGCACCAAGGCGCGCCGACGCCGCCGCGGCTTCGCAACCGGCATGGCCGCCGCCCACCACGATCACGTCATATGAAAAGGCGCGCATGTCGCGCCATTTACGCCTCCGGTCAGCCCCGGTCCAGATGGTCGAGATGGCTCGTGTCGTTGATGAACCCCACCCTCACGTCGCCATCCGCCAGGATCTCGACCTCGTTCAACGCGCACGGATCCTGCGCCAGCTTCCAATAGGCCGAGAGCGGCTGGTCGAGGAGCTGCAGCAACAGCGCCCGGTTCACGCTGTCATGGCCGACCAGCACGACGGTCTCGCCGGCGTGCCGATCCAGCACCAAACGCAGGGCATTCGACGTGCGCGCGACCACGTCCTGGAGGGATTCGCCTCCAGGAAAGCGCACGAGATGCGGAGCCCGCCGCCACAGGCGATAGGCCTCCGGCGATTCCTTCTCGATCTCGTCGTGGGTGCGCATCTGCCACGCGCCGTAATCGATATCGCCCATGCCCTCATGGATGGACGCGGGAATGCCGCAGACTTCCGCAACCCGGCCTCCCGTCACGACGCACCGCTGCAGCGAACTCGTATAGACGGCAACCGGTTTCCAACGGGCGACAACGCGGACGGCCAGTGCTTCGGCCTGCGCCACCCCCCTGTCGGTCAGCGGAAGTTCGGCCCGACCTCGGAAGCGGGCGGGGTGGATGCCATCGACGTGTCCGTGACGGGTCAGCAGGATTCTGGTCATTCCCAAGTGTAGCCTGCGAGCCACACGACGCACCTCTCGCATTGGGTCTGCTCCCGAATCTTGACGGAGGCAGCAGACGTGTCTTAACGATTGCCCATCGACGGTCCTCCTTAACCGGAGGCTAACAGGGAATGCCGTGATGCTCCTTTGGGGGCTAATCGGCAGCTGTACCCGCAGCTGTAAGCGGCGAGCGACTGCCCCAGCGTCACTGGACCAATTTGGTCTGGGAAGACGGGCAGGAGCTGCGACCCGCGAGCCAGAAGACCTGCCGGCGATAGCGTCGCTCTTCCGATGGACGGGACAATCCAACGGGACGGTCAACCGAGCGGTGACGCGCCTTGTGCGTGTTCTGTCTTGGGAGATCCGTCGATGACGCCGATCCGTCGAATTCTATTCGTCCTTCCGTTCCTGGCGCCTCTGGCCGCACCAATGACCGCCCAGGCCCAGACCGAACCGGACGCCATGATGCCCACGACGGTCGTGACGGCCGATCGTTTCCCGACCGATCCGGACAAGGTCACCGCCAGCTACACCGTCGTCATGCAGGAAGAGATGCAGCGCCGGCAACTTCGCACAGCCGCCGAGGTGCTGAAGACAGTCCCCGGCGTCTCCGTGCAACAGTCCGGCGGCGTTGGCACGCAGACCTCGGTCTTCGTGCGCGGCTCCAATGCCAATCACGTGCTGGTCCTGATCGACGGCGTCAACGTCAGCGATCCGTCGAGCGGCAACGGCGCAGTCGACTTCGGCAACTTCCTCACCGAGAACCTCGACCGCATCGAAGTCGTGCGCGGCCCGATGAGCACGATGTACGGCAGCCAGGCCATGGGCGGCGTCATCAACATGGTCACCAAGGCCGGCAAGGGGCCGATGAACGGCGCGGCCTTCACCGAACTCGGCACGCGGCTCACGAGCAACAGCGGCGCCTATGTTCGCGGTAGTGAAGGTAAATTCAATTACAACCTGACATTCGCCGGCACCTTCAGCCCGAACGATACGCCGGTGCCGGCCCGGTTCACGCCGAACGGCGGCTTCGTCGACATCGATCCCTATCGCAACATCACGCTCGCGGCGCGCCTCGGCTACGAGATCAACGAGAACACCCAGTTCAACTGGTATGGCCGCTACATCGACGCCAAGGTGAACTACGACCAGGTCGGGCAGGAAGATCCGAACGCCAATACCTACACGTCGCAGTTCTACACGCGCGGCGAAATCGAAGGCTCGTATTTCGACGGACGCTGGAAGCCCGTCGTCGGCGTCAACTACAGCACGATCACGCGGCACGATCTCGATTATGCCAGCCCGCAGGTCCCGTTCCCGTTCAACACCGACAGTTGGTTCAACGGCCGCCGCCTGCAGGCCGATTTCAAGAACCTGGTGAAGATCATCGACCAGATCGAGGTCATCGGCGGCATCGATTACGATCGCCAATGGTCCTACACGAACACGATCGGCCCCTTCACGCCCTTTACCCAGTCCTGGGGAGCGATGTCCCAGACCGGCATCTACGGCCAGCTTCGCCTCAACCCCTTCGAGGGCTTCAACCTCAATGTCGGCGGCCGCGTCGACATGAACGACATGTTCGGCACTGTCGGCACCTGGCGCGCCGGCGCGTCCTACCTATGGGCGCCGACGGACACCAAGATCAAGGCGTCGTACGGCACGGCCTTCAAGGCACCGGCGCTGATCGAGATGTTCGGTCCCGGGCCGTTCTGCGGCGGCAATCCCAACCTGCAGCCCGAGTACATGCGCGGCTACGAGGTGGGCGTGGAGCAGGGGATCTTCGACCGTAAGGTGAAGGCCGGCATCACCTACTTCTTCAACACCTACTCGAACCTCATCCAGTGCGCGCCGCCGACTTTCGCCCTGATGCAGAACGTCGCCAACGCCCAGACCGAAGGCTTCGAGGTGACTTTGCAGATCAGCCCGGTGAAGTGGTTCGATCTGTACTTCGATTACACGCACCTCATCGCGCGCAACGTCGACGCCAACCAGCCGCTGGTGCGCCGGCCGGGCGACACCTTCAACATCCGCGCCGAAGTGCGCCCGTGGGAGAACACCCTGTTCGGCGTCGGCGTGCTGCAGGTCAACAGCCGCACCGACATCAACGCCACCACCGGCGCGCTCATGACCCCGGCGCCCTACACGCTGGTGCGGATCACGGCCCAGTACGACGTCATCCCGTCGGTCCAGCTCTTCGCCCGCGCCGAGAACGTCCTGGACCGGGTATACGAGGAGCCGGAAGGCTATCAGGCGCCGTACTTCCAGGCGTTCTTCGGCGTGAAGGCCCGGTTCTGAGCGGCGCGACACGCCTGCGTCACCGGCGAAACTTGCTGCAAGTCTTCGCCGGTGGCTTAGCTTTCGCTACCGTGACCCCAGCGACCGCCACCTCGACTTCGACGATTGCCCTGCTCCATCTCGCCCCCCGGCCCGGGGAGATCGGGATGAACAGAACCGCCCTCGAGCAGGCCGTGCGCCGGGCCGCGGCAAGCGGCGCCCGGCTGATCGTGACGCCGGAACTCGCCGTGAGCGGCTACGGCTTTCGAGACCTGGTCGGCACCGACTGGATCGCCCCCGGACAGCCCGCGCTGTTCGCCTGGGCCGGCGGGCTCGCGCGGGAGACCGGGGCGTCTCTGGTGCTCGGCACCCCGGAAGCCGCGCCCGAGAAGGACGCGCTGTTCAACAGCATGATCCTGTTCGCGCCTGATGGGTCGGTGGCTGGACGGCACCGCAAGGTGAACGCCCTTCGGATGGGCTCGGAATCCTGGTCGACGCCGGGCGACCGGCCGTCGGTACTGGCGGTCGATGGCGTCGGCCGGATCGGTCTCTTCGTCTGCGCTGACCTGTATTCGCCCCGTCTGGTCGAGGAGACCGCGGCCCAGGGTGTCGACCTGCTCCTGTCCTCCGCCGCCTGGGCGCCGGGCCTTCACGGGCCCGACGGCGAATGGGAGCGCGCCTCCGCGACGACCGGCCGGCCCGTCCTCGTCTGCAATCGCACCGGCAAGGACGTGCTCGATTTCGACGCGGCCCAGTCGGTTGCGGCCGTCGATGGTGCGATCGCCTTCTCCCATGCGTCGCCTGAGCCAGGCATCGCGCTGATCGATTGGACGGCCGGCACACGCCACCTCGCTAACTGGCGTGTCGTGAGATGATGCCAATCGAAAAATTCCCGTCGTCTCGACCGGAGCACCGAAGGTGCGCAGCGGAGAGACCTTCTCTCCGCCAAAAGCCGGCCAATCGTAGAGAGAAGGTCTCTCCACTCCGCGCTGCGCGCTCCGGTCGAGACGACGGATTCTTTCGGAATCTTGTTCGCGCCTTCACGTGCCTGATACTGCTGCTCGCCGCCGTCCCGGCCGCCGCCCAGGTGCCGCAGAGGGTGGTCACGCTCAATCTCTGCCTCGACCAGATGGCGCTGCGCCTCGCGGCGCCGGATCAGCTCGTCGGCGTCAGCTACCTTTCGCAGGACCCGCGCCTCTCCGTGCTGGCCGACCGCGCCGCCGCCCTCCCGCCGGTGCGCGACTCCGTCGAATCGATCCTGATCCTGCGGCCCGATCTCGTGATCCTCGGCCAGGGCTCGCACGCGCGGCTGAAGCGCCTACTGCGCGACGCCGGGGTGCGCGTGCTCGAACTGCCTTGGGCGACTTCGATCGGGGAGGCCGAGACGGTCATCGAACAGATGGCGGCGGCGCTCGGCCGCGAAGACGTCGGCCGGAGCCTGATCGCCGGCATGCGCGAGCAGCGCCGCCAGCTGGCCTGGAAGGGTGCGCCTCGCGGCACGGCCGTCTATCTCGAGGCCAATCGCGGCACGTCGGGGAAGGGCAGCCTGATGGACGAGCTGCTGCGTCTCTCGGGCTATCGCAATCTCGCTTCGGAACTCGGCATCGGCTCCTTCGGCCGCCTGTCGCTCGAAACTGTCCTCGCGGGTCAACCCGACCTCGTGGTGCTCGACGGCACTGCCAACGACAACCCGGCGCGCGCCACCGAGTTCGTCGGCCACCACGCGCTGCTTGCCCTGGCAGGCCAGGCGAAGCTTGCTTCGGTGCCAACGAAATATTCGATCTGCGCGGGGCCGGACAATTTCGAGACGATGCGGCGCCTCGCGGAGGCAGGGCGATGAACCGCTGGCTCCTGCTGCTGGTCGCGGCACTCTATCTCCTGTCGCTGGCGGTCGGTCCGGCCTGGTGGCCGTGGCGGCTGGGCAACGAGGTCGGCTGGACCATCGTCTGGGAACTGCGTGTGCCGCGCGCGACCCTCGGCCTGCTGATCGGCGGCGTGCTGGGCCTCAGCGGCGCGGTGCTGCAGGGCTGGCTGCGCAATCCGCTGGCCGAGCCCGGCGTGATCGGCGTGTCGGCCTGCGCCGGCTTTGCCGCCGTGTGCGCCTTCTACAGCGGTCTCGCCGCCGCCTTCGTGCTGGCGCTGCCGCTGGCGGGCATCGCCGGCGCCGCGATCGCCGTCGCCTTGCTGATGGGCGCGGTACGGTCGGGCACGGGGACGGTCTCGCTCCTGCTGATGGGGGTGGCGATCAACGCCATCGCCGCGGCGTTGATCTCGCTGGTCCTCGCGCTGTCGCCCAATCCCTTCGCCTACCAGGAGATCTCGCTCTGGCTGGCCGGTTCGATCGTCGACCGCGACCTGCGCTATCTCGCCATCGCGGCGCCCTTCATGATTGTCGGCGCGGCCATCGTGTTGGGGGCCGGCCGCTGGCTGGACGCCCTGTCCCTGGGCGAGGACACGGCGCGCAGCCTCGGCGCCGACACGAGATCGCTCGGCCTCAGGCTCACCCTCGGCGTCGGCTTGATGGTCGGCGCGGCCACGTCCGTGGCCGGCGTCATCGGCTTCGTCGGCCTGATCGCGCCGCATCTCATCCGCGCCCGCGTGGGCTTCCGGCCCGGCGGTACGCTGGTCCCGTCGATGCTGGTCGGGGCCGCGCTGGTCCTGGGGGCCGACACCGTCGTACGCCTGCTGCCAACGGCGTCCGAATTGCAGCTCGGCGTCTTCACCTCGCTGGTCGGTGCGCCGTTCCTGGTGCGTGCGGTGCGCAAGGCGCATGGCGCATGGCTCGCCACATGAGCTCACCCGCCATCGCCGTTCGCGGCCTCGTGTGCCGCCGCGACCATGCCGTGGTTCTCGACGGCATCGATCTCGCCTTCGGCGCCGGCGAGGTCACCGCGATCGTGGGACCCAATGGGGCCGGCAAGACGACCCTGCTGCGCCATCTCGCAGGTCTCGACACGCCGGCCGCCGGGCAGGTCGACTTGCGCGGCCAGCCCCTGGCCTCGCTCGGCCCGGCCATCCGCGCCTGGAGCATCGCCTATCTGCCGCAGGCCGCGTCGGCCTACTGGCCGTTGCGCGCCCGCGACCTGGTGGCGCTCGGTCGCCTGCCGCATGGCGCCGACCTCAGCCGCCCGACCAGGGCCTCGGATGCGGAAGCCGTCCAGCGCGCGCTCGAACGCGTGGACGGGGTGCGTCTGGCCGACCGTGCCATCAACACGCTGTCGCAAGGCGAGCGCGCGCGCCTGATGATGGCCCGCGCGCTGGCCACCGAAGCGCCGATCTTCCTCGCCGACGAACCGGTCGCCAGCCTCGACCCGGCCTATGCGCTCGAGACCATGACGATCCTGCGCGCCGAGGCGGCCCGCGGCGCCTGCGTGATCGTGGTCCTTCACGATCTTGGTCTTGCTGCCCGCTTCGCCGACCGGATCGTCGTGCTCGCCAACCACAAGATCGCGGCCGACGGTCCTCCCGATGTTGCCCTCGCCGCCGGCGTGATCGACGCCGCCTACGGCGTCACCTTCCGCCACATCACCGTCGACGGCGTGCCGCAGCCGGTGGCGTGGGAGAAACAAAGGTAGCCATGGAGCGCGCCACTCCAGTGGCGCTCATGGGTTGTCGACAGAGTATGAGCGCCACTGGAGTGGCGCGCTCCAATGACTCAAGCCGCGCGTTTGCGTGACACGGCCTTGTGGCGGGTCTTCGTCTTGGCTTTTGCCTTCGGCTTCGCCTTGCTTCGCCCATGCGCTTCGAGGAAGCGGTCGGCCTTGTCGCGCGAGGGACCGCCGCCGCCCTTGAGGCTCTTCTTCAGCGCCTCCATGAGATCGACGACCTTCTCGTCGTCCTGCTCCGGCGCCTCGGAGACGACGGGCTGGCCTTTCTTCTTTTTCGCGATCAGTTCGCGCAGCGCATCCTCGTAACGATCCTTGAAGCGCGTCGGATCGAACCTGGCGTCCTGCTGCTCGATGATCTTCTCGGCGATCTGCAGCATCTGCGCATTCGGCCTGGGCAGGCTGCGGTCGAACACTTCCGACGTGGCGCGTATCTCGTCGTGCGTGCGCAACGTCGTGAGCAGGATGCCCTTATCGCGCGGCTCCAGGGCGCAGATGCGCTCGCGCTGGTGCATGACGACGCGACCCAGCGCGACCTTCCTGCGCTTTTCCATGGCGGCGCGGATCACCGCATAAGCCTCGATGCCGGTCTTGCCCGACGGCGCGAGATAGTAGGGCTCGTCCCAGTAGATGCGATCAATCTCTGTGGCATCGACGAATTCCTCGATGTCGAGGATGCGCGTCGATTCCAGCCGCACCGCGTCGAGCTCTTCCTTCTCGAGCAGCACGTACTTGTTCTTCGAGACGGCGAACCCCCTGACGAGATCGGCGCGATCCACCGGCTTGCCGGTTCCGGCATCGACCGTCTGCATGCGGATGCGGTTGTTGGTCCTGGGATTGATCATGTTGAAATGGATGTCGGCGGTGCGCTCGGTCGCGGTGTAGAGCGCGACCGGACAGGTCACCAGCGACAGGCGCAAGTGGCCCTCCCAGGTCGGTCGCATTGCTTTCTGCTTGGCCATTTTTCTACTCCGACTTCACGAGCTTCTCGATGGCGGCGCGCAGCGGACGTGCGGACTTCGCGTAGTCCTTCCACGGCTTGTTGCGCTTCAGCAAAGCCGGCGCCGTGCGCACCGTGTACTTCATCGGATCGAGACCCTTCTTCACCTGCGTCCATTCGATCGGCATCGACACGGTGGCGCCGGGACGCGCGCGTGAGGACAGCGGCGCGACAGCCGTCGAGGTGCGGTCGTTGCGCAGATAGTCGAGGAAGATGCGGCCAGTCCGTTCCTTCTTCGCCATGTTGATCACGTAGAGGTCGGGCTCGTCCTCGGCGACCCTCCGGCAGATCTCCTTGGCGAAGGTCTTGGCCGTATCCCAGTCCGGACTCTTCCTGTCGGCGGTCAGCGGCACCACGACGTGCAGGCCCTTGCCGCCGGTGGTCTTGCAGAAGGGTACGAGGCCCAGTTTCTTCAACCGCGCAGCGATTTCGCGTGCGCCGGCGATCACGGCGTCGAAGCCGACATCGGGCGCCGGATCGAGATCGAAGACCAGGCGGCCCGGCAGTTCGGGATTGCCGGGCTGGCAGTTCCACGGATGCAGCTCCGTCGCGCCCATCTGCGCCACCGCCGCGAGGCCCTCGACCCGGTCGATCTGCAGATAGGGCTTCTTGTCGCCGCTGACCTTCACTTCGGAAAGAAGGTGTGACGAGCCGGGCATTGCATGGCGCTGGAAGAAGTGCTGCTTGCCGTCGATCCCGTCGGGCGTGCGCACGATGGAGCAGGGGCGGCCCGCGATGTGGTCGATCATCCAGTCGCCGATCTGCTCGTAATAGCGGGCGAGTTCGAGCTTGGTGACCGGCGGGTCTTCGCCGGGCCACAAGGCCTTGTCGGGATGGGAAATGGACACGCCCATCACGATGGCCCTTCCCGACGACGTCGGCCCCGCCTTGCGTGTGCGCCTGGACGTCGTGCGCGGCGTGGGCTTCGCCATTTCGACCTTCTCCGGCTTGGCGGCGACTTCCGCCTCGACCTCCTCCGCCGGCTTGTCGGCGCGCAGGCCCTTGAAGGCAGCCTGACGCACGTTGCCCGCGCCGGTCCAGCCCGCGAACTCGATCTCGGCCACCAGCTCGGGCTTCGCCCAGTGCATGTTGGCTTCCTTGAGCGGGCTGGCGCCGGCTGCAAAGGGGCTGGTGCCACTCTCGACCGCGCGCAGCTTGGGCACGAGCGTACGCATCACGCTCTCGCCGAAACCGGTACCGACCCGGCCGACATAGACGAGCTTCCGGCTCTTGCCGTCGCCGCGATGGACGCCCGCCAGCAGCGAGCGCAGGCGACGACCCTCGCTGGTCCAGCCGCCGACGATCACCTCGTGACCGGCCCGGCACTTGGCCTTGGTCCAGCTGCCGTTGCGCCCCGACTTGTAGGGTGCTCCGAGATCCTTCGACACGATGCCTTCCAGGTGCATGCGGCAGGCCGATTGCAGGACGGCATCGCCCGCCGTCTCGAAGTGGTCGACATAGCGCAGGCCACCATTCTCCGGCAGGTCCTCGAGCACTTGCTTGAGACGCTCCTTGCGCTCCGACAGGGGCAGCGCACGCAGATCCTCGCCCTCCAGGAACAGCAGATCGAAGGCAAAGAAGATCAGCTTCTCGGACTTGCCCTCCGAGAGCGCCGCCTGAAGGGCCGCGAAATCCGGCGCGCCGTGTTCGTCGAGCGCCACCGCTTCGCCATCGAGGATGCAGTCGGGTAGTTTCTTCGCCTGTCGCGCGACGGCGGCAAACTTCTCCGTCCAGTCGAGACCCTTGCGCGTGCGCAGGCGCGCCTCGCCGTCCTCGACACGAAGCTGCAGGCGATAGCCGTCGAACTTGACCTCGTGCGCCCAGCCCGCCGCCGCCGGAGCACGCTCGACCAACTTGGCGAGCTGCGGCTCCACGAACTTCGGCATCGAAGAGACTTTCCTGGCTTTGCCCTTGCTCTTCCTGGGCTCGGCGCCGTCACCCCCGTCCTTGCGGTTGCTCTGCCAGACGGCGCCGGCACCGCGCTTCCTGCTCGTCATGAACGGCTTGGGCGCCCGGCCGGTGCCCAGCGCGATCTCTTTCAACGTCCGGCCCGAGGCGATCGACTTGGGGTCCTTCAGGATCCTGTCGTCGTCGCCTTTGTGCGCCGCGGCATCGCGATGCTTGATCAGCAGCCAGTTCGTGCGCTTGCCGCCCTTACGGTCCCACTTCATGCGAACCAGCACCCAGCTTCCCTCCAGCCGCTCGCCCATCAGGGTGAACTTGAGGTCGCCGCGCTTCAGCCCGTCATGCGGATCGCCCTCGGGAATCCAGTAGCCGCGATCCCAGAGCTGGACCGTTCCACCGCCATACTGGCCCTCGGGAATGGTGCCTTCGAAGTCGCCATAGTCGAGCGGGTGATCCTCGACTTCGACCGCCAGGCGCTTGACCGTCGGATCGAGCGAGGGGCCCTTGGTCACGGCCCAGGACTTGAACGTACCATCGAGCTCGAGGCGGAAATCGTAATGCAGCCGCGTGGCGTCGTGGCGCTGGATCACAAACCGCAATTGCTTCGATTTGGGGACGGAAGCCTTGCCCGAAGGCTCCTCCGTCAGGCTGAAGTCGCGCTTGGCGCGATAGGGAGCGAGACTGTCCTTCCGCATGACTCACCATTCGGGCGCGGGGCCGCGTTGCCGCACCATACGCCTGCTCGATTTCGCGAACTATGCCGGGACCTGAACGTCTCCTGCCGGGAGTCGTTCCGGTGTCTTCACTTCCCGATGCAGAAGTCGCGGAAGATCACATCGAGGAGTTCGTCGATGCGCACCGTACCCGTGATGCGACCGATGGCGCGCATTGCGAGGCGAAGGTCCTCCGCCGCCAGCGCTACCTCCGGTGCGTACAGCGCGCGTTCCAAAGATGCCTGACAATCCAGCAGCGCTTCGCGATGGCGCGCGCGTGTGAGGGGCGGCGCGCCGGCACCTTCCTGCATCGCAGCTTCCGCGGAGGCTTCCAGACGCACCAGCAATCCGGGCAGGCCAATGCCTCCCCTGGTCGACAGGGGAACGATTCCGGGATCGTCGACCGGCACGAGATCCGTCTTGTTCACCACCACGATGTCGCGCGCCGCATCCCAGCGTTCGGTCGCGTCGATGATCGCTTTCATGCCGGCGCGCCAGTCGCCGGAAGCGTCGAGCACCAGCACGCGCAGGTCGGCGGCGTCTGCCCGCGCCCGCGCCCGCCGCACGCCCTCCTGCTCGATTGCATCGTCCGAGTCGCGCAGGCCCGCGGTGTCAGCCAGCACCACCGGCCAGCCGCCGAGATCGAGATGGACCTCGATCACGTCGCGCGTCGTGCCGGCGGTTTCCGAGACGATCGCCGCCTCGCGGCGGGCGAGGAGGTTGAGCAGCGAGGACTTGCCCGCATTGGGTGGCCCGATGATCGCGATCGACAGGCCGTCGCGCAGACGCTCGCCGCGGCGATCCTCCAGATGAGCCGAGATTTCCTTTTGCAGACCGGTAACGGCGACCCGTACCTCGTCGGCCAGACCCTCGGGCAGATCCTCGTCCGGAAAGTCGATGGCCGCCTCGAGATGGGCGAGGGCACGCAGGCCCTTGGCTCGCCAGTCCTCGTAGAGCCGGTGCAGGGCGCCGTCCATCTGCTGCAGCGCCTGCCGCCGCTGTGCCGCCGTCTCGGCCGCGACCAGATCGGCGATGCCCTCGGCCTCGGTGAGATCGAGCTTGCCGTGCTCGAAGGCGCGGCGCGTGAACTCGCCGGGCTCGGCCAACCGGCAGAAGCCGAGATGGGCGATGGCCTCCAGCGCCGCCCCGACGACGGCGCGGCCACCGTGAAGATGCAGCTCGGCCATCGGCTCGCCGGTCTCGGTGTTGGGCGCGGCGAACCACACGACCAGGCCCTTGTCGAAAACCTCGCCGGTCGACGGATCGAGCAGGGAGCGCAGGGCCATGCGGCGCGGCGCGGGCAGGGGCCTCCGGGTCAGCAATTCCAACGCGTCGCCGGAACGCGGGCCGCTCAGCCGGACGACCGCGAGCGCACCGGGGTGCGCGCGCGTGGGCGTCGGCGTGCCCAGCGCGTAGATCGTGGCGTCGGTCACGTCCGCTTGGGCGCGGGTTGAGCCGGCCGCGGCGCGGGGGCGACCGGCGGCGGCCGGGCCATCACCTTGTCGGCAATCTTTTCATAGAGCGCCTCGGGGATCAGGCGACGCTCGACCAGCTCGGTCTTGGCCTTGAAGGGCCGCGCCCGGATGATGGCGTCGGCGCGCACCTCGCCGATCCCGTCGAGCGACATGAGATCGTCGCGACTGGCGCTGTTGAGATCGATCAGGCCGGAAGCCGGCGCCGCCGGCGGGGCAGGGCGCGCACCCTGAGCGTGGACGGCGACAGCGTTCAGCAGAATCACCATCGTCGCGAGGAAGGCTTTGAACGACATGACGACGGTCACTATCGCACGAAATCGGCCCAATTCGGGACGGGACGTTGCGCGAACGGCACCTTCCAGCGATGGCAGTTCGACCGGTCGATCAGCTCGGCAGGCACCATGACCTCGGTTGGCACGGGCTGACCCAGGAGACGCCGCAACACGGCGCGGGCCGCGATGGCCGCGATGTTGAAGGCGCTGAAATCGACGCTGGCCAGCATGGTGCCGCGTTCGATGTGCTCGATGGCGGCCGGCAGGCCGTTGATGCCGACGACGGTCGCGTTCCGTCCGGCCTCGTGCAGCGCCTTCAGCGCGCCAAAGGCCATGACGTCGTTGGCCGTCCAGACACCGTCGATCTGCGGATGGGCACGCAGCAATTCAGCCATCGCCGTCCGGGCCGGCGCTTCCTGCAGATAGCCGACCCGCGATCCCACCAGCTCGATGCCGGGATATTCCGCCAGCGCCCGCTTCAACCCCTCCGTCCGGTCGCGCGCGGTGCGGGCGCCCGGCGTGCCGTCCAGCGCCACGACCTTGCCGGTGCCGACCAGCCCCCGGAACAGGGCACGGGCGATCGTTTCGCCCACCCGGACATCGTCGGAGCCGACGAAAGTCAGGACCGGCACCCTCATGCGGTTGATGAATACCGCGACCGGGATGCCGGCCGCGGCGATCCGGGCTACGTCCTCTTCCATCGCGACATCGTCGGTCGGGTTGAACAGGACCGCATCCGGCCGCGCCGCCAGCGCCTCGGCCACCAGCGCCTTCTGCTCGCCGACATGGTCAGGCGTCGCCGGCACATAGTGCACGGCGCGGGCGCCGGCCTCGGCCGCGATCCGGTCGACCGCCAGCCGGGCGGCGTCGTAGGCCGGATTCACCCGATTCTTCGTGAAAACCGCCAGGGTGAAAGACTGGGTCATGAGCCCTACTGTAAGCTACCCGCGCCCTGTAGTATCCGCCGGCCATGGCCCAACCCTACGACGAGATTCCGGACCGCCGCGCCATCGTGCGCCGCCGCACCCTCGAGGAGGCCCTCGCCCGCCTGGTCGAGGACCTGCCGGACGGTGGCGAGCCGCCGCGCCCGCCGGTGCTGGCCCTGCTGCGGGATGCGCTGGCCAAGGGCCGGGCCGAGATCCGCCGCCGCTTCGAGGAGCCGGGCCCACTCAAGAATGACGGTCCGGCGGTCCTGGTCGCGACCTCCTACCTGATGGACCAGATCATCCGGGTCCTGTTCGACTTCGCCGACCATCACGCCTATCCGGCCGCCAATCCCAGCGCCGCGGAACGGCTCGGCGTGGTGGCGACCGGCGGCTACGGTCGCGGAGAGTTGGCGCCGCTCTCCGACATCGACCTGCTGTTCCTGCGTCCCTACAAGCAGACCCCGCGCGGCGAGCAGATCGTCGAGTTCATGCTCTATCTGCTGTGGGACCTCGGCCTCAAGGTCGGCCACGCAACCCGCACGGTCGAGGAGAGCCTGCGCTACGCCGAACGCGACCAGACGATCCGCACCGCCCTTTTGGAGGCCCGCTATCTGTGGGGTGACCGCGCGCTGTTCGATGAGTTGCAACGCGGCTTCGCGCAGAAATTCTATAGCGGCGACGGCCGCGACTTCGTCGACGCCAAGCTGGCGGAGCGCGATCAGCGCCACCAGCGCATGGGCGATTCGCGCTATGTGGTCGAGCCCAACGTCAAGGAAGGCAAGGGCGGGCTGCGCGATCTGCACCTGCTGTTCTGGATCGCCAAGTATCTCTACCGCGTGAGCGAACCGGGCGAGCTGGTCGCCAAGGGCGTGCTCACCAAGGAAGAGGCCAGGCTCTTCGAGCGCGCCGAGCGCTTCTTCTCCACCGTGCGATGCCACATCCACTATCTGACCGGCCGCGCCGACGATCGCCTGTCATTCGATCTTCAACGCGAGATCGCGGCGCGCCTGGGTTACCAGGACCGGCCGGGCAGCCGCGGCGTCGAGCGCTTCACCAAGCACTACTATCTCCACGCCAAGACGGTTGGCGACCTGACACGCATCTTCGTGGCGGCCCTCGAGGACAGCCGCCGTCGCAAGCCCAAGCTCGCCGCGCTGTGGCAGAGCCTGCGGCCGCGCGAACTCGAAGGCTTCCGCCTGGACGGGGAGCGTCTGGCCGTCGCCTCTCCCGATGCCTTCAGCAAGGATCCCGTCGCCATCCTGCGCCTGTTCCATGTGGCGCAGGAGAACGATCTCGACATCCATCCCGCGACCCTGCGGCTGATCACGCAGAACATCCGGCTGGTCGACAGGCTGCGCAACGATCCGGAAGCCAACCGTCTCTTCATGGAGATGCTGACGTCTCGTCATGATCCGGAGACGACTTTGCGACGCCTCAACGAGGCCGGCGTATTCGGCCGCTTCGTGCCCGATTTCGGCAGGGTCGTCGCGCAGACGCAGCACGACATGTACCACACGTACACGGTCGACGAGCACACGATCCGCGCCATCGGCATCCTCTCGAAGATCGAATCGGGTGCGCTCAAGGAAGACCACCCGATGTCGGCCGACGTGGTGCACAAGATCGTGTCCCGGCCGGTGCTTTACCTCGCGGTGCTGCTGCACGACATCGCCAAGGGACGCGGCGGCGATCATTCCGTGCTTGGCGCCGAGGTGGCGATGCAGCTCGGACCTCGCCTCGGCCTGAGCGCTGCCGAGACCGAAACGGTGGCGTGGCTGGTACGCTATCACCTCGCCATGTCGGGCACCTCGTTCCAGCGCGACCTGATGGATCCCAAGACCATCGAAACCTTTGCAGCACTCGTCCAGTCGCCCGAGCGCCTGCGCCTGCTGCTGGTCCTGACGGTCTGCGATATCCGCGCCGTGGGCCCGAACGTCTGGAACAACTGGAAGGCCGCCCTGCTGCGCCAGCTCTATAATGCAACGGAGCAGGTCTTGTCGGGCGGCACGCTGAGCGGCGGCCGCGCCGAGCGCATCAAGCAGATCCAGGCCGAAGTCGCCAAGCGACTGCCGGGCTGGAGCGACGCCGACAAGGAAGCGCATTTTTCGCGCGGCTACGCCTCCTACTGGCTGTCCTTCCCCATCGAAACGCTGGTTCGCCAGGCCGAACTGGTGCGTGGCGCCGAGAGGGCCAAGCAACCGCTCGCCATCGAGCACAGGGTCGACGATGAGCGCTCGGTGACCGAGGTCACGATCTACACGCTCGACACCCATGGCCTGTTCGCCCGCCTCGCCGGCGCCATGGCGATCAGCGGCGCCAACATCGTCGACGCCAAGATCTTCACCCTGGCCAACGGCATGGCGCTCGACACCTTCTGGATCCAGGACCTCGAGGGCAAGCCGTTCGACGGGCCGCAGCGGCTGGCGCGGCTGGCCGCCCGGGTCGAGCTTTCGCTGTCCAACCGGCTCGATATCCAGCGCGAACTCGACAGCCAGCGGGCCTCGTGGCCCAAGCGCGACCGCGTCTTCACCGTGGAGCCGCGGGTGCTGATCGACAACAACGCGTCCGACGCCTTCACGGTGATCGAGGTCAACGGCCGCGACCGGCCGGGCTTCCTGCACGTCGTCACGCGCGCGCTCACACGCCTCAACCTGCAGATCGCCACCGCGCACGTCACGACCTACGGCGAGCGCGCGGTCGACGTCTTCTACATCAAGGACCTGTTCGGCCTGAAGGTCGTGCACGCCGAGAAGCTGAAACAGATCTCGACGGCCGTCGAAAGCGCCATCCGCGACTTCGACTCCCGCTTCGATCTCGTTCCGAAAGCGGCGGAATAGTTCACCACCTTCCTTGGCAGATCCCTCGCAAATGCTCGGGATGACGGCCGAGGCCGTCACTCCGGCTTGAAGTTGGCTTCCTTCAGCAGGGCTGTGTTGGTCTCGATCTCCTGCTTGATGAAAGCCCCGAATTCCTTCGGGCCGCGCGCGGTCGGGACGATGCCGAGCGAGGTGGTCTTCTCGATGAAGCCCTTGTCCTTCGAAACCTCGGCCATTCCGGCGGCCAGCTTATTCACGACGGCATCGGGCGTGTCCTTGGGCGCCCAGACGCCGTACCAGGAGCTGAGGTTGAAATCCTTCAGGCCGACTTCGGCGCTCGTCGGGATGTTGGGCGCGAGCGGCGTGCGCTCCTTGGAGGTCACGAACAGACCCTTGGCTCGGCCTGAGGTGGCGAGCGGCAGGAGGGCCGTCCACGGATCCATGAAGAACTGGACGCTGCCCGACATGAGGTCGTTGTTGGCCGGCGCCGTGCCCTTGTAGAGGATCTGGTCGAGCGGAATGCCGATGCGCTTCAACCAGGCCAGTGTCGCGATATGGCCGGCCGAGCCGCCCGAGGAGATCGCCACGAAGAACTTCTTCGGGTCCTTCGTTACCGCCGCCATGACGGCAGCATAGTCGCTGCCCGGCACGTTGTTGTTGGCCAGGAGGACCAAGGGCGCCTCGCCCGCCTGGGCGATGGCGCGGAAATCCGTCTGCGGGTCATAGGGGCAGGACGGCACCACCGTCTTGCCCAGCACGAACAGGCTGGCATTGAACAGGATCGTGTAGCCGTCGGGTTCGGCGCGGCGGACCGTGTCGGAGCCGATGGTGCTGGAAGCGCCGCCGATGTTCTGGATGACGATCTGCTGGCCGAGCTTTTCCGACAGGAACTGTGCGGTGATGCGGCCGAGCCCGTCCGTGCCGCCGCCAGGCGGGTAGGGCACGATCATCTTCAGCGGCTTGTTCGGATACTCCTGAGCGAGGGCCGGGGCAGCAAGAAGCGAGGCGCCCACGGCGCCCAGCACGGTCCTACGACGAAGTTTCATGGAGAATGCCTCGGGAAAGGTGCCTAGGGTTGCACACTGACCGAAGATGCACACGCCGTGCCATGAGCCGTCTCGCAGATCGTCCGGGAAACCCGGCGTTCGGCGACCTCGCCACAGGGCACACCCAGGGCGCGCGAGGTGTCGAGATGCTGGCGGAGCGTTGCCGAAGCGCCGGGGGGAATGGGAAAGGGCGCGCCTTCGCGATAGGCCGATTTCAGCTCGACCGTGCGCTGGCGGCCATCACGCAGGGCCAGCACGACATCAACCTGGAGGTAGTCGATGGTCTCGGCCGTCTTGTTCTCGACGACCAGGCTCGGCACGCAGTTGCCGTAGACGTTGGCATCGCTGCCGCGCGTCACATCGATGCCGTTGGCGGCGAGGGCCGCCGTACCCAAAAGAACTAAACTCAACGCACCAAAGGCTGCCTTCATGGTCGCCTCCTGCCCGGTATTCCTAGCTCGATTGCAGCCGCTGCTCCCGGCGGGTCGCCAACATCTGGAGGATCGCCGCGGCGGTCTCCTCGATCGACCGGCGGGTCACGTCGATCGTCGCCCATTTGCGGCGCGCATAGAGGCGTCGGGCGTCCTGGATCTCGCCCTGCACGGTATCCATGTCGGTATAGTCCGTCTCGGTCTCCTGCTGCATGAGCCGCAGCCGGTTGACGCGTATCTGCACCAGGCGTTCGGGATCGGTGATCAGCCCCACGATCAGCGGCCGCCTGGCCGCTTCGAGCTCGGCGGGCGGTGGCACCAGCGGCACCAGCGGCACGTTGGCCGCACGCACGCCGCGATTGGCGAGATAGACACAGGTCGGTGTCTTCGAGGTGCGCGAGGGTCCGACCAGGATCACGTCGGCATCGTCGAGATCGTGCGTCGACTGGCCGTCATCGTGCGCCAGCGTGAAGTGCATGGCGTCGATGCGATCGAAATAGCCTTCGTCGAGCTGATGCTGGCGGCCCGGCCACTGCTCGCTCTTGGAATGGAAATGCACCGCCAGCACGCTCATCGCCTGGTCGAGCACGCCGACGCAGGGAAGCTGCAGGCGCCGGCAATGATCGCGCACGACGTCGCGCAGATCGGGATCGACCAGCGTATAGAGAACGGGGCCGCGGTCGCGCTCGACCGCCTGCATCACCTTCTCCATCTGCGCCGGTGACCGCACCAGCGACCAGACGTGCTCCTGGACGAAGATGCCCTCGTACTGGACGAGGCAGGCACGCGCGACGCTCGACACGGTCTCGCCGGTCGAATCGGACACGAGATGGACGTGGAAGTTACGGTTGGCCACGGCTTGTTTTACCCCACAGGTGCGCCGGGAGAAACGCGGGATTGCGCCGGGGATTTCGGGGACAAGCGGAACATCGATCCACCCGGTCCTGATTCGGGACACGACTCGCCCGCCCCATCCAATCCGCCGTCCCCTGCGTACAGCTCGGGATGAATGAGCTGTGAGTCGGGAATCAAGGCCGGCAGTCGCGTGGAAACGGTATTTTCTGGTCCACAGCCCCCTGGGGACCGATGGCCAATAAGGCGCATCCCCACGTGCCACAGGCTCTACTACTGCTACTACCTATTATGAATAGAGTAGAAGGAAGCATGAGGGACAGAGAGTGAGCGGCGGGAAACTCCTGGAAACGCTGGCCGGAAAGCGGCATGCGACGCCACCGATATGGCTGATGCGCCAGGCGGGACGTTACCTGCCCGAGTATCGCGCCGTGCGGGCAACGACCAAATCGTTCCTCGAATTCTGCTATACGCCCGACAAGGCCGTCGAGGTGACACTGCAGCCGATCCGCCGTTTTGGGCTGGATGCCGCGATCATCTTCTCCGACATCCTCGTGGTACCGGATGCGCTCGGCCAGAAGGTCTGGTTCGCGGAAGGCGAGGGCCCGAAGCTCGAGGCGCTGACCGATCCGTCGCAATTCGGCCGCCTGTCGCGGGGGCGACTGCAGGAGCATCTCGCACCGGTTTACGAGGCGATCCGCCGGACCCGGGCGGAGCTGCCCGCGGACACGGCGCTTCTGGGTTTTGCCGGCGCGCCCTTCACACTCGCCTGCTACATGATCGAAGGCAGCGGCAGCAGGGATTTCGCCAAGGTGAAGAAGTGGGCCTATGCCCATCCCGAGTCCTTCAAGCTCTTGATCGATCTTCTCATCGATGCGGTCGTCGAACATCTCGGCCACCAGGTCGAGGCCGGCGTCGATGCGGTGCAACTCTTCGATTCCTGGGCCGGCGTGTTGCCGGAAGAACAACTTTTCCATTGGTCGCTCGATCCGATGGTGCGGATCGCCAAGGCCTTGCGCGAGCGTCATCCCGGCGTGCCGATCATCGCTTTTCCGCGCGCTGTCGGTCCCGCGGCGCTGATGTACCGCCTGCCCGAGACGTTCAGCGCCCTGTCGCTCGACACCGGCATCGGTGCGCATTGGGCGGCGAAGGAGATACAGCCGCACATCTGCGTGCAGGGAAATCTCGACCCGATCATGCTGGTGGCGGGCGGCGAGGCGATGGAGCGCGAGGCGACTCGGATCCTCGATAAGCTCGGCCACGGCTCCTTCGTGTTCAACCTCGGCCATGGCGTGGTGCCGCAGACCCCGCCGGACAATGTCGCGCGCCTGATCGAGATCGTGCGCAACTGGAAGCCGGGATCATGATCCTCCCCATTCAAATGGAGAGGTGTCGGCGTCTCACGCCGACGGAGGGGTCAGCCGAATTGGCCCCGCTATTCATGACCCCTCCGTCCGCTTCGCGGACACCTCCCCATTTGAATGGGGAGGTGGAAGAAGCATGAAGATCGCGATCGTCCTGTTCAATCTCGGCGGCCCGGATTCGCCGGAGGCCGTGCAGCCGTTCCTGCGCAACCTGTTCAGCGATCCGGCAATCATCTCATTGCCATCGTTCCTGCGGTTGCCGCTGGCGCGGTTCATCTCCAGCCGGCGGACCGCGAAGGCTCAAGGCATCTACGCGAAGATCGGCGGCAGCTCGCCGATCCTCGGCCAGACCGAGGCCCAGGCCCGCGCGCTCGAAGCGGCGCTGGGCCCGGAACATGAATGGCGCGGCTATGTCTGCATGCGCTATTGGCATCCGATGACTGAAGCGGTCGTGCGCTCGGTCAAGCGCTTCGCGCCCGATCGCATCGTGCTGTTGCCGCTCTATCCGCAATTCTCCACGACGACGACGGCGTCGTCGGTGAAGGCCTGGAAGGAAGCGGCCGTGGCCGCGAAGCTCGGCGTGCCGACGCAAACCGTATGTTGCTATCCCGACGAGGATGGCTTCATCGCGGCCTCCGTCGACCTGCTGAAGCAGGGGCTGGTGGAAGCAGGCGACCGTCCGACGCGTGTTCTGTTCTCGGCGCATGGCTTGCCGGAGAAGGTCATCAAGGCCGGCGATCCCTACCAGGCGCAGGTCGAGCGCACGGCCAGGGCGATTGCTGAACGTATCGGCGGCCTCGATTGGTCGGTCTGCTACCAGAGTCGCGTCGGGCCCCTGAAATGGATCGGCCCTCCCACTGACGACGAAATCCGACGTGCGGGCACGGATGGGAAAGCCGTGGTGCTCTATCCGCTTGCCTTCGTGTCGGAACATTCGGAAACGCTGGTCGAACTCGACATGGATTATCGCACCCTGGCCAATGAGAGCCGTGTGCCGGCCTACGTCCGCGTGCCGACGGTGGGCACGCATCCCGCTTTCATCGCCGGTCTCGCCGACCGGGTGCGTGCAGTGCTGGCCGAGCCGCAGGTCGCGATCTGTCACGGTGCGAGGACAATGCCCTGCAACGGCAACCACCGCGGCTGCCCGCTGATCGCCGGAGCGGTCTGATGCTCTACGAAGTGCTGAAGGCGCTGCACATCATTTCGGTCATCGCCTGGATGGCGGGACTGCTCTACCTGCCGCGCCTGTTCGTCTATCACGCAGATGCCGAGAAAGGCTCCGTGCAGAGCGAGACCTTCAAGACCATGGAACGGCGCCTGCTGCGCGGCATCATGAACCCGGCGATGATCGCGACCTGGATCTTCGGCCTTCTGCTCACCTGGCAGGGCGAGTGGTGGCACTCGGGTTGGTGGCACGCCAAGTTCACCTTCGTCTGCGTCCTCACGGTGGTGCACCACCTGTACGGCCGCTGGCGCAAGGACTTCGCGGCGGACCGGAACGTCCGGCCGGCGAACTATTATCGCTGGTGGAACGAGGTGCCGACCCTGCTGATGATCGCCATCGTCTTCCTGGTGGTGCTCAAGCCTTTCTAAGCAGTTGCCCCGGCCAGATCTTCCGTTCGACTTGGTCGGCAACGATGTCGGCGATCGTCTCGCCGGCAAATCGCGTCAAGCGCGAGACGGGCCGGTCGGCCGGATAGGACAGGACGAGTTGTCGGACCGGCGCCGGATCGGTGAGCGGGGCCGCGAGCAGCCGTCCCGCTGCGATGTCGTCGTGGATGGGCGAGAGCGGCAGGATCGTCCAGCCGTGGCCGTGACGGACGAGGTCCTTCAGGGTGGCGTAGGAATCCGCTTCGACGGCGATGTGCAATGTGATGCCAGCTTCCACGGCGCACTGCTCGACGATCGTTCTCAGGCCATGGCGCGTGCTCGGCAGCAGGATGCGTTTGAGGTCGAGATCGCTGAACGGGATCGAGCGATCGGCGGAAAGTCCCGAGCCTGGCGGTCCGATCAGGAACAGGTTCTCGAGCAGCAGCGGCTCTGTGCGCAGCGACCGGGCGACATGCGGATCGTAGAGGATCGCCACATCGATCTCGCCGCGATGCAACCAGTCGATCAGGTGACCGGTATAGGCGCCGACCAGACGCAGCTCGACCTGCGGATGGGTCTTTCCAAAGGCGGCGACCAGCGGCAACGAGAGGATGTCGGCCACGGTCGGCGGAAAGCCGATGGCGATCCGGCCGCGCAGCGGCGCGTCGAGATCGGCGGCGGTGGCGCGGATCTCCTCCAGCTCGGTCATGACCCTCGTCGCGTGTTCCAGGATCTCCCGGCCCTTCTCGGTGAGGACCATGCCGCGCCCGTGCCGGGTGAACAGGCGGACCGACAGCTCCTCTTCCAGCATCCGTATCTGGCGGCTGAGCGCCGGCTGGGCGATACCGATCCGGTCGGCCGCCTTGCTCAGGCTGCCGAGCTCAGCGACATGGATTAGGGTGCGAAGTTGGGAAAGCTCCATGGGAGCCATACAATATCGTTATATCTGTTCATTCCCAACAGTCGTCCAGTTTCGCGGCCGTTATAGCTACTGTGCCGGCCGATCCAGAACCGGGAATGGGAGAAACATGACCGCCGCCCCGACGCAGCCGGCCCCGTCCAAACTTGATTGGCGCGACCAGATTTTCGAGGTCTTCCAGGACCACGACATCAAGCAGGTCTATCACGTGCCCGACGCCGGCCATGGCCGCCTGATCGAGGCCTGCCAGAAGACCAACTCGATGCGCACCCTGGCGCTCACGACCGAGGAGGAGGGCATTCCGCTCGCCGCCGGCGCATGGCTGGGAGGCCAGCGCTCGGTGCTGCTGATGCAGAGCTCGGGCGTCGGCAATACCATCAACCTGATGGGCATGCCGAAGACCCTGCGCTTCCCGTTCCTGACCCTGATCACGATGCGTGGCGACTGGGGCGAGTTCAATTCCTGGCAGTATCCGATGGGCCAGGGCACGCCGAAGGTGCTCGAAGCCATGGGCGTGCTGCTCTACTCGGTCGAGACCGCCGACGAGGTGAAGGCGACTGTCGATGCCGCCGCGCGCTCGGCCTTCAACGGTGGCCAGGCCGTCGCCGTGCTGCTGCGCCAGAAGCTGATCGGCATCAAGAATTTCGGGAAGAAGTAGGATGAGCCCCAACAAGTCAGGCGCAACTCTCCAGCGTCGCCCGCTGGTCAAGCAACTCCTCGAGAATGCCGGCGACGACCTCCTTGTCATCGCGGGCCTCGGCTCATCGAACTGGGATATCACCGCCGCCGGCGACCGTCCGCTCAACATGCCGCTCTGGGGCTCGATGGGCGCCCCGGTCGGCATGGGTCTGGGCCTTGCGATGGCGCAGCCCACCAAGCGCGTGCTGGTGATCACCGGTGACGGCGACATGCTGATGAGCCTGGGCTCGCTCGCCACCGTGGCGACGCAGATGCCGGAGAACCTGGCGATCGTCGTGCTCGACAACGAGAAGTTCGGCGAGACCGGCAACCAGGCCACTCATACGAGTCCGCGAAACAATGGCCCGACCGATTCCGGCGCCGGCACCGACCTCGCCATGATCGCACGCGGCTGCGGCATCGCCGACGCCACGACCGTGCGCGAGTCGGGCGAGGTCGCAGAGCTGGTGAAGGACGTCCGCACCAAGAAGGGTCCGGTGTTCCGCCTCGTCAAGGTCATGGTAGAGAAGCTGGAATTCGTGATGCCGCCGCAGGACGGCGCGCATCTCAAGGACCGTTTCCGCCAGGCCCTTCTTGGACATCCCTAAGTTGGGCCACCCATAAGAGGCTCCTATGACCGACTACGCTCCCTTTCCGCTGATCGATCTGTCCGGCGGCCCCCGGGAGCGGGGCCGGATCCATGGCAAGGCCGCCGCGGATCGCTTGAAGCGCGGCGCGAAGATGTACGCCGAGTCGCTGCTCAAGTCGGGTGTCGACTGGAAGGAGCTGGAGCGACGTGCCGAGGCGATGGTGCCGCTGATCGAAAAGTTCGATCCGGCCTATGTCGAGGAGATGCGCGGCATCGCCGAGGGCGCGAACGAGCCCTTCGCGGCCGTCGTGCTGATGAACGCGCGCACCGAGATGGTCGTGGCGGCGCGCAAGGCGCAGGCGGCCAAGCATTTCCCCGACGGCTGCACGGCGGCGCTCGCGCTGCCTGAAGCCAGCGCCGACGGCGTCCTGCTGCACGGACAGAACTGGGACTGGCGCGCCGAATGCGCGGAGACCGGCGTGGTGCTGCGCATCCGCCGCGACGACGGACCCGACATCCTGACTTTCACCGAGGCGGGCGGGCTCGCGCGCTCGGGTCTCAACTCGGCCGGCATCGGCCTCACCGCCAACGCGCTGGAATGCGACCGCGACTATCAGCGCGGCCCGGGCGTTCCGCTGCCCTTCATCCGTCGCAAGGTGCTGGAGGCGGCCCATCTCGCCAACGCGGTGCAGACGATCGTTTCGACGCCCAAGCCCGGCTCCAACCACATGGCCGTGAGTCATTGTGGCGGCGAGGCCTTCGGTTTCGAATGCGCGCCCGACGATACGTTCTGGATCGCGCCCGACCGCGGCCTCTACGTGCACGCCAATCACTGGATCGCCGAGTCGGCGCGCGCCAAGGTGAAGGATACCGGCCTCGCCGAGACGCCCGACTCGATCTATCGCGACAAGAGAGTCCGCGACCAGCTCTCGCCCAGGCGCGGCAAGCTCACCCTGGAGGATTTCCGCCAGGCCTTCTTCGACGATTGGGGCACGCCGCATTCGGTCTGCCGCCCGCCGCGGATGAACACGCGCGGCGTCATGACGGCCACGACGGCCATGATCCTGATGCGCCCGGCCGAGGGCCATCTCGAAGCCTGCCCGATGCCGGCGCTGAACCGCCAGTTTACGACCTACACGCTGACCCCCGACCGCCTCGCGCAGAAGCAGGCGGCGGAGTAGCGTCCCGGCTAAGGCGGGTTGGTTATCCCGGATACCACGACGGCTTGCGCTTCTCCCTGAAACTCGCGAGTCCCTCGGTGGCTTCGTCCATCTGACGGGTACGGGCGTGTTCGTCGATCAGGTCGCGCAACTCGCCTTCATCGATAAAGGCGCGGGCGGAAGCGAGCGAGCGCAGCTTGGTCGCGGTGGTGGCGCGCGGCGCGTTCATCAGGACCGACTCGACGATCTTCTCGCCGGCCTCGGCCAGGCCGCCCGTCGGACAGACCTCGTGCACCAGGCCAAGACGGCGCGCCTCGTGGGCGCCGAAGCGTTCGCCGGTCAGCGCATAGCGCCGTGTCTGGCGCAGGCCGATCGCCTGGCAGAGCTGCGGCAGGATGATGCCCGCCATCAGGCCCCAGCGCGTCTCGCTGATGGAGAAGAGCGCGTCCTCCTGCGCCACGACGACGTCGCAGGCTGCGGCGATGCCGGTGCCGCCGCCGAAGCAACCGCCCTGGATCAATGCGAGCGTCGGCACCGGACACGTGTCGAGCCGCTTCACGGCCTCGGCGGTGAGTCGGCTCACCTTCTCGTTCTCGGCGGGCGACTGCTGGGCGACGGCGGTGATCCACGAAAGGTCGGCGCCGGCCTGGAAGTGCTTGCCGTTGCCGCGCAGCACGACGATGCGAAGGTGGCTCTCGGCCCCCAGCGAATCCATCGCATCGTGCAGGCCCTGGATGAGATCGCCGTTATAGGCGTTGTTAACCTTGGGACGGTTCAGCGTGACGGTGGCCACGCCGCGGCGGTCGATCTCCCAGAGGACGGTATCGTTCGACATCGAAATCACTCGGCCTTCATGTAGCTGTCCTTGAGCGCGATCTTGCCGTCCTTCACCTCGTAGAGGTCGATGCCGTAACGATCGAACGGTTTGCCGGCATGATCGATGCCGGTGGCGCGGAAGGTGCCGAACAGCTTGTCGCCGGCGCGATGGATACTCGCTTCGGAGAAGCGGACCTCGCGATGCGCCGTGCTCTTGTCGGCGAAGTGCGCGCGCAGCGCCTCCTTGCCCTTGAGCACCCGGCCGGTCGGCGACCCGCCGGTATTGAGACGCCATTCGAAGTCTTCGGTCACGCAGTCGGCGATCGCGTCGACATCGGCCTTGTTGAAGGCCTTGCCGAAGCGGCGGAACAGGTCGTCGATGGCATCGGCCATGGGTTACTCCTGGTTTACTTGAGCAATGAGCCGAAGCAGAGCTTGATGTCGTTCTTCACACCGGCATTCGTGACAGCCGAGAGATCGTAGCGTGCGGTCTTGCAGTTCGAAGCCATGACCTCGATCTCGCGCGCCGCCACGTCGCCGCGATAGCGCAGGACGCGCGTGTCGTCTGTACCGCTCGTGTGGATGGTCAGGGTGAGGGTCGGCGCGCTCTCGGGCGCGGTCTTCTCGTCGTGCGAGAATTCCAGGGTCGAGATATTGGCCTCGTGGCCTGCGTGGCGCAGCGCGTCGACGGCCTCGTCGAGTTCGGGCCGGATGACGTCGCGGCATTTCACCCAGAAGGCCTGCACGAAAAGATCGGTCTCAGTGTCCATCTTGGCTCCCCCGATTGTTGGACGGACCCTAGCATCTAAATTTCCCAGGGAGGGGGCGAGAATTTCTCGACGATGAAGTCGATGAAGGCCGTTACCTTGGGCGCGAGATGGCGGCGGTGCGGATACACCGCATGGATCGGGATCGGCTGCTCGGCGCGGAACGCCTCCAGCAGCGAGACCAGCTCGCCGTTCTTAATGGCGGCGGCGACGGTGAGGCGGGTCAGGCGCACGATGCCCAGCCCCTGCAGCGCCAGCCGCATCTGGGCCTCGCCCTCCGTGACGGCGACCCGCCCGCCGACCTCGATCTCGCGGATCTCGCCGTCGATGCGGAACGGCCAGCGGTTCAGATAGGTGCGGTCGCGCGAGACGATGCAGTTGTGCCGCGTCAGGTCCTCCGGCCGCTGCAGGGGGCGCCGGTTCCTGAGGTAGGACGGCGAGGCACAGACCAGCCGTACATCCTCGCCGATCCGGCGGGCCATGAAGCTGGAATCCGCCAACCGGCCGATGCGGATGGCGACGTCGACGCCTTCCTCAATCATGTCGACGACCCGATCGGTCGGCATCAGCTCGAGCTGCAGCAGCGGATAGCGTTCGAGGAACTCGGCGATCACCGGCGCGAGCTGGTGGGTCGAGAAGGCGAGCGACGTCGTGACCTTCAGGAGCCCGTGCGGCGTGCCGCTCTGCCCGCTGATCTGGTTCTCCAGCGTCTCGATCTCGCCCACGATGCGCCGGGCCGTGGCGTAGAAGGCTTCGCCCTCCTCGGTGAGGCTGATCGCCCGGGTCGTGCGCTGCAGCAGCCGCACGCCCAGGCGGGTCTCGAGTCGGGTCACCAGCTTGCTGACCGCCGAAGGGGTCAGGCCAAGGCTGGGTGCGGCGGCGGAAAAGCCTTTGGAATCAACGACCCGGACGAAGGCCGCCATCTCGCTCGCGTGATCGATCATTGCGCTATTGATGAATTTTATTCAGGAGTGTTCGTCATACACTCTGTATTAACCGCCGAGAAGAACGGAATTAGGTTTCTTTCAACCTCAGGAGGTCTTTTCCATGTTCACGGTCCCCTATCCCACCATCGCCGAACGCCAGGCCCTCGAAGCCCGCGCCCATCGCCTGCGCGGCGCGGCCGTGGCCGGCCTCATTCGCAACTTCACCCGCTGGGTTTCCGCCGCGGCCCGCTGACCGGGTCCTGGACGGAATGGCCGGCGCTCGACCTGCATCGCGTGCTGTGGCCGGATCCGACGTGATCAGCCGAAGCGTATCGTTGGAGCGCGCCACTCCAGTGGCGCAATCATGATCATGAGCGCAACTGGAGTTGCGCGCTCCAAGGCTAGTGGCGGGTCTTGGACGAAGACACACCCGCCGCTTTCAGCAGCACCATCGCCGCCTCTCGTGCCGCCGCCGCGACCTTGGGATCGCCGCGCACGATGGCGGCGGCGATGGCGCCGTCGGTCAGGAGCTGCAGCTGCATCGACAGCGGCTCGGCGTCCTCGATTCCGAGCCGTTCCAGAAGACCCTGAAACCACGCCCGCCGCTGTTCCTTGAAGGCGAGCGCTATCTTGTTGGCGGCGTGCGCCGGTTCCTTCAGCTCGGCCACGGCGTTCACGAAGGGGCAGCCGCGGAACACGCCGGTCGCGATGGTGCGTTCCAGTCGGTCGAACGCGCCCAGGATCTGCTCCAGCGGCGGCCGGTCCGAGGGCGGCGCCGGCTTCAGCCGTCGCGACAGGTAGGCGACGATCAGGTCGTCCTTGGACGGGAAGTGATTGTAGAGCGTGCGCTTGCTGATGCCGATCTCGGCGGCGATCGTGTCGACGCCGACGGCGCGGATTCCCTGGCCGTAGAACAGCCGGTCCGCCGTCTCGAGGATGCGCTCCTGCATTGCTGCCCTGACGTCCGCTCTCGCCATGGTGCCTTGACCCCCTTCCGGCGCCGACCTTAAAGTACACAGGTCTGTGTAACAAGGTGGAGGCGCATCGTGGCCGCCCTAAGGGTATTGCGCCCGGTCATGCCGATCCTGATCGGGGTCTCGGTCATGTTGAGCCTCGGCATGGGCGTGCGCCAGAGCTTCGGACTGGTGATGCCGTCGCTGACGCGCGACATCGCCATCACCGTCTCCGACTTCGCGCTGGCCATGTCGGTCCAGAACCTCGCCTGGGGTTTCCTCCAGCCGGTCGCCGGCGCGCTGGCGGTGCGCCTGGGATTCCGGCCGATCATGGTCGGCGGGGCGGCGCTCTTTGTCGCCGGGCTCGGCCTGTTCGCGATGGCCGGCGGCATGACCGGCGTGATGCTGGGCGGCGGCGTGCTGATCGGGATGGCGCTCGCTTGCACCGCCTCGGCGATCTCGCTGGCCGTCGGCGCGCGCGCCGTGCCCGCCAGGTCGCGCAGCTTCGTGCTGGGGGCGATCACGGCGACCGGCTCGCTGGGCGCGCTGCTCTCGGCGCCGCTCGGGCAGATGCTTACGACCGATCTCGGGTGGCGCGCCGGACTGCTGGGCTTCCTGGCGCTGACCGTCTTCATGTTGCCGGCCGCGTGGATCGCCGGCAGGGTCGACCGGCTGACGCCGCCCACGCCGGCGGCCGGCGACATCAGCGCCGCCTCGCCGCGCCTGGCGCTCAAGGCCGCGCTGCGCAATCCCTCGTTCCTGGTGATGACGGCGGCCTACTTCGTCTGCGGGATGCAGCTCCTGTTCATCACCACGCACCTTCCGTCCTATCTCGCGATCTGCGGCATGGATCCGTCGCTCAGCGCCGGCGCGCTGGGCGCGATCGCGCTGTTCAACGTGTTCGGCAGTCTATTCTTCGGCTGGGCGGGCGGGCACGGGTCCAAGCTCGGCCTGCTGGGCGGCATCTACATCGCCCGCTCGATCGTGCTCGCCTGTTACTTCGTGATGCCGCCGACGCCGGCCAGCACGCTCGTCTTTGCCTCAGCCATGGGCTTCCTGTGGCTGGGCGTCGGGCCGCTGGTCGCCGGCTCGGTCGTCGAGATGTTCGGCTTGCGTTGGCAGGCGATGATCCAGGGCGTCGCCTTCATGAGCCATCAGGTCGGCAGCTTCGTCGGCGCCCTGGGCGGCGGTCTGCTGTTCGACGCGCTGGGCTCCTACGATCTCGCCTGGCGCCTCGGCGTCGCGATGGGGCTCACGGCCGGCATCGTGCAGGTGGCGTTCGCGCTGATGCGTCCGCCACCCGCCTCGCCGAGGCCTATTCCGGCTTGAACTCCGGCTTGATCTCCTGCTTGCGCCATTTGAAGCGCAGCTCGGCCAGGCCGACGGAGAGCACGTAGAAGACCGGCGTGAAGATCAGGCCGAAGACCGTGACGCCCAGCATGCCCGAGAACACCGCGGTGCCCAGCGACTGGCGCATCTCCGCGCCGGCGCCGGTGCTGATGACCAGCGGGACCACGCCCAGGATGAAGGCCAGCGACGTCATCAGGATGGGACGCAGGCGGGTCTTGGAGGCGGAGACCGCCGCGTCGAAGCGGCTCATGCCGGCCTCATGCGCCTGCTTGGCGAACTCCACGATCAGGATGGCGTTCTTGGCCGCCAGACCCACCAGCACGACGAGGCCGATCTCGACCAGGACGTTGCGGTCGAGGCCGCGGATGTTCACGCCGATCATGGCCGCCAGGATGCACATCGGCACGATCAGGATGACGGCGAGCGGCAGCAGCCAGCTCTCGTAGAGTGCCGCCAGCAGCAGGAAGACGAACAGCACGGCGAGGCCGAAGGCCAGGATCGCGGTGTTGCCGGCCAGCTTCTCCTGCAGCGCGATCTCGGTCCATTCGAAGCCGAAGCCGGACGGCAGCACCTTCTCCGCCAGCCCTTCCATCGTGGCGATGCCCTGGCCCGACGAGTAGCCGCGCTGCAGCGCGACCTGCACCTCGGCCGCCGGATAGAGATTGTAGCGGGCCACGCGGTAGGGACCGGTGATGTCCTCGAAGGTGGCAACGGCGCCGATCGGCACCATCTCGCCGCTCACGCTGCGCGTCTTGAGGTTCTCGACGTCGCGCAGGGTGAGGCGATAGGGATCGTCCGCCTGCACGGTCACGCGATAGGTGCGACCGAGGATGTTGAAGTCGTTGACGTAGGCCGAGCCCATATAGGCCGACAGCGTCTCGAACACGCGGGAGATCGGCACGCCGAGCTGCTCGGCCTTGGTCCGGTCGATGTCGGCGTAGATCTGCGGCGTGCGCGTGTTGTAGAGCGTGAACGCCTGGGTGAGGCCCGGCGACTGTCCGGCCGCGCCGGCGAGCGCCCAGGTGGCGCCCTCCAGGGCCGTCAGCCCACGCGAGGCGCGGTCCTGCACGTACCCTTTGAGACCGCCGCCGGTGCCGATGCCCGGCACGGACGGCGGCTCCAGGACGAACACGAAGGCTTCGCGCAGCGCGAACATCTGCCCGCGCAGGTCGGCCAGGATCATGTCCTTGGTGATGCCTGGCCGCTCCTTGAAGGGCTTGAGGGTCACGAAGATCACGCCCGTATTCGGGGCGTTGGTGAAGGTCGCGCCGTCGAAGCCGACGAACGAGACCGCGTTCGCGACGCCCGGCCGCGACATGATGATCTCGCTGGCCTTGCGGACCAGCGCATCCGACCGCTCGAGCGTCGAGCCGGCGGGAAGCTGCATGGCCGCGATCAGGTAGGAGCGGTCGAGCTGCGGCACCAGGCCGGTCGGCGTGGAGGCGAGCCGGTTCTGGGTGAGCGCCAGGAGGCCGGCATAGATTACCAGCATGACGAAGCCCATGCGGATCAGCCGCGCCGTCATGCGGCCGTAGAAGTTCGACAGCGCCTCGAAGCCGCGGTTGAAGTGGCCGAAGAACCAGTTGATCGGCCAGGCGAGCCGCTCCAGCAGGCCGGGTTTCGGCTTCTCGACATGCGACAGGGCATGCGTCTTCAGCAGCAGCGCCGCCATCGCGGGCGACAGCGTGAGCGACACGAAGGCCGAGATCGCGGTCGAGGCGGCGATGGTGATGGCGAACTGCTTGTAGAAGGTGCCCTGCAGGCCGGTGATGAAGGCGGTCGGCAGGAACACCGCGATCAGCACCAGC
>NZ_SCUT01000057.1 GCF_004297265.1 Reyranella sp.
CAGTGGCGCTCATGAGGGCGCCACTGGAGTGGCGCGCTCCCATGAATAGGTCGATCCTCCCCGCGCTGCCGGCGCTGATCCTGCTCTTCGTGTTCTTCCTGTTCCCGGTCGTGCGCATGCTGGGCTTCAGCATCGAGGGGGGGACGTTCGACTGGTACGCCAAGGCGCTGGGCGAGCAGCTCTATCTCCGGGTCTTCTGGAACACCTTCGAGATCGCGCTGCTGGTCACCTTCTTCTGCCTGTTGCTGGGCTATCCGCTCGGGTTCCTGATGGCCACGACGACGCCCTTCTGGGCGACGGTGGGCTTCATCTTCGTTCTGCTGCCGCTGTGGACCTCGGTACTGGTGCGCACCTATGCCTGGATGGTGCTGCTCGGTCGCAACGGCGTGTTCAATCGCTCGCTGATCGAGGCGGGACTCATCACCGATCCGATCCCGCTGCTGCACAATTTCACCGGCGTGCTGATCGGCATGGTGCATGTGCTGCTGCCCTACATGGTGCTGCCGATCTACGGCGCCGTGCGCAAGGTCGATCCCGCCATTCCCGCGGCGGCGGCGGGACTCGGCGCGTCGAGCTTCGCGATCTTCCGGCGCATCTACCTGCCGCTCACCCTGAACGGCATCTTCGCGGGCTCGGTGCTGGTGTTCGTGCTGTCGCTAGGCTTCTTCATCACGCCGGCGCTGCTGGGCGGCGGCCGCGTGATGATGATCGCCGTGCTGATCGAGCAGCAGGTGCGCGAGGCGCTGAACTGGCCGTTTGCCGCGGCGCTGTCGGCCGTGCTGCTGGTCTTCACCTTCGCCGTCTATGCGCTGGCCCAGCGCTTCACCCGGACGGAGACGGAGGCCGCGCGATGAGCCGGCGCCTTCTCGTGATTGCGTGCGGCCTCATCTACTTCTTCCTGATGCTGCCGCTGCTGGTCGTTTTCCCGATCTCGCTGTCGTCGGCGCCCTACATGCAGTTCCCGCCGCCGGGCCTGTCGTGGCAGTGGTACGAACGCTATCTCGACGATCCGCAATGGATCGATGCGACCTGGCGCTCGCTCTATATCGGCGGCGCGACGGCGGTCTTCGCCCTGGTCCTGGGCGTGCCGCTCGCCTTCGCGCTGGTGCGCGGCAGGTTCTTCGGCCGCATCCTGATCGACCGGCTCGCGCTTGCGCCGGTCATCGTGCCGACCATCATCCTCTCCGTGGCGGTCTACGGCCTGTTCGCCAAGCTGAAGCTGATCGGCACCTGGTACGGGCTCGTCGTGGCGCACACGGTGCTGGCGCTGCCCTTCGTGGTGCTGGTGATCGGGGCGGGCCTGCGCGACTTCGACCGCTCGCTGGAACGGGCCGCCGAGGGGCTGGGCGCCAGCCGCTGGCGCACCTTGGCGCGGGTGACCTTGCCGCTGTTGCGCCCCAGCCTCGTCTCGGCCGGATTGCTCGCCTTCATCTCCTCGTTCGACGAGGTCGTCGTGGCGCTGTTCCTCGCCGGCGCCAACATGACGCTGCCCAAGAAGATGTTCGACAACATCATGATGGAGATCGATCCGACCATTGCCGCCGTGTCGGTGATGCAGATCCTTCTGGTGTCGATCGTGCTGGTGCTGATCGGCCGCTTCGGACGCGGCCTCAAGGATAGTGCGCGATGAGTATGTTGCCGACCCTTCGAGACGGCCGCGAAGCGGACTCCTCAGGGTGAGGTGGAAGTGTAGTGAGAACCTCATCCTGAGGAGCGGTCCGAAGGACCGCGTCTCGAAGGATGGGCCAAGGAGCAGGTGATGGCCGACAGCGTCTTCCACAAGGATTTCAAGGCGACACCCTGGTGGTGGGAATGGTGGCACCCTTCCAACGCGCTGAGCCAGGACCCGCCGCTCAGGACCGACGTGCTGGTGGTGGGCGCGGGCTATGGCGGCCTGTCGACCGGGCTCGAACTGGCGCGCTCCGGCGTCGACGTCACGGTGCTGGAGCGCGGCGATTTCGGGGTCGGAGCCTCGACGCGCAACGGCGGCGGCGTCAGCGGCGGTACGACCATGGGCAAGGGGTTTTCTGGCAAGGGCGTCGGCGGCGATCCCGAGGCCTGGAAGAAGGTGATGGCGCGCATGCTGAGCGACGCCGCCGATTCGCTCAGCCAGGTCGAGACGGTGATCCAGCGCGAGGGCATCGAATGCTTCTGGCGCATGAACGGCCGTTTCAGCGGCGCCTACACGCCGCGCCACTTCGCCGAGCAGCAGGCCAAGGTCGCGACCTACAACGAGAAGGCGGCGCTCGGCACCTACATGATCCCGCGCGAGCGCCAGCGCGAGGAGATTGCTTCGGATTACTATTATGGCGGCATGGTCGTGGAGCGCACCGGCCAGCTCCATCCCGCGCTCTACTATGGCGGCCTGCTCAAGGCGGCGCATCGTGCCGGTGCGAAGCTTTGCGCCAACTGCGATGCCGAGAAGATCGAGCGCAAGGCCCAAGGAGCAGGGGGCGGCTTCCGGGTTCTCACCAGCAAGGGCCCGATCGAGGCGCGCGAGGTGGTGATCGCCACCAACGGCTACACGACCGAGCTGACGCCGACGCTCCGGCGCAAGCTGGTGCCGGTCGCCAGCCACATCATCGCGACCGAGGAGCTGCCCGAGGATCTGGTCAAGAGCCTGATCCCGAAGAACCGCGTCGTCTCCGACACCAAGCGGGTGCTCTGCTACTACCGGCAATCGCCCGACAACAAGCGCGTGATCTTCGGCGGCCGCGCCCGCTTCACCCAGGTGACGCCCGAGGTCAGCGCCCCGGTGCTGCACGGCTACATGCTGGAGCGCTGGCCGCAGCTCAAGGGCGTGAAGATCACCCACGCCTGGACCGGCAACGTGGCCTTCGCCTTCGACTTCCTGCCGCACATGGGCATGGAGCAGGGCATGCACTACCTGATGGCGTGCAATGGTTCGGGCGTCGCCATGATGTCCTATCTCGGCTACCAGACGGCGCGGAAGATCGCCGGCGGCTCGAACGCGCCGGTGAACGCCTTCGACGGCCAGGATTTCCCGACCGTCCCCTTCTACAACGGCAATCCCGAATGGGTGCTGCCCTTCGTCGGCGCCTGGTACCGCACCCGCGACTGGTGGGACCGCGTGCGGGCGTAAAGGCTCATTCCTCCCCATTCAAATGGGGAGGTGGCGGCGTCTTACGCCGTCGGAGGGGTCATGGTTGTTGCAATTCCCATGACCCCATCGCCCCGTAAGACGGGGCACTTCCCCATTTGAATGGGGAAGCGATTGCCTTCGCTGCTCCCTACTTCATCGTGATCGGCGAGAAGTCCTGGAACCAGTTCTGGGCCTGGATGAAGCCCGTGACCTTGGGTGACAGGGCGCGCGGCGCGACGTCATGCGTCACGAACAGGAACAGCGCGTCGTCGACGATCTTCTCGTGCACCTTCTTCAGCGCCTCGTCCTGCGCCTTCTGGTCGAAGGTCGTGCGCGCCTTCTCCAGCAGCGCGTCCATGCCGGGATCCTGGTAGAAGCCCCAGTTGGTGCCGTTGGGCGCCACCAGCTTCGAATCGAGATGGCGGATGAAGGCGGTGAACGGGTCCTGGATGAAGTAGCTGAAGTTCAGCGCGCTGGCGCCCTTGGCCAGGTCCGACTTCGCGCCGGCCCGCCACAGGTTGATCAGCGTGTTCCATTCGGCGACCTCGAACTCGATCTTGATGCCGACGTCGGCCAGGTTCTGCTGGATGTACTCGTTCATCGGCAGCGGCAGCATCTGGCCCGAGCCCGAGCTCGAGATCAGTACCTTCGCCGTCACCGGCTTGGCCTTGCTGAAGCCCGCCTCGGCCAGCAGCTTCTTGGCTGCCTCCGGATCGTACTTCACGTCGAAGCTCGGATTGCCGAACCACTGGCTGCCCGGCGTGAGGAAGCCCTTGGCCGGGATCATCATGCCCTTCAGCAGCACCTTCAGCCCCTCGCGGTCGACGGCGAGGTTGGCCGCCTTGCGCACGCGGATGTCCTTCCACGGCGAGTTATCGGCAAAGGAGAGGTGCCAGGTCCAGTTGTGCGGATAGGCGTTGCTGATGATCTTGAAGCCGGCCTTCTCCAGACTCGGCACCGCGTCGGGCGAGGGCGCCTCGATCCAGTCGACCTGGCCCGAGCGCAGCGCCGCCGTGCGGGTCGCGGGCTCGGGAATCGGCAGCAGCACCATCTTGTCGAGCTTGGGGATCCGCGCCTTGTCCCAATAGTCCTTGTTGGGCGCCAGCTCGGCCCGGGTCTGCGGCTGGAAGGCCGTGAGCTTCCACGGGCCGGTGCCCGACGGCGTCTGCGCGAACTTGTTCCAGTCCTTGCCGACCTTCTCCCACTGCGCCGGGCTCGACATCATCACCCAGGAGATCTGGTAGGGCAGGAAGGCGTCCGGTGTCTTGGTCCTGATCTCGACCGTCCTGTCGTCGATCACCTTGTAGGAGGCGACGGCGGGAATGCGCGAGCGGCCCTGCGCCGCCTGCTTGGGATCGAACTGGGGCGACTTGTCGTTCAGCAGCTTGTCGATGTTCCACACGACGGCATCGGCCTTGAAGTCGCTGCCGTCGTGGAACTTCACGCCGTCGCGCAGGGTGAAGGTCCAGCGCGTCGGATCGGCTTCGTCGACCTTCCACGAGGTGGCGAGGCCGGGCACCAGCACCGAGGCCTTGTCGGCCGAGGACAGGTCCCAATTGATCAGCCCGTCATAGAGCGTGTAGCCCATGAACCGCATGCCCTCGCCGCCCTGGTCCGTCTGGCCGGTGGTCAGCGGAATGTCCGAGGCGGTCATGCCGATGCGCAGCGTGCCCTGCGCGAGCACGGGGGTCGCGGCCAGCGACGCCAGCAGCGCGACGGTCCCCAGGACGGCTTTGGTGCGGAAGATCATGCGAGGGTCCCTGTTTTCCTTGTGGTGTCCTCGCAGACGCCAGAACCATGCCAAAGGATAGGTGGCGCCCCCGTCGCGCCCGGTCGAAACTGCATCCGTTCGACAAAGAACGTGACTTTGAATTTAGAATCGTTCTAATCTCAGGCCGCGAGCCTGGAACACGAGGGATGGACGATGACGACAGAGAGCAAGTGCCCTTTCAGTGGCGCCCCTAAAGGCCATACGAACCGCGACTGGTGGCCAAATCAGCTCGACCTGCAGGTCCTGCACCAGCATTCCCCGCTGTCCAATCCGATGGGCGAGGCCTTCGACTACGCCAAGGCGTTCAAGAGCCTCGACCTCGATGCCGTCATCAAGGACCTGAAGGCCCTGATGACCGATTCGCAGGACTGGTGGCCGGCCGACTTCGGCCATTACGGCCCGTTCTTCATCCGCATGGCCTGGCACAGCGCCGGCACCTATCGTGTCGGTGACGGCAGGGGCGGCGCCGGCGGCGGCCAGCAGCGCTTCGCCCCGCTGAACTCGTGGCCCGACAACGTCAACCTCGACAAGGCGCGCCGCCTGCTCTGGCCGATCAAGCAGAAGTACGGCAACAAGCTCTCCTGGGCCGACCTGCTGATCCTGACCGGCAACGTCGCGCTGGAATCGATGGGCTTCAAGACCTTCGGGTTCGGCGGCGGCCGCGCCGACACCTGGGAGCCCGAGCAGGACATCTACTGGGGTCCCGAGGGCAAGTGGCTGGCCGACGAGCGCTACAGCGGCGACCGCCATCTGCAGGGCTCGCTGGGCGCCGTGCAGATGGGCCTGATCTACGTCAATCCCGAGGGCCCCAACGGCAACCCCGATCCGGTCGCCGCGGCGCACGACATCCGCGAGACCTTCGCGCGCATGGCGATGGACGACGAGGAGACGGTGGCGCTGATCGCCGGCGGCCACACCTTCGGCAAGACCCATGGCGCCGGCGATGCCGCCCTGGTCGGGCCGGAGCCGGAAGCCGCGCCGATCGAGCAGCAGGGCCTCGGCTGGAAGAGCAGCTTCGGCTCGGGCAAGGGCGCAGACCAGATCGGCAGCGGCCTCGAAGTCACCTGGACCTCGACGCCGACCAAGTGGAGCGGCAACTTCTTCTGGAACCTGTTCGGCTACGACTGGGAGCTGACCAAGAGCCCGGCCGGCGCCCATCAGTGGGTCGCCAAGAACGCCCAGGCGACCGTGCCCGATCCGGCGGACCCGGCCAACCCGTCGAAGCGTCGCCTGCCGACGATGCTGACGACCGACCTGTCGCTGCGCTTCGACCCGGCCTACGAGAAGATCTCGCGGCGCTTCTACGAGAACCCCGACCAGTTCGCCGATGCCTTCGCGCGCGCCTGGTTCAAGCTCACCCATCGCGACATGGGCCCGATCGCGCGCTACCTCGGCCCGCTCGTGCCGAAGGAGCATCTGATCTGGCAGGACCCGATCCCGGCCGTCGACCATCCGCTGGTCGGCGACGCCGAGATCGAGTCCCTCAAGGCGAAGCTGCTGGCTTCGGGCCTCACCGTGTCGCAGCTCGTGACGACGGCCTGGGCCTCGGCCGCGACCTTCCGCGGCGCCGACAAGCGCGGCGGCGCCAACGGCGCGCGCATCCGCCTCGCGCCGCAGAAGGACTGGGCGGTCAACCAGCCGGCCGAGCTGGCCACCGTCCTGCAGAAGCTCGAAGCGGTGCAGAAGGACTTCAACGCTTCGGCGACGGGCGGCATGAAGGTCTCGCTGGCCGACCTGATCGTGCTGGGCGGCGGCGCCGCGATCGAGAAGGCGGCGAAGGCCGCCGGCCACGACGTGAAGGTCCCCTTCACGCCGGGCCGCATGGACGCCTCGCAGGAGCAGACCGACGTGCATTCCTTCGCGCCGCTGGAGCCCACGGCCGACGGCTTCCGCAACTTCGTCGGCACGAAGATGCCCCAGTCGCCGGAGGAGCGGCTGGTCGATCACGCCCAGCGCCTCACCCTGACCGCGCCCGAGATGACGGTGCTTGTCGGCGGCCTGCGCGTGCTGGGCGCCAACACCGGCGGCTCGACGCACGGCGTCTTCACCGACAAGAAGGAGACGCTCAGCACCGACTTCTTCGTCAACCTGCTCGACATGGCGACCGAGTGGAAGCCGGCCGCCGACGGCAGTTACGAGGGCCGCGACCGCAAGTCCGGCGCCGTGAAGTGGACCGGCACGCGCGTCGACCTGATCTTCGGCTCGCACAGCCAGCTCCGCGCGCTGGCCGAGGTCTATGCCCAGTCCGATGCGAAGGAGAAGTTCGTGAAGGACTTCGTCGCCGCCTGGACCAAGGTCATGACCCTCGACCGCTTCGACCTCCACGCCTGAGCCGCGTGGTCTGAACTAGAAAGCCCGCCCGGCGAGAGCCGCGGCGGGCTTTTTGTTACCGTCGTCCCGAGCGAAGCCGAGGGACCTCTTTTCCGGCGCGCGGGCCAGGATGGCCCGATGTCAAACTTGTCGAATGAAGTGCACAGCTACGCCGGGCAGGATCACGATGATAAGGCTGCACACCGTCCACCACACGCTTTTGATGATCCGGCGTCGCTGAGCATCGCTCGTCGGCTCATTGCGTAGCCATCGAAGGGCTGCACTTCCGAGACCGACAAATAGCCAAGCAGCACTAGCGGCGAACCATATGAATCCCATCGAGCCCAGTATGGCCGGAACGACGAGGAAGAAGTGAGAGCTTGGCCCATTCCCACCATCCCGCAGATATTCAGATCCAAAAACAGACGTTACTCCGACGACGAGCGAAACGAACATCAAGAAAACGCGCTGAAAGAAAGTCGCGAACCATTCTTTGCTACGGTCCGTATAGGAGTCGAGGTCGAGCACGGCTGGCAACAACGACGGCGCACGATATGAGACACGCCTCATTGCGGCCTGGGCTTCACCCCAAGCGGCCATTGCAGAGAAGAAAAAATAGAATCCCGATAGGATCGAGAGGATGGCCAGCCCGCCGAGTACTAGCTTCATCGTCTAACGTTAGCGAAAAAATATAGATGCTGCAGCCGCAAGGGCTGCGCCGACCTAACCAATCGTTGCTGATACGATTTTTGACGACTCGATATGGGGATTGCTCAACTGAGCCGCGTCGCCTGGCTCACCGCCAGCTGCCACCCGTCCTGCGCGGTCACGTACACGCACACCCAGCGGAAGTCGTAGGTCTTCTGTTCCTTCACGTTCAGGATCGGGCTCTTGCCGGTGACGATCACGGTCGGGCCGGCGAAGACTCGGAAGCTGAGTTCCGTCGCGGGCGCGGCCTCGATCAGCGGTTCGCCGGCCATCGCCGAGACGAGGCGGGCGTCCTTGTTGTCGAGTTTTCCGGAGCCGTGCGTGTGGGTGAAGCTGTCGGCGTAGAGCGGGCGCAGCGCGGCGAAGTCCTTCGCCAGCACGGCCTTCGCGAGCTTCGTGCGGAAGTCGGTGACTTCCTGGATGAACTTCTTGGCTTCCGCCGAATCGGGCTGGCGCGGCGGATGGGCGAGGGCCTCTGGGGGCAGAGCAAGAAGCGGGAGTCCCGCGAGCAGGGTGCGTCTATGCATCCTTCGAGGATACGCCGGCTTCGGCGAAGGTCGCCATGCCGTTGTGGCAGGCGGCGGCGGCCTTGAGCAGCGGCACGGCGAGCGCGGCGGCCGAGGCTTCGCCCAGGCGCATGTCGAGGTCGAACAGCGGGCGCAGGCCGAGTTCGGCCAGCAGGCGCGTGTGGCCGGGCTCGGCCGAGCGGTGGGCGACCAGGCAATGGTCGAGCGCGCGGCGGTCGACGGCGCGCAGCACCGCGGCGGCGGCGGTGCAGGCGAAGCCGTCGAGCAGGACGGGGATGCGGCCCATGCGGGCGGCCACGATGGCGCCGGTCAGGGCCGCGAATTCCTCGCCGCCGACCGCGGCCAGCAGTTCGAGCGGATCGCGGCGGGCGATCGCGTCCTTGTGGAAGGCCAGCGCCTCGTCGATCACGGCGATCTTGTGGGCGAGCGCCTTGCCGGAGACGCCGGTGCCCGGACCGGCCCAGTCCGCGCCCGTGCCGCCATGGAGCGCGGCGCAGAGCGTGGCGGCGGCGGTCGTGTTGGCGATGCCCATTTCGCCCAGGCACATCACGTCGATGCCGGGCTCGGCCGCCATCATGCCGTAGGCCATGGCATTGGCCGCGCGCGTCTCGTCCATCGCCGGCCCTTGCGTGAAGTCGGCGGTCGGATGGTCGAGGTCGAGCTCGTAGATGCGCAGGTCGGCGTCGATCGCGGCGGCGAGCTGGTTGATGGCGGCGCCGCCGTTCAGGAAGTTCTTCACCATCTGCTGCGTGACTTCGGGCGGATAGGCCGAGACGCCGCGCGCGGCGACGCCATGGGTGCCGGCGAACACCGCGATGCGCGGCCGCTCGACCCGCGGCTGGGCGCGGCCCTGCCAGCAGGCCAGCCATTCGGCGATATCCTCCAGCCGGCCGAGCGAGCCCGGCGGCTTGGTCAGCTCGGCCTGGCGGCGGACCACCTCGGTCTGGGCGGTGAGATCGGGTCCCGGCAGGTCGCGCAGGATCCGGCGCATTTCATCGAAGGAGGCAGCCGACATTGTTTGTCCGGGGGCATTCTGGAAGGGGCCGGACCATCCTATATTCGTGGCATCATGACCAGTCCCCACGAGCCCTCCTCCTCTTCCTTCGGCGGCGGAGCCCACCGGCCCACGTCGTTCGACGAATGGCTGCAGGCCTTCAAGGAGCAGATGACGTTCTTCACCGGCCTGAAGCTCGATGTCGGCCTGCCGCGCTGGCCGCTCGCCGACGTCCTGCCGGTGCTGCCCTTCGTGGGCGCGGCGATCGGGTTGGCCTCCGGGCTGGTCTTCGCCATCGTGCGCGGCATCGCCGGGCCGGGCTGGCTGGCGGCGGTGCTGGCCGTCGGTGCCGCCGTGATCCTGACGCGCGCCCTGCATGAAGATGGATTGGCCGACACGGCCGACGGGCTGGGCCCGCATGCGCTGGAGCCGGCGCGGCGGCTCGAGATCATGCGCGACAGCCGCAACGGCACGTTCGGCGTGCTGGCGCTGGCGCTCACGGTGTTGATCAAGGTCGCGTGCCTGGCGCAATTCGGCGCCGCCACCGGGCTCGTCGTGCTGATCTCGGCCCATGCTTTGTCGCGCGCCGTGCTCGCCTATCCGCTGCTGGCCTTTTCGCCGGTCCATGCCGACGGGCTGGGCGCGACGGTGGGCAAGCCGACCGACAACGATGTCTGGATCACCATCGGCATCGGTGCGGGGCTCGCCTTCCTCCTGATGCTGGGGAAGGGCCTGTTCGTCGCGATCCTGGCGCCGCTCGCCGTCCTCGCTTCGGCCTGGTTCGCCTCGCACTGGATCGCCAGGCGGCTCGGCGGCTACACCGGCGACACCTTGGGCGCCGTGCAGCAGAAGGCCGAGGTCGTGTTCCTCGTGGTGGCGGCGCTGTTCATCGGCGGCTAAGAAAGCGGCCGCGTAAGAGTTCAGCGGAGGAACAGCATGGCGACGGGCGCCAAGATCACGGGAGCGGTCACGCGGTGGTGGTGGGTGCGGCATGCGCCGGTGCCCAATCCGGAACGGCGCTGCTACGGCCAGTCGGACATGGATTGCGACGTGAGCAACGAGGCGCTGTTCCGGCACCAGGCGAAGCTGCTGCCCAAGGGCGCGGTCTGGTACGCCTCCAACCTGCTGCGCGCCCGCAAGACGGCCGAAACGCTCGCCAACGCTGGCGCGGAGATGGACACGCTCCACATCGATCCCGATCTCGCCGAGCAGCATTTCGGCTCGTGGCAGGGGCTGACCTATGTCGAGATCGCCGAGAACCACGCCAACAACCATCTCTTCTGGCTGGGGCCGCCGGAATTCCGGCCCGAGGGCGGCGAGAGCTTCGTCGACCTGCGCGAGCGCACGGTGCGCAGCATCGACCGGCTGACCGCCGAGCATAAGGGCCGCGACATCGTGGCGACGGCGCATGGCGGCACGATCCGCGCCGCGCTGGCCCATGCCTTCGACCTGCATCCCGAGGCGGCGGTGCGTTTCGAGATCGACAATGTCTCGATCACCCTGATCGAGCATTTCGAGCAGGCCGATCCGCTTCATGCCTGGCGCGTGTCGTTCGTGAACTACATGCCGCGCGAAATCGTCATGGCCCATGCCGGCGGGCCTGCGTGACGGCGGCCGCGAAGTCCACCGTTGAGCTGGCGGCCGAACAGGCGGCCCACTGGAACGGACCGGGCGGGCAGAACTGGCTGAAGGCGCAGGCCCGGCTCGACCACCTGATGGCCGGGATCACACGGGACGTGCTGGCGCTGGCGAACGCGCAGCCCGGCGAAAAGGCGATCGACGTGGGCTGCGGCCCCGGCACCACGACGGCGGCGCTGGCGGCCTCGGTCGGACCCGAGGGTCACGTGCTGGGCGTCGACATCTCGCAGGTGCTGATCGATGCGGCGGCGACACGGCGGCTTTCCAACGCGACCTTCCTGGTGGCCGATGCCGGCGCGCATCCGTTCGAGGCGGCCTCAGTTGACCTGATCTTCTCCCGCTTCGGCGTCATGTTCTTCGGCGATCCGGTCGCCGCTTTCACGAACCTGCGGCGGGCGCTGAAGCCGTCGGGCCGGCTGGCCTTCGTGTGCTGGCGCAGCGCGCAGGACAATCCCTGGAGCCTCGCGCCGGTGAAGGCGGCCGCGCCGTTCCTGCCGCTGCCGCCGCGGCCCGGTCCCGAGGATCCCGGCCAGTTCGCCTTCGGCGACCGCGCCCGGGTCGAGCGCATCCTGAAGGGGGCGGGCTTCACCGGCCTGGCGATCGAGCCGCTCGACGTCGAGATCTGGATGGGCCGCGACCCGGCCGATGTCGTGGCCAATGCCGGCCGCTTCGGGCCGCTGTCCCGGCCGCTGGCCGAGGCCGAGCCGGCCGCCGCCGCCCGGGCCAAGGCCGCCATCGTCGAGGCGCTGGTGCCTCACGCCACGAAGGACGGCGTGTCGCTGCCCGGGGGCTGCTGGCTGGTGAGCGCCCGGCCCGGCTGATGGAACATATCTCGACCTTCCCGCTGCCGCCGGTGACGCTGGTGCTGGGCGGGGCGCGCTCGGGCAAGAGCACCCATGCCGAGCGCCTGGTGACCGGCACCCTGCATGGCGGCGCGCCGCGGCCGGCGGTCTATATCGCCACCGCCGAGGCGGGCGACGTCGAGATGGCGACCCGGATCATGGCCCACCGCACCCGCCGCGGCGCCTCCTGGACCACGATCGAGGAGCCGCTGAAGCTCGCCGAGGTGATGGAACAGGCGGCCGCCCGGGGCCAGCCCATGCTGGTGGACTGCCTCACCCTCTGGCTCTCGAACCTCATGCATGCCGGCGAGGATGTCGACCAGGCGACCGACGAGCTGGTGCGGTCACTCGATGATCACAACCAGCCGGTGGTCTTCGTGAGCAACGAAGTGGGCCTCGGCGTGGTGCCCGAGACGCCCCTGGGACGCAGCTTCCGGGACGCGATGGGCCGGCTGAATATGCGTATTGCCGAGCGCGCCGACCGGGTGATCCTGATGGCGGCGGGCCTTCCCCTGGTGATGAAGGACCGGCCGGCCCGGCCGCGCTGAGGCTCCTCAACCCGGCGGCGAAACGTGGTATGGTTCAGCCGTTGTGACCATCCAGGCGCTCCCCGGCGTCGGTCGCCAGCCAAACGGAGCACAAAATGAAGCTCGATCGCCGAACCGTCCTTGCGGGGACTGCGGCCGCGTTCGCCGCGCCGTTCCTCGCGTCCCAGCCGGCCCGCGCCGATGCCAAGCGGCAGTCGCTGGTCGATTCCTGCCTCGCCACGGCCCGGAAGATCCTGGGCGGTCCCGATTTCCCCGATGCCGCGGGACAGATGGTCAATGCGCGCGGCGTCCTGATCATTCCCGAGCTCGTCCAGGGCGGGTTCATTTTCGGTGCCGCCGGCGGGCGCGGCGTCCTGCTGGGCCGGTCCTCGCCCAACAACTGGAGCTACCCGGCCTTCTACATGATGGGGTCCGGCAGCGTCGGCCTGCAGGTCGGCGGCAAGGTCTCCGAGATCGTGTTCATCATCCGGACCGAGAAGGGCCTGCAGGCGGTCATCGACCACAAGTTCAAGTTCGGCGCGGAAGCGGGCGTGACCATGGTCGCGGTCGGCATCGGCCTGGAGGGCGCCTCGACGGCGGCCGGCGGCGCCGACATCGTGGCCTTCGCCAACTCACAGGGCCTGTTCGCCGGCGCCTCGATCGAGGGCTCCTACATCGACGCCGACAACGACTGGAACGCGCTCTACTACGGCAGCGGCGCGACCGCGAAGGGCGTCGTCCTCGACCGCCGCTACACCAACCCCGGCGCGGAGCCGCTCAGGCAGTACCTGTCGAAGTGGTGATCTGATCTCTTCCCCTTTGCGGAGTCCGCAAAGGGGAAGTGCCCTCGTCTTACGAGGGCGATGGGGTCATGACCCCTCCGCCCCTTCGGGGCACCTCCCCATTTGAATGGGGAGGAAAGCTCAAGCGACCTTCAAACCGGCCGCGATCGAGAGCTTGGCCTTGGTCTTGGCCTTGACCTCGTCGACGGTGACGCCGTCGGCGAGTTCGATCAGCGTGACGCCGCCATCGCCCTTCTTGTCGACGGTGAAGACTCCCAGTTCGGAGATCACCATGTCGACGACCCGGCGGCCGGTCAGCGGCAGGGTGCATTCGCCGAGCAGCTTCGAGGCGCCGTCCTTGGAGACATGCTCCATGGTGACGATCACGCGCTTCACGCCGGCCACCAGGTCCATGGCGCCGCCCATGCCCTTCACCATCTTGCCCGGGATCATCCAGTTGGCGAGGTCGCCGTTCTCCGCCACTTCCATGGCGCCCAGGATCGACAGGTCGATATGGCCGCCGCGGATCATCGCGAAGCTGTCGGCCGAGCTGAAGTAGGAGGTGCCCTTCACTTCGGTCACGGTCTGCTTGCCGGCATTGATGATGTCGGCGTCGACTTCGTTGTCGTAGGGGAAGGGGCCGACGCCCAGCATGCCGTTCTCGCTCTGCAGCGTGATGTCGACATCCTCGGGCACGTAGTTCGACACCAGCGTCGGGATGCCGATGCCGAGGTTCACGTAGAAGCCGTCCTTCAGTTCCTTGGCGGCGCGTGCCGCCATCTGATCGCGGGTCCAGGCCATCGTTCTCTCCTCAAGCCTTGCGGATTGTGCGCTGTTCGATCTGCTTGTCGTAGGGCGCACCGCAGAAGATGCGCTTCACGAAGACGGAAGGCGTGTGGATGTGGTCGGGATCGAGCTCGCCGACCGGCACCAGCTCCTCGACCTCGGCGACGCAGACCTTCGCCGCGGTCGCCATCATCGGATTGAAGTTCCGCGCGGCCTTCCGGTAGATCAGGTTTCCCGACGTGTCGCCCTTCCAGGCCTTGACCAGCGCGATGTCGCCGAACAGGCCGCGCTCCATCACATATTCCTCGCCGTCGAAAACCTTGGTCTCCTTGCCCTCGGCCACCAGGGTGCCGACGCCGGTCTTCGTATAGAAGGCCGGGATGCCCGCGCCGCCGGCGCGGCAGCGCTCGGCCAGCGTGCCCTGCGGATTGAACTCGAGCTCCAGCTTGCCCTCGAGGTAGAGCTTGGCGAAGGTCTTGTTCTCGCCCACGTAGGAGCTGATCATCTTCTTCACCTGCCCGGTCTCGAGCAGCAGGCCGAGGCCCGCGCCGTCGATGCCGGCATTGTTCGAAACGCAGGTCAGGCCCTTCACGCCGGAGTCGCGCACCGCGCCGATCAGCTTGTCGGGAATGCCGACAAGGCCGAAGCCGCCGCACATCAGCATCAGATCGTCGCGCAGCAGGCCCTCGAGCGCCGACTTCGCATCCTTGTAGACCTTGTTCGCCATCGCTGTGTTCCGTCCTCGCCGGGTTCCCCGGCATATGGAAGGGCCCGGACTTGCCTGTCAATCAGTCGCGGATTGTCCGCTTTCCGGCGACAAATTCCCCCATCAGCCGGTGCCCATCGTCGCTCACCGCGAGGTCCATGAACAGCGTCCGTTCATGGGCGAGCCCTTGTGACAGAGGCATTTCAGCCGCCGACCGGACCAGCCGCTTGATGTGGGCCACGGCCCGCGGCGGCTGGCCGGCCAGCCGCTCGGCCAGGGCGAGCGCATGGTCGAAGACCGGCCCGTCGACCGCGGCATGGACCATGCCCAGCGACGCCGCCTCGTCGGGCGACACGGTGCGGCCCAGCAGCGACAGTTCGAGGGCCCGCGCCTCGCCGACCAGGCGCACGAGGCGCTGCGTGCCGCCGGCGCCGGCCAGGATGCCGATGTTGATCTCGGGCTGGCCGAGCCAATAGGGCCCCCGCTCGGCCAGGCGGATGTCGCAGGCCATGCAGAATTCGAAGCCGCCGCCCATCGCCGTGCCGTTGATGGCGGCGATCACCGGCTTGGGCGCGGTTTCGAGGCGGGTCAGGATCCTGTGATAGGCGCCCTCCGGTGAGGGCCGGTCGAGCGAGAAGGTCGCGCCCTTGGCGCGCAGCTTTGCCGACAGTGCCAGCAATTCGGACACGTCGTAGTGTTCGATGAACACGCCCTTCAGCGCGCCGGTGAAGACCAGCACCCGCACGGTCTCGTCGGCCAGCAGCCCGTCGACCGCCGCGTCGAGCTCGCCGACCATCGCGGCATTCATGTAGCCCTTGGGCGGATTGTTGAAACGGACGATGGCAATGGTGGCGGCGGTGGTGGCGGCGCCGCGCCGTTCGATTTCGATCAGGGCCATGCCGGATTACCTCATCAAGCAATATAAACGAAACAGACGAAATATCCGAAACCAACGAAACTAAAAAACAGCTTTCCCGCCCGCGAACGGTTCAGGACCGGGCCGTGATCACGATGGCAATGCCAGCAATCACCAGCGCCGTGCCGATCGCCAGCGGCCATGTCACGGGTTCCCCCACCAGCACGACCGAGCTGGCGATGGCCAGCAGCGGCACGCCCAGCATGCCGAGCGAGCCGGTGACCGGCGGCAGGGCGCGGGCGACCGAGACGGCGGCCCAGGTCGCCGTCGGCCCGGCCAGCACGCCGAGATAGAGCAGGGAGAGCCACAGCGAAGGCTGCCGCGGGTCGAGATGGCCGTTGGGTTCCAATACGAAGGCGAGGATCCAGAGCAGCACCGTGGCCACGCCCATCTGCCACGGCAGCACGTCGAGCGGCGACATGCGCCACGCGTGGCGGCGGGCATGCAGGATGGCGAGCGCCCAGGTGAAGCCCGCGGCCAGCAGCCAGCCGTGGCCCAGCATCACCCGTTGGTCGCCCCAGTCGAAGCGCAGCGGATCGACCAGCACGAGGATGCCCGCGACACCCAGCAGGGCACCGAGGATGGCGCGGCTTCCGACCTTCTCGCCGACCATCCAGGAGAGCGGCACCATCCAGAGCATCGTCGTGTAGGCCAGCACGCCCGAGCGGCCCGGCGGTACGATCTGCACGCCGAGATTGGCGAAGGCGAAGAAGCAGGTGAGCTGCAGCGCGCCGACCGACAGGATGATCGGCCAGTCGGCGCGGCCGGGCCAGGCGAGACGCTTCAGGGCCGCCACCAGGATGAACGCCGTCGTCGCCGACAGGGTGGCACGCGCCGCCGCCAGCCAGATCGGCGTGCCGGCGCCGAGGCCGATTCGGATGACCGGCCAGGCGAGGCCGAACAGCACGACGACGAGGCCGAGCTGCAGCCAAGCCACGCGCGAGGGGCGCGCGTCGCTCATGGGTGATTCCTCCGCTCGTGCTTTTCGTACGTCTGACCCCTCCGGCTTGCGGCCACCTCCCCATCTGAATGGGGAGGCAATGATTTCTCGTTCCTCCCCATTCAGATGGGGAGGTGCCCCGCAGGGGCGGAGGGGTCAAATTCTTCGTCGAGCCTAGGCGCGCTTTTCCTGTGCGAGGCTAAGCGGCTGCGGCAGGCGCGTCAGCATTTCCTTCGGCACCACCTGCCAGAAATGCTCGACCTCGCGGTTCCAGTCGTTCAGCAGGCGGGCGCCTAGTGGCGACTTGGTCTCGGCGACGTGTTCGGCCACCAGCGACTTCAGCACGGACTCCCAGTGCGGATGGTCGATGCGCTGCCACGTCACCGTCTCGGGATTGACCTTGAGCTTGAAGGCATCTTCCGGGTCGTACAGGAACGCCATGCCGCCGGTCATGCCGGCGCCGAAGTTGACGCCGACCGATCCCAGGATCACCGCCGTGCCGCCGGTCATGTACTCGCAGCCGTTCGAGCCCAGTCCCTCGACCACGGCATCGGCGCCCGAGTTGCGCACGGCGAAGCGCTCGCCGGCGCGGCCCGAAGCGAAGAGCTTGCCGGCCGTCGCGCCGTACAGGACCGTATTGCCGATGATGGCATTGGCTTCCGGCACCAGCGGGCTGGAGACGGTCGGCCTCACCACGATGGTGCCGCCGCTCAAGCCCTTGCCGACATAGTCGTTGGCGTCGCCGAATACTTCGAGCTTCATGCCCTGCACGGCGAAGGCGCCGAGCGACTGGCCGGCGGTGCCGCGCAGGAGAACCGTCACCGTATCGGGCGGCAGGCCGGTCATGCCGTACTTGCGCGTGATCATGGCGGCCAGGCGCGTGCCCACGGCGCGATGGGTGTTCCGCACACTGTACTGGAGCTGCATCTTCTCGCGGTGCGTGAAGAGCGGCTGCACGTCGCGCAGCATCTGGGCGTCGAGCGTGTCGGGCACCTCGTTGCGGCCCTCGACCGTGCAGTGCACGGTCTCGCGGCCGCCATCGGCCCGCGTCAGCAGCGGGTTGAGGTCGAGATCGTCGAGATGGCGTGCGCCCCGTCCCACCTGCTTCAACAGGTCGGAGCGACCGACGATCTCGAGCAGCGACTTGTAGCCGAGCTGCGCCAGGATCTCGCGCACCTCCTCGGCGACGAAGCTGAACAGGTTCACCACCTTCTCCGGCGAGCCCTCGAACTTCTCGCGCAGCTTCGGGTCCTGGGTGCAGACGCCGACCGGACAGGTGTTGGAGTGGCACTGCCGCACCATGATGCAGCCCATGGCGATCAGCGAGGCCGTGCCGAGCCCGTATTCCTCGGCGCCCAGCATGGCGGCGATCACCACGTCGCGGCCGGTCTTGATGCCGCCGTCGGTGCGCAGCAGCACCTTGTCGCGCAGGCGGTTCAAGGTCAGCACCTGATGGGTTTCCGACAGGCCCATCTCCCACGGGATGCCGGCATACTTGATGCTGGTCTGCGGCGAGGCGCCGGTGCCGCCGTTGTGGCCCGACACCAGGATCACGTCGGCCTTGGCCTTGGCCACGCCCGCCGCGATCGTGCCGATGCCGGAGCGCGCGACCAGCTTCACGGTCACGCGCGCCTCGGGGTTGATCTGCTTCAGGTCGTAGATCAGCTGCGCCAGATCCTCGATCGAATAGATGTCGTGATGCGGCGGCGGGCTGATCAGGGTGACGCCCGGCGTCGAGTGACGCAGCTTGGCGATCATCTCCGTGACCTTGAGGCCGGGCAGCTGGCCGCCCTCGCCGGGCTTGGCGCCCTGGGCCACCTTGATTTCGAGCTCGCGGCAGTTGTTCAGGTATTCGGCGGTGACGCCGAAGCGGCCCGACGCGACCTGCTTGATGGCCGAGGAGGCGTTGTCGCCGTTCGGCCGCGGCGTGTAGCGCGCGGAATCCTCGCCGCCCTCGCCGGAATCCGACTTGGCGCCGATGCGGTTCATGGCGATCGACAGCGTCTCGTGCGCCTCCGGGCCGAGCGCGCCCAGCGAGATGCCGGGCGCGACCAGCCGCTTGCGCAGCTCGGTGATCGACTCGACGTCGTCGAGGGCGATCGGCGTGCGGTCGGGCTTGAAGTCCAGCAGGTCGCGCAGGTTGATCGGCGGCTGGCGGCGCACCGCCTCGCTGTACTTGCGATACTTCGCGTAGGATTCGGTGTTCACCGCGTCCTGCAGCATGTGAATCAGCGCGCCCTCGAAATTGTGCCGGTCGCCGCCGCGGCGCGCCTTGTAGAAGCCGCCGATCGGCAGGGCGATCACGTCCTCGTCGAAGGCGCGCGCATGCTGCTCGGCGATCTCCTCCTGCACGCCGCGCAGGCCGATGCCGGAGATGCGCGAGGGCATGCCGGGGAAGAACTCCGCAACCAGCGAGCGCGACAGGCCGACCGCCTCGAAGTTGCAGCCGCCGCGGTAGGACGACAGGACCGAGATGCCCATCTTGGACATCACCTTGAGCAGGCCCTCGTCCAGCGCCTTCTTGTAATTGGCCAGGCACTGGCCGAGCGACAGCTTGCCGAACAGGCCGCGCGCATGGCGGGCCGCGATCGTCTCCTCGGCGAGATAGGGATTCACCGTCGTCGCGCCGACGCCGATGATGACCGCGACATAGTGCACGTCGAGGCATTCGCCCGAGCGCACGTTCAGCGACGTGAAGGTGCGCAGCGACTGGCGCACCAGGTAGGAGTGCACGGCGCCGGCGGCCAGGATCATCGGCAGGGCGGCGCGCTCCGGCCCGATGTTGGCGTCGGTCAGCACGATGTGCAGGCAGCCGCTGCGGACGGCGTCCTCGGCCTCCTTGCAGATGCGCTCGAAGGACTGGCGCATCGCGTCGAGCCCGCCCTTCGGATCGAAGGTGCAGTCGATGCGGGCCACCGTGTCGCCCATGTACTTGCGCATCGCCTCGAACTCGGCGTTGAGCACGATCGGGGACTGCAGCGACAGCATCTCGCTCTGGTCGGGCGTCTCGTCGAGGATGTTGCCGAGATTGCCCAGCCGCGTGCGGATCGTCATCACGTTGCGCTCGCGCAGGGAGTCGATCGGCGGGTTGGTCACCTGGCTGAAGTTCTGGCGGAAGTAATGGTGCATGCCGCGATAGGTGTCGCTCAGCACCGCGAGCGGCGCGTCGTCGCCCATCGAGCCGACGGCCTCCTTGCCGTCCTCGACCATGGGATGCAGGATCGCCTCGAGATCCTCGATCGACCAGCCGGCCGCGAACTGGCGGCGGCGCAATTCGTCGGCCGGGAAGTGCTCGGCCGCGGGCGTATCCTGCCGGATCAGCGAATCGAGCTCGACCGTACGCTCCGTCCAGCTCGCATAGTCGTGGGTCGCGGCGAGCTTGTCCTTCAGCTTGCGGTCCTTGTAGACCTTGGGCTTGTCCATATCGACGGCCAGCATCTCGCCGGGGCCGAGCCGGCCCTTCTCGACGATCTTGGCTTCGTCCTGCGGCACCATGCCGGCCTCCGAGCCGGCGATCAGCAGATTGTCGGACGTCATCACGTAGCGCATGGGCCGCAATCCGTTGCGGTCGAGCCCGACCAGCGCCCACTTGCCGGCGACGGCGGCGATGGCGGCCGGGCCGTCCCACGGCTCCATGACGCCGTTCACGTAGTTGTACATGGCGCGATGCTCGGCCGGCACGTTGGGGTTCGTGGCCGAGGCTTCGGGAATCATCATGGTCTTGACCATCGGCAGGTTGCGATGGCCGCGGACCAGCAGCTCGAACACGTTGTCGAGCGCCGACGAATCGGAGGCGCCGGGCTGCACGATCGGCTTCAGGTCCTCGATGAAGCGGCCGAAGGTCTCGTGCTCGAGGCGCGCCTCGTGGCTCTTCATCCAGTTGACGTTGCCCAGGATGGTGTTGATCTCGCCGTTGTGGGCGAGCACGCGGAAGGGCTGTGCCAGCTTCCATTGCGGGAAGGTGTTGGTCGAATAGCGCTGATGGAAGATCGCGAAGCGCGAGACGAAGCGCTCGTCGAGCAGGTCGGGATAGAAGGCCGACAGATGCTCGGCGAGGAACATGCCCTTGTAG
>NZ_SCUT01000058.1 GCF_004297265.1 Reyranella sp.
GCGCTCCTATGAGCGAGGTCCTCGGAGCCCTCGACGGTGTCCGTATTGTCGACCTCACGCAGATGCTGGCCGGGCCCTACTGCACGATGCTGCTGGCCGACCAGGGCGCGGAGGTCATCAAGGTCGAGCCGCTCGATGGCGACCACACGCGCATCATCGGGCCGTATCACGCCGACGACAGGCTCAAGGCCTTCGGCGGCTATTTCGCCTCGGTGAACCGTAACAAGAAGTCGATCGCCATCGACCTCAAGACGGAGGCCGGCCGCGATCTCGTCCTGAAGCTCTGCGACAAGGCCGATGCGGTGGTCGAGAACTATCGCGGCGGTGTCATGGATCGCCTCGGCCTCAGCTACGAGACCCTGCACGCCCGCAATCCCAAGCTGGTCTACGCCACCATCCGCGGCTTCGGCGACGTGCGTACCGGCAAGAGCCCCTATTCGGACTTCCCGGCCTACGATGTCATCAGCCAGGCCATGGGCGGCATCATGGCCATCACCGGCCCGGACAAGGATACGCCGATGAAGGTCGGCCCCGGCGTCGGCGACATCGTGCCGGCGATCACCTGCGCCTTCGGCATCGTCTCGGCGATCCTGCGGGCCTACAAGACCGGCAAGGGCCAGTTCGTCGACGTCGGCATGGTCGACGCGATCCTCGCCGTCTGCGAGCGCATCATGCACCAGCATTCCTATGCGCAGACGCTGCCGCATCCCGAGGGCAACCACCATCCCCTGCTCTGCCCGTTCGGCATGTTCCCGGCCAAGGACGGCTTCGTGACGATCGCCGCCCATGCCGACGCGCACTTTCCGATCCTGTGCCGGCTGATCGACAAGGCGGACTTCGCCACCGATCCGCGGTTCATCACCGTGCAGGACCGCCGGGCCAACCAGGACGTCCTCATCGCCACGGTCTCCGACTTCACTCGCCAGCGCACCAAGCAGGAGCTGCTGAAGCATTTCGGCGGCAAGGTGCCCTTCTCGCCCGTCTACAACGTGCGCGACATCGTGGCTGATCCCCATTTCAAGGCGCGGGACATGCTGCCCTGGGTGCCTCATCCCGGCCTCGACCACGAAGTGCAGATCGCGGGCGTCGCGGTGAAGATGACCGAGACCCCCGGAAAGGTGCGCCATCGCGCGCCGTTGCTGGGCGAACATACCGACGAGTATCTGAAGACCATCGGCCTCGGCGCGGGCGACATCGCCCGGCTGCGCGCCGACAAGATCGTAGCCTGAGGAGAAGATTGATGACCGACCGTCCCAAGCGCGCCCGCCGCGTCCAGCTCTCGACCCCGGGGTCCAGCGAGAAGATGATCCAGAAGGCGTCGGAGTCGAAGGCCGATCACGTCTTCCTCGACCTCGAGGACGCCGTCGCCCCCAGCCAGAAGCGCGACGCCCGCAAGAAGATCATCGAGGGCCTGAAGACGCTCAACTGGAAGGGCAAGACGCGCTGCGTGCGCATCAACGACCTGACCACCGAGTATGCCTACGAGGACATCATCGAGATCGTCGAGGGCGCGGGCGAGCATCTCGACACGATCATGATGACCAAGGTGCAGACGGCCGCCGATGTGCTGTTCGCCGACAAGCTGCTCCATCAGATCGAGAAGAAGCTGAAGATGAAGCGCCGGATCGGCCTCGAGGCGCTGATCGAGGAAGTCGAGGGCATGCAGAACGTCGACGCGATCGCCGCCTGCACGCCGCGCCTCGAATGCCTGGTGTTCGGCATGGGCGACTTCTCCGCCTCGATGGGCGTCACCAACAAGAATGTCGGCGAGACCGACGGCTATCCCGGCGACATCTGGCACTACGCCCGGTTTCGCCTGATCATGGCCTGCCGCGCCGCCGGCATCGATCCGGTCGACGGTCCTTTCGCCGACTTCAAGAATCCCGACGCCTATCGCGAGGAGTGCAGGCGCTCGATGATCCTGGGCTGCGTCGGCAAGTGGGCGATCCACCCGTCGCAGATCGACATCGCGCTCGACGTCTATTCGCCCAAGGCCGAGGACATCGCCCGCGCCCGCAAGCTCGAGAAGGCCTACGCCGAGGCCGAGGCCGCCGGCCTGGGTGCGATCAACGTCGACGGCATCATGGTCGACGTCGCCTCGATCCGAATCCTGCGCAACACCATTCTGAACAAGGCCGATCTCTACGGCCTCTAGGATCCGGACGGGCGCGGTGCCGAATTCGGAGGACCCGCGCCCGGGGTTGCGGCAAGCGCTCGTCCCGATCGGGGCGATGCTGGGCACGCAGATGCTCATCTCGCTGGCGGTGCTGTCGCTCAGCGTGCTGATGCCCGCGGTCGCACGGGACCTCGGGATCTCGCCGAAGCTCGTCGGCGCCTTCACGGCCGTAACCTATGCCATCGCCTCGGGCGTTGCCCTGTGGAGCGCGGCGCCGATCTCGCGGCTGGGCGCCGTCCGAATCTGCCAGTTCGCCATGCTGGCCGCCGCAATAGGCCTCGCCCTGAATGCCGCGGCCTTCGTCGCAGCGACCGTCGTCGCGGTGGCTTTCATCGGCTTCGCCCAGGGCCCGATCAATCCCGCTTCGGCGCACATCCTGAGCCAGCGTGTGCCGCGCGCCTGGTTCAGCCTGGTCTTCTCGGTCAAGCAGACCGGTGTCCCGTTGGGCTTTGCTGCCGCCGGCGTCCTTCTGCCGATGCTCCTGCCTGCGCTTGGATGGCGGGGCGCCTCCCTGGCGGCGGCCGCCCTGTTGCTGGCCGGTGCCGGGGCGCTCGAACTGCTGCGCTCCCGTCTCGATGCCTCGGTCGCCCCCTCCGCCCCGTCCGAAGGCATCTGGTCGTCGATCGTCCACGTGATGCGCCACCCGGAGATGCGCGTCCTCGGCTGGTCGGCGCTGCTCTACGTCGTGGCGCAGCACACCTTCACGTTCTTCCTCGTGACCTATCTCTACGAGCACTGCCGCCTCAGCATCGCCGAAGCGGGCTTCCTGCTCTTCCTGGCCCAGATCGGCGGCACGGTGCAGCGCCTGATCCTGGGTGCACTGGGGGACCGCTTTCCGCGCATGATGCTGCTGGGCTGGACGGGGGTGGGAATTGCCCTGGGCGCCGTCGCCACGAGCCTGATCTCGGCCGACACGCCCTACTGGCTGATCGGCCTGATCGTCTTTGCCTACGGTACGGTCGTCATCAGCTGGAACGGCGTCTCGATCGCCGAATTCGCGGCTCTCGCCCCGGCCGGACAGGTCGCCGCCGTCGCCGCCGTCCAGACCGCCCTCGCCTTCTCCGGCGCTGTCATCGGCCCGCCGCTCTTCGGCCTGATCGCCGCCGTCGCCGACTATCGCAGCGCCTTCCTCATCGTCGCGGCCTGCGTCCTTGCGGCCGCGATCTGGCAGATCGTCACCTCCGCACGCCTGCGCGCGACCTGAGCCTCAGGGTTCCTTCATGCCGGCAACCGACACGATCTCGGCCCACTTCTTCGTCTCCGTGGCCTGGAAAGCCGCCAGTTCCTCGGGCGATCCCACGAACGAGATGCCGTAGTTGGCCTTGAGCAGGTTGAGATAGGCCGGCGACTTGGCGGCCTGCCGCACCAGCGCGTTGAGCTTGTCGATGATGGGTTTCGGGGTGCCGGCGGGCGCGTACATCGCCGTCCAGGCCCACATCTCGAATCCCGGAACGCCGCTCTCGTCCACCGTCGGGAACTGCTCGAGGCCGGGGATGCGCTGCTTGCTGGTGACCGCGAGCCCGCGCGCGCGTCCGTCGAGGACGGGCGGCAGGCCAACGGTGAAGTCCGAGAAGATGATGTCGATGCGGCCGCCCAGCAGATCGGTAATCGCCTGCGGCTGGGTCTTGTAGGGCACGCCCAGCAGATCGATCCCGGTCATGATGCGGAACAACTCGGCGCCGCCGCGGCTCGACCCGTTGCCACTGCCGAAGCTCAGCTTGCCGGGCTGCGCCTTCGCAAGCGCAACAAATTCCTGGATGGTCTTTGCCGGAAGGTCATTGCGCACCATGACGACCTGGGCGCCCAGCGTGATTCCGGCGACTGGCGCGAAGCTCTTCACGGGATCGTAGGCCAGCGACTTGTAGACGTGCGGATTGATCGCCTGCGTCGTCTGCGTGGTGAAGAACAGCGTGTAGCCGTCGGGTGCCGCGCTCGCCGCCGCCTGCGCCGCGATCTGGCCTTCCGCGCCGGGCTTGTTGTCGATGACGACGGTCTGTCCGGTCTGGACGGCGATGTCCTGGCCGATCGCACGCGCGGCAATGTCGGTCGCGGTGCCCGGACCGAAGGCCGTGATGATCTTGATGGGCTTCGACGGATAGTCCTGGGCGACGGCCGGCATCGCGAGAAGCATTCCGACCAGCAAACTGAGGAGTTTCATGGACCAACTCTAGGCACAGCGAAGTGCTAGCGTCATCACAAAGAAAAGGAGGAAACGGACGAATGAGGTTTCCAGCACTGGTGCTCGCCGCGGCCGTTGCGGCTCTGGCCGCCGCTCCCGCCGCCTGGGCGCAGAAATCCGGCGGCACGCTCAAGATCGCTCACATGGACAATCCGCCGAGCGCGTCGATCCACGAGGAGGCGACGATCTCGACCGTCATGCCGTTCATGTCGGTCTACAACAACCTGGTGATGTTCGATCCGAAGACGAAGCAGAACACGCCGGACAACATCATTCCCGACCTCGCTACCGAATGGAAATGGAGCGACGACGGCAAGCAGCTCACCTTCAAGCTGCGCGACGGCGTGAAGTGGCACGACGGCAAACCCTTCAGTAGCGCCGACGTGAAATGCACCTGGGACATGGTGATCTCCGACGAATCGAAGCTGCGCAAGAATCCGCGCAAGACCTGGTACTTCAATCTCGAAAAGGTCACGGTCAACGGCGACCGCGAGGCGACCTTTCATCTCAAGCGGCCGCAGCCCTCCCTGCTCACCATGCTCGCCGCGGCCTTCTCGCCGGTCTATCCCTGCCACGTCCCGACGGCGCAGATGCGCCAGAAGCCGATCGGCACCGGCCCGTTCAAGTTCGTCGAGATGAAGCAGAACGAGTCGATCAAGCTCGTGCGCAATCCGGATTACTGGAAGCCAGGTCGCCCCTATCTCGACGCGATCGAATTCTCGATCATCCCGAACCGAGCGACCTCGCTCCTGACCTTCGTCGCCGGCAAGCTCGACATGACCTTCACGTCCGTCGTCACGCCGGCCATGGTCAACGATCTCAAGGTCCAGGCGCCGACGGCGATCTGCGAGGCGCAGCCGACCAACACCCAGGCCAACCTGCTGGTCAATCGCGAGAAGCCTCCGTTCGACGATGCAAAGGTGCGCCGGGCCATGGCCCTGTCGATCGACCGCAACGCCTTCAACGAGATCCTCGGTCAGGGCAATTACCGGATCGGCGGCGCCATGCTGCCGCCACCGGAGGGCCTCTGGGGCATGCCGACCGAGTTCCTCTCGACCGTTGCGGGCTATGGCCCCGACGTCGCCAAGGCCCGCGAGGAAGGCCGGAAGATCATGGCAGACCTCGGCTACACCGCCGAGAAGCCGCTGAAGATCAAGGTCTCGACCCGCAACATCCCGAGCTATCGTGACCCCGCGGTCATCCTGATCGACCACCTGAAGCAGGTGAACATCCAGGCCGAGCTGGAGCCGCTCGAGACCGCCGTCTGGTACAACCGCATGATGCGCCGCGACTTCTCCATCGGCATGAACATCCAGGGCGTCGGCGTCGACGATCCCGACGTCGTCTTCTACGAGACCTTCCGCTGCGGCTCGGAGCGCAACTACACGAACTACTGCAATCCGGAAGTCGAGAAGCTGTTCGACCAGCAGTCGACGATGACCGACATGGAGGCCCGCCGGAAGCTCGTCTGGGAGATCGACAAGAAGCTGCAGGAGGACGGCGCGCGCCCGGTCATCCAGCATGGCTGGGGCGGCACCTGCTGGCGCCCGGAGGTCAAGGCCGTGAACCTCGCGGTCAACACCATCTACAATCACTGGCGCTTCGAGGACGTCTGGCTCGACCGCTAGGACGTCGTTAGGCTCGGGCCGACGAATGATCGGAGGTTTCGATGATCAAGGGTCTGCACCACAATGCCTATCGCTGCCGCGATTCGGAGGAGACGAGGAAGTTCTATGAGGACTTCCTGGGCCTTCCGCTCGTCCATACGCTGCTGATCGAGCAGACCAAGACCGGCCGCAAGACCGGCGCCGGCGTCCTGCACACCTTCTTCCAGCTCGACGACGGCTCGTGCCTGGCTTTCTTCGAGGCACCCGACATGCCGTTCGACTTCAAGGACCAGCACGACTTCGACCTCCACATCGCGCTGGAGGTCGAGCCCGACCATCTCGACCGGATGTTCGCCCGGGGCAAGGCCGAAGGCCGCGAGGTGCGCGGCGTCTCCGACCATCATTTCATCCGGTCGATCTACTTTCGCGACCCCAACGGCTACGTGATCGAACTCGCAGCCAAGGTCCCCGGCCAGGAATCGGCGCTCGACCCGACCAGGAACGGAGCACGCGCCAAGCTCGGCGACTGGCAGGCGCGCAAGTCCGCTGAACGCGGAGCGCCGTGATCCTCGTCTCCTGCCGTCAGCCGAGGTTTCGGCGGTAGAGAGCGATCAGACGCTCCCAGTGACGCTCGGCGGCCGGCTTGTCGTAGCACCAACGCTGCGGGAAGGCGAAGCCGTGGTGCACGGTCGGCTGGACCTCGAGTTCACCCTTCGCGCCGGACTTGTCGAACAGGGCCTTCAGTTCCTTGACCATGTCGGTCGGCGCCAGTTCGTCGTGCTCGGCGCAGGAAATGTAGAGTTCGCCCTTCGCCTTACCGAGTGTGAGGTGCGGGCTCTCGACCGCGTCGCTCACCAGCCAGGTTCCGTAGAAGGAGGCCGCCGCCGCGATGCGATCCGGAAAGCGCGCGGCCGCCGCCAGCGAATAAGGACCGCTCATGCAGTAGCCATGGGTGCCGACCGGCCCCTGCTTCGATTCCTTCTGGCCGTCGGCATAAGCGATCATAGCCGCCACATCGTCCATCACTGGTGGAATGGTCATCCTGGTCCGGACCGCGCGCATGCGCTTGTGCTCGTCGCTGCCGTGCTTCAGCACGTCGGGCCCGTACTTCGTGTCCGTACCGGCCCGGTAATAGAGGTTAGGCAGCATCACATAGTAGCCGACCGTCGCCAGCCGGCGCGCCATGTCATAGAGCTCCTCGCGGATACCGGGAGCGTCCATCAGGAAGAGGACCGGCGGGTAGGGCCCACCCCTCTCCGGATGGCAGATGAAGGTTTCCATCGCCCCGTCCCTGGTCGGGATGTCCAGAATTTTCTCGATCATGGGAAGTCCCCTCCGCCTTGCAGAATGCCGGCACCTTGATAGGCTTCGCTCAATAACAAAGCCTAGGGAGAGAAACGATGAGACGTAACCTGTTCAGCACGGCCGCATTCTGCCTTGCGGCCTGGGCGCTGCCGGCGGCCGCCCAGCTTTCCGACAATACCCTGAAGCTCGGCGTCGCCACCGACCTGTCGAGCCTCTATGCCGACATCAACGGTCCGGGCGCGGTGCTCGCCGTCCAGATGGCGATCGAGGATTTCGGCGGCTCCGTGCTCGGCCAGAAGATCGAACTCGTGTCCGGCGACATCCAGAACAAGGCGGATGTCGCAGCCACCACGGTCGGCCGCTGGTACGACAACGAGAAGGTCGACATGGTGATGGGCGCCGGCGCCTCCTCCTCGTCGATCGCCGCCGCCCGTGTGGCCGGCGACAAGAAGAGGATCTTCATCGCCCCCGACCCCGCCTCGTCGGACCTGACCGGCAAGCTCTGCAATCCCTACCTGATCCACTGGGTCTACGACACCGCGGCCCTCGCCAACGGAACCGGCTCGGCGGTCGTGAAGGCCGGCGGCAAGACCTGGTTCTTCCTCACCGCTGACTATGCCTTCGGCTATGCGCTGGAGCGCGACGTTTCCGCCGTCGTGAAGGCCGCCGGAGGCACCGTGGTCGGCGGCGTCAAGCATCCGATCAACACCAACGACTTCTCGTCGTTCCTGCTGCAGGCGCAGGCCTCCAAGGCGCAGATCATCGGTCTCGCAAATGCCGGTGGCGACACGATCAACTCGATCAAGCAGGCTTCCGAGTTCGGCATCGTCAAGGGTGGCCAGAAGCTTGCGGGCCTTCTGGTCTTCATCTCGGACATCCATTCGCTGGGCCTCGAGCGCGCACAGGGCCTCAACCTGACCGAGGCGTTCTACTGGGATCTCAACGACCGCACGCGCGCCTTCGCCAAGAAGTTCGCCGCCAGGTTCAACGGCAAGATGCCGACCAGCGTGCAGGCCGGCTTCTACTCGGCGACGCTCGCCTACCTGAACGCGGTCAAGTCGACCGGAACGGACGATGCCGACAAGGTGATGGCCGCCATGAAGGCCGCCAAGTGGGACGATCCCATCTTCGGGCCGAGCTACGTCCGCCAGGACGGCCGCAAGATGCACGACATGTATCTCTTCGAGGTCAAGAAGCCCTCGGAGTCGAAGGGCCCGTGGGACTACTACAAGCTCCTTTCCAAGATCTCCGGCGAGGAGGCATTCCGCCCCCTGGCCAACAGCGAGTGTCCACTGGTGAAGAAGAACTGAACCGGGAGTCCCGTGGTGGGCGGCCGCCGGCCATCACGGGATGCCTGCCCTTAACGCCGCGTACCATGTACCCACCCGAACGCATCGTCTGCCTGACCGAGGAAACCACCGAGACGCTTTACCTGCTGGGCGAGCAGGACCGGATCGTCGGCGTTTCCGGCTACACCGTCCGGCCGCCGCAGGCACGCAGGGAGAAGCCGCGCGTCTCGGCTTTCATCTCCGCCGACATCCCCAGGATCCTCGACTTGCGACCCGACCTGGTTCTCACTTTCTCCGATCTGCAGGCCGACATCGTGGCGGCGCTCATCCGGGCGGGCGTCGCGGTCCACGCTTTCAATCAGAGGACCGTCGCGGAAATCCTCGACATGATCCGCACGCTGGGGGCGTTGGTCGGCGCGCAGGATCGCAGCGAAGCTCTTGCGAGCCGCCTTACCGCAAACCTCGAGGACACACGCCAGCGCGCCGCGACGAGGAGCACACGACCCCGGGTCTATTTCGAGGAATGGGACGAGCCGATGATCTCGGGAATCGCCTGGGTCTCGGAACTGATCGAGATCGCCGGCGGCGCTGACATCTTCCCCGAATTGGCCACGTGCAAATCGGCAAGGGACCGGATCGTCACCCCCGACGAAGTGATCCGCCGGGCGCCCGATATCCTCATCGGCTCCTGGTGCGGCAAGAAGTTCAAGTCGGAGAAGGTGGTTGCCCGGCCGGGATTCGAGTCCGTGCCCGCCGTCAGGAACGGCCGGCTTCACGAGATCAAGTCACCCCTGATCCTGCAACCCGGACCTGCAGCGCTCACCGACGGACTTGCCGCCCTGGAAGCGGTAATATCGACGCCAAGCAAGGCTTAAGAAAGTCGGAGGAAAAGTCATGAATGCCGGACGGGATCGGTCGAACATCTATGTCGGGGTGGCTGGTTATTTCGGAAAGCCCGACCACAAGGGCCGCGTCGGCGTCTTCCGTCGCCCGACCACGGGCGGCGACTGGCAGCATGTGCTGGGGACGGTTCAAGCCTTCACCATCTTCGTCCATCCGAAGAACCCGGAGATCGTCTTCGCCGGAACCAATGACGGCGTGTGGCGCAGCACCGACCGCGGCGCCACCTTCCGCCGGACCGCCTTCCCCGATGCCGCCCGGGAAATCTGGTCCTTCCTCGTCGACTCGCGCGATCCGGATCGCGTGTTCGCCGGCGCCTCGCCGATCGGCGTCTATCGCAGCGACGATGGCGGCGCATCCTGGCAGGCCCTCCCCACCCCAGCCATCGACACGCACTGCACGGGCCCCTTCGCTTCGCGTGTGATGCGGTTGGTCCAGCACCCCAGGCGCCACGACGAGCTCTACGCCGCACTCGAGATCAACGGCGTGATGCGCAGCATCGATCTCGGTCAGACCTGGACCGATTGCAGCGCGGGCCTGCTGAAGCTCGCCGAACAGGAGCACCTCAAGAGCCAAATCGTGAGCGACACGACGGCCGAGGGCATGCTCGACGGCCATGCGGTGACCATCAACCCGGCCGATCCCGACGGCCTGTGGCTCGCGGTGCGCATGGGCCTGTTCCACAGCAGCGACCAGGGCCGAACGTGGAAGGACATGGAGGTGGGCCGCTTCTCGCCCACCACCTACGGCCGCGACATCCGCGTCTCGCCGGTGGAGTCCAACACCCTCTACTCGGCTCTTTCGGTGGCCGCCTCCAGCAAGGATGGCGGCCTCTACCGCAGCGAGGATGGCGGTGAGAGTTGGAGGCGCTTCGACAAGGTCCAGGTGCACGGCACCATCATGTCGATTGGACTGCATCCGACCGACGCCGGACAGGTCTACATCGGCGCCCGCTACGATGGCGAGGTCTTCGGCACCCGCGACGCCGGCAGGACCTGGCAGGCCATGCCGCTGCCGGGTGAGGTCCAGCACATCTACTCGCTGGCGTGCGGCTGAAGTTAGTCAAGGGAGCGCGCCACTCCAGTGGCGCTCATGCCTCCCTGAAGGACCAATCTTGAGCGCCACTGGAGTGGCGCGCTCCGGTGAACCTACTTCGACTGCGCGGTGACGTCGTGCGGCGCTGCTGCGGGCGGCGGCGCTTCCTTCGTTCCACCAAGCAGGCTCCCGACGTCGCGTTGGCGGCCGGTGTCGATCTTCACCGTTGCGGTCATCCCGGCGCGCAGCGGCGGTTCGCCGGCGTGGGGCAGCAGCCGTAGCTTCACCGGCAGGCGCTGCACGACCTTCACCCAGTTTCCGCTGGCATTCTGCGGCGGCAGGATGGCGAACTCCGCACCCGTCGCCGGGCTCACGCTTTCGACCAACGCTTCCCAAGTGACATCCGGATACGTGTCGAGCACCACGGTCGCCTTCTGCCCCACTTTCACGTGGGTCAGCTCGGTTTCCTTGTAGTTCGCCTCGACCCAGGGCCGGCTCAACACAACCAGCGAGAAGAGCGGCGTCGCCGCCTTGACCTGCTCGCCTTGCTGCAGGCGCATGTTGACCACGACTCCGTCGACGGGGGCGCGCACCGTCGTGCGCGAGAGATCGAGCGCCGCCCGCTCGCGCGCCGCGGTCTTCTCCCGCACCAGCGGATGCGCCTCGACCGCAAGCTGCGGATCGCCGTTCAGCGCCGCCAACACGCGCCGCAGTTTCTCCCGCGCCGTTGCCACGCGATCGGCCGCGGCGCGGGCGTCGTTCTGCGATTCGTCGCGCTTGCTGGCGGACGCCACGCCCTTTGCCGCGAGCTCCTCCTGGCGCTGGGCCTGCCGCTGGAAATAGTCGGCGCGCGCCTCGGCATCGGCCAGTTCGGCCACCGCTTCCCGCCAGATGCCGCGCAGGTTCTCGACATGGGCGCGCGCAGAATCGAGCTCCGCCTCGGCGCTGTCGAGGGCCAGCCGGAAGGGCCTCGACTCGATGGTGAACAGTTGGGCACCGGCCTGCACGGACGCATGGTCCCGGGTAAGCACCCGCCGGACCTGGCCGGAAACCTCGGGCGCGATCTGGACGATATGGGCCTTCACGTAGGCATTGTCGGTCGAGACGTAGCGACCGCCCGACAGCCACCACCAGCCCGCCCCGCCGGCCGCCAGCATCGGTACCGCGAACAACAGTACCAGCCGCAGCACGGGGACAGGGCGGCGACTCATGTGCCGTGGGCTCCCGCCATCGTCTGGAGCCGCCCCTTCACGCGCGCCGCCAGTCGGGTGAACTGCTCGCGCTCGGCAGTAGAGAGCGGCGCCAGCGCATCGTCGACCGTGGTCTCGGCAATCGCCCACATCTCCTTGTGGGCGCGGCGGGCGTCGGCCGTGAGGTACAGGCGGTTGATACGGCGGTCCTCGCTGTCGGCACGCCGCTCCACCCAGCCGTTCTTCTGCATGCGGTCGATCATCCGGCCGGCGCTGGCGCGGTCGATTTCCAGCATGTCGGCGAGTTCGGTCTGGCTGGCGCCCGGACGGCGATAGAGGCGTGTCAGGACGAGCCACTGGGCGCGGGTCAGGCCGATGTCGCGCACGCGACGGTCGAACACGGTGCGGATCAGGCGCGCAACGTCCGAGAGCACGTAGCCGATATATTCGTCGTCGTCGGGGCCCAAGGGTGCTCGCTCGAGATTGTTGCCTAGGCTACATTAGCCTAGTCCATGAGTTCAAGCGCGACCACCGCCGACGCTGCCCCGCCTGCCGCCGAGACCGAAACCTCGCTGGGCAAGCGGATCCTGATTCTCGTCATGGTGGTCCTGGGCTCGACTCTCTACGCCACCACCCTCCTGATCGCCTCGACCCTGCTGCCGCAGATGCAGGGCACCATGTCGGCCACCCAGGACGAGATCTCCTGGGCCATGACCTTCAACATCCTGGCCACCGCCGTCGCCACGCCGATGACGGGCTGGCTGTCGGCGCGCTTCGGCCGCCGCGAAACCATGATCTGGTCGGTGCTGGCCTTCACGCTCACCACCCTGATGTGCGGGCTGGCCGATTCGCTGGAGAGCCTGATCCTATGGCGCGTCCTGCAGGGCGCGCTGGGCGCCCCGGTGATCCCACTGTCGCAGACCATCCTGCTCGACACGTTTCCCAAGCGGCAACAGGGGCTCGTCACCTCGATCTTCGGCATGGCCGTCGTCATCGGCCCGGTGATCGGGCCCACCGTCGGCAGCATGCTCTCCGAACTCTACAGCTGGCGCTGGGCCTTCTACATGATCGTGCCTGTCGGCCTGCTGTCGTTCATCGGGCTGCGCCTCACCCTGCCCTACGACCGGCCGACCGGCCAGGCCCGGCTCGACTGGACGGGCTTCCTGTCGCTCTCGGTCGCCATCGCCGGGGTGCAGCTCGTCCTGTCGCGCGGCCAGAGGCTCGACTGGTTCGAATCGGCCGAGATCCAGATCGAGGCCTTCATCGCCGTGGTCTCATTCTGGATCTTCCTCGCCCACAGCCTCACCGCCGAGCGGCCGTTCCTCAACCTGAAGCTCCTGCTCGACCGGAACTACTCGATCGGCCTCGTGCTGGTGCTGATCTACGGCATGCTGAACTTCACGCCGATGGTGCTGCTGCCGCCGCTGCTCCAGCAGCATGCCGGCTTCCCCGATGCGCTGATCGGCGAGGTCATCGCCGCCCGCGGTGTCGGCGCGACCATCGGATTCTTCCTCGCCATTTTCGTGGGCCGCATGGACCCGCGCATCGGCCTGATCGCCGGCTTCACCGTACAGACCCTGTCCGGAGTCTGGCTCATGGCGATCGACCTCAACGTCGACATGAACACGTTGATGCTGAACAGCCTGCTGCAGGGCATCGCCGTCGGCGTCATTTGGGTGCCGCTCACCCTCGTCACCTTCTCGAACATGAGCGGCGCCAACCTGGCCGAGGGCACGGCAGTCTATCACCTGCTGCGCAACATCGGCTCCAGCTTCTTCATCTCGATCTGCGTGGCCGAAATCGTGCGGGCGACCAGCACCAACTACAGCCGCATGGTCGAGCTGGTGAACCCCTACAACAAGGCGCTGGCGTATCCATGGGTGACCGGCGGCTGGGACTACGAGACCGTGTCGGGCCTCGCGAAACTATCGAAGGAAATCAACCGGCAGGCGGCGATGATCGGCTACATCAACGCCTTCGGCCTCTATACGACCGCCTCGGCGATGGCGATCCCGCTGATCCTGCTGATTGGCCGACGCGCAAGAAGATAGCGCCAGAGGACAAGGGAAGGGAAACGAGGATGACCAGCCCTGACTCGCTTCAGTTCCTCCTCAACAATCCGTGCGGCAACACGGTCGAGCTGCACGAAGTCGATAAATGCCGCTGCACGGCGTACATCGTGTTTAGAATCGACGGCAGTCTCATCGGAGCGCGCAACTCCAGTTGCGCTCATACCTTGCCGTTTGACAAAACTTGAGCGCCACTGGAGTGGCGCGCTCCATTGCTTGACCGCGCTTCCTGATACGTCGCCCGTGCCGCCTTCGCGGCCTTGAGTGCCGCTTCGCGCCGCGTCGCCGCGCGGTCGTCGAGCACATAGAGCAGGCCCGCAAAGAAGATGAAGGCGCCGCCCAGGATGTAGTAGTGCCAGGCCTCCAGGTAGAGCCGGAAGGTCACGACGACCAGGGGTACCGGAATGAACACCAGGGTGAAGCGGATCCACGAGCCGCGGTTATAGATCCGCACCGCCACCCTCGCCTGCCTCTGCCGCGTCCACATCTCCCGCCGCAGCCCATCGAGATCGGGGGGCGCCTCACCGCCCACGGGATCGTCCTCCCGCGCGAGCCATCTCGCGCGCGACCAGACGGGCCGCCGGTCCGCTGCGCGCAGCGGAATCGGGCTTCATAAGATTGCCGATCTCAAAGCGCAGGAGCTGCACCTCGGGATGCAACGCCGCCGCCCGCCGCATCGCCTCGGTACCCTGTACAATCTTGTCGAAGTTCGGCGGCCGCTCGCCTTTCGTGCGCGGATATTCGAGGTCGACCAGGGCCGCGAGGGACCAGGCCTGCCGGCTGACCTCTGCCGCCCGTGGCAGGTAGGCCGGCACAACGCCGTCGAGCCCATGCTGGCAATTTGCCAGCGCGTCGCGCAGCGCGACGGCATGGCCGACAGCGACCGACATGCCCTGCCCGAAGGTCGGATTGAAGCTCGAGATGCAGTCGCCGATCGGCAGCACGCGCGACGGCAGTGCTGCGCCGCGCTCGAAATGCCGCCAGCGTGCCTCGGCGATGCGATAGCGGCGTATGGGCGTCAGCGGAACGGCCTTGCGCAGACGATCGGCGATATCGGGCACCGGCAGCGCCTCGGCATAGGCCCAGAATCCGTCGAGATCGTCCGGCACCCTGTCGTCGAAGCGGCTGCACAGCGTGATCAGCCACTCGTCGTTCTCGACCGGGCAGACGAGCCCGTAGTGGTCGTCCGGCGGCTGCGGAATGCAGGCGATGAACCTGCCCTCACCGCGAAATCGCGCCGGCTTGGCGAAACGGGCAGAGCTGTAGCTCACCTCGATGCCGAGCACCGTCTCGGGTAGCTCAATACCAGCCAGGAGCGTGTCGCCTCGCCCCGTTGCGATCACGGTCATGTCGGCATTGTCGGGCAGTGCATCGACCGCCGTGCGATCGCGGATCACGATATTGCCCAGCTGCAGCACCTGCCGGCGCAGCACCTGCTCGAAAGCTGGCCGGCTCATCATCAATTGGCTGTGACCGAGATCGCGCGTCGCATGCCAGGCATCCCGCTCCCAGATCGAGACGTCTTCGGTCTGACGCACCTCCGTCGCACCCGCCGCCCGCAAGGCCGCACGCGTACCAGGCAGCAAGCTCTCGATGGCAAGTTCGCCGCCCTTCAACAGGGTGTGCACCTGCAGATCCTGCGGAACACCCTTTCGCGGACGCGGCGTGTCTGGAAGCGCATCCTTGTCCAAGACTTCGATCGCCTCGAAGAACGATGCGAGTGCCGCCGCAGCCGCGAGGCCGGCAATGCCCGCTCCGACGATGACGGCGCGTGCGCCCAACCTGCCCTCGGTTATCATACGGCAACATTAAACGGTAACGGGAGGTTACACGACATGAAGTCGGTCACGCGACGCACCACGATCGCAGCTCTGCTGGCAGCCTTGCCTGCCGGCCATGCCTTCGCTCAGGCCGGCTATCCGGACAAGCCGATCCGTCTCGTGGTCCCGTTCGCGCCTGGCGGCAATGCCGACCTCACGGGACGCCTCTTCTCCGAGGCGCTAGGCAAACAGCTGGGCCAGCAGGTGATCGTCGAGAATCGCGGCGGGGCCGGCGGCGCGATCGGCGCCGAGGCCGTCGCGAAGTCGCCGCCCGACGGCTATTCGCTGGTTCTGGGGTCGACCGGCACGTTCCTCGTGAGTCCCCGCATGACCGGCGGCAAGCCGCCCTACACTCTGGCAAGCTTTGCGCCAGTCGCCCTGCTGAGTACCTCGCCGATGGACATCGTGGTCAACGCCAATGGTCCGTTCCACGACTGGCCTTCCATGCTCGCCTGGCTGCGTGCCAATCCCGGCAAGCTCACGATCGGGCATCCGGGCAACGGCAGCACCAACCACCTCGCCCTGCTGCAGATGCAGAAGGCGCTCGACGTGCGCTTCAACATCATCCCCTACAAGAGCAACGGCTTGGCGCTGAACGATCTTCTCGCCGGCCAGATCGATGCGGTGATCGACCAGGTTCCAGCCTCGATCGGCCATATCCGTGGCGGCCGTCTGCGCGCCATCGTCGTGACGACCGCGCGCCGCGCCGGCCAGCTACCCGACGTTCCGACCCTGCAGGAAGCCGGCGTCAAGGGCTTCGCCAGCACCACGCCGATCGTCCTCATGGCGCCTGCCGGCACGCCATCCGATATCGTGAACAAGCTGAACGGGGCCGTGGCGGACGCCCTGGCCGATCCTGCCGTGAAGGGGAAGCTGAACGACCTCGGCGCCGAGACCGAAGCGCTCACTCCGCAGCAGCTCACCAGCTTCCTGCAAAAGGAAGACGCGGCGATCGAGGAGTTGCAGAAGAGCGGCCTGCTGAAGCCCGAGTAGTCGCTATTCGCGCCGCAGCCATGCCGCCCGCATCGGTCGCAACACGGCAATGCCGAGTACAGCGGCGACGGCGTTCGCACCGACGGCCAGCGCGAAGACGATCTGCCAGTCCCCGGTCGCCCGTACCAGCGTATCCGACAGCGGGACCAGCATGGCGGCGAAGCCCTTCGCCGTATGCAGCATGCCCGCGTTGGTCGTGGCATAGCCCGAGCCGAAATAGTCGGTGCAGGTCGCGGGAAACAGGCTCGCGACCTCACCCCAGGCGAAGAAGACCAGGCTGACCAGCAGCACGAACATCACCGGTTCGTCGCCCCACCTCGCAAAGGCCAGGATGCTCAGGGCTCCCATGGTGAAGGCGAAGAACATCGTGTTCTCGCGGCCGATATAGTCGGAGAGCCAACCGCACAGCGGCCGCGCGATGCCGTTGGTGACCCGGTCGAAGGTCAGGGCGAAGGTCAGGGCCGGCAGGGTCAGGCCCAGCATGCTGACCGGCACGTCGGCCACCCCGAAGTTGCGGGCGATGCCGGCGAGATTGGCCGTGAAGGTCAGCCCCGCCGCCGTCACCAGCAGCGACATCACGAAGAGCAGCCAGAAGAGTGGCGACCGCAGCACCTCGCCCGGCCTGTGGTCGTGCAATGCATGCGGCAAGCGCTCCGGGATCGCGAGGGTCTCGGCCTCCGGCTTGCGCAGCGCCAGCGCCGCGAGGCAAACAAGCACGCCCTGGCCCAGGCCGAACCAGAGGAACGCCGCCTCATAGCCGTGATGGTCGATCGTGCTATGGATCGGGACGATGGTAAGCGCCGAGCCGATTCCATAGCCAGCGACCGTCAGGCCGGCGGCCAGGCCGCGGCGGTCGGGAAACCACTTGAGTGCGTTGCCGAGACAGGTGCCATAGACGCAGCCCGCGCCGATGCCGCCCAGCGCTGCGCCGAGATAGAGCAGCGGCAGCGAATCGGCGACCGAGTTCAGGCTCCAGGCGATGGCGACCAGCGCACCCCCTGCGAGCGCGACCGGCAAGGGACCGAACTTGTCGACGAACCAGCCCTCGAACGGCACCAGCCAGGTCTCACTCAGGATGAAGATCGTGAAGGCGATCTGAATGGCGGCGCGGCCCCACTCGTACTTGGCGTTGATCGGATGCACGAACAGCGTCCAGCCATGCTGCAGGCTGGAGATCATCACCATGCAGACGATGCCGGCCAGGAGCTGAATCCAGCGATTGTGAAGGATGCCCGTCATGTTCGTCCCTGCACGGATCGGTTATCGCGGGATTGACATGAACTGGACATTGGCGCGGCTAGTTTTCACTGGAAAGACGGAACGACTTGGGGCGCATTGGAGCCCTGCAACTATCCAACGGACCATAAATGAGCCAGCCTCTCGCGTCGATCCTCGGCCTCTCACTGGCAGTCTTTTGCGCCGTGGCGCAACCGGCAAGCGCCCAGTCGCCTCCCGTAACCGGAACCTGGGTCAACGATCACGGCTCGACGTTGGTCATTCAGTCGATTGGAGCGGATGGGAGCGTTACCGGGACCTATTCCAGCAGCACGCCCGGCTACAAATGCGCCGGCGTCGCCTTCCCCATCGTCGGCTGGATGGACGGTCAACGCATTTCCTACACAGTTCTCTGGAAGAATGCGTCTGTCGATTGCAATTCGATCACGTCCTGGACGGGCTACTTCAATGCAGGCCGCATCGGCGTCGAATGGGCCGTGACCTTCGACGAGTACGGTGCCCCGACGATACGAACCGGCTCAGATTCCTACACACGCCAATAGCGTCAGGATTTTCGCTACGTCACCGGGACGTCCAGAGTTGTGCCGCGGATATATCTGCCGCTCAGACCTTCGCCGGTACGGCGCAGGACGTATCGTCCCCCCAGTGCCGCCTCGATGGTGAGCGTGCCCTCGGCTACGGTGCCCTGGCTCGTGCGCTTCACCGAATCGGCTTTGTCGGCGAACGTGGATACGAAGCCCTGGAGGGCAAATTCCATCCGGCCCTCGACGCGGCCATCGCCTCCGACTGCGCTGATGATGAGGGTCGCCTCGCCAATTCCGGGAACGTCGCCTTTCCACGTTCCGACGAAGGTCGCTGCAGCGGACTGGGCACGACTGGCCGGACTCAGCAGCGTCAGGAACGCCGCCATGAAGATCCTGCGCGATTGCATGTGATTCATCTCCCGGACGATCAGCCCCAGCTCAGGGTGATCGCCACGTCGCCGGGCATGCCACCCGGATAGTCGACGATGTGGTATCGGATATGGTAGCCGAGCGGCCGCAGCCGGCGCTTCCAGTACTCGTAGATCTCCTTGGGAATGCCGGTAAGGGTCCTCTCCCACCCTTCCTCGACCTGATTGATCGCCCGGCCGCCGTCGGTGCAGATGTGGTTCGGAAAACGGAGCACCTGGACGGATGTCAGGCCGTTTGCCATCGCGCGCTCGATGATGATCGAGGCCTTCTCGCTCACCTGCTCGTCGGTCAGTCCCGACGGTGCAAGAAGATGATCGATGAACGCCTTCTTTTCGGCCTCCGCCGCCTCGCGCGCCTTCAGCGCGGCCGAAGCCTTGGCTCCTTCGGCCTCGGCCATCTTTACGTGCAGTTCCCTGACGCTCATCAGCTTGGTCATTCTGCTCTCCTTGAATGGGACGAAGGCCTTGCGCCTAGAATTTTTCCGCAACGTAGCGGCGGTCCGCGATCGACGACCGGTCATCGTAGGCACGCTTGCTGGAGCGCGACGGCAGCTTCACCTTGGCACGATCGACCTTCTTGTAGGGGATCTGCGACAGGATATGCGCGATCACATTCAGGCGGGCGCGCTTCTTGTCGTCGGAATGGACGATGTGCCAGGGCGCGTGCTCGGTGTCGGTATGCCGGAACATGAGATCGCGCGCCCGGGAGTAATCGTACCAGCGCGAATAGGACTCGATGTCCATCGGGCTCAGTTTCCACTGTCGCACGGGATCTTCGATCCGCGCCCTGAAGCGGCGGTCCTGCTCCTCCTGCCCGACCTCGAGCCAGATCTTGATGAGCCGCAGGCCGCCTTCGGTCACGAATTTCTCGAAGACCGGACAGATGTCGAGGAAGCGCTGATGCTGCTCGGGCGTGCAGAAACCCATCACGTACTCGACGCCAGCGCGATTGTACCAGCTGCGATCGAAGATCACGATCTCACCACCGGCCGGAAACCTCTCGACGTACCGCTGGATGTACATCTGGCTCTTGTCGCGGTCGGACGGCGCCGGCAGTGCGACGACCCGAAACACGCGGGGGCTGACACGCTCGGTCAGGGCCTTGATCGCGCCGCCCTTGCCTGCCGCATCGCGGCCTTCCAGCACGATGACGACACGCTCGCCGGAAACCTTGATCCAGTCCTGCAGTCGGCAGAGTTCGACCTGCAGCTCGCGCAGTTCCTTCTCGTAGATCTTGCGCTTGAGCTTGTCGGAACCGGCGCCGTGACCGTTCTTCTTTGGCATGTGCACCTCTGTGGGCATCAGCGGCACGCTACCCTCGATCCACCTCCACGCCCTTGATTTTGGTCAAGCTGGAGCTTGCCATTGCATGGCGGGAAACGCCGGGCGCTACATGGTCTGCAACGCCCGGCATCGCCGGCGCCGTCGCCCTAGCGGATGATCTTCACGGCGATCGCCGTCTGGTGCGTCCAGACGGTATTGACGACGTCGCCGGGCTTCAGGGTGCCCAGGGACTGCTTGCCGGCCGCGGTCAGAACCTGCGGCATGGTAATGACTTCGCCACTGTTGGGAGAGGGCTCTTCCGGCTTGCCGTTCGACGCATTGATGAGCCACAGGCCGCCGTTTTCCGGGGTCACCTTGGTGACCATGCCCGACATGCTCCACATGCGGATGGGCTCGCGCGCCCCGGGAATACCGGTCAACTGCGCGCCCTTGTCGATCAGGGCCTTGGACTGGGCGTCCGTCTGCGGCGATTTCTTGGCGATCAGCACGTCGATATGGTCGAAGTAGTTGCAATCGACGATCATGCCTTCGCGCAACGACGGGTAGTTGGTGACGAGGTCGGCGGCCCGCATCTTGATGCGGCCCATGTCCTCCCAGGTGATGTTGAGGATGCGGCGGTCGGGATGGAGCCCGTCGATCTTGCCGCGCTTGAAGTTCTGGTAGTTGTTGGTGACCACGAACTCCTGCGCTGAGGCCGTCGTGGAGAGCGTTGCGATGCCGCCAGCGGCGAGAGCGCCTCCGGCCAGCAGCTTCAAGGCATTGCGGCGGGATGAATACGTCATTGTCGGTCTCTCCCCTCGGTTTTAAATCACGGTCCTCCCCCAAGCCTGCCCCGGCCAGGGGTTTCGCGAACCCGGACAGCCAGCCTTGCCCACCGGACAATGCCTGTCCTTGATGAATATCAAACCATCGCGACGGGCCGGTTGTGAAGCCCCCTTGTCGACGACCCTAACCCGCCACCTTGCCAGCCTCGCGCAGCCGTTCGAAATCGAGGATCACGACTTCGCCGCTTTCGACGACGGCTATGATGCTGCGTCCTTTCAGCTTACCGATGGAGCGGCTCACCGTCTCAATCGTCAGGCCGAGATAGTCGGCGATCTCATGGCGGCCGATATGCAGCGTCAGCGGTTGCGCGGCCGATACGTGCCGCTCGGTATAGAGCGCACTGATCTCCGCCAAGAAGTGCGCCACCCGTTCCGTCGACCGCAGTTGCCCGAGCACCAGAGAGAGCATTCCGGCCTGCTTCAGCGCGCTCGATAGCGCCTCCACGAGAGCCGCTGCGAGATCGGGATGCTCGGCGACGAAGGCGTCGAACTTTCGCCGATCGAACGCGCACGCCTCTACGTCGGTCAGCGCTTGCCCCTCGAAGGCATAGCGGCCGTCCCGTTCGAGATAGCCGACGCAATCGCCGGGCGCACGCAAGGCCGTGATCTGTCGCCGGCCATCATCGAGCGTGTGCGATACCGCAACGATACCTTTGCGGATCTTGAAGAAGGCGCCAACCGGATCACCGGAGCGAAAGAGCGTTTCGTGCCTTTTCCAGTGCCGGATCCCGCCGAGCGAGAGCAGGTGCTGCAGACGGGCATCGTCCAGCGGCCCGCAAAGGTTGAGCGTCCGCCCGACGCATGTGTCACACGGCAGGGGAGACGAAATCTTGAACGGCTGCAGCGCTGCGAACCTGAGAGGCCGACCGGGAATTGCACCGTTACGCACCGTGCACGTATAACATGTCAGTCATGACATCGCCATCTGGCGAACGCGATCGGACCCACGAACCGCCCAGAAAGGCCGATCAGCGGACCAGGCTGCTCGGCGGAGGAAGCGCCGAGACGGCCGCAAGGGCCCGACGCAGCACCTCGAAGATGACCGCGGTCGACCAGCCGAACATCAGGACGCCGCACATCGCCGTCGTCGGCCCGATCAACCGCCACCGCTCGACAGGGAGGACGTCGCCGTATGCCAGCGTCGTATAGTTCACGAAGGCGAAGTAGAGAACGTCGGCGCCCGCAGGCACGGCGCCCACCATCGCGTAGGTCAATGCCCAGACAAGAACCTCGAGGCCGTGGGCCATCATCAGGACCGAGACCGTCGCCACCATGATCGTGATCAGCAGAAGCGAGGGCCCCAGCCGGGTGCTGCCGGCGGCGCCCTGCGCCACGCGCACCAGCACCAGCATGACCAGGGCGTGGATCGCGATGTTGCAGATGCAGGCGGCCGCTCCCACGACGAACTGAAGCAGCATGGTCCGACTAGGCCGGGATCGCGAACACGGTGATCGCCATGACCACATAGACGGCGATGAGCTGAACGCCGGTGAACCAGGTGGATTTACCGTCCACGATCAGGATCGAGGCGACGAAGGTGGCGGCCAGGACCAGAAACACTTCGACGCCAGAGAAGGCCAGGGTGAGCGGCTCCGGTGCCACGACGAGGCTGAGCAGCACCAGCAGCGGCGCCACGAACAGGGCGATCTGTGTGCTGCTGCCGATGGCGATGCCGATCGCCATCTCCATGCGGTTGCGCATGGCAACCAGCACCGCGGTGCTGTGTTCGGCCGCGTTGCCGACCACCGCCACCACCACGACACCGACGAACAAGTTGGAGAGGCCCAGGGCCGCGGAGGCATGCTCGACAGTGCCGACCAGGATCTCGCTCATCCAGACGATCAGCAGCGTGACGGCGGCCATGACGCCGACCGTCAGGGAGACGGGCCAGGTCGTTCCGTGAGGCTCCTCATCGCCGGCCCGCTCCTCGCCTCGGAAGAGATCGGCATGGGTGCGCAGAAGGAACAGGAGGCTGAGCACATACACGACCAGCAGCACCGCCGAGACCACGACGCTGAACGCTACAGAGCGGCTCGCCATTTCGCTCGAACCCGTGGCGGCGAAGACCGACGGCACCAGGATCGCGATGGCGGCCAGCGCCATCATGCCGATCTGCGTGCGCACACCGATGGTGGCGAAGCTCTGGATCTTGTAGCGCAGGCCACCCGCCAGGAATGCCACTCCCAACACCAGCAGCAGATTGCCGATGATCGAGCCGGTGAGCGACGCCTTGACGACATCCAGCATGCCGGCACGCAGCGCCACCAGGGCGATGATCAGCTCGGCGGCATTACCCAGGGTGGCGTTGAGCAAGCCGCCGATCCCCTCGCCGAGGCGCGCCGCCAGCTTCTCCGTCGCCACGCCCAGCAGGCCGGCCAGCGGAACGATGGCGACGCAGGCCAGCACGAAGACCAGGAGTGGCGCGTCGGGTCGCGCATGATGCATCCCGGCAGCCACCGGCACGGCCAACAGCAGCCACGACAGCGGCGCCTCGGCCAGCACGCGGCGTACCGTCTTCATGGTTGGCCCGACCCGGCCGTCAGCGCTTCGGCAGCCGGCTCGCCTCTACTGCGACCGCCCGATCGATCACCGTGAACAGATAGGCGTCGGGTGAAAGCGTGCAGCCGCCGCGTACCAGGTGCGCAAGCTGGGCGCCCCGTTCACCGTCGGGGATCGTGACACCGCGATGCCGGGCAGCATGTTCCGCCAGGAAGACGGTCAGGGCGACGCGCTGGTCCGGCGGCAGGATATGGGCTTCCCGGCAGGTCACATAAGCCGCCCTGTCGAAGGTCAGGGTCGCGGTCTGGGCGTCTACGGTCGAAGCACCGGCGGTCAGAATGCCGAGCGCGGTCAGTACGGCAAGCGTCCTGCTTGTCATGCGGCGTCCTCCAGGCTCAGTTCTTGTTGCCGATGGCCGTGCCACCGATATAGCCGACCGCACCGCCGATCAGGCCGGCGCCCACGACCTGTCCGAAGCTGCCGCCGGAGACCATGCCGATGCCGGTGCCCAGGGCCGCTCCGGTTACTGCGCCCTTTTGGCCGGGCGACATGCTTTCGAACTGGTCGCAGCCGCAAGTCAGGCCTGCCACGGCAATAAACAGAAAGATGGTACGCATCACGACGCCTCCCCTTGCAATGACCATTGTGAGCGGCCCGGCCGCGCGCCGTCTTGACTTAAATCAAGGTGGCGTCATGTCGGCCTTGCCCCAGCTGCTGTCTGGATTGAAGACGGTGATCGCCCCAGCCCGCTGTGTCGTCTCCTCCCCCAGGTCCTTTTCGTAGACGTCACTGTCGTTGCTGATCATGAAGGTCATGACGCCGGTCTCGCCGTAGCGCACGGGCCACGCGATGACGGCGAAGCCGCCCATCATGCGGTCGCGGATGAGGTAATCGCGCGCTCCGCCCGGCGCATCGGGACCCTGACTGTAGAGCAGTCGAAAACGATAGCCGTTGTAGCCGTCGCGCTCGACATCGCCCAACTGAGCCTTGGCGAGCAGCGGACCCAGCGGGCTCGGCGGCTCGCCCGGCTTCGTCTCCCAGTAGAGCCCGTTCTTCCGGCCTGGCGAACTCACGAGGCGGCGCGCATAGACCGGCACGCCGATCTTCATCGGGTCGAGCGCCGCGTAATCGCGCTGCGCGTCAACGATCGCCAGCAGGGTCTGGATGACGGCGAACTCGTTGCGGCCGATGACGCGCGCCGCCAACTCCAGGCGGCCGGCCTCGACGTCGTAGCGCCATGCGTCGCCCTGCTTCACGATCGGGATGGGCGAGATCCAGCCCGTCGTGCCGGCCCCGACCAGCGCCTTGTCGGGCGTCTCCTGGATGATCTTGTGGTTCTCGTCCCAGGCCTTCAGGAAATTGACCCGCAGCTCGTCGTCCTGCCAGTCGCTGCCAGGGATCAGCGCGTGCCAATCGACGCCGAGAATTGCCGTGATGGCCTTGTCGTCCTGCATGCGGATGGCGTCGGTGAGGGCGTCGGCCGCTGCCTCGGGCGTCGGGAAGCTCTTCAGCTGCGGCGCCGGTGCCTGGGCGAAGGATGCGCCGAGCAGGCCTGCATACAGACCGAGCGCGGCCAGGAACCGGGAAACCCATCTCGTCATCGCCGACCTCCACCGCCGCCGCCCCGCTGTCCGCCGCCGCCACCGCCGCTAGGACGTCCGCCACCCCCGCCGCCGCTCGGGCGACCTCCACCGCCGCCGCTCGGACGTCCGCCGCCTCCACCGCTGGGACGCGAGCCTCCGCCGCTGCGCTGCTGCTGTGCGCGGCCGCGCTGGGCTTCGCGATTCACCGCGCCGCCACGATTGACGCCGCCCAGGGCACCACCGCCGCTGCCACCGGGGCGCTGCCCGGCCCCGGCACCGGCCCCGACACCGGGACGCTGCGCAGGACGCTGCGCGCCACCAGCGCCCGGGCGGTTGGCCCCGGCACCGCCCGCCGGCGTTTGGGCGGGACGCTGGACCTGTCCTCGGAACTGTTCGCGTTGCTCCGCACCTGGCCGGTTCTGGCCGAACTGTTGCCGCGTCGCCGGATCGCGATAGGCGACGCCGCGCCGGTGATCCACCTGGTGCTGCCAGCGGTCGCCGGCACCGATGTTGTTGCGATTGAAGTTGCGGTCGATGTTCACGGCGCGATTGACGTTCACCGTCGTGTAGCTGTTGCCCCAGCCGCCGCTGCCGTAGCCCCAGCGCCAGCCGCCGAACAGGGCGCCCGCCGCCGCTATACCGGCGCCCCACACCAAGCCGCGCAGCAGCGCGCCGCCCAGCGGCCAGTAGGTCGGCGGATAGGCCGGCTGAGACCAGGCGCCGTAGGCGGTGTTGGGATCGTAGCTCGGGACATAGACGACCTGGGGGTTGGACTGCGCGATGGCATAGACAGTCTCGCTGCCCTGCGTCTCGGTCGACACCGTGTATTGCGGGCCGGCGCCGGTCTTCAACGTGCCCGCCGCGGCGGCCTTGGCACGAAGCCGCTGGATCGAGGCCGCGACATCGGCCTGCTGGCCGAGCAGCGCGTCGCCCAGCTTCTGCGTCCAGTCGAGATGCTCGTTCATCTGCTTCAGGACGGACGGGAATGCGACCAGCGACTTCACGCTGACGTCCCAAGTCTTGTCGGCCACGGCAGCCACGGCGGCATCGCCCGTCGGGCCGGGGTTGGCCTGCTGCCAGCGCGCAGCCTCGACGATTTCCAGTGGATAGGTCGCGGCCATCAGCACCTGTGACAGCAGCGCGTCATCGTAGAGCGCGATCGGCGCCAGGATCTGGTCGAGCTCGGCCGGCGAGAAGAGCTTCTTCTCGGGTGTCGCAGATGCGGGAGTTGGCGTGGAGGCAGGCGCCTGCGCCAGGCCGGGTGACGCCGCCACCGTTGCTGCCGCCAGCGACAGGAGGAGCAACTCCCGTCGGCTGCAGGAATTTCGCTTCAAGCTGTCCCCTCCCCTTTGGTGGCATCGTGTACAGCCCAGCCGCCGACGCATTGACATTGATCAACGGGACGCCAAAGGACAGGCGTCATATTCTTTCATAGAGGAACATGATGAACCCGCAGCGCCTTGCCCTGTCTATTATCACGACCCTGGCCGCCGTCGCGATGGCGGCGTGTCACGACCAGCAAACGATCGAAGGCACGTCGTCGCGTACTCTCAACGTGGCCGGCAAGCGCATGAAGGCCAACCTCTCGCCCACCGGCACGCCGAACGAATTCGACCTGCTGATCGTGCGCGACGCCATCGTCATTGATCCCGATCCGGCGAGCGAGCGTGCCCGCGGCGAGGAAGCCGCAACCCGAGTCACCCGCGAGGTCTGCAAGGTCCGGAGCCTCAACCCGCAGATCGTCAGCGAGCGCATGGCCGACGAGATCAATTATTACGTCCGTTTCCGCTGCGTGTGACGCGCATTCACTTTGGCCTGAGTGCGACATCCCCTGTTCACTTGATTAAGGTCAATGACGCAGTGCAGCGTAAAGGGGATGAGGGGCAGATCTTCCGGAACCCGGGGAGCGCCGTCATGGCAGACCGAGCCAGCCTCAACTTCTTCCAAGAATACTGGATCGACGCCTGGCAGAGGTCGATCCTGACGCTCGACGTGCTGCGGGAGCGCGGCAACACCTTCGTCGCACGCGCGGCCGAGGATGCGCCGCACGTGCTGGGTTTCGCCTTCGACGTGGTGCTGGACGGACGCACCCTCCCCCGCCCGGTGAACTACGTTCTCGTCAGCGTGAAGCCACCCGAGGGTACGGTCATCGACCCGGCCAAGCCGCCCTACGTGGTCGTCGACCCGCGCGCGGGACACGGACCCGGCATCGGCGGCATGAAACAGGAGAGCGAGATCGGCGTAGCCCTCGCCGCGGGCCACGCCTGCTACTTCGTGGGGTTCCTGCCCAAGCCCATGCCGGGGCAAACGATCGCCGATGTCTGCGTCGCCGAGGCCGCGTTCCTCGAAGCCGTCGCCGCGCGCCATCCCGAAGCGGAGAGCAAGCCAGTGGTGGTCGGCAACTGCCAGGCGGGCTGGCAGATCATGATGACCGCCGCCATCCGTCCCGATCTGTTCGGCCCCATCCTGCTGGCGGGCTCGCCGCTTTCCTACTGGGCGGGAGTCCGGGGTCGCAATCCGATGCGGTATCTCGGCGGCACGCTGGGCGGCACATGGCTCACCGCCCTCGCCGGCGACCTCGGCAACGGCACGTTCGACGGGGCGAACCTCGTCGCCAATTTCGAGTCGCTCAACCCGGCGAACACCTACTGGGAGAAGCCCTACAATCTCTATGCGAAGGCCGACACCGAAGCGGCGCGCTTCCTCGACTTCGAGACCTGGTGGGGAAGCCCCGTGACCCTGAACGCCGGCGAGATGCAATGGATCGCCGACAACCTCTTCGTCGGCAACAAGCTCACCTCGGGAGACATCCTCACGGCCGATGGAACCCGCGTCGACCTGCGCAACATCCGCTCGCCGATCATCGTGCTGTGTTCCTGGGGCGACAACATCACGCCGCCCCAGCAGGCGCTGGGCTGGATCACCGACCTCTACGATCACGAAGACGAGATCGTCGCCAACGGTCAGACCATCGTCTACACGCTGCACCAGACGATCGGCCATCTCGGCATTTTCGTGTCGAGCAAGGTGGCAACCCGGGAGCATGCCGAGTTCGCCTCCTGCATGGAGATGATCGACCTGCTGCCGCCTGGCCTCTACGAGGCGGTCATCACCGAGATCGACGAGAAGACGGCCAATCCCGGCCTGATCAGCGGCAAGCACCTCTTCCGGCTGGAAGCGCGCACGCTCGACGACATCCGGGCCCTGGGCGCGAACAGCGACGAGGACCAGCGGCGGTTCGCCACCGCGGCGCGGGTTTCCGAGATCGGCACCGGCCTGTACCGGACCTTCGCCCAGCCGGCCGTCCGGGCGATGGCCAGCGAGCAGTCGGCCGATCTCCTGCGCGAGACTCATCCGCACCGGATGCGGTTCGCCGCTTTCTCGGATGGCAATCCGTTCATGGCGCCGGTCAAGCCGCTGGCCGATTCCATACGCGCCGACCGCAAACCCGTCTCGCCGGACAATCCCCTGCTTACCATGGAGAAGGTCGCAGCCACCTGGATCTCGACTTGCTGGGACAGCTACCGACTGGCCCGCGATGCCATGACGGAAGCGATGTTCCTCGGGACCTACGGCTCGCCCGCCCTCCAGGCGATGGTCGGGCTCGCAGCCGAAGAGACACCGGCGCCAAAGCATCCGGACCGCGCCCAGGAGGCCATCGCCGTGGCCTGGCGTGCGGAGCTGGACAAGAAGTTCGAGGTCGGCGGTCTGGTCGAGGCCGTAATCCGCTCCATCATGTATGTGCGCCGGCCGCAACGGAGCGTCGACGAACGCGGCTTCACGGTGCTGCAGGCCGTGCGCCGCATGCAGCCCGCGAACCGCCGCCTCAGCTTCGGCGAGCTGAAGACGCTGTTTCGCGAACAGTACTTGCTGTTGCATCTCGACGAGGAGCGAGCGGCTCGGGCCATTCCCCTCCTCCTGCCCGACGATCCGGACCAGCGGTCGCAAGGATGGCAGGTCGTCGAGGAAGTGCTCGGGGCGTCCGGCGACCTGTCGCCGGAAGGGACCGAGCGAACCGCCCGCCTCCGCCAGCTTTTCGCAGAAACTCGGCCTTAGCGCGGACTTCAAGAGAGGATTTGACGTGACAGCACCGACGGCACGGCCGCATGACAAATACGACCGGCTGATCGCCGTCGCACGCCGGCATCCACCGATGGTCACCGCCATCGTCCATCCCTGCGATGCGGTTTCTCTCGAGAGCGCCGTGCTGGCCGCGAGCAGTGGTCTCCTGAAGCCAATTCTCGTCGGACCTTCAGCGCGCATCCTCGATGTCGCGCGCAAGGCCTCCCTCGATATCGGCGCTTTCGAGATCGTGGACTCGAGCCACAGTCACGATTCCGCCGCCAAGGCGGTCGAGCTCGTGCGCTGCGGGCGTGCCGAGGCGCTCATGAAGGGCAGCCTGCATACCGACGAACTGATGGGCGCCGTCGTCTCGCGGACGGATGGCATCCGGACCGCGCGCCGCATCAGCCATTGCTTCGTCATGGACGTACCCGGCCACGACCAGGCGCTCATCATCTCCGACGCCGCCGTGAACATCGCGCCGACGCTCGATGACAAGGTCGACATCGTCCAGAACGCCATTGATCTCGCCCAGGCGCTCGACATCGCCGAACCGCGCGTCGCGATCCTGAGCGCGATGGAGACGGTCAACGCCAAGGTCGCCTCGACGATCGATGCCGCGGCGCTGTGCAAGATGGCCGAGCGTGGCCAGATCAAGGGGGGAATCCTCGACGGGCCGCTGGCGCTCGACAACGCGATTAACGTCGAGGCAGCCGCCATCAAGAACATCGTCTCGCCCGTGGCAGGCCGGGCCGACGTGCTGATCGTACCCGACCTCGAGGCCGGCAACATGCTGGCCAAGAGCCTCACCTTCCTGGCCGGCGCCGATGCAGCGGGCATTGTCCTCGGCGCTCGCGTGCCGATCATCCTGACGAGCCGCGCCGACTCCGTCACGACGCGCCTGGCCTCCTGCGCCGTGGCCTGCCTGGTCGCGGCGGCACGGCGAGCGAACGCGGCAACCGCAATCCCCTGAGGACCCATGAACGAACAGACCCGCCCCATCCTCGCCAGCAAGAAGGCCCTGGTCGTCGGCATCGCCAACGACCAATCCATCGCCTACGGTTGTGCCAGGGCCTTCCGTGAAGCCGGCGCCGATATCGCCGTCACCTGGCTCAACGAAAAGGCGCGCCCCCATGTCGAGCCCCTCGCCCGCGAACTCGAGGCGCCGATCACGGGCGCCCTGAACGTCGCCGAACCCGGCCAGCTCGAAGCCCTGTTCGAGCAGATCGAACGGAAATGGGGCCAGCTCGACATCCTGGTGCATTCGATCGCCTTCGCCCCGATGGCCGACCTGCAGGGCGGCCTGCTCGACTGTTCGGCGGAGGGTTTCGCCAAGGCCATGGACATCTCCTGCCACTCGTTCGTCCGCATGGCGCGCCTGGCCGTCCCGCTCATGAAGGACGGCGGCACGATGTTCGCGATGAGCTACTACGGCGCCAACCGGGTCGTGCCGAACTACAACGTCATGGGGCCGGTGAAGGCCGCTCTCGAAGCCTCCTGCCGCTACCTCGCCTATGAGCTGGGCCCGCAGCGCATCCGCGTCCATGCGATCTCGCCCGGCCCCCTGAAGACCCGCGCCGCGTCCGGTCTCAAGGATTTCGAGCTGCTGCTCAACGAAGCGGCCCGCAAGGCGCCGCTGGGCGAACTCGTGGACATCATGGACGTGGGCTACACATGCGCCTATCTCGCCACGCCCTTCGCGCACCGCGTGACCGGCGGCACCGTCTATGTCGACGGCGGCACCAACATCGTGGCCTGAGTGGGACGGGACATGGACAAGACTGGCTGCATTGCCGTCCTCAACGCCGGCTCCTCGAGCATCAAGTTCGCGATCTACGACGCTCACGAAGATGGCACGGAACTCTTCCACGGCCAGGTCGAAGGCCTCGGCACCCGCCCCCGCCTGCGGATGCATACGGCGGACGGCGCCGTCGTCGCCAAGCGGGACTGGCCGGACAACGGGCTCGACCATCGCGGGGCCACCGCCGAGATCATGTCGCTGGGGCGCGAGCTGCTGGCGGGGCGCCCCGTGCTGGCGTTCGGCCATCGGGTCGTCCACGGCGGCACCGCCTATGCCGCGCCGATCCGGATAGACGACGCCGCCATGACGGAACTCGCGAAGCTCGTGCCGCTGGCGCCGCTGCACCAGCCGCACAACCTCGCGCCCATCGCGGCGATCCTCGAAGCGGCCCCGCACCTGCCGCAGATCGCCTGCTTCGACACGGCCTTCCATCGCAGCCAGCCGGCCCTCGCCCAGCAATTCGCCCTGCCGCGCGCGCTGACGGCCGAAGGCGTCAAGCGCTACGGGTTCCACGGCCTGTCCTACGACTATGTCGTGGGCCGCCTGCAGGAGACGGAGCCGGCACTGGCCGGATCCCGCCTCATCGTCGGCCATCTCGGCAACGGCGCCAGCCTTTGCGCGATCCGGAACGGACGGAGCGTTGCCAGCACCATGGGCTTCACGGCGGTCGACGGGCTGATGATGGGGACCCGCACCGGCGCACTCGATCCGGGCGTACTCCTGTACCTGCTGGAGGAACGCGGCTACGACGCGAAGGCCATCGAGGATCTGCTCTACCGCAAGTCCGGCCTGCTGGGCGTGTCGGGCATCTCCTCCGACATGCGCACGCTCCGTGCCTCGGCCGCGCCGGAGGCCCGCGAGGCCATCGACCTGTTCGTCTACCGCATCGTCCGCGAGATCGGCTCCCTGGCGGCCGCCCTGGGCGGCGTCGACGGCATCGTCTTCACCGCCGGGATTGGCGAGCACGATCCAGCGACACGCGCCGAGATCGCCGCCGGGTGCCGCTGGCTGGGCTTGACGCTCGATCCGGGTCTCAACGCCACCGGCGAGGGCCGCATCAGTGCCGAAGGATCGACCATGTCGGCCTGGGTCGTGCCGACCGACGAACAACGCATGATCGCCCGCTACACGAGAGCGGCTCTGCGCTCGTGACCTATGGTGCTCGGGCTCCCGGACACCCCGAACGAGCGCCGGCCCGCCGATCCGTCATTCCGTGACCCCAACCCATGAAGCAGGGCCGGTCTGGGAATCATGCAGGCTTATTGAGAGGCGCGGCCAGTCAGGCAGGCTCCGCGAGCGCCCTGGCTGAGCCGGTCTCAAGGACAAAGGCACGCAGCTCGGCCATTCTGCCGTCGCGGAACCGCCACACGTCACAATACGCATGTTGTGCGGTTTTCCCGTCATTGTCCTTCAAGGTGATCTCGCCGAGTGCCGCGACGAAGTCACCCTCGGCGATCATGCGGGCGACGTTGAATATGGGTGGCTCTCTATACGCGGTCGCCATCCATTGACGAACGGCTTCCTTCCCATTCAGTGTCCTGTCACCCACGAAAGTCCATTCCGTATCCTCGGTGCAGAACGTCAGGAATTCTTCGTAGTTGCCGGCGACGATTGCTGCGTTGGCCTTTTCCAGGACCTTTTTATGAGTCTCCGACATTGAATGTCTCCTCCTGGTGCATCGCGCATTTAGGTGAAAGTAGCCCGCTTCGGGGGCACCCGGCGCCATCATGTTGACCATTACCTTGTCGGGCTGAGGTCAAGCTGCGGGAGAACTATCAAGTCGCCGCATCAGGGTACCAAAGGACAGAACCGAACAGATTTTGTCCTACAGGCATGCCGTGGCGCAGACTTGGCGTTCCCTACGGGATTCGAACCCGTGTCGCCGCCGTGAAAGGGCAGTGTCCTAGGCCTCTAGACGAAGGGAACGAAGCCGAAGAGCGGGTGAGATACCGGCTTGAACGCCGGAAATCAAGCGAGCACAGAGCCTGCGGTGGCGGCGGCGTCGTCGATCTGCAGGCGGACCGTTTCGCGGCCGCCGAAACGGTCGATTTTCAGCGATCCGGCGACATGCAGCACGGGCCGCGCGGGATCCATCAGGGCCGGTCCCAGCGCGCTCTGGTTGGCCCGGAAGGCGATCGCGTCGACCCGGCCGCGCTCGGCGCCTTGCAGCGTGCAGCGGACATGCCCCTCGCCCACCGGCTGGGCATAGCTCACGCGGACGCCAGTGAGAGCGAAGCGCGGTTGCGCATTGCCTGCCCCGAAGGGGCCGGCGCGCTCGATCATCGACACCAGCTCCGCCGTGGCGGCGGCCGGCGCCAGGGCGGCGTCGATCCCCAGTTCGCGGACCGGCGGCGCGGCACCGAGCTGGGGCGCGATCCGCTCGTCGAGGAAGCGCGTCAATTCAGGCAGCGACTCGCGCGTCACGGTGAGGCCTGCCGCCATGGCATGGCCGCCGCCATTGACCAGCAGTCCGGCCTGCCGGGCCGCGATCACGGCGGCGCCGAGATCGACGCCACGCACCGAGCGGCCCGAGCCCTTGCCCAGCGCGCCATCCATGCCGACCACGAAGGCCGGCCGGCCGTAGCGCTCGACCAGGCGGCTGGCCACGATGCCGATCACGCCGACATGCCAGCCTTCACTCTCGACCAGCAGCGCCGACGGCAGGTCCTTGGCGTTCGGCCCGTACAGGCCTTCGATTCGCGTGATCGCCTGGTCGAGGACCTCGCGCTCGATGGCGCGGCGCTCGGCGTTGAACTCGTCGAGCCGGACGGCGAGCGCACCGACCTCGTGGGGATCGTCGCTGGAGAGCAGGCGCGCGCCGAGATCGGCCTGGCCAACGCGGCCACCGGCATTGACCCGCGGTCCCAGCAGGAACCCCAGGTGATAGGCCTCCGGCGCCTCCCTGAGGCGCGCCACGTCGGCCAGCGCCGAAAGCCCGGCGTTGCGCCGTTGCGCCATCACCTGCAGGCCCGCCCGTACGAGCGCGCGATTGACGCCGAGCAAGGGGACGACGTCGCAGACCGTACCCAGCGCCACGAGGTCGAGCCATTGGCGCAGGTCGGGCTCCGGCCGCGACGCGCCGTACCAGCCCGCCTCGCGCAGCGCGCGATTGACGCCGACGATGAGGAGGAATGCGACGCCGACGGCGGCCAGATGCTTGTGCGGGCTCTCGTCGTCCAGACGGTTGGGGTCGACCACGGCCACCGCCTCGGGCAGCGCGATCTCGGCCATGTGGTGGTCGATCACGATCAGGTCGAGGCCGGCGCGCCTGGCTTCGGCCAGCGGCTCGAAGGCGGTGATGCCGCAATCGACCGTGACGACGACGGACGCCCCCTCCTCCCGGATCTTCAGCAGCGCCGGCGCATTGGGGCCATAGCCTTCCTTGCGGCGGTCCGGGATGTAGACGCCGATATTGCCGCCGACGGCCCGGAAGAACCGCAGCAGCAGCGCCGACGACGTCGCGCCGTCCACGTCGTAGTCGCCGAACACGACGATGCGCTCGCCCGTCTGCACGGCGCGTACCAGGCGTCCGACCGCGGCATCCATGTCCTTGAGGTGCGATGGGTCCGGCAGGAACCTGCGCAAGGTCGGCTCGAGGAAATCGCCGACCGCGTCGAGGCCAACGTCGCGCGCCGCCAGCAGACGGCTGATGGCATCGGGTAGCCCGTGGCGTTGCGCGATGGCCAGCGCCTGACGCTCGTCACCGAGCCGCGCGGCCCAGCGCTTTCCCGTCAGCGAGCGCTCGACACCCAGAAAGGCCGGGCGCTCGTTTCTTGAAACTTCGGACATGCGGCCACCTTAGCCTAGCGCGCGGTGGATACGCGCCGGGGAGTCGGCCGATCGAACCGGGCTTACGCCCAGCTGGGCAGGCCGGTCTTGATCGAGAAATTGTGGTGGGCGGACACCCAGCGCACCGTGCCGGTCTTGGAACGCATCACGATGGAGTGCGTCTCGGCGCCGTTGTGGAAGCGGCGCACGCCCTTCAGCATCGAACCCGAGGTAACGCCGGTGGCCGCGAACATCACGTCGCCCTTGGCCATGTCCGTCATCGAGTACTTGCGGTTGAGATCGGTGATGCCCCACTTCTTGGCGCGGGCCTTCTCGTCGTCGTTGCGGAACAGCAGGCGGCCCTGGATCTGGCCGCCAATGGCGCGCAGCGCCGCCGCCGCCAGCACTCCTTCCGGCGCGCCGCCCGAGCCCATGTAGATGTCGATGCCCGAGTCGCCGGTCGAGGTGGCGATCACGCCCGACACGTCGCCGTCGCCGATCAGCATGATGCGCGCGCCCGCCTCGCGGACCTTGGCGATCAGTTCGGAATGGCGCGGGCGGTCGAGGATGCAGACCACGAGATCGTTGACGTCGACCTTCTTCGCCTTGGCAAGGTCGCCGAGGTTCTGCGCCACGCTCTTGTCGAGATCGACGATGCCATCGGGAAGGCCGCCGCCGACGGCGATCTTGTCCATGTAGACGTCGGGCGCGTTGAGGAACCCGCCATGCTCGGCCATCGCCATGACGGCCAGCGAATTGGGCAGGCCCTTGGCGGTGATGGTCGTGCCTTCCAGCGGGTCGAGCGCGATGTCGATCTTCGGTCCGCCGCCCATGCCGACCTTCTCGCCGATATAGAGCATCGGCGCCTCGTCGCGCTCGCCCTCGCCGATCACGACGGTGCCTTCGATGTTCAGCGAATTGAGCGAGGTGCGCATGGCGTCGACGGCGGCCTGGTCGGCCGCCTTCTCGTCACCGCGACCCATCAGCTTGGAGGCCGCAAGGGCGGCCGCCTCGGTCACCCGCACCGCTTCCAGTGCGAGGTTGCGGTCCATCTTGCCGGTCTCTTCTCTCATGTCGGCCATCGTCTCCTCCGCGGCGTCTCTCTTCGCCCTCTAGAATGCCTCGATCCTGATCACGCACGGCTCCTCGGCGACGGCGCCGAGCTTGGCGATGCGCGCCAGGGCGCGCTGCATCGCAGCCTCTTCGGTTTCGTGTGTGGTCAGCACCACCGGCACCTCGCCCGACTCGGAGCGGCCGCGTTGCAGCATCGATTCGAGCGAGATGCGTTCCTTGGCGAGCGCACCGGACACAGCGGCGATCACGCCCGGCCGATCCTGCACCATCAGGCGCATGTAGTAGGCCCCGACATGGCGGTCCATCGGCGAGGCCTTCTTGGTCGCGAGCTTGTCGGCGGGAACCACGAACGCCGGCATATGCCGTCCGCGCGCCACATCCACCAGGTCGGCGACGACGGCCGAGGCGGTCGGCCCCTGCCCGGCGCCGCGGCCCTGGAACATCGTCGTGCCAACGAAGTCGCCCTCGACGACAACGGCATTGAACACGCCCTCGATATGGGCGATCGGCGTGTCGAGCGGCACCATGCAGGGATGCACGCGCTGCTCGATGCCATGCCGCGTCTCGCGCGCCAGCCCCAGCAGCTTGATGCGGTATCCGAGCTCCTCCGCGAACTCGATGTCCATCGAGGTGATGCGGCGGATGCCTTCGACATGGACGCCCGCAAAGTCGACCCTGGCGCCGAACGCCGCACCGGTCAGCACCGCGAGCTTGTGGGCGGCATCGATGCCGTCGACGTCGAAGGTCGGGTCGGCCTCGGCGTAACCCGCGGCCTGCGCCTCGGCCAGCACGACGTCGAAGTCGCGGCCGGTCTCGCGCATGGTCGTCAGGATGTAGTTGCAGGTCCCGTTGAGGATTCCGTAGAGCCGCTTCACGCGGTTGCCGACGAGGCCCTCGCGCAGCGCCTTGATGATCGGGATGCCGCCCGCCACCGCAGCCTCGAAGGCGAGAATGCGCTGCTTCTTTTCGGCCGCCGCGGCGAGTTCCGCGCCATGCAGCGCCAGCAGCGCCTTGTTGGCGGTCACGACATGCTTGCCCGAGGCCAGGGCCTTCTGGACCAGCCGGCGGGCCACGCCACCGGAGCCGCCGATCAGCTCGACGACGACGTCGATGTCCGGCGCGGTCGCCAGCGCCATCGGATCCTTCTCCCAGCGCAGGCCGGTGAGGTCGATGTCGCGCTTCTTGGCCTTGCTGCGGGCGCTGACGGCGACGACCTTGAGGGGCCGTCCGCCACGCAACGCGAGAAGCCGGCCATGTTCGGCCAGCAGCTTCACCACGCCTGCACCCACGGTGCCGAGCCCGGCGATGCCGATCCTGAGGGGAGAATTCATGGGCGCCTGATACGACAGGATGGGGTCAGGCGCGAGCCTTGATCGGTGTGATGTTGTCCCCAACGCCGCGCAGGTAGAGGTCGATGGACCGGCCCGGGTCGGCCAGCACCTGCCGGATGTTGCGCACGGCCTGGCGGATACGGTGCTTGTTCTCCACCAGCGCGATGCGGACATGTGCGTCGCCATGCTCGCCGAAGCCGATGCCCGGCGACAGGGCCACGTTGGCCTGGGTCAGCAGCAGCTTGGAAAAGGCCAGCGATCCCAGCTCGGCGAAGTCCTTGGGTAGCGGCGCCCAGGCGAACATGCTGGCCGACGGTGACGGCAGGTCCCAGCCCGCGCCCTTCAGCCCCTCGATCAGGACGTCGCGGCGCTCTTTGTAGGTATTGCGCGCCTCGACGATGCAGTCCTGCGGCCCGTTCAGTGCCGCCGTCGCCGCCACCTGGATCGGCGTGAAGGCGCCGTAGTCGAGGTACGACTTGATGCGGGTCAGCGCCTGGATGAGCGTCTTGTTCCCGGCCGCGAAGCCCATACGCCAGCCGGCCATCGAGTACGTCTTGCTCATCGAGGTGAACTCGATGGCGATGTCGCGCGCACCCGGCACCTGCAGCACCGATGGCGGCGGCACGCCGTCGAAGTAGATCTCGGCATAGGCAAGGTCCGACAGGATCCAGATGCCCTGGCGTTTGCAGAAATCGACGATGGCCGCATAGAAGTCGAGGTCGACGACCTGGGCTGTCGGGTTCGACGGGTAGTTCAGCACCAGCGCCAACGGCTTGGGTACGGCATGGCGCACCGCCCGCTCGAGCGCCGGCAGGAATTCCTCGATCGAGGTCGAGCCAGGCACCGGAATGTGGCGCACCGAACCACCGGCGATGATGAAACCGTAGGGATGGATCGGATAGCTGGGATTGGGCACCAGCACCGTGTCACCCGGCGAGGTGATCGCCTGCGCGAGGTTGGCGAGCCCTTCCTTCGAACCGAGCGTGACGATGATCTCGCTCTCAGGGTCGAGTTCGACGCCGAAGCGGCGCGCGTAATAGGCGGCCTGCGCCTTGCGGAGGCCCGGGATACCGCGCGAGGCGGAATAGCCATGGGCGCGCGGATTGGCCGCCGCCTCGGCGAGCTTGGCCACGATGTGCGGTGCGGTCGGCAGGTCGGGATTGCCCATGCCGAGGTCGATGACGTCCTGGCCGGCGGCGCGGGCACGGGCCTTCATGGCGTTCACTTCCGCGAACACGTAGGGCGGCAGGCGCTTGAGGCGGTGAAATTCCGAGTCGTCCATGTCGTTCTTCCTTCGGCGCCTAGAAGTCGATGAAGACGTCGACGCGCCGGTTGGCGGCGAGGCCGCGGGCGGTACTGGTCCGGTAGATCGGCTCCTCGTCGGAAGCCGCTTCCGCGACAATCTGGCCGGTCGGCACGCCGAGCCGGCGCAGTTTATGGGCGATCGCCAGCGCGCGACGGCGCGACACATCGAAATTGTCGCGGTCCTGCGCGGCATGCGCCACGATGCGCACGATGCCGCCATTGTCCCGCTGGATCTCGGCCACTTGCGCGAGCACGGCGGAGTCCACGCCGTCCAGGGCCGTCGAAGACGGTCCGAACTGAATCACGGCCACCTGCAGCGATCCCTCGAACGGCGGCGACTTCAGGGCGCTGAAGGGAACTTCGCCCGACTGCGCCATGGCGATGTTGGCCTTGACCGGCGTCGGATCCGCACACGCATCGCCGGCAGACTCGGTGAACGCGACCACCAACGGCGCCAGCGTCATGACCGAGCCGACGTCGATGCCCGTCGGCATCCAACCCGGCTGCGGCGCGAAGGCCTTGTTCGGATCCGTCGGCGGCGCAGGAGCGGCCGGTGCTGGCGTGGGCTCGGGCGCTGCAGCCGGCGGCGCACCGGTCGTTATCGAGCCCGGCTCAGCTCCAGGCGGTGTCCAGCCGGGCGGCGGGCTGAACGCCCTGTCCGGATTGCCAGAAGGGGCCGGTGTCGCCGGTGCCGGAACGGGCGCAGGCGTGGCCGCGGGATCGGGCGCTGCAGACGGCGGAGACATCGGTGCGCTCGTCACAGGGGCCGGGGGCGGCACGGGAGCCGAGACTGGGGCCTGATCGGACGTGATCGTTCCCGCGCCCACCGGCGGCGCCCCGACCGGGGCTGCCGCGGGAGGCGTCCCTTCCTGCTTCTCCCTTGCCTTCTCTTCCTTGTCAGCGGCCTCCCGCTCGAGGCGAGCTTCGCGGTCCTTCCGATCGCGTTCCGCCTGCTCCTTCTCAATGGCCTCGCGCTGTGCCTTCTGGCCACCCTTGGGAGAAATGATGGAACCGATCGCCGGCGCAGCACGGTCGTCGCCTCCAACAACTCCAGCGTCATATTGCGGATTGGCCGGCGCAGCCGGAAGGCTCGCGGATGGCTGGACGCCCTTTTCTGCACCGGGACGCGGCGGAGGACCGGCCGGCGTCGAGCCGCCGATCCAGTCGCAGCCAGCCAGGAGGGCGAGCGCAGACACGCCAAGCAGGCCGAGCCAGCGGCCCCTGCCGTTCGTGTCCTGGTGTCGCTGCATCGTCATCACCCGCTGTGTACGCTGAAACTCGATTTCCCGCCTGTTTAGCGGAGACCGAGAGGAAATTTGACCCGTCAGTTGTCGCATCCTACCTATGAAAGGCAAGTGGCGGCCCGGGTCGTCACTAGCTATGGTACCGGGGCGTTGAATTTACCGCAAGAAACGCCACAAAGGCAATGATTCGGAAGGGGAAACGCATGTCGGATAGTCCTGCCCCCGCAGCCCTCGGCGGTCTCTCTCCGGAGGAATCCGAGAAGCTCCAGGAGGCTTTCAAGGATATCGCGACGCGCAGCCAGAAGCTGCTGCAGGACTTTTCCCAACGCTATCAGGCCGACGGCCAGCGGCCGGCCGACCCGCTCCACCTCACCCAGACCTTCATGGACTTCACGGCCAAGATGCTGGCCGATCCGAACCGGCTGGTACAGGCCCAGGTCGAGCTGTGGCAGCAGTACATGAAACTCTGGCAGGTCACGGCCCAGCGCATGATGGGCCAGCCGGTGGAGCCCGTGGCGGAGCCAGCCCGCGGAGACAAGCGCTTCAACGACCCGGCCTGGAGGGATGAGGTCGTCTTCGACTATCTGAAGCAGTCCTATCTGCTGACGGCTCGGTGGCTGCAGGGCACCATCAAGGAGGTGGAGGGCGTCGACGACAAGACCGCCCGCAAGGTCGACTTCTACACGCGCCAGTTCATCGACGCGATGTCGCCGTCGAATTTCGCCATGACCAACCCGCAGGTCGTCAAGGCGACCGTCGAATCCAAGGGCGAAAACCTGCTGAAGGGCTTGCAGAATCTGCTCAGTGACCTCGAGCGCGGCAAGGGCAGGCTTGAGATCCGCCAGACCGACATGGATGCCTTCAAGGTCGGTGGCAACGTCGCCACCTCGCCCGGCAAGGTCGTCTATCAGAACGATATCATCCAGCTCATCCAGTACGCGCCGGCCACCGAGGAGGTCTACGAGATCCCGCTGCTGATCGTGCCGCCGTGGATCAACAAGTTCTACATCCTCGACCTCAAGCCCGAGAATTCGTTCATCAAGTGGGCGACCGAGCAGGGCTACACGGTGTTCGTCGTGTCCTGGGTCAACCCGGACGAGCGCCTCGCGAAGATGTCGTTCGAGGACTACATGAACCAGGGTCCGCTCGCCGCGCTCGACGCCATCGAGAAGGCGACGGGACAGCGCAAGGCCTCGGCGATCGGCTATTGCATAGGCGGCACGCTGATGGCCGCGACGCTCGCCTACATGGCCGCCCGCAACGACGACCGGATCGTGGCCTGCACCTTCTTCACGGCGCAGGTCGACTTCAGTGAACCGGGTGAACTCGGCGTCTTCATCGACGAGAATCAGCTCGCGAACGTCGAGGAGATGATGGGCAAGAAGGGCTACCTCGAAGGCAGCGAGATGGCCACGACCTTCAACATGTTGCGCGCCAACGATCTCATCTGGTCGTTCGTCGTGAACAACTACCTGATGGGCAAGGACCCCTTCCCTTTCGATCTTCTGTACTGGAATGCCGACGCCACGCGCATGCCGGCGGCGATGCACAGCTACTACCTGCGCAACATGTACCAGAAGAACCTGCTCAGCCAGCCGGGCGGCATCGTTCTCGACAACGTGCCGATCGACCTGCGCAAGATCCGGATTCCGGTCTACATCCAGGCCGGCAAGGAAGACCATATCGCGCCGGTTCGTTCGGTCTACAAGGCGACCCAGCTGTTCAGCGGACCGGTACGGTTCATGCTGGCAGGCTCCGGCCACATCGCCGGCGTCGTCAATCCGCCGCGCAACAAGAAGTACCAGCACTGGCTGAACGAGACGGCGACGAATCCGCCGACGCTGGCCGAATGGCAGGCCGGCGCCAAGGAGTTCCCCGGCTCGTGGTGGAACGACTGGGACAAGTGGCTGTCGGCCCTCTCCGGCCCGAAGGTCCCGGCCCGCGTGCCCGGCACCGCCGGACTTCCCGCGATCGAGGATGCACCCGGCAGTTACGTGAAGGTGCGGTCGGGGACTTAGCGTTTCCAGTCCGGCGCGGGGACACCCATCTTCTTGTCACGAAGAAGTTTTTCGATGATGGCGACCCCGGTCGCGTAGTCGCCCTTGTCGCAATCAGTGCGCGCGCCGATCCGGGTCATGTTCCGGGCACCGTCGGTCGATCCCTCGCCCCGGCTCTGGCCGTAGTAGTCGAAGTATTTGATCAACTGGTCGCAGCGGGTCTTGCTTGGGGGAACCTGCGCGAACGCCACAGGCACCGCAATTGCCGCGGCAACAAGCAGGAGGAGGATCGACGGGACAAGAAGAGAGTGCATGCGCAACGAACGCCGTTGTGGCTCGGCGAGTTCCGGGGCGCGCGCTCGTGCCGCGCCTACTCCGCAGCCTCGGGCCGATCGGCCATGTACCGCTGCCCGAGCCGCACATAGGCGGCGGCAGACCGCCGGAAGGATTCGATGTCCTTCTCGGTGATGTCACGCATCTTCACCGCGGGATTGCCGGCCCACAGTTCACCCTTGCGCACGATCTTGCGCGGCGTCACCACCGCCCCCGCCGCGACCATCGCGCCGGTCTCGACCACGGCCTCGTCGAGCACCGTGGAGTGCATGCCGATGAAGGCGTCGTCCTGCACTTCGCAGGCATGCAGCAGCGCCAGGTGACCGACCGTGACGTTGCGGCCGACGACGGTACCAACGCCGCGCGCTGCGATGTGGATCACCGTTCCGTCCTGGATGTTGGAGTTCTCGCCAATCCTGATACCGGGCCCGTCGCCGCGCAACACCGCGCCGAACCAGATGCTGCAGTTCGCGGCGACCTCGACCTCCCCGATCAGAGTGGCATTGGGCGCCACGAAGGCCGTGCTGTGGACCCGGGGCACGAAGCCGTTGAAGGGCACGATGAGACCGGACATCGGATCGCAACTCCACAAAAACGAAGGGCGCCCTGAGGCGCCCTTCGAGGATATCGGAAACGCGGGTTTAGCGCTTCGAGAACTGGAAGCGGCGACGCGCACCGGCGCGGCCGTACTTCTTGCGCTCGACCACGCGGCTGTCGCGAGTGAGGAAGCCGTTGGTCTTCATCGCGCCGCGCAGGCCGGGCTCGAACTTCGAGAGCGCCTGGGCGATGCCGTGACGGACCGCGCCCGCCTGGCCCGACAGGCCGCCGCCCGAGACGGTGGCGATCACGTCGAACTGGCCGTTGCGCTGCGACACGTCGAACGGCTGCTGGATCATCATGCGCTGCGTCGGACGGGCGAAGTAGATCGTCTGGTCGCGGCCGTTGACGATGATTTTGCCGGTGCCGGGCTTGACCCAGACGCGGGCGACCGCGTTCTTGCGGCGGCCGGTGGCATAGGCGCGCCCCTGTGCGTCGATTTCCTTCTCGCGCGGAGCGCCGGCGATCTGGGCGACGGCGGCCGGAGCCTTCTTCAGTTCGGCAAACGACGAAAGTTCGGTAGCCATGTTAGCCGATCCTCGAGTTCTTGCGGTTCATAGCGGCGATGTCGAGCTTCTCGGGCTGCTGGGCCTCCTGCTCGTGGTTCGGTCCGGCATAGACGCGCAGGTTCTTCATCTGCGCGCGGCCGAGCGGGCCGCGGGTGATCATGCGCTCGACGGCCTTGATCAGGACGCGCTCCGGGAAGCGGCCTTCGAGACGCTTGCCCAGGGTCTCGCCCTTGATGCCGCCGGGATGGCCGGTGTGCCAGTAGAAGACTTCGCGCTCGGCCTTGCGGCCCGTGAGGCGCACCTTCTCGGCGTTGATCACGACGATGTTGTCACCGCAATCGATGTGCGGCGTGAACGTCGGCTTGTGCTTGCCGCGCAGGCGCATGGCGATGATCGTGGCGAGCCGGCCGAGCACGAGACCGTCGGCGTCGATCAGAAACCACTTCTTCTGCACTTCGGCAGTCTTGATACTGGCAGTCTGGTGGGTGAGGGCTTGCATGGGTCTTTCTTCCAATGAGCGCGCGCTTATGAAGAGAGATGTCAGGCTTGTCAAATCGCCAAAATAATCAGAACAAAATCAATGACTTATAGGCGCGGTATTATATTACCCCGCCTCTAAAGCCTTGGGCGGAATGGCATATGTCACTGTCGCGTGCGCGACGGGTTCGGGCTTGCCGTCGCTGTAGATCGTGAAGTCGCCGACCGCCAGGGTCCTGCCGAGCTTCATCAGCCGCCCCTCCCCGATCAAGTCAGCGGGCTCCGGCTTGCGCATGAAGTTGATGTTGAGGTTGGTCGTGACCGCCAGCGCCACCGGCCCGAGCTGGCCCAGGATCAGCAGGTAGAAGCCGCAATCGACCAGCCACATCAGGGTCGGGCCCGAGATCGTGCCGCCGGGTCGGAGGTGCCGCTCGTGCGTCGGCAGGCGCAGGCGGATGGTTTTGTCGTCGAGATGCTCGATGGCAAGGCCGAGATGCGCGGCCTGCGGGAAGTGCTCGTCGAGGAAATTCATCAGCTCGACCGGCGACATCACCGGCATGACGCACCCGCCCTCTTCCCATAGACTGCCGCCATGACCGCCGCCTCCAACCAACCCGTCCTGCTGCGCCGCGACGAAGGCCGCGTCGCCTTCCTCACGCTCAACCGTCCGCACGCCATGAACGCCCTCTCAGGCGACCTTATAGACGCCCTGCAGGCGGAACTCGACAGGTTGGCCAAGGACACGGATATCCGCTGCGTTGTGATCGAGGCGCAGGGCGACCGCGCCTTCTCGACCGGCCACGACCTGCGCGAGGTCGCCTCGACCCATGACTATGCCGTCCATCACGACCTGATGAAGCGTTGCTCGGCGATGATGATGTCGATCGGCCGTCTGCCCCAGCCGGTGATCGCCAAGGTGAAGGCGATCGCCACTGCCGCCGGCTGCCAGCTCGTCGCCGCCTGCGACCTTGCCGTCGCTTCGAGCACCGCGACTTTCGCCACCTCGGGCATCAACAACGGCCTGTTCTGCGGCACCCCTTCGGTGGCGGTCGGCCGCAACATCGGACCCAAGCGCGCGCTCGACATGCTGCTCACCGGGCAATTTGTCGACGCCGCTACGGCGCTGCGCGACGGCCTCGTGAGCCGCGTCGTGGCGCCCGCCGATCTCGACCGCGAGACAAAGGCGCTGGCCGACCATATCGCCGCCCAGCCGCCGCAGCAGATCGCTTCGGGCAAGGCGATGTTCCGGGCGCACATGGAAATGACCGTCGAGCAGGCCTATGCCTATGCAACCAACTTCATGGCCGGCGCCCTCCAGCGCGAGGACGCACGGGCCGGCATCGACGCCTTCGTGAACAAGAAGCCCAGGCCCGACTGGACGGGGCGCTGAGCACCTCGGGTACGCACAGGACAACGCGCACGGGGCGCGCATTTTTCTATCGCCAGTTGATCGGTTCCACGGTAGCGTTTCCTCACACGAGCGCAATCCGGGGGAAATCCAATGGTCAATGCACTTCAAAAGGCGACCTGCAAAGCCATCGTCAATCTCTTCGAAACCGGAACTGTACGCGGGCGCTACGACTCCGTCGTCTTCGTGGAGGGCGACGCGGGCCATCTCACCTACGGAAGTTCGCAGACGACGTTGGCCAGCGGCAACTTGTTCCTCCTGATCGATCGATACTGCAAGGCCAAGAACAACCTCTTCGGCGATCCGCTTTCCGCCTACCTGGGCCGCCTCGAGGCGCGCGATTTCAGCCTCGACACCGATGCAACCCTGCGCGGCCTCCTTCACTCCGCCGGCAGCGACCCGGTCATGCAGGACACCCAGGATTCGTTCTTCGACGCGGTCTACTGGACGCCGGCGGAAGCGGCAGCGGCCGCCATGGGGCTCAAGCTGCCTCTTTCCGTCGGCGTCGTTTACGACAGCACGATCCACGGCGCGTGGCAGATGATGCGCAACCGAACCGTGAGCACCATCGGTGCGCCAACCGCCGACGAGCGGCCCTGGATCAAGAAATACATCGAGGTCAGGCGTGCGTGGCTTGCCGGCAGCCCGGCGGAATCGCTGTTGCCCAAAACCGTCTACCGCATGGACACATTCCGTACCCTCATCGCGGCCGATGCGTGGGATCTCGCCCTGCCCCTCAACGTACGAGGTGCGGAGATCAGCACGGCCACCCTGAAGCCCACAGCCAATACTCCGATCGTCGCGTCGGCTGTCCTCGTCGAAACCGCTCGGCTGCTTTCCTTGCGAAATCCGGCAATGTTCGGCGACGATGTCGGCGAAGTTCAGGAAGCGTTGAAGGCCGCAGGCCAGCAGATCGTCGTCGACAAGGTTTTCGGCCCGCAAACCGACAAGGTCGTGCGCGCCTTCCAGAAGAAGAAGAAGCTCATCGCGGACGGCATCGTCGGCGCAGCGACCCGGTCGGCGCTCGGCCTTCACTGATGAAGCGGTGCAGCCTCATCCTGGTCTCGGAGAACATGGCTCAAGGGATCGGCGCTCCTTGGGCATGTTGACGGGAAAGGACCGGAGTCTCTTAATTCCCACTGACAACAAGAAAATCGGTGGGAGGAAGTTAAATGCGGATTGTGAAATTATCCCGGCGCGCGGCCGTCGCGGCGGCCATGGCGAGCATTGGAGCGGCTGCTGTTCCGGCGGTCGCGCAGGACTTCCAACCGGGCAAGCCCATCGTCATCGTCGCACCCTTCGGGCCCGGCACGACCAATGACATCATCGCCCGCCTGCTCGCCCAGGACATGACGGCAACCCTGGGCCAAAGCGTCATCGTCGAGAACCGGCCGGGCGCCACCGGCAACATCGGTGTCGACTACACGGCCAAGGCGCGGCCCGACGGCCATACCGTGGTGATCTCCTCGTTGAGCAACATCATCAACCAGGCCTCCGGCAACAACACGGTCAATCTGCTGGATGATCTGACGCCGGTCAGCTTCACCGGCGGCGTGTACTACTCGATGTTCGTGCCCAACGAGCTGCCGGCAAAGAGCGTTGCTGAACTGGTCGAACTCGCCCGCAAGCAGCCCGGCAAGATCAATTTCTCGGGCTTCGCCGGCGGCGTGCCGCAGTTCCTGGGCGAGATGCTCAATCGCGCTGCGAAGATCGACATGGTGATGATCCCCTACAAGAGCACGACCGACGCGCTGAACGACCTGCTGACCAATCGCATCCAGGTCTGGTTCACGCCCGTCGCCTCGGGCGTCCCGGTCCACAACGCCAAGCAAGCGCGCCTTCTCGCCGTCACGGGCGAGAAGCGGGCCACGGCACTTCCCGACATCCCGACCTTCAAGGAACTCGGCTATCCCGACATCGTGGCCGACGTGTCCTTCTACATGATGGCTCCCAAGGGAACGCCGCAGCCCATCGTCGACAAGCTCTATCGCGCGGCCGACAAGGCAATGGAGAACCCGAAGGTCAGGGAGTCCTTCCGCGTGCAGGGCATCGAGGACCGCCGTGGCGGGCCCGCGGAACTGGGGGCCTATATCGCCGGAGAACTCCGGCGCTGGACCGAGATCGTGAAGCTCTCGGCGCCGGCGAAGTAGCGCCCTCCCCCGAATCGGAGGAGCGCGCCTCGCGGCGCGCTCCTTTCGTGTGCACATCGACCGGCGGTATGCCGACTACTGCCGCCAGTCGGTGCCCTTGCCCTCGATCTGGCGCAGGGCGGCTTTCCAGTAGGTCATGCCGTATTCCGGATTGGCGCGCTGCTGCTTGGCGCGCTCGCCATACTGGCGGATGACGTCTTCCTCGATCGGCGCCGGCTCCTCGTCGAGGCTGCGGGCGATGACCTCGACCTCGCAGGCCCGCTCGAGCATGTACATGCGCCGCAGCGCACCCTGGACCGTCGAACCCACGGTCAGCAGGCCGTGATTGCGCAGCACGACCGAGTTGCCGCCCTGGCAGGAGACGCCCAGCGCATCGCACTCTTCTTGCGACGTCGGCATGCCGTACTCGTGGTAGACGAGGTCATCATAGACGGAGAGCGCGTCCTGGCTGATCGGGCGGATGCCCTTCTTCAGGACAGAGACGCCCGTGCCGGCGCGGGTATGCGTATGCATCACGCAGTTTGCATCCGGCCGCGCCTTGTAGACACCCGAGTGGATGGTGAAGCCGGCGGCGTTGAACTTGCCATCCTTGGCGTAGACGTTGCCGTCGATGTCCATCTTCACGAGGCTCGAGGCGGTGATCTCGTCGAACAGGTCGCCGTAGTTGTTGATCAGGAAACACTTGGGCTCGCCCGGAATGCGCACCGTCATGTGGGTGTCGATCGTGTCGGTCCAGCCGAAATGGTCGGTGATCCGGTAGAGCGCCGCCAGGTCGCAGCGCGCCTGCCACTCGGCTTCCGTCATATCGAGCTTGTCGGATTGCACCACCGTATCCATTTCGCGCTCCTGCTTGTGTGTCGGTCGACGCCGCAATCTTCATCGTAACGCAACTTGCGCGAGGGGGCGATGCACTCTTGCCCCCGCGGCACGCAGAGCCGCCTTGCGAGTTGTCGGCACACTATTTGCGTCTCCCCTGTCGTCAGGGCGGCATCGGAGGGCGTTTGTGGCGACCAACCCGTTTCATCTCGCGTGGTTCTTGCAGGGCTCCAGTGTGCAGGCCTGGGGGGAGCCCTGGACGGGGCATATCGGGACGACGTGGGAGCAGCCGCAGCTGTTCCTTGACATGGCGCGCAGCCTGGAACGTGCCTGCTTCGACTACATCCTCCTCGAGGACTCGTCCTATGTGGGAGAAAGTTTCGGTGGCTCGACCGAGATCTACCTGAAGAAGGCCATCGCCGTGCCGCGGCAGGACCCGTCCGTGGTCGCCGCGCTGATGACCCAGGTGACCTCGCGCATCGGCATTGTGCCGACCTTCGGCACCTACGCCTACCATCCCTACCTCCTGGCCCGCCTCATGGCGACGCTCGACCAGGTGTCGGCCGGCCGGGCCGGCTGGAATGCCGTCACCGGCAGCTCAGACTTCGCGGCGATGAACTTCGGCATGCCGGGCATGCCCGAGCACGACCTGCGCTATGACATGGCCGACGAATACATGGAGGTGGTGCGAGGCCTGTGGGGGTCGTGGGAGCCCGGCGCGATGATCGCCGACCGCAAGAGCGGCAACCTCATCGATCACACCAAGGTCCACGCGGTCAACTACAGCGGCAAATACTTCAAGACGCGCGGGCCCCTCAACTCTGGCCCCAGCCCGCAGGGCCGGCCGGTGATCGCCCAGGCTGGCGGCTCGCCACGCGGCCGCCGCTTCGCCGCCGCCCATGCCGACACGATCGTCGTCAACGCCAAGGGCATCGACGCCATGCGCGCCTATCGCGACGATGTGCACAAGCACATGATCGCGCAGGGCCGCAAGCCCAGCGACTGCAAGGTGCTCTACCTGATCAATCCGATCCTCGGCGAGACCATGGAAGAGGCGCTGGAACGCAAGAAGAAGCGCGAGTGCATGGCGCAGGCCAACATTCAGGAGCGCCTCGCTCACTTCGGCAAGGTCACCAACATTGACTTCGGCAAGTTCGACCTCGACAAGCCGCTGCCCGACGACGTCACGACCAACGGCCACCAGCTCAACCTCGAACAGTTCCGGACCCTCGCGGCCGGCCGCTCGATCCGCCAGACGATGGCCTCGTTCAACGCCGTCGACCTGTCGATCGAACTCTGCGGCACCTGCGATTCGGTGGCCGCACGCATGGGCGAGGTCATGCAGGAGGTCGGCGGTGACGGGTTCCTCTTCTCCATGCCCAACGTCAACCGCCGCACCCTGGCCGAGATCGAGGACGGGCTTGTCCCCGCCCTGCAGGATCGCGGCCTGGTGCGCAAAGCCTACGAACACAGGCACTTCAGGGAAAATCTCCTCGCTTACTGATCCAGCCGAACGGGAAGGAAGGCATCCATGAGCAAGAAGACAATCGGCAGGCGTACGACCCTTGGTCTCCTGGGCGCGGGCCTCGTCGCCGCTCCCTTCATCCGGCCGAGCTTCGGTCAGGCGGCATGGCCCGAACAGACCAGCGTGCCCGACATCCTGAAGGGCAGCGGCGAGGTCCGCATCGCCACCTTCGGCGGCACCATGCAGGAGACGCAGCAGAAGGCCTATTTCGAGCCCTTCGAGAAGATCACCGGCATCAAGGTGCGCGCCTTCCCCGGTTCCGATCCGACCAAGATCAAGGCGATGGTCGATACCGGCAATGTCGAATGGGACATGGCACAGCTCAGCCGCGGTTCGATCATGAACCTCCAGAAGCGCGGCGATTACTTCGAGAAGATCGACTACGACATCGTCGATCCCGGCGTCGAGAAGCAGTTCCGCTTCGAGTACGGGCTCGAGATGCTGGTGTGGGCACAGGTCCTCGCCTATCGCACCGATGCGTTCAAGGGCGCGGTGCCGAGCGGCTGGGCCGATTTCTGGGATACCAAGAAGTTCCCCGGCGACCGTGCCTTGTACGGCACGAACTCCGGCGGCTTCCCGGAGATGGAGTTCGCGCTGATGGCGGCCGGCGTGCCGCCCGACAAGATCTACCCGATCGATATCGACAAGGCGCTGGCGAGCTACAGCAAGATCAAGAAGGACGTCTTCAAGTGGTGGGACACCGGCGCGGTGCCGATCCAGCTGCTCACCGACCGCGAGGTCACGATGACGTCGGTCTGGAACGGCCGCATGGCCGCGCTGCAGGCCGCGGGCGTGCCGGCGGCGGTCAGCTGGAACCAGGGCCTGTCGAAGCGCGACGCCTGGGGCATCCCCAAGGGCGCCAAGAACAAGGTCAACGCCATGAAGTTCGTGGCCTACTCGACCATGGCGATCCCGCAGGCCCGCGTCTGCCTCGGCATTCCCTACGGCTCGGTGAACGCCAAGTCGAACGAATACATCCCGGCCGAGCGGCTGGCCGTCCTGCCGAGCGCACCGGACATTGCCAAGCAGCTCGTGCCCTACAACTACGATTGGTGGATCGACAATCGCGAGACCGTCATTCCGAAGTTCAACAAATGGCTGCTGAGCTGACGCGATGACCGGCATGGGCACGAACGGAGCCGGTTCAGGCCCTGTTTCGGGTAGGGGCGCCTCGGTGACGCTCTCCAATCTGGAGAAGACCTACGATCGCGCCAATGCCGCCAAGGCTGTCGACGGCGTATCGCTCGACATCCGGTCCGGCGAGTTCCTGACGATGCTGGGTCCCAGCGGCTCGGGAAAAACGACAACCCTGATGATGATCGCCGGCTTCGAGACACCGACCGCCGGCGACATCGCGATCGACGGCAAGTCGGTCGTCGCCATGCCGCCCTACCGGCGCAACATCGGCATGGTGTTTCAGAATTACGCGCTCTTCCCTCACCTCACCGTCGAGGAGAATGTCGGCTTCCCGCTGAAGCAGCGCGGGGTCCCGAAGGCCGAGCGCGCCAAGCTGGTCGCAGAGGCGCTGGAGCTGGTGCACCTGCCGGGTTACGGCGCCCGCTATCCGCGCCAGCTCTCGGGCGGTCAGCAGCAGCGCGTGGCCGTGGCGCGCGCCGTCGTCTTCAGGCCGCGCCTGCTGCTGATGGACGAGCCGCTGGGCGCGCTCGACAAGCAGCTCCGCGAGAACCTGCAGCTCGAGATGCGCCGCCTCCATGCCGATCTCGGCATTACCTTCATCTACGTGACGCACGACCAGGAGGAAGCGCTCACCATGTCCGACCGCATCGCCGTCATGAACGACGGCAAGGTGGCGCAGGTCGGAAGCCCCGAGGATCTCTACGACCGGCCGGACAACCGCTTCGTCGCGGGGTTCATCGGCGAGTCCAACTTCCTGCCGGCGGTGGTGCGCGGAATGGAGGACAACATCGTCATCGCCGAATGCGAAGGCGCGCTGATCCGCGCCCTCTGCCCGGGCCGCCCGGCCAGCGGCGAGAAGGTGACGCTGACCACGCGGCCGGAACGTCTGCGCTTCGCCGACGGTGTCTGGGCCGGGACGCCGCCGCAGAATCGCCTGAGCGTAACCGTCACCGAGGCCGTCTTCGCCGGCGAGCGGTGCCGCTACATGCTGCAGGCCGGCGACGGAACGTCGATCGTGCTCAAGGAGCCGTCCAGCGCCACCATCCGCCGCCGCGCCGTCGGCGAGCGCGCGGAGATCGCCTGGTCGGTTGCGGATACGATTCTTGTCTGAAGTAGTCCAGCCCGCGTCGCTCGCCCTTGCGGTCAGCCGGCCGAAGACGTCACCGTTCGACTGGCGCCGCGCCGTGCCGTTGCTGCTGGCGGCACCGCTGTTGATCTACATGCTGGTCTTCTACGCGCTCCCGGTGGTGGCGATGCTGTTGCGCAGCGTGAACGATCCGACGTGGACACTGTCGCATTACGCGACCCTGTTGGACGATGTCGTCTTCCAGAAGACCTTCTGGATCACGATCAACACCTCCGTGACGGTCACCCTGGGGTGCCTGATCCTGGGCTATCCGGTCGCCATGGGGCTGGTGCGCGCCAAATCTATGGCGCCCTTCATCCTGGTGGTCATCCTGCTGCCCTTCTGGACCAGCGTCCTGGTCCGCAGCTACGCCTGGATGGTGCTGCTCGGCCGCCACGGCCTGGTCAACGAGGCGCTGTTGGCGCTCGGCATGATCGACCGGCCGATCCGGATCCTGAACACGCCGCTCGCGACCCAGATCGCGATGATCCATATCCTCTTGCCCTACATGATCCTGCCCATCGCCAATGCACTGCGGCAGATTGATCCCTCGCTGATCCGCGCCGCCTCCGGCCTCGGTTCGACGCCGTTCATGACCTTCCGCCAGGTCATCCTGCCGCTCTCGATGTCCGGCGTTGCGGCGGGCACGCTCCTCACCTTCGTTCTGGCGCTCGGCTTCTACATTACGCCCGCCATGGTCGGCGGCCCGCGTGATATCACCCTGTCGATGCTGATCGCCCAGCAGGTCGACCAGCTCAACTGGGCCTATGCCGCGACACTCTCGGCGGTCCTGCTGGCGACGGCGCTCGCCATACTCGCGGTGGCGCGCAAGCTGCCGGGCGTCGGCAATGCTTTCAGGACGAGCATGCGATGATGCTGGGACGCATCCTTCCGGCCAGCATCGTCGGGCTCATCCTGTTCTTCCTCGCCTTCCCGATCGTCGTGGTGGCGATCGTCTCCTTCTCCTCGGCCACCTACCTCACCTTCCCGCCGCCGGCCTTCGGCCTGCGTTGGTACGAAGCCTATTTCAGCAATCCCGACTGGCTGAAGCCCACCTGGGTCAGCCTCTGGGTGGCTGCAGCCGTCGTCGTGCTGGCAACCTTTCTCGGCACGCTGGCGGCGCTCGGCATCGCCCGGCTGCCGAAGGGACTGCGCATCGTCGCGGCCAGTCTCATCCTGTCGCCGCTGATCGTGCCCGGCATCGTCGTGGCGATCGGAATCTACTATGCCTATGCGCGCTACGGCCTGGTTGGCACGCCGATCGCGATGGTGCTGGCGCACACCTGCCTCGCCGTGCCCTTCGTCGTCACCAGCGTGACAGCGAGCCTCTCGGGCATCGATCCGCGGCTGGAGCAGGCCGCGCTCAGCCTCGGCGCGACGCCCGGCGCCACCTTCTTCCAGGTGACCCTGCCGCTGATCCAGCCCGGCGTGCTGGTGGGTGCGCTGTTCGCCTTCATCACCTCGTTCGACGAGCTGATCGTGGCACTGTTCATCTCGGGCACCGGCGCCGTCACCCTGCCGCGCCGCATGTGGGACGACCTGCGCTTCCAGATCGACCCCACCATCGCCGCCGTCTCGACGCTGACGATCGTGCTGACCGCCGCGCTGATGGGGGCCGCACATCTCTTGCGCAAGCGCGCGGAGCGCAACCGGACGGCTATTTCTTCTGCAGCTGCCTGACCGCCGCGATCGTGTTCTCGACATGCTTGTCGGGATTGCGGTCGGAGAAGGCGTAGACGATCTTTCCATCCGGCGCGATAACATAGGAGATGCGGTCGGCGATGCCGACGCTGCCGACCCGGATCAACGCCGAATCATAGGCCTTGATCACCTTGAGATCGGGATCGGCCGCAACCGGGAATTTGCCGGAGCAGGCCTGTGTCGAGAACTTGTGCAGGGTGCCAATATCGTCGGCGGACATGCCGATCAACGACGCGCCCATCGCCTTGAATTGTTCCGCCGCCTCGGCGAACTCGTGTGCCTCCGCGGTGCAGCCGGTGGTGAAGGCCTTGGGGAAGAAGTAGAGGACCACCGGTCCCTTCTTCAGCGCCTCGGCCAGCGAGAAGGTGTAGTCCTTGCCATCGAGCGCTGCCGCCGCCGTGAAGTCCGGCGCCGCGTCGCCGGGCTTCAGGGCTGCCCAGACGGGCGTCGCGAGGACACAGGCGAGAGCGATGGCCACTGCCGCAATCCGCTTCATGATCTTCTCCGCCAGAATTCGGGTTGGCGAAGACCATAACGCACGACGCGGCGCGGTGATGTCACGACGGAGTGAGTTGATGCCTCACTCGGCGTGCAGTCCCTTCATGTAGGTCGATGGTGTGACCGTCTTCACCGATTGCGCGCGCTTGGCCAGCCAATAGGCCTGTGCCGGCGGTACTGACGCGAACTTCTGGTCGACACCCAGCTTCTGCGCCGCATCCATCGGCCAGTTTGGATTGTAGAGAAGTTCGCGCGCCAGGGCGATCAGGTCGGCGCGCCCCTCCTGCAGGATCTTCTCCGCCTGGTCGGCATGCACGATGAGGCCCACGGCCATGCTGAGGATGCCGGCATCGTTCTTCAGCCGGTCTGCATACGGGACCTGATAGCCGTAGGTCACAGGCCCCGCGCTCACCACCGGTGCGCCGCGCATGCCGCCCGAACTGCAATCGATCACGTCGACGCCCTTGGGCTTCAGGATCTTCGCCAGGGCCACGCTCTGGTCCGGACCCCAGCCGGAATCGTCTTCGACCGAGAGGCGCACGAACAGCGGCTTCGAAGCCGGCCAGTGCGCCCGCACGCTTTCCACGACCTCGATGGCAAAGCGCATGCGATTGAGCTCGCTACCGCCATACTGGTCGTTGCGCACGTTGGAGAACGGCGAAAGGAACTGATGGATCAGGTAGCCGTGCGCCATATGGATATCGAGCACGTCGAACCCGGCTTCGTGCGCCCGGCGCGCCGCCTGCCCCCAGCGCTCAACGGCTTCCGGAATCTCCGCGAGGGTCAGTGCCCGCGGCGTCGGATCGGTATCGGGCGAGTTGATGCCGCTCGACGAGACGAGTTCCCACTCGTCCCAGTCGTCGATCTCGGGCGACGGCTTCAACGGCGCGCCGCCTTCCCAGGGCCGGAAGCGCCGGGCCTTGCGGCCGGAATGGCCGAGCTGGATGCCCGGCACGGAATTGTGCAGCCGGATGAAGTCGACGCAGCGCTTCAGGCCGGGAATGAACTTGTCATCCCACAGGCCGAGGTCGCCGAGCGTACCGCAGCCACGCCGCTCGACCTTGGTGGATTCCATGATGACGAGGCCCGCGCCGCCGGCGGCGTAGCGGCCGGCATTCACCAGGTGCCAGTCGGTCGCGAAACCATTCTCCGCCGCATACTGGTGCATCGGTGCCACGACGACCCGGTTCTTCAGGGTGACGTCGCGAATGGAAATCGGCTCGAACAGCATCGGACCGGCCATGTATAATCCCCCCATGCAAGCCGCCTTCAGCGACCGTTACGACGACCTCTACCTGCGCAAGATCCTGCGCGACACCCGGACCATCGCCATGGTTGGCGCGTCGGCCAACTGGAATCGTCCTAGCTATTTCGCCATGAAATATCTGCTGGACCGCGGCTACAAGGTCATTCCGGTCAATCCCGCCGCCAAGGGCCAGGAAATCCTCGGCCAGAAGGTCTACGGCTCGCTCGACGAACTGCCGGTGAAGGTCGACATGGTCGACATCTTCCGCAATTCCGAGGCCGCCGGCCCGATCACCGACGAGGCCATCAAACACGGCGCCAAGGTCGTGTGGATGCAGCTCGGCGTAGTCAACATGGAGGCCGCGGCCCACGCCGAAAAGGCCGGGCTCAAGGTGGTGATGAATCGCTGCCCCAAGATCGAGCATTCCCGCCTCGCCGGCACCATCGAATGGCACGGCATCGCCAGCGGCGTGATCTCCTCGAGGAAGCGCGCCCTGTGATCCAGCTCGTCGGCGTGAACCGTTCGCCGTTCACCCGCCGGGTCGCCATCACGCTTCGGGTCTATGGCATTCCCTACCAGCAACAGCCTCTCTCAGGCTTCGGCAACCGTGCAGAAGTGCGCGGCAGCAACGCTCTTGGCCGTATTCCAGCACTGATTCTCGACGACGGTGAGGCGCTGGTCGACAGTGCCGCCATCATCGATCATCTCGATGAAATGCACGGCCGCGACCGCGCCCTGATACCGTCAGCCGGTGCCGACCGACGCACCGTGCTCAGGATCGCCGCACTGATGATGGGTGCTTGTGACAAGGGGCTCGCAGCGGCTTACGAGCGTAATCATCATCCGCCCGAGAAAGTCCACCAGCCCTGGATCGACGATTGCCTCGCCCAGATGAGGCATGCGTTGTCGGCAGTCGAAGCAATGCCCGCTGCCTCGCCGAACTACCTGTTGTTTGGCCGACTGACACATGCCGACATCGCCTGCTTCGTCGCCGAAAGGCTCGCGCGTGGTCTACAAATCGATACGGAGAGCGAGTTGCCGCGCCTGCGAGCCCTCACCCGCAAACTCGAGGATGAACCGGCTTTTCGGTCGACCGAGCCGTGATGATCGACGCTGCCAAGGAACGCGAGATTCGCAGGAAGCTGAGGACCGCATGGTCGACCGAGACCAGCAGCAAGTGGCGGCCTGACAATCCCGCATGCGGCCAGTGCAGCGTCACGGCACTCGTCCTGCAGGACGTGCTGGGCGGCGACATCCTCAAGACGTCCGTCGAAGGCCAATGGCACTTCTACAATGGCGTCGATGGCCAGAGGCTCGACCTGACAGATAGCCAATTTGACCGGCCCATCGAATACCAGGACCTGCCGAGCAGCAGGAGCGAGGCACTCGAAGACACGTCGGCCCGGCAGTACGAGATTCTGAAGCGAATCTTCATGCAGCAATGCCGGCCTGAGGGCCGGCATTCGTGAGAGGGTTTGGAGGTCCGCAGCACCGCCACACCAGGCTGCAGACCTCCGCTCCCCCTCATGATCGCATCTTCCCGGTCTTCGCCGGGAATGACACGGCCCCCCTGAGAGACATCGCCGGGTGCAGGAAAACCGGCGGTGGTGGGGCCACCGCCGGCTCCTCACTGAGGTTCTGCTCGGCCACCCGGGGAGAGATAGCGGCTTCGCTTCGACCTCGAAGACTGAAATGCAACGCTTGCGACGCTAAGCTCGAAGGCTACGGCCGGAGCCCGAAGGCTCCGGCCGATCGAGAGGTTTGCTAGGCCGCCCGGGGAGAGATAGCGACAAAGCGCGTCATCCCCTCTCGAAACACCTTCATCAGCACCGGCTTGCCGGTGGTCTTCGCTTCCGTGAGCTTCTCGACGGCCGCCTTCGGGCTGTCGACGGCGTCCTTGCCGACCTGCTGGAGAACGTCGCCTGCCTTCAGGCCCTGATCGTCGGCCGGGCTGCCCGGCTCGACCGTGGCGACGACCACGCCCTTCACGTCACCGTCGAGGCCGAGCTGCTTGCGCGCCTCCGCGGAGAGCGGCGCCAGCGAGACACCGTAGGACAGCGGCGCGGGCTTCGCGGCTCCGTCCTTGCCGTCGGCGCTGGCCTTGACGATCGCGTCGTCCTTCTGGCCACCGACCTTGGCGGTGAGGCTCATCTCCTTGCCGTCGCGCCACACACCCAGCTTCACCGAGGTGCCCGGCTTGACTGCGGAGATCGTCCGGGTCAGCTCCTTGATGCCGTCGACCTTCTTGCCGTCGACGCTCACGATCACGTCACCCGACTGGACACCGGCTGCGAGCGCCGCACTGTCCGGCTGGACCACCGCCACCAGGGCGCCCTTCTCGCTCTTCAGCGACAGGCTCTCGGCGATCTCCTTGGAGACCGGCTGGATCTGGACACCCAGCAGGCCACGCTCGACGCGACCGCTGTCCTTCAGCTCCGCGACCACCGGCTGCGCCAGCGAGGACGGGATGGCAAAGCCCAGGCCGATGCTGCCGCCGGTCGGCGAGTAGATGGCCGTGTTGATGCCGATCACGTTGCCGTCCATGTCGAACAGCGGGCCGCCGGAGTTGCCGCGGTTGATGGCGGCGTCGGTCTGGATGTAGTCGTCGAACGGACCGGAGTGGATGTCACGGCCGCGCGCCGACACGATGCCCGTGGTCACGGTGCCACCGAGGCCGAACGGGTTGCCGACCGCCATCACCGGCTGGCCGACGCGCACCTTGGTGGCGTCGCCGAACGAGACGTACGGCAGCGGCTTGTCGCTCTCGACCTTCAGCACGGCCAGGTCGGTCTTCTCGTCGCCGCCCAGCATCTTGGCCGGCAGCTTGGTGCCGTCCGCCATGGTGATCGTGATCGAGTCGGCCTTGCCGACGACGTGGTAGTTGGTGACGACCACGCCCTTGGCGTCGACGATGAAGCCCGTGCCGACGGCCTGGGCCTTCTCCTTCGACTGCGGGCGGCCCTTGCCGTCCGGGCGACCCGGCTGCATGGGTTGGCCGAAGCGCTCCGAGAAGCGCTTCATGAACTCTTCCATCTGCTTCTGCTGCGAGTCCGACATGCGGGTCTCGTCGCCGTCGTCGGCACCGGCCTTCATGGTCACGGCGACATTGACGACCGCAGGGGTTACCTTCGCGGCCAGGTCCGAGAAGTCCTGAACGGGCATGGTCGTCTGGCCGGCGATGGCCGCGGGGGCGGTGAACATCGGAGCGATCAGCGCTGGCGCCGTCAGGGCGGTGGTGAGTGCCAGGGCGGTCAGGATACGGGACTTGGTCTTGGTCATGATCTACAGCCTCCTCCTTGGGGGGTGCACGGAATATGGGGGGAGGCCTGTAGCGCCCGGATGGCCGCCAGATTGAATGTTTGTATAGTTGGGGAACGTTGCGCCGGGGGCCGGTGCCGGGATAGACGGGCGTCGTGAAGATCCTCCTCGTTGAAGACGACAGCCAAACCGCCGACTACATCGCCAAGGGCCTGCGCGAGCACGGGCATGTGGTCGACCATGCCGACAACGGTCGGGACGGCCTGTACCTCGCCACGGGCGAGAAGTACGACGTGCTGATCGTCGATCGAATGCTGCCCCAGATGGACGGGCTGTCGCTCGTGAAGGCGGCGCGCGCCTCGGGCATGAAGGCACCGGTCCTGTTCCTCACCACCATGGGCGGCGTCGACGACAGGGTCGCGGGCCTCGAGGCCGGCGGCGACGACTACCTCACCAAGCCCTTCGCCTTCGCCGAACTCAGGGCCCGCATCGGCGCCCTCTCCCGCCGCCCGCCGATCGTGGCCGCGACCTCACTCGTCGCGGGCGATCTCGAGATGGACCTGCTGGCGCGGACCGTGACCCGCGCCGGCAAGCGCATCGAGCTGCTCGCCCAGGAGTTCAAGGTCCTCGAATACTTGCTGCGCCACGCCGGCCAAGTAGTGACGCGCACGATGCTGCTCGAGAAGGTCTGGGATTTCCATTTCGATCCCAAGACCAACATCGTCGAGACGCATATCAGCCGGCTCCGCTCAAAGATCGACAAGGGGTTCGACAAGCCGCTGCTCCACACGATCAGGGGGGCAGGCTATGTCATCCGCGCGCCTGATTAGGATCCTGCGTTCGGCGAGCTTCCGCCTGCCGCTGATCTACGCCGTACTTTTCATCCTGTCCGCCGGCGTGCTGTTCGCCAGCGTCTACTGGACGGCGACCGCGGCGATGCAGAACGACATGGCCGCCGTCCTGCGCTCCGAAGCCTACCAGCTTGCGGAGGTTCATCGCCGCAGCGGCCTCGCGGGCCTGGCCGAGCAGATCACGCGGCGCATCAATTTCCGCACAAAGGGTCCGATCTTCTACCTGCTGCAGGCGCCAAACCGGCGTGTCGTCGTCGGAAACCTGCCCGGCATGCCACCGGTAAACGGCGCCATCGACTTCGAACCCGACCAGCCCCAGCCGGAAATCGATCCCGACCGCCCCGGCGAGCGCCCCAAGCTGACGGGCTTCGGCCTCACCCTCCCGGACGGCTCGTTCCTGCTGGTGGCCCAGGACGCCAACCGCCTGGTCGACATGCAGCGCGCCATCATCCGCGCCTTCGCCTGGTCGGGCGGCCTCACCCTCGTCTTGGCCATCGCCGGAGGCGCGCTGCTCGGCAGCAACTTCCTGCGCCGCATCGATACGATCACGCGCACCAGCCGCGCCATCATGGAAGGCGACCTCTCCGCGCGCATACCCGTGCGCGGCACGCACGACGAGATCGACCAGCTCGTGGCCAGCCTCAACGCCATGCTGGCGCGCATCCAGCAGCTCATGGACGGGCTTCGCCAGGTGTCGAGCGACATAGCCCATGACCTGCGCACGCCGCTCGGCCGCCTGCGCCAGCGGCTGGAGGACGCCCGCGAGCGCGCCACCACGACCGCCGACTACAGTGCCGCCACCGACGCCGCCATCGAGGAGGCCGACGCCCTTCTCGAGACCTTCTCGGCCTTGTTGCGCATCGCCCAGGTCGAGGCCGGTGCGCAGAAGAGCGCCTTCGCTCCCTTCGACGTCTCCGCCCTGCTGAAGAGCCTGGGCGAAACCTACCAGCCCGTCGCCGAGGACCTGGATCGCGCCCTCGACCTGCAGATCGAGCCCGGGGCAACGCTGACCGGCGACCGACAACTGATCGCCCAGCTCGTCTCGAACCTGCTTGAAAACGCGCTGCGCCACACGCCCGAGGGAACAAGGGTACGGCTCGGCCTGCACCGCCAAGGCGACGGGTTCGAGATCGAGGTGGCCGACAACGGACCGGGCATTCCCGCTTCCGAGCACGAGAAGGTGTTCGACCGCTTCTACCGGCTCGACCGCAGCCGCTCGACCTCCGGCAGCGGCCTCGGCCTCGCCATGGTCAAGGCGATCGCCGGCCTGCACGGACTCACGATCCGCCTGGAGGATGCCAGGCCAGGCCTGCGGGTCGTCCTGAAGTCCATGGCCTGAGAGGCTGTTCAAACGGGCTTTTTAGGACGTCCTGGCACGCAACAATGCTCCATCGACGGTACTATGATACCAGGTGGAGAATCGCCCTTTTTCGATTCGTTTATTTCGTTTATTTCATTATATTGGCGGAATATCCAGTTTCTTCAATGACTTGTGGGTCGTTCTTCAGACCGCGAGGTAGCGCTTCTTCACGTCGTCATTGGCCCGCAGTTCGTCGATCGAGCCGCGATAGACGATATGGCCCTTGTCGATCACCGCGACGTGGCTGGCGATATCGAGACAGAAATGCATGTTCTGCTCGGCCACGATCAGGGTCGTTCCCATGTCGCGCAGGCGCTGGATCAGCTCCCCGATCTTCTCGACGATGATAGGCGCCAGCCCCTCGCTGGGCTCGTCGAGTAGCACGACGTCCGGATTGCCCATCAGCGTGCGCGCGATGGTGAGCATCTGCTGCTCGCCGCCGGACAGTCTTCCGCCCATGCGGCCGCGCATCGAGGCGAGGATCGGGAAGACGTCGTAGATCTTCTCCAGGGTCCAGTCGATGCGGCCGCCGACGCCGGGCTTGATCGCGATCTTCAGGTTGTCGTCGACCGAGTGCTCCGGGAAAATCTGCCGGTCTTCGGGCACGAAACCCACTCCCTCGCGGGCGATGCGGTCGGGCGTGAACCTCTGAACCGGCGCGCCGCGCACGGAGACCGTGCCGCGCCTGGCCGGCGCGATGCCGATGATGGCCTTCATGGTCGTGCTCTTGCCCGCTCCGTTGCGGCCAAGCAGCGCCAGCGACTGGCCCTTCTCTACGCCAAACGAGACGCCGAACAGGATCTGACTGGCGCCGTAGAAGACGTCGATATCCTCGACCTTCAGGATCTCCGCGGCGCTCATGCTGCGGCCCCTTGTCCTGAAGTTCCGTGCGCGGACTTGCCGAGATAGGCCTCGATCACCTTGGGATTGGTCCGCACCTCGTCCGGCGTGCCCTCGGCCAGCACCGACCCGTAGGACAGGACGCGGACCGTCTGGGCGACCTTGAAGACGATGTCCATGTCGTGCTCGATGAAGATCAAGGTCATGCCGCGCGCCCGCCACAGGCGCTGCACCGTCTCGATCATGCGCCAGCGCTCTTCCGGCCCCATGCCGGCGGTCGGCTCGTCGAGCAGCAGCACCCTGGGTTCCAGCGCCAGCGCCAGGCCGATATCGAGCAGCTTCTGGTCGCCGTGGCTGAGGTTACGGCTCAGAATGCCGGCGACCCGCGTGAGCCCCAGCAGTTCCATGATCTCGTCGCCGTGCTTCAGCGTCGTGGCGAGCGGGAACGGCGAGCGCAACACGGTTTCGCGATGCTGATGGGCCTGCGCCGCCGCCGCCAGCGCTTCCGACACGGTGAGGGTCGGGAACAGGCTCGCGACCTGGAAGGCGCGCCCGATCCCCAGCCGCACGATCCTGCGCTGCGAGAGGCCGGCGATGTCCTCTCCCGCCAGCAGGATGCGCCCGGTGTCGGGCGGGAAACGGCCGGTGATCAGGTTGAACAGCGTCGTCTTGCCGGCGCCGTTGGGACCGATGATGGCGCTGAGCGAGCCGTCGGCGAAGTCCAGCGTCACGTCGCGCGTGGCCGCCACACCGCCGAAGGATTTCTTGAGGTGTTCGAGCTTCAGCATCAGCTGCCGCCCTTCGCTGCGTCCTTGTCCGCAGCATCGCGGATCGCCTGGGCCGCCGCCTGGCGCCTGTTCTCCCAGCGCTCGGCCAGCAGGTCGAGCGGGCCTTTGCGCAGGCCGAGGACCAGGACGAGGATCACGATTCCCAGCACCAGCTCCGTGTGGCTGGTGTAGCTGACAGTAATGTCGTTCAGCAGGCGCAGGATCACCGTGCCGGCCAGCGGCCCCAGGAAGACGTTCGATCCGCCCAGCAGGATCATGAAGATCGCCTCGCCCGACGTCGTCCAGAAGCCGAAATTGGGATAGGCGCCCGAAACGAACAGGGTGAGCAGGATGCCGCCGACGCCAGCGATGCAGGCAGAGATGACGAAGCAGGCCAGCTTGACCATGGTCACGTTGATGCCGAGGAAGGCCGCGCGCTCCTGGTTGTCGCGGATCATGCGCAGCGTGTAGCCGAAGGGCGACGTCACGACCTGGCGCAGGATGGCGATGCAGACGACGAATGCCACGGAACAGAAGACGTAGAGCTGCGTCCGGTCGGCGAGATCGATGCCCAGGAACTTCGGCCGCGGAATGCCGCCCATCAATCCCTGGTCGCCGCCGGTGAACGACACCCAGCCCAGGATGATGTTGTAGAACAGCATCTGGAAGGCGAGCGTCAGGAAGGCGAAGTAGATCTCGTTCAACCGCACGCAGATCGCCCCGACGATCAGCGCCATGAGCGCCGTGAAGCCGATCGCCAGCACGAAGGCAGCCGGTATCGAGAACTTGCCGGACTGCATCGCCAGGCCGAACGCATAGGCGCCGGCGGCGAAGAACATCGCGTGGCCGAACGACACGAGCCCGGTGTAGCCGATCAGCAGGTTGAGCGACATGGCCAGCAGTCCGTAGGCCATGCCGAACATGATGAAGTCGCGGATGGCAGGCGGCGCGCCGAACACCGGCACCAGCAGCAACAGGACCAGCCCCAGCCCGGCAAGGCCCAGATCTCTCCAACGTGACGTCATCGCCGCCTACCGGTGCGCGCGGCCGAACAGGCCGCTGGGCTTGAAGATCAGGACCAGCGCCATGATCAGGAACATCACCCCGTCGACGAACAGCGGGAAGCCGATGCTGCCGAAGGAGCGCGTCAGACCGATGATGATCGAGGCCACGAAGGCGCCGACGATCGAGCCCATGCCGCCGATCACCGTCACGATGAAGGACTCGATCAGGATCGAGAAACCCATGCCCGGTGTCAGCGAGCGCACGGGCGCCGCAAGCGCCCCCGCCGCGCCCGCGAGCGCGCTGCCGATGCCGAAGACGGCGGCATAGTAGAGGTTCACCCGGATACCGAGCGCCGACACCATCGGGCCGTTGATGGCCGCGGCCCGCACGATGCTGCCGAAGCGGGTGCGGACGATGACCAGCCACAGCAGCAACCCGATCGCCATCGCCGCCAGGATCATGAAGAGATAGAATGGGGGAATGACGCCGCCCATGAAGCGGATGGGCGGCAGCCGAAACTCGGGCGGCATGCCCATCGAGAGCGGCACCGGCCCCCAGATGATCTTGATGAGGTCGTCGGAGATCAGCACCACGGCATAGCAGACCAGGAGCTGCATCAGCACGTTGGAGCCGTAAACCTTGCTCATCAGCGCGCGCTCGAACAGGACCCCCAGCACGCCGACCGCCACCGCCGCCCCCAGAGCGGAGACGAAGTAGCTGCCGGTGAGCTGGTAGAAGGTCCACGCCGCATACGCCCCGATCATGTAGAGCGAGCCATGCGCGAAGTTGATGACGTTCAGTACGCCGAAGATCAGCGTCACGCCCGACGCGATCAGGAACAGCAGCATGCCGATGATCATGCCGCTGGTGAGCTGCGTGACGACGCATGACGTCGTCCCGACGCAACGCAACAACGCGTCGAGATCCACCTGTTTATCCTACTCGAAATCGTTATGCGGTCAGGAAATATAGCCCTGCTTCTTCTTCCACTGCTTCTCGAGCTCGAAGATCGGCTCCCAGGCCGAGGACTGGAAGTCGGCCACGTAGGGCTCCTTGGAGAGCGAGACGCCGTAGCCGATGATGTAGTCGACCAGGGTGTTGTCCTCGGCACGCATCGTCACAGAGCCCTTGGTGCCGAACTGGCTCTTGAGCGTCATGCCCTTGATGGCCTCGGCCATCTTCTTGCCGTTGGTATCGCCGTTGGTCTTCTTCAGCGCCTCGACGATGAACTCGGCCGCGACCGCATTCTCCCACGACCAGTTGGTCGGCTTGTGCTTCTGCGTCTTGACGTAGTTCTGGTACCACTCCTCGTTTTCCTTGGTGGGCGGCACTACCCGATTGTAGCGGCCGCCCGAGTAGACGCCCTGCGGGAACTGCTTCACCTGGTCGACGACGCCGTAGTCGCCGAGGTTCACCATGAACGACGCCTGCTTGTCGAACAGGCCGTAGAGGTTGGCCTGGTCGATGAAGGCCACGAGATCGCCGCCCCACAGCGCCGAATACATCGCGTCGGCCTTGGCGTTGAGGAGCTTGGTCACGACCTCGGTGTAGTCCGGCTGGAAAAGCTTGGGCCATGACTCTTCGACGACCTGGATGTTGCCGTCGAAATGCTTGGCGTATTCCATGAACTCGGCCGTGTTCGAGCGGCCATAGGCATAGTCCGGCGAACAGGTCGCCCATTTCTTCAGGCCTTTGGCCTTGGCGATCTTCGCGGCGTAGTCGCCGCCGCCGATCGCATCGTGAATGCCCTGGCGGGCCGTCCGGAAGGCGGTCGGCACGTGAAGCTTCGGGTCGGCCGTCAGAGACGAGGTCTCCGAATTGGAGTGGATGCAGAGAACGCCGACTTCGCGGATGACCTCCTGGACGGCGAAGGCCGCGCTCGACGCCTCGGCATCGAGGATGATCTCGCACTTGTCGTTGTTTATGAGATCGCGCGTCACCTTGGCGGCTTCCTGGGGCGCGCCCTTGGAGTCCCGGACCACCATCTCGATCTTGCGGCCGTTGATGCCGCCCGCCGCGTTGAACTTGTCGAACACGTCCTTCAGGCCGCCGACGCTGGTCTGGCCGAGGATCGCGACGCGGCCCGACAGAATCGTCGGCACGCCGATCTTGATGGCGCCGGTCTGCGCCTTGCTGATCGCCGGGGCGCCGACCAGCCCGACGGCGGCCATGGCCCCTGCACCCTTCAGAACTCGACGACGGCTCGCGCGCCCCGACTCGATGGACGTCATGGTATTCACTCCCGGAATAGTTCTTATGGTCTTCGACCGATTGCCGCGATCCTATGGGCAATCGTTCGGCATGGTCAAATGACAACCGGCCAGCGGACAGGGAACATACCCCCGCATCATGCAGGGCGTTCTACTGTTCGGTTCGATCGCCCGCTAACCGGCCTTGGCCTTCGCCGCGTCGGTTTCCTCCGGCTTGTTGCCGGCCGACCGGATATTGACGAAGCGAACGAGAATGCCGAACCAGAATTGCGAGCCCAGCGACGCGGCGAGCGCAGTCATCGCCCACCCGGCGAAGGCGACGATCCAGGCGGCCAGCCAGGCGGACGTCCAGGGACCTGCATCACCGGCAACCCGGTAGTCCTTCGTCCATCCAAAGGGAATCTGGAGCCTGGTGAGCGTGTCGAGGTTTGCCTGTGCGTTGGTCTGCTCCACAAGCCGCCTGGCTTCGGCCACGACATCCGTCTGCATCGCGGGCGGCGCGCTCGCCACCGCCGTCGCGATCCGCATGGCGTCGATGTTGAAACCAATCGCGATGACCAGCCCGAGCGTCAGGACGATCCGCTGTGTCTGCCGCTTGTACCAGCCACCGGCCCGCTCCATGCTGGCGTCGAACCAGGTCTCAACCGATTTCTTGAAGGCTACTTCGTCGCCACCCGCCTCCTTCATGAGGATGCGGAACACCGGCAGGACATTGCCGACCTGAAGCGCCCGGCCGCGCGTCAGCATGTCGTGGATCGCCAACGCGAACTGGTCCTTCGGAATGTAGGACGGCAGACGACCCGAGGGGGCCAGGCTCTTGATCAACGGATGCGCGTACAGCTGGTCGACGAGGCCCGTCCGCTCGTCGTCGTCGAGCATCTTCTCCAGTGTCGCCTCGAGCGTCCTGGCGCGCATCGAGAACAGGCCGGCGACGAATTCCTGAGCCGTCGTGCAGAGAAGGCTGACAACCAGGAAGACGATGATGAGCGAGATGGCCGCGGAAGCAATCGAAAGCAGCATGGCGTCACCCGATGCTCAATTGCCCGCCGAGCGGGTTGTTGCGTGCGATCCACCCCGGTCGCCGTGCCTGCAGCGTCCAGCATTCCTGGTTTCCGACCTGCCCCGACCAGATGAGGTCGGGCTGTCTCATCCTCACTTCGTTCAACGCGTCGCGAACGTTCGCCTCGCTCAAGCCGGTCGTCTTGCAGAGACCCTTGGGCCCGTTGATGGTGCGATAGTCGTAAGCCGACAGTGAAAGCTCCGCGATCGCCGCCCGCGCACCATCCGAATAGGATTGCCAGCCTTCGAGCTGGTCACGGCGTATCAGGTCGGCGCGAATGGTGCCGCGCACGTAGGACAGCAATCGCTCCTCGCCGATCAGGCTCCAGGCTTGCCGGAGCCCCCAATTGAAGACCGGGCTCACACTCTTGAAGTTGAGCAGCTTGGGCGCGACGTAGGCTGCCCGGGCCTCGATGCGTTTCTCGATTCTGGCCAACCTGTTTTCATCGATGCGCGGCCACGGCGGCACCGGTACTTCCGGCTCGGCATCGCCCACAACGGGAATGATCGAGCAGAAGTGCTTCTGCTTCTTCTCGTCCCAGTACCGGAATCGCCGGTCGTTGAATGCCGCATCGGACCATTTCGGCTTGCCGCCTTCCTTGTCCCAGGCGATCGGATTGCGATCGCCGACAACGAAGATCTTCTTCAGGAATTGCTGGCAGTTGCGACGGCCGAGTTGGTAGTCGTGTGCCCGGAACGACTCGTCGAGAAAGCCGCCGAAACCGCCCAGGACGCCGGTTGCGATCGCATAGGTTTCATCCTGGGTCTCCGTCTTCGCGCGTGTGGGCGCGATCAGCCAACGGCTGAAGACCTGGTCGTCGAGGGCCGCCGCCAGTTCGTCGGGTTTGAAGCGTGCCTGGTTCTTCAGGATCGGCAACAGTGACTTGGCGACTTCCAGGACCGTCGCATCCTGCTGATCGTCGGGCGGGAATTCCGGTCCCTCCGGGAATGGATCGACCATCAGCACCGCACCGCGTGCGTCATCGTCTTGTCGCGGGTTCATGTCGGCGTTGTTGGGCAGGATCGAGCGGCGCGCATACTCGAACGGCTCGTTGTCGATAAGGCCGCCATCGACGCTCATGAAGCGGAAATCGCGCGGATCGTGCCCCCAGACCGTGGGCCATGTTGGCGCAAAGCGTCGGGCATTCATGGCCTGGCTCGGCCATGAGCGCTTGTCGTAGTATTTGGTATTTGTTGCGATCGACTTGGCGGCCAGCCCGACGGGAAATGCCGCGGATGCCAGGGCCGCCTGTCCATAAGCCAGCCAATCTCCGTTCAATGCCTGGTCGCCCTTCGGCACACTGGAGACGGCCAGCGGCATGGCTGGATCCTGGGAGAGCCAGTCATTCTCTCCGTCATGCAGGCCAATTCCCTCGACCACGTAGTGCACGCGGTCGCCGTGACTCATCATCGAGTGTGCCGCAAGCCTGCCACCCGACGTGAAACTCACCTGGTAGGGTACGCCCCGCATGTTGGCGAGCGTGAGGAACAAGTGGAAGCGCCTGGCGAAGTAAGGCAGTCCCTGTCCGCCATGCGCCGGCACTGACGCGGTGCCGTCATCCGGCGCCACGCGCAGCGTTTCCGAGACGAGCTCGCCGAGAATTTGCGCATTCAGAACGGATCTCGGGGCTTCGTCCGCCTTGAGGTCCGTATTGGAAAGCAGGTCCGGCGCACCTTCCGGCGAGGCCATGTCGGGCTTGTTGACCCAGGCGGTGTAGAGGCCCGGCAGAACACACTTGTATTTCTGCTTGCCGGCCTGCGGGATGGCGAACTCTTCCCTCTGGAGGCCACCGGCAGCAGTAACGACCGCGAGCGCTGCCGTGATCGAGCCCGCCGAAGCGCCGGCCGCTGCCCTGAGGCAGACCGAGTGATTGGGGACCGTGTCCGGCGCCTCGCGTTTCGCTTTCTCCCAGGCGTCGAGCGCCTGGAAGAGAAAGTCCATGACCCCGGCCGAGTAGGCTCCCGCCGATATGGCGCCAGCCATGGCCAGCCCGATCTCGAAAACGCTGTCGTTCGTAGGCATTTGCGTCCCCCCAATCGCTCTTCGCGACCCCGGCGGAAATGCCTTCTTCGCTTTCCGCCGAACACTACGAATGCGAGAAGATCGTGATTTGTTTCAACCAGCATTGCCATTCACGGAAATGCATATCTGCAGGGAGGATGCGCGCGCACTTGCATTGGCCGACCTGAGAGTGAAAATGACGGCTGTATCGGAGGTTGCGTGATGTCTTTCGCCTATGTCGGCAGCTACACCTCGCCCGAGCGCGGGGGCCATGGGAACGGGATCAACGTCTATCGCGTCGACCCGCGCAGCGGTGCCTTCCGGCATATCCAGCATCTTGGCGGACTGGAGAATCCGTCATTTCTGGCGCTGAGCGAAGCGGGAAACAGGCTCTATTCCGTACATGGCGATCGCAGCGAGGCGACCTCCTTCACGATCGATCGGGAGACCGGCCGTCTTGCCGTCCTGAACCGTCAGCCGACCGGGGGCTACAACCCCATCCACCTCGCCTTCGACGCCGCAGGGCGTTTCCTGGTGGTGAGCAACTACGGCTCCGATTCCGTGGCGGTCCTGCCGATCACGAAGGACGGCTCTCTTGGCCCCTATTCCACGCTCACGACGGTATCGGCCCAACTCGGTCCGCACCGGTCGGAGCAGAAGAACGTGCGGCCGCATCACAATCCGCTCGATCGCGTCGGCAAGACCTTCTACCTGCCCTGCAAGGGTTCGGATTGCGTGATCGGCTACAGGCTCGATGCCAGGCGCGGCGTGCTCGTCGAAGCCAGCCGTGTCGCTTCCCGTCCGGGCGCCGGTCCACGCCACATCGACTTCCATCCGCGGAAGCCCTTCGCCTATGTCATCAACGAACTCGATTCGACGATCACGACCTATCGCCAGGATACGGCCAGCGGAGCGCTGGCGCCGCTGCAGACCGTGCCATCGACGCCGTCGGACTTCACGGGTTACAGCACCGGCGCGGAGATCTGGGTCGATGGGGCCGGGCGCAATGTCTATGTCTCGAACCGCGGCCACGACAGTATCGGCGTCTTCGAGATCGATGCCGCCAAGGGCACACTGACGCCGCGCCAATGGGTGCCGACCAAAGGTGGCGTGCCGCGCTTCTTCGCCTTCGATCCGGCGGAGCGTTTCCTGTATGTCGCCAACCAGGGGGGCGATTCTATCATCGCCTACAAGATCGGCCGCACTGGGCTCCTGGCCTCCACCAGGCTGCGGACCAGGGTCGGCAGCCCGGCGTGTATCGTCTTCTCGCGCTGAAGGGTCAGCCTTCCTCCTGGAAGGCCTCCTCGCGGGCTTTCTTGATACTCGGCAGCGCCATCAGGATCAGCAGCAGCGCCGTCGTGATGAGCAGGCCCAGGCTGATGGGGCGTTCGATGAAGACCATGGCGTCGCCGCGCGAGAGCAGCATGGCGCGCCGGAAGTATTCCTCCATCTGCGGTCCCAGCACGAGGCCCAGCAGGAACGGTGCACCCTCGCAGCCCAGCTTGACGAAGACGTAGCCCAGCACGCCGAAGATCGCGACCTGCATGACGTGGAAGGTGCTGTTTTGCAGACTGTACGCGCCGATGCAGCAGAACAGCAGGATGGCGGGTGCCAGATAGCGGTAGGGCACGGTCAGCAGCTTCACCCACATGCCGATCATCGGCAGGTTGATGATCACCAGCATGGCGTTGCCGATCCACATCGAGACGATCATGCCCCAGAAGAGGTCCGGCTTCTTGGTCATGACCTCGGGGCCGGGCTGGATGCCCTGGATGATCATGGCACCGACCATCAGCGCCATCACGGCGTTGGACGGGATGCCGAGCGTCAGCATCGGGATGAACGAGGTCTGGGCGGCGGCATTGTTCGCCGCCTCGGGCGAGGCGACTCCCTCGACCGCGCCCTTGCCGAACTCACCCGGGTTCTTGGAGAGCTTCTTCTCGAGCGTGTAGGCCGAGAACGCGCCCAGGGTCGGACCACCGCCCGGCAGCACGCCGAGCAACGATCCCAGCATGGTGCCGCGCAGAATGGCCGGAATGGAACGCCTGATCTCCTCGCGCGTCGGCCACAACGAACCCACCTTGATCGCCCCACCGCGTTCCAGGTGTCGTTCGAGATTGACCACGATCTCGGCGATGCCGAACAGGCCCATGGCGATCGGCGCGAAGTCGATGCCGTCGCTCAGCTCCGGAATGTCGAAGGTGAAACGCTGGGCGCCGGTGTTCACGTCGGTGCCGATCAGGCCGAACAGCAGCCCGAGGAACACCATCGCGATCGCCTTGGTGATCGAACCGCTGGCCAGCACCACCGCGGCGACGAGACCGAGGGCCATCAGGGAGCAGTAGTCGGCCGGCCCGAACTTCTGCGCCATGCGCGTCAGCGGCTCGGCAAAGATGACGATGATGATGGTGCCGATGGTGCCGGCGAAGAACGAGCCGACGGCGGAGATCGACAGCGCCGCGCCGGCGCGCCCCCTCCTCGCCATCTGGTAGCCGTCGAGACAGGTCACGACCGACGACGCTTCGCCCGGCAGGTTGACCAGGATGGAGGTCGTCGAACCGCCGTACTGCGCACCGTAGTAGATGCCGGCCAGCATGATCAGCGAGGCCGTCGGTGGCAGGTGGAAGGTGATCGGCAGCAGCATGGCGATGGTCGCCACGGGACCAATGCCGGGAAGAACGCCGATCAGCGTGCCGACCATGCAGCCCAGCAGCGCATAGGTCAGGTTCTGGAAGGTGAAGGCGACCCCGATGCCGAGGACGAGATTGTCGAGGAGATCCATCTTACCAAATCCCCTGCACGACGGAGATGTTCATCCCAAGCCCGACCTTGAAGACGATCGTGCAGAGGATGGAGAGGACGACGATGTTGCCGATCACTTCGGTGAGCTTGAATTCCTCGCCGGCCAGCGACGAGATCATGACCAGTACGATCAGCGCCGGGATCAGGCCCGCCCGCTCGAACAGCAGCGCGAAGCAGACGATGCCGAGGGTGACCAGGGTGATGGGTTTCCACTTGGGCCGTTCGACCGGCTCGCTTCCGCTCACCAGCGCCACGATGCACACCACAACACCCAGAGCCAGAAGGATCAGGGAGAGCATCCGCGGCACGTAGCCGGGGCCCATTCGGACCGGCGTCCCGACCGCAAGGTGCTGGCCGAAATAGAGAGCCGCCAGACCGAAGGCGACGAACATCAACCCGGACAGGAAGTCCTTGGTCAGAAACCGATTCACGGTGTTTCGCTCCCCAAACGTTTACGCTGTGCTGCGACGGCCGTAATCGCGAAACACAGCGCTGGACCCTACCCTCCGATGCTTACGCCAAGCTGACGCCGGGCCCGACCACCCCCGCTCTCCGGAATGAAGGAACATTCACCAAGCGGCCCTCGCTGCGACGAGCGCATTCCCATAGGCGAAATTTTGTCCTGGGTTTGACGGAACGAACCGGTGATGTGCGGAATGGCGATGTGAATTGCCAAAGCCACAGGGAGAGCGGCGTGAGCGACAAGACATATGGATTCGAGACACTGGCGCTGCATGCGGGCGCTGCCCCCGATCCGACGACCGGCGCCCGCGCCCAGCCGATCTACCAGACGACGGCCTACGTCTTCGAAGACGCCGACCACGCCGCGGCGCTGTTCAACCTGCAGACCGTGGGGTTCATCTATTCCCGGCTCACCAACCCGACCAATGCCGCGCTGGAAACGCGACTGGCAACGCTCGAGGGTGGTCGCGGCTGCACGGTTGCCTCCTCGGGCCACGCCGCCCAGGTCCTCGCCCTTTTCCCGCTGATGGCTCCGGGCGCCGAGATCGTCGCCGCCTCGCGCCTCTATGGCGGATCGCTGCAACAGATGAAGAACACCTATCCGAAGTTCGGCTGGACAGCGAACATCGTCGACGCCGATACGCCCGACAATTTCAAGCGTGCGGTCACCGAGAGGACGAAGGCCTTCTTCATCGAGAGCCTCGCCAATCCGGGCGGCGTGATCAGCGACATCGAGGCGATCGCCCGCATCGCCGAGGATGCCGGCGTACCGCTGCTGGTCGACAACACGCTGGCCACGCCCTGGCTGTGCAAGCCGATCGAGTACGGCGCCACCCTGGTCGTCCACTCCACCACCAAGTTCCTGAGCGGCACCGGCACTTCCATGGGCGGCGCTGTCGTCGATTCCGGCAAGTTCGACTGGTCGCGCGGCGGAAAATTCCCGAGCCTCGCCGGCCCGGAGCCGGCCTATCACGGGCTCAATTTCTACGAGACATTCGGCGACATGGCCTACACGTTCCACAGCCACGCCGTGGGCTTGCGCGATCTCGGCCCCACCCAGGCGCCGTTCAACGCCTGGCTCACCATGCTCGGCATGGAGACGCTGGGCCTGCGCATGGAGCGCCATTGCGCCAACGCGCTGGCGGTCGCGCAGCATCTCGAAAGGCATCCGGCGGTGGCCTGGGTGAACTATGCCGGCCTGCCCTCGAACAAATACAATGCACTGGCGAAGAAGTACCTGCCCAAGGGCGCCGGCTCGGTCTTCACCTTCGGTGTGAAGGGCGGCTACGACGTCGGCGTGAAGGTCGTCGACAGTGTCGAACTCTTCTCACACCTCGCCAATATCGGTGACGCCAAGAGCCTGATCATCCACCCCGCCTCGACCACGCACCGCCAGCTTTCCGACGAGCAGCGCGTGGCCGCCGGCGCCGGCGCCGACGTGCTGCGCCTGTCTATCGGCATCGAAACGGTTGCAGACATCATCGCCGATCTGGATCAGGCTCTGGAAAAAGCCACGAAGAAATAACGAGATCGTATTCTGGGATGGAGGAGACATGCTCAGCAAGGCGGACAACGAGTTCCTGACCCGTGCCGGCAAGGGCACGCCCATGGGCGAGATGCTGCGGCGCTTCTGGATGCCCGCGCTGCTCTCCGAGGAATTGCCCGAGCGCGACGGGCCGCCGAAGAAGATCCGCATCCTGGGCGAGGACCTCCTGGCCTTCCGCCAGACCGACGGACGGGTCGGCATCGTCGAGCCTCACTGCCCCCATCGTGGCGCCAACCTCTATTACGGTCGCAACGAGAATTGCGGGCTGCGCTGCTCCTTCCACGGCTGGAAATTCGACGTCGACGGCAACTGCGTCGACCTCCCGACCTCGCCGCCGGAATCCGCCTACAAGGACACGATCAAGCTGCTCGCCTATCCGACCCGCGAATGGGCCGACATGATCTGGGTCTACATGGGCCCGCGCGAGACGATGCCCGAACTGCCGCAGCTCGAACTCGGATTGGTCCCTGCCGCCTCGCGCTTCGTCACCAAGAAGTGGCAGGATTGCAACTGGGTGCAGAGCCTCGAAGGCGCCATCGACACGTCGCATTTCTCCTTCCTGCACAAGGTGCTGGCGACCGACGACGAGGCGGCACGCCGCGCCATGAGCCGGGCGGCCCTCGCCGACCAGGCCAAGCCCGATGATCGCGTGCGCTGGGTGCAGAACGACCCGCGCCCGCGCTTCAGCGTGCTGGGTCATGACACCGGCCTGGTGATTGCCGGCGGCCGCAAGACCGACGGCCCCGACCTCTACTGGCGCATCGCGCAATTCCTCATGCCCAACCACGCCTACACACCTGCGGCGTTTCCCGGCGAGATCTACTACGGACAGTCGTGGGTGCCGGTCGACGACGTGAACTGCTGGATCTACACCTACTGCTGGCAGCCCGACCGGCCGCTCAGCAATTCCGAGCGCGCCAAGTTCCGCGGCGGTTTCAACGTCCATTCCGAGGTCGATGCCGACTACAAGCCGCTGCGCAACAGAGACAACGACTACCTGCGCGACCGCAGCGTCCAGCTCAGCGAGAACTTCACCGGCATCACCGGCGTCTCCGAACAGGACGCCGCCATCCAGGACAGCCAGGGCCCGATCCAGGATCGAACGAAGGAACATCTCGGCCCGACCGACATCGGCATCGTGGAGTTCCGCAAGCTGGTGATAGGCACGGCGCGCCGCCTGGCCGCGGGCGAGCCGCCGGCCGCCTCACACAAGGCACATCGCTATGCCGTGCGCTCGGGCGGCTGGATCGCCGCGCCAGACAAGGACCTCGCCACGGTCATGGCCGAGCGCTTTGGCCACGATCGCGGCTATGTCGGCAACCAGTACGGATTGGGTGAGTGATGCTCGCCGCCGACAACGCGTTCCTGACGCAGAGCGGCCCCGGCACGCCGATGGGCGACCTGATGCGCCGCTTCTGGATGCCCGCGCTGCTCTCCGAGGAATTGCCCGAGCGCGACGGGCCGCCGAAGAAGATCCGCATCCTGGGCGAGGACCTGCTGGCCTTCCGCCAGACCGACGGACGGGTCGGCATCGTCGAACCGCACTGCCCGCACCGTGGTGCCAATCTCTATTTCGGCCGCAACGAGGATTGCGGCATCCGCTGCGCCTTCCACGGCTGGAAGTTCGACATCGACGGCAACTGCGTCGACCTCCCGACCTCGCCGCCGGAATCCGCCTACAAGGACACGATCAAGCTCCTATCCTACCCGGTACGCGAATGGGCCGACATGATCTGGGTCTATATGGGCCCGCGCGAGCACATGCCGGAACTGCCGCAGCTCGAGCTCGGCCTCGTGCCCGCCGGCCATCGCTTCGTCTCGAAGAAATGGCAGGACTGCAACTGGGTACAGAGCCTCGAAGGCGCCATCGACACCGCGCACTTCTCCTTCCTGCACGCCATCCCGACCAGGGACGAAGCCACGCGGCTCGACATCCTGCGCAAGACCTCGGCGATCGGTCAGGAAGGCGGCCTCGCCGACCGCAGCCGCTGGGTGACCGACGATCCGCGGCCGAAATTCAGGGTCCAGGGCCACGATGCCGGGCTGGTCATCGCCGCCGGCCGCAAGACCGACACGACCGACCTCTACTGGCGCATTGCCCAGTACCTCGCGCCCAACCACGCACTGGTGCCGGTCGCCTTCCCGGGCGAGGTCTATCACGGGCAGACCTGGGTTCCGGTCGATGACACGAGCTGCTGGATCTACACCTACAGCTGGGTGCCCGACCGGCCGCTCACCAACGCCGAACGCGCCAAGTATGCGTCGGGCCTCAGCCTGCATGCCGAGATCGACGAGCACTACGTGCCGAAGCGCAACATGCGCAACGACTACATGATCGATCGCGAGCTGCAGAAGACGCTGAGCTACACCGGTATCAGTGGCGTGTCCGACCAGGATGCCGCCATCCAGGACAGCCAGGGTGCGATCCAGGACCGCACCCGTGAGCACCTCGGTCCCACGGATGTCGGCATCGCCGAGTTCCGCAAGATGTTGATGGCTGCCGCCCGTTCGCTGCAGCAGGGCGAACCGCCCCGCGCGGCCGCCGCTTCGCAGCGCTATGCCGTGCGAGCAGGCGGATGGATCGCCGCCGCCGAGAAGGATCTCACGGCGGTGATGATGGAACGCTTCGGCCACCGGGACGGCTATGTCGGCGGCGAATACGGCCTCGCGGAATAGAGGGTTAGACCGGCGCCAGGCGCTGCACTATCGTTCGCCGCGATATCGGCTTGGGGAGATTTTTCGTGACCATCAAGATTTACGGGCCGACGGCCTCACGTGCGGCGCGCGCCCTCTGGATCGCGCATGAACTCGGCATTCCGTACGAGCACATCGCCGTCGAGATGAAGGACCTCAAGAATCCCGACTATCTCAAGGTCAATCCGAACGGCAAGGTGCCGACGCTGGTGGACGGCGACTTCAAACTCTTCGAGTCGATGGCGATCAACCTCTACCTCGCCGCCAAGCACGGCAGGGACGGCTTCATGCCGGCCAGCCTCGAGGATCAGGCCCTGTGCAACCAGTGGAGCTTCTGGGGCATGACCGAGCTCGAGAAACACCTGCTCACGATCCTGATCGACATGTTCATGACCGCGCCCGACAAGCGCAAGCCGGAGGTCGTCGCCGAGGCGCAGAAGGCGTTGCCGAAGCCGCTGGCGGTGCTCAACGGCGCCCTCGAAGGCCGCGACTACCTGCTGGGCTCGACCTTTACCGTCGCGGACCTGAACCTGGCCTCGATCATGAGCTGGGCCAAGCCGATCAAGGTCGACTTCGGCCCGTTCCCGAACGTCAGTGCCTGGCTCGATCGCTGCCTGTCGCGCCCCTCCTACAAGGCCGCCCGGGCCGCCAAGTAAGCCGCTACTCCGCGGGCGCGACCCGCGGCGCCGGCAACGACGCGTCGCGCTCTTTGCCGGGCAGCAGCAGCGCCACCAGGGTGATCGCGACCGAGACGGCGGCGAGGCCGAGGAACAGAAGTTCCAGGCTTCCGGTCGTCTCGCGCACCCAGGCAATCAGCAGGATCGCGAGCGGCCCGGCCCCGAAGGCCACGACGAACTTCGCGCCGAAGCCCAGCCCGTGATAGCGGCTGGGCGTGTAGCGGGCGATCAGGATGTTCTCGATCGGGCCCGCCGCCGAACTCAGCACAGCCGAGCCGATGGCGCCCAGCAGCGCCACGTAGCCGTTGCCCATGGCCAAGGCCAGCATGGCGACCACCTGCAGCGCCGAGGCCACGATATAAGTCGCCTTCAGCGGATAGCGGTCGATGATGCGCCTCCCCATCGCATACTGCGCCACGCCGGAGACGACATAGATCATCGAGGTGGCGAGGCCGACCCACAGGACGATCTGCGTGGCAACGCCCCACGAGGCGAGCCCGTCGCGCAGCGCCGAGATCTCGGGCGCGAGCTTCACCTCGAAAACCATGGCGGCGCCGAACATCACCGCCTGCCAGATGACGCCTTCCAGCGCCATGGTGACGGAGAGCACCGAGAACACGCGCCAGAAATCGCGACGGCCGACCTGTGTACCCTTGGCCTGCGGCATCGGCCGGTCGCCGACCTTGCCCTGGCGGATCTGCACCCAGAGCACGACGCCGACGACGAGGCAGACGATGCCGGGAACGATGAAGGCCGCGCGCCACGAGGCCAGCGAGATCAGCACGCCGGGCACGATGCCGTAGAGCGCCAGGCCCGCACTGCCCCATAGCCCGTTCACGCCCATCGCGTGGCCCTGCTCCTTCGCCGTGCGGATCACCCAGCCGATCCCGACCGAATGATAGAAGGCGGCGAATGTGCCGATCCCGCACAGGGCCAGCGACAGCGCCAGCGAGTCGCCGCTCGGCACCAGGCCGCAGGCGATCGACGACAGGCCGAGGCCGAAAAACATCACGACCATCATGGCCGGCGCCCCGAACCTGTCCGAGGCCCAGCCCGCCGGCAGCGACATGACGCCCAGCAGGACCGTGGCCGGCGCATAGAGGCGCAGCAGATCCTCGGCCGGCAGGTTCCAGGAAACCGCGAGGGTCAGCACGATCACGGCGTAGAAAGCCGCCATCATGTGCATCAGCGCGTGGCCGATGGAGGAGAACAGCAGGACGCGCTGGCCAGGATCGATCATGGCGCCTGTATCCTTTGTCACCCGTTTCGGCGCAAGCGCAGCTTGCGGCAACGCTGCCATTCGCGCTAAAGCCCCCGTGCCGCGGGCCGACCGGCCGGCGGCACCGGTCGGGGCGTAGCGCAGCCTGGTAGCGCATCAGTCTGGGGGACTGGGGGTCGCAGGTTCAAATCCTGTCGCCCCGACCATTTAAGCCTTGAATTCATTGAGTTTCGGCAGCGAGGCGAGGAAGCCGCCCCGCCCAATATGCGCGTAAATTTGTTCGATTCTGCAAAATCCGGTGCACAGAGTCCCGGAGGATGTTCCCGCCCGGTTCTCAGGCACCGCCGAGGGTCCTGACGGCATCGTCAGCAGCCCCCGCGGGCCCATCATGACGGCATGTGCGGAACCCGGATCGTCACCCGGCCGACCGCGCTCTACGACTCCCCTCGAGACAGAAGCGGGCGGCGGGGCGTGGGCCTGCCGCCAACCGGAGATCGCCATGGCTCGCCGCAGCACGAACCGCCACGCCACCCGCGTGAAGGCCCCTTCCTCATGTTGCCCGCCTGCACCGTGTGAAGCTCTTCCGCGTGGCCGACGAGGCCGAACTCATGGCCGCCGCCGATCGAATCGCCGGACCGGCCGGCTGTTACGCCGTCGCCGGCTGGGCACCCGCCGATGTCGACTACAAGCTGATCCGCTTCGCCACAGCGGCCGAGGCCGAGGCGATGCAGCGCTGGATCGCGGAGTCGAGCATCGAGACGCGCCCGGCGCCGGCGCCCTACCGGGCCGTAGCTCACCGCGGCGGGCGGCACGACCCGCTGATGGTCGCCCCCTGCCCCCACCGCCTCTGCACGCTGCGGGCGCTTCTGACGATCCTGAAGGGCGCGTGCTTGTGGTCTGCCGAACGTGCGAGCGCTACGCGCCGCTGTCGGCCGAGGGCGAGGATCTCGATCGCCCTTTTGAGCCCTGCCCGTTCGTCTGCAGCCAATGCGGCGCGCGGGCCGAGATCGTCATGGAGGCGCCTCGCGGCTTCACGCTGACGACGCCCACGCCGCGGGAGCGCAGGCGCCTGGCCATCCGGACGGACCCGCCCGCCCGGTCGGATGGTCTTGAGGAGCTTGCCGACGCAGCGCGATAGGCCCTCCGGGGTGCGCTTCTGGGCGCATCCAGTGCTTGATCTTGGAGAGGGCTTTTCGATCGGGTTTAGGTCGGGTGGGTAGGGCGGCAGGTACCAAAGCCTTGCGCCGACGGCCTCGAGCATCGGGCGCAGGGTCTTGGCTTTGTGGCTGCCGAGGTTGTCCAGGACGACGATGTCTCCTGGTCGCAGGGCCGGCAGGAGCAGCTGCTCGACATAGGCGCGGAAGTACTGGCCATTGATCGGACCGTCGAAGATGCATGGGGCGGTGATCCCGTCCCAGCGCAGCGCGCCGAGGAAGCTCAGGGTTCGCCACCGTCCCTGAGGGCTGAGCCGCGCAGGCGCTGGCCCTTCGGGGCCCAGCCGCGCACGGGAGCCATGTTTGTCTTGATCCAGGTTTCGTCGATGAAGAACCAGGCGCCGCGGATCGAGCCCTGCCTGCAGGGCCTGCCAGCGCCGATGGCGGGGCCACTCGGGCCGGGCCTGCTCAAGAGCGAACAGTGTTTTTTTGAAGCTGAGCCCTTCACGGCGTTCACACCGCATTGTGCGAGACCACCACGCCCCGGACCGCCAGCTCGTCCTTGAGCTTGTGCAGGGTCAGCTACGGCGTCCGGTCGATCCGTTCCCGGATGAAGGCCCGGTGGGCATTCAGCACCGGTTGGCGGCCAACCTTGCCCGGCGCCACGGAGCCTGTCGCCGGTAGCGCTGCGACCACTCCACCACCGTGGACGCCGCAAAATCAAACCGTGCCACCACCGACCGGCAGCTCTCGCCGGCTCCTACCGCTGCAACCACACGCTCACGCAGGTCATTCGAGAAAGGACACATCGATGCCAGCCTCCATTCCAGCCAGCAGGTTGAATCACATTCTCAACCGCTCTGGAATACACTTCGATCCCTTCAAGACATAAATCGCGCGTCTCATATCGGTCCCTGTCCGCCCACCAATCACTCTTCCGGTTTGCGCCGGAGGATAGCTGCGAGAGCCTTGGTTTCGAATTCGTTCGGATGACGAGGCTGGACGATCGATAGGCCGTTCAACATGTTTATACCTCCAAGCAGATGAATCAGAAAGCATACTCAACCGCCCTCGGGTGGGTACGGATCGGTGCGGCCGACCGCGCGTCGCCCCGTCAGAACATTGACGACTGATAGAAGACGCACGGAATCGTCGGCGGTGCAGGCGGCCAAGCCTCCCCGAGGTTCCAAGCCGACACATGTCCAATCAATCAGCTCGTTACGCCCGATTCATTTGACGGAGCCGATTACACGCAATACGTTTAAATTAGAAAATGCGAGGTCCGAAGCCATGGCCGCTGATGAAAAGATGATCTGGGATCGCTACGCCAACTGGGAATCGGTTTCTTCGTCGGATGACTTGTCCTTCGTGAAGCAGAGAATTACCGGCAGAAAAGTCGGGTGGTGGGAAAAAAACCAGCTCCCGGCAGGGTTTGAGGACGCACTTGTGAAACTTGGGCGCGACCTTTCTCTGGCGGGCCAAGGAGGCGGAACTGTATTAGATTTTGGGTGTGGATTGGGTCGCAACGTCGAGTTTTTACGCTCACGATTTTCACGGGTCATCGGCCTGGATTTGCCCCGTATGATCGAAAATCTACGGAAGGATCCCATCGGAAAAAGCTATGATGCGCTATACGACGATCGGTCCCAACTGGTTTCGTCTGAGGACATCAATGTAATCTATGATTCAGTTGTTCTCCAACATATCAAAGACTTGGAATACAATAAAGACATCGTGAAAGACTTTAACGCGATGACCAATCTTCGCTTCATAATTTCTCTCGCAGGGGGGTGGGGGGTCAGAGCACCTCAAACGTTGCTTCTCCTGAAAGATGCGGGATGGACAGAGGTTTTTTCCGTTCAAGATGGTGAAACTTTCAGGAAGCCGCATATGCTGACAATTCTGAAGCACCCTTCAGTCCAGGTAAGACAGCAGAAAGCCA
>NZ_SCUT01000059.1 GCF_004297265.1 Reyranella sp.
AACCATCGTGGCCCTCGAAACCGCTGCAGCAGGCGCCCTCCAAACCTTCAAACCAGCCGAATGCGCAAACTTCTTCGCCCACGCAGGCTATGGCTTCAATTAACGGGAATCTGCTCTAGGCGAACAGGAAGTCCGCGTTCGAAAGGCTCGCCGCCTGCACGCCGATCAGCGTGATCGAGCTGGTCGTGCCGCCACTGGTGTAGAACAGCGTCGTCGAATTGTAACCGAGATTGCCGGGATCCCATTCGAAGGTCGTGAAATCGGAGTAGGAGTCGATCGCCGCGACTGCGGTGAAATCGAGCTTCTCGCCGTTGGGATCGAAGGAGTGGATCGTGTCGGAGCCCCAGATGGTGGCGGTGTAGACATAGCGGTCGATGCCCGTCTCACCGATCATCGTGTCGTTGCCGGCCCCTCCGGTCAGGATGTCGTTGCCGGTGCCGCCGGCGATATAGTCGTTGCCCAGACCGCCCGTCAGCGTGTCGTTGCCGCCCCAACCGTAGAGGAAAGTGTTCACCGTGTTGCCGGCGCCGTTGAGATTGTCATTGCCCAGCACCGAGCCCTGCACCCATTCGATCGAAGCGGTCGTAAGATTCAGCGTCATACCCGTGTCGGACCAGACGAACAGAGAATCGAAGCCGGCCCCGCCGTCGATCACGCTGTCGCCGCCCAGTTCGATCAGGGAATCGTCGCCGCCCTGGCCGCGCAGGATATCCGAGCCGCCATTGCCCAGCATGAGATCGGCACCGTTGCCGCCTTCCAGGGTGTCGGTGCCGTCGCCACCGTCGATATAATCGCCGAAGGCCGAGCCGGTGAGCGTGTCGTTGCCGCCCATGCCGTAGATATAGACGGCGCTGGTCTGGCCCGCGGCGTTGAACGTGTCGGCGCCGGCATTTCCCTGCACCCATTCGATCGACGCCGCGCCCATGTTCAGCGTCACCGCCGCAGCGGTCTGCACGAAGGCGGAATCGAAGCCCGCACCGCCGCTGACGCCAACGTCTGTACCGTCGATCAGCAGATAGTCCGCATCATCGCCGCCGGACAGCGTGTCGGCGCCGGCTCCGCCCACCAGCACGTCGCTGCCCGCGCCACCCGACAGGACGTCGGCGCCATCGCCGCCATCGAGCGTGTCGTTGCCGCCGGCCGCACTGACACTGTCATCGCCGGCGTTCGTGTAGATCACGTTTGCCAGGTCGGTGCCGGTCACGCTGTCGTTGCCTGCGCCGGTGATCAGATTCTCGAAATTGGTGAAGGCTTCGCCGCTATAGTTGGTAACGCCGGTCAACAGGTTGATCGTGTAGAGCCCGCCCCAGCTCGTCGTGTCGAGCGTGTCGATGCCGGCGCCGCCGTCGATCGCCTCGGCGGAATTGGTCAGTCCAGCAAAGATCATGTCGTCGCCGATGCCGCCGAGATAGGAGCCGTCGCCGTTCGAGCGGATCACGTCATTGCCGGCACCGCCATCGATCGTCAGCGTGCCGAAATGCGGTACGAGCCCCGCGGCCGAGATGATGTCGTTGCCGCCGAGCCCGGAGATGGTGAGTCGATCCCCCCCGGCGCCCGTCTCGAACTGGCTGATCGTCACGCCCGCGGGCAGCCCGCTCACGGTCAGCAGCGCGCCTGAAGCGCCGCTCAGATCGATCATATTCGAGCCGCCGCTTGCGAACAGCGTCAGCGTATCGACCTGTGCGTCGCCCACCGCGCCCCCGGCGGTCGATGCGAGGTCGATCGCGAGCTGCGTCACATCGGTTCCGGAAAGGTCGTCGACCACGATGGTGTCGGCGCCGCCGAGCGCGGCGAACTGGATTACTTCGGTATCGTTGAGGTCCATCGTGACGCTGGCGACGTCGCGGAAGAACGTGGCGCGCCCGCCATTCGGACTGATGGTGATGGTCTCGGCGACATTGGCGCCGTTGAAGCGCAGCGTGTCGCTGCCCGCCTGGCCTTCGATCGTGTCGTTGTCGTCGCCGGGGTTCCACACGAACAGGTCGTTGCCGCCGCCAAGCAGCGCGGTGTCGTTGCCGTCGCCGCCGCTGACGAGGTCGGCTCCGGTCGAGCCCACGATCGCATCGTTGCCGAGGCCGCCATTGACCGTCAGCGAGACCAGACCGGCGGCGAGCGTGCTCGCGTTGATCGCATCGTCACCGCCCAGCCCGTTGAGCGTCAGCCCGTCGTTCGCGCCTTCCGCCCCGGAGATCGAGACGGTCCAGGGCATCCCGGAGACGGACACGATCCCTGCGGACGACGACACCGTGATTGTATCGACCGCATTGGTGCTGTTGACGGTGACCGTGTCGGCCGTGCCATCGCCGCCGCCGCCCGAAGCCTCAAGACGGAGATCGACGGTGGTGGCGTCGGTACCGCCCAGGTCGCCGACCACGATGTTGTCCGCGCCGCCGAGCGCATCGAATCGGATCTTCTCGACGTCGTCGAGATCCATCGTCACCGCGGCCACGTCGCGGTTGAAGAGGACTCGACCGCCATTGGCGGAGATGTTGATGTTCTCGCTTGCATTCGAGCCGCCGAACCGCAGCTCGTCGGTGCCCGCCTGACCCTCGACGATATCGTTGCCGTCGCCGGGAGCCCATTCGAACATGTCGTCGCCGGCGCCGAGAAAGGCCGTGTCGTTGCCGTTGTCGCCGAACACCGTATCGTTGCCGTCGCCGCCCAGGATCGTGTCGGCACCCTGGCTGCCCAGGATCGTATCGTTGCCGGCACCACCGTCGATCGTCAGTCTGATGACGCCCGCCGAAAGCGTCGTCGCCGCGATGCTGTCGTCGCCGCCCAGCCCGTTGACCACGAGCTGATCGTTGGCACCTTCGGAGTTGGCCACCGCGACCGATGCCGCCAGGCCAGCGATGGTAAGGCCGGTGCCCGAGCCGGTGACGTCGATCGTGTTGGCGACATTGGAGCCGTTGACGATGATCGTATCGGCCTGGGCGTCGCCGGCCGTCCCGCCGATCGTCGCCGCAAGATCGAGCACGATCCCGGTCGCGTCGGTCCCGGAAAGGTCGTTGACCGTAATCGTGTCGACGCCGCCCAGCGCGTTGAGCGTGAACGTCTCGACGTCGTTCACGTCCATCACGATATTGCCGACATTGCGCGTCAGCAGCAGGCGCGCGCCGTTGGCCGAGAGGGCGAGGAGCTCGTTGGCGGCGCTGGCGTTGAACACCAGCCTGTCGGTGCCGGCCTGGCCCTCGACGATGTCGGAGCCGTCGCCGGGATCCCATTGGAACACGTCGTCGCCGGCGCCGAGGAATGCGGTGTCGTTGCCCTGGTTGCCGTCGATGAAGTCGTTGCCATCGCCGCCGAGCAGGATGTCTGCGCCGTTGCCGCCGAGGATGGTGTCGTTGCCGGCGCCGCCGTCGACCGTGATGCTGATAAGGGCCGCCAGATTCCCGGCGGCGCTGAATGAGTCGTCGCCGCCGTTCATGTTGACGACGAGGCTCTCGGTGGTGCCGATGTCGAGGCTGAAGGGTGCCGGATCGACGCGATCGAAACGCACCCGCGTGCCGTTGGCGCTGGCGGTGAAGACCTCCGCGCCATTGCCGCCATTCACTTCGGCGATATCGCTGTCGGCACCGCCCTCGAACAGCTCGGTATCGTCACCGGGATTCCAGATCATCCGGTCGTTGCCTGCCTCGCCGAACAGCTGATCGTCGCCGTCGCCGCCGGCCATCGTGTCGTTGCCGTCACCGCCAAGCAACACGTCGTTGCCGCCCCTGCCGAACAGCGTGTCGTTGCCGGCCTCGCCGGACAGCTGGTCGCCACCCGAGCCGCCGGTGAGCGTGTCGTTGCCCAGGCCGCCGAACAGCTCGGCCGCCGGCAGCGCGCCATTCGTCTCGTCGAGCGCAATGATGTCGTCGCCCGCGTCGCCCGCGACTTCGATGATGTCGGTGTTGGCGATCGTCGCCGGCCCTCCGGTGACGGGGACGGCACCCCCATTGACGAGCAGCGTTCCTCCGGTGTTGCGCGAGACGGTCATACCCTCGCCGACGGTCGTGCCGAGGACGGTCAACTTGAATTGCGCCGGAGTGTAGGTTGCGGTGATGGGCATATTGTTGGCCTTTCTGCATAAGTGTGCCGACCAGAGAACACTCGCTTGAGCAGTCGCCTCAGCGCTCATGATTGCACAACGCACGAAGGGGTTCATTCGGCTTGTCAGCTTCATGGTGCCTTGTTGGCGCCATTATTTTGGTGGCCGCTCCGCCTTGCAGCAGAATGCATTGCATTCGTTCGTCACACTTCCCCCAAACAGGACCCCGCCAACATCGCGCGGGGGCCCTTGGAAGACACGACCACCAGCGCACGCAAGCCGCGCGCACCCAGGACAGCAGAAGACAAAGCCACCTCGGGGGCTGACCGCGGAGGATGGCCCGACTGGGCCGGCCGAAGTCATTATCGCCAAGCAGCGCCACGGTCCGACAAGCACGGCAACCTCGCCTTCAACGGCGCGTTCGACTGCCGACAAGAATATCAAACTGTGGAAGGGTAATGGGGCCGGGCCGGTACACTCTTTGCAAGAGCGACCTCTGGCGGCACTTCCCTCGGCTGCTATGCTGACATTGCAGAGGCGAACTTGGCGATGTATTGGTGACCGCTCGATATTTGTGGATTTTTGTCGATGACCACAACTCTCATGCTTCTTGGCCACAGCCACATGCACTGTATCATCCGTGCTCTGAGGGTGCAGGACTTGTCGAAAAATCTCAAGTGGAGTTGCTTAAATCCGAAACAATTGGAGAGGAGCGTTCGCGGAGAGAGCGATGCTCTGACACTGCCGGAAATTCAAAAACTTGTGGAAAGAGAGATCGTTGACGAGGTCCGAAAGATTGGCGAACTGGAGCGCGAGCTGGAGCCGGAACAAGTACCTGAATTCGTCAAGCAGAAGGACATTGACGTGGTACTTTGTTTGCGCGGGGAGCACTATGCGCAGCACGGCTTGACGCAGACGAATCCTCCGTACGATTTCGTCTTACCTGGATACGAAACTCTTCCATTCGAAGCCGGCGCCCAGATCGTTCCTTACAAGGCTGTCTATGAGCACTACGAGAGGATATTGAGATCAACTCTTGATCAGATCAGCCAGTACCACACGCTGTTCCAGCATAATTTGTATCATCTGGAGATTCCTCCGCCCTACGAGGACAACGACTACATGTCGAAACATCTGCATACCTATCTGGCCAGGGCGCATCCGAGCGGCTTTCAAATCGCATCGCCGACTTTGCGCTTCAAGCTGTGGCGTATCTGCAGTGATATTTACCGACACAAGTGCGAGTCGTTGGGCATCAAATATGTGCCGGTTCCTTCCGAGACAATGGTTGATGGTCGATACTTGGCCCCGACCTACTTCGACGACGGATTTCATGGGAACCGGTCGTATGGGAAACAGGTTGTCCAGAATTTTATATTGAAGGTGAAGTCGCAGCCGGCTCGGGCTAGCACTTCATGGGAGACCAAAGTCCCGCATGGCACCTCAAAATCGAGCGCCGCTGCTGCTCGAAAGCTACAGGGAGGCTCGTTAAGTGACCAACGTTGAGGCTGCACCCACTTCATCCGATCCGGTTGTTCGCAAAGCGAAGACTCCATACCACATGCAACCGCCTACGGCCTTTTGGCGTAGGTCGGTAGCGGAAGTTGCGCCGGGCGAGGTGGATCCGGTTGTCGGGTGGAAGCTCAAGATTGGACGCGACACGAAAGTAGCGACGGCCGGCAGCTGTTTCGCCCAGCATATCGCTCGGCGCTTGAGGTCAAGTGGATACCACTATTTTGTCTCCGAGCAACCGCCGATCAAATTCGGTCCCGAGATCACTACCAGTTTCAATTACGGCACATTCAGCGCCAGGTACGGCAATATCTACACGTCGCGCCAATTGCTCCAGCTTATCCAACGAGCGTACGGCCTGTTTAAGCCGGTGGACGATATGTGGACGGCCGCAGATGGCTCGATCATCGACCCATATCGACCCACCATCCAGCCGGGCGGTTTCCCAACGTTGGCCGAGTTCAAACTCAGTCGTGAGCAGCATCTGGCGGCTGTTCGTCGAATGTTCGAGGAACTCGACGTCTTTGTATTTACACTGGGCTTGACGGAGTGTTGGACGAACGTTGAAGACGGCGCCGCATATCCAATATGTCCCGGCGCCTCTGGCGGCACTTTCGATCCTAAGCTGCACAAGTTCGTAAACCTCGATGTCGCCGATGTATGTGCAGACATGAAAGGGTTCGCCGAGCTTTTGCGTCGGGTCAATCCCAACTCCAAGATCATGCTGACCGTGTCGCCTGTTCCGTTAGTTGCCACGGCGGAGGCCGCCCATGTGCTGACCGCTACGACTTACTCCAAGTCGGTTTTGAGAGTGGCGGCTCAGACTCTCGCCAATCAGCTGCCAGAGGTACACTATTTCCCCTCTTATGAGATCATCACTGGCCCTCACGCTCGTGGCGCCTACTATGCGGAAGATGCTCGCGAGGTTGTGGAGGACGGAGTCGCCCACGTGATGCGCACTTTCTTTGCGCATGCGACGAGTGACGGGACAACCTCGGCCTCCGACACCGGTGGACCTGCGGCGCAAAAAGTCGCGAACAGGGCAGAGCGACGTCGCATCCGGCAGATGCGCAGGCTGTTTGAGGTCATCTGCGATGAGAAGCTCCTGGATTCTAACTAATGAAGGGCGAAAGCAGTAGCAGTTGCTGCAGATCGGTGGCCGCGATCTTGGGTAATGTCGATTACGACTGATTGCATTCGTTAGTCACACTTCCCCCTAGTCGGAAACAGTCATCGATTAATTGGGGGGCCTCATGGCAATAGCGGAAAGGCGTCGCGCGAAGAAGCGCGACAGCGTCAACCGGGCTGATCGCGTTCAGGCTACGCTGGGGCGCCATGGATCCGCATGATCCCGCAGGAATGTGACCCGAACAGTACGAGGCCGCGGAGCGCATGAGGGCGCTCCAGGCAGGCTTGCCAGATCACATCTATCTGGCTGTGGCCCCGCAGCGGTGCGCAATGCGCCGCGTAGCATGATTATTTTATCAGTAGAGAGTCCAGAGCCTCATATCCCTTGGCAGACAAGTGGAGCTTGTCCACCTTGAAACTGGTGCATTGATCCGTGCAATTCAGCACTCCATCGGGGTCAATGTAGCGACTGTATTTCAGTTGTTCTCGAACGATGTCGTTCGTTTCACGCCGCGCCGTGTCCAACGATGGGTTGTCGCGGCGAACGGGAATTCCAATCACGGCCAGGTCCGCATCGGGCCAGAGGACGTGCATACGCTCACTCGCCGCCAGGATCCCTGCTGCGATGGCACAAGGAGTGTTGCCCGCGCCCAGGTTGTTCGTGCCAATCAAGAGGAAGACCCGCTTGGGCTGTACTTTTCCAGCTTCTGGTTGATCGAGGCGCCACAGGACATTCTGGACGCGATCTCCGGAAACGCCAAACTTGGTGACCGACCGAGGCGGGACGGGCCATTGTACAATGAGCGAGTCGCCGATCAGAAGCGTGTCCACTTGCCCACGGGGCAGCGCCGCCAGGGCCCGGAGCGACGTTTGCACTGACGAGACGGTTTGGCGGGGAGATGGCGAGGTGGTGATTGTCGTTTCCGCCCGATCGCAGGCGTACGCGGCGCTGGCCGTCCACGTGAATGCAGACAGAAATAGCGAAGCGGCCATATTGCCAAGGAACACCTTCCGTGGGCCACGACCCTGGCAAGCGTCCCGTGTGCTCATATCCCTGTTCCTGAAAGAAGCTGCCGATTTTTCACAGCCACCCTCATGCGACCAGAGCGTTTTCTCCTTCAACGACGCCCTGCTGCCGTTTGACGGCAGGTACTTTTCTTATGTTGGGAATTCACCATATGTGAAGCTGAAACACAACAGGCGCGGGATTAATCGATGACAGACCAGCCGGATACGGAGGATCCACGCTTGGCTGAGCGCCGTCGGCGCAGAGCTGAGAGGAAGCGCATACGGAGGTTAGAGATGGCCCAATCGTCCTCGGTGCTCGAGAAGGCTGCGTCCCGTCCGCTGGCACGCTCACTGGGCGCGATCACTGGCTCATCAGCCCCTCTTGGACCATTCGGCAAATATGTAGGCGATATCGCCGCCAGGATGGCAGTCGGACACATTCTGCGGCTGATCGTCAAAGTGCTCGCGCGCCGCATCTGAACGATTGCCCGGGTCCCGCTGGCGAACGCCCTTCGTCCGAAGGGACGACGGGCTGTTGCACGGCCTGGCGACTTTGACGCGACGGCGCCGCAGAGGCGTCCGGTGCCAGAATGGCGGAAGCGGGCAGAAGCGCAGCGGCGACGGACTGGTATGTCGGGAATGCGCCCCCGGGATGGGTGCCGCGCTACGACTCCAACGACCCGGACCGCGAGAGCTGCCGTATGACTCGTGCGCGGCATGCATTGCGACCGCAGTGCTATGCGGCTGGCTCGTGTGTCCTGCACGGTACGTGGGGACGGATGAGGCACATGGAAGCCGGCAAACCGCGGCTCGGTCGCTTCCCGCAGGAAGATGTCGTGCCGTACGACAACTATTGGATCGCCGAATGCCTCTATCGCGAACTGTCCGACGATTGGTCTGCTCTTGCGCTCAACGCGGAGGACCAGCTCTCTCCTGCCGCAGGTTGGCTCTTCTGTCGGCGAGAGATAGCTCGCATGTCCCACCGCTCGCTTGTTTCATCGCATGCGCTGGCGCATGAAACCTTCCGCGTGCAGCTCGATCTTTGACAAAGCTATCCATTGGCCCGCGGCTCGAATCCCCGCATCTTGGACGACGCGAGGACGGCGGATATTGGATCGGCCGATCAGCTTTTCCGCGAGATCGGGAGGACACTGTGGATTTCAGCAGAACGGCCAAGGTGATGGCGTTGGCGGTCCTTGCCGAGGAGACCAGATTCGAGAGTCACGTCGACATTACGGTCGTGGCACTGATCGAAAGCCTGGCGGACTACCTCAAGGACTTCGGAGCGCAGGTTCAACGAGAAGGCAAGCTTGTCACCGCCCGGATCGGCGATCACACGCTCAAGGTCCGCGTGAACAGCCCGGAATGGTTCACACTTTACGATGGGCCAAAGCTGGCCCTCGATTGCGATGAGAATGAAATGATGAGGGAGGTCGTCGTCTGGCTCAAGACGATCGCCCAGCCTCTGCCGGCCTCATTCGCAATGCATGGCCGGCCGAATCAAGATCTGACCCACTGGGCCGGTATTCGCTGCCCCGGCCATCTCCCGTAAGGGCGAAGGGAACACCGGACCAGCGGTGAGCGAGGCGATTGCCGGCCCCCGCAGTGCCTTTGCTGCCCGCTCAATCTCCACGCCGCGTGTCTGCGGGGACGATGTCGCCGCGCAAGGACGCTAGAACTCCAGCAGGTTGTCGCGCAGATGCTTGTGCGCATAGGCCTTGCGGGTCAGGCCCTGGCGCTGCAGCTCCGGCACCAGCCCGTCACAGACCTCCATCACGCCGCGACGGTCGATGGGCGTGTCGGAAATCAGGAAGCCGTCGCCGCCCACTTCCTCCATGACCTCGCGCATCACGCCCGCCACGTGCTCGGGCGTACCGGTGTAGTCGAGGCTGCCCTTGGCGGCGTAACCGCGCACGATCTCGCGCAGGGGCTTGCCAAGCCAGCGGGCCAGCGAGGATTGGTGGCCGTTGGTCTTCAGGTCCATCGGCAGGGTCTCGTCGAGATCGAACTTGGAGAAGTCGATGCCGGTCAGCCGCGACATGCCGGCCAGCTGCATGTCGACATATTTCAGCGAGTCCTCCTGCTGCAGCTGGCGCCGTTCGAGCGCCGCTTCCATCGTCGTGTCGACGATCGGAGAGCACAGGAACAGGAGCTTGATGTCGTCGGGATTGCGCCCCATGGCAGCGGCGTTGGCCCGTACCTCCAGGCGGTAGGCCTTCATCTTCTCGATGTTGGCGCCTTCGGTGATGATGGTGTCGGCCCACTTCGAGGCGAACTTCTTGCCCGCCGCCGAGCCGCCCGCCTGCACGATCGGCACGCGCCCCTGGGGCGAGCGCGGCGCGTTGATGGGCCCACGCACCTTGAAGTATTTGCCCTCGTGATGGATCGGCCGGACCTTCCTGCCGTCGGCGAACATCGGTGTCTCGCGATCGAGCACGACCGCGTCCGCGTCCCAGGCTTCCCACAATTTGGTGACCACGTCGGCGAATTCGTCGGCCACCTCGTAACGCTCGTCGTGCGGACGATGCTTTTCGTGGCCGTAGTTCTGCGCGGTGCCGTCGTTGCTGCCCGTCACGCAGTTCCAGCCGATGCGACCCTCGGTGACATGGTCCAGCGAATTGATGAGACGCGCCGCCAGGTAGGGCGGGTATTCCGAGATCGAGAGGGTCGGCACGATGCCGAGATGGGTGGTGGCCTGCGCCAGGTACGGCACGAGGACCGGGGGGTCGAGCTTGGGAGACCCTTGGGCATATTGCAGGTAGGTGTCGTGGTTGCCCTTGTAGGTATAGGGGACGTTCGAGGAGTCCTCGATGATCATGTAGTCGAAGCAGCCGCGCTCCATCCCCTTGGCGAGGTCGATGAAGAGGTCGGGCATCATCCAGCGCTTGACGTCGGAGGCGCTGCCGGCCCACATCGAGCGCCAGTTCTTGGACGCGAAGCTCTGGCCCAGGAACCAGGCGAGATGAAACGGCTTAGGCATGCGCGGGTACTCCTTTTAGACAGATGCATTTGGCCCAGTGACCGCCGCCCAGCGGATATTGCGGCGGCTCGATCGCCGCGCACTCGGCGACGGCAACAGGGCAACGGGTGCGGAAGCGGCAGCCCGACGGCGGATTGGCCGGATTGGGGAGGTCGCCCTTGAGGATGATGCGCTGGCGCTGGGACTCGATGTCGGGATCGGGCACCGGCACCGCCGACATCAGCGATTTGGTGTAGGGATGCGCGGGCGCGGTGTAGATCTCTTCCTTGCTCGCCATCTCGACGATCTTGCCGAGATACATCACCGCCACGCGGTCGCTGATGTGCCGCACGACCGAGAGATCGTGGCTGATGAAGATGTAGGTGAGGCCGAGCCGCTCCTGCAGGTCCTGCAGCAGGTTCACGATCTGCGCCTGGATCGACACGTCGAGTGCCGACACCGGCTCGTCGCAGATGATCAGCTCGGGCTCGACGGCAAGCGCGCGGCAGATGGCCACCCGCTGCGCCTGGCCGCCGCTCAGCTCGTGCGGGTAGCGCTCGAAGAAATGGCCCGAGAGACCGACCATATCCAGCAATTCGCGGATGCGGCCGGCGCGGGCCTTGCCGCGATACAGGCCGTGGATGTCGAGCGCCTCTCCGATCAGGTCGCCGATCGGCATGCGCGGGTTGAGCGACGCGTGCGCATCCTGGAAGATGATCTGCATCTTGCGCCGCAGCCGGCGCAGGTCGCGCTTGCCGATCTGGCAAAGGTCGGTTCCGCCGAATAGGACGCGGCCCGAGGTGGCGCGCACGAGCTGCAGGATGGCATAGCCGGTCGTCGACTTGCCGCAACCCGACTCGCCCACCAGGCCGAGCGTCTTTCCCTTCTCGACGGAGAAGGTGACGCCGTCGACCGCCTTCACCGTGCCCGGCGCGCCCGGCCGGCCGAACTGGACTTCGAGGTCCTCGATCTCGAGGAGCGTGCTCATCGCGCCACGCTCCTGGGGGCAAGATCAGCGAGGCAGGCCGCCCAGTGTCCGCCGCCCAGGTCGCGCCGCTCGGGCGGCGTGGCCTGGCAGGCCGGGACCGAGACGCGGCAGCGCGGCAGGAAGGGACAGAGCTTGATCGGCTCGATGAGGTTGGGTGGTACGCCCTCGATCGGCGTGAGCCGACGTACACCCACGCCGTCGACCCGCGGCGTCGAGCCCATGAGGCCCAGCGTGTAGCCATGGCTGGGGCGATGGAACAACTCCCGGATCGGACCCGATTCCACGACGTTGCCCGCATACATGACGTTGACCCTGTCGCAGAGGCCGGCGACGACGCCGAGATCGTGGCTGATCCAGATCACCGACGTCCCGCGTTCGCGCGTCAGGCGCTTCACCAGGTCGATGATCTGGGCCTGGATGGTGACGTCGAGGGCAGTCGTGGCCTCGTCGGCAATCAGCAGGCGCGGATTGCACGACAGCGCGATCGCGATCATCACGCGCTGGCGCATGCCGCCGGAGAACTGATGCGGATAGGCGCCGAGGCGTTTCTCCGCCGAGGGAATGCCGACCGTCTCCAGCAGCTCGATGGCGCGGCGCTTCGCGGCCGGTCCGTCGAGCTTCTGATGGCGGCGCAGCACCTCCAGGATCTGGCGGCCGATGGTGAGCACCGGGTTGAGCGAGCGCATCGGGTCCTGGAACACCATCGCCATGCTCGAACCGCGTTCCTCGCGCATCTGGGCTTCGCTGAGCTGCAGGAGCTCGCGGCCGTCGAAGGCCAGGCTGTCGGCGGCGACGTGGCCCGGCGGCTCCGGCACCAGGCGCATGATCGACATCGCCGTCACGCTCTTGCCGCTGCCGCTTTCGCCCACCAGGCCCAGGATCTCGCCCTCGGCCAGGTCGAACGACACGCCATTGACCGCGCGCACGTCGCCCCGGTCGGTGGCGAAGCGCGTGCGGAGGTTGCGGACGCGCAGCAGGGTCATGCGTCGGCCTTCACGCTGCGGCGCGTCCGCCAGGCGCGGGGATCGAGCGCGTCGCGCAGCCCGTCGCCCATGAAGTTGATGCTGAGGACGCAGATGGCGATGACCGAAGTCGGTGCCAGGAACATCCACGGCGCGTCGCCCAGGAAGCGCCGCGCCTCGCTCATGTCGCGGCCCCAGCTCGGTTCGGGCGGCTGGGTGCCGAAGCCCAGGAAGCTGAGCGATGCCTCGGAGACGACCGCGGCCGCGAAGACGGCGGTGAGCTGCACCACGATGGGCGAGACCATGTTGCGCAGCATATGGGAGAGCACGATGCGCAGCGGGCTGGCGCCCAGGGCGCGCGCGGCCGTGACGTAGACATCCTCGCGCACGGCGAGCGCGCTGCCGCGTATCATGCGCGCCAGGATCGGCGCCTGCACGAGGCCCAGCGCCAGCATGACGTTCTTGATGTCGGGGCCGAGCAGCCCGACCAGCGCCACGGCGAGCAGCAGCGGCGGGAAGGTGAGGAAGGCGTCGACCAGCCGCATCAGCATGTTGTCGACCTTGCCGCCGAAGTAGCCGGAAGCGAGGCCGAGCGGGACGCCGAAGGTGAAGGCGAAGCCGACGACCAGAAGCCCGACGGCCAGCGAGGTGCGGCCGCCCCAGAGCATCCGCGAGAAGACGTCGCGGCCGAAATGGTCGGTGCCCATCGGATGCTCGAAGGACGGCGGCTTCAGCTTCATCGAGAGCTTGATCTGGATGGGGTCGTAGGGGGCGACCCACGGCGCGAAGGCCGTCGCGAGGCAGATCAGCAGCAGGATGACGAAGCCGATGGTGGCGGCGCGGTTGCGCGGGAACTGCCGCGCGGCCAGTGCCAGCGAGCCACGGAACTTGATCGGAGCAGGTGTGGGAAGGGCGGGCGCGTCGGCCATGCTCAGTACCGGATGCGCGGGTCGAGCAGCGCGTACATCATGTCCGCGAGGATGTTCATGACCAGGAAGAAGACGGCGATCACGAGGGTGAAGCCCTGGATCACGGGAAAGTCGCGGTTGATCACGGCGTTCAGCACCGCCGAACCCATGCCCGGCACCGCGAAGATGTATTCGATCGTGACCTGGACGCCGATCATGTAGCCGAACTGCACCGCCGCCATGGTGACGAAGGGGATCATCGCGTTCTTGAGCGCATGGATGATCACGATGTTGGCCGGCAGCAGGCCCTTGGCCCGCGCGGTGCGCATATAGTCCTGAGACAGCACGTCGATCATGCTGGAGCGCAGCAGGCGGGTCAGCATCGCGGTCTGCAGCGAACCCAGCGCGATGGCCGGAATGATGAACGGGCTGTAGTGCTTCCAGAACCCGCCGGCTTCGGCTTCCGACGAGCCGATGCCGGTGATTGGCAGCCAGTCGAGCCTGATCGAGAAGACGTAGATCAGGATCAGCGCCAGGCCGAAATTCGGCACGGCGAAGCCCAGCACCGTATAGCCGGTACAGAGATAGTCGATCCAGCTGTTGCGCCGCAGCGCCGCGATCACGCCGAGCGGGATCGAGACCAGCAGCGCGAACAGCATGCCGGCGCTGGCGAGCTGCAGGCTGATCGGCAGGCGCTCCGCGATCAGGGTCGTCACGCGATCGTTGAGTCGCATCGAGCGGCCGAGGTCGCCGGTCAGGACCTTGGCGATCCACAACCCGTACTGCTCGGGCAGCGAGCGGTCGAGGTTGAACTCCTCGCGCATCGCCTTCGCCGCCTCGGGCGAGGTCTGCATGCCGAGCATGATCGTCACCGGATCGCCCGGCGTCGCGCGCGTGATGGCGAAGGTCATCAGCGACACGACGAGGAGAACAAGCGGCACCTGGATGAGGCGCCGCCCGAGATAGGACCACATTGGCCGATCTATCCTTCAGCGCGAATGAGGCCGCTCATGACCAGAATACGGTGTCGAGCTTTTCGGTGTATTCCTGTGGCGCCGGCTCGAAGCCCTGGATCTTGCTGTTGTAGATCTGGATGTTGTTCGTGTTGCAGTGATAGATGATCGGGCATTCCTCGAGCGTCCTGTCGACGATCTTGTGGTACAGGGCCTCGCGCTTGGCCGGGTCGAGCTCGCTGCGCGCGCCGTCGAGCATCGCGTCCATCGCCGGCACGTTGTAGCCCGATGCATTGCCCTGGCCGTGCAGGAACCACCACGACGTCGCGTCGGGATCGGGCGCGACCAGGGTGATGTCCTCGAGATGCTGGTCGAATTTCTTGTTGAGCCACAGGCTGTTGAAGCCGCCCATGTCCATGTTCTTGATCTTGTAGGTGATGCCGATCTGGCTGACCATCGCGGCGACGAGCTCGAGTTCCTTGCGCAGCCAGTCCTTGTCCGAGGTGATGACCTCGACCTCGTAGCCCTTCACCCCGGCCTGGGCCATCAGCTCCTTCGCCTTCTTGAGATCGCCGTTCTTCGGATACTTCAGCATCGGCTGGCGGTGGCCCATGTAGCCGGCGGGGATCTGGTTGTCGGTCGCGATTGCCTCGCCGTAGTAGATCTCGTTGACGATCGCCTCGCGGTCGATCGCGTAGGAGATCGCCTGGCGTACCAGCTTGTTGTGGAACGGCGCGTCCGGCTTGCCGCTCTTGAGATTGAACTGCTGGTAGTCCCACGCCCAGCCCGGCGTCGATTTCACCGTGTACCTGCTGTCCTTGCGCAGGGCCTTCATGTCCTTCGGGTCGGGATGCGTCACGAAATCGAGCTCTCCCTTCTGCAGGGCCTGCAGGCGGGTGGTCGAATCGGGGATCGCGCGATAGACGACCCGGTCGAGCTTGGGGAAGCCCGGGCGCCAGTACTCGGGATGCCGGGCGAGCACGATCTCCGTGCCCTTCTTGCTCTCGATCTGGAACGGACCGTTGCCGACGGGCGTGGCGCTGTAGGCGTCGTTGCCCATCTCCTTGTGCGCCTTTGCCGAGATGATCGTGCCGCCGTAACCCATGGTGATGCCCGGGAAGGCGCCGAACGGCATCTTGGTCTTCACCTCGACGACATACTTGCCGTCGGCCTTCACCGACGCGATCGGGAACAGTGAGGTTCCCATCTGGAAGCTCTTCGACGAGATGTGGAAGTTATACGTGTATTCCACGTCCTCGGCGGTGAATTCGCCGAAGCCCTTCTGCCACTTCACGCCCTCGCGGACCTTGATGCGCCAGGTCAGCGGATCGGGATTGGTCCACTCCAGCGCCATGTTCGGCATGATGGAGCGGTCCTTGAAGTTGATCGTCACCAACCCGTCGAACACGTTGTACATCACCAGGCTTCCCTGGATGTCAGAGCGGATCACGGGGCTGAGATTTCCGAACTCGCCGCCCCACGTGCCGACACGCAGGTCGCGCTTTCCCTGGGCGATCGCCGGCGCGCCCAGCAGGAGTCCCGTACCCAGCGCTCCAGCGCCGAAACCGCGCCGCGTGATGCCTCGACCGCCTGTCGTCCGGAACTCTTTGCTCATCGCCGTCTCCTTTGGATCAGAAACCTCTGTCGTATTCCTTCAGCCCGTTTTCGATGATCTGGTGCAGCACCGTGATCAAAGCGGCCTGTAATTTGTCGGACGTGCCGTCGACGTAGGGAATGAGCCTGGAGTAAGCCCCGTCCATCGCACCGCCGGCGACGCTCGCCTGTACGATCCGAAGTTCCGTCGCCTCGTCGTGCAGGATCTCGCGATCTCCCAGATGACCCGCGAGCGCTGCCGCGATGCCATAGGCGCCCCAGTTCGACACCGCGGCGAAGACCAGCACGTCACATTCAGTAACCGTGCCAACCCCGCCATGGCAGGGACAGCCGCAGTCCTTGCCGAAGGGCTGGATCTCGGCCACCGCCTCCTTGATGAGGCCGCAGCCGATCTCGTTGCCGCCGTCGCCGATGCCGATCGTGGCAATGCCCGCCGTCTTTGCGTGCTCCGCCAGATGGTAAGCGCTGGCGATCTTGTCCGGCGTGCGCGGCGTGCCCATGATCGAGTGGTAGATGCCCTTCGTGTTGGGGCCGACCTTCTCGATGAAAACCATTGCGGCGGGCTTGTACTTCTCGATCAGCGCGGCGGCGGCGTTCTTGCCCTCGGCATCGCCGAGCGGAAAGTTGATCGCCATGGCGCAGGAGCGGCGCTGCTTGAACAACGCTTCGTCGTAGACGGCGAGGCCGGCCGCTTCGGTCGATTTGATCACCGCCGGCATGTTGCGCTCTTCGCTGATCAGGATCGGCTTGCCGCCCAGGCCGAACTCGATCGCGCGCGCGATCGCCGCCGCACCCGGCGGGCCGTCGGTTTCGCCCGCGGGCAGGCCGGGCGGCGTACCCGCGCCGGTGACGACGAATACGTTATCGCCGGGCTTGACCTTCTCTTTCAGAAGCTTCGCCGCCAGCCAGGTCAGCGGCTTCTTCTGCTTCTTTCGGGCGGCCTCGTAGAGCGGATAGGTCACGCCGCGCGGCAGGCCGGCACGGAAGCGCATCTCGATGTTGATGGCGCGGTCGATCGAATCGCCGACGATCTCGTCGATAGCCATGATTTTCCCCTGCAAGGTCTGTCTGAAGTTGTCGGTCAGTGGGTGAGGCCGGCATCGGGCGGCTCGAGGTTCTTGCGCACGATGTTGGACAGGAACTGCATGCAGGCCATCGACGTCTCGCCGTCGAGACCGTCGACGAGGAATTCCGTCGTGCAATACATCGCCTCGAGGCCGCCAGCGTCGAGGCAGGCCTGCACAATGCGCTTTTCCATATCCGGCGAATGGATGAGCTGCGGTTTCTTCAGGAGATAGGCGAGGCAAGCCTCGATGCCGTAGCAGCCCCAGTTCGACATCATCGCCGGGATCACGACGTCGGTCTTCACGACGGTGGCGAGCGCCTTGCCCCTGGGCATGGTCTCCACGACCGTGTCGTAGATCGTGCCGAAACCCAGCTCGTTTCCGTGATCGCCGATGCCGACCGAGAAGATCCTGCGCTTGTTGGCTTCGGTGACGACGCCGCCAATATCGATGCAGCCGTGGAATTTGGACTCCGGGCCGGTGAGCGGCAGGCCGGTCGCGGTATGCACGTTACCGTCGGCCCCGGCACCGAGGCGCTCGGCGGAGACGACCGCCTTGGGCTGGTACTTCGCGTAGATCCCGGCGATCCACGCGTCGATCTTCGACTGGTCTTCCGGCGCGTTCTCGATGGCGGCACCGAGATGACGGTCGCGCGCCTGCTCGAACGGCTTCACCATCAGGCCGGCGGCTTCGCTGGACGCGACGATCGGATCGGCGTGGCAGGCCTCGTTCACGAAGACCGGAACGGCGCCCAGTCCGCGGTAGAGGATGCGCGCGAGGGACGCGGCACCCGGTGGCCCGTCGCTCTCGCCCTTGGGCATGGTGGGCTCGTATCCCGCGCCGGTCATGATGAAGACGACGTCGCCCTTGCCGAGTACCTTCTGCAGGCCTTTGGCCGCCGTCATCGTGACCGGCTTGTCGCCCGCGACCTTGCGTGCCGCGAGGTACATCGGCAGCAGGATGCCGTGCGGCATGCCGTGGTTCTTGGCCTCGATCGTGATCAATCTGTCGACGGCTTCGCCTACCATGTCGAGCATCGCGATCTCCCTTCGTCCCAAGCGACAGGTTGTTCGGCGGTGAATTGGGCGCTTCGGCAGGTGATCGGACAAGCGCCATTTCGGCGTTGAAGCGATGCCAGACAGGCATCAGTCTTGGGGCAGGAGAGACTACAAAATGATCAATCAGCCCCTGCGTTATTTCTCCGCGATTGCGCGGCTCGGATCGATCCGCGAGGCAGCGGAGGAACTGAACATTGCTCAGTCCGCGCTCAGCCGCCAGATCCAGAAGCTTGAGGAAGACTTCGGCGTTCCGCTGTTCCAGCGCCATGCGCGTGGCGTGAAGCTCACCTCGGCGGGCGAGATATTCCTGCGCCATGCCCAGACCAACCTGCGCCAAATCGAGCGCGTGCGTTCGGAGATCGACGCGTTGAAAGGGCTGCGGCGCGGTACCGTCAGCATCCGCTCGATCGAAGCGTTGGTGCCGCACCTGCTGCCGCACGCTGTCAGCCGCTTCAGCGAGCGTTATCCCGGCATCCGCTTCGAGGTCACGATCGACGGTTCCGACCAGGTGGTGGCCGCCGTTCGCGAGGGCCGTACCGACATCGGCCTCGCCTTCTATCCGCCGGCCGAAGCCGAGCTGGAGACCGCATTCAAGATGCGTGAGCCCCTGGTGGCGACGATGTCGGTCCGTCATCCCCTTGCCGGCCGACCGAAAGTCTCGCTGGCCGACTGCGCGGCCTATCCCGTTGCGTTGCCGATGAAGAATACCGGAAGCCGCATTCTAATCGATGTTGCCTGCAAGTCGGCCGGCATCCACATAGCGCCGACCCTGGAGACCAATTCGATCCAGCTGCGTATCGAATTCGTCAAGGTCAATCATGGCATTACCTTCCTCTCGCGCCTCTCTGCCTGGGACAGCCTGCACGCGGGTCAACTGGTTGCCGTGCCGCTTCGCGACCGGCTGGTGAACAACGCCTCCATCGATGCGATCACCCATTCTTCGCGCCAGCTGCCATTGGCGGCGGAAGAGTTCCTCCGATTTCTGCAAGGTGAGTTCGAGAACCTGCATGAACGGGCCTACGCGTCGTCGAAGCGGGAAGCTGTGGCACGTTCCATGCGTGCGACGGACAAGGCATCGGCCCAGAGATTCACGGGAGACAGACGCTCATGACCTTCACACTCCTCGCCCGCTGTCCGACGAGCGGTCAGGTGGGCATCGGCATCGCGACCTACTCAATTACCGTTGGCCTCTACTGCAACGGCCTGCGCGGCAGTATTGGCGCGACCATGACGCAGGCCTTCGTGAACCAGGGAAACAATCCGCTGGCGCTCAGGCTGCTGGCGCAGGGTTACACGCCGGAGCACGTGCTGGCCGAGCTGAAGGCCAACGATCCCCATCACGAATTCCGCCAGATCGCCGTGATCGACCGCCTGGGCCGGCTCGCGGCCTATAGCGGGCCGAAGAACCGCGGCTGGGCGGGGCATGTCACCGGCGACGGCTATGTCGCCATGGGCAATGTGCTGGCGGGCAAGCCGGTCATCGATGCCATGGCTGCGGCCTATGAAGGCACCGCGGATCTTGCGTTCGAGCGCCGGCTGCTGGCGGCGATCGAAGCGGGCCGCGACGCTGGCGGACAGGTCGGCAACGACGGCCATCTCCCGGAGCGTTCGGCGGCCGTGATGGTCTACGGCGACTACGATCACGCCGAACTCGACCTGCGGGTCGACCTGCATGACAAGGCGGTCGAGGAACTGCGCCGCGCCTTCGAGGAATACGAGCTCTATCGCGGCTACTACACAGAGCGGTCCCGGAATCCGAAGGATGCGATGCCGCAATATGCCTTCGTCCAGTCGCTTGCCCGGAACGCCGGCCAGAAGCAGGAGGCCGCACAATGACTTACTCGGTCATCGGACGGTGCAGGCGCACGGGCCGTCTCGGCCTCGGCATCGCCACCTACTCGCTGGCGGTCGGTGGCCGCTGCGAAGGCGTCGCGGCCAATATCGGCGTCTGCAAGACGCAGGCGTTCCCCAACCGGACCAACGATCCGCTCGGCATCAAGCTGCTGGCGCAGGGCTACGGGCCGGCGCGGGTGAGGGAGATCTTCGCGGGCAACGATACCGAGCACGGCTTTCGCCAGATTGCGATCATGGATCGCGATGGCAGGATCGCCGCGCACACCGGGCCGGGCTGCCGCGGCTGGGCGGGGCACAAGGAAGCAGCCGATTGCGTGGCATTCGGAAACGGCCTGCTCGGTCCGCAGGTGCTCGACGGCATCGTCGCGGGGTTCCTCGAGCGACCCGACGATGCTCTGGAGTACCGCCTGCTGCGCGCAATCGAGGGCGGACGTGATGCCGGTGGCCAGGGCCCGGCCGACGCGCACCGCACCGAGCGCTCGGCCGCGATCAAGGTCGTCGATCGCCGCGACTTTCCCGACGTCGATATCCGTGTCGATGTGCACGAGGCCGCGGTCGACGAGCTGCGGTGTGTGCTGGAGGAGTTCAAGGCCTACGAGGAATTCTATCGCGGTCGCGACACCGATCCGTCGAAGGCGATTCCGCAGGACGTCTTCGCGAAGCAGCTTGAGGCGGAGCGCGTGAAGGAGAAGGCATGACCTACACCATCCTCGGACGCTGTGCGAAGACCGGCCGGGTCGGAATCGGCATCGCCACCTTCTCGATCACCGTGGGCCGCTACGCCCATTCGACGAAATCGAATGCCGGCGTCACGGTCACGCAGGCCAACGCCAACGAGAACAACAACGCGCTCGCGCTCCGCCTGCTGTCGCAGGGTCTCGGCGCCACCGCGGTGCTCGATCGGCTCAAGGCCAACGACGCCTACCACAGCTATCGCCAGATCGGCGTGATCGATCGTACCGGCGCGGTGGCGGCCTATACCGGCGCCCACGTGCGCGGCTGGGCGGGCGAGGCGACCGGTCCGAACTACATCGCCACCGGCAACGGCCTGCGCGGGCAGCATGTCGTGGAGGCGATCGCCAAGGGCTTTGTCGCCGAGCCCGACGCGGACCTCGAACACCGGCTGCTGCTGGCGCTTGAGTACGGCCGTGACGCGGGCGGGCAGGGGAATGCGACGGCCCACCGGACCGAGCGCTCGGCGGCGCTCCAGGTCTCCTCGCGCCATATCCATCCCGACATCGACCTGCGCGTCGACCTGCACGACAGGGCGGTCGACGAGCTGCGGAGGATCTGGACGGTCTACAAGCAGTACGAGGCCTACTATGCAGAGCGCGGGCGCAATCCGCGCAATGCGCCGGGGCAGGAAGCCTTCATGGCAACCCTCAGGCCGGCGGCGGAGTAAGTCATGACCTTCTCGATCATCGCGCGCTGTCCCAACACCGGCCGCCTCGGCCTCGGCGTCACCACCTTCTCGATCGCCGCCGGCGGCCGCTGCGAGGGCATCCGCTTCGGCGCGGGCGTGTGCAAGACGCAGGCTTACGTGAAGCGCGACAACGACCTGATCGCGCTCGAACTGCTCGAGCAGGGCATGGCACCGGCCGGCGTGATGGCGGCGCTGAAGGCTGACGATCCCGATCACGATTGGCGCCAGATCGCCATCATCGATCGCGAAGGCAGGACCGCCGCACATACCGGGCCCGGCTGCCGTCCGTGGGCGGGTCATCACGAGGGCGACGGCTTCGTGGCCTTCGGCAATGTGCTCGCCGGTCCGGAAGTGATCGACGGCATTGTCGCTGGTTATCTCAGGGATCCCGCGGCGGAACTGGAATTCCGGCTGCTGGCCGCGCTCGAAGGCGGCCGCGACGCCGGCGGACAGATTGGTACCGACGGCCATCTCCCCGAGCGGTCGGCGGCGATCTTCGTCGCCTCCGAGCCGGATCACTTCGACATCGACGCACGGGTCGACCTGCATGACGACGCGGTGACCGAGCTGCGCCGGGTGCTGGAGGAATTCAAGATCTACGAGAAGTTCTATCGCGACCGCGGTCATCGCCCCGACCTGGCGATGAGCCAGGCCGAATTCGTCGCGAGCCTGCCGAAGAAAGCGGTTGCCTGAGCATGGCCAAGGATCATTTCCATCTCGCCTGGTTCCTGTCCCAGGGCTATGGCCCGAAGGCGTGGCGCTCGATGTGGCCCGGCACCGAGTACGACAAGCATCGCTGGATGATGCCGGACATCTTCGTCGATCTGGCCAACGGGCTGGAGCGAGGCTGCTTCGACTACATGATCATCGAGGACTCCTCGATGGTGCCCTACACCTACATGGGCAGCCACGACACCTATCTCAAATATGCCGCCAGCTCGCCCAAGCTGGATCCCGCCGTGCTGGTGCCGTGGCTGGCGATGGCGACGAAGCATCTCGGCCTGGTGCCGACGCTGTCGACCTCGGAGTATCCGCCCTACCTGCTGGCGCGCCTCGTCAACTCGCTGGACCACGTCACCGAGGGTCGCATCGGCTGGAACTGCGTCACCGGCAGCAATGACGGCGCCGCCGAGAATTACGGCCATGTCGGCCAGCGGCCGCACGACGAGCGATACGACGTCGCCGACGAGTTCGCCGACGTGGTCACCCGGCTGTGGGAGGCCTGGGACGCGGACGCGGTCGTGCTCGATCGCGAGACGCCGATGTTCGCCGACGGCAGGAAGGTCCGGCCGATCAACCACGAGGGCAAATATTTCAAGGTGCGTGGGCCGATCAACGCGCCGCGCTCGCCCCAGGGACGGGTGCCGATCTGCCAGGCCGGCGGCTCGACGCGCGGGCAGGCCTTCGCGTCCCGGTGGGCCGACACAATCATCACCAACGCCGTCTCCGTCGACGGCATGAAGAGCTTCCGTGAGGATATCCGCCGCCAGGCCGCGGGCTGGGGCCGCAACCCCGACGACATCAAGGTGCTGTTTCTCGCCTATCCGATCGTCGACACGACGATGGAGGCCGCCCGCGATCGCCGCCGGCTCGAGCAGGAGGATTTCGGCAAGCATCTCGACCTGCAGCTCTCGGGCATGTCGCGCCTCACCAACATCGACTTCGCGCAATTCGATCCCGACGAGCCGCTGCCGGAGCATCTGCGGACCAACGGGCACCAGTCCTCGCTCGCCAAGTGGATCGGCAAGACGCCGCGCTCGCTGGCGACCGGGCTAAACAGCCGGCAGGGCATCGACCTGGTGGGCACGCCCGATCACGTCGCGGGCCTGATGCAGGAGATGATGCAGGAGGTGGGCGGCGACGGCTTCCTGCTGTTCAACGCTCACTTCGACCGCCGCTACATCATGGAAATCTGCGACGGCCTCGTGCCCGAATTGCAGCGCCGCGGCCTGACGCGCAAGGCCTATGCGCACCGGCATTTCCGCGACAACCTGCTGGAGTTCTGAGCCTCGACGGCAGGACGATCGACTCTCCGATCAATCGGGCCCGGAAACCGGAAGACCTGCAGGGCCGGGACGACGGTCCGCGATCAGGCGCCGGGCTTCCGCCTCGCGTCCGGAGGCCAGGTAGGCGTGCAGCAACGTCGCTTCCACCAGGTCGCCCTGCGCCCGGCTGCCGCCGATGCGTTCGCGCTCGGGTAGAATCGGCTCGATCAGGTCGATCGTCGTCGCATGGTCCCCGCGCCGGTAGGCCGCGAAGGCGCGGGCCACGGCAGGGATCACGGAGCCGGACGGATAGCGCCCGGCGCCTGCCAGCTCCTCGATGGCCCTGATCCAATCTTCGAGTGCGTCGTCGTCACCGGTGGCGGCGTAAGTCAGGGCGACATGCCAGTCGGCGAGGGACATGCCCGGGCGCGGGAGCTTCTCGCGCGCATAGTCCTTGAGCCTCGCCCAGCGCGCGGAATCGTGCGGATGGCCCGCCAGTTCCGCGCGCCACAGGAAGGCGGCCGAATCGGAAAGCTTCTGGTGGACCGCGCCACGGTGATCGTCGGCGCAGAAGGCGTCGGTGTAGAGGCGAAGCCCGCCGTCCAGGTTCCCGGCATGCAACTCGAACAGGCCGAGATGCCAGCTCAGGTGGCCGAACAGTCCGCCGCCGCGATCGTAGAGCGGCAGCCAGTCGCGCAGGAAGGCGATGCCCTCATCGCGCTCGCCGGTCTCGTAACAGAGATGGGCGAGGGCATGCGCGCCATAGGCGTTCCGCCGGTATTGGCCCAGCGAGCGCTCGATCATCGGCCGCGCCTCGTCATGCCGGCCGATTTCCGACAGCGCCATGCCGCGATGGGCATTGAACCACCAGTCCTCGCCGTAGTGCGGGGCGAGGCGATCGAGAAAGTCGGCGAGGTCCTGTTCGCGACCGGAGAGGCCCGACATCCCGATCAAGCCGCCCTGGTTGGCGGCCAGGCTCAGGACCAGCGCGTCGCGCGGACATGTCTGAACATGGGCACGCAAGGCAGCCAGCGCGGCGACCGGCTGGCCGGCGAACAGGCGCGCGAAGACGTCGATCTGGCTCCGCTCGCGCGCCGAAACTCCCTCGGCGAGGGACGAGGCCATGGCGAGGTCCGCACGCATTGCCTCCAGCTTGCCGGCAAGCTGGGACGCCCGGGCCCGGCCGATATAGGCCAGTGCAAAGGCCGGATCGGCGGCGATGGCCCGTTCGAACGAGGCCGCGGCACCGGGATAGACCGTCAGCAGGAGATCGACACCCTCGACATAGGCATCGCGCGCCGCGGCGTCGGTCGTCGAAACAGTGAGGCCGTAACGGTCTGTCAGCATGTCGTCCCCGGAACCCGTCCCTGTCGATCACGAGCGTGCGTCGGTCAGGGGAACCTTTCAAGCTTCGGACAGGGCGCAACGAGTCGAATTTTGAGGTTAGTATCAGGCAAAGCCCTCTGAAGGACGTATGCGATGGACCTGGTACCCAATCTCATTGGTCTCGCGACGATGCACATTCTGATGGCCATGTTGCCGGGCCCGAACACCGTCGTGGTGGGATGGTACTCTGCAACGCGCTCCCGGAGTGATGGCCTCAAGGCCGTTGCCGGCGTGGTCGTCGCCTCGCTGCTTTGGGTCGTTCTGGCGATCGGAGGGGTCGGAGCGCTTCTCCTCGAGGCGGGGTGGCTCTATCGCGCGCTGCGTTTCGTCGGTGCCGCCTACCTGATCTACGTGGGCGTCCGGCTGTTGCGGGCCGGGTTTGCGCCAAAGGGGAACGGCCAGGCGGCACCACCGCAGCTGGCGGGGCGCAATCCCTTCACGGCCGGACTCATGACGACGCTGAGCAATCCGAAGTCGGCGGTGTTCTGGACCAGCGCCTTTCTCGTGGCGCTGCCGCCCCACGCGCCCGACTGGGTCTATCCCACGATCGTGGCGATCATCGGCGTCCAGTCCACGCTCTGGTACGGCACCCTGGCGCTGTTCTTCTCGACGGGAGTCGCTCAGAAGCTGTACCAGCGCATCGCGCGCGCGCTCGATCTGCTCGCCGGCGGCGTAATGGTCGCTCTGGGCCTGAAGCTCGCGGACGAGCTTCGGCGCGAGGTCTTCATCAAGGCCGCATCCTGACTTCCGGCGCGGCTAGTTGACGGGCGGCAGCCAGTGGCGTCCCGGAATCGAGTCGAGAAGACTCTTTGTGTAAGGATGCCGGGGCGACGCGAAGACTTCGGCTGTTTGCCCCTGCTCGACGATGACGCCGCGCTGCATCACGGCCACGCGTCCGCAGACTTGCGCGGCGACCCGCAGGTCGTGCGTGATGAACAGCATCGTGAGGCCCAGCCGCTGCCGGAGGTCCTCGAGCAGCGCCAGGATCTGTGCCTGGACGGAAACGTCCAGGGCGGAAACGGGCTCATCGGCGATCAGCAGTTCCGGTTCCATCGCCAGCGCGCGGGCGATGCCGATGCGCTGGCGCTGGCCGCCGCTGAATTCGTGCGGAAACCGCTCGGCGGCACCGGGATCGAGTTGGACCAGCGCCAGCAGGTCTCCAGCCTGGCGCAATGCCGCGGCCCTCGTCACACCATGCGCCATGGGGCCTTCGGCGATGATCTCGCCCACGCGCCGTCGGGGGTTGAGGGAGGCGTGGGGATCCTGGAACACCATCTGGATGCGCTTGCGAAAGGGCTTCCAGCTGTGGCGCATCAGGCGCCGCAGGTCGGTGTCGTGAAAGCGGATGGCGCCTTCTTCGGGCTTCACGAGGTTGACGATGCAGCGGGCCAACGTGGATTTGCCCGAGCCGCTTTCGCCCACCAGCCCCAACGTCTCGCCTTTGCGAAGCGTGATATCGGCGTCCTGCACTGCCGACACCTTCACCTTGGGCGAGAGGAGACCGCCGCTGCGCCAGTAGCTCTTGCGCACGCCGATCAGCTCCAGCACGGGTCGTCCCGTCGGCGGCTCTTCGATGGCGCGGGCGCGGTGCGGTACGGCGGCGATCAGCGCCTTCGTATAGGAATGCCGGGGTTCGTTCAGAACCTGTGTCGCGGGTCCACTTTCGACGATACGGCCATGCTGCATCACCGCGACCCGGTCGGCGATCTCGGCGACCACGCCGAAATCATGCGTGATGAACAATACGCCCATGCCGCGCCGGGACTGGATTTCCTTGATCAACCCCAGGATCTGCATCTGCGTCGTGACATCGAGCGCCGTCGTCGGCTCGTCGGCGATCAGCACTGACGGTTCCAGGGCGAGGGCCATGGCGATCATCACGCGCTGGCGCTGGCCGCCCGACAGCAGATGCGGATAGGAGCGGGCGATACGATCAGGATCGGGCAGATGCACCGCCTCGATCAATTCCTGCACGCGTTTGGTCGAGCCCGCGACGCCGTGCACTTTCAGCACCTCGGCGATCTGGTCGCCGACCCGCATCAGCGGATTGAGCGCGGTCATCGGCTCCTGGAAGATCATGCCGATGCGGCTACCGCGCAGCAGGCGCATCTCCGCCGGCTTCAGGCCGAGGATGGGCCGGCCCTCGAAGTCGATGCCGCCGTCCATGACTTTCAGGGCCGCCGGCAGCAGGCCCATGATGGCGCCGGCCGAGACCGACTTGCCGGATCCGCTTTCCCCTACGATGCAGAGGATCTCGCCGGCATCGAGCGTGAACGAGACCTTCTCGATGGCGTGCGGACGGTCCGCACCCGGCGGCAGGGCGACCGTGAGGTTGCGGACGTCGAGCAGGCTCATCGCCCGGCTCTCATCGACGACGCGCCAGGCGGGGATTGAGCGCGTCGCTCAGCCCTTCGCCCACGAGGTTGAGCGCCAGTACGGTCAGAAAGATCGCGACACCGGGAAACACGCTCATCCACCACGCGATGCGGATCACGCTTCGTCCCGCGCCGATCATGAATCCCCAGGAGATCATGTTGGGATCGCCCAGGCCCAGGAAGGAAAGGCCGCTCTCCAGCAGGATGGCACTCGCGACCATGAGGCTCGCAAGCACGATGATCGGCGACAGCGCATTGGGCAGAATTTCGCGGAACACGATCGCGGTGCGCGAGCGGCCCAGCACCTCGGCGGCCTGCACGAACTCGCGGTTGCGGAGCGAGAGGAACTCGGCGCGAATGACCCGGGCGACCGGCGGCCAGGAGACGATGGCGATCGCCGCGACGATCGAGCCAAGGCTCGGCGAAAAGATCGCCACCAGCACGACTGCCAGCAGGAAGCTCGGCACCGTCTGGAAGAATTCCGTGAAACGCATGATGGCATCGTCGACCGTGCCGCCGGCGTAGCCAGCGACGGCGCCCAGGGTGATGCCGACCAGCACCGCGACCGCGGTCGACACCGCACCGATCAGCAGCGACACGCGGGCGCCGTAGGCGATGCCTGCGGCGACGTCGCGTCCCAGGCTGTCGGAGCCCAGCAGAAGATCCATTTCGCCGGGCCGCATGAAGGGCCCGCCCCGCATGTCCCAGGGAGAGAAGGGAAACAGCAGATCGGCCGTCGCCGCGGCCAGGCCCACTAGGGCGAGGACGACAAGACCAGCCGCCGCCCCGCGATTGCGCAGGAAAGTACCGACAAACTCGCCGAGCAATTGCTTCACATGACCTCCACGCGCGGATCGATCAACGCATAGAGGAGGTCGGTCAGCAGGTTGAAGAACAGCACCATCACCGAAGTGACCAGGAACACGCCGAGCAGGATCTGGTAGTCGCGCGCGAGCAGGGCATCGAAAGCGAGACGGCCGATCCCCGGCCAGGCGAATACGGTCTCGACCAGAATCGAGCCGCCGATGAGCTGGCCGAGCTGCATGCCGGCGACGGTTATCACCGGCAGCAGGGCGTTGCGGAGGATGTGGCGGCGCTGCACGGCCCCTTCCGGGACGCCCTTGGCGCGCGCCGTCCGCACGAAATCCTGCGATGCCACCTCGAGCATCGCCGCCCTTGTCAGCCGGGCATAGACCGCCATGTAGAAGAGGCCGAGTGTCAGGGCTGGCAGGAGCAGATAGCGCGCCGTGTCCAGAACGGCGGCGAAGCCGGTCAGGTTGGCCCCCACGGTGTTCATCCCGAAGCTCGGCAGCCAGTCCAGCCAGACACTGAAGACGAGCACCAGCATCAGCCCGACCCAGAAGAGCGGCGTGGCGTAGAGGCCGAGGGCCAGGACCGTGATCAGACTGTCCGAGGTTCGCCCGACGCGCCGGGCGGCGAGCGCGCCCAGGGTCACGCCGAGGAGGATCGCCAGGATGAAGGCCGTTCCGGTCAGCAACAGTGTCGCCGACAAACGCTCCGCGATCAGCCCGGCCACGGGGCGCTGCTGGCGATAGGACATTCCGAGATCGCCGTGCGCCACGTTGCTCACATAGAGCCAGAGCTGCGTCGACAGCGGTTGGTCGAGCCCGAACTGGGTGCGCAGCTGAGCCAGGAACTGCGGATCTGCCGCACCGGCCTCGCCGGCCATCACGCTGGCGGGATCGCCCGGCGCCGCGTGGACCAACAGGAAGTTGGCGGTGACGATGGCGAACACCATCACCGCCATCTTGATCACGCGCTGAGCAAGGAAGCGGGCGAAGTGCACGCCGCCCATGTCGGCCACCTACGACAGGAAGACGTTGTCGAACGAAGAGTTCGGTCCTGTCGCGGTCTTGATCACATTGTGCAGTTTCTTGTCATGGATGGTGGGCCACGCCAATTCGAGGAACCAGATCTGCGGAACTTCCTCGCACAGGATCTTCTGCACTGCGCTGAAGGCCTCCTGGCGCACTTTCGGATCGTCGGCGTCACGCGCCGTCGTGAACAGCTCGTCGACCTTCGGATTGGCATAGCCGCCGGTATTGGTGAAGGTGACCTTCTTGATGTTGGTCGAAACGTAGCTGCGCTCGACGCCCAGCGTCGGATCGCCGAACTGCGACAGGAAGTTGACGCTGGTCTCGTAGTCCCAGTCGCCGATGCGACGCGCCCAGGCGCCGGCATCGACGGTTTCGAGGACGACCTCGATGCCGATCTGGCGCAGGGACGTGCGGAAGTACTCCGAGAAACGCGTCCAGACTTCGCCGTAGGGCAACGGCATGTGCTTGATCGTGAAGCGGATGCCCTTGGCGTCGGGCTTCAGCCCGGCCGCGTCGAGCAGTGCCATCGCAGCCTTCGGATTATAACCCGACAGCTTGGCCACCGCTGGATCGTAGAACTTCGTGGTCGAGCAGATCGGTCCCGTCGCCTGCTTGCCGATGCCGAACCACAGCCGGTCGCGGATGAAGTTGCGATCGATCGCCATGTTGATCGCCTGGCGCACACGCACGTCGCCCAGCGGCTTGACCCGATGGTTGATCTCGATCCAGGCGAGCTGCGAGGAATATTCCCAGCCGATGAGCTGGACCTCCAGATTGGGCATCGCCTTGAAGCGCGGCACGTCGAACGGCTCGATGTCGTTGGCCTGGGTGAGCTGGACCTGGCCGGTCTGCAGGGCGAGGGCGCGGCTCTGGCTGTCGGGAATGATGCGGTAGATGATTTCGTCGAGGTACGGCTGGTCCTTCCCCCAGTAGTCGGCGAAACGCTTCATGCGAATGAAGTTGCCGCGCTGCCATTCGACGAACTGGAACGGACCGGTGCCGATCGGCTTCTGATTCGCCGGATTGGTTCGGTATTCGGTGCCGTCGTAGATGTGCTTGGGCACGATGGCGGAGGCGGTGGCGTCGAACATCAGCAGGAACGGCTCGAACGGCCTCTTGAGCGTGAGCACCACCGTCAGAGGATCCGGCGCCGTTGCGCTCTCGATGTTGGCAAAGATCGGCTTGGCGCGCGGCGAGAGTTCGGTGTGGTACTTCATGATCGAGAAGATCACGTCGTCGGCCGTCATCGGATGGCCGTCGTGGAATTTTACATTCTCCTGGAGCTTGAACGTATAGGTCTTCTTGTCGTCCGAGAGCGTCCAGCTCTTGGCCAGTTGGGGCAACGGTTCGAGCTTGAAGGAATATTGCAGGAGGCCCTGGTACAGCTTGCTCGCAGCGAGTTGGGTCGGGCCCTGGTTGTTGACGCCGAGAACGAGCACAGGCGGCTCGGGTGTCAGGATCGTGTTCAGGGTGCCGCCTTTTTTGGGCGTCACGGCGGGAGTTTGGGCGCTGGCCGATCGCGAAGTCAGTGCCTGGCTGCTCAACCCCGCTGCCAGAGTGCCGGCCACCAGACCCTGCCGGGCAAGCGCCCTTCGCGTCAATTTACGCATTTCGGTCTCCTGTTGGGTGCAGTTGCGCCCGACATGCGGGCGCAATGGAATTGATCAAGCCCTGACGATTGCAGACAGCGCAGCAATTCATGTGCCAGCCATATCGCGCCTCCGTTGACGAATCCCGCGGCGTAGTCGCCTTGCGTGCGGATTCGGCGCGCTGCTTCTGTGCGTTGCAGAGCCGGCGTCACGGGCAGGGGCTTTCAAGAAGCGTTTCGCTCGGTCAGTATCGCCGCATCCGCGACGGACGAGAGCGACATGATCCGGCAAGCCGTGCCCAGCGATGAACCCGAGGTGAGGACCTGTGCCGAGCAGGCCTATGCGCGCTATGTGCCGGCGATGGGCCGTAAACCCGCGCCGATGGTCGCCGACTTCGCCGCACAGATCGCCGACGGCCATGTCTACGTCGCGACGGACGACAAAGGTGGCTTCGAGGGCTTCATCGTCTTCTATGCCGAGGACGGGCATGTGATGCTGGAGAATGTCGCCGTGTTGCCCAGCGCCGCTGGACGCGGCGTCGGCAAGAGGCTGATCGCCTTCTGTGAAGATACGGCGCGGCAGCGCGGTTTCGGTGCCGTGCACCTCTATACCAATGAGAAGATGATCGAAAATCTCTCGATCTATCCAAGGCTCGGCTATGTCGAGGTCGGGCGGCGTACCGAAGCCGGCTTCAACCGCGTCTACTTCGAGAAATCACTGGCCTGAAGGCAACCCTCCGTCCGATCGCCGACGATAGAAAGATGCGCCGCCATCTCCGGGTTCTGCTCATCCTCGCGCTGACCCAGATCACCGGCTGGGGCACGATTGGCGTGCTGCCCGTGATCGCGCCGGCGGTGGCGTCGTCGTTTGGCTGCGATTTGCCGTCGGTTTTCCTCGGCACTTCGGTGATGTTCGTCGCCACGGGGCTTGCCGCACCGTGGGCAGGTCGTGCCTTCCGCCGCTTCGGCCCAAAGCGGGCGATGGTCGCAGGCGCCGCGGGAATCGGGCTGGGGCAGGGACTGCTCGCGCTGTCGCCGACCCTGGCGATCTTCTGGGCGGCCTGGGCTCTGCTCGGCGTGGCGGGCGCGCTGTTCCTGACCACGGCGGCCTATGCCTACATTGCCGATCGGGCGGAGGAGCGCGCGCGGAGCCTGATCGGCACATTGATGCTGGTGACGGGGCTCGCCGGCAGCGTCTTCTGGCCCATCACCGCCTTTCTCGAACATCTGGTCGGATGGCGCGGTGCCTGTGCGGCCTATGCCGCGATCATGCTCCTGCTCGTCTGCCCATCGGTGTATTTCGGATTGCCTGCGGCGCAGGCCGGGACGGCGGCGGCCACCCCGGCAGGATCTTCGCGAAGGGGGCCGGTCTTCCTCCTGATGGTCGCCGCCATTGCGCTCAACAGCTTCGTGACCTTCGGCATCGACGCGCTGGGTATCCAGCTCCTTCAGGCGATGGGAATGGACCTGGCCGGCGCCGTGGCGATCGCCTCGCTGATGGGCGTCTGCAAGGTCGGCGGCCGCGTCGTCGATCTTCTAGGCGGCCGGCGCTGGGACGGGCTTTCCACCGGGCTGGTCGCGGGCGCGATGATCCCGCTCGGCCTCGTCCTTCTCTGGCTCGGCGGTGCGGGCGCCTTGTCCGTGGCGGGATATCTCGCGCTGTTCGGACTGGGCAGCGGCGCCTTCGCCGTTGCGCGGGCGACCATGCCGCTCGTCTTCTTCCCAAAAGCCGACTACGCCGCAGCCATGTCGACCATCGCCCTGCCCATCAACCTGATCAACGCCCTGGCTCCGCCCGTTCTCGCCGGACTCATGTCCGGCATCGGTGCGCAGGCGACGTTTGCGGTGCTTGGCGGGCTGAGCGTGACCGCTTTCGCAATCCTGCTGCTGTTGAACCGGATGAGGGTCGACGCTCGCAGCGTCTGATCGCGCGCCTCCTGATCAGGCAGCGCGCGCTACATCCGCCGCCGCCAGCACCATGGCCGCGCACTTCTCGCCGATCATGATGGTGGGGGCGTTGGTGTTGCCGCTGGTGAGCGTCGGCATGATCGAGGCGTCGGCGACCCTGAGGCCGGGGACGCCGTGGACGCGCAGCTCGGGGTCGACCACGGCGCGCGGGTCGTTGCCCATCTTGCACGTGCCGACCGGGTGATAGGTCGTCTCGGCATTGTTGCGCACCCATTCGAGCAGCTCGGCGTCGCTCTGGAGATGGGCGCCGGGCGCGATCTCCTTGCCGGTGACTTCCTTGAGCGGCGACGTCGCCATCAGCTCGCGACCCTTGCGCAGGACGTTCACGATGCCGGTGCGATCGTGCTCGGTGGACAGGAAGTTGAAACGGATCGCCGGCGGTTCGGCCGGATCGGCCGACTTGATGTGGACCGAGCCCGTGCTTTCGGAACGCAGGACGTTCACGTTCATGGTGATGCCCTTCTGGGCCGAGACGCGGCGCTCCTTGCCGACCATCTCGTAGAGGAAGGGCGCGATCGAGATGGTGGCGTCGGGCGAGTCGAGGCCCACGCGCGTGCGGAAGTAGAGCCGGATCGGCACCGAGGTCGAGGCGAGGAAGCCCTCGCGGAACAGCGCGTACTTCGCCGCCTCCCGGACCAGGCGCCAGCCGCGCGCATTGTCGTTGAAGGTGAGGTTCTTCCCCGTGATCTCGAACTTCATGCGCGGGGAGTAATGGTCGCGCAGGTTTTCGCCGACGCCTGGCAGCTCGTGCACCGGCGTGATGCCCAGCGCGCGCGGCCGGTCGCCCTGGCCGATGCCGGAGAGTTCGAGGAGCTTGGGCGAATTGATCGAGCCGCCGGAGACGATGACCTCGCGCGTGGCCCGCGCCTCGCGCTTCTGGCCGTTCACGGAATAGCGCACGCCGACGCAGCGCCTGCCCTCGAGGATGAGGGACTCGGCGATGGCGCCCTGGTCGATCTGCAGGTTGGCGCGTGAACGCGCCGGATCGAGGTAGCAGAAGGCGGTGCTCTGGCGGCGGCCCTTGGTGATCGTCACCTGGGACATGCCGATGCCTTCCTGCGAAGCGCCGTTCTGATCGGGATTGTAGGGCAGGCCCATCTTCTCGGCGGCCGCGATCATCTTCTCGAGCAAGGGGACCTTGTTGCGCGGCGTGTGGGTGACGGGAAGGATGCCGTCGCGGCCGCGGAACTCGTCGGAGCCGCCTTCGAAGCGCTCCATGCGCTTGAAGATCGGCAGCACGTCCTGGAAGCTCCAGCCGCGATTGCCGAGCTGCGCCCAGTGATCGTAGTCCTGCGCCTGGCCGCGGATATAGACCATGCCGTTGATCGAGCTGGAGCCGCCCAGCATGCGGCCGCGCGGCACGGCGATGCGGCGCCCGCCCGAGCCTTCGTCGGGCTCCGACGAGTAGCACCAGTTGACCGCCGGATCGTCGATCATCTTGGCGACGCCGACCGGCACCTTCGACCAGAAGAAGTTCGAACCCTGCGTGCCCGCCTCGAGCAGCAGGACACGATGCCGGCCGCCCTCGCTCAGCCGGCTCGCGACGACCGCGCCCGCGGACCCGGCACCGACGACGATGTAGTCATAGGTCGAGTCGTTCTTCATTTCCGTTCTCCCTTGACCTGAAGGGGAGCAGCCCTTGCGAGCGCTGACAAGCCTCGGGCGCGCGCGAACCGCCTTCCGGTTTCGCCAACGGGAATAGCCTGCCATGCTGCGCGCGTTCCGGAGTTCTCATGTCGTCAAGTCCGCTCGATCTTTTTCGCCTCACCGGCCGCACGGCGCTGGTCACCGGCGCCCGCCGCGAAATCGGCCGGGCGATTGCCCTGGCGCTCGCCGGCGTGGGCGCGAGACTCGCGGTTCACCATGCCGGCACCGAGGAGGAGCGGGCCGATGCCGCCGCCGTGGTGCGCGAGATCGAGCAGGCTGGTGCAACGGCGCGGGCTTTCGGGCAGGACTTCGCCGCCGACGATGCAGGGCATCGGCTGGCTGAAGCCGTCTCGGCCTGGTCGCCGGTCGACATCCTGGTACTGAACGCGTCGATCGAGTTGCCCGAATCCTACGACGCGATCAGTCGGGAGCGGTTCGACCGGCAGATCACGGTCAATCTGCGCAGCCCGCTGGAGCTGCTGCAGGATCTCGTCCCGCCCATGGGCCGGCGCGGCTGGGGAAGGGTCGTCACCATCGGCAGCGTGCAGCAGGTCCGGCCGCATCCCCGGATGATGGTCTATGCCGGCGCCAAGGCTGCGCAATTGAACTGGGCGTGGAACCTCGCGCGCCAGTTCGGCGGACAGGGCGTCACGGTGAACAATCTGGCGCCGGGCGCCATCCTGACGGCGCGCAATCGCGACCAGATGGCCACGGAAGGCGAGGCGCTCGTCCAGCGCATACCAAACGGCCGGCTCGGCCAGCCCGGCGATCTCGTGGGTGCCGCCCTGCTGCTGTGCTCGGATGCCGGCGCCTACATCAACGGCGTCAATCTTTACGTCGATGGTGGCCGCGCGATCGCCTAGGATCGACCCGCACGTCAGCAGGGTTCACATGGCCGCCGCTCCCGACACTCGACTTTCCGATGCTGAAACAGACCACCTCAGGATAATCGCCGGGACGATGGTTCCCGCAGACGCTGCCCTGGGCATGCCGGGCGCCGACGACCCGGTTATCCTCGACGACATCGCAAGGTCGGTGGGGCGGGACCTTCCGCTGGTCCGCGAGGCACTGGCCGCGATCGCGGCGAAGTCGGGCGGTGCCTTCGCCGGGATGGACCGGGACGCAAGGGAAGCCCTGGTCAACGACTGGTATGCGGGCGGTGGCGCGCCTGCCATTGCCCTCGGGCGGGTGATCGTGGGCGCCTACTATCGCGACGATCGCGTCCTGCAGGCGCTGGGGCATGAAGCCCGCGCGCCGTTTCCGAAGGGCTATGTGCTGGAGCAGGGCGACTGGTCGCTGCTCGACGTCGTGCGCAGCCGTAAGCCCTTCTGGCGTGACGATCGTGTCACGCCGGCGGGGGAGCGCTGACATGGCCGGCAACGAAAAAGTCGATGTCCTGATCATCGGATCCGGCGCTTCGGGCGCCGCCGTGGCGTGGAGCCTCGCCGAGACGAAGATGCGCATCCTGTGCCTGGAGCAGGGCGACTGGATGAAGCCGACCGACTTCCCCAGTAACGGCCGCGACTGGGAAGCAAGGCGCTACACCGATTTCGAGATCAGCCCCAACCGCCGGGGGCGGGACACCGACTATCCGATCAACGACGACAACTCGCTGATGAAGATCGCCAACTTCAACGGTGTCGGCGGCGGCACGATCATCTACACGGCCCACTGGCCGCGCATGCATCCCTCGGACTTCAAGGTGAAGTCGCTGGACGGCGTGGCCGACGACTGGCCCGTCGATTACTGGGCGCTCGAGAAGTTCTATGACGAGAACGACCGGATGATGGGCGTCTCCGGCCTCGCCGGCGATCCCGGCGTGCCGCCGCACCATCCGCCGATGCCGCCGATCGGGCTCGGCAAGACCGGGACTCGCTACGCCCAGGCGATGAACCGGCTGGGCTGGCACTGGTGGCCGTCTGACAGCAGCATCGCCACCACCGACTATGAGGGGCGCGCCCGCTGCATCAATCTCGGCCACTGCACGCCAGGCTGTGCGCAGGGCGCCAAGGCCAGCACCGACATCACCTACTGGCCGCTCGCCATCCGGGCCGGCGTCGAACTGCGCACGCGCTGCCGGGTGCGCGAGATCACCACTGACGAGCACGGCATGGCGGCCGGCGCGATCTACTACGATGCCGATGGTGTCGAGCAGTTCCAGCCGGCCGAGGTCGTGATCCTGGCCTGCAACGGAGTCGGCACGCCACGCCTGCTGCTGAACTCGGCCTCGGCGAAGTTCCCGGACGGCCTCGCCAATTCCTCCGGCCTGGTCGGCCGGAACCTGATGCTGCATCCCTGGCCGATGATCTCGGGCTATGTCGACGAGCCGCTGGACGGCGGGCGCGGGCCCATCAACACCATCTGGAGCAAAGAGTTCTACGAGACCGACCCGTCGCGCGACTTCGTGCGCGGCTATACCCTGCAGTTCAGCCGCGGCACCGGCCCGGCCAACCAGGCGATGCTCGGCGCGGTGACCGGCCTCGTGCCCTGGGGTCGCGATCATCATCGCCAGTACCGGCAATTGCTCGATCACCGGCTGAACATCGGCGTCGCCTGCGAGGATCTGCCCGAGGAGCATAATCGCGTCACGCTCGATCCGGTGCTGAAGGACGGCAACGGCATCCCCGCGCCGAAGATCGATTACACGATCAGTGAGAACACGCGCCGCATGATGGAGCACGGCATTGCCCGCGCCGAGGAGATCCTGACGGAAGCCGGCGCCACGCGGCTCTACGCCTCGCGAACGGCACTGAACTATCCCGGCCATCTGCTCGGCACCGCGCGCATGGGCACCGATCCCGAGCGCTCGGTGGTCAACGAATGGGGCCGCAGCCACGACGTGAAGAACCTGTTCATCGTCGACGGCAGCATCTGGGTCACCTCCGGCGGCGTGAACCCGACCTCCACCATCCAGGCCCTGGCGCTCTACATCGCGGACCAGATGAAGCAGCGACTGGCGACGCTGTTCGACTGAGGTGCGCCTGCGGCACCTTCAGAAATCAAGAGGTGCGTTGTCGATGACCTCTTTCATGACGAAGAAGGTTCTCGTCTGCCGAACGCCGGGCAGGGCGATCAACTTCTCCCCGTGAATGCGGTTGAAGTCCTCGATATCCTTCACCCGGATCTTCAGGAAGAAATCGAAATCGCCCGCCACCAGATGGCAGTCGAGGACGAACTTCAGTTTCGCGATGGCTTTCTCGAAATCGCCAAAGCTTTGAGGCGTCGAGCGGTCGAGCACGACTCCGACGATTACCAGCGCTCCCCTGTCGACCTTCCTGGGCGCCACCGCCGCCCGGACGCCGCCGATATAGCCTTTGTCGAAGAGGCGCTGCGTTCGGCGGTGACATGTTGCAGGGCTGATGGAGACCAGTTTCGCCAACTCGGCATTGGACAGTCGCCCGTTACCCTGCAGGAGACGCAACATCCGTAGGTCGATCCGGTCGAGCTGTTCTGACATGAAATAATCTTCCGAAAATTAGAGATTTGTCCGAAGTATTGATCACGACTCCTAACACTCATATTCCACCTGACCAAATCCAACCCGGCATTCGAGAGCACCTTCGATCCCGGGTTCGGTACGATCCGGACAGTTGAATCGCCTCAGCGGAAGGAACTTCCATGCTGTCCAAGTTCGAGCGGTATCCCCTCACATTCGGGCCGACCCACATCGAGAAACTCGAACGCCTGTCGGATCATCTCGGCGGCAAGGTTGAGCTCTATGCCAAGCGGGAGGACTGCAACTCCGGCCTCGCCTTCGGCGGCAACAAGTTGCGCAAGCTCGAATACATCATCCCCGACGCGATTGCGTCGAACGCCGATACGCTGGTTTCCATCGGCGGCGTGCAATCCAACCACACACGCATGATTGCCGCGGTCGCCGCAAAGATCGGATTCAAGTGCCGGCTGGTCCAGGAGAGCTGGGTACCGCACGAGGACGCGGTCTACGATCGCGTGGGCAACATCATGCTCAGCCGCATCATGGGCGCCGACGTGCAGATGGTCGACGAGGGTTTCGATATCGGCATCCGACGGAGCTGGGAAGAGGCCATTGAGGACGTGAAGGCCAAGGGCGGCAAGCCCTATGCGATCCCGGCCGGAGCTTCGGTCCACAAGTACGGCGGCCTGGGCTATGTCGGCTTTGCCGAAGAAGTCCGGGAGCAGGAGAAGGACCTCGGCTTCGCCTTCGACTACATCGTGGTCTGCACCGTCACCGGCTCGACGCATGCCGGCATGCTGGTGGGCTTCGCCAAGGACGGACGCGAGCGCAAGGTCATCGGCATCGATGCGTCCTTTACGCCGGCGCAGACCAGGGCGCAGGTCCTCGAGATCGCGCGCAACACCGCACGGCTGGTCGAGCTGGGCAGGGACATCGTCGAGGACGACGTCGTGCTCGTCGAAGATTACGCCTATCCGGTCTATGGCGTGCCGTCCGAGGAAACGAAGGAGGCCATCCGCCTCAGTGCACGGCTCGAAGGGATGATCACGGATCCCGTCTACGAGGGCAAATCGATGCAAGGCATGATCGACCTCGTCCGGAAAGGCTACTTCCCCGAGGGCTCCAAGGTTCTCTATGCCCACCTGGGTGGCGCCCCGGCTCTCAATGGCTACGGCTATGCGTTCAGAAATGGATAGCATCCCGTGGGCGCCCTGATCCTCTGTACGTTCCCCGCGGACAGAGCCGACTTCCGGACCTGGATACTCGACCGTGTCGTCCTGTTGGCCGCCCGGAACGAAGCCGGCATCAAGTTCGTGGGGACGGAGCAGGGCGAGGGACCTGGATCGGCCCTGAGTACCGTCGGCGTTCAGGTTGCGAGTGTGACGCGCGCCGGGGCGATCTTCGCCGAATGGCGATCGGAGAAGAGTTACATCCGGTCGGCCGAAGTCAGACTGCTGCTGATGGAGGCGGTTGGTGGTAGCGAACATGCCGGTGCCCTGTTCCCCTGAAAGGTCCAGCGAGCGAGCCGCCAGGAGCAGGCTTTCGGCGGACATCGATCTGGACGCCCAGGGCAAGGCAACGGGCTTCCTCCGGGTGCCACACTCGGTCCACCGCTCCGCATATGGTTGGATCCCGGTCCCGATCGTGCGCATCCGCAACGGCGAAGGCCCGAATGTCCTGCTGGTGGCGGGCAATCACGGCGACGAGTGGGAAGGGCAGATCGGACTGGGAAACCTGATCCGGAACATCGAAGCCCGTGATGTCCGAGGGCGCCTGGTAATCCTTCCCTCCGCCAATTTTCCGGCCGCACTGGAGGGCCGGCGCACGTCTCCGATCGACCAGGGCAATCTCAATCGCGCTTTTCCCGGTGATGCCGAAGGTACCATCACGCAGCAGATCGCCTATTGGATCGAACATGCACTGCTGCCCGGCTTCGACTATGCCTGCGACTTCCATTCGGGTGGCAGCTCTCTGATCTACATTCCAAGTGCGCTGGTCGCACACCATCCAGAGCCCGCGATTCTGGAAAGGACCATCGGCCTGGCAAAGGCCTTCGGTGCGCCCGTGACCTTCATCTCGAAGGCCCCTGGAGGCGATCGTGCGTTTACATCTGCCGCGTCCCGCCAGGGCGTCGTTGCGCTGACCACCGAACTCGGCGGTGGAGGTTTCGTCACGCCGGAGTCTCTCTCGATTGCCGAGCAAGGCATGCGCCGCGTGCTGGCTCACGTCGGACTGTTGCAGGGGCCGGTACCTCCGCCCGCCGCCACGCGCCTGACGGAAACCCTTGGCGACGATTACTATGTCTATGCCTCCGAAGGCGGCCTGTTCGAACCTCTGGTCGAGTTGGGCGACGAGGTGAGCGCGCGTCAACCGGCCGCTCGAATCCATTTCCACCACACACCCTGGCGCGAACCGGAAATTGTCGCTTTCGAGCGGCCGGGGCTCGTGATCTGCAAGCGCGTGCCGGCGCGCTGCGAGCGCGGCGACTGCCTGTTCCAGTTGGCGACGACCAGATGAGGCACCGATTGGCGCCACCGTTCGATTGAGGAAGTGCTCGTTTCGCGGACGTCGCATCCGGAAACATTTGCTCGAACAGCCGCGCAAATCGACGGACTCGTTTCATTGACCATTGGCGTCGTCGCGGCCACCTTTGCGTCATGATGATGCTCGCAAACCTGCTCGCGCATTCGATCGGTCGACAGTCATCCGACGACAGCTCGACCTGTTGTCGTCGGGGCCAGACCCTCGACGCCGTACGGAGAGCATAGCCGGTCTTCGATCGGCTCTCCTCGCGGACCAATACGAGTGAATGAGGTAGCGACACCTCATTCGAGCCGGTCATCCCGCAATCCATGTGAAATCAGGTCGGTTCCCCGGTGGGCCGGCGGAGTGAAGTCATGCCTACGCCAGCTGAACATGTCATCGATCTGAGGCGTCGCTTCGACGGGGCCGCGCCGGCGCGTATCCTGCAAGCGGCGCTGGGCGAGATCTTCAAGGGTCGTATCGCCGTCGTCTCTTCCTTCGGCGCCGACTCCGGGGTGCTGCTTCACCTGGTGGCGGAGGTCGATCGCGAGGCGCCGGTGCTGTTCGTCGATACCGGCCGTCACTTCCCCGAAACCCTGGAGCATCGCGACCGGCTCGTGCGCCATCTCGGGCTGGGCGACGTGCGCAGCATCGGTCCGTCGCCCGAGGAAGTGGCGCGCCGCGACGCCGATCTCAGTCGCGCCACCTGGGATCCCGATGGTTGCTGCGCCTTCCGCAAGATCGCGCCGCTGCAGCGCGCGCTGGCGGGCTTCGACGCCTGGATCACCGGCCGCAAGCGCTTCCAGGCGACGACGCGCCGCGAACTGCCCATCTTCGAGGTCGATGGTACGCAAGCCAAGATCAACCCGCTGGCACGCTGGAATCAGGCTGAGATCGACGATTACGCCGCTCGCCATGGCCTGCCCGAGCATCCGCTGGCGTCGCGCGGCTATCCGTCGATCGGCTGCGCGCCGTGCACGTCGGCCATCCTGCCGGGCGAGGATCCGCGTGCTGGCAGATGGCGCGGGTTCGTGAAAACCGAATGCGGCATCCACCGTCCGGCTGCCGCCCTTCTGGCCGCGGAGTGAAGACACTCGGCGAGCCGCGACGTTCGTAGAGACAATTTCACGGGGACTTCCATGATCAAGAGACGACACATTCTGATGGCCGTGCCGGGCACCGTTCTGGCCGCGCCGGCGATCGCCCAGACATCCACCAGGTCGGGCGCCGGGAAGGCGCGCGAGCTGCGCTTCGGCTATCAGCGCAGCGGGACCCTGCTGATCGCCAAGCAGCAGGGTGTCCTCGAGAAGCGGCTGAATCCGCTCGGCATCGACGTGAAGTGGGTCGAGTTCTCGTTCGGCCCGCCGCTGCTGGAGGCTCTCAACGTCGGCAGCATCGACTATGGCACGACCGGCGATGCGCCGCCGATCTTTGCCCAGGCTGCGAAGGCCAAGCTGCTCTACGTCGCTGCAGTGGAGGCGGCGGGCTCCGGCGCCGCCATCCTCGTGCCGCCGGGTTCGACCCTGCAGACGCTGGCAGATCTCAAGGGCAAGAAGGTCGGCTTCGCCCGTGCGTCCAGCGCCCACAACCTCACCATCGCCGCCGTCGAGAAGGCCGGTCTCGCCTGGGGCGACATCACGCCGGTGCAGTTGCCGCCGGCCGACGCACGCGCGGCCTTCGAGCGCGGCGCGCTGGATGCCTGGACCATCTGGGATCCGTACTTTGCGCTCGCCGAAACCCGCCCCGGGGTCCGCGTTCTCGCGTCCGCCCGGGGCATCGCCAAACAGAATGCGTTCTTTCTGGGCAACAGCGACTACACGCGCGCCAATCCCGAGATCATCGCGGCGGCCAACGAGGAGCTGGCCAAGGTGGCGCTGTGGGCCGAGGCCCATCGCGAGGCCGTGGCGCAGACGCTGTTCGAGGCCACCGGCATCGAGCTCGCCGCGTGGCAGCGCGCGGTGCAACGCACCGACTACCGGGTGGCGCCGCTCGGCGATGGCGTACTGGACGAGCAGCAGCGGGTCGCGGATCGCTTCCATGCGCTTGGGCTGATCCCGAACAAGATCGCCGTGCGCGACATCGTCTGGAAGTGGGAAGCCCGCACATGAGCGACTCCCAGATCGTGCTGGGGCGGGTCCTCCCGCTGCGCAGCAAGGCGGTGGGGCGTCGCTTCGGACGCACCGTGAAGCGCTTTCTCACGACCGATGCCGCGGCCTGGATCGTGCCCGTCGCGCTCCTGCTCGTCTGGCAGGTCGCTTCGCAGCTCGGCCTGATTCCATCCAACGTACTCTCGGCGCCGAGCGATGTGATCGACGCCGCCTGGCGGCTGACGCTCAATGGAGAGCTCCTGAACAACATCGCCGTCAGTGCCGGGCGGGCGGCTGCCGGCTTCGTCATCGGCGGCAGCCTCGCCTTCGCTTTCGGCCTTCTGAACGGCGTGTCGAGGATCGGCGAGAAACTCACCGACACGACCTTCCAGATGGTACGCAACATCCCCAACCTGGCCATGGTGCCGCTGGTCATCCTGTGGTTCGGCATCGAGGACAGTGCGCGGGTCTTCCTCGTCGCCTTGGGCGTCTTCTTCCCGATCTACATCAACACCTTCCATGGCATCCGCACCGCCGACGCCCATCTCGTCGAGATGGGGCGCTCCTACGGCATGTCGAACTGGGAGCTGTTCCGGCGGGTGATCCTGCCCGGAGCGCTGCCGTCGATCTTCGTCGGCCTGCGCTACTCGCTCGGCATCATGTGGCTGACCCTGATCGTGGCCGAGACGATCGCGGCCAATTCGGGCATCGGCTACATGGCCATGAGCGCCCGCGAATTCATGCAGCTCGACGTCGTCGTCCTGTCGATCCTGCTCTACGCACTGCTCGGCAAGCTGGCAGACAGCGTCGCCCGCCTGCTGGAGCGCACGACGCTGCAGTGGCATCCCGCCTTCCAGGCCCGCCGCAAGGAAACCTGACATGGTCGACGATATTCTGGTGCGTGCACTCCTGGAGGAAGGACTTCATCCTCTCGACGATCGTGAGCCCGCGACCCGCGAGCCCGCAGCCAGCGAGCCCGATCTGCCGCCCGGTGGCGTGGCGATCACGATCGCAGGTCTCACCAAGTCCTTCGGCAGCAATACGGTGTTGCATGGCATCGATCTCGAGGTGCCGGCGGGGCAGTTCCTCACCGTCATCGGCAAGAGCGGCTGCGGCAAGAGCACGCTCCTGCGCATCCTGGCCGGTCTCGACCAGGCGACGTCGGGCGAGGTCCTGTTCGACGGCGTGCCATCCGGCCGGTCCGGCCATGTCGCGCGCCTGATGTTCCAGGAACCGCGATTGCTGCCGTGGGCCCGTGTCATCGGCAATGTGGAGGTCGGTCTCGGCGCCCGGCGCACGCTGCCCGGTGCCGAGGACCGGGCGTTGGCCAAACTGGCCGCGGTCGGGCTGGAATCGCGCGCCACCGACTGGCCGTCGGTCCTGTCTGGAGGCCAGAAGCAGCGGGTGGCTTTGGCTCGCGCGCTCGCCAGCAGTCCCAACTTCCTCGCCCTCGACGAGCCGCTGGGCGCACTTGACGCGCTGACGCGCATCGAGATGCAGGGTCTGGTCGAGCAGGTGTGGCGCGAGCAGGGCTTCACCGCCGTACTGGTTACGCACGACGTCACCGAGGCGATCGTCCTGGGCGACCGGGTGGTCCTCATCGAAGACGGCATCATCAAACTCGAACTTGACATCGACCTGCCGCGACCGCGGCGCCGTGGTGCGCCTGAAGTGGCGGCGCTCGAGGAAAAAGTGCTGCGCCATCTGTTCAGCGAGGGCGGTTATGTCGAGCGGAGGGCTGTGGCATGAGCGAGAGTGGCGCCAACTTTCTATGGTTCCTGCCAACCCACGGCGATGGCCGGTATCTCGGCACGACGATCGGCGCGCGGTCGGTCGATCTCGGCTATCTCCGGCAGGTTGCCTAGGCGGCCGACGCGCTGGGCTATTTCGGCGTGCTGCTGCCCACGGGAACGTCGTGTGAGGATTCCTGGCTCGTCGCTTCTGCCCTCGCACCGCTCACGGAGCGGCTCAACTTCCTCGTAGCCGTGAGGCCGGGGCTGCTTTCACCGACGCTCGCCGCGCGCATGACCGCCACGCTCGACCGTCTCTCGGGCGGGCGGCTGTTGATCAACGTCGTGACGGTGGCGATTCCGCGGAAAGCCGGGCCGAGGGCGTCTTCCTCGACCATGACGAGCGCTATGCCGTCACTCGCGAGTTCCTGGACATCTATCGTCGCCTGCTGGCGGGAGGCGAGGTGACGCGGCTCGGCCAGAGGGTCAGTGTCGAAGCAGCCAGGCTGGTGCTGCCGCCCGTGCAGGAAGACGGTCCGCCGATCTACTTCGGCGGCTCGTCGAGCGTGGGCATCGAGATCGCGGCCGAATCGGTCGACAAGTACCTGACCTGGGGCGAGCCGCCGGCCGCTGTCGCCGAGAAGATCGCCACCGCATCGGTCGCGGCGGCGCGCAAGGGACGCCGGCTCACCTTCGGCATCCGCCTGCACGTCATCGTGCGCGAGACCAACGAGGAGGCATGGGCGGCCGCCGATTCGCTGATCCGGCATCTCGACGACAAGACCATCGCCGCCGCCCAGCAGGTTTTTGCCCGTATGGATTCAGTGGGGCAGCAACGCATGGCCGCTCTCCATGGCGGTCGCCGTGACAGGCTGGAGATCAGTCCCAACCTGTGGGCCGGGGTTGGGCTCGTCCGCGGCGGCGCCGGCACGGCGCTGGTGGGCGACCCGCCCACGGTCGCCGCCCGAATTGCCGAGTATCGATCGCTCGGCATCGATACCTTCATCCTCTCGGGCTATCCGCACCTCGAAGAGGCGTATCGCTTCGCCGAACTTGTCTTCCCGCTGCTCGACCGTGTCAAGAGTCCGGCGCCTGCACCTTTCGTGCGGGCCGCGGCATGACGCACCGTCGACGTGGACGCGTGTTCAACCTGGAGGAAGTGCGATGGAAGGAAGGTCGACCGTTGACGTTCTGGCCGTCCGCGTTTGCCGTGCCGTGCGAACGGCACGGAGAGAACACCAGGCCTGGATCGGGCTCGACTTCCTGCAGAGAGAGCTCGGCCACGAAAGCCCGATGGCGATCGACGCGGCGGTTGCCTTTGCGGCGGCCAAAGGCTGGCTCGCCATCGGTGGGGCGCCGGCGCACAGCGTCCTGCTGACCAACGGAGCGCCGTAGGCGTCAGGCCCACCGTCGGCAGGTAGGCCTCACGCCGCGGAAACCCGCACAGCGTCCGGCATCGCGGACCCGTGCGCCCGCCGCCGCCGCGTGAGGACATCGTCGCACCTTGGCCGACTTCGAAGGGCGCTGTTCCCGGCCCATTACAGGTGGCTCGACGGGGTGAGCCCTCGAAGGGGATCGATGCCTATGTCGGCATCGTCCTGGAATGCGCTTTGGTGACGGGAGAAAGGAGCCGGGGGGACGATTTTCGGCTAATCTTTTTCCATGATCGACAAACTGGAATTCCTGCTTGCGCTCTCCCAGGAGCGGAATTTCAGCAAGGCGGCCGAGCTGTGCGGGGTCACGCAGCCCACTTTCTCCGCCGGCATCAAAAGCCTGGAAGACATGCTCGGCGTGATGCTGGTGCAGCGGACCTCGCGCTTCATCGGCTTCACCGCGGAGGGCGAGCGCGTGCTAGACTGGGCGCGAGGCATCGTGGCCGACACGCGGGCCATGCGGCAGGAGGTGAACTCGCTGCGCAAGGGTCTCAGCGGCCGGCTGCGGATCGCCGCCATCCCGACGGCACTCGCCATGGTTTCGACGCTCACCACGCCGTTCCGCGCCAAGCACCCCAACGTGAAGTTCACCATCCTCTCGCGGACCTCGATCGAGATCCTGGAGATGCTGGAGAATCTCGAGGCCGATGCCGGCCTGACCTACATCGACAACGAGCCGCTCGGCCGGCTGCGCGCCGTGCCGCTCTATACCGAGCAGTACCGTCTGCTCACCTCGGAGAACAGTCCACTCGGCGAGCGTGACAGCGTCACCTGGGCCGAGGTCGGCGGGATCCCGCTCTGCCTGCTGACGCCGGACATGCAGAACCGGCGCATCATCGACCAGCTCCTGAGCGAGGCCGGCGGCCAGGCCGATCCGACGCTCGAATCGAACTCGATGATCGTGCTGTTCTCCCACGTCCGCACCGGGCGCTGGGCCAGCGTCATGCCACAGAAGCTGGCCGACACGCTCGGCCTGACCGAACACCTGCGCTCCATTCCCATCGTCGAGCCGGATGCGACGCACTCGATCGGCCTCGTCGTGCCTCGGCGCGAGCCGATGACTCCCCTCGCGAAGGCCCTGGTCGCCGAGGCGACCCATCTGGCCGCCACCCTGGCCTGACGATCGCCGGACCCCGCCCAAGAGGGGTGGTTCGATAGATTTGTTCTATTGCAGCACGGAACAGCTTTATTGAGGTCAGGCGTTCGCGCGCCGAACATCCAGCGAAACTAGAGTCGGCAAACAGGGTCAGCCGGCCGGTTTGGGATGGAGTTCATGGTGTCGCTGCGCTGGGACGAAACCGAGGCCACGGAAATTGTCCGCCGCCACGACGGGCGCGAGGGGCCGTTGCTGCCGATCCTGCACGATCTGCAGGCGGCCTTCGGGCACGTCCCGGAGCCGGCCATTGCCTTCCTGGCGCAGGCGCTGAACATCACCCGCGCAGAGGTGCACGGCGTCGTCTCCTTCTATCACGATTTCCGTCGTCAGCCGGCGGGCCGCCACGTGCTCAAGCTCTGCCGCGCCGAGGCGTGCCAGTCGATGGACAGTGAGATTTTCGCCCGCCGCGTCCTCGATCGCTTCAACCTCGACTGGGGCGGCACCACGCCCGACGGCAGGGTCACGATCGAGCCGGTCTATTGCCTGGGTCTCTGCGCCTCCGCGCCCTCGGCGATGCTCGATGGCGAGCCGATGGCACGGCTGAATGCAGCGTCGATCGACGAGATCGCCCGCGAGGTCTCGCGATGACGATGCGCCTCTTCGTGCCGCGCGATGCCGCCGCCCGCGCCGTCGGCGCCGACAAGGTCGCGGCCCTGTTGGGCGACGAGGCCAGGCGGCAGGGCATCGAGATCGAGATCGTCCGCACGGGTTCGCGCGGCCTGTTCTGGCTGGAGCCGATGGTCGAGGTCGAGACGCCACACGGACGCATCGCCTTCGGACCCGTGACGCCGCACGATGTACCGGGTCTGCTGACCGGCATAGCCGTCGGCGCCAACCATCCGCTTTGCCTCGGCCGTCCCGAGGAGATTCCCTTCCTGAAGAGACAGACGCGCCTCACCTTTGCGCGCTGCGGTATCGTCGATCCGCTGTCTCTCGCCGACTGGCGGGCCCATGGCGGCGGTCGGGGCCTCGAACGGGCGCGCAGCCTTGGGGCGGCGAAGACACTGGAAGAAGTGACCAAATCCGGCCTGCGTGGCCGCGGCGGCGCCGGCTTCCCGACCGGAATCAAGTGGAAGACGGTCGCCGATGCGCCGGCCGACCGGAAGTACATCGTCTGCAACGCCGACGAAGGCGATTCCGGCACCTTCGCCGACCGCATGTTGCTCGAAGGCGATCCCTTCGCGCTGATCGAAGGCATGGCGATCGCCGGACTCGCCGTCGGAGCGACCAAGGGTTACGTCTATATCCGCTCCGAATATCCGGATGCAGTGCGAACCTTAGAGCGGGCCGTGCGCCTTGCCGAAGCCGATGGGCTTCTCGGCGCCGGGGCCGGATTCGACATGGAGATCCGGGTAGGAGCCGGGGCCTATGTCTGTGGCGAGGAGACTGCGATGCTGGAGAGCATCGAAGGGAGGCGCGGGCAGGTGCGCGCCAAGCCGCCGCTGCCGGCGCACAAGGGCCTGTTCGGCCGACCGACGGTGATCAACAACCTGATCTCGCTCGCCACCGTGCCGTGGATCCTGGCAGAGGGCGCCGAAGCCTATGCCGCCTTTGGCATGGGACGTTCGCGCGGCACCATGCCGATCCAGCTGGCGGGCAACGTCAGGCACGGAGGCCTGTTCGAGGCGGCGTTCGGCGTCACCCTGGGCGAGCTGGTCGACGAGATCGGCGGCGGCACGCGGAGCGGGCGGCCGGTGCGGGCGGTCCAGGTCGGGGGCCCTCTGGGCGCCTACTTTCCGCGTGCGCTGTTCGATACGGCGTTCGACTACGAGGCCTTCGCAGCGCGCGACGGGCTGATCGGTCATGGCGGTGTCGTCGTGTTCGACGACGCGGTCGACATGGCGCGCCAGGCCCGCTTCGCCATGGAATTCTGCGCCCTCGAATCCTGCGGCAAGTGCACGCCCTGCCGCATCGGCTCGACACGCGGCGTCGAGACCATCGACAGGATCATCCGTGGCGAGCAGACCACCGCGAACCTCGAGCTGGTCGAGGACCTCTGCCAGACGATGAAGTTCGGCTCGCTCTGCGCCCTGGGCGGCTTCACGCCCTATCCGGTGATGAGTGCCATCAGGCACTTCCCCGAGGATTTCGTCCGCCCGCCCGTCAGCGCGGCCGCGGAATAGAGGACCCGTCATGTCGCTCGTTCCCGAAACCGACTATGGCACACCGGCCAGCCGCGCGACGGAGCAGGTCGCCCTCACCATCGACGGCCAGACCGTCTCGGTGCCCGCCGGCACTTCGATCATGCGGGCGGCGATGGATGCCGGCATCCAGGTACCCAAGCTCTGTGCCACCGATTCGATCGAAGCCTTTGGTTCGTGCCGCCTCTGCCTGGTCGAGATTTCCGGCCGGACCGGTACGCCCGCTTCGTGCACGACGCCGGTGGCGCCTGGCATGGTCGTGTCGACCCAGACCGAGCGGCTGAAGCAGATCCGCAAGGGCGTGATGGAGCTCTACATCTCCGACCATCCGCTCGACTGCCTGACCTGCGCGGCCAATGGTGACTGCGAACTGCAGGACATGGCGGGCGCGGTCGGCTTGCGCGAGGTGCGCTACGGCTACGAGGGCGAGAGCCACACGAAGCAGGAGAAGGACGAGAGCAATCCGTATTTCACCTTCGATCCCGCGAAGTGCATCGTGTGCTCGCGCTGCGTGCGCGCCTGCGAGGAGGTGCAGGGCACCTTCGCGCTCACCGTCCAGGGCCGCGGCTTCGACTCCAAGGTCTCGCCCGGCACGTCGTCCGACGACTTCCTGAGCTCCGAATGCGTGTCGTGCGGCGCCTGCGTGCAGGCCTGCCCGACCGCGACGCTCTCGGAGAAGAGCCTGATCGAGATCGGGCAGCCCGAGCATTCGGTGGTGACGACCTGCGCCTATTGCGGCGTCGGCTGCAGCTTCAAGGCCGAGATGCGCGGCGAGGAGCTCGTGCGCATGGTGCCGTGGAAGGACGGCAAGGCCAATCGCGGACATTCCTGCGTCAAGGGCCGCTTCGCCTGGGGCTACACGCATCACAAGGAACGCATCCTGAAGCCGATGGTGCGCGAGAGCATCGACCAGCCGTGGCGCGAGGTCGGTTGGGACGAGGCAATCGGCCGGGTCGCCGCGGAATTCCGCCGCCTGCAGGACAAGCATGGCCGTCTGGCCATCGGCGGCATCACCTCGTCGCGCTGCACCAACGAAGAGACGTACGTGATGCAGAAGCTGATCCGTGGCGGCTTCGGCAACAACAATGTCGACACCTGCGCGCGCGTCTGCCACTCGCCGACCGGTTTCGGCCTCAGCCAGGCCTTCGGCACCTCGGCGGGCACGCAGGATTTCGACTCGGTCGAGCAGAGCGACGTGATCCTGGTGATCGGCGCCAACCCGACCGACGCGCATCCGGTCTTCGCGTCGCGCCTGAAGAAGCGATTGCGGCAGGGGGCGAGGCTGATCGTGATCGATCCGCGCCGCATCGACCTCGTGCGCATGCCGCACGTCGAGGCCGACTATCACCTGCCGCTTCGGCCCGGCACCAACGCCGCGGTGATGAATGCGCTGGCCCACACGATCGTCACCGAGGGCCTGGCCGACGAGCGGTTCGTGCGGGAATTCTGCGACCGCGATGCCTTCGAGCATTGGGCAGCCTTCATATCGGAACCGCAGAACAGCCCGGAGACCGTGGGCCTGATGGCCGGCGTCGATCCCGAGGCGATCCGCGGCGCCGCGCGTCTCTACGCCACCGGCGGCAACGCCGCGATCTACTACGGCCTGGGCGTCACCGAGCACAGCCAGGGCACGACGACGGTCATGGCGATCGCCAACCTCGCCATGGTGACGGGTAATCTCGGCCGGCCGGGCGTCGGCGTGAACCCGCTGCGCGGTCAGAACAACGTCCAGGGGGCGTGCGACATGGGCTCTTTCCCGCACGAACTGACGGGCTATCGCCACATCTCCGACGACGCGACGCGCGAGACGTTCGAGAAGATGTGGGGCCGTCCGCTCGACGCAGAGCCCGGCCTGCGCATCCCCAACATGTTCGATGCGGCGGTCGAGGGCACCTTCAAGGGCCTCTATGTCCAGGGTGAGGACATCCTCCAGTCCGATCCGAACACCAGCCACGTCGTGCAGGCACTGTCTTCGATGGAATGCGTCGTGGTGCAGGACCTGTTCCTGAACGAGACGGCGAACTACGCCCACGTCTTCCTGCCGGGCTCGACCTTCCTGGAGAAGGACGGCACCTTTACGAATGCGGAACGCCGCATCAATCGCGTGCGGCGGGTGATGACGCCCAGAAGCGGTATGGCCGATTGGGAGATCACCCTGGCCATCGCCAGGGCGATGGGCTTCGAGATGCCCTACAGGCATCCGTCGGAGATCATGGACGAGATCGCGGCTCTGACGCCGGGCTTCGCCGGTGTATCCTATGATCTCCTGGACAAGGTCGGCTCGGTCCAGTGGCCGTGCAACGAGAAGGCGCCGCTCGGCACGCCGGTCATGCATATCGGCGGCTTCGCCCGCGGCAAGGGCAATTTCCTGATCACGGAGTATGTACCGACCGACGAGCGCACGGGACCGCGGTTTCCACTGCTGCTCACCACGGGCCGCATCCTCAGCCAGTACAATGTCGGCGCCCAGACGCGGCGCACCGACAACGTCGTGTGGCACGACCAGGACCTGCTGGAGATCCATCCGCACGATGCCGAGCAGCGCGGTGTGCGCGACGGCGACTGGGTCAAGCTCGACAGCCGCGTCGGCAGTACCAGCCTCCGCGCCAGGATCACCGACCGGGTGGCGCCCGGCGTCGTCTACACGACGTTCCATCATCCCGAGACGCAGGCCAACGTGGTCACGACCGAGTTCTCGGACTGGGCGACCAATTGCCCCGAATACAAGGTCACCGCCGTGCAGGTGTCGCCGTCCAACGGCCCCGGCGACTGGCAGAAGGAATATGCCGAGCAGGCCCGCCGCAGCCGGCGCATCGCGGCGGAGTAGGCGGCATGTCGTCGGAGAAACTCGTGATGATGGCGAACCAGATCGGCAGGTTCTTCGTGCCGCAGCGTGGCGCCGATCCGGCGGCCGCCATCGCCACCCACCTTCGGAAGTTCTGGGATCCGCGCATGCGCGCCGCTATCGTCGCGCATCTGGACAAGGGCGGAGAGGGGCTCGACGACGCCGTCCGCCAGGCCGTTCTTCGCCTGAAGGCCGGCCGGGCGTAGTTCCTGGCGGTCCACCGGATCACGAACGGATTGGCGGGATCGAACAAGCCCGCCTATTGTGCGGCTGAGGCTACAAGGCGTATTGCGGCGTCGACCAATGCCTTCTGGCTGCCAAGTATTCAGTGAGCGTCCCGATCCATGACACGACTGGCAATATTGCTACTTCTATCCGCCCTTCTGGCCAGTGAAGCGATGGCCCAAAGCGACGACGCGGCTTATTGCAAGAAGCTGGGCGAGTACGCGACCAGATACCTGGGCGACGGCGGCGGCAACGGTGGCACGCGTCCGGATTTCGACATCGTCGAAGGCATCGACAAGTGCAACAAGGGCAATACCGCCGCCGGTATCGCCATCCTGGAGAAGAAGATCCGCAGCAAGGGCTTTACGCCGCCCGCCCGTTAGAACAGGGCATGGCGGGTGCTGAAATCCGGCGCGGAAAGGTCGGCTCACCAAATCGTGAGAGGCGGTCGACGCCAAAAAGGCACTTTCAAGGCAACTCTTGATTGTGAAACTCGCCGTGGACAGGCGATGGTCAGACGGGGTGAAATATTGCTATCGTATCGGCGGTGCAGATGCGCGCCGGAAATTAGGGACACTCACGAATGGCTTCAGGTACCGTCAAGTGGTTCAACGCCACCAAAGGATTCGGATTCATCCAGCCCGATACGGGCGGCAAGGATGTGTTCGTCCACATCAGCGCGGTCGAGCGGGCCGGGCTCAACGGCCTGAATGAAGGCCAGAAGATCAGCTACGAGGTCCAGGTCGAGCGTGGCAAGGAAGCCGCGGTCAACCTCAAGGCCTGAGGCGGACCTTCGGATTTCATCGCTTCCTGAGGGAGTGTGTGCGGTCCGAGAAACGAACGAAACGATCGCGTGCTCGTCCATCGAACGGGTGCAATGCTAGCTTGAAGGGCTTCGGGTCGCCGCGCACAGCGGTGCCCGGAGCCCTTTTTGCTATCGGCGGGGTACGCTCCGCATTTTTTTGTTGTGAAGTACATGCCGGAGTGGCGCCGGCAGCATTAATCGTTTGACTCCATTTGCCGCCACAAAAAGTATTATCTTCCTTGTGTAGACGCCGGAAGCGTCGCTCACAGGGAGCGCTCTTGCTGCAGGCGGGATCATAGTATGCGGTGCTTATCGGCCCTTCTGGTTGTTGCGTTCACGTACATTGTGACTGCCTTGACTGCGGGGGACCTTAGCGCTGCGACCATCGTTTCCCTGACGCCCTCGGGGCTTCAAGGCTATTTCCTGCGAACCGACGCCCAGGAGAGGCCAAGGCTGCGGCTGACGGGGATGATCGAGGCCGGAGACGCCGAAAAGCTGCGCGATCTGTTGGTCAAGCTCCAGGCCTCGTCCCCGGCGAAACCGGGAATGCCGCTCGCCACCATCGAGCTGAGCAGCCTGGGCGGTACCCTGTCCGAGGGAGTCCGCATCGGTGAGCTGCTGCGGAGCTTCAGGGTCGTTGCCGTCGTCCGCAAGCAGGACGTCTGCCTCTCGGCCTGTGCCCTGGCGCTTCTGGGTGGCAACACGGTCCGCGCCGCGGCGGCATATCCGGCGGATTGCAACGTCGAGATTGGCAGCAAGATCGCCTTCCACAATTTCTTCCTCGATCACAGTGCGCTGCGCGGCGTGACCGCTGACGATCCCGTGGCGAGCCGTCTCCAGGGGTTCGCGGATGCGCGCGGCGGCGCCGCGATGCTGATCCGATATGCCGCCGACATAGGGCTTCCGCCGGCCTTCGTGGCCAACCTGATGGCCAGGCCAGTCGAGGAATTCCAGTACGTCGAGACGATCGGTGAATTCCTGGCGCTCAACCTCTGCCCGGTCGGTCTCGAACGTCCGGCGCTGCCGATGTCCCATCAGGCCGTCAATGTCTGCAACAATTCGCTTGCGATGCCGGCACCCCTTTCGGCCTTCATCGTCGGCCCGATCACCGCGCCAGAGGTCCGCCGGTACATGCTCGAACGCGTGCAGGACGGCATGAATGCCGCCAAGACGAAGGGCAGGCTCGCCGACCAGCTCGCCAGCTGGTCGGTGATGCGGACCAAAGAGGAGGTCGACAAGCTCTACGAAGATCTTCGCGCGGCGGGTGTTGCCTTGCCCGAACTGGTGGGCCCGACCTTCGAGGTCTCCCTCAACCAGGCAGGCCGCGTCCGCGCCGCCTGCTATGTGAGCCTGTCGGCGACCGATCCGGACAGGTATGAGGTCGTCCTTCAGGGCGAGCGGGGCCTCGCGGAAGCTGTCCGTAAGCCACCCGCCAACGCACGGCGCATGTTCCTGTTCGATCGCCTCGCCGTAGCCAACCAGCGTCCGTCGTCGGACCTGCGCGATGTCATCCTTCAGGATAAAGCCGGGGACCGACAGGGGGCGCCGCTCAGCTCCGGCGTGGTCCCTGGGCGCGCCGACGCAGGCGACTAACGCTGCCGGGCGGGTCAGCGGCCGCCGACCACCCAGCCGGTCTCCTTCGCGAAGGCCTCGAAGAACTCCGTCTCGTACGCCCGTTCCGGGCTCTCGCGCACGAGGCTGTCGATGCGCTCGGCATCGTACCCGACCAGGATGCGCCAGCGCTCGTTGCGCACGCCGTCGAGGATGATCGTCGCCGCTTCGGCCGCCGTCGTCGGCGCCTCCTCGAGGAATCGCCGTGCGCGTTCGACGATCATCCCTCGGACATCGTCGTCCGAGAGCCTGGTGGCGTCGACGCCCATCGAGGCGATGCGCGCCCGTGCCAAGCCGATCTCGTGCGCCGTGATCTCGTCGGTCTGGTTGCCGCTCTGCAGCTTGCGTGAGTTGGCGACGATCGACGTGCCGATGTGGCCGGGCATCACGACCGAGCATTTGATATGCGGGGCGTTGAGGCGCAGGTCGGTGATCAGCGCCTCGGTGAAGCCCTTCACGGCAAACTTGGCGGCCGCATAGGCGGTCTGCGGAATGTTGGGCGCTATGAAGGCCCAGAAGCCGTTCACGCTCGACGTGTTGACGATGTGGCCCGCATCGGCGCGCTGCAGCAGCGGCATGAAGGCCCGCGTGCAGAGATAGACGCCGCCCCAGCAGATGTTGAACGTGCGCTCCCACTCCGCGCGCTCGTTGACGAGGAAGCTGCCGCCGCCGCCGATGCCGGCGTTGTTGAACAGGAGATGGATGCGATCGGTCTCGTGCTGCTCGGCGACCCCGTCCCGGAAGCGCAGCACCTGCGGCTCGTCGGCCACGTCGGCGACATGCGTCGTGATGCGCTGGCCCTGGCTGAGGCCGGCAGCCTCGCAGAGCCGCCTGGTCTCGGCCATGGCGCCCGCCGACACGTCACCCAACGCAATGCTGCAGCCCTCGGCGGCGAGCTGCCGCGCCAGCTCGCGCCCCATGCCGGTGCCGCCGCCCGTGATGACGGCAATCCTTCCCGCGAAGTCCTTCATGTCGTGTCCTCCGTCTTCTTTCTTCTTCAGGCCGGGCGGAAGCGCTTCAGGACGAGGAAGCCCAGCAGGATGAAGCCCAGCAGCACAATACCCTGCATGACCGCGAAAGGCGGCTCGGAGCCGGTCGGTGCGAACCTGTTCAGGAAGCCGATCTTCTGGAAGGACTGCACGACCAGGACGAAGACATTGAGATAGAAGGCGAACAGGGCGCTCGCGACATAGATCCACCGCCATGCGCCGGCGAGGCGGCCGACATAGAGCGCCAGCAGCGCGATCGCCAGGGCAACCGACGAAACGATTCCGACGCCGAGTGCCGGCGTGAACACGGTGATCGGGAAGAGGAATCCGGTCAGCGTCGTCAGGATCGTGCCCAGCAGGAACACGGAGTTCCAACCATCCAGCCGGCGCCCCTCCAGCATGCGGGCACACGCGACCGCGCCGGCCGCGATGGCGATCAGGCTGATGACGACGTGGACGACCGTGAAGGTCGCGATGGACATTCCAAGGACCATACACTTCTCCTGGGCTTCGCGGCGGCGTTGTGCAGATAGGCAATTCGAATCCGGTCACCACTTTAGCGCAACGGTCCGCGGGCGACAGGCCGGGCTGCTGCCATATTCGACCGCTACCCATGCGCCGGCTCATGACAGGGAGAACCCGGTGCCCGCTTCGATCGCCCGCCGTATGCTTCTGGTCGCGCCGCTGCTTTCCGTGCCGGCCGTTGCCGATGATACGATATCTGCGTTGCGCGAGTTGGAACGGCGCAACGGCGGCCGCCTCGGTGTGGCGTTGCTCGATACGGCAAGCGGGCGTCGGGTGGCCCATCGGGGCGACGAGCGCTTCCCGATGTGCAGCACCTTCAAGTTCCTGGCGGCGGCCCTGATGCTGGCCCGCGTCGATCGGGGCGAGGAGAGGCTCGATCGACGCGTCGTCTTTGCCGAGAGCGATCTCGTCCCTTATTCGCCAGCCACCAAGGAGCATGCCGGGCCGGGCGGCATGACGGTCGATGCGATCTGTGCGGCGGCCATGACCCTCAGTGACAATACGGCGGGCAACCTGATGCTGGCGAGCTTCGGTGGTTCCGCGGGGCTGACCGCTTTTGTCCGCGGGTTGGGCGATCCGATGACGCGACTCGACCGAATCGAGACCGAACTGAACGAGGGCGCGCCGGGTGACCCACGCGATACGACCTCGCCGCTGGCCATGCTGGGCACGATGCAGAAGCTCGTCGCGGGGAATGTGCTGTCGGCCGGCTCGCGCGAACGGCTGATCGGCTGGTTGGTTGCCAACAAGACCGGCGACAAGCGGCTGAGGGCCGGGTTGCCGGCGTCATGGCGCGTCGGCGACAAGACCGGTACGGGCGGCAACGGCAGTGCCAACGACATCGCGGTCGCCTGGCCGCCGGGCCGCGCGCCGGTCTTCATCGCGGCCTACTACACGGGCTCCACGATCTCCGACGAAGCGCGCAGCGCGGCGATCGCCGAAGCCGGCCGCATCGCCGCGGCCGGACTTGCCTGATCCGGCCGGGGCCTGATCAGGCCGGCAGCTTCGGCGCGCTCGGATGCTTGGGCAGGAAGGCCGTCAGCAGGCCGAGCAGCAACAGGAACGGGGTCACCTTGTAGACCGCTTCGATGCCGGCATGGTCGGCGATCTCGCCCAGCGCCGCGGCGCCGAGACCGCCCAGGCCGAACGAGACGCCGAAGAACATGCCGGCGACCAAGCCGACCCGGCCGGGCAGGAGTTCCTGGGCGTAGACCAGGATCGCGGAGAAGGCGGAGGCCATGACGATCGCCACGGTGACAGCGAGGATGCCGGTCCAGAACAGGTTGGCGTAGGGCAGCATCAGCGCGAAGGGCAGGGCGCCCAGGATCGAGAACCACATGACCGGAATGCGACCAACCCTGTCACCGACCAGGCCGCCCAGGATCGTGCCGGCGACGATGCCGACCAGGAAGGCGAACAGGAAGAGCTGCGCGGTCTGAACTTCCACGCCGAACTTCTGGATCAGGTAGAAGGTGAAGTAGGAGCCGAGGCTGGCGCTGTAGACGTTCTTGGAGAAGAGCAGCGCCACCAGGATTGCGACCGCAACGCCGACGCGGGCCTTCGACAGGGTCACGTGACCGCCAGCCGCCGCGCTCTTGCGGGCCGCCGGCTTCTGGCTGGCGCGGTTGGCCTTGTACCAGTGGCCCACCTGGAACAGCACGATCATCGCGACGAGCGCGGCCGCGGAGAACCACACGATGCTGCGCTGCCCGGCCGGCACGACGATGAAGGCGGCCAGCAACGGGCCCGCGGCGGAGCCCATGTTGCCGCCGACCTGGAACAGCGACTGCGCGAGGCCATAGCGTCCACCGGCCGCCATGCGCGCGACCCGCGAGGCCTCGGGATGGAAGACCGAGGAGCCCATGCCGATCAGCGCCGCGGCGAACAGGATCAGCGGATAGGAGTTCGCCTGCGACATCAGCAGGAGGCCGACCAGGGTGAAGCCCATGCCGACCATCAGGGAATAGGGCTGGGGCTTCTTGTCGGTGTACATGCCGACCACCGGCTGCAGCATCGAGGCGGTGCACTGGAAGGCCAGGGTGATGAAGCCGATCTGGCCGAATGACAGTGCGTATGAATCCTTGAGGATCGGATACAGCGCCGGCACCAGCGACTGCATCATGTCGTTGAGCAGGTGACAGAAGCTGAGCGACAGGATGACGGCGAAGGTCGTGGTGTTGGCGGAGGCGGCGCCGGACAGGGCTGGAGCCGAGGGGGCAGGAACGGGCGCGGAACCGGCTGCCATCGTGTTGTCGGACATGTTGCCACTTTAGGCGGCAGTCTTTCGGCTCGCCAGTATCGCCCCGGCAACCCAGCCTTGCGGCGGTAGGGGCACCGCGCCGATAGAACCTTCGGCAGGCCGATGCGTTGCACCGACTGTGCAGACCGACGTTCCCGCCCGTCTCGACCGTCTCCCGTGGAGTCGCTTCCACCGACTGGTCGTCGTTGCCCTGGGCATCACCTGGATCCTCGATGGACTGGAGGTCACCTTGGCGGGCTCGGTGGCGGCGGCGCTGCAAACCAGTCCGCGGCTGCAACTCACGGCCGAGCAGGTCGGCCTTACGGGGAGCGCCTATCTCGCCGGCGCCGTGCTGGGCTCACTGTTCTTCGGGCATCTCACCGATCGGCTGGGCCGCAAGAAGCTCTTCAACGTGACGCTCGGCGTCTATCTGGTCGCGACGGCGGCGACAGCCTTCTCCTGGGACTTCCACAGCTTCCTGCTGTTCCGCTTCCTGACCGGCGCGGGCATCGGCGGCGAATATTCGGCCATCAACTCGGCGATCCAGGAGCTAATCCCGGCGCGCCTGCGCGGCCGCATCGATCTTGCCATCAACGGAAGCTTCTGGATCGGTGCGGCCGGCGGCGCGCTGCTCTCGGTCTGGCTGCTCGATCCTGACGTGCTCGATCCCGACATGGGCTGGCGGCTGGCCTTCGGCAGCGGCGCGGTGCTGGGGCTCGTGATCCTCTACCTGCGGCGCTTCCTGCCCGAGAGCCCGCGCTGGCTGATGATCCACGGCAAGCCGCGCGAGGCCGAGGGCGTTGTCGAGGAGATCGAGGCGCGGGTCGCGGCGGATACGGGCCGGAAGCTGGAGCCGGTGACCAAGACATTGTCGCTGGGCGACCCGCACAAGACGACGATGGTTTCGGTCGCGCGCACCTTGCTCACGCATTATCGCGGCCGCACGACGCTGGGTGTCGTGCTGATGGCCTCGCAGGCCTTCGTCTACAACGCGATCTTCTTCACTTACGCGCTGATCCTCACCAAGTTCTACAGCGTGCCGGCCGACAAGGTCGGCCTCTACATCCTGCCCTTCGCGATCGGCAACTTCCTGGGGCCGCTGCTGCTGGGGCCGCTGTTCGATAGTATCGGGCGCCGTCAGATGATCACCGCCACCTATGCGATCTCGGGCGTGCTGCTGGCGGTGACGGGCTGGATGTTCCATGCCGGCCATCTCGATGCCACGACGCAGACGGCGATGTGGAGCGTGGTCTTCTTCTTCGCCTCGGCGGCGGCCAGTGCGGCCTATCTCACGGTCGGTGAGTGCTTCCCGCTCGAGATCCGCGCGCTGACCATCGCGCTGTTCTACGCCTTCGGCACCTTGTTCGGCGGTGTCGGCGGACCGTGGCTGTTCGGGGTGCTGATCGCCGGCGGCAGTTCGGGCGAGATCCTGTGGGGCTACATGCTGGGCGCGGTGCTGATGATCGCGGCGGCGTTCGTGACCCTGAAACTCGGCGTGGCGGCGGAGTGCAAGTCGCTGGAGGAGGTGGCGCCCCCTCTCTCCAGCGAGCAGCGTCTCTAGCTAGGCCACGCGGACGGGCCGCGCGCGCTGGTTGTAGAGCATCTTGCGGATGCGCTCCTGCTCCTCGGGCGGCAGCTTCTCGCGATCGACCGAAAAGTCGGCGCCGACCGCCATGCCCTTCTGGACGGCGGGGCGCGCACCGAGCTCCTCGAACCAGCGCTTGAAGTAGGGGAACTCCTCGATGTCCTGGCCCTGGAACTTCCAGTTCACCGTCCACGGATAGCAGATCATGTCGGCGATCGTGTACTGGTCGCCCGCCAGGTACTTGTGCTTGTAGAGGCGGTTGTTCAGCACGCCGTACAACCGGTTCACCTCGTCGGTGAAGCGCCTGATCGCATAGCTCTGGTCGCCTTCCTTGGCCTGGTCGAGCCGGCGGAAATGGCCGCACTCGCCGCTCTTCGGCCCCTGGTTGGCCATCTGCCAGATCAGCCATTCGTTCACTTCGTGCTTGGTGCGAAGGTCCTGCGGATAGAACTTCCCGGCCTTCTCGGCGATGTACATCATGATCGCGCCGGACTCGAACACGACCAGCGGCTTGCCGCCGTCGGCCGGCGCATTGTCGACCATCACCGGCATGCGGTGATTGGGATTCATCTCGAGAAACGCGTCCGTGAACTGGTCGCCCTGTCCGATGTTCACCGGCACGACCTTGTAGGGCAGGCCGCATTCCTCGAGCAGGATGGTGACCTTCTTGCCGTTGGGCGTCGGCCAGAAATGCAGATCGATCATTCGCTTCCTCCGAAAGGCTTGATGTGAGCCGGGTGGCGGGAGCCTCCGCCCGTCGTCGAGGCCCGTCAATGGTGTATGCTCGTGGCAAACGGACGGTTCGGGAGAAACCAGGTGGCGGATGGAAGCCAGGACGCAAGATCGATACGCCGCCTCGAGGATGGTCGTTTCCTCACGGGACACGGCCGTTACGTCGAGGATATCGAGGAACGCTACGCACTCCATGGCCATGTCCTGCGCTCGCCGCATGCCCACGCCCTGATCCGTTCACTTGACGTGTCGCCCGCGGCCTCGATGGCCGGTGTGCATCTGGTTGCGAACGCCAACGATCTCGCTGCCGACGGCCTGGGCCATATGCCGTGCCTGGCCGCGGTGAAGCCGATGATCGTGCCGCCGCGTCCGGCGCTGGCGATGGGCCGCGTCCGCCATGTCGGTGACCCCGTCTGCTTCGTCGTGGCCGACAGTGCGGAGATCGCGCGCGAGGCGGCAGAGCGGATCGAGATCGACTACGAGCCGTTGCCCTCCGTCGTCGACGGCCGCGCAGCGCTGGCGGAGGGAGCGCCTTCCCTGTGGGACGAGGCGCCGGGCAATCTGGTCTATCGCGTGCAGCGAGGCGACCACATTGCCGTCGCCGCCGCGATGAAGAACGCTGCGCATATCATCGAGGTCGACGTGACGAACAATCGCGTCATCGTCGTGCCGCTGGAGCCGCGCGCGGGTATCGCGCGCTACGACGCGGCGACCGACACCATGGATCTCGAACTGACGGGGCAGGGGCTGCACGGCATCCGCCGCCAGCTTGCGGAGTTCGTCTTCAAGGTGGCGCCCGAGCGCATCCAGCTCAGCGCGCCCGATGTCGGCGGCGGATTCGGGATGAAGAACTTCCTCTATCCGGAATGGATCCTGCTGCTGTGGGCGGCGCGCCGGCTGAAGCGCCCGGTGCGCTGGCTGGCCGATCGCGCCGAGGAGTTCGTGATGGGGGCGCAGGGCCGCGACATCGCGGCGACGGCGCGGATCGCGCTCGACGGGACGGGACGCATCCTCGCGCTCGACGTGGCGATGGTCGCCAATCTCGGTGCCTATCTGTCGGGCAACGGGCCCGGCGCCTCGGTGGTCGCCGCCTCGACGGCGCAGGGCGGCGTGTATGACATTCCCGCGATTGCCGTCGATGTGCGCGGCGCGCTTACCAACACGGTGCCGGTCGACGCCTATCGCGGCGCCGGCAAGCCGGAGGCCAACTATATCGTCGAGCGGGCCATCGAGGCGGCGGCGCGTGCGCTCGGCCGCGATCCGGCGGACTTGCGGCGGCAGAACCTGATCTCGTCCTTCCCGCACAGGACCGCGATGGGCATGGCGATCGACTCAGGCGACTTCGTGGCAAACCTCGATACCGCCGTGGCGCGCGCCCCGGGCTTCGAGGCGCGGCGCGCGGCCGCGAAGATGCGCGGCCGCCTCCGCGGCCTCGGTGTCGCCTGCTTTCTCGAGACATCACGCGGCGCGCCCAATGAGGGAGCCGAAGTGCGCTTCGATCCGGATGGCAGCGTCATGATCGCCGTCGGCACCGAATCGAACGGGCAGGGGCACGAAACGTCCTTTGCCCAGATCGCGTCGCGGCATCTCGGCCTGCCGATCGAGGCTTTCCACTATGTCCAGGCCGATACGCGCGCCGTGAGGAGCGGCGCGGGACATGGCGGGGCGCGCTCGATGCACATGGGAGGTGCGGCCCTGGTCAAGGCGATGGATGCTGCCCTCGCAAAAGCGCGCAAACTCGCGGCACATCTCTTGCAGGCCAGCGAGCATGAGCTCGACTACGACCGGGGGCGCTTCACGGTGCGCGGCAGCGACCGCGCCATCGATCTCGCTTCGCTGGCGGCCAGCGCACGGGAGGCGGCGAATCTGCCCGACGGCATGTCGCCGGGACTGGGTGAGCACGTGTTGAACATCACCGACATCTTCACCTTCCCGAGCGGATGCCACGTCGCCGAGGTCGAGATCGATCCGGAGACGGGCGCCGTCGACCTGCTGAGATACACCGCGGTCGACGACTACGGACGCCTGATCAATCCGATGCTGACCGAGGGACAGGTGCAGGGCGGTCTCGCCCAGGGTATTGGTCAGGCCCTGCTGGAGCACACGGTCTACGATCCGCAATCCGGCCAGCTCCTCAGCGGTTCGCTGATGGACTACACCTTGCCGCGCGCGACCGACCTGCCGTTCTTCGACATCCAGCTGGTCGAGCGGCCGACCGATGCCAATCCGCTGGGCGTGAAGGGTTCGGGTCAGGCGGGGTGCATCGGCGCGCCGCAGACGGTGATGGCCGCCGTCCTCGACGCGCTGCGTCCGGCCGGTGTCGATCGTCTCGAAATGCCGGCCACGCCGGCGCGCGTCTGGGAGGCGCTGCAGCGCGTGAAGCCTGGACATTGACGCCGCAATCCGCACCGGCCGGCCAGCGCATCCTGGCCGGCATCCTCTTCATGTGCGGCGCGGGCCTGCTGTTTCCGATCATGAGCGGCTTCGCGAAGTTCCTGGGCGCCGACTACAATACCCTGCAGATCTCGTGGGCGCGTGCCTTCGGCCATATCGTCTATATGCTGATCTTCTTCGTTCCGCGTTTCGGTCTCGGCATGCTGCGCACGCGGCGGCCGGGCACGCAGCTCGTGCGCTCGTTGATGCTGTTCACGTCGAACGTCGCGAGCTTCCTCGCCATCGTCTACATCCCCTTGGGCAAGGCGGCGGCCATCACGATGATGGCGCCGCTGCTCGTGTTGCCGCTTGCCTGGCTCGTGCTGGGCGAACGCGCCGCGCGCGCTCATATCGGCGCACTGCTGGTCGGCTTCGTGGGCGTGCTGGTCCTGATCCAGCCAGGCAGCGCGGTCTTCCAGTGGGCGGCCTTGCTTTCGCTCCTGAGCGCGGCCTGCTACGCCATCTACCAGGTGCTGACGCGACTGATTTCCAGCATCGACACGCCGGAGACCTCGGCGATCTACAGCTCGATCGTCGGCGGTTTCGGCATGTTCCTGGTGCTGCCCTTCGTCTGGAAGACGCCGCACAGCGCCCGCGACATCTTCTATTTCTGCAGCCTCGGCGTGCTGGGCGGCACCGGCCACTATTTCGTCGCCCGCGCGCTCACCTATGCGCCGGCCAACATCGTGGCGCCGTTCCAGTACATGCAGCTCATCGGCTCGGTGGTCGTGGGCTACCTGTTCTTCGGAGACTTCCCGGATTTGCTGGGCTGGGTCGGCGCCGCCATCATCGTCGGTGCCGGCCTCTACATCGGCTGGTCGCAGCGCAAGCGGGGTTAGGATCCCGCCTCAAGTTGAAACACTTAACCTTATCCTGAGGAGGCCGCACCGCGGCCGTCTCGAAGGACGGGCAACAGACGTGGTGCTCGTTCCCACCCTTCGAGACGCGCTCCTGCGGAGCGCTCCTCAGGGTGAGGCCGGTTTTGGGAAGACGATGTGATTCTTTTTCGCTCGGAGAGACTTTAACCGACCGTCACCGGCGAGAAGTCGACGTACCAGCTCTTGGGATGGACGTAGCCCTTCACCTTGGAAGAGATCGCGTTCGGCCAGACGTCATGGACGAACCAGACGAACACGGCTTCGTCGACCATGCGGGTGTTGATCCTGGCCAGCACCTTGTCGAGTTCCGCGGGATCGGAGGTGCTGCGCGCCTCGGCGGCCAGCTTGTCGAACTCCGGATCGTTGATGTAGCCCCAGTTCGAGCCCTTGGGCGGGACCTGCTGGCTGTCGACGAAGCGCATGAAGGCGTTGTGCGGGTCCATCGTGTTCCAGCTCACGTTGATGGCGTTGAACGAGGCCGCTTCCGGTGCCTTGGCGCCCTGGCGCATGAAGTTGAGCAGCGCGTTCCAGTCCATCACCTGGAACTCCAGCTCGACGCCCACCTCGGCGAATTGCTGCTGGATGAACTCGTTCATGATCAGTGGATACATCTGGCCCGAGCCCGAGGTCGAGATCGCGACCTTCAGCTTGAGCTTCTTCTGCGGCCCGTAGCCGGCTTCGGCCAGCAGCTTCTTCGCCTCCGCCGGATCGTAGCGGATCTTGAAGGTCGGATTGCCGAACCAGGGATGATCGACCGGCACGCAGCCGACGGCTGGCGCCGCGAGGCCGTTCAGCAGCTTCACCATCGCGTCCCGGTCGACCGCGAGGTTCAGCGCCTTGCGCACCCGGATGTCGGCGGTCGGCGCGCCCGGCAGCATGCTGAGCGTATAGGGCCACATGTGTGGAATGGCGTTCGTCTCGATCTTGCAGCCGCCGGCGCGCAGCTTGTCGAGCGAGTCGGGGGCGGGTGCCTCGATCCAGTCGACCCGGCCCGACAGGAGCGCGGCCGTGCGGGTCGAGACGTCGGGAATCGGCAGCAGCACCATCCGCTCGGTCCTGGGCAGCCGCTCCTTGTTCCAGTAGTCGTTGTTGCGCTCCAGCTCGGCGCGCTCGCGCGGCGTCCAGGCCTTCATCTTCCACGGGCCAGTGCCCGACGGCGACTTGCGATAGGCCTGCCAGTCGCGGCCGACCTTCTCGAAGTTGGCCGGGCTCGCGATCGGGAAACGGTTGAGCAGCGAGGGGAAGATCGTGTCGACGCCCTTGGTCTGCATCTCGACCTTGTAATCGTCGATCTTGCGATAGCCGATCACCGGCCAGACCGCCGCGATCAGGATGCTGCGGCCGGTGCGATCGAAGGCCGGCGACTTGTCGTTCAGGGTGCGCTCGAGGGTGAAGATCACCGCGTCGGCGTTGAAGTCGGAGCCGTCGTGGAACTTCACGCCCTGGCGCAGCTCGAAGATCCACTTCGTCGGATCGGCCGGGTCCTGATACCACTTGGTCGCGAGGCCGGGCACCAGCTTCGCGGGCGCGGTCGCCGACGTCAGGTCCCAGGCGACCAGCGGATCGTAGATCGTGTAACCCATGAAGCGGATGCCTTCGGTGCCCTGGTCGGGCGCGCCGTCGGTCGCGGGGATGTCGGCCAGTGTCATGGCGATGCGCAGAGGCGCGGATTGTTGCGCTTTTGCCGAGCTCGTGCCGATGAGGGAAAGCGCGGTGCCGGAAAGAAGGGCGGCGCGACGGGTAAGCATTGAAGGACCTCCGTGGTTCCGCTGCTCGAAGCACGAAGCGAGCCACCCCGCAGCGCACTGGACGCGGCATGTTTCTTGCTGTTTTGCTGGCGACCATGGCCGCGCTGAATACGCTTACCGCCACCGAACTCGCGCAACGACTGGACTCCGGAGCGGCCACCGCCGAGGGGATCGTGCGCGACCATCTCGACCGCATCGACCAGCGCGACGCCGACGTGCTCGCCTGGTCGCATCTCGCGCGCGAGGCTGCCCTTCAAACCGCCAGGGTGCTCGATCGCGGGCCACGCAAGGGGTTGCTGCACGGTATCCCGATGGGTGTGAAGGACATCATCGATTCCTACGACCAGCCGACGACCTATGGCTCGCCGATCTACCGCACGCACCAGCCGCTGGCCGACGCTGCGACTGTCGCTCTGGCGCGCGAGGCCGGCGCCATCCTGCTCGGCAAGACGGTAACGACGGAATTCGCCAATCGTCATCCCGGCCCGACGAAGAACCCGCACAATCCCGCGCATACGCCGGGCGGCTCTTCTTCGGGCTCGGCGGCGGCGGTCGCCGATTTCCAGACCGTGTTGGGCACCGGCACGCAGACCGGTGGCTCGGTCATCCGTCCCGCCGCCTTCTGTGGCGTCGTGGGCTACAAGCCGACCTACGGCCACTTCGCGCCGGCCGGTATGAAGGCCAATACCGAATGGCTCGACACGATCGGCGCCTATGCCCGCAGCGTCGAGGACATTGCCCTGTTCCGCGCAGCCCTGATGGCGATGCCCTTCACGCCCATCGACAAGCTCGACCGGCCGCCGAGGATTGCCGTCGCCTTCACACATCATCGCGACGAACTTTCACCGGAGGGCACGAAGGCCCTGAACGATGCCGCGGCGGCTTTCGCCAAGGCCGGTGCGCAGGTGAGCGAGATCGAGCTCCCCGCGCCGGTGCGCGACATGACCCAGGGCCAGAAGACGCTGTCGGCCTTCGATGGGCCGCGCGCCCACGCCGACGAGGCGCGGCGCTTCACCGGCCTGCTGAGCGAGAGCCTGAAGAAGGACAAGCTCGAAGCCGGCTCGAAGATCGACTACGCGACCTGGGTGGCCGCCCGGAAGCTCGGCGAAACCGGCCGCGCCGCGGTCGATGCGCTGTTTGGGGAGATCGACGTCATCCTGACGGCGCCGGCCAAGGGCGAGGCGCCGGTCGGCCTCGAACGGACCGGCGATGCCACTTTCAACCTGCTCTGGACCTATCTCTGGATGCCCTGCGTGACCCTGCCTCTGACCAAGGGACCGACGGGCCTGCCAGTCGGCATCCAGCTCGTCGGCCGCCAGCATGAGGATGCGGGCCTTCTCGACATCGCGGCCTGGGCGCGGAGCGTGCTGTCATGAAAGCGATCACCGCCGTCGAAGCCGTGGCCGCCATCGAGGCCGGCACGCTTACCTCCGAAAAGCTGGTGCGCCGTTGTCTCGACCGCATTGCCGAGCGCGACGACATCGTGAAGGCCTGGGTGCATCTCGATCCCGACCAAGCCATCGCGCAGGCGAAGGCCGCCGATGCGGCAAGCGGCGGCCTGCTGCGCGGCATCCCGGTCGGCGTGAAGGACATCATCGACACCTACGACATGCCGACCGGCCACAACTCGCCGATCTTCGCGGGGACTGTGCCGTTCGGCGATGCGGCCTGCGTGGCGCTCTGCCGCACCGCCAACGCCGTCATCATGGGCAAGACCGTGACGACGGAGTTCGCCAACCGTCATGCCGGCGCGACGACGAACCCGCACAATCCCGCGCACACGCCGGGCGGGTCATCCTCGGGATCGGCCGCGGCCGTCGCCGATGGGCATGTGCCGCTGGCCTTCGGCACGCAGACCGGCGGCTCGGTGATCCGGCCGGCCGCCTATTGCGGTGTCATCGGTTACAAGCCGACCTTCGGCGACTTCAACCGTGTCGGCATCAAGATGCAGTGCCATTCGGTCGATACGCTGGGTCTCATGGCGCGCACGCTCGACGACATCGCCCTGTTCCGCGCTGCCGTGCTGAAGCTGCCGCCGGTTTACATTGATTACGATATCGGCCGGCCGCGCATCGGTTTCTGCCGCTCGCCGGTCTGGGACAAGGCCGAGCCCGAGACCAAGGCGCTGATGGAAGAGACCGCGACCCGGCTCTGCGACAAGGGCGCGTCCGTGGTCGACGTGACCTTTGCTGCGCCCTTTGCCGATATCATCGACGACCATGCCGCGATCACCGGCTTCGAGAGCGTGCGCAACTATGCCGACGAGCGGGTGCGCAATCCCGACAAGGTGAGCGACGAGCTGATGAACGGGCCGATGAAGCGCGGCCTCGCCGTCTCCTTCGAGCGCTATGTGGCGGCGCAGCGCAAGGCCACTTCCTTCAAGGCCCATGTCGACTCGCTGTTCGACAAGGTCGACCTGCTGCTGACGCCGAGCGCACCGGGCGAGGCGCCCAAGGGCCTCGCCTCGACGGGCGATCCGGTCTTCAACTCGATCTGGACACTTGCGGGCACACCCTGCGTGACCCTGCCGGCCGGCACCGGCCCGAACGGCCTGCCGCTCGGCGTCCAGCTCGTCGGCCGGCGTCACGACGACGACCGCCTGCTTTCCCTTGCCGCCTGGGTCGCGGCGCATCTGAACTGATGTTCAGGACAGTAAATCCTCATCCTGAGGGGCATCGCGTAGCGATGCGTCTCGAAGGATGGGCAACAGACAAGGTGCGGGTTCCCATCCTTCGAGACGCGGCCCGGGGGGCCGCTCCTCAGGATGAGGTGGAGGAGAACTGATATGCCCACGATCAATGATGAACGACTGCTCGGCGACCTGCGGCGCATTGCCGATTTCGGCCGCTACCAGACCGGCGTGCATCGCCCGCACCTGTCGCCACAGGATGTCGAGAGCCGGCACTGGCTCGCGGCGCGCATGAAGGAAGCGGGTCTCGAACCGGTGATCGACGGCATCGGCACGGTGATCGGCAAGAGTCCCAAGACCGGTCCGCGCATCCTGATCGGCTCGCACTCCGACACCCAGCCGCGCGGCGGCTGGCTCGACGGTGTCATGGGCGTGATCTACGGGCTCGAAGTGGCCCGGGCGCTGGCGGAAGATCCCGAGACCGCGCATCTCGCCGTCGACGTCGCCTCCTGGGCCGACGAGGAGGGCCATTGGGGGCAGATGACCGGCAGCCGCTCCTTCATCGGCATCTTCTCCGAGGCCGATATCGACAAGGCGAAGCATCGCGATGAGGGCACGCCGATGCGCGAGGCGCTGAAGGCGGCCGGCCTCGAGGGCGTGCCGCGCGAGCATCTGGAGGAGGGGCGGTACCGCGGCTACCTCGAGGCGCATATCGAGCAGGGCGGCCTCCTCGAAGCGGGCGAGAAGCGCATCGGTATCGTCACGGCGATCGTCGGCATCATGCAGTTCCGCCTGACCTTCAGCGGCATCCAGAATCATGCCGGCACGACGCCCATGCCGATCCGCAAGGATGCGGGCGTCGCCATGATGCGGCTCTACAACGACGTGATGGACAAGTTCCCCGCCGTCTCCGGTCCGCGCAGCGTGTGGACCGTCGGCAAGATGGTGCTGGAGCCCGGCGCGCCGGCGATCGTTCCCGGCCGGGCCGAGATGATCCTCCAGTTCCGCGACGCCGACTTCAAGATCCTGCAGGCCTTCGAGGCCAAGCTGATGGAGATCGTCGCCGATCACCAGAAGAACAGCCCCTGCAAGGTCGAGTGCGTGAACCTCTCGCGCACCCAGCCGCTGGTGATGGACGAGCGCTTCCTCGAGGCGATCGAGGAGTCGGCGGCCGTCCATGCCCCGGACAAGCATGTCCGCATGCCGTCGGGTGCCGGCCACGATGCGCAGGTGATCGGGCTCAAGATGCCGGCCGCCATGATGTTCGTGCCCTCGATCGGCGGCATCTCGCATCACTTCACCGAGAACACCCACGACGCCGATATCGTGCTGGGCTGCCAGGTCTTCGCCGACGCCGCGGCGAAAATTCTGAAGGGAAACTGACCGGCGACGGCGCTATCCTGTTCCTCGTCGAGTGAGGAGCAGGATGTCGAAGGTCACGCGCGCCACGAAGGCGCTGGAGCAGCCGAAGGTCGCTTTCACCGTCCATACCTATGACTACGACCCCGACGCCGACAAGGTCGGCCTGCAGGCCGCCGAGGCGCTGGGCGAAGAGCCGCAGCGCGTGCTCAAGACGCTGATGACCCTGGTCGACGGCAAGCCCGCCTGCGTGATCGTGCCCTCCGATCGCGAAGTCTCGATGAAGAAGCTGGCGGCGGCCTTCAAGGGCAAGTCGGCCGAGATGATGAAGCCCGCCGATGCCGAACGGATGACCGGCTACAAGGTCGGCGGCATCAGCCCGTTCGGCCAGATGCGGTCCGTGCGGACCGCCATCGAAGCCGAGGCCATGGCGCACGAGCTGGTCTTCCTCAACGGCGGCCAGCGCGGCCTGCAGGTGAGGATGTCCCCGCAGGACGTCGCGATGGTGCTGAAGGCCGTGGTCGCCCCGCTGGTGGCTTCGGTTTAGCGGGCCAGACAGGGGCAATCCCAAAACAAAATCCCGTCGTCTCGACCGGAGCGCGCAGCGCGGAGTGGAGAGACCTCTTTTCCGCGATTTGGCGGCATTGCGTGGAGACAAGATCTCTCCACTCCGCACCTTCGGTGCTCCGGTCGAGATGACGGGATTTGTGTTGAAGACCCTCTTTACTGTGCCGCCGCCAGATAGCGGGCGAGGTTGCCGGCGCGGTCGGCGGGCAGCCTGGAGGGCGTGGCGTTCAGACGGATACCCAGTTCGCACGCCTCCTCGGCGGAGAGCTTCGCGAGGTTCTGCAGCTTCTCGAAGTCGGCCGGTGTCAGGCCGGCCTCGACGAGCAGGTCGCGCGCTTCGGTGTCATTCGGCACCGGCGGCGGTGCGGCGGCGCCCGACTTCAGCGCCGTGCGGCCCGAGCGATAGGCCTTCTCCATCGCCGTCAGCATCTCGCGCATCAGCTTCTGGCCCTGCGCGTCGAGCCGGTCGGCGTGCTGGATGCCGATCAACGCCAGCTCGCGACAGGCCGCGACATTGGTGCCGCGCAGGTGCCGCATCAGCGCGATGCGTGCCGCCAGCACGCCCTCGGCATCGGCAGCGTCGGCCGCCTTCAGCGCCGGCACGATATGGGTGGCGCGCAGCTCGCTCATCAGCACCAGCGGACGCGGCGCGCCCTGGGTCGTCGGGTTGCGCAGCTCCTCTCTCAGGGAGGCGCGCAGCCGTGGCTCGGCGTCGGGCACGTCGGCCAGGACCAGGCCGACGAGGGGCAGGGTGCGCGCTTCCACCATGGCATTGTCGACCATCTGCGTGTCGTCGCCGGTCAGGGCCTCGAGCCCGTAAACCGCGCCGGCGGCGGCCAGCGCGCCGGCGATCGCCGCCGCCACCGACCGTGTCAGACGCTGCCGAGAAGAGGCGGTGCGGCCAAACAGATAGAGGGCGGCACCGGCCGCCACGGCCACGACGAAGACGACGGCGATTTTCTCCAACAGCTACTCCTGTTTGCGCGCACGGTCAGACATGGTAATCGCGCTACCCTGCCGCACGGATGCGGTGGAATGTAGGCAACGCAGACCGCAAATCATGCCGATTCATGTCGATATCCATCACCCCAGCCGGCTGGTCGTTGCCGTCGTCCGCGGCGCGTTCACGGCCGACGACGTGCGCGAGGCGGTGCAGCAGGCTCTGGCGAGCGACGTCCTGCACTATGGCAAGCTCATCGACATTGCCTCGCCCACGTTTCCAATGAACAAGGCCGGCGTCGAGGCAATAGCCAATCTCATTCTCAGCCGGAACGCCGGCAAGACGCCGGGGCCGGTGGCGTTCGTCGTCAGTCCGGGGCAGGCGGCTGACAATGCCGAAACGTTCGCCCGGCTCACCGGAGGCCTGCGGCCGGTGAAGGTATTTCAAAGCCTTCACGAGGCGCGAAAGTGGCTGGCCGGGATTTCGCGGCCGCCGGCCTGACCGGCACGAAGACCTACTCGAAGCAGCGAGCGCTGCGGATGGTGCAGGAGTTGCTGGGCACCCGGGCGTTGCACTCGTTCCAGGCGGATTGTTCCGCGTCCTGTCTGGTGGGCGCGGCGCCGTAACCCGAGGCTTGCCCGTTGTCGCTGTGGGCGTAGGCGATACAGCGCTGTGGCGCGCTCATCCGGATCCTGCATTCCAGCGGCCCGCATTCGGCCAGCGCCGAGGTCTCGGCCGCCTCGCGCGTCGCCATGCCGGCCGAGACGCCGAACAGGCGTTCGTTGTCGGTCGCGACGGCTCCCCAAACCTCTTGGGCCTGTGCCGTTGCCACGATTGCCGCGGTCGTCGCGAGAAAGGTGGCGAGCAGGATCGTCAGTCTCTTCATCATTGTGTGTGCTTCTTGAGGAAAGTACGGACACGCTTGATCGATTCTTGCAGGAACTGCGGCGCCCGCCAATCCTTCTGCACCTCGACGTTGGGGGCGAGCGCCGCGATCTCGTCGCTGGTGTGGGCGGGATGCGGCTTGTCGGTGCCCGGCTGCAGCAGCAGCGGCGTCCTGCAATTCCTGACGAAGTCGCGCGTGACCGAGAAGACGAAATCCTGGCCGAACATGTTCCGGCCGAAGCTCTGGATCGTGGCCTCGGAGATCGAGGGATCGCGCGCCCGAACGGTCTCGCCGTAACCCAGCACGGCCGCATCCCAGGTGTCGCGGTTCTCCCACAGGCCGATCGGGTTCTGCAGCACGGCGGCGGCGACGCGATCCGGCGCCTGTTCGATCGCCTCGAAGCAGTAGCTGCCGCCGATGCAGCCGCCCATCACCGCGAAGCGCCCGAAGCCCAGATGGTCGATCAGCGCGAGATGGTCGGCGGCAAACGTGTGCCAGCCGTGGTCGGCCTTCACGTCGGCCACCGACTTGCCGGCATTGCGCTGATCCATCGAGATGACGGTGAACTTGTCGGCAAGCGCGGTGCGCGGGTCCATCCAGGCCCGCGGTGCGCCGTCGGCGCCGGGGCCCCAGAACTCGATCGACGAGCGCAGGCCGCCGGGTGCGTAGAGCAGCAGCGGAAAGCCCTTGCCGTGGACCTCGTAGTGGATGTCGGCATCGGGCCGCTTCAGGATCGGCATGTACTCGCCTCCGTTAGATTTCCTCTGCGGCTTATATCCGATCGAGTCGATGATCGTCTTCCAAACGTGCGAGGTCCTTGGCCCTGCGCTCGGTGAGTTGCAGGGAAGTGGACTGGAACTCCCTTTGCGGAAGGGCGTTATTGCCGATCAGCGAGGTTCCGTGGCCGAGAATTCAGTCCAGCACGTGCCGACCGTCCATGTTCGGGGCGGCTCGGCCATACGCCGGCCCTTGATCGTTCTCGCGGTCTGTGCGGTCGGCATCATCGCCTACCTTGCCCGCGACTTCCTGATTCCCACGGCGGCTGCAATCGTTCTGGCGCTGGTCCTGACACCGGTCGCAAAGAAGTTCGAACGCCTGCATATGCCTCCGGCCGCGGCCGCGGGCGCCTCGGTGTCCTTGCTGGCGCTTGTCGTCGCGGGCCTGCTGGTGGTTTCCGCGCCGGCGATCACGAGCTGGGCGGAGCAGGCGCCCTATCTCACCTATACGCTGGAGCGGAAGCTCGAAGGACTTCGCAAGTCGCTGGCTTTCGTGAAGCAGGTCACCGATCGGGTGGAGCAGGCGACCCAGGCCCAGCCGGCACAGGCCACCCGGGAACAGACACCGCCGGAAAAGATCGTGGTCCGCGACAAGTCCCTGATCTCGGAGCTCGTCAGCACCACGCCGGCGCTGCTGCTCCAGATCGGCTACGCGGCCGTTCTGGCCTTCATGCTTCTGGCGCATCGCAACGACCACAAGCGCCAGATCCTCCGTGTTCCTATCGACTTCCACACCAGGGTGCGGATCGCTCGGGTCATGCGGGACATAAACGACCGCGTCGGCACCTATCTGTTTGCGCTGGTGGTCATCTACTCGCTGGTGGCGCTCGCTTCGACCATCGTGTTGGCGTTGCTGGGTTTCCCCAATCCCCTGCTGTGGGGCGTGCTGATGGGCCTGGCTTCCTTCGTGCCGTTCGTCGGACCGCCCGTTGCCATCGGACTGGTGGCCTTCGTTGCTCTCCTCACCTACGAGGACTGGATGCGCATGCTGGCCGCACCGGCGGTGCTCGCGGCCATCCACTTCGTCGAGTCGCAGCTCATTACGCCGACCTTCGTCAGTCGCCGGTGCGCGCTCAACACCGTGGCGGTGTTCGCGGGGGTGGCATTCCTGGGATGGATGTGGGGTGCTGTGGGCGCCATCGTCGCGGTGCCGCTGCTGATCCTGGTCAGCACGGTTGCGGCGCATCTGCCGTCGCTGCGCTGGCTGGAAGTCCTGCTGTCGGAAGATCGGCCGGTGAGCGAGCGGCTTGCGGTGAAGCCTCCGCTGGCGTCCGTCACGCCTGTTCAGGTGCGGCGTCGCCGCGTGGCCGCGAAATAGGCGAGACCAAGAAGCCCCCAGAACACTCCGACGATCGCCGAGGCGCCGGCCGGATTGAGCTGGCTCTCCAGCAACGCAAAAGCCGAAAACGTCAGGAAGATCGCGCCGACGGCGATAGCGAGCGCAGCGCCCATCGTCAGCAGGGCGCGGTTCACCGCGTCCTGCGCGGCGGCACGCAGCGAGCGGGCCGCGGCAGCGCTTGCCGCGACCCGGAGCAGGGGGCCGATCATCGAGGGTCTCTTCTCCAGGCGAGGCCGGACAGTCCTGGGCCGGCTATTGCCGACGACAAAGCCAGCCTGCGAGGAAGCCGATCCCGACGATGGCGGCAAGCGTCGTCAGCGGTCGCGCTTCGGTCTGCTCGACCAGCTTGTCGGTCGCCTTGTTCTTCAGGCTGATCGTGTCCTCGGCGATCGCCTTGGCGGTGTCGCCATATTTGGCGATCAGTTCGCGGGCCGACTTGATGGTCTCCTCGACGGCTTCCTCGCCACGGGCGACCATCGAATGGCCGGTACCGCTCATCGATTCCGTGAGTTCCTCGAGCTGGGCCTTGAGAAGGCTGATCTCCTTGGCGAGATCCTTGCCGTTGGCGTGGCTGACAGCGCGCATGGTTGTTCCTCCGGAGAAATAGGTGTGTCTGGCAGACCAAACGCCCCGCGAGGCCGGAGGTTGCGATTCTAGCCGTCCCAGACGTTCCGAGGCATGGGAAGGCGCGCGAAATCGGCATCGCGGAGGGGCCGGTCGTGAGACACGCCCTCCCGCTCCAGCAGCATCATCCACTGGCGGACGTGCTGGCCGGAATGCCAGGTCGTGCGCTCCAGCAGCTCGTGCAGGGTCTGCGGGCCGTAGTAGGTCGAGAGCATTCGCGTTGCGCCGGTGTCGCCGTGAGCCCACCAGGTGCGGAATCGCTCCTGGACGACGGCGCCATAGGCCGCCACCGACGCCATGTCGGCATCGGCCGCCGGCTCCTCGCGGAACGCCGCCTGCACCAGGGTCGTACCCTGCTCGGCGTCGAGGAAGGCCGCGACGACGCGGAAGAGATGGAAGGCGAGCGCGCGGTAGCTGCGCGGCCGGCCCGGTACGTGGATGTGGAGTTTCTCGTCCGGCATGAGCGGCAGCAACCCGATGGCTGCGGTCATGAACCTGTCGAGGCGTGCATAGAGTTCGGCAGGGGAGAGTTCGGGGCCCGATTTTTCCTGCAGGCCGAGGAAGGCCACGATCTCACGTGTGCTCTGGCCGAAGATGAACTGGCGGCCGCGCGACAGGACCGGTACGGAGCGCGCACCCAGCGCCTGCAGCTCGGCGAGCCCGGCCGGATCTTCGAGGACATTCACGGAAACGAAGTCGATCCCACGGATCGATAGAAACTCTTTGAGTCTCAGGCAGCTCGTTCAACCGGGCTGCCAGAAGACCTTCAGTGGTTCTGTCATGAGTTACTCCTGAAGAACCTCGATTGGGTGCCCGTATGCCCGGCATGTCAAGCCGGGCTAGGGCTTGCGGTGGCAGACCACGCAGATCTTGTTGCCGTCGAGGTCGCGGAGATACGCACCGTAATAGTTGGGATGATAGTGGGCGCGAAGGCCCGGTGCGCCCTCGTCCTTGCCGCCCGCAGCCAGTGCCGCCTCGTGCGCTGCATCGACGGCGCTGCGGTCGGGCGCCTCGAGGCCGATCGTGATGCCGTTCCCCACCGAGGCAGCCCTCTTGTCGATCGGGCTCACGATCCAGAGCTGCGGCCGCCCGCCCGCCGGCCCGTAGCCGACCGCATGCGGATAATCCATGTGGCGCACCAGCCCGAGCGGCTGCAGGAGCGCATCGTAGAAGGGCTTGGCCCTGCCCACATCGTTGCTGCCGATCGTCACGTGGCTGAACATGGGGCGCTTCTCCCGAAAACGTCAGTTGTTGGGCTTGAGGCCGAGCTGCTCGATAGAAGCTTGCCACTTTCTGAGGTGAGCCTCCAGCCGAGCCGCGGCCTGTTCCGGCGTCGATGTCTCGATTTCGAGGCCGAGTTGCGAGAGTTGGGCGGCAAGTTCGGAGGAGGCGAGTGCGCTCGCAAGCGCCCTGTTCCACGCTTCGATCAACGGTGGTGCCGTGCCGGATCGGGCGAAGAATCCATACCATTCTTCCAGGTTCAGCACAGAGGAGCCCGCCTCCGCAGCCGTCGGGACATCGGGTGCCACCACCGCGCGCCTGGTTCCCGATACGGCCAGCAGACGGATCCGTCCGCCTCGGCTGGCCACGAGCAGGGATGTCAGCGCGCCGACAGCGGCCGGTATCCTGCCCTCGGCGAGATCGTTCACCATTGCGGCCGAGCCGCGGAACGACATGCCTTCCATGGGCACGCCGAACGAGCGGCTGAGCAGCTTCGAATAGAGGCTCATCGCTGCGTCGGTCGCCGTCGCGCCGATGCGCCGACGGCCCGGCTCTTCGGACTTCAGCCACGCCATGTATTCCGGGATCGTCGTGACCCCGATGCGCGGCGACACGGCCAGTGCCTGGATGAACGTGCCGGCGGTCGTGATCGGCGCGAGATCGGTCAGGGGATCGAACGGGTAGGACGGCAGGAACAGCTTGGCGACCATCGACGAGGTCGGCATGAAGGCGACCGTCGTGCCGTCGGCCGGCGAATGCTTCAGCGCCTCTCCGGCCGCGGCGCCCGTCCCGCCCGGCCGGTTCTCGACCATGACGCGACGGCCCACGCGCTGTTCGAGGGCTGCTGCGATGGCGCGCGCCATGACGTCCGAGCCGCCGCCGGCGGCGAAGCCCACCACGATGCGCAAGGGCCGGTCGGGAAGGGAGTCCTGGGCGCGCGCGATCGCCGGTGCCGCGAGCGCGGTGGCGAGAAAGGATCGACGCGGTAACGAACTGGGTACGCTCACCCCGTCAGGATGACGCGGTGGCCGGCCGCGGCAAGCCGAAATTGTCGCGCAGCGTGGCGCCTTCATAGCGGGTGCGGAAGAGCCCGCGCTTCTGGAGGATGGGCACCACCTCGGCCACGAACACGTCGAGCATCGAGGGCAGCAGGGGTGGCATGAGGTTGAAACCGTCGGCGGCGCCGTCGTCGAACCAGTCTTCGATGAGATCGGCGATCTGTTCGGGCGTGCCTGCCGTGGTGTAGTGGCCGCGGGCGCCCGCCAGGTAGGCGAGCAGCTGGCGCAGCGTGAACTTCTCGCGACGGACGAGGCCCACGATCACCTCGGTGCGGCTGCGCGCGGCCTGGACCGTGCCGGGATCGGGAAAGTCCTCCGCCGTCAGCGGCCTGTCGAGCGGCAGGTGCGAGAAATCATGCCCGCCGAATCGGCCGCTCAAGCGCTTGCGCCCGACTTCCGGATCGGTGAGGTCGTTCAGGTCTTTCGCAAGGCGCTTCGCTTCGGCTTCGGTCGAGGCGATCACCGGGCTGAGGCCGGGCAGGATCAGGACCTGTTCGGGAGGACGTCCCTCCGCGGCCGCCAGCCTCTTGAGATCGGCGTAGAATTCCTGCGCGGTGCTCTTCTCCATCTGGGCGGTGAACACCGCCTCGGCATGACGCGCGGCGAAGCGGCGGCCGGTGTCGGACGAACCCGCCTGCACGAAGACCGGCCGCCCCTGCGGGCCGCGCGGCATGTTGAGCGGGCCGGCGACGCTATAGTACTTGCCCTCATGGTTGATCGGCCGGATGCGATCGGCGCGCGCATAGTGGCCGCTCGAGCGGTCGTCGAGTACGGCGTCGTCGGCCCAGCTGTCCCACAGCGCCTTCGCGACCTGCACGAACTCCTCGCCGCGCTCGTAGCGCTCGTCGTGGCTCACCAGGCCCGTGCCGCCGAAGTTGCGGGCCGCGGGGGCGAGCCACGAGGTCACGATGTTCCAGCCGACCCTGCCGCCGCTGATATGGTCCAGAGAGCCGAATTGCCGCGCGAGGTTGAACGGCTCCGAATAGGTGGTCGAGGCCGTGGCGATGAGGCCGATGCACTGCGTCGAGCCGGCGATGGCGGCCAGTGCCGTGATCGGCTCCAGCCAGGTGCTGGCGGCATGCGCCACGGTGTCGGCCAAGGCGAGCTGGTCGGCCAGGAAGATCGAGTCGAAGAGGCCGGCCTCGGCGCGGCGGGCGAGGTCGCGGAAATACTCGATGTCGGTCAGCGGCAGGGCTGAGGAGTCGGGATGCCGCCACGAGGCCTCGTGGTGGCCACGGCTCTGGATGAAGAGATTGAGGTGGAGCTGTCGCTGCATCCCCTCACTGTGCAGCCGGCGCGTAGACCGACGCAAGCTGGCGCGACACGAGTCGGGCATAGAGGCCGCCGCGCGAAACCAGCGACGCATGCGTACCGCTTTCCGCCACGCGGCCCTCATCGAGCACCACGATCAGGTCGGCATCACGCACGGTCGAAAGACGGTGAGCGATCACGATGGTCGTGCGATCGGCCTTCAGAACGTCGAGCGCGCGGCGTACCGCCTGCTCGTTCACTGCGTCGAGATGCGAGGTCGCTTCGTCGAGGATCAGGATCGGCGCGTCCTTCAGGAAGGCGCGCGCGATGGCCACCCGCTGGCGCTGGCCGCCGCTCAGGCTGGTGCCGCGTTCGCCGACCGGCGAGTCCAGGCCCTGCGGCAGTGTCGCGACCAGCTCGCCCAGCGACGCATGATCGATGGCGGCCAGCAACTCGGCTTCCGTCGCCTCGGGGCGTGCGATCAGAATGTTGGCGCGCAGTGTGTCGTTGAACAGGTACGTGTCCTGCGCCACGAGCGCTACGAGGCCGCGCAGCTCGTCGAGCTTGTAGTCGCGCAGGTCCGCGCCGTTCAGGGTGATGCGGCCCGAGTCGGGATCCCAGAAGCGCATCAGGAGCTGAGCCGTCGTGGTCTTGCCCGCGCCCGACGTGCCGACCAGTGCCACCGTCTTGCCGGCGGGGATGGCGAAGCTCACGTCGGACAAGGCGCGCCGCGTCTGTCCGGGGTAGGTGAAGTTCACCTGCTCGAGCGCGAGTGCTGCGGCGCCCCGTGCGGCTGGCACGCCTCGGCCGTCGCGCACGGGAATCGGCTCGTTGGCCAGTGCGTAGACGCGCCGCGTCGCGCCGAGCGTATCGGCAAGCTGGCGGCCGATCTGCGCGATCTCCGAGACCGGCAGGAAGGCCGACATGGCGAGGATCGTCATCAGCGGCAGCAGGCCCGGATCGAGCGCACCGCGCGAGGCGAGGATCGCGCCGACAACGACGATGGCGAGGCCGCCCAGCCCGGTCAGCACTTCGAGGATCGCGTGCTGCATCGTGAGTTCGCTGAAGAAGGGCAGGCGCAGCGCGATGTGACGCTGCGACAGCTCGTCGAGCTTGTCGCCGCGCGCGCGTTCCTGCTGGTTGGCGACGATCTCGCCCAACCCCTGCACCGAGTCGACGGCGAAGGCGCCGAGCTCGCCGGCCGCCTCGCGCGCCTGGCTGCCGAGGCGGTCGACCCGCTTGCGCATCAGGAACGGGCTCAGGCCCACGGCCAGCAGGAACGGCACCAGCGTCAACGCCAGCCAGCCGCTCGTCGTGGCCAGCGCGATCACCACGGCGGCGGGGATGAGGATCGCGACGAAGGCCGGCGCCACCGTGTGGGCGAAGAAATACTCGACCAGCTCGATGTCGTGCGTCGCCAGCGCCATGAGGTCGCCGGTGCGGCGGCGCGTGAGATAGGCCGGGGCCAGCGCGTCGAGTTTGCGGAAGGCGTCGATGCGCATCTCGGCCAGCAGGCGGAACGCCATGTCGTGGGCCAGCCAGGATTCGAACCAGTGCAGGATGCCCGAGACCGGCGCCAGGATGGCGAGCGCAATCGCGAGGCCGCCATAGGGCTGGTGGTTCTTGAGCGCGAGCACGATCAGCGCCGAGAGCACGCCGATGCCGATGAAGGAGACGACGCGCGCCACACCCAGCATGAAGGTGGCGGTGAGCTTGCCCTTCCACGGCATGATGACCTTCATCAGCGCCACCACGACCTGGTACCAGGTGAGGCCCTCGGCCTTGATGATGCCTTCGGTGACGGGCTTCACCGCGCCGCCCGAGGTGCTGGCGATCGTCTCGGCGCGCTGCGGCGCCGCAAGAGCGTCGAGCGTGGCGCCGGCCTGCTGTTCGCGCGCCTGTTCGGCCATGAGCTGCGCATAGACGCCGCCCCGGCCCATCAGCGCGGCGTGCTTGCCTTCCTCGGCGACATGGCCGCAGTCGAGGACGAGGATGCGGTCGCAATCGATGACGCTCGACAGGCGATGCGCGAGGATGAGCGTCGTGCGGCCCTGCATCAGCCGGTCGAGCGCTTCCTGGATCACCGCCTCGTTCTCGGCATCGACGGCGGAGAGAGCCTCGTCGAGCACCAGGATCGGCGTGTCGCGCAGCAGCGCGCGGGCGATGGCGACCCGCTGGCGCTGGCCGCCCGAGAGCTTGATGCCCTTCTCGCCGATGATGGTGGCGTAGCCCTGCGGCAGGCTTTCGATGAAGTCGTGGATGTTGGCGGCCCGCGCCGCCTCCTCCATCTCTTCACGGGACGCGCCCGGCCGGCCGAGGCGGATATTCTCCTCGACCGTGCCGTGGAACAGGAACGTGTCCTGGTTCACCACCGAGATCAGCGAACGGATCTGCGCGAAGGAGAGCGTGCGCAGGTCGTGGCCGCCCAGCAGGATGCGGCCCTGGTCCGGGTCGTAGAAACGCAGCAGCAGGCGCACGATCGACGACTTGCCGCCACCCGAGGAGCCGACGAGGCCCAGCCGCTCGCCGGCGGCCGCCTTGAAGTTCAGCCGTTCGTGCACGGTGCGGCGCGTGCCGGGATAGGCGAAGCGCACATCCTCGAAGGCGATGGTGGGCGCCAGCAGCCCGTCGAGCCGGGCCGGTGCCGGGTCGATCACCGACGGCGTGTCGTCGAGGATGCGGTAGATGCCCTGCGCTGCCGAGAGGCCGACCATGCCCTGGTGCAGCACCGAGCGCAGTTCGCGCATCGGCCGGAAGATCTCGATGCCCAGCATCAGGATGACCAGCAGTGCGGTGAGCGTCATCGCACCGGACTCCACGCGCGACGCACCGTAGATCAGCGCCGCCGCCGCGCCGCCCGCGATCGCGGTGTCGGTGATGCCGCGTGCCAGCGAGTTGGTGCCCAGCACCCACATGGTGCGGCGGAACAGATCGCGCGCCTCGACTTCGAGCTTGTCGGCGCGCGCCTTGCCCTGGCCGAACGCCTTCAGGGTCGCCAGACCCTGGATCGAATCAAGGAACTCGGCGGCGAACGACTTGTAGGCGGTCATGCGCGCGATCGAGGCGCGCACGTCCCATTTGTGCCAGAGAGCCGGTGCGAACAGCGCGACCAGCGCGAAGCCCAGCATGACCAGCGCCACCGGCAGGTCGATGAAGGAGATGACCGCAAAGATCAGCAGCGGCGTCAGCAGCGCGATCAGAAACTGCGGCAGGAACTGGCCGAAATAGGTTTCGAGCTGCTCGACGCCGTCGATCATGGAGAGCGTGAGTCCGCCCGAGCGCTGGCGGCCGACCGTCGCGGGCCCGAGCGAGGCCACCTTGTCGTAGAGCGTCCGGCGCAGCACCTTCTGGACCCGCGCGGCCGTCTCGTGCGCCAGCACGGCGCGCCAGTGCTCGGCCACGCCGCGCAGCACCATCACCAGGGCGATTAGCAGGATCGGCAGCACGAGTTCCTGCAACGGGCGTCCGACGAAGATCTGGCCGATCAGCCATCCCAGCAGGCCGAGCCGCGCGATGCCGAAGCCCACGCCCAGGAGGCCGACGGCCACGGTGGCGGCGATGCGGGCACGCACGCCCTTGGTGAAGACGAGGAGGCGGGGTTCGATGTGCATGAGGCGATGCTAGGGCGAACACCCGTATTCGTCAGTCCACAATTCGGAAAGGCGCCTGTACAATTCTGAACATGGACAAGAACTGGGACGATCTCCGCATCTTCCTCGCCCTGGCGCGCGGCGGCACGCTGACGATGGCGGCGAAGGCGCTGGGCGTCAGCCACCCGACGGTCTCGCGCCGCGTGCAGGCGCTGGAGAAGCAGATCGGCGCGCGCCTGTTCGACCGTCTGCCCGACCGCTTCGTGCCCACCGGTGCGGGCGAGGAGCTGCTGGCCGATACCGAGGCGATGGAGAAGGCGGCGCAGTCGATCCATCGCCGCAGCGCCGGCCTCAGCGACACGGTGAGCGGCACGGTGCGCCTGTCGGCGGAGGAGGCCACGGCGGCGCTGATCGCCCGCTACTCGGCCGAGCTTCGGAGCAAGTTGCGCCAGATCGAGTTCGAGGTCGTCTCGAGCCATACGCTGGCCAACCTGTCGCGCCGCGAGGCCGACCTCCTGATCCGCGAGCAGGTGCCCGAGCTGGGCGGCATCGTCGCCCGCAAGCTGGGACGGCTGGCCTACGCGGTCTATGCCGCGCGCGATTTTCCGGTGAAGAAGTCCTCACCGGCCGCGTTGGCAGCGCTGCCATGGGTGGGCTTCGACGACGACCATCTCCGCATGCAGGGTCAGAGCTGGCTGCTGGCCCTTCGCGGCGGCCGTCGTCCCGAGATCCGCGGCAACAACTGGCTGGTGCTGCACGAGGCCGCCCGCACCGGCGCCGGCCTCGCGGTTCTGCCCTGTCATCTCGCCGATCCCGATCCGCTTCTGCGCCGGATCGGCGGCATCATCCCCGACGTCTTCGCCGACCAGTGGCTGCTGGTCCATCGGGACCTCAGGGCGCTACCGCGCGTGCGTGCCGTCATGGACGCAGTGATCGACCTCTTCCAACGCGAGCGGCCTCTGCTCGAAGGAAGGTCATGACGCTGGGGGCGCGCAGTGGCGCGCCCCCAGCGACGTATGCTTTTGGCAACGAGTACCGGGAGAAAACGTCATGAAAAGGGTTGCTGTAGCTGCTGTCGGGTTCGCCTTGCTTGTAACGGCTGGATCGGCAAATGCCCAGGAGTGGGTGTTGCCGATGGCGGCGAAGCCTGAGGATGTCGGGCTTTCCTCCACTCAGTTGAAGCGACTCGAAGCGGTGACGCAGAAGCACGTCGACGATGGCCTCGTGCCGGGCGCGGTCATGCTCGTGGCGCGGCGCGGCAAGGTCGCCTGGGTGTCGACGCTCGGCAAGCGCGATCCGGCGGCGTCGCCCGATCCGATGAAGGCCGATTCGATCTTCCGCATCTATTCGATGACCAAGCCGATCGTCAGTGTCGCGGTCATGCAGATGGTGGAGGAGGGGCGCCTGCAGGTCGGCGACCCGGTGTCCAAGTTCCTCCCCGAGATCGGCAAGATGAAGGTCGCGCAGGAGAAGGTCGGCGCCGACGGCACGCACTCGCTGTTGCTGTCCGATGCGGAGCGGCCGATGACGGTGCAGGACCTGCTGCGGCACACGTCCGGCCTGATCTACGGTGGCCGCGGCTCATCGCTGGTGAACCAGGCCTACGTCGCTGCCAAGATCGGCGACCGGTCGATGAGCAACCAGGAGCTCGTCACCAGACTCTCGACCCTGCCGCTGCGCTTCTCGCCCGGCGCACGGTGGGAGTATGGCGTCTCGACCGACGTGCTGGGGCGCCTCGTCGAGGTGATCGACGGCAAGTCTCTGGGCGAGTCGCTGTCGGAACGCGTCTTCAAGCCGCTCGGCATGGTCGATACGCAGTTCCAGGTTCCGGCCGCCAAGGTCGCGCGAGCCGCCCAGCCCGGGCCGCGACCCGGTGGTCAGCCGATGACGCCGCGTTTCAAGGTCGATGACGGCGCGAAGTACGAATCCGGCGGCGGTGGGCTCACCTCCACGATGGCGGACTACCTGCGCTTTGCCGCCATGCTGGCCAACGGCGGGGAGCTGAATGGCAAGCGCCTGATCGGCAAGCAGACCCTGGCCTTCATGACGGCCGACCATACCGGCGCGCGGCCGGGTCGCCCACCGGGCCTGGGCTTTGGCCTGGGCTTCGAAGTCAGGACGATGACCGGCGAGGCGGCCCTGCCGGGCTCGGTCGGAGAATATGGTTGGGCCGGCAATGCCGGGACGCTCTTCTGGGTCGACCCGAAGAACGAACTGACGGCAATTTACATGGTGCAGGTGAGCGATCCCGACCGGGTGGCGCTGCGGAATCAATTCCGCACGATGGTGCAAGCCGCGATCATGGATTAGAAGGACCTCCTCCAGGGAGGGAGATAGTTCATGATCCGTCGTTCGTTTCTGGCATTGTCCGGCCTGCTTCTGGCCGGCCCGGCCGCGGCCCAGCAGCCGCCGCTCAAGGTGGCGCTGATCTACAGCAAGACCGGTCCGCTCGAAGCCTATGCGCGGCAGACCGAGGCCGGCTTCATGCTGGGCCTGGAATACGCCACCAAGGGCACGATGGAAGTCGATGGCCGCAAGATCCAGGTCATCCTGAAGGACGACCAGTTCAAGCCGGACCTGGCCAAGGCCGCGCTGGAACAGGCCTATGGCGACGACAAGGTCGACATTGCCGTCGGCACCACCGGTTCGGCGGGCGCGCTCGCCATGCTGCCGGTTGCCGAGGAATACAAGAAGCTGCTGATCGTCGAGCCCGCCGTGGCCGACCAGATCACCGGCGAAAAGTGGAACCGCTACATCTTCCGCACCGGGCGCAACTCGACCCAGGACGCGCTGGCTTCCGCCGCGACCCTGAAGGACGAGAACATCAGCATCGCCACGCTGGCCCAGGACTATGCCTTCGGCAAGGACGGCGTCGCAGCGGTGAAGGCCGCCCTCGCCGCCGTCGGCTCCAAGGCCAAGATCGTGCACGAGGAATATGCCCCGCAGGCGACGACCGATTTCACCGCCTCGGCGCAGCGCATCTTCGACGCGCTGAAGGACAAGCCCGGCCGTAAGGTGGTGGTCGTGGTGTGGGCCGGCGCCCATCCGCTGCCGAAGCTGATGGACCTCAAGCCCGAGCGCTTCGGCATCGAGATGGCGCCGGGCGGCAACCTCTTGCCGGTGATGGCCGGCTGGAAGCAGTTCCCCGGCCTCGAGGGCGCGATCTACTACTACTGGGGCTTCCCCAAGAACCCGGTGAACGACTGGCTGGTCGCCGAATACAAGAAGAAGAACAACGGCGTGCCGCCGGACTTCTTCGTGGCGGGCGGCATGAGCGCCGCCATCGCGCTGGTCGAGGCGGTGAAGAAGGCCAAGTCCACCGACAGCGAGAAGCTGATCGCGGCGATGGAGGGCATGAGCTTCGAGACGCCCAAGGGCACGATGACCTTCCGCAAGGAAGACCACCAGGCCCTGCAGGAGATGTATCACTGGCGCATGAAGAAGGACGCGCCGGACAATGTCGACCTGCTCGAACTGGTGCGCGTGATCCCGGCGAGCGAGATGACGCTGCCGATCAAGAACAAGCGTTAAGAGTCATTGGAGCGCGCCCCTGGAGTGGCGCGCTCCTGTGAATGCGATGCTCGAGACCAAAGACCTCACCATCCGCTTCGGCGGACACGCGGCCGTCGACGGGGTGTCGTGCGCCTTCGGCAAGGGCACGCTCACCTCGATCGTGGGCCCGAACGGCGCGGGCAAGACGACCTACTTCAACCTGATTTCCGGGCAGCTGCCGGCCACCTCCGGCCGGGTCACGCTGAACGGCGAGGACATCACGGGACTCGCGGCGCCGCGCCGGACGCGGCTCGGCCTGGGGCGTGCCTTCCAGCTCACCAACCTCTTTCCCAACCTCAGCACGCTCGAGAACGTGCGGCTGGCGGTGCAGGTGAAGAGCGGCAAGGGCTACGACCTGTTCAGCCGGACCCTGACGCATCGCGAGCTGATCGACCGGGCGATGGCGCATCTCGCCGCCGTGTCGCTGGCCGACCGCGCCCAGGCGATCGCAGCGACCCTGCCGCACGGCGACCAGCGCAAGCTCGAGGTCGCGATCCTGCTGGCGCTCGAGCCCGACGTCTTCATGTTCGACGAGCCGACGGCCGGCATGAGCATCGACGAGGTCCCGACGATCCTCGACATCATCGCCGCCATCAAGCAGCGCGGCGACAAGACGATCCTGCTGGTCGAGCACAAGATGGACGTGGTGCGCTCGCTCTCCGACCGCATCGTCGTGCTGCATCAGGGCAAGCTGGTGGCCGACGGCAAGCCCGCCGAGGTCATCAATTCCGACATCGTGCGCGAGGCGTATCTGGGCTCGAGTTCCTCTCCCCCGCTAGGGGGAGAGGCTAGGTGAGGGGGCGTCGATGATCGTGCGCAACCCCCTCACCCAACCTCTCCCCCTAGCGGGGGAGAGGAGGAAGATGGCTGGCAATGGCTGAACCTCTCCTCTCCCTGCGCGGCGTGCAGACCAACATCGGCCGCTACCACATCCTGCACGGCGTCGAATTCGACGTGGCCGAGGGCGGTCTCACCATGCTGCTCGGGCGCAACGGGGCCGGGAAGACCACGACCTTGCGCACCATCATGGGCATGTGGCGGGCGGCGGCGGGCGAGATCCGCTTCGACGGGCGCGACATCACGCATCTGGCCACGCCCGACATCGCGCGGCTGGGGATCGCCTACGTACCGGAGAGCATGGCGATCTTCGCCGACCTGACGGTGCAGGAGAACCTCGTGCTGGCCGCGCGGTCGGGGCCGCCGGACCAGAAGCGGCTCGACTGGATCTTTGCGCGCTTCGAGGCGCTGAAGCGGTTCTGGACCCTGCCGGCGGGACACCTGTCGGGCGGACAGAAGCAGATGCTGGCGGTGGCGCGCGCCATCATCGAGCCGCGCCGACTGCTGCTGATCGACGAGCCGACCAAGGGCCTGGCGCCGGCCATCATCGCCAACATGATCGACGCCTTCCGCGAGCTGAAGGACGGCGAGTCGACCCTGCTGGTGGTCGAACAGAATTTCGCATTCGCCCGTCAGCTGGGCGACACGGTCGCGGTGATGGACGACGGCAGGGTGGCCCACCAGGGAAGCATGGCGGCCTTTGCCGCGGACTCCGCGCTGCAGCAGCACCTGCTCGGCCTCGGCATGGATACGCACCAATGAAACGCGCCCTATGAAACGTGATTGGCTCCCTCTGCTGCTGATCCCGGCGCTGATGATCGGCGCGCTGCCGCTGATCGGCTCGCCGGCGAGCTGGGTGACGCTCACCGTCGCGGGCCTCGCGATGGGGCTGATGATCTTCATCATGGCCTCTGGCCTCACGCTCACCTTCGGCCTGATGGACGTGCTGAACTTCGGCCACGGCGCCTTCATCGCGGTGGGTGCCTTCGTGGCCGCCAGCGTCATGCTGGCGCTGGCGCCGTGGATGACCGCCGATTCGATCTGGCTCAACCTCGCGGCCATCGGCCCCGCCGTGCTGGCGGCCATGGTCGTGAGCGGCGTGCTGGGGCTTGGCTTCGAGCGGATCATCGTGCGGCCGGTCTACGGCCAGCACCTGAAGCAGATCCTGGTGACGACCGGCGGGCTGATCGTGGCCGAGCAGCTCCTCAAGGTGATCTGGGGACCGGACCAGATCACGCTCAGCCGGCCGACGGCACTGCGCGGCGCCTTCCTGTTCGGCGACGTGGCGATCGAGAAGTATCGTGTCCTGGCCGTCGTGGTCGGGCTGGTCGTGTTCGCCGCCCTGGCGCTGACGCTGAACCGCACCCGGCTCGGCCTGCTGATCCGGGCCGGCGTCGAGAACGGCGAGATGGTCGAGGCATTGGGCTATCGCATCCGCCGCCTGTTCGTCGGCGTGTTCGTCGTCGGCTCGGCGCTGGCGGGCCTCGGCGGCGCCATGTGGGGCCTCTACCAGGAGACGGTGACCGCGGCGATCGGCGCCCAGGTCGCCGTGCTGGTGTTCATCGTCATCATCATCGGCGGGCTGGGCTCGGTCGGCGGCTGCTTCGTCGGCGCTCTCCTGGTGGGACTGACGGCCAACTACATCGGCTTCCTCGCGCCCAAGGTGGCGCTGGGCTCCAACATCCTGCTGATGGCGATGGTCCTGCTGTGGCGGCCGCAGGGCCTCTACCCCGTGGCGAAGAGGTAGGGCCATGCTGCGCTCGATCCTGTCCGACGACCTGCCGAAGAGCCGCTGGCTGGCGCTGGCGCTGGTCGCCATCCTGGTCGGACTCGCGGTGGCGCCGTTCCTGTTCCCCGGCGCCAAATCGCTGAACGTCGCGGCCAAGATCTGCGTCTTCATCGTGCTGGCCGCCTCGTTCGACCTGCTGCTGGGCTATACCGGCATCGTCTCCTTCGCCCACACCATGTTCTTCGGCATCGGCGCCTACGGCGTCGCCATCTCGCTCACACGCATGGGGGCCGGGTGGGACGCGGTCGCCGTCGGCGTCGTCGCCGGGCTCGTGGTCGCCATCGTGCTGGCCACGGTGATCGGCCTGTTCAGCCTGCGCGTGCGCACGATCTTCTTCGCGATGATCACGCTGGCGGTCGCCAGCGCCTTCGCGATCCTGGCCTCGCAGCTCTCCGACCTGACGGGCGGCGAGGACGGGCTGAACTACCGGCTGCCGGCAGCCCTGCGTGCCTCCTTCTCGTTCGGCGACACGCTGTTCGGGGTCCGCCTCAACGGACGGCTGCTCGACTACTACCTCGTCTACGCCGCGTCGCTGGCGCTGATCCTGGTGCTGCTGCGCATCGTGAACTCGCCGTTCGGCAGCGTGCTGATGGCGATCCGCGAGAACCCGTTCCGGGCCGAGGCGATCGGCTACCGCACCGTGGTCTACCGCACGATCGCGAGCTGCATCGCCGCCGCCACGGCAGCGCTGGCGGGCGCGCTGCTGGCCCTGTGGTCCAGCCAGACCAATCCCGACACCACGCTGAGCTTCGACATCATGGTCGACATCCTGCTGATGGTGGTGATCGGCGGCATGGGCACGATGTACGGCGCCGTGATCGGCGCGGTGCTGCTGGTCTTCGCCCAGAACTACCTGCAGGACCTGCTGGCGATCGCCAACAAGGCACTGGCCGGCGTGCCGCTGCTGGCGAACCTGTTCCATCCCGACCGCTGGCTGCTGTGGCTGGGCGTGGCCTTCATCCTCTGCGTCTACTTCTTCCCGGCGGGCATCGTCGGCCGGCTGCGCCAGAAGCGCTAGGCGGCGGCCGGCGGGAAGGGCTCGACATAGGTCTCCGCGCCGCGGCCGTAATAGACGGCGCGCTTTCCCTGCATCGACACGAGGTAGCCGACGCAGCCCGCCTCCGTGATCTGGCGGCAGAAGGTCAGATACTTCGTTCGGCCGGCCTGGATCGAGCGGATCGCGGCGAGGACGCCGTCGGCCGCGAAGGAGTCGGCAGGCCGTGTGCCGAGCGCCTCGCAGGTCACGCGATGGGAGCGGCCGTCCGGCATGAAGTAGGTGGATTCCCCGCGCACCAGGTCGACGTGATAGCGCTCGACACCGGCCGCGATCAGGCGTCCGACAACCTCGCCGAAGGTGATGCGCTCCTCGTGCGAGGCCCTGGTGCAGTCCTCGATGACGGCGATGTTCATGGGGCGGTCCTATTCGGTGGGAATGGTCTTGAGATCGTGCCGGCGCACGATGTCCCGGAGTGTCTTTTCCAGGATGGCTCGCTCGTCGGGTGTCAGGTGGCCGAAGAACTCCGCGTCGTTGCGGTCGGCCAGCGCCGATAGCGCCGGCACCAGCTCCCGTCCCGCCGCGGTCAGCGCCAGCGTCTGCTGCCGCCGGTCCTCAGTAGAGGCCGTGCGCTCGATCTGGTCCTTGGCGATCAGCCGGTCGGCCAGCTTGGAGATGGCGCCCCGGGTCATGCCCAGCCGGTCGGCGAGGGCGCTGGGCGGGACGTGGTCGCCGTCGAACAGGTCGCGCAGGACGACCCATTCGGCCACCGTCACGCCGCGCGCCTGCAGCTTGAGGCTGAAGGAATGCGAGACATGGTTGGACACGAAGCGCAGCCAGTAGCCGAGATGAGTTTCGAGATCGGAAGTCATTTGTTGACTAGGAAACTAAATAAAAGCGGTTTCCTAGTCAACTACTCATCGCTGGGGCGCGCCACTCCTGTGGCGCGCCCCCAGCTAGAGTTCGATCTGGCGGATGCCGCCGCGCGGGCGGCCGGCTTCGATTTCCTGCCACAGGATTTCATGTCCGTGGGGCAGGGGCCGATTGTTGCGCATGGTGAGCCAGAGGCGCAGCAGCAGGCGGTCGTGGCCGCTCGTGGCGTCATCCTCGAACGGCGTGCGGCCGTGATAGGTGACGTGGCTGTTGATGAGCTGCAGGTCGCCGGGCTCGAGCGTCATCTCGAAGCAGAGTTCCTCGGCAGTCTGCATCAGCACGTCGATCGCCTCGCGCTGGGCGTCGGTGAGCTTCGGGACGCCGGGGGCCATCTGCGCCGCCTCGATGAAGGTCAGCGAATAGTGGGACGTGAACTTGCCGTCGCGCAGGCCGAAGATCGGCAGCGGATAGGCGGTCTCGCGCGTCGTCGCCTCGCCGTCCTTCTTGGTGCCCTCCTCGCCGAACCGGCTGCGCCAGTAATCCTGGAACAGCAGTTCGAGCAGGTCGGGCCGGCGCTCCAGCATCGCGTTGTGGATGGCGGGCGTCGACGCGAGCTTGCTGACGCCGCCGGCGCGCGCCTGGCGTACGCATAGAAGGGTCACGACGTCGGTGCGGTCGGTGTGGAAGCGCAACGCGCCGTTGGTGAGGGTGCGGGCATAGGAGGAGAGGAAGGTCGAGCCCTTCTCGTCCTTGGTCTCGCCGTAGGTGCGGCCGACATGGGCGCCCTCGTCGCGGATGGCGCGCATCAGCTCGCCGCTGCGGTTCTGAAACACCGGCGTGCCGACATGCGTGCCGATGGCGAAGTAGAGACGGCGAAGGTCCTCCTCGCTGTAGCGGTCGACCGGAATGCCGCGCAGCTTCACGATGCCGCTGCCATTCTCCAGCTCGTCGGCGATGTCGTCGAACAGCTCGTCCAGCGTCGGCAGGTGGAAGTCGCCGCGCGTGATCTCCGACCATTCCATGCCGCGCAGGCCCTTGAGGGCGGCGTCGAGCTCATCGACGCCATCGGGCGTCAGGGTGCGAATCCAGCGCGTGGAATTCTTGATGTCCTGGCCATGCCAGACGGACGGACCGGTGAGGGGGGTGCGGCTGCTCATGCCTCTCAGATTAGCAGACCGGAGCCCCGGTTGCTCAACGGTCAATCGGTCGCGTCGTTGGCGCGCGGGCAGGGATAATTCCCGGTCTCCGATCAGGGCAGCGGCTTGCGCATGTTGATCGAGGTCGGATGGTCGAAGCCTGGATGGGCCTCCCGCGACGTCTCGCGGTAGCCGAGCGCCTGGAACAGGCGCTGGTTGCCGGCGAGGACGACGCGTACACCCAGGCGGACGCCGGGGAGGCCGCGACGGCGTGCCTCGGCCTCGACCGCATCGACCAACTGCTTCGCGAGGCCTTGGCCGCGCGCCGAAGGCATGACGGAGAGCCGGCCGAAATAGAGATCGCCTTCCTGCTCTTCAACGAGCACGCAGCCCAGCATCTCGCCATTCCGCTCCGCGACGATCGCGCCGGCGCCCCTGGTGAGTTCGGCAGCGATGCCGTCGGCGGTCTCCCGGAAGGCGCCGGATTCCGGGTTGAGCTTGCCACGATACTGCTCGAAGGAGGCCGCGATCACGTGGGCGATCGCGGCGGCATCGCCGGCGGTCCCGGCGCGCAGGATGAGGGTGTCGCTCATGCGCAGGTTCTCGCGTAGGCTCGGCGCAAAATCGAGAGGAAAGAGTACATGGCCCTGATCACCTACCTGACCCGTATCCAGTTCGACTTCGGCGCGCTGAAGCTGCTCGAGTCCGAGCTGCAGCTGATGGGCATGCGCCGCCCCCTGATCGTCACCGACAAGGGCGTCATCGCGGCCGGCCTGTGGGCCAAGGTCAAGGAGCAGCTGCCCGGCAACATGCCGATCACGATCTACGACGAGACGCCGGAGAATCCGACGGAAGCGGCCATGCGCGACGCGCTCAAGGTCTACAAGGAGGAGGGCTGCGACGGCATCATCGCCATCGGCGGCGGCTCGCCCATGGATCTTGCCAAGGCCGTCGCGCTGATGGCGACACATCCCGGCCCGTCGCTGCAGGCTTATTCGTTCGTCGAGGGCGGGGCGGGCAAGATCACGGCGGCGGTGGCGCCCATGGTCGCGATTCCCACAACGTCGGGCACCGGCAGCGAGGTGAGCCGCGGCGGCGTCATCATCATGGATTCCGGGCGAAAGCTGGCGATCGGCAGTCCGTACCTCATTCCGCGGCTGGCGCTGATCGATCCCGAACTCACGATGAGCCTGCCGCCGCATCTCACGGCCGGTACCGGAATGGACGCCTTCACCCACAATATCGAATGCTACCTCGCCAACGTCTTCAACCCGCCGGCCGATGCGATCGCACTCGATGGTTTGGAAAAGGCCTGGACGTACGTCGAACGCGCGACGAAGGACGGGCAGGATCGCGAGGCCCGCTACAATATGGCGGTGGCCGCCATGGAGGGTGCCATGGTGTTCCAGAAAGGGCTGGGTGCCGTGCACGCACTCTCGCATCCGACCGGCGGACTCAAGGGTTATCGCCTGCATCACGGCACCTTGAACGCGATCTATCTGCCGGCGGTGCTGCGCTTCAACGAACCGGCGGTGGGCGACAAGTTCAAGCGGGTGGCGCAGGTGATGGGCCTGCCCGAAAGCGAGGCCAGCGCCGACGGCGTGGCCAACGCGGTGTCGGCGCTCAACGAGCGGCTCGGCATCCCGAAGGGCCTTGGGGCGGCGGGGCTGGCGCAGGACACGATCGAGAAGATCGCCGAGGGCGCGATGGGCGACCATTGCCACCTCTCGACGCCGCGCCAGCCGACCAAGGCGCAGTACATCGATCTGATCGAGCAATCGTGGGGCTGACATGAAGGTCAAGGGCAAGGTCTGCGTCGTCACTGGCGCGGCGGGCGGCATCGGCGAGGCGATCGCGCGGCGCTTTGCGAAGGAAGGCGCCAAGGGGCTGGTCGTGGCCGACCGGGATGCCGAACGGCTCGAGAAGGTCGCGAGCGACATTGGTGCCCTCGCGGTGGCGGGTGACATCGGCCAGGAGTCCGAGGTGAAGCGTCTCATCGCCGAAGCAGAGAAGAAGTATGGTGAGATCGACATCTTCTTCTCCAATGCCGGCATCGGCCGCGGCGGTCATGAGGATGCAACCGACAAGGATTGGGCCGATTCCTGGGCGATCCACGTCATGGCGCACGTCTACGCCGCGCGGGCGCTGGTGCCGCAGATGCTGAAGCGCGGCGAGGGCTATCTGCTGAACACCGCGAGTGCGGCCGGCCTGCTGGCCTCGATGGGCTCAGCGCCCTACGGCGTCACCAAGAACGCCGCCGTGGCGCTGGCCGAGCATCTTTCCATCCAGTACGGCGACCGCGGCATCCGGGTCTCGGTGCTGTGCCCGCAGGCCGTCGATACCAATATGCTGCGCATGGCCGGCGCGACGGCGGCTTCCGTCGACGGCGTGATCAACACCGACGCGGTGGCGCAGACGGTGATCGAGGCGATGGACGAGGAGCGCTTCCTGATCCTGCCGCATCCCGAGGTGAAGGAATATATGGTGCGCAAGCTCGACCGCGACCGCTGGCTGCGCGGCATGCGCCGCCTGCGCGACAAGACCGGAGAAGGGCAGGCAAGGCGCTAGTCGGCTTGTGTTGTTGACGACTCTTTCGCCATCGTCGACACTCCGGCCATCATGATGCGACTTACGACGCTTCGAGTTATTCGCTGATCCGCCGCCTTCGGGCCGCGGATCAGTGTCGTCGAACGTCTTCAATCCGATCGAGTCCGTCGCCTCATGCTCCCCTACATCCAATCCCTGTTCGCCGAGACCGGCCTGTGGACCGCGCTCGGCGTCACGCTGGTCGCGGGGCTGATGCGCGGGTTCGCGGGCTTCGGCTCGGCCATGCTGATGGCGCCGATCTTCGCGATCCTGTTCGGATCGGCCGAGATGGTGGTGACGGTGGTCGCCATCGAGCTGGTCGTCTCCTTGCAGCTCTTCCCGCAGGTGCGGCGGCATGCCGACTGGAAGGTGCTGATGCCGATGAGCATCGCGGCGTGTCTCGCTATGCCGGCGGGCGTCTGGCTGCTGGCCAGCGTCGACAAGGGCACGATCGTGACCTCGGTATCGGCCGTGATCGTGGCCTTCGTGCTCCTGATGTGGACGGGCTGGAAATACACCGGCCGGCGCTCGACCGTGGCGACGGTGATCGTGGGCGCCATCTCGGGCGCGATGATGGCGACGACCAGCGTCGGTGGCCCGCCGGTGCTGCTCTACCTCCTGTCAGGCAACGATCCGCCGCAGGTCAACCGCGCCAACATCGTCACCTACTACTTCCTGACGCAGTTCCTGCTGATCGTGATCGTGCTGGCCACCGGCGTTGCCGGTGCCGACGCGCTGGTGCGCGCCGTCGTGCTGTTCCCGGTCATGGTGCTGGGAGCCTGGGCCGGCGGGCGGCTGTTCCACGGTCTTGCCAGCGAGCGGCTCTACCGCAACGTCGCGCTCGCAATCCTCTTCCTGACCGGCCTGTTCGGCCTTCTGAGGAACTGGCTGGTGACCTGAGAGACGGTGTAGGATGCGCCATCCATGGAGATTTGCATGCGTATCATCGCCGCCGGATTTGCCGCTCTCGTCCTGACCCTGGGTTTTTCGTCCGCCTCGCGTGCCGACGAACTCATGGCCGAATGCATGGTCACGGCCTCCGAAAAGATGTGTCAGTGCATCATCGCGCGCATCCCGGCCGACCAGCGCGCGAACGCGATCCTCGGCCTGCGCAAGTCGAACCAGTCGGTGAGCGTGAGCGGCAATCTGCTCAACCCGTCGAATCTCTCGCCGCAGGAAATGCAGGGCCTGAACGCGGTCGTCGCGGCCCAAGCCTACTGCATGTAGCCTGCGGAACTTCAGGAACGCCGCAATCCTCTAGGCTTGCGGCAACCATCGCGTTATCTTCCCGCCCATAGAGTTGATGCCGGTCAACGGCGCGATCCATGGGAGGGCCTGAATGGCACTGTTTTCACGCAGATTCGGTCTGGCGGCGGCGCTCGCCGCGGCTTTCGCAGTTCCGGCCTTCGCCCAGGCGCCTGCACCCGTTCGCGGCGGCGCACTGACGATCGGGGTCGAAAGTGACTTTGAAGGCTTCGATCCGATCCGGGCGGGCGTCTACTCGAATTCGACCGTGACCGCGGCCTCGCTCTTCTACGAGACGCTGATGCGGCTCGACGACAAGGGCAACCTCATACCGGCGCTCGCATTGTCAATGACGCCCAATGAGGATGGCAGCGTCTGGACGGCCAAGATCCGTCCGAACGTGAAATGGCACGACGGCACGCCGTTCACCGCCCAGGCCGTGGCCGACCATTTCAACCGGCTGCTCGATCCGGCCAACCGCTTCGCTGGGCGCGCCTATCTCGCCATCGAGAAGGTCGAGGCGCCGGACGATCTGACGGCGGTCTTCAGGATGCGCGGCCCCAACGCGGCCCTGCCCCGGACCTTGGCGCAGCCGACCGTCACGACGCTGATCATCCCGGTGAAGATCGCCCAGGAGAAGGGTGCCGATTACAACCGCAATCCCGTCGGCACTGGTCCGTTCGTCTTCAAGGAATGGCGCGCCGCCGACCGGCTGGTCGCGGAGCGCAACCCCAACTACTGGGACAAGGACAAGCCCTACCTCGACCGCGTGACGGTACGACCGCTGCCGGATTCCGACGCCCGTTACGCCAGCCTGGTGAAGGGCGACGTCCAGGTGATCTGGGAGGATCGCGCGGAGAACATCGTCAAGGCGAAGAAGGACAAGAACCTGCGCGTGCTGCAATGGGTGGGCAGCGGCGCGCTGGTCATTCCGCTCAACACCCAGCGGGAGCCGCTGAACGACAAGCGCGTGCGCCAGGCCGTCTCGATGGCGCTGAACCGCAAGGCCAACGCCGCCGTCCTGACCCAGGGTCTTCGTCCCGTCTACGACGATCCCTACGGCCCGAGCTCGGGGATCGAGTGCAAGGATACCGGCGCGCTGAAGTACGATCCGGCCGCCGCGCGCAAGCTGATTGCGGACTACGGCAAGCCGGTGAAGCTCACCATGACGGTCACGGCGTCGCCGCGCGGCCGCGAGGGCGCCCAGGTCTTCCAGGCCGACATGAAGAAGGCCGGCATCGACGTCGAGATCAAGCCGGTCGACCAGACGCAGCTCGTGAAGGAGGCGCTGACACGCGACTTCCAGGTCACCGGCTGGCGCATCATCGACCTCGCCGACGTCGATCCGCAGATGTTCGCCAACTTCCATTCCAAGAGCCCGATCAACTTTTCCGGCTACAACAACGCCGAGGTCGATCGCCTGCTCCTGGTCGGCCGCACCAGCCTCGACGAGAACAAGCGCAAGGCGGCGTACTGCGACCTCATCAAGATCCTGAACGACGACGCGGTCTGGCTGTGGTCCGGCAGCAACATCGACTTCGCGATCACCCGCGCCAATGTGCACGGGATTCCGGCCCTGCGCGGCGGCGCGGTGCAGGTCGAGGGCGCGTGGCTGACGAAATAGGGGCGGTGCTGAGAGTAGCGTAGGCGTTCCCGATGCCATGGCTGGTACGCCAGTTGGTGCGGTTGGTGGTCGTGCTGTTCTGCGTCACCCTGCTGACCTACACGATCGTCAACATCCTGCCGGGTGACGTGGCGATCGTGATCCTGGGGAACCTGGCGACGCCCCAGGACATTGCCGGCCTGCGCGCCGACCTCGGCCTCGACCGGCCGATGCTGGTTCGATACTTCGACTGGCTCGGTTCGGCGCTGTCGGGCGACCTCGGCCGCTCCTACCGCAGTGGCGAGCCGGTGGTGCAGGCGATCCTCGACCGCCTGCCGGTGTCGCTGCAGCTCATGGTGATGGCCCAGCTCATCGCGCTCGGCATCGCGATCCCGGTGGCGCTGCTCTCGGTGCGGCGCCCCGGCGGCCTGTTCGATCGCATCTCCGCCTCGGCTGCCTTCGGATTTCTCGCGATGCCCAACTTCATGCTGGGCATTGTCCTGATCTATCTCTTCTCCGTGACCTTCGACCTCCTGCCGGCGACCGGCTTCACGCCGATGTCCGAAGGACTGTGGGACAATCTCGAATCGATGATCCTGCCGTCGCTGACCCTGGGCCTGATCGAGTGGACAGTGCTGATGCGCGTGCTGCGCTCGGACCTGCTGACCACGCTCAAGGAGGACTTCATCCTGCTGGCGCGGGCCAAGGGCCTGCCGCAGTGGCGTGTCCTGCTGCAGCACGCGCTGCGGCCCTCGTCGTTCACCCTGATCACCATCCTCGGCCTCAACATCGGAGGGCTGATCGGCGGCGCGGTGATCGTGGAGCAGATCTTCGCGCTGCCGGGCGTCGGCCGTCTGCTGCTGGGCGGCATCTTCAACCGCGACCTGATCCTCGTGCAGGGCACCGTGGCCTTCATCGCGGTCGGCTTCGTGGTCATCAACTTCCTGGTCGACATGCTCTATGCCGTGCTCGACCCGAGGGTGCGTCATGTCCGCTTCCGCAGCTAAGGTCGCCGCCATCGCCGCGACGGGGCCGCGCCGCCGCTGGCGCTGGGCGCTCGCCCTGCCGCTGGGCTGGCTGCTGCTCGTGGTCTTCCTGGCGATCACCGCCGACTGGATCGGGCTGCCCGATCCGTCGGCGCAGGAACTGATCCTGCGCCGCAAGCCGCCCTCGGCCGAGTTCCTGCTGGGCACCGACAATCTCGGCCGCGACATGCTCTCGCGCGTGATCTACGGCGCGCGCACCTCGCTGATCGTCGGCATCTGCGCACCGTTCCTCGGCTTTTTGGTGGGCGGCGCGATCGGCATGAGCGCCGGCTATTTCCGCGGCAAGGTCGACCTGCTGGCGGTCGGCTTCATCGACATCCTGCTCGCTTTCCCGTCGCTGGTGCTGGCGCTCACCTTCACCGCCTATCTCGGGCAGAGCCTGTTCAACGTCACCCTGGCGCTGGGCATCCTGTCGATACCCGCCGCAGCACGGGTGTCGCGGGCGAATACCCTGGCCTGGGCCAATCGAGACTTCGTGCTGGCCGCCCGCACCGTCGGCGCCAGCGACTGGCGCATCCTGACGCGCGAGATCCTGCCCAACCTCCTGCCGCCGATGTTCGCCTTCTGGCTGGTGGCGATCAGCGTGATCATCGTGGCGGAAGGCGCGCTGTCCTTCCTGGGGCTCGGCATCCCGGCGCCGCAGCCGAGCTGGGGCGGCATGATCGCCGACGGGCGCGAGGCGCTCGACGTAGCGCCCCATACCGCGCTGATTCCGGCCGCGGTGATGTTCGCCACGGTCCTGTCGCTCAACTTCGTGGGCGACATGGTGCGCAACATGGTCGATCCGCGGAGGTCGGCGCTGTGAGCGGCCAGGCGAAGAGCCAGGCGCCGCTCCTGTCGGTGCGCAACGCCGAGGTGAGCTTCTCCACGGCGCGCGGGCCGTTGCGCGCCGTCGACGGCGTGTCGTTCGACCTGCACGAGGGGCGCACGCTCGGCATCGTGGGCGAGTCCGGATCGGGCAAGTCGGTGCTGGTGCGCTCGCTGATCGGCCTGGTCGGCGCAGGATCGGGCGCCGGCGTGGCGGGCCAGGTCCTCTTCGAGGGGCGTGATCTTCGCGGCCTCTCGCCGCGCGAGTTCCGCGGCGTCCTGGGTACCGAGATCGGTATCGTGTTCCAGGATCCGATGACCTCGCTCAATCCGGTGATGAAGATCGGCCGCCAGATCGGGGAAGGGCTGCGCCTTAACCGCGGGCTGGATTCGAAGGCCGCCGCGCGCCGCGCCGTCGAGCTGCTGAGCGAGGTCGGCATCCCCGAGCCGGAACGCCGCGCGCGGCAGTATCCGCACGAAATGTCGGGCGGTATGCGCCAGAGGGTGGCCATCGCCATCGCGATCGCCTGCGCGCCCAAGCTCCTGATCGCCGACGAGCCGACCACGGCGCTCGACGTCACCGTGCAGCGCCAGATTCTCGACCTGCTGCAGCGCGAGCAGCGTCAGCGCGGCATGGCGATGATTCTGATCACCCACGATCTCGGCGTGGCCGCCGGCCGCGCCGACGACATCATGGTCATGTATGCCGGCCGCGCCGTGGAGGCGGCCGCGACGCGCGAGATCTTCCGCTCGCCGCGCATGCCCTACACCGAGGCGCTGCTGCGTTCGCTCCCGCGCCTCACCGATCCCACGCATTCGCGGCTCAGCGCCATTCCCGGCCGGCCGCCCGATCTCGCGCGTCGCAGCGGCGGCTGTTCCTTCGCGCCGCGCTGCAGCTACCGCACGACGCAGTGTGACGAGCAGCAGCCGGTACTGACGTGGGAAGCCTCGCGCGGCTATGCCTGCTTCCATCCCCGGGGTGTTGAAGGGGGCGTTGGCGCATGAGCGATCTCCTCGCCATCCAGAACCTCGTGGTCGAGTATCCGGTCGGCGGCGGCCGTCACGTCCATGCCGTCAGCGACGTCACCTTATCGGTGAAACAGGGTGAGACCCTGGGCCTCGTCGGCGAATCCGGCTCCGGAAAATCCTCGCTGGCGCGCGCGCTGCTGCAGTTGCCGCCGCCCAAGGCGGGCGCGGTGCTGTTCGACGGCCAGGACCTCACGAAGATGCGCGGCCAGGCGCTGCGCGCCGTGCGGCCGCGCCTGCAGATGATCTTCCAGGACCCGATCGCCTCGCTCAATCCGCGCCGCAAGGTCTCCGAGATCATCGCCGAGCCGCTGATCGTGTCGGGCGTGTCCGATGCCGCCGAGCGCTCCCGCCGTGTGCGTGCCGTCATGGAGGCGGTCGGCCTCGATCCCGATCTCGTGTGGAACCGCAGGCCGCACGAATTCTCCGGCGGCCAGTGCCAGCGCATCGCCATCGCGCGTGCGCTGGTGCTCGAACCCAGCCTGATCGTGTGCGACGAGCCGGTCTCGGCGCTCGATGTTTCGATCCGGGCGCAGATCGTCAACCTGCTGGAGGACATGAAGGCGCGCTTCGGCCTGACGCTCCTGTTCATCGCCCACGATCTCGCGGTGGTGAAGTCGGTGTCGGACCGGGTCGCCGTCATGTATCTCGGCCGGCTCTGCGAGGTGGCCGATTCGGACTCGCTGTTCGCGACGCCGGCGCATCCCTATACAGCCGCACTCATGGCCGCGATTCCGGTGCCCGATCCGGACGTCCCGCTGGGAGATACGAAACTGAAGCCCGGCGACCCGCCGTCGCCGCTCGACCCGCCCTCCGGCTGCCGATTCCGCACGCGCTGCCCGCATGCCCAGCCGCGCTGCGCCTCCGACGTGCCGCCGCTGCGCGCGATCGCGCCCGGCCGCGAGGTTGCCTGCCACTTTCCGCTGGTGGCGTGAAAACGAAAACGGCGCGCATTGCTGCGCGCCGTTCGTCTCGCCGATTGGTCGGAGCGAGAGGATTCGAACCTCCGGCCCCTAGCTCCCGAAGCTAGTGCTCTACCAGGCTGAGCTACGCTCCGTCAGGTTTTACGGACTCCGGCCCGCGGCGAGGCCGGGGTTATAGCGGCCGCCCCGGTGGGTCGCAAGGGCCGAGCCTGCCCGTTATAGTCGGCGGCAAATCCAGCCAGCGGGGGACAAATGGCTAAGCAAAAGCGGCTGAAAATCGCACTGATCGGCTATGGCGCCATCAGCCAGATGCTGTTCGACGTGTTTCGCGAGAAAAAGCCGCCGATCGACATCGTGGGTGTCCTAGTGCGCAAGGGCAGGGTCGCGGCCACCCAGAAGAAGCTCGGCAAGAAGGTCGCCGTCGTCGATGACCTGAAAGCGCTGCTGAAACTCAAGCCCGACGTCGTGGTCGAGGCGGCGAGCCAGCAGGCGGTGCGCGACTGGGGCGAGACCGTTCTGAAGAAGGGCATCGACTTCATGGTGATCGCCACCGGCGCCTACGGCGACCCGGTGCTGTGGAAGAAGCATCTGAAGGCGGCGGAAAAGGCCGGCGCGCGTCTGCGGCTGCCGTCCGGCGCCATCGCCGGCCTGGACGGGTTGCTCGCCATGCGGCTGGGGACGCTGGAGCGGGTGAAATACATCTCGATCAAGCCGCCGCATGCCTGGACCGGCACGCCGGCCGAGACCGAGTTCGACCTGCCATCGATCAAGGAACCGACCGTGATCTTCCGCGGCTCGCCCGCGGATGCGGGCCGACTCTATCCGAAGAATGCCAATCTGGCGGTCACGGTGGCGCTCTGTGGCGCGGGTCTCGACAAGACGGAGATCGAGCTGGTAGCCGATCCGACCCTGCCGCCCGGCACCAATGCCAGCAAGCTGGAGGTCGTCTCCGATTCAGGCGAGCTGAAGCTCGAGCGGCTGGGGCGGGCCATGCCGGACAATCCCAAGACCGGCGTCCTCACCGCCCTCACCATGGCGGACGACCTGATGAAGATCGTCCGCCACAGCGACTGGTAGAGGTCAGCGCGGGCCGGGGCGGCCCATCGCAGGACCGCCATGATGGCCCAAGCCGCCACGCGGACGGTCGAGGATCGCCTTCTGCTCCGGCGTCAGGACGGCGACCAGCGCCGTCAGCGACGGCTTGACCGCCTCGATCGTGGCGATGCGGGCCTTCATGACGTCCTCTTCCATCGTCAGGCGCTCGAGATAAGTCGGGCGCTCCTTCATCTCGGCCGGCAGGGTCTGGCAACGCGCCATCGACTTGGCGCTGGCCTCGTCGGCCACCTTCTCGAAGGCATTCCAGGCCGTCATCTGCTCGGGCTTCAGCTCCAGCCGGGCCTTGAGGTAGGCGCGATCGCCGATGCGGCGGGCGGCCATGTCGAGGCACATCGACCTGGGCGAGAAGCTGCGCTCGACGCGAGCGGCGCCTCGCTCACCGGGGGCCCGCTCGCCCCGCGGACCTGGAGGGGGCGGCGGGGCCGGCGGAGTGGCCTGCGCGAGCTCGATCATGTCGTCTTCATCGAAGAGATCGAAGGCCGAGGCAGGGGTGGTGAAGGCAAAGCCCGCCGCCAGCACGAGGGCGGAAGGCAGGAGCAGGGAGCGAATGGACATCGGGAACCTCACCGAACAAGGGGTGGTTCCTGACGTACGGACCGAGGGCGCCGAGCGTGCCCGGACTGGAGGTAAAGTTATGTGAAGTTGGGCCTCTGCTCTTCCATCCAGACGGCGAATGCTTCGCGTTCGCCGGCCGTCATGTGCAGGCCTTCCTTGGTGCGCCGCCACAGCATGTCCTCGGCCTCGACCGCCCATTCGTCGCGCACGAGATGGCGGACCTCGACCTCATAGAGGGAGCCGCCGAAGTGCCGGCCGAGATCGGCCACGGTCTTCACATGCTCCAGCAGATCCTCGATGCCCGAGCCGTGGCGGCGGGCCAGGATGCGCACGAGTTCCTTGGGCAGGCCCGGCTTGCTGGCGGCGGCGCCGTCCACGAACCTGTCGAAGGCCTGCTCGAAGGTCGGCGCGTCCGCCATCTCGCCGTCGTAGAGCGCGCGGCTATCGGTCCAGGGGCCGCCCATGCGCGGGAAAAAGGGCTGCAGGTCCCGCAGCGCATGCTCCGCCAGCCGGCGGTAGGTCGTGATCTTGCCTCCGAACACGGAGAGGATGGGAGCCTTGTCCTGCGGCGAGCCATCGACTTCGAGATGATAGTCGCGCGTCACCTTCGAGGGGTTGTCGTCGCCGTCGTCGAACAGCGGGCGGACGCCGGAATAGGTCCAGACCACGTCTTCCGGACGCACGGGCCTGGCCATGTAGCGGCTGGCGACGTCGCACAGATAGGTGATCTCCTCGGGCGAGCAGACCGGATGCTCGCCGTCCTCGACCGCGATGTCGGTGGTGCCGATCAGTGAGAAGTCGCGTTCGTAGGGAATGACGAACACGATGCGGTTGTCGCTGTTCTGCAGGATGAAGGCGTGATCGCCCTCGTAGAGACGCGGCACGATGATATGGCTGCCCTTCACCAGGCGCACGCGCTTGGGCGTCCGGATCTCGGTCTGCTCATCGAGGAAATGCTTCACCCAGGGGCCGGCGGCGTTCACCAGCCCGCGCGCCCTGAGATGTACCGGAGCACCACCGGCACCTTCGAGTTCGATGTTCCACAGTTTGCCGTCGCTGCTGCGGCGGGCCGAGACGCAGCGGTGGCGGGCGTAGATCTTCGCACCCATCTCGCGCGCCGACTTCAGGTTGGAGATCACGAGCCGCGCATCGTCCACCCAGGCGTCCGAATAGACGAAGCCCTTCCGGAAGCTGGGCTTGAGACCGGCGCCGAATTTCGATCCCGGCAGGTCGACTGCGATCGACTTGGGCAGGGTCATGTGCCAGTCGAGATGGTCGTAGAGCCAGAGGCCGAGCCGCAGCATCCAGCGCGGCCGCAGGTGCGGTTCGTGCGGCAGCACGAAGCGTAGCGGCCACGACAGATGCGGCGCCTTGGCCAGCAGCACCTCGCGCTCCTGCAGCGCCTCGCGGACCAGGCGGAATTCGTAGGTTTCCAGGTAGCGCAGGCCGCCATGGATGAGTTTGGTCGCCTTCGATGAGGTCGCGCTGGCGAAATCATTCATCTCGCAGAGGCCGACCTTGAGCGCCCGCCCCGCCGCGTCGCAGGCGATGCCCGCGCCATTGATGCCGCCCCCGACCACGAAAAGGTCGAGCGGCCGATCCTCCGTTCCACTCATCGCCTACCTATAGCCCGCTTGACCGTGTTGTGCAGGAACCGCAAAAGGCCGCATGGGTTTCCTGCTCAAGATCCTGCTGTTCGGCGTCGCTATTTATGGTGCGTACAGGACTTTCCGGCACTGGAAGGGCCTTTTCGACCGTTTCACGGGCAATGCGGTCCCGCCCCAGCACCCGCCGACGCCTGCGCCGCCGCCCGCTCGGCCCGAGCCGCCGCCCGCAGCACCGGTGCGCAAGCCTGTGGTGATCGAGGATACCGTCCAATGTGCCGCCTGCGGTGCCTATATTCCGACCACTGCCGAAAAGTGCGGCCAATGCGGGCATGCACGGGTGTGAGGCGATGGCGCACCGCCAGCCTTGACCGGGTAGGGGGTGGAACCTATTTTGCCGCACCGCAACAACAGCCTAAGTCGCGGAAATCAAAGGCCTTCTGAGCTTCGGGGAATAACGGTGTCGAACCCCTCAGCAGCACGCGGCAAGCCGACGTGCTTCCAGGAACTCATTCTCACCCTGCAGGATTACTGGGCGGCCCAGGGCTGCCTGATCCTCCAGCCGTTCGACATGGAGATGGGGGCCGGCACCTTCCACACAGCGACGACCTTGCGCGCGCTCGGCCCGAAACCCTGGTACGCGGCCTACGTGCAGCCGTCGCGCCGCCCCGGCGATGGTCGCTATGGCGAAAACCCGATGCGGCTGCAGCACTATTATCAGTTCCAGGCCATCCTGAAGCCGTCACCGCCCGACATCCTCGAACGCTACCTGGGCTCGCTGCAGGCGATCGGCATCGACACGACGCTGCACGATATCCGCTTCGTCGAGGACGACTGGGAGAGCCCGACGCTGGGGGCCTGGGGACTGGGCTGGGAAGTCTGGTGCGACGGCATGGAGATCACGCAGTTCACCTACTTCCAGCAGGTGGGCGGCATCGAGGTCGACCTTGTCGCCGGCGAGATCACCTACGGTCTCGAGCGGCTGGCCATGTACCTGTTCGACAAGAAGTCGGTCTATGAGCTGCCGTACAATCGCGCCGACTCGGACGTGCCGCTGACCTATGGCGACGTGTTCCTGCAGAACGAGCGGGAGCAGTCGGCCTACAATTTCGAACATGCCGACACCGGGATGCTGTTTCGCCACTTCGCCGACGCCGAGAAGGAATGCGGCCGGCTGGTCGAGAAGAGGCTTCCGTTGCCGGCTTACGAGCAGTGCATCAAGGCATCGCACGCCTTCAACCTGCTCGATGCCCGCGGCGTGATCAGCGTGGCGGAACGCCAGAGCTACATTCTGCGTGTGCGCGAACTCGCCAAGGCCTGCTGCGAAGCGTGGCTGGCGACGCAGAAGAAGGCCGCCTGAAGATGGCCGAGCTTCTTCTCGAACTCCTGTCGGAAGAGATTCCCGCGCGCATGCAGACGCGTGCGGCTGAAGACTTGAAGCGATTGATCTGTGACGGGCTGAAGGGCGCGGGCATCGGCTTCGAGAAGGCCCAGGCCTTCGCGACGCCGCGGCGTCTCGCGCTGGTGGTCGAGGGCATCCCGGCCATCCAGGATGATGTCAGCGAGGAAAGACGCGGGCCGCGCGTTGGCGCGCCCGACCAGGCCGTGCAGGGCTTCCTGAAAGGCGCCGGCCTCGCTTCGCTCGACCAGGCAGAGAAGCGCGACACCGGCAAGGGTGAGTTCTGGTTCGCCGTGATCACCAAGAAGGGTGGGCCGACGGCCGACGCGCTCGGGGCGGTGATCGATGCCGCGCTGAAGGCGTTGCCCTGGCCCAAGTCGATGAAGTGGGGCAGCAGCACAATGCACTGGGTGCGCCCGCTTCAATCCATCGTCGCGCTGTTCGACGGCAAGGTGCTGAAAGGCGAGGTTTCACCGGGCGGCCGGATGGCGCCGATCCCGTTTGGTGCCACGACTCGCGGCCATCGCTTCTTGTCCAAGGGCATGTTCGAGGTTGCGAGCTTCTCCGACTACGCGGCCAGGCTGCGTGAGGCGCATGTCATCCTGGACGCCGCCGAACGCAAGGCGATCATCCTCGAGGGGGCGGGCAAGCTCTGCACCGGGGCACAGGTCAAGCTGAACGAGGATGAAGGCCTGCTCGAAGAAGTGGCCGGCCTGACGGAATGGCCGGTGCCGATGCTGGGCGCCATCGACGCCCAGTTCATGGACGTCCCGCCGGAAGTGCTGATCGTCTCGATGAAGGTGCATCTGCGCTTCTTCACGACGTCCAAGGCCGACGGCACCCTGGCCAACCGCTTCGTCGTGGTGGCGAACAACGTCGCGCGTGACGGCGGCAAGACGATCGTCGCCGGCAACGAACGCGTGCTGCGCGGCCGTCTCGCCGACGCGAAGTTCTTCTGGGAACAGGACCGCAAGGCGACTTTGGAAAGCCGCCTGCCGCGGCTGAACCAGGTCGTGTTCCACGCCAGGCTCGGCACCCAGGCCGAGCGGGTCGCGCGCATCGTGGCGCTGGCCGGCGAGATCGCGAAATCCGTTCCCGGCGCCGATGCGGCCGCGGTCGAGCAGGCGGCGCGGCTCTGCAAGGCCGATCTCGTGACCGGCATGGTGGGTGAATTTCCCGAGCTGCAGGGCGTCATGGGCCGTTACTACGCACTGGGCGAGAAACTGCCGGTGGCCGTTGCCGACGCGATAGGCGATCACTACACGCCGGCCGGTCCCAACGACCGTTGCCCGACGGCGCCGGTGTCGATCGCCGTTGCGCTGGCCGACAAGCTCGACGCGCTGATGTCGTTCTGGTCGATCGGTGAGAAGCCCACGGGGTCGCGCGATCCCTTCGCGCTGCGCCGCGCGGCGCTCGGCGTGATCCGCATCGTGATCGAGAACAAGCTGCGCCTGCCGCTCAAGCCGTTCCTCAAGGCCGACGACCTGCTCGCCTTCTTCGCCGAGCGCCTCAAGGTGCAGATGCGCGAGAAGGGCGTGCGCCACGACGTGGTCGACTCCGTCGTCTCGCTGGGTGGCGAGGACGATCTCGTGCGCCTCCTGGCGCGGGTCGAGGCACTGCAGACCTTCCTCGGCACCGAGGCTGGCAGGAACCTGCTGACGGCCTACGGTCGCGCCGCCAATATCGTTCGCGCCGAGGAAAAGAAGGACAAGGCGCTCGCCGCCAGGATCGCGGGGGCACCCGAGGCCGCACTCCTGGAACAAGCTGAGGAGAAAGCCGTTGCTTCCGCCTTGGAAGAAGTGGCGCGCACGGTGAAGCCGGCACTCGCCGCCGAGGATTTCGCGGGGGCAATGGCTGCGTTCGCGGGGCTGCGCGGGCCGATCGACGCCCTGTTCGACAAGGTCACGGTCAACGTGACGGACAGGCCGGAGGTTCGCCTGAACAGGCTGAAGCTGCTCAACCAGATTCGTGCCACCATGGATACCGTGGCCGATTTCTCAAAGATCGAGGGCTAAGAATGGCCAAGTGGGTCTACAGTTTCGGGGATGGCAAGGCCGAGGGCCGCGCCGACATGCGCAACCTGCTGGGCGGCAAGGGCGCCAACCTGGCCGAGATGTCGAGCCTCGGCCTGCCGGTGCCGCCGGGCTTCACGATCACCACCGAAGTCTGCACCTACTTCTACGACAACAAGAAGACCTATCCGGCCGAGCTGACGGACGAGGTGGAGAAGGCGCTCGCCGAGGTCGAGAAGGTCGTCGGCACGCAGTTCGGCGATGCAGCCAATCCGCTCCTGGTATCGGTCCGGTCGGGTGCCCGCGCCTCGATGCCGGGCATGATGGATACGGTTTTGAACCTCGGCCTCAACGACAAGACGGTGCTGGGCCTCGCCAAGTCGTCGGGCGACGAGCGCTTCGCCTGGGACAGCTATCGCCGCTTCATCCAGATGTACTCCAACGTCGTGCTCGACGTTGGCCATCACTATTTCGAGGAGGCACTCGAGATCAAGAAAGAGGATCTCGGCGTTTCCATGGACACCGACCTCAAGGCCGACGACTGGCGTGCGGTCGTGGCCGAGTACAAGAAGCTGGTCGAGAAGCGCACCGGCAGGCCGTTTCCCCAGGAGCCGCGCGAGCAGCTGTGGGGCGCCGTCGGCGCGGTGTTCGAATCCTGGATGAACCAGCGGGCGATCACCTACCGACGCCTGCATTCGATTCCCGAGAGCTGGGGTACGGCTGTCAACGTCCAGGCCATGGTGTTCGGCAACATGGGCGAGGACTGCGCCACCGGCGTTGCCTTCACGCGCGATCCCTCCACTGGCACCAACCTGTTCTACGGCGAGTATCTCGTGAACGCGCAGGGTGAGGACGTGGTCGCGGGCATCCGCACGCCGCAGCACCTGACCGTTCAGGGCAAGCTCGCCCAGAAATCCGACGCGCCGGCCATGGAAGAGGTCATGCCGGAAGTGTTCAAGCAGCTCGACAGCGTGCGCCAGCGGCTCGAGCAGCACTATCGCGACATGCAGGACATCGAGTTCACGGTCCAGCGCGGCAAGCTCTACATGCTGCAGACGCGCAACGGCAAACGCACCGCCAAGGCCGCCCTCAAGATTGCCGTCGACATGGTGCACGAGGGATTGATCGACAAGCGTGAGGCCGTGGCGCGCATCGTGCCGGCCTCGCTCGACCAGCTCCTGCACCCGACACTCGATCCCAAGGCCGCCCGCAAGGTGATCGCCAAGGGCCTGCCGGCCTCGCCGGGCGCGGCTTCAGGCAAGGTCGTGTTCAGCGCCGACGACGCCGAGCAGCAGGCGCGCGCCGGCGAGAAGGTCATCCTGGTGCGGCGTGAAACCAGCCCGGAAGACATCCACGGCATGCACGCCGCGGAGGGCATCCTGACCTCGACCGGCGGCATGACCAGCCACGCCGCCGTGGTCGCGCGCGGCATGGGCAAGCCCTGCGTCGCGGGCGCTGGCGACGTGCGTATCGACGGCAAGGCCGGGACGCTCAGCGTGCGCGGCACGGTGGTGAAGGCCGGCGAGACCATCACCCTCGATGGCGGCACCGGCGAGATCATGCTGGGGGTCGTGCCGACGGTCCAGCCCGAGCTCAGCGGCGACTTCGCCCAGCTCATGGAATGGGCCGACGAGTTCCGCAAGCTCGGCATCCGCACCAACGCCGAAACCCCGACCGACGCCGCGCAGGCGCGCAAGTTCGGCGCCGAGGGCATCGGCCTCTGCCGCACCGAGCACATGTTCTTCGACGGCGACCGCATCGTGGCCGTGCGCCAGATGATCCTGGCCGACGACGAGAAGAGCCGGCGCGTGGCACTGGCCAAGATCCAACCGATGCAGCGCCAGGACTTCGTGGAACTGTTCGAGATCATGGCGGGCCTGCCGGTCACCATCCGCCTGCTCGATCCGCCGTTGCACGAGTTCCTGCCGAAGACGGCGGAGGAGATGGAAGTCGTTGCCAAGGACCTCGGGGTCGACGTGAAGGAGATCGAGGAGCGCGCCAACAAGCTGCATGAGTTCAATCCCATGCTCGGCCATCGCGGCGTGCGTCTCGGCATCTCCTATCCGGAGATTTACGAGATGCAGGCCCGCGCCATCTTCGAGGCCGTGGCGGAGGTTCAGAAAAAGGCCGGCAAGACCGTCGTGCCGGAGATCATGATCCCCCTCGTAGCAACCAAGAAGGAGCTCGACCTGATGAAGGTAGTGATCGACCAGGTCGCCGAGGAAGTGAGCACCGCGTCGGGTCAGAAACTCGAATATCTCGTCGGCACCATGATCGAACTGCCGCGCGCGGCGCTGCGCGCCGGCGATATCGCGGAGTCGGCAGAGTTCTTCTCCTTCGGCACGAACGACCTCACGCAGACGACCTTCGGCCTGAGCCGCGACGACTCGGCCTCGTTTCTCGAGAAGTACCAGCAGCGTGGCATCTTCGAGCACGATCCGTTCGCCTCCCTCGATACCGAGGGTGTGGGTGAGCTGATCGAGATCGCGACGGAGCGCGGCCGCAAGGTGCGCAACAGCCTGAAGCTCGGCATCTGCGGCGAGCATGGCGGCGATCCGGCCTCAGTCTTCTTCTGCCACAAGGCCGGCCTCGACTATGTCTCCTGTTCGCCCTACCGCGTGCCGATCGCGCGGCTGGCGGCGGCTCAGGCGGCGCTGGGCGGTCCGCTCAAGACCGAATGACGCTGGCGGCGCTCCGCACGGACGGCAAGCGAGCCCTGGCCACCGCCCTCGCCGGCCTGGAGCGCGATCCCGACGGCGAAGCCTCGCAGGCGCTGCTCGATGCGGCATGGCGCGAGCCGCGGGCGCATGTCGTGGGCGTCACCGGTCCGCCAGGTGTCGGCAAGTCCTCCCTCTGCGCCGCTCTGGTCGCGGCGTGGCGACGCTCCGGCAAGACAGTTGGCGTGATCGCCGTCGATCCCTCGTCGCGGACCAGCGGCGGCGCACTGCTCGGCGACCGGGTGCGCATCGTTCATGATGGGGCGGACGAGGGCAGCTTCGTCCGCTCCATGGCCGCCCGCGATCGCCTGGGCGGCCTGGCCGACCAGACGGTGGCCGCCATGGTCGTCATGCGCGCCCTGTTCGACCGCGTGCTGATCGAGACGGTGGGCGTTGGCCAGTCCGAGACGGACGTGGCGGGCGTCGCCGACACGGTCGTTTTCTGCGTCCAGCCGGGCTCGGGCGACTCGCTGCAGTTCATGAAGGCGGGCATCGTCGAGATCCCGCATCTGGTCGTCGTCACCAAGGCGGATGTCGGCGCACCGGCCGAACGGGCGCGCGCCGACGTGGCGGGTGCATTGTCACTCGCCACCGCCGGCGAGGCCGGGGACTGGCCAGTGAGGACCCTGGCCGTTTCCTCGCGCAACGGCGCCGGAATCGACGGGCTGGTCGCGGCACTCGAGGCACATCGGGAGCACCTGGCTGCGGATGCCAGACTGGCTGTGGCGCGCCATCGCCAGAGCGAGGGCTGGGTCGTCCAATCGCTGCGCGACCGGTTCGGCCGCGACGGCATTGCCAGACTGGGGCGACTGGGCTTGGATCCGGCCCTTACGCCCGGCACGCAGCCCTTTCAGAGGCTGCGCGAACTCAGCCTCGCCCTGGAGAGACCGCTATGAGCCATCCAACAGACGGCAGCTGCATCTTCTGCAGGATCGTCGTGGGCGAGTTGCCGTGCTTCAAGCTGCTCGAGGACGAGGCGACGATCGCCTTCATGGACATCAATCCGGTCAACTCGGGTCATGCGCTGGCGGTCGCCAAGGGCCACTGGCCGACCATCGACGTCATTCCACCCGAGGTCCTGGCCGCGGTCGCCAAGACGGCACAACGCGTGGCGAAGGCGGCGATGACCACGCTGGAACCGAGCGGGGTGAATCTTCTGCAGTCCAATGGCGTGGGCGCCGGGCAAAGCGTGCCCCATCTCCACGTTCACATCCTGCCGCGCTTCCCGGGCGACGAAGTCAGGCTGAACTGGACCTACAAGCCGGGGGACAAGGCCGAGATCGAGGCGATCTGGAAGAGGTTGACGGCTGCCCTTTAGGCGGCTGCCATCGACCTGCTGCGCGGCGTGGTGGAGAACCACTCGCGTTCGTCCTGGCGGAACTGCTCGCGTACATAGTCGATCACGGTGCGGATGCGCGCGCCCTTATTGGTCTCCTCGTGGCTGACCAGCCAGATGTCGCGGACGATCCTGAGATCGATCGGCGCAGCCACCAGGTTCGACGACTTGGCGATATAGTCGGGGAACACCGAGATGCCGTAGCCGGTCTGCACCGCCTCCATGGCGGCGTAGGAGGAGTTGGTGCGCAGGACAACCGAGGTACTGCGCTCGACCACTTCGCTCCACGGCTTCATGGCGGGCAGGCTGTGCAGCGTCGTGTGGTCGACGACATGGTGATCGCGCATGTCCTCGAGCTTCTGCGGCAGTCCGTACTGCTCGATGTAGGAGGGCGCGGCGAAGATCGACATGTTGACCTGACCCACGCGCGCGGCGACCAGCTGGTTCGACGTCGGACGGAAGAAGCGGATGGCGAGGTCAGCCTGGCGGGTGGCGAGGTCGAGCACCTGGTCGCCGGCGATCACCTGGACGATGATGTCGGGATGGGTGCGGCGCAGCACGCCGAGCCGTGGCACCAGCCAGTGGGCGGCAATGCCCTCGGTTGCGGCGATGCGAACGATTCCCGCCATCTCGCGGTCGAGGCCGGCCAGGTGCCTTTCGATTGCCGTGGCGTTCGACATCATGGACTCGGCCTGCACGAGCACGCCGCGGGCGGCCGGGGTCACTTCCATGCCGTGGCGGTGGCGGTCGAACAGCTTGGCGCCGAGACGCCGCTCCAGCGCCTGGATGCGGCGACCGACGGTCGTCTGCTTGGTGTTCAACTGGGTGGCGGCGGCGCTGAAACTTCCGGTCTTCGCAACCGCAAGGAAGAAACGGACGTCATCCCAGTCGCCGAGAATGTTCGGCACCTTGTTCTTGCGCGGAGGGATCGTGACCATGGTGACAATCGATACAATAAGAGTTGCGCTCACGCATATCTGACGCGAGCTTCATGTTCTACATCCTATACCATTATCGGTGAAATGTCGTTTTCTGTCTTATTTTAGGGGGTTAGGCGGCTTTTCGGACCGCGCCGGGACCCTTCGGCACCTCCAGTTCACGTATTCGCCAGTCGATTTTTCGGTTGTAAGTATCCGGATCGACGCTCGCAACGAGACAGGAGTGCTACCCGTGGCCGCCATCGGCTCTAACGGAAAAACAACGCCGGCCGCGGTTCGCGTCGGCAAATTCGGTCGTTACCTGCGCAGTCCGTCGACGCGCATGGCCGCCTTTGGCGGACTTTTAACATACTTGAGCTATGCGTACGCGCACAGCAGTTGGGCTAACCCCACGCTGATCTGCGTGTCAATCTTCGTCGGGGTGTTTCTGCCGAGCTACGCAAAGCTCAGTAACAAGGCCGAACTTTGGGCGAACAATCGGTTCGGCTTCGTCACGGCCGGCCGGCTCGGGCGATTCATCCCGCAGTTGGCGTTCAACCTGGTGATGTTCTGGCTGATGTTATGGGGGGGTGCGCTCAACCAGCTCGGGATGGCGTCCGTCGGCGGCATAGCCGGGGCTGCGCTCGTCACGACTTTGGCGTCGCAGGGAACGCAGTACCTCGGCGGCTACCTCGTCGCGCGAGGCGTGGGCGATGCCAATCGCAACACACTGGTCGGAATCCTGGTCAACGTCACCCTGGCGGCGCTGGGCACGGCGGGGGTGCCGGGTGCGCGCGAAGGCTTCTTTTTCCTGGGCCTTGGCCTCGGCGGATCGCTGTTTCTGATCGGCCTGCTGTCGGACCTGCGTTCCGTCGCGGCGCCCAGGGGCGGCATCGGTCTCTACTTCGGCACGTTCAATCCGTTCCACAACACCCACCTTTCGATCATTCAGGCGGCGATCGACGAACGCGGGCTCGACAAGGTCATCATCCATCCGGTGCTGGTTCCGAAGCTGCACGTGGATGCCTTCCGCAAGGGCGAACTCCGCGTCGGTCACCTGAAGGACGGCTTCCAGGTCTACGAGAAGACCGACAAGGCCGATTCCAACGTCGACTATTTCCCGACGGGAAACGTCTTCCTGCCGCCGGAAACGCGTGTGGCGCTGATCGAACTGGCGCTGGCCGAGGCCGGCATGGCCGACAAGGTCGAGGTCGCCGTTTACTCCGAGACCTACTACGCGAAAGGATTCCAGGGTGTGATCGCCGAGATCAAGCGGCGTCACCCCGGGGCACGGCTGCACACGCTCCATGGTACCGATTTCGGCGGCATGCTGGTGCGCCAGATCTGCGACGAATGCGGCTGGATCTACCCGTGGTGCATCCTGCGCCGGGACAAGATCTCGGCCACCGCGATCCGGCGCGGTGCCAAAGGCATGACGCCGCCGGTCGTCACCGATGTGCTTGCCCAGATTTCACAGAATCTTCCGATCGTTTCGGCCGGAGGCCGGCACTTCCGGAATGACAATGGCGTTTTGACTGAAGGGGACTGAGATGAACGGACAGGAAACGGCGGGCCCGAGCAACCGGCCCGAGATCACGATCAAGCTCGCATCGACTTCCGACGAGATGATGCAGTGCTTCATGTTGCGCGCCGCCGTGTTCATGGGCGAGCAGGAGTGCCCATACTGGGAGGAATATGACGGCAACGACTACACGGCCAGCCACCTGATCCTGTACGTCGACGGCGAGCCGGCCGCGTCCATCCGCGTACGCTGGTTCGCGGGCTTCGCCAAGCTGGAGCGGGCCATCATCCTGAAGCGCTACCGGTCGTACGGCCTCTTCCTGCCGTTCGTGAACTGGGCGAAGGAATTCTGCCGCAAGAAGGGCTATCCCAAGGCGTATCTGCACGGTCAGAAGCGCCTGTGGCCGATCTTCGAGAAGGACGGCTTCCGCAAGGTCGACGACAAGGTCTTCCACTTCTCCGACCACGAGTATGGCGCGTTCGCCTGCGATCTCGAGGTCGGCCCGGATGCGCCGACCGTGACGACGGACCCGATGGTGCTGAACCGTCCGGAGGACAAGCTCGACATGCCGGGCATCCTGGAAGAGTCGATGGAACGGGGAGCGTCCTGCCCGCATGCGGGATGGACCGAACGGCGCGCGAGCTGAGAGGAGCAAGGAACATGAGCACCAACACACGTTCGATCGGCGGCCAGGCTGTCACGATCAAGCTGGCCATGAAGATGGAAGACTCCCTCCAGGCCTTCGCCGTCCGCGCCGCCTGCTTCATCGGCGAGCAGGACGTCCCGTACTCCGAGGAATTCGACGGCCACGACTTCGGCGCCACCCACATCATCGCCTATCTGGGGGACGAGCCGGTGGGAGCGGTTCGCCTGCGCTGGTTCCAATCCTTCGCCATGCCGGAGCGGCTGGCGGTAATGAAGCGCTTCCGCGGAAACGACATCGGCCAGCTCCTGATCGATCGCTGCGCCAAGATCGCCGAGAGCCGCGGCTGCAGGATGCTCTACACGCAGGCCCTGCCCCAGGACATCAAGTACTGGGAACGGCATGGCTGGCGCCGTCTCGAAGCCGACGATGCCGGCAAGGGCCCCAAGCGCGTGGTGGCGATGGTTCGGCCGGTCGACCCGAGCAAGCCATTGCCCGAGGCTGAGGCGCCGGAGTCGGTGGTCCTGCGCAAGGAGCCGCAGCTCGACCCGTCGGGCCTGCCGGTCGGTGGCGACCGCTGAAGCGGGCGCTTCCCCACGAAGGTCGGAAGATCCTCGCGCCGGATTGCCCCCGCCTGGCATTTCTTTTGAGGTAGGTTGGGCAACCGGCGACCAGCCGGATGAGGGAGAGGCGTTCCACGCGTAAAGCGTCAGGGCGAATAGAACATGGCGGATGTCTTGGAGATCATCGTCGAACCGAATACCCGGCGGCGGCGCGGTCATGCGCCGCTTTCGGAGAAGAAGCGGGCGGCGGCGTTGTTTCGGGTCTGGCATAGCGTGCGGGAGATGATCGAGGAGGCCGAGCGTCTGGGCGACGGCGAACTCGTGCACTTCCTGGCGGTATCCCAGCTTCTGGTGGAGGAGCGTGTCACGACGCTGACCAGCGGCGTGCCGGCCTTCGCGCTTGCCGATACCTCGCTGCCGAACTGACGTCCGGAGAGACTTACTTGTGACGGGGGTCGAGCGCGTCGCGCAGGCCGTCGCCCAGCAGGTTGAACGACAGGACGGCGAAGAAGATCGCGAAGCCCGGCCAGAAGGCCATCCACGGCGCCTGGGCGATGAAGCGCTGCGCGGAGTTCAGCATGCTGCCCCATGACGGCGACGGCGGTTGCTGGCCGAGGCCGAGGAAGGACAGCGCGGCCTCGGCGATGATCGCGCCCGCGATGGCCAGCGAGGCCTGCACCAGCAGCGGCGGCACGATGTTGGGCAGGACGTGGCGCAGCGCGATGCGCCAATGCGGGTTGCCGACCGCGCGCGCCGCTTCGACATAGTCCTCGACCTTGGCGGCGATCGTCTGGCCGCGGGTCAGCCGGATGAACACAGGCGTGGCGGTGACGCCGATGGCAATCATCGCGTTGGTCAGGCTCGGTCCGAGGAAGGCCGCCAGGGCGATCGCCAGGATTAGGAACGGAACGGCCAGCATCGCATCGACGATGCGCGACAGTACCGCGTCGATCCAGCCGCCGGCATAGCCGGCCAGCAGGCCGAGCGGCACGCCGATGCCGAGCGCGATTCCGACCGACACGAGCCCGGCGCTGAGCGAGGCGCGGGCGCCCCAGATGATGCGGGCCAGCACGTCGCGGCCGACCTCGTCGGTGCCCAGCCAGTGCGCCCAGGAGGGTGGCTTGCGGACCTGCGTGAAGCTGGTTGCGATCGGATCGTAGGGTGAGATCAGCGGCGCGAGGATCGCGACCAGGATGAACAGGACCACGACCACCAGCCCGAACATAGCGCCTTTCCGCCGCTTGAGTCGGCGCCAGGCGCGCGCCCACGGATTCTCTTCGTGGGCCTCGGGAGCGGGGACGGGAGCTGAGACGGCGGCAGCGGTCATTGCGGTCAGCCCCGCAGCCGTGGATTGACGAGCACATAGGCCACGTCGGCCAGCAGGTTCAGCACGATGTAGGTCGTGGCCGTCACCAGCACGACGCCTTGCACGACGGCGTAGTCACGGTTGAACACCGAATCGACGATCAACTTGCCGAAGCCGGGGATGGTGAAGATCTGCTCGGTCAGCACCGCGCCGGACAGGAGCGTGCCGAACTCGAGGGCGCCCAGGGTGATCACCGGCGTCATGGCGTTGCGCAACGCATGCTTCAGCACGACGCGCCTCTCGTAGAGCCCCTTGGCGCGGGCGGTCCGTACGTAGTCTGCGCCCATCGCCTGCAGCATGGCACTGCGCGTGTGTCGCATCAGCACGGCGGCGATGGCGTTGCCCAGCACGAAGGCCGGCATCACGGTGGTGGCGAGGCTGGCGCGCCAGTCCTCGCCCAAACGCACGTAGCCCGAGGCCGGCAGCCAGCCGAGCGTCACCGAGAACAGGAAGATCATCAGGATGCCCAGCCAGAAATTGGGCGTGCTGAGACCCCACAGGGCGAAGATGTTGGCGCCATAATCCCAGGCGGTGTCCTTCCTGACCGCCGAGATGATGCCGGCCGGAATGCCGATGCCCAGCGCCACGATCAGCGCCATGGCAGCGAGTTGCAGGGTCACCGGTAGCTTTTCGGCGACCAGCGACGACACCGAACTCTTTAGGCGCATCGACTCGCCCAGGTTTCCGGAGAGCACGCCTTTGATCCAGTAGAAGTACTGGACCGGGATCGGCTCGTTCAGCCGGTACTGCTCGCGGATCTCCTCGAGCACCTTCGGGTCGCGCTCCTCTCCCGCCATGATCAGCGCCGGGTCGCCCGGCAGGAGCTGCTGCAGGCCGAAGATCAGCATCGACACCAGGATCAGTGTCGGGATGATCTGCAGCAGTCGCTGGGAGAGGAAGGTCAGCAAGGCTCGATCTACTTCAGCTTGACGCCGACGACGCGGATCAGCCCGTCCGGCATCTGCTTGTAGCCGTCGACCTTGTCGGAAAGCGCGACCAGGACGCGGCGATGGTACAGGTACTTGATCGATCCCTCGGGCAGGTACTTGGCGGTGATCTTCTCATAGATCTTCTTCCGCTCGGCGGGATCGCTCTTGATGCGCGCCTCGTTGTGCCAGGCGTCGACGTCCTTGTCGCAATAGCCGGAGTTGTTCTGCGGCTGGCCGCAGACATGGAAGATATAGGAGTTGCCGTCGGGGTCGCTGCGGCCGGACCAGCCGATCAGATAGAGCTGGTAGTCGCCGCTCTCGGACTGCTTCAGCGAGGTCGCGAACTCGGTGACGCGGATCTTGAGGTCGAACCCGGTCTCCGCGACCATCGACTGCAGCACCTCGGCGACCTGACGGGTTTCCGGGTTGTTGGGGACCATGAAGTCGAGCGACATGCGGCCCGTGACGCCCGCTTCCTTCAGCAGCGCCTTCGCCTTGGCGACGTCGCGCTTCGGCACCGGGAATGCCTGCTGGTAGTAGGGGTTGGTCGGGTTGATCCACTGGTTGCCGACGACGAACTCGCCGTTGAACACGACCTGGTTCAGCGCCTCGCGATCGATCGACAGCTCGAAGGCCTGGCGGACGCGGGCGTCCTTCGCGAGCGGCGTGTCGGCCTTCGGACCGTTCGAAAGGTTGATCGTGAGGCCCTGGTAGCCGAGCTCGACCGCCGTCACGAGCTTGAGCTTCGGATTGTCGCGCACCGTCTTGATGTCGGTCGCCAGCACGCGCTCGATCATGTCGAGGCTACCCGAGCGCAGGTTGGCCAGACGCACGGTTGAATCTGTGATCGGCAGATAGGTGATCCTGTCGATGAAGACCTGGTCCTTGTTCCAGTAGTCGGCGAACTTCTCGACCACGATGCGGTCCTGCTGGACCCTTTCGACGAACTTGTAGGGGCCGGCACAGACCGGCTTCAGGCCGAATTTGTCGCCGGCGGCCTCCGCGGCCTTGGGCGAGACCATCATGCCGGCTCGGTCGGTGAGCTGGGCCAGCAGAGGCGAGAAGGGCTCCTTCAGGTTGAGTTTGACGGTCGTGGGATCAACGACGTCAATCGACACGATGGAGGCGAGCTCCGGCCGTCGGAAGGAGCCCTTCATGTTGAGGTGGCGTTCGAGGCTGTACTTGGCCGCGGCGGCGTCGAACGCCTCGCCGTCATGGAACTTGACGCCGGGGCGGAGCTTGATCGTGACCGTCTTGCCGTCGGCCGAGGTCTCGTGGCCGAGCGCAAGCTGCGGCACGATCGCGAGCTTCTCGTCGATGTCGAACAGCTTGTCACAGATCGAGGAAAAGACGATGCGGCCGACATAGGTGCGGGCCAGGGTCGGATCGAGCACGTCCGGATCCTCGGCGAGACCGACGCGCAGGTTGCTCTGGGCCGCCGCGCCGGACAAAGCGAGGCCGATGAACGTGGCGGCCAGCGTCAGGCGATGAAACGTCTTCTTCATGTTGCCTCCGTTTGAGTTGTGACGAACGCCGCCTGCAGGCGGGCCAAGCGCAGGCGGTCTTCGTTGTTGCCCGTTCCCTCGGCGAGCGGGGGCGCGGGAGGAAGGTCGGGCCACCACGGACAGGCGGTGGCGTGACCTGCGCCGTCATCGATCAGTTCCGGCACATCGATCCTGCACGATTCGCGGGTGTAGATGCACCGCGTATGGAAGCGACAGCCCGGCGGTGGGTTCATCGCGCTCGGAATGTCGCCTTCCAGCAATGTACGCTCGCGCACGACCGTAGGATCCGGCTGCGGCACGGCGGAAAGCAGCGCGCGCGTATAAGGATGGCGCGGATGACGGAAGAGTTCGTCGGTCGAGGCGGTTTCCACGATCTTGCCGAGATACATCACGGCAATACGGTCCGCGATATGCTTCACGACCGCGAGATCGTGGCTGATGAAGACATAGGCCAGGCCGAAGCGCGCCTGAAGCGACCGCATCAGGTTGACGACCTGTGCCTGGATCGAGACGTCGAGCGCGGAAACCGGTTCGTCGGCCACGATGAGCTTGGGCTCGACGGCGAGCGCGCGGGCAATTGCCAGCCGTTGGCGCTGGCCGCCGGAGAACTCGTGCGGGTAGCGTCGAGCGTGTTCGGGCCGCAAGCCGACCAGCTCCAGCAACTCGCCGACCCGCGCGCGTCGCGCTGACTCTGAAGCGGCGAGCCCGTGCAGCATCAACGGCTCGCCCAGCATGGCGCCTACCGTCATGCGCGGATTGAGCGAGGCGTAAGGGTCCTGGAAGATCACCTGCATGTGCCGGCGCTGCGCACGCATGCGCGAGTCCGACAGGCGGAGAAGATCCTCGCCTTCGAAGCGAACGCTGCCGCCCGTGGGTTCGAGCAGGCGCAACACCAGACGGCCGACCGTCGACTTGCCGCAGCCCGATTCGCCCACGATCGCCAGCGTTTCGCCCGCGTCGACGTGGAAGTCGACGCCATCGACGGCGCGGACATGGCCGGAGACGAGTCCGAAGGCGCCGCTCTTCACCGGAAAGTGCTTCTGGAGCCCCCGAACCTCGAGCAGAGCACCGCTCATGGAACGACCTGCAAGAGCGGGGCGCGGCGGCAGCGCGTGAGATGCCCCGGTGCGACCTCCCGGAGCGCGGGCGGTGCGGCGATGCATTCCGGTTCGACGAAGGGGCAGCGGGCGGCGAACCGGCAACCGGCAGGCGGCCGGGTCATGTCGGGCACGCGGCCCTCGATCGAAGGCAGCCGCTCGCGCTTCTCGTCGAGTCGCGGAATCGATCCCAGCAGGCCGACCGTGTAGGGATGCTCCGGCCGCGCGAAGAGATCGCGCACGGTAGCCCGCTCGACGATCTGACCCGCATACATCACCGCCACGTCGTCGGCCATTTCCGCCACGACGCCGAGATCGTGGGTGATCAGGATGATGGCGGTCCCTGTGTCGCGGCGCAGGCCGCGCATCAGGTCGAGGATCTGCGCCTGGATTGTGACGTCGAGCGCGGTCGTGGGCTCGTCGGCGATCAGGAGCTGCGGTCCGCAGGCCAGCGCCATGGCGATCATCGCGCGCTGGCGCATGCCGCCGGAAAGCTTGTGAGGATAGTCGTCGATGCGCTTCTCGGGCGAGGGAATGCGCACCAGCTTCAGCACCTCGATGGCGCGTGCACGAGCGGCGGCCTTGTCCAGGTCCTGATGCCGCTGGATCGCTTCCATGATCTGGTCGCCGATCGTGTAGGAGGGATTGAGCGAGGTCATCGGCTCCTGGAAGATCATCGCGAGCCGCGCACCGCGCAGGTCGCGGAGCAGGCGGGCGTCGAGGGTGAGCAGGTCGCGCCCCTCGAACACCACCTGGCCGCTCACCCTGGAGTTTTCCGGGGGCAGCAGACCCATGATGGCGAGCGACGTCACGCTCTTGCCGCAGCCTGATTCGCCCACGAGGCCCAGTGTGCGACCACGTCCCAGTGCCAGGTCGAGACCGTCGACGGCATGGACGATGCCGTCGTCGGTCGCGAAATCGACCTTCAGTCCGCGCAGTTCCAGCAGCGCTTCACTCATGGACGCGCATTATCGGCCCGCCGCGTAGCCCTGCATGCCACGCGGATTGGCGGCCGCCTTGCGCCACGGATCGTCGCGCGTCGCGGCGGTGAGACGGCCTTCGGACCACTGGTCGTTCACCTCGACCTCGTGGCCGCGCTTCTTCAGCTCGGCGACGGTGTCCTTGGGGATACGGCCTTCCAGCACCAGAACGCCGGGGCGCGCGGTGCGCGGCCAGAAGGAGGAGGGGAAGTGCTCGCTGTGCCAGGCCGGCGCATCGATCGCCTCCTGCAGGTTCATGCCGCAGTGGACGTGGCGCAGGAAATGCTGCGTGACCCACTGGTCCTGCTGGTCGCCGCCCGGCGATCCCCAGACCATGTACGGCTCGCCGTCGCGGTGGGCGAGGGTGGGCGTGAGCGTGCTGCGCGGCCGCTTGCCCGGCGCCAGCGAACCCGGGAGCCCTTCCTCCAGCCAGAACATCTGGCCGCGCGTGCCGAGCGGAAAGCCGATCTCGGGAATCACCGGCGAGCTCTGCAGCCAGCCACCCGAGGGGGTGGCCGAGATCATGTTGCCGTCCTTGTCGATGATGTCGAAATGCACGGTGTCGCCGTTGGTCTGGCCGACGCGGCCGACGGTCGGCTCGCCGGCGCCGCTCGACGCGACGCCCAGCCGCACGCCGTCAGCGCGGCGCAGCTTCACGACGCCCCCATAGCCGTCGACCTTGCCGGGACGCTGCTCCATCGAGGCGTAGGCCGGATCGACCAGCGCGCGGCGGTCGGCATTGTAGGCGTCCGATAGCAGGGTCTGCATCGGCACGTCGACGAACGCCGGATCGCCATAGAATGCCTCGCGATCGGCATAAGCCAGCTTCAGGCATTCGACCTGCAGGTGGATGAAGTCGGGGCCGGTCGGATCCATGCCGTCGAGATCGAAACCCTTGAGCAGGGCGAGCTGCTGCAGAACCACCGGGCCCTGCGTCCAGGCGTGCGCCTTGCAAACCGTGTACCGACCGTAGTCGTAGGTGAGCGGTGCCTCGACCGTCGCCTGCCAGTTCGCCATGTCCTGGCCGGTCAGCACGCCCCGGTTGGGCTTGCCGGAGACGTCCATGACGTCCTGCGTGCGGCAGAAATTGTCGATCGCTTCGGCCACGAAGCCCTGACTCCAGGCTTTCCGCGCGCGCTCGATCTCCGCGTCGCGCCCGCCGCCGCCGGCTTCGGCCTCCTTCAGGATGCGGGCATAGGTGTTGCCGAGGGTGACGTTGCGAAAGAGCGACTCGGGCTTTGGGACATTGCCGCCCGGCAGGAACACGTCGGCCGAGCTTTTCCAGTGGGTGCGGAACTGCTCGGCGACCGTGGCGATGGTCGCACTCGCGCGCTCGACGAGTGCATGGCCGTTCAGCCAATAGCCGATGGCGGGCGACAGCACGTCGGCGAGGCGCATCGTGCCGTAGTCGCGCAACACGAGCATGTACGCGTCGAAGGTGCCCGGGATGCAGGCAGGCAAGAGCCCGGTGCCGGGAATGAGGTCGAGGCCAAGGCCCTTGTAGTGGGCGATGGTGGCGCCGGCCGGCATCGGACCCTGGCCGCACACGACCTCGGTCTTGCCGCGGCGGACATCATGCAGGATCAACGGCGCATCGCCGCCGGGACCGCAGAGATGCGGCTCTACAACCTGCAAGGTGAAGGCGGTGGCAACGGCCGCGTCGAAGGCGTTGCCGCCCCGCTCCAGGATGCCCATGCCGACGGCGGTCGCGATCCAGTGCGTGGAGGTGACGACGCCAAACGTGCCGACGATTTCCGGCCGTGTGGTGAAGGGATTGGGATTGATACGCTTCACGGTCATCTCCTTGGGCAGGCGGCGCGGAGAGACCTTAAAGACCGTGGGCCCTAGCCGCTAGGGGCACCCGGGTCGGGAAGGTGCATCCAGTCAGGGATTTCCGGCACGATGCGCGTCGCACCTGCCATCAGCGCGGTACCACCGGCGCGCGCCGCGTCGAGCCGCAGCATCGCCAGGGCGCGATCCCCCGTGCCGGAGCGCAACTCGCCGACTTCCTCGCCGTTGCGATGGACCGGCGTCCCGGGTTCTGGCAGCGGGCCTTCGACCTTGACGGGAAACAGGCGCTTCCTGATCAGGGCGCGGTATTTGGTGCGGGCCGTCAGCTCCTGGCCCATGTAGCAGCCCTTTTTCCAATCCACGCCGTTCAGCTCGTCGAAGCCGTTCTCGAGCAGCAAAGCTTTCTCGACCTGGAGATCGCGACTGCCGTCGGGTACGCCAAGCGGCAGTCGCAGCGCGTCGTAGCTGGCAAGGGACGCTTCGACGAAGCCTCGCGCCGAAAGGAGCGTCGCCGCCTGTCCCGCCGGAGCGATCACGCGGACGCCCAGCATCCCTAGTCGGGGATCGGCGAACGACACCGCTCCCTCGATGCCAAATGCCCCCGACGTGTCGTCTCCGAACACCGCGGCGACTTCGAGCGCGGCTCCCAGATCCTCGACGGCGACCTTGGAGCGCAGCTTGTACATCTTGAGTTTCTTCACGAGAGCCGGCGCCCGCTCGCGCTCGGTCTCCACGAAGAACGTGTCGCTGCCGGCATCGGCCACGAACATGTCGTTGAGGAAGCGTCCTTGAGGCGTGAGCAGCGCGGCCCAGATCGCGTGGTCCGGTGCCACCTTCCTCGTGTCGTTGGAGATCAGACCCTGCAGGAACTCGATGCGGTCGGCACCAGCGACGGAGATCACGCTGCGATGGGGCAGCAGGCTGAAAAAGGACGGCATGATCATAGAGGTGGGGGCCGCTTCGATGCTTGGCAAGCATCTCATGGCCACAGGCCTAATGTGGACAATCGGCGGCCGGAGGCGAAGCCTCTCAACGATATGCGCGCTCTCGTCGAACGTCTTCCGGAAATTCCTGCCGGATGGTTGTGGCGCGATGGCTCGGCCAGCTGAAGAGACTGCAATCCACGCCCAGATCGCTCAACCGGGCAATTGCCGCGTCGCGAATCTCGGGGTCCGCCAGCCAGTCCCGCCCGGCATCCTCTGACGGGCGCATGTGGCTGTCCTGGCCGTTGCGGGTGCCGTCGAGCGAATTGCCGAGCTTGCCCTCGATGGCGCGCATATGTTCCTTCCGCACCAGCCTCACCGCGGCAGGCAACATCGGCCAGTCTCGGTGCATGCCGCAGAAATGGTCGAGCAGGCGCGTCGCCGTTTCGACCGGCCGGTCGATCAGGTTATCGTAGGGGATCAGCTTCACCAGGCCGGGATACCGCTCTGCTTGGAGTTGATAGGAGATGAACTGGCGGGCGTAGGAGACCAGCGCCGCATCAAACAGGTATTCCTGGAAGGACATGTCGGCGACCGGGCGGCCCCGCAGCAAATGGTACGCCGGACTGACATGTGCCTGGCAGTAGCGGAAATAGGAGAAAGCCTGGTCAACCGGGTTACGGTAGACGAGGGCGATCGGCGCTCCGCGTCCCTTGCGTGCCGCACGGTCCATCGCTGGCACCTTGACGGGGGCATAGTCGTAGTCCGCCAGATCCACGGGCGTGTGCCGATAGCTCTTCTCCTCGTGGAAACAGTCGTAACCAGGCACGTGGAACGAAGTGTGCCGCCACCAGTGCCTTGCCGAAACCATGTCGTGGAAGCCGGGACACACCGTATGTCCGATGAACATATGTTCGTCCGGCAGGGTCCCGGCCACTCGAAACAGCGGCCCGCCTCTGAAACGATTGAAGTCGAAGGCCGCGCCCAGCGGATCGCCGATGACTTCGCCTGTCAGAAGATCGTCGAGGCGGCCGCCTTGTTCGAGATGGCATACGAAAGAGAAAAGATAGCGCAGGAACCAGGTGCCCGAGCGCGGCACGGTCGACAGGACGGGGAGGCGATAAGTTCCAAACATGCAAACCGGTACGCAGTAAGCGCCCCTCATCTCCCCGTAATCTGTAAGGCAAATTACCTTATCAGCCCCGAAGTATTCTTGTTCGCTATTTTTTGCATGTCGTCTCAGTAGCGGCGCAAGTCTCGATACCCGTCTTCGTATGTGTGCGATCCGCGGAGAAAATATACACACACTTTTTCAGTGGATATATGCCTTTGCTCTGGACGTGGGCTGACGGCAGCGGTTGCCCAGCGGCGCGGACAGCGAAACGGGACGCCCGCCGAGACTGTTTGAGCGTTGGCGGTCTTGCTACAGAACTGCTTCGAATTGATTGGGGGTTTCCATGACTTTCCGCGCGCTTGTCTTGACTCAGGGTGCCGACCGAAAGGTCAGCGGCGCCATCGAAACCCTGCCCGAGGACAAGCTGCCGGCGGGCGACGTCGTCGTGGCGATCGACTATTCGACCCTGAACTACAAGGACGGCCTGGTGCTCACCACCGGGGGTGGATTGGTCAAGACCTGGCCCCATGTCGGCGGCATCGACCTTGCCGGCACGGTCGAGACGTCCGGGAATGCCGCGTTCAAGGCCGGCGACAAGGTCGTGTTGAACGGCTATCGCGTGGGAGAACTGCATTGGGGCGGCTATGCCACCAAGGCGCGCGTGAAAGGTGACTGGCTCGTCAAGTTGCCGGCTTCCCTCTCGACCAGGCGCGCAATGGCGATCGGCACGGCGGGCTACACATCGATGCTCTGCGTAATGGCCCTCGAGAAGCATGGCATCGATCCGGCAAAGGGCGAGATTCTGGTCACGGGAGCAGCCGGCGGGGTTGGCTCAGTGGCCGTCGCGATCCTGGCGAAACTTGGCTACGCGGTGGTAGCGGCAACCGGCCGGCCACAGGAGGGCGAATACCTCAAGTCGCTCGGCGCCACGACGATCATGGACCGCAAGGAACTGACCGAGGCGCCGGACCGGCCGCTGCTCGGCGAGCGCTTTGCCGGCGTCGTCGACACCGTATCCGGCGTGATGTTCGCCCGGGCGCTGGCGCAGGTGAAGTACGGCGGTGCGGCGGCAGTTTGCGGTCTCGCGGCCGGGCCATCGTTCCCCGGTTCGATCCTGCCGTTCATTCTGCGTGGCATAACCGTTTACGGCATCGACTCCGTGATGCTGCCGAAGGCGCCGCGTGAAGAGGCGTGGCGCCGTCTCGGGAGCGACCTGCCTCTCGACAGGCTCGATAGCACCGTGAGCGAGGCGGGCCTGGGCGATCTGATGGCTCTGGCGCCCAGGATCCTCAAGGGGGAGGTCCGCGGTCGCGTCGTCGTCGACGTGAACAAATGATGTGGGCACGTCAATCCCGTTCGCCTGAAGCGCCCGCCAGGCGCATGGCGTTCGACGCAGGTCGTCGCTAGAACAGTCCCTCGATCAGCCGCGTTGCAGGGACCGGGGGAACGGGCGAAGTGACTCTCGATGACAATGTAGCGGCGTTGGTCGGAACGGCCGCCGCGGTAGGCCACGTCGCCATCGCGGCAGCTGTCACGGTCCACGTTCTGCTCTACAAGCGCAGCGTCGGCGCCGCGGTTTCGTGGATCGGCATCGCCTGGCTCTCACCCTTCCTGGGCGGCCTGCTCTACGCCATCATGGGCATCAACCGCGTGAAGCGGCGCGCCTTGAGGCTCAAGAGACAACACACGCCGCTCGCCGCGGCTGCGCCTGCGGCGTCAGTCGCGCGGGATTCGCTGACGCCGCTGGAATACGCGGTCGGGCGGCTCACGGGCCTGCCGTCGAAGCCGGGCAACATCGTCGAGATGCTGCACAGCGGCGACGAAGCCTACCCGCGGATGCTCGAGGAAATCGGCCGGGCCAAGACGACCGTTGGCCTCTGCAGCTACATATTCCGCGCCGACTCCGCCGGCGAGAAGTTCCACGAGGCCCTGATCGCGGCCCAGCAGCGGGGCGTGAAGGTGCGCGTCCTGATCGACGGGGTCGGCGGCGGATACTTCTGGTCCGGCACCTACAACCGGCTGCACCAGGCAGGCGTTCCGGTCGCGCGTTTCCTGCACTCCTATTTCCCCTGGCGCACGCCCTTCGTGAACCTGCGCAACCATCGCAAGCTGCTGGTCATCGACGGTCGTGTGGCCTTCACCGGCGGGCTCAACATCGGAGCGGAAAACGTCATCGCCGGGAACCCCACCCATCCTGTGCGCGACACGCATTTCCGCATCGAAGGTCCGGTCGTCGAGCAGCTCACCGATGCCTTCGCCGACGACTGGCAGTTCACGACGGGCGAGCAGCTCGACGACGACTGGTTCCCGACGCTCGAGCCGGTCGGGACGGTGATGGCGCGCGTGGTGCCCTCCGGTCCCGACGAAGACATGGAGCAGATCGAATTCGTGGCCTTGCATGCCATCTCCTGCGCCCGCGAGTCGATCCGCGTGGTGACCCCCTATTTCCTGCCGGGTGAACCGCTCACCATGGCGCTGGGCCTGGCAGCAATGCGCGGGATCAACGTCGACATCCTGCTGCCCGAGAACTCCAATCATGTGATCCTCGACTGGGCGCGGCAGGTGCCGCTCCAGCCGCTGATCCAGGCAGGTTGCCGCGTCTGGCTGCTGCCGGCGCCGTTCGATCATTCCAAGCTAATGACGATCGACGATTCCTGGTCGTTCATCGGCAGCGCCAACTGGGATACGCGCAGCTTCCGCCTGAACTTCGAACTGAACGTCGAACTGCACGACGCGGCCTTCGCGCGCCAGATCGGTGCGGCGACGACCCCGCAGCGCCGAATGACGGTGGCCGATATCGATGGCGTTTCGTTGCCGATCCGCCTGCGCAACAGCGCGGCAAGGCTGCTGCAGCCCTATCTGTAGAAGCGACGCAGCCTGTCCTTGCGGGTCGGCGACGGAGCGGGCTCGGCGTGCGGCCCTTCGAGATGCAGTTCGAGCCTGATCGGCCGGTGGTCGGACGGGCCGAAGTCCAGCGCTGCGGACGCGCGGCAGACGAGCCCGTGGGCCAGGCAGCGATCGAGGCGGACCGGCATGACGTTGCCCGAGAGGTGTGTCGGCTCGCGCGGACCGACATCGGTGAACCCCGGCAGGAAGATGGGACCGACGGCATTGTAGTCGCCGATGATCGCCGACGGCTTTCCCTGAAGTGCCGCGGCGATGCGGGCAAGCTGGCGGCGGTTGAGAAGCTGGCCGTGCGAAAGATGAACGTTGGCGAAGGTGATTTCGCCCATCTGGATGATCTGGGCGCGCCGGCGCGGCAGTCGGCCGGGGAGTCGCGATGCCGGCAGCGAGAGGGCCACGGGGCGTGGAAAATGGGTCGGGCTCCAGACCGCCAGGCCGTGAATCCGGCCCAGCCACGACAGCCTGTAGAAATGACCGCCGACCAGACTAGGCAACGCCTCGATATGCCGGGTCGCCTCCTGCATGAGAAGGATGTCGGGCTTCTGGCTGTCGATCAGCGTCGCCACATCCTCGACGGCGGCGCCGGTGAGGCGCAGCAGGTTCCAGCTGATGACCTTCACGGCTTGGCGGCCTTGTCGCGCCTGGCGCGGCGGATCTGCGCCGTCATCGATCCGGTGCCGCCGGCGGCGGCCTGCAGTTCGTTGCGCACCTGCTCGCGCCGCTCATGGATCGAGGCGATGACGAGGCCCATCGGGACGCCCAGACCGACGAGCGCCGACTCGGCCAGCTGCAGGCTCGCCTCGATGGTCTCCGGCACGGTGTCGGTGACCGCCAGCGTGTAGAGATGCAGCGCATGCTGGGCGTCGTGGGCCCGTGCCACGATCATCACGTCGGGCCGCCGTGCGCGCACGGCGCGCACGACATCGTCGACCGCCGCCGTGTCTATGGTGACGATGACGCCCGTCGCCTCATCAATGCCGCAGCGCTGCAGGAACAGCGCGTTCGAGGCGTCACCGAAGTAGACGGGGCGCCCGAGCTTGCGCCAGCGCTCGACGCGGGCGGCGTCGCGGTCGGCGGCGATGTAGGAAATCTCGTGCTTGTCGAGCAGGTCACAGACGAGCTGGCCCACGCGTCCGTGGCCGACCACGATCACGCGCTTGGCGTGATCGGACGGTGGCAGCTGTATCGCCGGCGCACCGCCCGTCACTTGCTTGGCCACGCGCAGGGCGGCTCGACGCGCGAACAACGATACGAAGGGCAGCGTACCCATGGTGAGCGACACCACCGCGAGAACGCCCGCGGCGACCCCGGGATTGATCAGGCCGAACTCTGCGGCGAGCCCGATACCAATAAAGGCGAACTCGCCGCCGGGCGCCAGCAGCAGGCTGGTCTCGACGCTGGCGGCCCATGGCACGCCGAACAGCCGGCAGAGGGGAACCAGCAGGGCCGTCTTGGCGGCCATCATGGCGATGAAACCGCCGATCACGAGTTGCGGTTCCCGCCAGATGAAGCTCAGGTCGATGTGCATCCCGACGGAGAAGAAGAAGACGCCGAGCAGCAGCCCGCGAAACGGGTCGATCATCGCCTCGACGGCGCGCCGGTATTCAGTTTCGGCCAGCAGCAGACCGGCGATGAAGGCGCCCAGCGCCATAGAGAGGCCCGCGAAGGCCGCGATCACGCCCGATCCGACGGCGATCAGCAGGGTCGCCGCCATGAAGAATTCCGGATTGTCGGTGCTGGCGGCCAGGCGGAACAGCGGCTTCAGCACCACTCGCCCCACGAGAGCGATCGCCGCGATGGCCAGAATGGCCTCGACCACGGCGACAATGACTCCCTGGACCACCGACCCGTCCGAATGGCCCCCGAGGGCGCTGATCAGGAAGAGGAGGGGCACCACGGCCAGGTCCTGCGCCAGCAGGATGGCGAAGCTGGTGCGTCCGGTGGTCGACATCATGCGGCGCTGACCGGACAGCAGCTCCATCACGATGGCGGTCGAGGACAGCGCCAGACAGGTGCCGATGATGAGTGCGGCGGCGGCGGGTTGGCCGAACCACAAGGCGGCCAGGCTGATGGCCAGGGCCGAGAGGACGACCTGCAGGCCGCCCAGTCCGAAGACCAGCCGGCGCATGGTGACCAGGCGGCGCATCGAGAGTTCGAGGCCGATGAAGAAGAGCAGGAAGACGATGCCGAGATCGGCGATGAAGCTGATCTGCCGCTCGCCGGTGACGGTCAGCCAGTCGATGGCGCGGGAATAGTCGGCGAGGTGGCCAAGCCCGTGCGGGCCCAGTGCGGCGCCAACGACCAGGAAGCCGAGGACCGGGCTGATCTTGAGGCGGTGCACGACGGGTGCGACGACGGCCGCCGTTCCCAGGATGATGAGAGCGTCCTTGAATACATAAATGTCGCTGGGGCCTGCCATCTCCCGCAAACATAGACTGCAAGCCGTGATCTGTGCACACTTTCGACGTCACGCAACGAAATCGGGACGGAAACGACATGAAGGTGGTCATCACCGGCGGCGCAGGCTTCCTCGGCAAGAAACTCGCCCGGCGCATCCTGCAGCAGGGAGAGATCGCGGGCGCCTCGGGCCAGCCCCAGAAGGTGAGCGAGCTGCTGCTGTTCGACGTCGCGAAGGCGGAGGGTCCGGGCCTCGACGATCCCAGGGTGAGGACGCTGGCCGGCGACATCTCCAATTTCGCGACCGTGCAGTCGATCGTGCAGGGCGCGTCGACCGTGTTCCATTTCGCCGCCGTGGTCAGCGCTGGCGCCGAGGCCGATTTCGACCTGGGCTATCGGGTCAACCTCGACGGCACGCGCAACGTCCTGGAAGCCTGTCGGGCGCTCGGTACCAATCCGCGCGTCGTGTTCACGAGCTCGCTGGCCGCCTTCGGCGGCGATCTCCCGCCCGCGGTCACCGACGACACGCCCCTGACGCCCCAGACATCCTACGGCGCCCAAAAGTCGATCGGCGAGTTCCTGGTCCGCGACTACACGCGCAAGGGCTTTTTGCGCGGCACTTCGGTGAGATTGCCGACGATCTGCGTGCGCACCGGCCTGCCCAACAAGGCGGCCTCGACCTGGGCGAGTTCGGTGCTTCGCGAGCCGCTGACCGGCGTCGACGTGGTCTGTCCCGTGACACCCGAGACGGTCATGGTAGTCCTCAGCCCGCGCAAGACGGTCGACGCCTTCATGCGCCTGCACGATCTGCCGCCGGACGCCTTCGGTCCCGGCCGCACGCTGCTTCTGAACGGCATCAACGTGACGGCGAAGGAGCTTGAGCAGGCGGTCGGCCGGCATGCCGGCAATCGCAAGGTGGGCAAGGTCGTCTGGCAGCACGATCCGGCGATCCAGAAGATCTGCGACGGCTGGCCCCAGGGCATCGACTCGGCCCGGGCGCGACGCCTCGGCTTCGAGACCGACAAGGATCTCGACGAGGTGGTGCGCAACTTCATCGCCGACGATATCGACGAGCAGATGAAGATCGCGAGACCTGCGGCTTAGCCGCCGCGCAGCATCCGCCAGCCGTTCTGGAGGTGCCGCATCGGCCCCCAGACATGGCGTGTCCGCATCATGTGCCAGCGTTGCGGTTCGTTGTCGGGGCCCGCGATGGCCCCGGCATCATCGACGAAGTCGGTGATGCCGACGGCATCGGTGTCCCATGGACCGGTCGTCTTGAAGATCGTCGTCTTGGCGCCGTAGCCCTGCAGCGCGCGCGACATGCCCGAGGCCATGAAATCCATGTAGCGCGGCAGGCTCTCGGGCCTGCAGAGATAGCCCTTGTTGAAGCCGACGGCGAGAAGGCGGAAGTGGAACGGGTTCTTCTCGAGGTAGCGGATGACCTCGGTCGTATTGGCCGGGTAGCGTGGCGAGAAGAAATCGTCGATCACGACGATGCCCTCGGTGTTGACGATCCGGTTGGCGAACTCGAGTTCGCGATAGACGGCCGTGCCGGTATGCTCGCCGTCGATATGGAACCAGCGCACCGACTGGTGCATCGCCTGCAGGTCGAGCTTGGCCGGCAGGTCGGCCGAGGGGCCTGACAGCGGCACGATGTTCGTGGGCTTGGCGCCGACCGACTCGATCGAACGGTGGACGGCGGCCTCATCCAGCCGGAGATCGCAGAGATAGAGCTTCTCGTTGCCCTTCCGGTAGGACGCCAGGACCGACGCGGACCGTCCCCGCCACACGCCGATCTCGAACAGGTCGCCGGAAGCACCGGCCTGCTGGTCGAGCAGGGCACGCCAGACGCAATAGGACTGGAACATGAACCAGCCTGGAATCGCGTCGATTTTCTCCCAACTGAGCATCCGCCATCCTTGTTTGCCGCGCCTTGCTAACAGCGCCCCATCGACGCTGCAAGCCGTGAAGGCTTGCACCTCCGGCGCGGGTCCTGTAGGCCCCCTCGCGGGGAAATGCCAACAACTACAGTCGCATACAGGTCCGCTGTCGGCCTGCTCTGGATCCTGGCGCTCTGGTACAGCTGGGAGTGCCGGGGGCTTTTCGTCGATGGATCTGCATTCCTCGTGCAGGTCGCACGGCGTGAGTTCTTCTTCGACTTCTACGACCCTCGCCTGTACGCGATGGTCCTAGGTCAGGCGCCGATCCTCACGGCAGTGTTCCTCGGTGTCACCGACCTGCATTTGCTGGCCCAGCTATTGTCGCTGGGCCTTTTCGCCCTTCCGACCGCGCTCTACCACCTCGCGCTGATGCGAGTGAAGGACGATCCGGTCCTGCTGGCGGCAGTCCTCGCGGCGATCGGCGTCGTCTTCATGACGACGTCCTTTTTCATCGTCGGCGAGTACAACACGGCCTACGCCATCGGCATCGTCGTGGCCGTCCGGCTGGTGACGGCGAGGGAACTCAGCGTCGGCGACGGGGCCTTCCTGGTCGCGGTCGGACTGCTGGCGATCCGGACTTACGAGGTGATGCTCTACCTGGGGCCCCTGCTGGCCCTCATGATCGCCTGGACGGTCTACCGGATCCGGCCGCGACCCCTTGTCGCCACGTTTCTCTACCTGGCCGCCATCCTGCCATTCCTGGGCGGCATGTGGGTCGCGGCGGACTCGGTGATCCACCCTTTCTCGGAAGACCATCTCAGCCGGACTGCCGCGACGGTGCTCGACGCCTGGCAGAACGTCCAATTCGACCTGGCGATGGGCGCGGCTCTGGTCATCTCCGGCTGGGCGCTCTTGCGTCCGCGGGATCTCGCCGGCCGCAGACCTTACGTCCTGGCCGGCATCTTCCTGATCCTGCTTGCGCTGTCACCGTTGCTGGTGCTGACCGACTCGCTGGTGCGGCCGCATGCCAAGTCGCAATATACCGCCCGCAGCCTCGCGGGCCTCGTCATCGCCACCATCGTCGTGCTGATGTGGCTTTATACGTCGCCGCTCGGCGCCCGGTTCGCCTCGTTCGTCGCCTTGCGCCGAACCGAAATATCGAGCCGGATGCTTGCCTTCGCCTGCCTGATCGTGCTCGCAGTATTGCCGTCCAACATCTATCTCACGCTCGAATGGTGCCGCTATCTCGATACGGTGCGAACGATCGTGCGCAGCAACAGCGGCGTGATCGCCTACGAAGCCACGCCCCTTTCGCGGCGTCCTCTCGAGACGCTGGTCGAGTCGTGGATCCTGCCCAGCCAGAGCCTGGCCTTGCGTGGCAAACGCGGCGACGGAATCATCGCGCCGCCGCGCGGCTTCAACAACTGGCAACCATTCCCGCCGGCCGAACCCTATCCGCTGGGGCACTACATGTGGCGCGACTGATCGTGCCCACGATGTCGCCGGTCGCCGTCGCCCGGAGTATCGCGGTGCTCCTCTGGGCCCTCGCGTTGCATAACACGGTGACCTGTCGTGGCCTGTTCTGGGACGGCGCCTCGTTCTTGGTGAATCTGCTCGACCACGGGCATTTCCACGATTTCTATGCCGCCCGGGCCCACGTCGATTGGGTGACGCAGGCTCCGGTGCTGCTGCTGGCAGAGGCGGGCGTCCGCGACACGAGGATGCTGGCCATCGCCTATTCGGCAGCCTTGTTCGCGCTGCCGACCGCCTTCTATCACCTCGCCCTTGTGCGTGTGCGCCGCGATCCCGTGCTGCTGGCGGCCGTGTTGGCGATCATTGCCGCGGTCTACCTGCCGACCTCGTTCTTCATCGTCGGCGAGTACAACGTAGCCTTTGCCTGCATTACCGCCGCCATGGCGGTCGCGCTCACGACCGACGGCACCCGCCGTCGGGACGCCGCCCTGCTGCTGGCCTTCGGCCTGCTCTGCCTGCGCTCCTACGAGGCCACGATCTACCTCGGACCGCTGCTGGCGGCTGCGATCCTGTGGTCGGCCCGGCGTGGCGGCGGGGATCCCGGGACCAAGATCCTGTTCCAGCTGGCGGCGCTCGCCTTTATCGGCGCGGCACTCGTCTCGGCTGTGACGATCTTCGACTATTGGGACCATCCGCACTTCATGAAAGTGCGCTCCACTAGTGTCGATTTCTGGCAGAACATGCAGTTTGCCATCCCCCTTGCGGGATTTTTGATCTGTCTTGTCGCCGGCGTGCGACGGCCGGCCTGGCTGCAGGGGCGCGGGCCGGTCGTGGTGATGGGGGTCATCGTCGTGCTGCTGGCCGTGTCGCCGTGGTGGCGGATCGTGCATGCGCCCTCGATACTCTATCCGCCTTCGCACTATGTCGCGCGTCAGGCGGCCGGCATGCTTCTGGCGGCGCTTCTCATCGGCATGTGGCTACAGGTGGCGTATCGCAATCCGCCGGCAATCTTTGTCGCGGTACGCCAGCCCGAGGTGGCAAGCCGCATGGTGTTGCTGTTCGGGGCGCTCGCCGTCGCGGGAGCGATTCCCGACATCGCATTGACCCGGCTGTGGAGCGGCCACATCGAGCAACTACGCCTCGTCGTGGACCAACGTACCGGTATCGTGAGGGCCGAGACGCTGCCCCTGCACGACTGGCCGACCAAGTTGTTCTTCCAGGATTGGTCGTATCCGGCGTTGAGCGCGGTGGTCAGCCGCGCGCCCGGGCAGTCTTATATCGTTTCCGATCAGGACTATCTCAGCAACCCACCCTTCGAGCCCGCCTGCGGCATGCTGCCGAAGCTCGAGGGCTATGGCTGGCGCCGTTAAGGTCGCATCCACATGCTGGCGGGGCCGCTGCCGCGCACCGGGGCGGCGAGGTCGACGAACTCGCAAAGGATCCTGCGCGTATCGCGCGGATCGATGATCTCCTCGATCCAGAAGCTCTCGGCGCTGCGGAACGGCGACCGCAGCTTGTTGAGGCGATCCTCGATCTCGGCCATCTTGGCCTTGGGATCGTCGGCCCCGTCGATGTCGGCGCGATAGGCGGCCTCGATGCCGCCTTCCAGCGGCAGGGATCCCCAGCGGCCCGAGGGCCAGGCGTAGCGCCAGTTCATCCGCGAGCCGTTCTGGTGCGCGGCGCCCGCCACACCGAAGGCGTTGCGGATGATGAAGGTGCACCACGGCACGGTCGTCTGGAACATCGACGACATGGCGCGCACGCCCTGGCGGATGACGCCGCTCTTCTCGGCCTCGAGGCCGATCAGGAAGCCGGGGCAGTCGCAGAAATAGACGACCGGCAGGTGGAAGGTCTCGGCGAGGTCGAGGAAGCGCGTCACCTTCTGGCAGGTATCGGACGTCCAGCCGCCGCCATAGAACATCGGATCGCTGGCCATCACCGCCACCGGCCACCCGTCGACTCGCGCGAAGCCGGTCACGACCGAGCGACCGTAGAGCCGGCCCATCTCGAAGAAGCTGCCTTGGTCGACCACCTTCTCGACGATCGGCCGGATGCGATAGACCTTGCGGGTGTCGCGCGGGATGGCGTCGAACAGGGATTCCTCGCGCCGCGCCGGATCGTCGGTCACGGGGCCGCGCGGCGGCGCCTCGTATACCGAGGAGGGCAGATAGGAGAGGAAGCGGCGCGTTGCGGCGAAGGCCTCGTCCTCGCTGTCGACGGCTTCGTCGATCGCGCCGGCCCGCAGCTGGATTTCCCAGCCGCCCAGTTCCTGCTTGTCGTATTGCTTGGGGCTCAGCCGGTTCACCACCGGCGGACCGGCGACGAACATCGCGGAGACTTCCTTCACCATCACCGAATAGTGGGTGGCGGCCAGCCGCGCGGCGCCGAGGCCCGCGACGGAGCCGAGGCCGAGGCCCACGGTCGGCACCGCGCCCATGTTGCGTACGGTCCATTCCCAGCCCGCGACGCCCGGCACATTGGCGCGGCCGGTCGTCTCGATCGTCTTCACGGATCCGCCGCCGCCCGACCCCTCGATCAGGCGCACGACCGGAATGCGGTACTGGTTGGCGTAGCGTTCGACGTAGTTGGACTTCTCCTTGATCGTGGCATCGGCCGATCCGCCGCGCACCGTGAAGTCGTCGCCGGTGACGGCGACGTGCCGTCCGTCAATCTTGCCGCGGCCCATGACGACATTGGCCGGCGTGAGATCGACCAGGTCGTTGCGGCCGTCATATTCCGCCTTGCCGGCGACGCTGCCGATCTCGCGGAACGAATCCTTGTCGAGCAACCGGTCGATGCGCTCGCGGACCGTCAGGCGGCCGCCATCGTGCTGGCGCTTGACCTTGTCGGCGCCGCCCATGCGCTTCGTCATTTCCTGACGGCGGCGCAGTTCGTCCATTTCCGGTTGCCAGCTCATCTCGACGCATCCCCCGATCGTTTGTCGGAACGTTTCCAGCCCTCGCGGTTCGTACCAACGAAGACCCGGACCGGCTACAGTAAAGCGGCTTTCGCGGGGGAGCCGACCGATGGACGAAACGGCAGAGCAGGGACAGGCGACGCTCCACATGATCTGCGGCAAGATCGCCGCCGGAAAGTCGACGCTCGCCGCCAGGCTGGCGGAGCGCGCGGGCACGATTCGCATCAGCGAAGATGTATGGCTCGCCTGTCTCTACAAGGATGAGCAGAAGACGATCGAGGACTATGTGCGCAACTCACGCCGCCTGCGTGAGGTGATGGGCGACCATGTCGTGGCTCTGCTGGAAGCGGGCTTGTCAGTGGTACTGGACTTTCCTGCAAATACGCCGGCCAGTCGCCAGTGGATGCGCAGCCTCTTCGAGCGGGCCGGTGCGGATTACCGACTGCACCTTCTCGACGTGCCGGATGAGGTCTGCAAGGCGCGGCTGCGCGCCCGCAACGCCGCCGGCACGCACGCCTTCAACGCCAGCGATGCCGAGTTCGATCTCTTTACAAGCTACTTCGTGCCGCCTTCGGCCGAAGAAGGCTTCGAGGTCGCGCTCCACGGCTGATCGAAAACGACGCCGTCGATCAGGTTCTCTTCGTAGAGCCGGGCCAGGTCGATACCGCCCGGTGGGCGCGCCGCGACGAATCCAGCGATGGCGCGCTGGAGCCTGGCCTCCTGGTCGCGGCGCAGGGCCTCGGCTTCCTCGACGGTGATGGCTGCGAAGCGCACGGTCTGGCCCGGCAGCAGGCGTCCGAGGCGCGGCAGGTCGACCGACGCAACTGTGGCGATCTTCGGATAGCCGCCGACCGTCTGCCGATCGGCCAGCAGCACGATCGGCAGGCCGGCGCCGGGCACCTGGATGGCGCCGGGCGCGATGCCGTCGGAGATGATGTCGGCGCCGCCGTGGTCGACGCTCTTCGCGTGGGCGATCGTCGGTCCCTCGAAGCGGATGCCCATGCGATCCGCTTCCTTGGAAACGCGATACTCGCACTCGACGAAGGTGCGGCGGCCCTCATCGCTGAAATAGTCCTCCTGCGGTCCCCACACCACGCGCAGCGGTCCGCTGCCATAGTCAAACGGCTGCGCCAGCTTGCGCTCGTCGCCCGCGGCGGCGGCCGCCTGCGCCAGCGGCAGCAGGTCGCCCGCCGCGAGCTTGCGACCGTCGAAGCCGCCGATGCCGGCCCGTGAATAGGTCGAAAGACTGCCCATGAAGGCCGGCAGGTCGAAGCCGCCGGCCACGGCAAGGTAGGCCGTGCTCGATCCCTCGATCATGCCAACACGCAGGATCTGGCCCCGCTTCAGGAGGTGACTTCGGTCGGACTCCAGCGGCTTCGCTGCGGCATCCGGTCCTTCGATCAGCGCGGGCGAGAGTGGCCCCACGAGCGCAATGTGCACGCTGTCGGCCTCGACCAGCAGGTCCGGCCCCATGACTCCGATCTCGAGCCCGGCGGTGTTGGCGGGATTGCCGGCCAGCGCATTGGCGAGGCCGAGGCCGATCCGGTCCATCGCGCCGGCGGTCGGCATGCCCAGCGCCATGAAACCGGTGCGGCCGAGATCCTGCAGCGTGTCGAACAGGCCGGCGCGGACGACCTTCAATCCGGCGATCATTTGCTTTTCACCAGGCTCGACCAGTCGAACGTGCCGGCCTCGACCTCACCGGCGATGCGGTCGAAGTTCTCGCGGTCGATGCGCTCGAAGGTGAGCGAATCGCCGGGTGACAGGAAGACCGGCTGCTCGCGGCGCTTGTCGAACATCCACAGCGGTGTGCGGCCGATCAGGTGCCAGCCGCCGGGACTTTCGAACGGATAGATCGTCGTCATGTCCATGGCGATGGCGACGGAAGAGCGTGGCACCCGCACACGCGGCTGGCTGCGGCGGGGTAGAAACAGGGATTGGTCGAGCCCCGCCACGTAGGCGAGGCCCGGCATGAAACCCAGCACATAGACCTTGAAAGGCGAGGCGAGGTGGGCCTCGATCACCTGTTCCGGCGTCTTCTTCGCACGCTCCGCGACCTCGGCCAGGTCGGGCGCGAATTCGGGATCGTCGTAACAGCACGGTACGGTGACCTGGCGGCTCACGGCGTCGGCCGGCAGGCCGCGGGCGATCAGCGCATCGACCTTGGGCTGGAGATTGGCGCGGGAGGTCGCAAGGGGATCGTAGGTCACCATCAGGGACCGCATGGTGGGGACGGTCTCGACGACGCCCGCAATCTCGCCGCCCTCGCGGGCCAGGCTGATCGCGGCGTGGAGTGCCATGACCCGGCCATTGATCTCGGGGGAAATCTCGTTGCCGAATTCGACGGTGAAGGCGGTATCGCCGCAGGATAGGTATCGAACGCTCACATCTGCTAGGATAGCGTCTCAGATTGAGGGAGTCTCCCATGGCCGCCGCGACCAATGCAGGACACGTCAACATCAATTCGGACCTGGGCGAGAGCTTTGGCCCCTGGGTGATGGGCAACGATACGGAGGTCCTGAAGATCGTGGCCTCGGCCAATGTGGCGTGCGGCTTCCATGCCAGCGATCCGGTCGTGATGATGGATACGGTGAAGCTCTGCGCGCAGAACGGCGTGTCGATCGGCGCCCATCCGGGTTTCGCCGACCTGCAGGGCTTCGGCCGCCGCGTCATCAACCTCACGATCAAGGAGCTGGAGGCCAACATCGCCTACCAGATCGGGGCGTTGCAGGCGATCGCGGCCCTCCACGGCGCCAAGGTGACCCACATGAAGCCTCACGGCATGATGGCCAACATGTCGGCTGAGAGCCCGGAAATGTCCGAGGCGATCGCCCGCGCAACCCGGGCCGTGGATCGGGACCTGATCTTCCTCGCCCAGGCCAACACCGAGCAGGGCAAGGCCGCCCGCAAGCACGGTTTGCGCGTCGCCGAGGAAGTCTTCGCCGACCGCACCTATACGGATGCCGGCTTCCTGACGCCGCGCAAGGAAGCCAATTCGATGATCAAGGACCCGGCCAAGGCGGTCGAGCATGTCCGCCGCATGGTCGACGAACAGGCGATCTATTCCACTTCGGGGAAACGCATCCCCTGCCAGGTCGATTCCATCTGCGTGCACGGCGACGGGCCGACGGCGGTGACCGTGTCCAAGGCCGTCCGCGAGGGCCTCGAGGCGGCCGGAATCCGGATCGTGCCGCTGCCCGAGATGCCCAGCCTACGTCACTGAGCTGGGGGACGATCCGTCGCGCTGACTTGTGGGACGCCGCTTCGCCGCTATAGTCCGGCCAATCCGGATGGGAATTCGTGGCGGGAGTGGCGTATGGCGGTGTTTGGCAAGGCTCAGTACATCAAGCGTGTCGAGGACGACCGGCTTCTGACCGGCACGGGCGGCTTCACCGACAACCTCTCGCGTCCGAACCAGGCGCATGTGGTTCTCGTCCGTTCTCCGCATGCCCATGCAAAAATCCTGAAGATCGACACGGAAGCGGCCAAGGCAGCCCCGGGCGTGGTTGCGGTCTACACCTGGGCCGACATGGAAAAGGACGGCGTCGGCAATTTCGCCTTCCCGGCGATGTTCCCGGCAGCCGACGGCAGCAAGCCCGAGATGACCCCGCGCCGGTCCCTGGCCCACGAGGTGGTGCGCTATGTCGGCGAGGCCGTCGTGGCCATCGTGGCGGACACACGCGAACAGGCCCAGGATGCCGTCGAACTGGTCGAGATCGAGTACGAGCAGCTTCCATCGGTCACCGAGATCGAGGATGCGCTGAAGCCTGGCGCACCCCAAGTCTGGCAGGGCGCGCCGGGCAACGTCGCCGGTTACAACAAGTTCGGCGACCATGCCAAGGCGGAGGAAGTCTTCAAAGGCGCCGCCCACGTCGTATCCTTGGACATCGTGCACCAGCGGCTGATCGTGAACGCCATGGAGCCGCGCGCGGTGATGGCGGAGTGGGAGAACGACCGGCTGATCGTCCATATCGGCAGCCAGAACCCGTCGGTCACGCGCGACACGCTGTGTGACGTCATTCTGAAGATGCCCAAGGACAAGGTGCGCGTCGTCGTGCGCGATATCGGCGGCGGCTTCGGCATGAAGGTCGGCATCCAGCCGGACGAGGCGGTGGCCGTGTGGGCGGCCAAGGTGCTCAAGCGCCCGGTGCGCTGGCGTGCCGAGCGCGGCGAGGAATTCGCCGCCACGACCGCCGGCCGCGACCAGTTCCACAAGGCCTCGATGGCCTTCGACAAGGATGGCAGGATCCTGGCGCTGCGCATGGAGGCCTTCGCCAATATCGGCGCCTATCCGTCGCGTGGCGGCGTGGTCATCCCGCTGTTCGTCGGCCCGAAGGTGACGACCGGCACCTACGACGTTCCGCTGATCGATCTCCGGATTACCTGCGTCATTACCAACACCGCCACGATCGGCGCCTATCGCGGCGCCGGCCGCCCCGAGTGCATCTTCAACCTCGAGCGCATGATGGACACGGCGGCGCGCCAGATTGGCATGGATCCGGCCGAGCTGCGCCGGCGCAATTTCGTGAAGCCCTCGCAGATGCCCTACACGACGGCGATGGGCGAGAAGTACGATTCCGGCGACTTCAATCTCTTCCTCACCAAGACGCTCGAGGCGGCCGACTGGGACGGCTTCGCGGCGCGCAAGGCCGAGGCCGAGAAGCGCGGCAAGCTCTATGGCCGTGGCCTCGCTTCCTACGTCGAATGGACCTCGGCCAACGTGATGAACGAGATGGCGCATTACGAGGTCAAGGAAGACGGCAAGGTCGTGATCTGGATGGGCACCCAGGGCATGGGACAGGGGCTGCAGACCAGCTTTACCCAGCTCGCCTCGGAGCTGCTGGGCATCGATCCGTCCCAGATCGAGATCGCCATGGGCGATTCCGATCGTGTCGGCGGTGTCGGCTCGATGGGCTCACGCTCGGCCTATATCGGCGGCTCGGCGGTGCTGAGCGGCAGCGAGAAGCTGGTCGACAAGGGCAAGGAACTGGCGGCCGACGCGCTGGAAGCGGCCACCGCCGACATCGTCTATTCGGCCGGCCGGTTCACCATCACCGGCACCGACCGCGGCATCGGCCTCGGCGAGCTGGCGGCGAAGCAGCCGGACAAGCGCATCTTCATCGAGAACGTGAACACGGTCGACGGCATCGCCTGGCCCAACGGCGCCCATGTCGGCGAGGTCGAGATCGATCCCGACACCGGCATGGTCGAACTCAAGCGCTACACGACGGTCGACGATGTCGGCAAGCCGCTGCACCGTCCGATCGTGTTCGGCCAGATCCATGGCGGCTGCGCCCAGGGCATCGGGCAGGCGCTGCTGGAGGAGAACGTCTATGATCGCGAGAGCGGCCAGCTCCTGACCGGCTCGTTCATGGACTACGCGATGCCGCGGGCTGGCACATTTCCGACATTCAACAACCAGCTCGACGACACGGTACCGGCCAAGAGCAACCCGATCGGCGCGAAGGGCGTGGGAGAATCCGGGACGGTCGGCTCGACGCCCACCGTGATGAACGCGATCATGGACGCTCTGTGGCCGCTCGGCGTGCGGAACATTCAGATGCCGGCGACGCCGCAACGCGTCTGGCAGGCCATCCAGGCAACGAGGAAGTAACGGGCGGGGAGATGAAGCAGCGCATTTTCGGCTGGATCTCCATCCTTTTCGGAGTTGTCCTTTCGCTCGCCGCGCTCGAAGTCACGGCGATCGCCTGGATGTATCTCGAAGACGGCCGATATACGCCGGCGACGGAGCTGTTCGAGCGTACACAGAACACCTATGTACGTGACGCTACCAAGGGAACGGCGTGCCGCTACGTCGACACGCTCTTTCCGCATCCCTATGTCGGCTTCGTGCACCACGCCAACCCGCCGTGCGGCCTGCCGTGGGTCAACAATGTCGGGCTTTTCGGCCCGGACTATCCGGTCCTCAAGCCCACCGACCGCTATGTCGTGATGCTGACCGGCGGCTCCGTGGCGTCGCAGCTCGGGCAGAATGCAGCGCCGCCCGCGCCGCGCTATCTCGAGGAAGAACTCAACAAGAAGTACATCAGCCCGAACGGCAAGCCGTTCCTGGTCCTGAACGGCGGTGATGGCGCCTGGAAAGAGCCGCAGCCGTTCATTCTCTTCACTCTCTACGCCTCGTCGGTCGATGCGGTCGCCGTCCTCGGCGGATTCAACGAGCACTATTTCTTCTGGCCGGGCTTCAGCGAACGCCTGGAGCGGCCGCTCAGCAACTTCCTCGATGTCAATCCGTTCGTCGCCGACGAGAATTTCGGCGACGCGGCGGTCGGCTGGGTGATGGGCCGGATCGCCGGCACTCTGGCGCTGAATCCGATCCTCGGCCATTCGCACGCCGCCTACATGGTGGTGAGGGGAATCGAACAGGCCGCCAAGGGCAAGGACATCTTCAAGTCGACCAAGAAGACCACGCTGAACAGCATCTTCCACCTGCCGGAGGACATCCAGCGGAACCACAAGCTCGCCTTCGACGTCCAGTTGGAGCTCTACAAGAAGTACGTGAGGGCCACGTTCGCGGTCGCGCGCGACAACAACGTGAAGTCGGCCTACTTCATCCAGCCGGCGCCGGCGATCGGCAAGGAACTCACCGAGGAGGAGAAGCGCGTCGTGGGCGATCTCTCCTATCGCGACATCTACAAGAACATCGTCACGGGGCTCATGACCCTGCGCGACGGCGGCGCACCCGTTTACGACCTGACACAGATTTTTGCCGGGGAGAAGGCGACGATCTACGCCGACCACATCCATTACGCCCGGGATGCCGCCAACGAGAGCCTCGGCAATCGGATCATCGCCGCGCGGATGGGTGAAATTCTGGCGCAGACCTGGGGATTCCAGCCGAAGCCCTGAAAGGGGCGGGGATGCCCGGGCCTGCACGCGGGGGTAGGCCCTCAACTTTCAGTTATACTCGAAATACCGGTTGATTCACGGCCTCTGCCGAGTTTCACTCTACGGGACGCAATGAGGAAAAAGAGGCGGTCAACTGCCTCGCGGGCGTCGTTGGGATGGAGCGAAACATGGCCGTCACACGTCGGCAATTCATGAAGGTGAGCGCCGCCGGCCTCGCCGCCTCTTCCGTTGGTGCATTGGGCTTCATGGGCGCGGGCGAAGGTCTTGCCGCCGGCGTGCGGCCCTACCGCCTCGAAAAGGCGACCGAGACCCGCAATACATGCCCCTACTGCGCCGTGGCCTGCGGCGTCCTCGTCTACTCGTCGTCGGAGGGCACGAAGGACGGCAAGGCCAAGGTCATCCACATCGAGGGCGACTCGGACAATCCCATCAACCGCGGCACGCTCTGCGCGCGCGGCGCGGCGTCGCTCGGCTTCGCGAACAGCCCGAACCGCCTCCAATACCCGATGCACCGCAAACCGGGCTCCGACAAGTTCGAGCGCGTGAGCTGGGATTTCGCGATGGAGCGCATCGCCAAGCTCGCCAAGGAAGACCGCGACAAGAACTTCATCACCAAGAACCGCGACGGGGTCACGGTCAACCGCTGGCTTACCACCGGATTCTTCGCCGGCTCCTCGTGCAGCAACGAGGCGGGCTATCTCACCTACAAGGCCATCCGATCTACCGGGATATTGGCCTTGGAGGATCAAGCCAGAATTTGACACGGACCGACGGTGGCCAGTCTTGGCCCCACATTCGGACGTGGTGCGATGACGAACTCGTGGAACGACATCAAGAACGCTGATGTCGTCCTGATCATGGGCGGCAATGCCGCCGAGGCCCATCCCTGCGGCTTCAAGTGGGTGGTCGAGGCGAAGGCGAACAACGGCGCCAAGCTGATCGTGGTCGATCCGCGCTTCACGCGCTCGGCCGCGGTGTCGGATCTCTATGCGCCGATCCGGCCGGGAACCGACATCGCCTTCTTGTCCGGCCTGATGCGCTACCTGCTGGGCAACGGCAAGATCCACCAGGAATACGTCAAGTCGTTCACCAACGCCTCGTACATCGTGAAGGAAGGCTTCAAGTTCGAGGACGGGCTGTTCACCGGCTACGACGAGTCGAAGAAGAACTACGTCGACCGCTCCACGTGGGACTACGAGTTCGACGAACAGGGCATGGCGAAGGTCGACGAGACCCTGCAGAATCCGCGCTGTGCCATCAACCTGCTGAAGGCCCATGTCGAGCGTTACACGCCCGAGATGGTCGAGCGCATCTGCGGCACGCCCAAGGACAAGTTCCTGAAGGTCTGCGAGCTGATCGCGACGACCGCCAACGGCGAGCGTTCGATGACCTCGCTCTACGCGCTTGGCTGGACCCAGCACACGACCGGAGCGCAGAACATCCGCAGCATGGCCATGATCCAGCTCCTGCTGGGCAACATGGGCATCCCGGGCGGCGGCGTGAACGCCCTGCGCGGCCATTCCAACGTCCAGGGCATCACCGACTTCGCCCTGCTGTCGACGTCGACGCCGGGCTATCTGGTGCTGCCGACGGAAAAGGAGACGACCTACGCCGACTACATGAAGTCGCGCGGGTTCAAGCCGATCCGTCCGGGCCAGACGAGCTTCTGGCAGAACTACGGGAAGTTCTTCGTCAGCCAGCAGAAGAGCCTCTTTGGCGCCGCGGCGACCAAGGAAAACGACTGGGCGTACGACTACCTGCCCAAGTTCGACACGGCCTACGACGTGCTGAAGATGGTCGACATGATGGCGGGCGGCCAGATGAACGGCCTGTTCTGCCAGGGCCTCAACGTCATGATGGCCGCGCCCAACAAGGCCAAGGTCCAGGCGGGCCTGTCGAAGCTCAAGTGGCTGGTCATCATCGACCCGCTGGAGACAGAGACGGCGCATTTCTGGGAAAACCACGGCGAGTTCAACAACGTCGATCCCAAGGCAATCCAGACCGAGGTCTTCCAGCTTCCGACCACGGCCTATGCCGAGGACGAGGGCAGCTTCACCAACTCCAGCCGTGTCATCCAGTGGCACTGGAAGGCGGTGGACGGTCCGGGCGAATCGCGCAGCGACATCCAGATCATCGCAGACCTGCACAGCCGCCTGCGTGCGCTCTACTCGAAGGAAGGCGGAGCCTTCCCCGATCCCATCGTCAACACGACATGGAACTACGCCAAGCCGGCGCACCCCGACCCGGTGGAACTCCTGAAGGAGATCAACGGCTATGCGCTGGCGGATCTGCCCGATCCGGCCGATCCCTCCAAGGTGATGCTGAAGGCCGGCCAACTGCTGCCGGGCTTCGCGGTCATGCGCGACGACGGCACGACGTCGGGCGCCTGCTGGATCTACACCGGCGTCTATACCGAGGCCGGCAACATGGCGATGCGCCGCGATGCCAGCGATCCGACCGGTCTCGGCATCCATCCGAACTGGGGCTTCTCGTGGCCGGCCAACCGCCGCATCCTCTACAACCGCGCCTCGGCCGATCCGGCGGGCAAGGCATGGAGCGAGCGCAAGAAATACATCACCTGGAACGGCTCGCGCTGGGTTGGCGGCGACGTGCCCGATTACGCACCCACCGTCGCGCCGGACAAGTCGGTCGGCCCGTTCATCATGAACCAGGAAGGCACGGCGAGGCTGTTCAGCCGCACCGCCATGCCGGATGGGCCGTTCCCCGAGCACTACGAGCCGATGGACGCCTTCATCGTCAATCCGCTGCACCCAAAGGTCACCACCAATCCGGTGGTCCGGGTGTTCGCCGCGGATACGAAGTCGTTCGGCACGCCCGACAAGTTCCCGATCGTGGCGACCTCGTATCGCCTCGCCGAGCACTTCCACTACTGGACCAAGAATGTGCACGACAATGCCGTGGTCCAGCCGGAGATGTTCGTCGAGATGGGTGAGAGGCTGGCCAAGGCCAAGGGCATCAAGAACGGCGACTGGGTCGAGGTCTCGAGCCAGCGGGGCATGATCAAGGCCAAGGCGTCTGTCTCGAAGCGCATCCGTCCGATCATGGTCGACGGCAAGCCCTGCGACGTGGTCGGCCTGCCGATCCACTATGGCTTCATCGGGCTCACGCGGAAATCCTACCCGCTCAACACGCTGACGCCGCCGGTCGGTGACGCCAGCACCAATACGCCGGAATACAAGGCGTTCCTGGTCGACGTGAAGAAAACCACCCCGCCGGCGTCGCAGCCGGCCGTGGCGTGATCGGGGAGGGTGAGATGTCAGTGATGCAAGCCCTCGATCTCCGCCGCCGGTCCGCTTCCAGCGTGCCGGCGCCCGCCGCCGGCAAGCCGGCCGCGGTTCCCGTTGCCAAGCTGATCGACGTCAGCAAGTGCATCGGCTGCAAGGCCTGCCAGACCGCGTGCCTGGAGTGGAACCAGCTCGACCAGCCGATCGGCTACACCGACGGCACCTACAACAACCCGACCGATCTCACGACCGCCTCGTGGACCGTGATGCGCTACACGGAGTATGAGCACGGCGACGACCTGGAATGGCTGATCCGCAAGGACGGCTGCATGCATTGCGACGATCCGGGCTGCCTCAAGGCCTGCCCGGCGCCGGGCGCCATCGTGCAGTACACCAACGGCATCGTCGACTTCATCTCGGACAACTGCATCGGCTGCGGCTACTGCGTGAAGGGCTGCCCCTTCAACATCCCGCGCATCTCGCAGGTCACCAGCAAGGCCTACAAGTGCACGCTCTGCTCCGACCGTGTCGTGGTCGGCCAGGCGCCGGCCTGCGCCAAGGCCTGCCCGACACAGGCGATCTACTTCGGCACCAAGGAAGACATGATCGCCCATGCCGGCAAGCGCATTACCGACCTGAAGTCGCGCGGTTACCAGAATGCCGGGCTCTACAATCCGCCGGGTGTGAACGGCACACACGTCATGTACGTGCTGCAGCATGCCGACAAGCCGTCGCTCTATGCCGGCCTGCCCGACAATCCGCAGATCAGTCCGCTGGTGGGTATCTGGAAGGGCGTGATGAAGCCGCTGTCGCTGGCAGCCATCGCCTTCGCCGGCGCCTTCGGCCTCATGCACTACGTCACCAAGGGGCCCAACCGGGTCACCGAGCATGACGAGGAGAAGGCCGCTGAGGTGGCTGGGAGTGAGAAGGCATGACCGCGCATACCAAGCCGGTAAGTCGCTACACGACGGCCGCCCGCATCAATCACTGGGTCACGGCGGTGTCGCTGATCCTGCTGGCGCTGAGCGGCATGGCGCTGTTCCATCCCTCTCTCTACTTCCTCACCTACCTGTTCGGCGGCGGCCAGATCACGCGCGCCATCCATCCCTGGATCGGCGTCGTCCTGGCCGTCAGCTTCCTCGGCCTGTTCCTCCGCTTCTTCACGCTCAACTTCTGGAACCGTGACGACACGATCTGGATGAAGAACCTCGGCGCGGTGATCAACGACAGGGAGGAGGGGCTGCCCGAGATCGGCAAGTACAATGCCGGCCAGAAGCTGGTCTTCTGGGGCCAGTCGATCCTGATCCTCCTGCTGCTCGGCAGCGGCTTCGTGCTGTGGGATACCTACTTCGCGTCCTACACGACGATCGACCAGAAGCGTCTCTCGGCGGTGGTCCACGCGCTCTGCGCCATCGGCGCCATCCTGATCTGGATCGTGCACGTCTATGCCGCCATCTGGGTCAAGGGCACGCTGAGCGCCATGACGCGGGGCTCCGTCAGCGGCGGCTGGGCCTGGAAGCATCATCGCAAGTGGTTCCGCCAGGAAGTCGGCAAGTCCTGAGTTCCAGTCCCGAAAATCCCGCATCTGCCTTCGGCGAGAACATCCTCGGCGCCGCCGCCGAGGGCGAGCGCATTCGGCTGCCCGATCTGTCGACGGTCTTCCAGCGCCGAGCTGCCCGTCTTCTGGCGCTGGCGCCCGGTCACGATCTCGAAGGTTTCCTGCGCCTGATCGCGGCGCTGGTGACGGTGCAGCACGAGGCACTGGAGGGATTGCCGCCGGGCTCGCTGCCCGGGACGGCCGAGATCACGAAGGCGCGGCTCGTCCAGCGCGCACCGCTCGACCCCTCGATCTGGTCTCGTGACGAAAGCTGGCGCGTGGCGCTGACCCGGATCCTGGAGACGATCGAGCTCGAGGTCCTGCCGGACTCGGCGCGAGCAGCGCGGGAGGCACTTCTGCAGGCGGACCAGGCTTCACTGGAATCGCTCGCAGACCGCTTTCTCGGCGGCGATGTCGCAACCGGGGAAGCCGCGCAGGCCGTGTTCGTGGCGGCAGCCCTGCAGGTCGCGTGGACTCGCATGGCGGCGCTGCTCGATGCCGGCGATCTGGCCGGTGAGACCGAAAGCGGCGAATGCCCGGCCTGCGGATCGCCGGCCGTGTCGGGTCTCGTCTCGCCCGGCGGCACCAAGTTCGGCCACCGGCACCTCCATTGTTCGCTGTGCGCCACGTCGTGGCGCTACACGCGGGTGCGCTGCGTGCACTGCGGCAGCACCGACAAGATTTCGTTCCGCAATCTGGCGGGCACTGCCTATCTCCGTGCCGAATGCTGCGAGGTCTGCCAGGGCTATTCGAAGGTCTTCTATCTCGAGAAGGCCCGTGCCCTCGAACCGCTGGCCGACGACCTGGCCTCGCTCGGCCTCGACGTGCTGGTGGGCGAGGAGGGCTTCTCGCGCGTGCCCAATCCCTTCGTGCTGGGGATGATGGAGCGGCCGGAGAATTGATTGATCGGCCGTTGGGCCTGAGCCATGGTTGGGTGCCGGCGGACAGGATGTCCGGCCTCTCTCTGGTAGGAACAAACCCGTGTCGCGTGCCGACCGCGCCGATGGCGCCTCAGAAATCCGTCCCCTGTCGATCGATCGCATGGCCTCGTGGCCCACGCTGGCGCCGCTGATCGAGCGCGCCGGTCGGCCTTTGGTCATCGAAGCTCTGAGGGCGTGGGTCGAGACCAAGCGGGGCACCGCCGAGGTTGCAACCGAAGCGGCCTGCGTCCCGTGGTGCGCGTCGAAGCTGGGTGCCTTTCTGCAGCCCTCGCAGCGTCGCGTGTTCAACCTCACCGGTACCGTGCTGCATACCAATCTCGGTCGCGCCGTTCTGGCTGAGGAGGCCATTGCCGCAGCGGTCGAGGCGATGCGCTCGCCGACCACGCTCGAATACGATCTGGATGGCGGCGCGCGCGGTGAGCGCGACGATCACATCGCACCATGGCTTTGCCGCCTGACCGGCGCCGAGGCCGCGACGGCGGTGAACAACAACGCCGCCGCCGTGCTGCTGGTGCTGAGCGAGCTGGCCGCTGGCCGCGAGGTCATCGTGTCGCGCGGCGAGCTGATCGAGATCGGGGGCGCCTTCCGCATCCCCGACATCATGGCGCGCGCTGGCTGCCGCCTCGTCGAGGTCGGCACGACGAACCGCACGCATCTCAAGGATTATGCAGCAGCGATCGGTCCCGATACGGCGGCCATCATGAAGGTCCATCCCTCGAATTACTCGATCCAGGGCTTCACGAAATCGGTCGCGGCCGCCGAGCTGGTGCCGTTGGCCCGCGAAAAGGGCGTGGCGCTGATCGAGGATCTCGGCAGTGGTACCCTCGCCGATCTCGAAGCCTGGGGCCTGCCGCATGAGCCGACCGCACGTGAAGCCATCGCGTCCGGAGTGGATGTCGTCACCTTCTCCGGTGACAAGCTTTTGGGCGGCCCGCAGGCGGGCCTCGTCGTCGGCCGCAAGCCGTTGATCCAGCGCATTGCCAAAAACCCGATGAAGCGGGCGCTGCGACTCGACAAGGTGCGTCTTGCGGCCCTCGAAGCGACGCTGCGGCTGTACGCCGATCCGGCGAAGCTCGCCCAACGCCTCCCGACCATCCGCGCCCTCGCGCGGCCGGCGGCTGAGATCCGCGCAGTCGCCGAGCGGCTGCTGCCGTTGGTGCAGGCCGCATTGGGGACCGCCGCGAATGTGAGTGTCGCAGAGGTGCGCGGACAGATCGGTTCGGGCGCGCTCCCCGTCGACCTGCTGCCGTCGTTCGCGATTGCGGTCAGGGCCAAGGGACTCGACGCGATCGCCGACGTCTTTCGCCGCCTGCCCATCCCCGTGATCGGCCGCATCAGCGACGGCACGCTCTACTTCGATCTGCGCACGCTCGACGAGGAGTCGGTTTTCGTCGCCCAACTGGACAAGCTTCATGTCGTGGCTGGCTAGACTGCTCGATCGCACCCCGCCGCCGGAGCAACGGATGTCGGAGGCACTGGCTGCCTGGAAGGCCGGCGACCATGGCGTCGCGCTCGACCTATGGGCGCCGCTCGCCCATGAGGGGCATGCGAGGGCGCAAAGCAACATGGGCGCGGCCTTCCTGCAGGGGCGCGGTGTCGAGCAGGATCATGCCAAGGCGGTCGAGTGGCTGCGGCGGGCTGCCGGGCAGGGCGATGCTGGTGGCCAGCGCAATCTCGCCCTCTGCCACTACGAAGGATGGGGCGTGCCGCAGGATCATGCCGAGGCCGCGCGGCTCTACGAGAAAGCCGCCCAGCAGGGTGATCCCGAAGCACAGGACATGTTGTCGTGGATGAAGCTCGTGGGGGGCGGCTGTCCGCTGGATTACGCCGGCGCGCGTCTCTGGGCGGAGAAGGCGGCGGCCAGCGGCAGTGCGGCAGCGATGGCGCGGCTGGGCGACATCCATCACAACGCGCTGGGTGTCGAGCGCGACGCGGCGGCGGCCGTGGATTGGTGGGCACGTGCGGCGCGACTTGGCCATCCCGAGGCACAGGCGATGCTCGGGGCGGCCTATCTCGCCGGCAAGGGTATCGAGCGCGATGTGGTGGAGGCGCTCCACTGGTTGAGGCGGGCCGAGGCGAACGGCGCGGGCGAGCTGGCGGCCGGCTTCCTCAAGGAGGCCCAGGCCCACGCCAAGCCGTCGCAGCGCGCCGAGGCTGAGCGCCGCGCCGGGGAGCCCCTGACATGATCGTCGGGACCGCGGGCCATATCGATCACGGCAAGACGGCGCTGGTGAAGGCGTTGACCGGCGTCGATGCCGATCGTCTCAAGGAAGAGAAGGCGCGCGGCATCACGATCGACCTCGGCTACGCCTACAGCGACCTCGGCGACGGCCGCCAGCTCGGCTTCGTCGACGTGCCCGGCCACGAGCGTTTCGTGCACAACATGCTGGCCGGCGCCACTGGCATCGATGCGGCGCTGCTCGTCGTGTCGGCGGCCGAAGGGATCAAGCCCCAGACCGTGGAGCACCTGCAGATCCTCGACCTGCTGGGCCTCGACCGCGGCATCGTGGCCCTCACCAAGTCCGACCTCGCCAACGACGACCAGCTCCTGGAGCGGATGGCCGAGATCGAGACCTTGCTCTCCACCACGTCCCTGCGCGGCGCGGAGATCGTGCCGGTTTCGGCGGTGACCGGGCAGGGGCTCGACGAGCTGAAGGAAAAGCTCCTCTCCCTCGGCGAGAGCGGCAAGGGCGCGGCGGGTTTTGCGCGGCTGGCGGTGGATCGTTGCTTCGTGCTGTCCGGTGCCGGCGTCGTCGTCACCGGCACGGTCCATGCCGGCGAAATCAAGGTCGACGACCGCCTGCTATTGACGCCGTCGGGCATCGAAGCCCGCGTGCGCTCGCTGCATGCCCAGAACCGGCCCGCCGGGATCGGACGTGCCGGCGAGCGCTGCGCGCTCAACCTCGCGGGTCCCAGGCTTTCCAAGGATGCGATCAAGCGCGGCGAATGGGTCGTCAGTCCCGAGCTTCATGCCCCGACCGACCGCATCGACGTCCGGCTGAGCCTGCTCGCCTCGGAAGCCCAGCCGCTGAAGCACTGGTCGCCAGTCCACGTCCATCTCGGATCGGCGCATGTGATGGGCCGCGTGGCGCTGCTCGAAGGCGAGAAACTGGCGCCGGGCGACACGGCGCTCGCCCAGATCGTCCTCGACGAGAAGGTCGGCGCGCTCGCAGGCGACCGGGTCATCCTTCGCGATCCGTCCGCGACGCGCACGATGGCGGGTGCGGCGGTGATCGATCCGTTTGGGCCGCCGCGCAACCGGCGCGCCGAAAGGCGCTTGCTGGAGCTGGCCGCGCTTGCCGAGACGGACGGCATGATCATGTCACGGCTGCTGCGTCTGGAGAGCGGCTTCGTGGATCTCGGCCGCTTCGGCCTGTCGCGCAACCTGAGGCCGGCCGAGGTCGAGAAGCTTCTCCAGGCAGCGGGCGGGCAGAAGCTCGAAGGCTTCGGCTTTCTGGCCGAGACGCTCGAGGCTTCGCGCAAGGACATCGTCGATACGCTCAAGACCTTCCACGAAACGAGGGCCGATGCGCCAGGGCTGCAGGCGGAACGGCTACGGGTAACGCTGAGGCGCCGCTGGCCGGCGCCGGTGTTCAAGGCACTGCTCGACCAGGAGATCCGCAGCAAGACCGTCGTCGTCGATGGTGCCTTCCTGCGCCTGCCCGGCCATTCGCTGAAGCTCGGCTCACGCGATGAAGCCCTGTGGCAGAAGATCTCAGCCGACCTGACGCGCGATCGCTTCAAACCGCCGCGCGTCCGCGACTTCGCACAGGCCTACAATGCGCCGGAGGCCGACACGCGCCGGCTGCTGCAGCGCCTCTCGAAGCTGGGAAGGGTCGTGGAGGTGGCGCCGGACCATTTCTTCCTGCGCCCGGTGGTGGCGGAGATGATCGGTATTGCCAATGGCTTCGACCACGAATTCAGCGCCGCCGAGTTCCGCGACGAGTTGGACAATGGCCGTAAGCTGGCAATCCAGATCCTGGAATTCTTCGACCGCCATGGCATCACGATCCGCCGCGGCGATCTGCGCCGCGCGGTGCCACAAAAGGCGGGACAGTACGGTCCGCCGTCTACGGCTTAGCGACGGGTCCGCTCAGGCTGACGGGCGCGCCGTCGGGACCGCTGAACAGGGACAGCAGGAAGCCGTGCTCCTCATGCGGCGCGCCGCCGATGTTCACGCCTCGTGCGGAGAGCTCGGCGCGTTTGGCGGCAAGATCGGAAACACGCAGGCCCGGCTGCCATGTCCCTGCCGGATTTGCCGGCGATGCTGGCTGAAGGGCCAGCCGGGTCGTGCCGGTGTCGAATTCGGCCCATTCCGGGGTCTCGAACTTGAGCCTCAGACCGACGGTGTCGCGCCAGAAGGCGACGGCTGCCGGCAGGTCTGAGACATTCGCGATGACGTACTTCAATTCGATGGTCATGGTCTTGAATCCCTTGGAGAATTTCATCCCAGTATGACAGGTGACACGGCATCGGTTCTGGTGAATCATCCGCCCCGGAGGGGAAGCGCTCCCGGTGGGGCGGCTGGCCTTCAAAGCCAGAGAGGGCCGTTAGCCGGTTCTTAGTGGGTTCGACTCCCACTCTCTTCCGCCATTCTGTTTGTTCTTCTGGAGTCTCGTCCCCCGATGCGTACATTGATCCTCGTCGCCCTGCTGTCGCTGGCGGCCTGTTCGGTGAACCAGCAGTATTCGGAGCCTTGGACCGTGAAAGCGGTCGGCAAGACATACGAGGCGCGTGATGCCTGTCTCCAGAGGCAGGCGGCACCTTTTGCGGTCGATATGTCTGACGCGTCGAGTGCCGGCCGAACCGTCAGTGCGAACTGCCAGGCCGAGACGGATGCCCTGATCGCCAGCAGCAACCCGCACAGGGACCCGGTCGTGACGGCAGCCATCCGTCAGGATACGGATTTCCGGGCGACGGGTTACGTCCTGAAGGCCCGCGGCCAGAACAACTAGGCCAGCAAGACGAGGATGGGCCGAAAGGTCCAAGAGGACGACGTGACGAACGAGGACGCAAAGATCGCGCTGGCCAATCTCATGATCCGGAAGGCCGGCCTCATCCGCACGATCCGGCACGAGATGAACAAGCAGGGAGTTGTCTACTCCGTCGGCCTCACCGAGATTCTCGAGGCGATCGAGCGGGCAAAAAAGGAAGACTGACTCTCAACCCTCGAAAGGATGCCGACATGCTTCGATCCATAGTGACGACTGTTGCGGCTGCTGCTCTCGTGGCTGGCCTCGGCGTGGCCGCCCAGGCACAGACTCCGGCTGCCCCCGGCACGCCGCAGGCGACCGGCAAGTCCGGCGCGAATGTCGGCTCGCTCACCTGCAAGGTCGCGGGCGGCATGGGCTTCATCTTCGGCTCGTCGAAGGACCTCGACTGCATCTTCGCGCGGACTGACGGTGTCGGCGAGAAGTACACGGGCGCCATCAAGCGCTACGGCGTCGATATCGGCTTCACCAAGGAATCCCAGATCGTCTGGCTCGTCTTCGCGCCGGGCAACATTGCGCCGGGCGCGCTGACGGGCGGTTATGTCGGCGCGACGGCGCAGGCCACCGTGGGCGGCGGCGTCGGCGCCAACGTGCTCGTGGGCGGCGGCAGCGGCCAGGTGACCCTGCAGCCCGTCAGCGTCGAGGGCAGCGTGGGTCTCAACGTCGCCGCCGGCGTCGCCGAGGTCGAGCTCAAGTACGCAAAGTAAAGCGGCAGGCCGAGAGGCTTGCGGCGGCGCCGCCGGTCGGGTCAACTTCCGGCATGCCGTCTGCCGCAGACTCCCTGATCGCCCGCCTCCAGGCGGATTGCACCGCGGCCGAAACGGCCGAGCGTAACGTGCGCGCCTCGGTCGAGGCGCAGATCAGGGAGGCCGAGCGCGCGCGTACCTTCGCCTGGCGGCGCCTGAGTGCATTGTCCGACATGGCGAGGGTGGCGGCGCTGGAGCCCGATCGCGATCTCGCGGTGGAGCGCCAGCTCGAAGCGCTGTTCCGCGACATCGGCTGGATCGAGAACGGCCTCTCGGAACTGGGGGAGGGCGCGCGGCCGCTGCTCGACTGGCTGCGGCCCATTGCCGAGGCGCTCCATGCCGAGGCGCATCCGCAGGTGCGGGACGACGGCCAGCCGGCCGATCCGCCGGTGATCGCCGATCCGATTGCGGCCTTCCGCGCCTTCGAGGCCTGGTACGAGGCCGAGCGCGGCGAGCCCTTCCTGCAGGTGTTCGACCGCTACATGCCGCCCACGCCCGTGGTCGAGTTCTAGCCTGCGATGAAGACCGATTTCGAACACTGGCTCGCGGCGCAGTTCGCCGATACGGGCCCGTTCACGATCTTCATCCTGCTGGTGCGGATCACGTCGTCCAACGCCGTGCCATTGCGATCGAGCTACGCCCACCTGATCGGCGACGAGATGACATGGAAGGAGATGCGAGGCCTGCTCGACGGCGCGCGCACACCGTGGGACGGCGTCGCCTTCTTCGTCGGTCTTGGCCACCAGGGCGGCCCGCTGCCCGACCCGGTGGCCGCGCGCAAGCTGAAGGAGGTCGAGGCCGACGTGAAGGCCGATCCCCTGACCTTGAACCGCGGCCTGTTCTTCGATCGCGAGGGCAGGCACCTGCGGATCGACGAGACCACGGCATGAGCCGCGACGGCTCGGTTCGCCGGCCGGCCCGCCGCCTCACCGCCGGCGGCGGCGAGACGCTCGAGGAGATCGTCGCCGAAGAGGTCGCAGTGGCGCTGGTCTACAACGGCATCAGCCATGCCGTGATGATGGCGACGCCCTGCGACCTCGAGGATTTCGCCCGCGGCTTCTCCCTCACCGAGCGGATCGTCGAGCGGCCGTCGGAAATCTACGACATCGAGGTCGAGCCCGTCGGGCGCGGAATCGAGGTCAGGCTCGAGATCGCGGCGCAGCGGATGGCGGGTCTCCAGGAGCGGCGGCGCAGCCTCGCCGGCCGCACCGGCTGCGGCCTGTGCGGGGTCGACAGTCTCGACGCCGCCTTACGCGCCGTCCCCGCGGTGTCGGATCCTCGACCGGTGGCACGACCGTCGATCGAACGCGCGATGGCGGGCCTGCCGGACCATCAGAAGATCAACCGGACGAACGGCGCCACGCATGCCGCCGGCTGGGCGTCAGCTGACGGCATGCTGGTTTGCGTGCGCGAGGATGTCGGCCGTCACAACGCGCTCGACAAGCTGGCCGGCGCGCTGGCGCGCAGCGGTGGCGCCGGGCCGGGCGGCTTCGTGGTCGTCACCAGCCGGTGCTCCTACGAGATGGTCCAGAAAGCGGCGATGATCGGGGCGTCGGCGATCGCAGCGGTTTCCGCGCCGACGTCGCTCGCCATCGAGACGGCCGAGCAGGCGGGCGTCGCGCTGGTGGCTTTCGTGCGCGACGGCCGCTTGACTGTTTATGCGCACGCCGACCGGATCACCACGTGAACCCGTCGCGCGTTTTCGGTATCACCGGCTGGAAGAACGCCGGCAAGACGACCCTGACGGAACGCCTCGTGGCGGAGTTCGTGCGGCGCGGCTGGAAGGTGGCGACCATCAAGCATGCCCATCACGACATCGACATCGACCGGCCGGGCACGGATTCCTGGCGTCATCGCGCCGCCGGCGCCGGCGAGGTCGCCCTCGTTGGCGGCCGGCGCTACGCCATCATGCGCGAGACGCCGGAGCCATCGCTCTCGGAGGTGTTGGCCCGCCTGTCACCCGCGGATCTCGTCCTGATCGAAGGCTACAAGCGTGAAGCGCACCTCAAGATCGAGGTGCGGGCATCAAGGGACTCCGAGCCGCTGGCGCCGGGGGATCCCGCCATCGTCGCCATCGCCGCCGATGTCCAGCCAGGGGACGGCAATTTGCCGTGGTTTCCGCGCGACGACATTTCCGCCATCGCGGACTTCATTGCCGCGAGGATCGGCTGACGCCGGGGCGTCAGTGCCCCGGGGGGGTGCCCGCCTTCTGTCCCGCGAAGACGCCGCCGGCCTGATAGTTCGGACCGTTCACCGAGAAGGTTCCAGCCTGATAGTTCGGATATCCCTGTCCGATGAAGGCGCCGTTCATGTTCATCGTGCGGCCCGGTGTGTTCGAATTCGTGGTCGGCATGGTCGCCTGGAAACCATAGTTGCCGGTCCGGGTCGTGGTACCGCTATAGCTGCTATTGTTGAAATTCGCGGTGGTGGTGCCGCTGTTCGAGCCCATCGACCAGACCTGCTGATAGCTGCCCGTGCCGAAGGAGTAGCGACCATTGTCGCGCACCAGACCGCCCATCACGCCATTGTAGGTGATGGTTTGCGTCATCTGGCCGGAGTTGCTGATGACCTTGTCCAGCGTCGGCTGATTCGTGGGCGCGATCTCGGTTGATTGGGTGACGGCCTTAGTGATGATGTTGCTTAGATTGATGTTGCTCGGCCCCGGGCCGCTGCCGAAGCGGTCGCCCAGGGTATTTCCGCTGCCCTGACCCGAATTGGCGCCCGAGAAGCCCGAACTCTGGGCGGCCTGGTCGGCCCCGCCCTGAGTTCCGCCCTTGCTGCCTTCGAGCTGGGCGAACAGGGCGCCCAGGGCGCCTGGCGGAATGGCACTCGCCAGGCCCGGCAGGCCGCCGAAGAAGGTCGTCACCTGGAAGCCGGGACGGGTCACGATCTCGACCTTGCCGCCGGCGCTGACAGTCATACTGATGCCGAAGACGAAGATCGACATCGTCTTCTGCTGGTCGGCGTCGAAGATACTGATCCCGCCGCGGATGCCGATGGTGCTCGACGGCGTGGTGACGGTGATGGCGTTGGTCTTGCTGATCTTGCCGCCGACCAGGCGAAAGACGCCCTTGCTGGCGTTGATGGCGAGGTCGCCGGTCTTGGTCGCCGGATCGTAGACGAACTTGTCGATGGTGAGCTGCGCGTTCGGGCCGACGGAAAGCGACGTTCCGTCGAGGAACATCAAATGCGCGCGGTCGTTGGCCTGGGTCGTGATCAGCTCGTTGGCCTGCACGTCGACGCCCACGCGCAGCACGCGTTCGGCCTCCGTGGGCGGCTTTCCGCGCGGGTCTCCGTCGGCCGCCGAGGTGACGCCGACCTTGGCATTGGCGGCGAGCGGCGGAAGGGAGGCGGCCGCGGCGAGAAGCGCGGCGGCCAGCAGGGACAGGTTCGAGCCAGAGAGTCTGGGGGCCACTGTGATCTCCTGAGCGGCGCTAGAAGCGCCAGGTTACTCCGATGAGCGCACTGTTGTTCGTGAACGCGTAGTTGGGAATGTCCGCCGACCGCACGAACCTTCCACCGGAAACCGTGAACATGGTCCGCTGATCGAAAGGAATGGACAAGGTTATATTCAGAATCGTGTCCGTTTGTTGTCTGGTAACGGACGGATCCACGACGGCATCGGGTTGATCATAATACCACCACTGCACGTTGCCGAACAGGCTGATGGTCCAGGGCATCTCGCTCTTGAACAGCGGATCGGCGAAGGAGAAGGACATGCCGCCGCCGGCGCCGTAGAGCGTGTAATTCTGCCAGGGCGTGCTGTCGGTCTGGTAGCGCTGCAGGTTGCCGTTCGCGTAGAGCATCAGGGCGTCGTTGACCAGATACTGGAAGGTCGTGTTGGCGGTGTATTCGACGCCGGTGAACTGGTTGTTGGTCGGGAGATACCAGCTGTTCTGGTACATCTGCCGCCGCCAGACGAGGTTCGTGGTGTTGCGCAGTTTGTCTGACAGCAGCGTCCCCACTTCGAGCCCCGAGCCGAAGCTGCCGTAGTAGGGCACGTCGTTGACCCAGATGTAGCCCACCGTGCCGAACGGCTTCAGCGAGACATCCTCGAAGATGCCCTGGAACGCCTGGAAGCGCGGTCCCGAGGTCAGGTCGAGGATGGAGACGTTGGCGGCCTGGATCTGGAACTGGCGGTTGAGATAGCCCGAGAGCTGCGTCTCGAGCTGGCCCCGGTTGTTCTGGCCGAGATCGTAGGTATGGCGGACGAAGCCCGACGTGACGGCGCCCCAATCGGCGGTGCCCAGAGCCGACTGGTTCAGGTTGGCCGCCTGGCCAAACAGGCGGACGCTCGAGGTCGGGGGGCCGAGGTTTGCGTTCGACTGGTAACGCATGCCGGCGAAGATCTCGCCGCTGAAGCGCGACTTAGTCAGCCGCTTCTCCGATTCCGCGAGGAACTGCTCGGCGCGGCTCTTGACGTCCGGCGGCAGCGAGGCCGACTTCAGCGTCATCTCGAAATAGCTGCGCGCCACCTCGAAGGATCCCAGCCGGTAGTAGAGGACGCCCAGTTCGAGGCGGACGCGCGGCAAGTCCGGATCGACGACCAGCATGCGTTCGAGCGCCGAGATGGCGCCTTCGAGATCGCCGGTCTTGGACGCGATCATCGCGAACTTGAAAAGCGTGTCGAGGTCGGACGGCTTCCGCAGCATTTCCTGAAAGGCCGCGTCGTATTCGGCCTCGTCGGCCGCCGAAACGGTCGATGTCTGCGCCGCGGCTGGGTATGCGCCCGCGACGACAGCACCGAAGCCGCCGGCCAGTAGCAGAGCGACAAGGCTCACGCACCGTCCGAACCTGCTCACGATCGTCTTCTCCCCCGATTTCCCGTGAGTTGCGAGAATAACTGCTCACAAAGAATGAAGCAGGAACTGTGCTAGATCAACCAACTCCGGATCGTAAGTACCCAGCCGACCAACAGATTGGCGCGGGCGGCACGCATGCGCAGGAGCATGCGGCGGTATTGGCGATCCCCGAGGGCCGTCACGAAGCGCTCCTGATCGCGAATCATTGCACCGAGCATGCGATCAAGCATTTGCGAATAGGTGTTGCCCCAGTTCCGGCTCGACAGATGGAGACGTCCGCCCAGCACGGGGTTGTCCGCCGCGCCGTTGCGGCCGTGAAGCCGGTAGGAGTAGAGGGCGTCGTCGATCAGCAGGGAACCGGCGACCATCTGCGCCATGACCACCACGTAGAAGTCCATGTGCAGGCGGAACGCTTCGTCATCCTCGGGAAAGACGAGATTGATCAGCGAGCGCCGGAACATCATCGACGAGGTGCTGACCCAGACCCAGTGCACCGCGCGTTTGGTGTAGAGGCGATAGGGCGTGTGGCTCTGCCATCCGGCAGTGCCGCGCGATGCATCGATCGTCGGCACGCGGCTCGCCTCGATGGGCACAAAGGCCTGGTCGCGGTCGACACGGGCGCGGTCCTTGCCGAACCAGTACATGCCGCCGGCGATCAATTCGTCGTGACCGTTGATCAGGCGCGCGTTGCACGCCGTGAAGCCCACCGCGTAGGTCTCGTTCAGGTGGGCGGCGAGATGGCGTTCGAGGAAGTCCGGGTTCCACAGATCGTCGGAATCGAGGAAGCAGACGAACATCGCGTTCGTCTCGGCGAGGCCGCGGCGCGTGGCGCCGGTCTGCCCGACATTCCTGTCGAGACGGATGTGGCGGAAGCGGGAGTCGGCAAGCTCCTCGAGTGTCTGCTGGACGACGGCGACCGAATCGTCGGTCGAGGCGTCGTCGACGATGACGCAGTCGAAGTCGCGCAGGGTCTGGTGCGCGACCGAACGGATGGCGTCGGCGATGTAGTCACGGCAGTTGTAGCAGGTGACGACGACCGAGATGCGGGGGAGCTTGGCTTCGGTCACTTTTCCGGTCCGAGGAAGTCGAAGTCGACGCCTTCGTCGGCCTGCAGCACGGTCTTGAAGAACAGGCCGGTGTAGCCGCGCCCGCTGCCGGGATGGGCCGCAGGCGCCTTCCAGGCCTTCTTGCGGGCCGCCAGCGTCTTTGCATCGACATGGAGTTCGAGCCGGCGCTTCGGCACGTCGAGGGTGATGCGGTCGCCGGTCTTCACCAGTGCCAGCGGGCCGCCGACCGCGGCCTCCGGCGCGACGTGCAGCACGATGGTGCCGAACGCCGTGCCGCTCATGCGCGCATCGGAAATGCGGATCATGTCCTTCACGCCGGCGCGCGCGAGCTTCATGGGAATGGGGAACGAGCCCGCCTCGGGCATGCCGGGCGCGCCCTTGGGGCCGGCATTGCGCAGCACCAGGATGTCTTCCGCCTTTACATCGAGGTCCGGATCGTCGCCGCGGGCAGCGAGATCCTCCAGCGAGTCGAACACCACGGCGCGGCCGGTATGGGTCATCAGCGCAGGCGAGGCCGCCGCGTGCTTGATGACGGCGCCGCGCGGCGCAAGATTGCCGCGCAGCACGGCCATGCCACCGGTCGGCTTGATCGGATTGGCAGGCGTGCGGATCACGGTCTGGCCCGGCACCATCTCGGCGCCGTCGATCACCTGCTTCAGCGTCTTGCCGGCCACCGTCCTGCACTTCTCGTCGAGGTTCCTTCGGATCTCCTTCATCAGGCGCGAATTGCCGCCCGCCCAATGGAAGTGCTCCATGTAGTGATCGCCGGACGGCTTCAGGTCGACCAGCACCGGCACGTTGCGGCCGATCTCGTCGAACTCTTCCAGCTCGATCTCGATCCCGAGGCGACGCGCCACCGCGGTGAGATGCACCAGCGCATTGGTCGAGCCGCCGATCGCCTGCAGCACGGTGAGCGCGTTGCGGAACGCCGCCTTGGTCATGATCTCGCTTGGCTTCGGCCCCTGCTTGACCGCCATCTCGGCCGCGAGCCTGCCGGTCTGCTCGGCGATGCGCAGCCGGTCCGAGTGGGTGGCCGGTATCGAGCCGCTGGTCGGCAGGCCCATACCCAGCGCCTCGACGATGCAGCCCATGGTGCTGGCGGTGCCCATCACCATACAGGTGCCCTTGGTCGGCGCCAGGCGCTCGCTCACCTGCTCGATGTCGGATTCGGAGAAGGTGCCGGCGCGATACTGGCCCCACAGGCGGCGGCAGTCGGTGCAGGCGCCCAGCACCTCGCCCTTGAAATGGCCCACCAGCATCGGTCCCACCGGCAGCACGACGGCCGGCCGGTCGGCGCTCGCCGCGGCCATGAGCTGGGCCGGCAGGGTCTTGTCGCAGCCGCCGATCAGCACCACCGAGTCCATCGGCTGGGCACGGATCATCTCCTCGGTGTCCATCGACATGAGGTTGCGCAGGAACATGCTGGTCGGATGGGAGAAGCTCTCGTGGATCGACACGGTCGGGAAGACCATTGGCAGCGCGCCGGCCAACATGACGCCGCGCTTCACCGCTTCGATCAGGTCCGGCACGTTGCCGTGGCAGGGATTGTAGTCGGAGAAGGTGTTGGTGATGCCAACGATCGGCCGGTCGAGTGCGTCGTCGGAATAGCCGCCGGCCTTGATGAAGGCCTTGCGCAGGAACAGCGAGAAGCCGGCATCGCCGTAGGTGGCGAGGCCCTGTCGCAGTCCTGTCTCCTTCTTCGGTGCGGTTTTTGGTTCGGCTTTCGACGGGCGGCGGCGTTTGGCGGATGCCATGTCGGTTTCTCTCCCAGATTCACGGCATTTTGTCAGGTCGGCCCATCGCCGACCAGACCGGCGGCCCATCGTGCATGCGCCGTGGCGTCGCGACCTCCGTCGATGGTTTGCGCCAGTTCCAGTCCCATCAGGGCGCCGAACTTGAAGCCATGGCCCGAGCAGGGCGACATCGCCCAGCCTTTCGCGCCCTGCTTCTCGACGACGAAGCGCTCGTCGCCGGTGACGCTATAGAAGCAGACCTTCAGGTTCCGCACCTGCCAACGGTCGAACCCTCGCAGCAGGTTGCCGCAGCGATCGAGGAGGGCGCGCATCTCGCTTTCCTGCGCATCGCGCGTCGCGGCGGGATCTCCGCTCCGGCTGAACTCGTGGTCGCCCACCTTCATGCCGCGTCCGCGGACGGGTGGCACGAGATAGAGGCCGACGTCGCCCGTCTTCTCGATGATCATCGGTCCCCTGGCCCAGGCGGCGCGCTGGTCTTCCGGCAGGTCGAAATAGATCACGACCTGGCGCGAGGGCACGACACGCATTGCAAGTGCCGGCAGCAGGCGCGGAGCCCAGGCGCCGGCGGCCACAATGACGACGTCGCCATCGTGCGTCGCGCCGGCCTTCGTGACGATGCGTCCGTGCTCGAGATCCACCGTGCGGACGGGCGTGTCGCCGCGCAGCGTCACGTTGGCCTGCGCGCCGAGGTGCCGCACGAGTGCCGTCACGATGTCCTGCGCCAGCAGCACGCCGCCCGTGTCGATCCAGAAGGCGCGCTCGAGTCCCTTGGTGTCGAGCAGGGGAAAGCGTCGCGGCAGCTCCGACATCGACAGCTCGGTCATCGGCTTGCCGATCGAGGCGAGGGCGGCAGCCGACCGTTCCGCCCAGTCTGCGCCATTGCCGCTCAGCGCCAGGGTGCCGGACGGCTCGTAGAGGGTCTGACCGAGATCGGACCACAGGAGGTCCCAGGCCGCGTATGCATCGTCGATCATCCGGGCGTAGCCGACATGGGTGCCGTAGGGATGGCGGATCAACCTGTGCTCATCCATCGACGAGGCCAAGGGGTTGGGCAGCGGACCCTGCTCGAACAGCTCGACCTCGTGGCCCCGGCGCGCCAATCCCCAGGCCGTCGAAAGGCCCATGATGCCGCCGCCGATGACGATCGCTTTCATCCGTGTCCTTGACCGTTCAGCACGAAGTTCATCCTCTCTGCGCCGCATTTACACCCTTTGAGGGCCATTGAGATCCCCCCTCGAAGGTGTTGCAAATCCGGTTGGCATGAGCGTTGATGTCGCCGGGGCTTACACAACCGCGAAATAGTCGAAGGAACGAACATGGCAATGACCATGCTGCAGATGGCCGGGGCGCAACCGACGCCGGCCACCATGGCCGACGGGATCCTGCTGATCATCGATGCGCAGAGGGAATATACGGATGGATTGCTGCCGCTGACCGGGGTGCAGCCTGCGGTCGAGGCGTTGGCCGTGCTGCTGGAGAAGGCCCGCCACGCGGGCGCACCCGTTGTCCATGTGCGCCACCAGTCCAAGGGCAAGGCCTTCAATCCGACGTCGACGGGCTACGAGATCGTCAAGGAGCTGACGCCCCGCGACGGCGAGACGATCATCGACAAGGGATTGCCCAATGCGTTTGCGGGAACGGACCTGGCCACGAAGCTTGCCGGGCTCGGCCGCAAGAACCTGATCGTCGGCGGCTTCATGACCCATATGTGCATTTCGGCGACCGTGCGTGCGGCGACGGACCAGGGCTTCATGAGCACCATCGCAGCCGACACGGTGGCGACGCGCGACCTGCCCGATGCCACGGGTGGCGACACGATCGGCGCGGAGGCCATCAACAGGATCACTCTTGCGGCCCTGTCCGACCGTTTTGCCTGGATCGTGCCGTCGGCCGGGCAGATCGCCTGACACAAAGGCCTCTATGAAGAATCGGTGCGCGGATGCACCGATACAGAGGCGGCCGGGATTAGAGGCCCTTGCCGCTGACGGTGCTGATGGCAGTGATCGCGGCGACGGCGATCAGGGACGCGATCAGCGTGTACTCGATCGCGGTGGCGGCCTTGTCGTCCGCCATCAACCGGCGAATAAAGGACAGCATCGGTATCTCCGAAGTGGGGAAATGCTGGAGGCTCATCGGAGCCCCTGTCGAACATTAAGTTGAAAAATCGCCCTTAACGTATTGGACCGGCACACCGATACAATGTGAGAATTGTATCAAGTTCGTCGTGGCGCGCGCTGCGGCGAGCCCCGTGCTATCGTTTGGTCAAGCAAGGAGGGGGCGTGTCATGAAGTCCATTCTGACAATGGCCTGGACGTCGGAAGATCCGGCCGCATTCGATCTGGCTGCCAAGATCGCACGCACATTCGGGGCGCGCCTTATCGGCCTCGAACCGCCTTCCTACGGAGTCATGAGCATGGCCTGGGCGGATGCCGGCATGGGCGCGCCGATCGGCGGTGGCCTGGCCGAGGATGCCGAGGAACGCCAGCGGGTCGCGGCAGTCAAGCAGGCCTTCGAGGAACGGGCGAAGGGCCTCGTCTCCGAATGGCGCTCGGCCGACGACAGCGGTCCGACGGCGATCGGCACGATCGGCCGAGCCTATGACCTCATCGTTCTGCCGCAGCCCGGCGCCCTGCCGAAGATGCCGGAAAGTGTCTTCGAGACGGCCTTGTTCGATTCGGGCCGTCCGGTCCTCGTCGTGCCTCCGGGGTTCAGCGGCATGGTCGGGAAGCGCATCCTGTTCGCGTGGAACGGTTCGACCGAGAGTGCGCGCGCGATTTCGCTCGCGATGCCGGTCCTGAGCGGCGCCGAGGCCATCGAGGTGCTGAGCGTCGAAGGGGCGATGGTGCCTGGTCCGACGGCCCTGGAGATTGCCGATTCGCTGAAGAGCCACGGTCTCAACGTGACGGGCCAGCATGTGAAGCCGGGAGCAAAAACGGCCGGCCAGACCATCGTCGACCGGGCGCAGGCGCTGGGGGCCGACCTGATCGTCAAGGGGGCCTACACGCAGAGCCGGTTGCGCCAGATGATCTTCGGCGGCGTGACACGAGACCTGATCCTGACGTCGCCGCTGCCGGTGCTCTTCTCCTACTGATCCAGACAATCAGCCGCCGGTGCCGTCATCGGCGGCCAATGCTAGAAGCCTCCGCATGACGGCTGGCTCGCCCGCATCCGGATCGCTCTGGATCCGCACACTGGTCCTGCTGCTGCTCGTGGTCGTTCTGGTCACGGGCGCCGCGGTGGCGTACGCCCAGTTGTCCGAGGATCGAAGCGTCCCGGCCCCGCCGACGATCGCGGAGAAGCTTGTCATCCTGCAGGCGGAGCGCGCCGAGCTGCAGGCGCGTGCCGACAGCCTCGCGCGCATCGAGATGCTTTCGTCGTTCCGGGCGGCGAGCCTGCTGTTCGATGCGCTGGCCTCGCGCTACGAGTCTGAGCGTGAGCTGCCCTTCGACCGGTTGCCGGCCGCGCGACGGGAGGTGTTCGCCAGGCTCGAGGCGGTGAACGCAGCATTGCGCGCCGCTATCGATCGCCCCGGCACCGCCGGCGGCGCCGCTGCCGTGGCGCAGGCGGCCAGCGGAATTCCGGCGGACCTGGAGTGGATGGCGTCCTTCGATTTCTCGCCGGTCATTCTCTCCTACACGCCGACATTCCTTGCGCCCCGGCGCCCAGGGTCGAGCGACGCGCCGCCTCCCGCCGCTCCGGCCGGGGACGATCCCGTGATCGAGATCGAGGTTCTGGGCCTGCGACTGGCGAGGGACCGGACGCTGCCGGTGCTGACGATCGGCTCATGGCGCGGCGAGGCCCTCGTGACGCCCGAGCGCTTGAAGTTTGTCGTACCGCGCAGCGCCTTCCCGGCTGACGCCAGGCATGCCCGGCTTGCCTCCGGATCGCTTTTCCTGCGCCATGACTCGCGCACCGTGACGTTCCAGCTGCTTTTCACCTCGATCCCGGAAAAGGTGGGCTCGTTCGCGTTCGATCAGAAGGTGCGGTCCGCCGTACCGGAGTCGAACACGCTGGTATCGCCGGAAATATTGGCGCGCGCGCCGGCCGGCGAGGCGCGGACCGTGCGGCGTTGCTTCGATCCTCCGCCGGGATGGCGCTTCGACAAGAGCAAGAGGCGTGTGGTGATCGTCGAGCGGCTGGGCTGGATCGATGATATCCCCGACGAGACGATGAACAGTGGATCGGTCGCTTTCGTGCGTGAGGACCGTCCCAGCCAGATCTGCGTCGCCGTCGTGGCCAAGGCGGCGACGAAGGCGGCACGCACCGCAACGATCGGCCGCTTCGAGGCGACGCTGGTCCGGGACGTGGCAGTGGATCGCGTCGTACAGAGCGGGGTTCGCACTCTCGACTGGAACGAGTCCGTTCGCGTGCCGTTCGAGTCGGGAATGGTTGAGTGGAAACTCTACGTCCGGCTGTTCGACGAGATCGATCGTGAGTTTCAGGGGAGCGCTGACAGCGCCGCCGTTCCCTCCGGCTTCACGTTCCTGCACATTGCGATAGACGGCGGTAAAAGCCTGACGCTTCGGGCCGATACCGAGACGTTTCGTTAACTGCCTCGAGCCTCGAGGCGCATACGTCTCTTGCCTGCCGCGTCGATGAGATCGAGTGTCGTGCCGGAGATCTGCGCGGTCCGGATCGCATCGAGTGCCGCGAGGAAACGCTTTTCGATCGCCATTTCCGCCGGCGCGCACGCCATCATCGTCATCGGTCCCGGCGTGAAGCGAAGCCCGGCCGGGTCCAGAACATAGTCGCCGCCCATGGTGTTGCAGCCCGTCGAGGCGGTGAACTTGCCGAGATCGTCGAGGCGCATCAGCGGCCGCCGCCGCCAGTCCTCGAACGCGGGACGCTCGCCGTCGAGCTCGACCAGCCGCCACTCGGTATCGCGCAACGCTGACCCGCGGGACGCCAGCGCCGGGCAGGCGCCGCCGCGCTTCAGACCAAGGAAGCGATCCACAGTGACCGAGTTGTTGCCGTCGAAGCCGCCGATGATCTCGACATAGAGGCTGGTCTCACGAGAGGGCGTGGCGTCGACCCATGCCTTTTCGAGCTCGGGCTCGGCGCCGCCCGGAGCCACGCCATAGGTGCGGCCGACCAGGCAGGGAGCGAACAAGCCACCATCCTGCGCATCGCGATACATGCCCGAGAGGCGGAACCGGCCGTCGATCGGGTCCGGGGTAGCAGCCTGCGCAAGCTCGCTGCCATCGTCGGCAACCAGCTTGTCGGTCCCAATCTCGCGGAAGGCCCGTCGACTGCCCGCCCCACCGCGCAGGACCAGCCGTACGCCGCCCTCGACTTCCTGCGCCCACTCCCCCAGATCGAGCAGGGGGTCGGTCGATCCGTCTCGCTTCTCGCGCAGCCGGAACGTCCCGTCGGGAAACAGGGTGACCGTGAGGCCGCCGCCCTCGTAGGTGCGTGGCGGATCGCCCGGTCGGCCGGCGGCGTGGCACCGCATCGACCGTCCGGCGGCGGTGAGCGTCACTTCGCGGCCGCGTCCGCGCAACTCGTAATAGGAATCCGAATAGGCAAAGCCGGACCCCGCGGACACGCGAGACAAGTCTATGTCGGGTTGACCGGGCATGCGCAGCGTCGCCTGATCGCCGTCGTCCGAGAAGGAAGAGGCGAAGTCCATGCCGCCGGGACAGGAGTACATGACCTCGCCCCTTGGCGCCGGCATCGGCGACGGTCTCGGGTCCGATGAGGAAACCTGTGCGGCAGCTGCGGATGCGGCGAGCAGGAGGAGGAGGGGCAGCCGTTTCATGGCGTCGACTCCGGGATGCGGCCATCGGCGGACAGCAGGACGGCGACCGGCCGGGTCGTCTCGAACTGCGCGAGCACGATCAGCGCCACCACCATGATGGGCACGCAGAGGAACATGCCGACGACGCCCCAGATCGTGCCCCACACGATCAGGGAGACGATGACCACCAGCGGCGAGAGATTGAGCGAGCGCCCCATGATCGCCGGCTCGATGACGTTGGCCGTCACGACCTGGATCGAGCCGAATACCAGCAGCACGATCAGGAAGGGCGTGAGATTGTCGAACTGGATCAGAGTGAGCAACGCCGGCGCGATGATGGCCATGATAGAGCCCACGGTGGGGATGTAGTAGAAGAAGAACACCATCACGGCCCAGAAGCCCGCGAAGTCGACACCGACCGAGGACATGACGACGTAGGCCAGCGCCGAGGTGGCCGTCGCAAGCGTGGTTTTGATACGGATGTAGATGCGGATCTCGCGGTCGATGCGGGCGAGCACGGCCAGCACACGCGCCTCCTGGCCGTCGCCGTGGAAGATGGCGCCGAGCTTGCGCCTGAAGTGAACCTGCTCGACGAACAGGAACAGCGTGTAGATCAGGATGAGCCCGGCAACGCTCACCACCGAGGCCGCTGCGGTCGCGACGCTGCCCAGCGTGTCGGCAAGGCTGATGCGTGCGACCAGCTCCGACAGGGTCGGCGCCTGCTCGATACCGGCCATCTGGGTGGCCTGCTCGATCAGATGGGTGAGACGCGCTTCATAGCTCGGCACCGCCGCCACGACGGCCTGCACGTTGCGTCCGATCGTGCGTCCGACGATCCAGAACAGTCCACCGATCAGCAGGACCGCAAGGGACAGTGCCAGCGGCTGTGGCAGGCGCAGCCCGCCCAGCCTCGGCTGGGCGAAGGTGTCGGCCAGCGAATCGACCATGTACCAGAGCACGATGCCCAGAACGAACGGCAACAGCAGGCCGCGTCCAGCGACGAGCAGGAAGATCGTCGCCGCGATAACCACGGCCCAAAGTGCGGCGCGTTGCAGCGTCATGTCGTCATTATAGGCGATGTTGCGGCGGTGTGGGTGTCACGCCCGGCCGAGCACGGTGCGACCGCGTTCGGTGAGCTCGACCCGGTGTTCGCCGGCCTCGCCGCCACATTGGCGCACCAGTCCGTCCGCGCGTGCATCTTCCCAGACCGGGAAGCGCGGGCATGAACTCTGCCAGGCGTCGAGCACGTCCTCGCGGCGGCGCGGCCGTGCCGCGACCCATTGGAGGAACTGGATCATGATCAAGTCCGGGCTCGCCGACATGACGCCTCCTATTGGAAACCACAAGCCTGTGCCGTGGCTCCAACTGTCGCCCAACGATTGTTCTCGCGGAAGCAGCCGTTGGTCCAGTTCCCAGTGAAAATCTGCCCACCCGGGCCGCCCGACTTGGTGCCCCAGCCATTGGCCTTGTCGTCCGACCATTCACCCTCGTAGCGGGCCCCGTTCGCCCAGACGCGAACGCCGCGGCCCTGCATCTTGCCGTTGACGAATTCGCCTTCGTAGCGACCGCCGTCGGCGAACAGGATCGTGCCGCGGCCGGTCCGCTGGTTGTCGCGGAAGTCGCCGATGTAACGGTTGCCGTTGGTCCACACGTACATGCCGTGCCCCTGGGGCCGGCCCTCGCGGAACTCGGTGATCAGCTTGGCGCCGCTAGGGAAGACGTAGGTGCCCTTGCCGTCGCGCTCGCCGGCCTTGAACTCGCCTTCGTAGCGGGCCTTGTTGGCATAGGTCAGCTTGCCCTGGCCCTCATACAGGCCATCCTTCATTTCGCCTTCGTAGCGATCCGTCGGGACGCCGTTCTTTGTCCACTGCAGGACGCCCTTCCCCTGTGCCAGATCGTACTCGCAGCCGCCCGACCAGCTGATGCCGATATTCGGCTCGGCATTCATCATCACCACGCCGCAGCCGGTTTTCGGATCCTTGACCTCGTCGCTGGCGGCGGGGGGCTGGCCGGGTGTTGGAGCAACGGGAAGCTGGCGCGGCGCGGGGGCGGTGCCGAGTTCCGGCACCGGCCGCGACGTCTGGGCGGCGACCGGGAGAGCGGCCACTGCGGCCAGGAACAGAAAGGCAAAAAACCGACGGCTCATGAAGTGGCGGAGTCTAGCACCGCTGGCCGGCATCGTCCTTCCCGTCGTCCCGACCGTCTTGCTTCTTTCCGCCTTTCCTGTCGTCCTTGCCGTCATGCTCCTTCTTGTCCGCGGCGATGCCGAGCCGCACCTCGAAGGTATGGAGCAGGCCCATGACAACCAGGATCAGGAATGTGCCGAGCCCGGCGATCTGCCACAGGCCGAAGCCCGAGGAGAGACCGACAGCGCCTGCGAGCCACATGCCGGCACCGGTGGTCAAGCCCTGGACCTCGCCACGCGTAAAGAGGATAGAGCCCGCGGCCAGAAAGGCCACGCCAGCCGTCACTGCCTCGACCGCGCGGACCGGATCCACCGTAGTCTCTCGCCCGGCAAAGGCGGTAGAATGGGAAATCTCCACGGTAAGGATGCCGAACGTCGCCGCAGCGACGCAGATCAGTATATGGGTGCGCAACCCCGCTGGTCTTGCCCGCCATTCGCGCTCGAAGCCGATGAGCGCGCCGAGCAGCGCGGCGAACAGGAGCCGCGCTGCAATGACGGGAAAGGACAGGAATGTCGGGTGCGCGATCTCTTCGACCAGCGCGCCCATCGTTACGAGGAGTACTTGAACTCAGGGAGCGCCTTCAGCGAATCCTTGGTCGCGCCCGGCAGAACGATCTTCTTGCCGTCGGTCCTCATCTGCTCGTAGGGGAGGGCGACCAGCTTGTCGCCGACGCCGAGGAAACCGCCGACCGAGAGCACGACGAACGGCGCCTTGCCGTCGGGCCCGACGATGATCTCATCGATCTTGCCGACCGTGTCGCCGGCCTCGTTGACGACCGAGGAACCCAGCACCTTGCTGGCGCGGTAACCAGTCGAGAGCTTGAGAACGTCGACCTTCACGAGTTGGACGGTCTGCGGAGCGCCTTGGGCCAGCACGAGCGCCGGGGCGGCAAGGGCGGTGGCCGCGGCAACGGCGGCCGTAGCGAGAAGTGTGCGCATTGGGAGAAACTCCGTTGAGGGGAAGGGACCTTTCAACGGGCCGCGTTCGAGAGCGTTCCCTCTCCGGAAATCTGTGGCGTCGAAGTCTAGGGCGACGTGTGGTGCAGTGTGTGGTGAGGCGCCGACAGCGAGCGACGCCACAAGGTTATGGCGCGGCCGCTCAAATAGCCGGTAGAGGCCGCGACGGCGCAGGTCGCGCCGACTTCGAGAGTGGGGTCGGACAAGGCCAACGCCGCCCCCAATGCCACGATGACGCAGAGGGCCAGCAGGCACGCCGCCAGCAGCCCGTCACGCGCTTTGGGCAGGCGCAGCCGGCTATACATGCGATCGAGCTGCAATGTCAGGTAGGAAGCGCGCGCCACGCCGATCGCGATGCCGGCGGCCAGCCCCGCCAGCCACAGGCGCGGCTGCCGGGTCTCGGGATTTGCCATCGCCAGCAACAGAATTGCCGTCGCGAGAGCGAAGGGTACTGACGTAAACAGTTGGCCTGGCGGCAGTGAGCGGCCGCGCGCCTCCCGCAGCAGGGTAAAGATCGTGGCACACGCCAGGAAGACGACGATCAGGTGGAGGATGTTGAGCTTCGGCACTGTACCGAACATTAGGCGACTGAGGCTTACGAGTTGCTGACTAAGGCAAGGCAATTTCCTGACGGGCTGCAAATTCTGATGGCAAGCGACGCCGGGGCCCGATCAGCGGGCGGCAGGCGGTCCGCTGCAGGCCCGGCCCACTTCCGGGGCAATCCGTTCGGCGAATTTGCGCGAACCGCTGGCCAGGAAGTGCCCGACATCGCCGAAATCTGCCGGCTGCAGAGTATCCGCCGGCACCTCGATGTAGGTGTCGCCCAGCCGCTCGGCCTCGCGCCTGGTGATGCCATTCAACCACGCCATCATGACCGGGATCTCGGCGTTCCGGACGAAGGGCAACCACCCCGCCATCGGGTCGTCCTCCGGGCTGGCCTGGTTCGTGAGCTGCCCGATCCAGACCGTCCGGATGCCCCGGCCCCGATTGATGGCGGAGATGGTCGAGATGTTGCGGGCGTATATCTTCTCCAGAGCGGGATCGGGACCCGTTCCGCCACCGCCCTGGACGGGCGCCGGCGCCCGCACCGTATCGAAAGCCAGGATGGCGAGCTTCCCCAGGAAGGAGAGTAGCGGCGAGATCGAGAGCGTGGGACCGCCGATCCGGCGCGCGTCGAGGGCATCGATCTGGCCGACGAGGTGGTTCCTGGCATAGGCGGGATCGAGGTCGCGCACATGGGCGTTTCGGAGATCGTTCCAGCCAATGTAGTAGACGGCGCAGTTCGCGGGCACGCCGAAACTGTCCTGGTAGAAAGCCGTCTGGATGACGTGTTCCGACGTGGTGTAGCCACTCACCCCATGGTTGATGACGGCGAAGCGATCGGGGCCTAGCAGATGCTCAAGACGTTCGGCCCAGGTCTCGCCCTCGTGCACGAGGATATCCAGCGTCGTCGAGCCGCCGATCACGGCGATCACGGTCTTGTTCTTCAGTTCGCGGGGATCGCGCTCGCGGCCGCGCCGCCGTTCCGAATTGACGTAGGCGACCTCGCGCGTGCTGCGCGCGACGGCGGACGGCACCTGGCGCACTTGCAGGAGAGGGTGCCAATCGTAGTGCGGCCGGACGTAGTCGCGCGCGAACAGCGTCTCGGATGAGGAAAGCCGCAGCTTGTAGAGCAGCGCCGTTCCGAAGCCGAGACCGATCTCCACGGCCGCGAGCGACAGCAGGACCATCGTGACCTTCGGCCGGCGCGTGAAGACGATCGCGAGGACGAGCAGGGCGGCGAGATAGGAAAAATACCAGAAGCGGGGGGAATCGAAGTGGAACTCGCCCTTGATCGCCAGCCGCAGCGCCACGGCACCAACGACGATCGCGAGCAGGCAGGCGATCAGGAAGGCGATGGTTCGTTCGAAGTGGCGCGGGTGAGAAAGGCCGAGATGGTCGAGAAAAAGGGATTTCATGGCGTGAAGTTGTGAGTCCAGCCGTCCTGACGCCCCACGGTGACCAGATTGAAGAGGCGGCGCTGATGGTTGGGGCCGCAGGTACCTGCTCGGATCGTGAAGGCCTGGGGACTGGCGCAGACCGGAACCGTCCCCGTCCACTCCCGCCCGGACTGCTTGTCCTGCGCATGGACCAGATAGCGATCATATTGCAGGGGCCCCGACCACAGGAAGGTGCACGCATTCGGATTCGGCGGCAGCTCGTGCCAACCCTTGGAAATGACGATGCGGCTGCTGCCTTCGCTCACGCAGGTGTCCCGAGCCTTCGCGACTCGGCGATCAGCATCAAAATCGTGGAAAAAAGCTTTAGTCCCATCTTCCTCGCCCGCCAATCGATCCTGCGATGCCGTGACAGACGATGCAATGGCGGTCCTTCATCGCCCCAAGGGAAAGGCGAGGCTAATATTATGTCTCGACGAGGACGCTTTATGAGGGTTCCAGGATAGTTTTCCGTTGAAACTAACGATGGGCGGCACGCGAACCCGGGACTGTGGCTGGGGGGCCACAGTCGCGGCAACAATGAGTCTCGGACGCCTTCCTTTGTGGCGTGTGCCGGCCCGGCTCGGTTACATTCTCCTCGCTATCGCGACGAATTTTCGCCCCCACCCTCATGGCGACGGGCTGTGCAAGTATAGGGAGATATCTGATGAAGAAGGCTCTTCTGGCGGCTGCCGCCATTGTAGCGCTGCCGGTTGCGGCGCAGGCGCAGGCTCCGCAGCCGGGCGTCTACATTGGTGCCGAGGGCGGCATCAACTGGCTGACGAAC
>NZ_SCUT01000060.1 GCF_004297265.1 Reyranella sp.
GTCGGCCAGCGCCACCGCATGGTCGTCGGACAGGAGGGTTCTCTTTGCTTTGGACATTTGAATAACTGTTCAAATGTAAGCACGCCGACAACACCCGTCAACCCATACGAATCGTTATGTTATTTCCTCCCGTGGACGTCGAATTGCGATGTCGCAAATCACCGCCGCAACGACGATCGCGCCTCCCGCGAGGGTCGTCCAGCCCGGCGTCTCGCCGAAGGCCAGCCAGACCCAGAGCGTGCCGAGCGGGGTCTGCAGCACCCCGATCAGGGCGCCGCGCGTCGCGGACACCAGCGGCGTGCCCAGCGCCAGCAACAGCAGGCCGAGCCCGAACTGGCTCGCACCGAACATCGCGAGCAGGAGGAATTCCTCCGGGCTCACTGAGAACGGCCGCGCGAACGGCAGCACGATCAGTGCACACAGGAAGGCCGAGAGCCCGACCGCAGGCAGCATGCTGATCCCGGGATGGCGCCGGATCAGCACCAGCACGACCGACATCAGCACGACCATGCCGAAGGCCAGAAGGTTGCCCGGCAGCCGTCCATCCGACGCCGCAGCTCCCGTCATCACCGCCACACCGAGCAGGGCCGCCACCGTGGCGACCAGCGTCACCCGGTCCTCGCGCTCGCCGATCACCAGCCAAGCGATGCCCGCCGTCACGAAGGGGATCGTGGCGTCGATCACCAGCACGTCGGCCACCGTCGACAGGCGCAGCGCGTTCAGGAAGCACACGGTCGCCAACGCCGAGCACAGCGCGATCAGGAGACCGTCGCGGCCGATGGCACGCACCGCCGGCACGATCCGCCCCTGCTCCCGCCACTTCAGCATGGCAACGAGGAACAGCCCGCCGAAGACGCCGCGCCAGAACAACATCGTCCAGGCGTCGAGGTCAATCAGCCGCGTGTAGAAGCCGGCGCTCGAATAGGCGACGGCCGAGGCCGCGAGCAGCGCCGTGCCGACGATCGCTTGCCTAGTTCGCGAGGGCGACACAGTCGATCTCGAGATCGAAAGGACCGAACCAGCCCGCCGTGCAGACGAAGACGCGCGCGGGCTTGTGGTCTCCGAAATACTCGGCATAGACCGCATTGATGGTCGCGAAGTAGGCCGGGTTCGAGCAGTAGACGTTGCACTTCACGATTCGGTCGAGGGCCGAGCCCGCGGCCTCCAGGCACGATTTCAGGTGATCGAGCACGCGCCTTGCCTGCGCATCGATCGGCAGGATGTCGTAGGCACCCGTCTCGGGGTTCACCGGCGGAAGGCCGGAGACGTAGACCCAGTCGCCGGCCCGCACGACCGGCGAGGTCGGCACGGTGTTGCGTTGGGCGAACCTGGCCAGCGCCGGCACGTGCGGCATGGTCATCTCGATTCGGGACATCGATATCTCCTCGGAAGTTGGAGTCCCGACCCTAGCGACCACCTACTGACAACGTTGTGTCAGCAGTGAAATCGGCCCATAAAATGGGCTTCATGCGCCGCTCCGACCGCCTGTTCGACATCATCCAGCATCTGCGCACGGCGACCGGGCCGGTCACCGCGGCCGCCCTGGCGGCGGAGCTCGAAGTGACGCCGCGCACCGTCTATCGCGACATCGCTACCCTCCAGGCGCGGCGTGTGCCGATCGATGGCGCGGCCGGGATCGGCTATGTGCTGCGCAAGAGCTTCGACCTGCCGCCGCTGATGTTCACCGCCGATGAGGTCGAGGCCATCGCCATCGGCGCGCGCCTCGTCCGGCGTCTGCGCGACGCCAAGCTTCAGGAGGCGGCGGACAGTGTCTTTTCCAAAGTTACGGTCGTGCTCCCTGAAGCCCTGCGCCGCCAGCTCGGTTCGACGCCGTTCTTTGTCTCGCCCGGAGAGACGGCCGAGCCGCGAGGCGTCGATCTCGCCGACGTGCGTGCCGCCATCCGCGACAGCCGCAAGCTGCACATCGCCTACGCCGACGAGAAGGGCCGGCGCACCAACCGCACCGTCTGGCCGATCGCCATGGCCTACTATGTCGACGTCACCTTGGTCGGCGCCTGGTGCGAGCTGCGGGGCGGCTACCGCAACTTCCGAGTCGAACGCATCCAGTCGTCGAAAGTGCTCGACGAGCATTTCGACCAGGACAATGGCCGCCTGTTCCGCGAATGGTCGGAGCTGCCGAAGGTACGGCCGACGCTTACCTAGAAGACGTGCAGCGCCGCGACGTTGACGATGGCGCCACTGGCCAGCGCCCAGAGCGGATTGCGCCGGGTCGTATAGACGAAGGCCGTCGTGCCGAGGCTGATCAGGACGGTGACGACATCGCGATCCACGGTGCGCATCATTGAGATGCCGGACGCCAGCATCATGCCGAGCGCGACCGGGATCAGCCCATCGCGCAGCACCGCGACGGCTGGATGATGCGACCAGCGCGTGAGGGCGCGGCCGGCAAAATAGGCCAGCGCGCTCGAGGGAATCAGCAGAGCGAGCGTCGCCACCAGCAGGCCCGATAGGCCCGCGACCTGCCAGCCGATCAGGCTGACGAAGATCACATTGGGACCGGGCGAGGCATTAGCAATGGCGAAGGCGCTCGCGAACGCCTGGTCGGTCATCCAGCCGTGGATCTCGACGACCTGGCGGTGGATCTCGGGCAGCAACGCGTTCACGCCGCCGATCGAGACCAGCGACAGGAGGGCGAAGGTTCGCGCCAGCTCGGCCAGCACGCCGGTCATTTGCGGCGCTCCCACCAGATCGCCGTGATGGCGGTGGGCACGAGAACGAGGACCACGGGAACCAGCGGCCAGCGCAACAGGCCGATCGCGACAAAGCCCGCGGCGCCGATGGCGTAGGAGAAGGGAGTCGGGCGGATGTTGCGGATCATCTTGAGCGCGGTGCCCAGGACGAGGCCGGCCGAGGCCGCCGCGGCGCCGATCAGGGCGGCCCGCACCTCAGGGACCATGGCGACGCGATCGTAGACCACGGCGAGCGCGGTCACGATCACCAGCGGCATCGCCATCTGCCCCAGCAGGCAGAGAAGAACGCCGATCAGGCCCTGGTTGCGGTCGCCGAGGATGACGGCGGCGTTGATGGTATTGGGTCCGGGCAGCACCTGTCCGACGCCGAGAAGCTCGGCGAACTCCCGGTCGGTGAGCCAGCGCTTTTCCTCGACGATGATATGGCGGGCCCACGGCGCCACGCCACCAAAGCCCAGCAGGCCAATCTTGAGGAAGCCGAGGAACAGTTCCGCCTTGCCGATGTTGCGGCGCGGCATAGCCGAGAGGTCATGCTGCATTGCGAGCCAGGATAGCAAATTTCGGTCGACGCGCCTCGCCGACCGTTCCCAAGCGCGCTAGCCTCACGGCACTATGACAAAGTCCATCTGCCCCATCGATCCGCAGAACCGTCCGTTCTTCGCCGGCGAAGTGTCGGGCATCGACCTCACGCATCGGCTGAGCGACGAGGAGGTCGCCTTCATCCACGACGGGATGAACCAGTATGGCGTGCTGGTGTTCCGCGATCAGAAGCTCGACGACGAAAGCCAGCTCGCCTTCAGCAAACAGCTAGGTCCGCTCGAACAGGCGACGGGAGACATCATGCCGCCGGAGGAACGGCGCATGAGCATGGACCTCAACGACATCTCGAACCTCGATCGCAACGGCAACGTGCTGGCGCGCGACGATCGCCGCCGCCTGTTCAGCCTGGGCAACCAGCTCTGGCATTCCGACAGTTCGTTCAAGGACGTGCCGGCGCTCTACTCTCTCCTGTCGGCGCGCACGATCCCGTCGGCCGGAGGCAACACCGAATTCGCCGATATGCGCGCCGCCTACGATGCGCTCAGTGAGGCGGAGAAGCGCGAAGTGCAGGACCTCATCTGCCTGCACAGCCAGATCTTCTCCCGCGGCATGCTGGGCTTCGAGGACTTCACCGAGGCCGAGCGCGTGAAATGGGCGCCGGTGCGCCAGCGCCTGGTGCGCCGCCATCCGGGCTCCGGCCGCCTGTCGCTCTATCTCGCGAGCCATGCGGGCGGCATCGAGGGCTGGCCGGTGCCGGAGGCGCGCGCCTTCCTGCGCGACTTGACCGAGCACGCCACGCAGCGCCAGTTCGTCTATGCCCATGTCTGGCGGCCGTTCGACCTGGTGATGTGGGACAACCGGGCCACGATGCACCGCGCCCGCCGCTTCAATTCAACCGAGGTGCGCGACATGCGCCGCACCACGCTCACCAACATCGTCTCCAGCCTGGAGCAAGCACCGTAGAAGATGCGTTTGCAGTTCCTCGGATCCGGCGATGCCTTCGGCAGCGGCGGACGGTTCAATACGTGTTTCCATGTCGAGCGTGCCCAGCACGGCAATCTGCTGGTGGATTGCGGCGCCTCGTCCATGGTCGCCATCCGCAAGTGGGAGGTCGAGCCGAATGCGATTTCGACCGTCCTGGTGAGCCACCTGCACGGCGACCATTTCGCCGGCCTGCCCTTTTTCCTGCTCGATGCGCAGCTGGTCAGCCGGCGCACGGCGCCGCTCCTGCTGGCCGGACCTCCGGGTTTCCACGACCGGCTGATGACCGTCATGGAAGCGATGTTCGCGGGCTCGACCAAGGTCCCGCGCAAGTTCGCGCTGGAAATCCGTGAGCTGGCACTGCACGAGCGGGTCGAGATGAACGGCCTCGCCGTCACGCCCTATCTGATGAAGCACTATAGCGGAGCGCCCTCCTACGCTCTCAGGATAGAGACCGAAGGCAAGGTGCTGACCTATTCAGGCGACACCGAATGGGTGGAGGAGCTGGTCCCGGCGGGCCGCGACGCCGACCTCTTCATCTGCGAGGCCTACTTCTTCGACAAGGTGATGAAGTATCACATCGACTACAGGACGCTCGTCGATCACCTGCCGCAGATCGGCGCCAGGCGCACCATCGTCACCCACATGAGCGCCGAGCTTCTCAGCCGGGGTTCAGAGATCGCGCTCGAAGCCGCGCATGACGGGCTGGTGGTGGAGTTCTAGCCCTTCGGCACCCACTCCTCGAGCCGCGTGTTGGTCGCGGGGTCGAGCATGCGGGTCGCGCGCAGGACCATGCCGTGCCTGGCGAAGACTTCCTCCGGTGTCGCATTCCTGCCGACGCCCGGAAAGACCGGCCGGCCTCGCGGCACGCTGGCATCCGTGCGCGTCAGGAAGAAGGTATCGTATCCGATGTTGAGGAACAGGCCGAACACGTCGGTGCCGCCGACCACGGCCAGCGTTCCATCGTCGAGATCGAGCTTCATCCACGCCTCCTCGAACGGCGCCGAGGCCGGATTCCAAAGGATGGCGTTGGCATTTTCGGGATCAGGGACCACCCGCTCGACCCGGCGCGTGAGGATGATGCGCCGTCGCGCCGCTTCCTTCGGACCACCTTCCGCGGAGTGACGGCCGTTGGCGACCGCTGCCGCCCGGTCGACCGAATCCTGATAGAATTTGTGGTCGGCGGGGATTTTCAGGTTCTCCGGAAAGGATCCGTCCGAAGCCGCGATCATGCCCTCGGTGGAAATGATCGCGAACCCCTCGATTCGCGGTCGCCTGATGGTCATGGACTGCCCCTGAAAGCACCTGATGGGCCTGATAACGAACGACCCGGCCAATCGATGCGGAGCATCCTAGCGCAAACGTGAGCAGCGGGGAAAAGTCCCCCGCCGCCATTACCGAAGCAACAGAGCTCAGCCCTTGGGCAGAAGGACCGTATCGATGACGTGGATCACGCCGTTCGACTGCCTCACATCGGCGATCGTCACCGTGGCAACATTGCCGTTCTCGTCGGTGAGCGTGATCTTGTCGCCCATCATCTTCGCCTGCAGGACGCAGCCGCCCACCGTCTTGACCGGGTGCGCCCCCTTGTCGTCCGCGATCATCTTGGCGATCGCCGGCGACATCGCGTTCGCGGCTACCACGTGGCACGTCAGGATCTTGGTGAGCTTGGCCTTGTTTTCGGGCTTCACCAGCATCTCGACCGTGCCGGGCGGCAGCTTGGCGAAAGCAGCATCGGTTGGCGCGAAGACCGTGAACGGTCCCGTCCCCTGCAACGTCTCGACGAGGTCCGCGGCCTTCACGGCCGCCACGAGCGTCGTATGATCCTTCGAGCTGGCGGCGTTCTCGACGATGTTTTTGTTGGGATACATCGCCGCGCCACCGACCATCGGATTGGCCGGTGTCGATGCGGCGGTCTGGGCAATGGCCGGCGTGACGGCCAGCAGGCACAGGGACGCAGCTGCGATCAGCGTGTGACGCTTGAGCATGTGTTCTCTCCAGTTGAGGATTGACTCGTCGTTCCAGACCGACGGCGGCGCGCTCGTCACCGGTCAAAAGAGGCCGCGGGTGTTGCAGCCTCTTCACCCTGTGCTACGCCGTGTTTCCAAGGCCGGTTCATCGCGTCGCGCACACAGTTTTGTGACGTGGCCGCTGTGGGACCCGGTGATCCAAAGGGAGCGGGACAGGCATGCGCGTCACGGATCTCAGGACTACCCTTGTCGAGGTGCCGCTCGACCGGCCGACGCGCAATTCGAGCGGCGTCAGCAACGACCGCATCGGCGCCGTGCTGATCTTCGTCGACACCGACCTCGGCGTCACCGGCGAGAGTTTTCTGTTCACCCTGGGCGGCCGCCGCATCGAGGTACTGCGCGCGATGGTCGAGAGCCTGAAGCCCGCTCTGGTCGGAGAAGACATCCGCTATGCCGAGCGCTTCTGGGAGCGGATGTGGCGGGAACTCTACTTCCTCGGCCACAAGGGCGTGACGATCTTCGGCCTCGCCGGTGTCGACACCGCTTTGTGGGACGCCAAGGGCAAGGCACTGGGACAGTCGGTCACCCACATGCTGGGCGCCGCGCACGACCGCATCCCGGTCTATTCCAGCGCCGGCCTGTGGCTGTCGGCGACGCCCGACGAGCTGGCGAAGGAAGCCGCCGGCTACGTGGCCGAAGGCTTCCGCGGCGTGAAGATGCGCGTCGGCAAGAAACACCTCGAGGAAGACGTCGAGCGGGTCGCAGCCGTGCGCAAGGCGATCGGGCCCCGCGTGTCGCTGATGTGCGATGCCAGCCGCGGCTTCACGGCCGAGCATGCGATCCGCCTCGGCCGCAGGCTGGAGGAGTTCGACCTCACCTGGTTCGAGGAGCCGGTCGCGCCCTACGACCATCGCGGGTCGGCCAAGGTCGCGGCGGCGCTCGATACGCCGATCGCCAGCGGCGAGACCGAGGCGACGCGCTATGGTTTCCGCGAGATGCTGGCGCATGGCGCCGCCGACATCTGGATGGCCGATCTCGCCCGCGTCGGCGGGGTCAGCGAGTTCGTGAAGGTAGCGCATCTCGCGGCGGCGCACGACATCGCCATCTCCAACCATCTCTTCACGCAGCAGAGCATCGGTCTCCTCGGCGCCTTCGCCAACGCGACCTGGCTGGAATACATGCCCTGGACCTCGAAGCTCTATCGCGAGTCGATTGCGGTCGAGGATGGCTGCATCGCGGTGCCCGATCGCCCCGGCCTCGGCTTCACCTTCGATCCCGACGCGATCGAGCGCTATCGGGTGCGGTGAGCGCGCGCGCCAAAGTCGTTCCGCGCTTCATCGGCCAGGATCGAGGTGCCGTGTGAGAAACGCGATCTGGTCGCCGACGATGCGATCGATGAAGGGTGGATGATAGACCTCGAAATGGTCCGTCGGGTAGCGGATTGCTTCGCCGCGAGGCGCCTTGCGCGCGACCTCGAGCGCGATCGCCGGGTCCATCAGGTCCTCGCAGTCGCTGACGCAGACCAGCAGCGGGCAGCGCACGCGGGACGCCTGCGACGCGGCATCGTAGAACAGCATGCCGATCGCGGCCCCTGCCGGAACGCGGCCGTCGAAAGCGACGCCCTCGGGCACCACCGACATCCAGCCTTCGTAAGCACCGGGCCGGTTGACGAAGGCGAGTTCGCCCGGCCGGCCGACGATCTGCACGTAGCGCCGGCCGAGTCCCAACGCGGCGCGCACCAGATCGGACATGATCGGCACCGTGAATCGCATCAGATGGCCGAGGCCGGACGCCAGCGCGGGCGCACGACCCTTGAGGATGGGACACTGCACCACCGCCGCCGCGATGCCGGGCCGGCGCGCGGCCGTGGCCACGACATGGCTGGCGCCGAACGAGGTGCCCCACAGCGCGATGCGCGCCGGGTCGAGCTCGGGCCGGCTGCGGATAAAGCGGAGTGCGGCGTCGATGTCCTCGAAGTAGCGGCCGAGGTCCATAAGCTGGCGCGGCGAGCCGCCGGACTCGCCGAGATGACGGAAGTCGAAGGCCACGACGGCGAAGCCCGCCGCCGAGAAGCGCCGCTCGTACTGATCGAGCATCATCGAGTGGGTGGCGCCGCCACCGTGGATCAGCAGTACCACCGCATGCGGCCCCTCGCCTGACGGCAGGGTAAGCCAGGCGGCGCAATCCTCGGCGCCGGAGCGGAACGACGTACGGATGGTCATGGCCTTCTCCTTTTAGTACAGTGTACGTGTTGAATCGGAAGTAATACGTACACTGTACGTTGTCAAGGAGTGCCATGCCCCCAAAAGCCAAGTTCACGCGCGCCCAGCTTCAGCAGGCGGCGCTCACGATCGTCGACCGTGACGGCCTGGCCGCCCTCTCCATGCGGTCGCTCGCTGGCGCACTCGGAACCGGGCCGATGACGCTCTATAATTACGTAAAGGATCGCGACGACCTCGACGCGCTGGTGGTCGAGGCGGTGATGGGAGAGGTCCGGCTGCCGCGTGAGCGCGGCGACTGGCGCGCCGATGTGACGGCGATCGTCGAGGCGACGTGGCGCAGCGTGCGCCGTCATCCCAACGTGATCCCGCTGGTCCTGACACGAAGAACCCTGCACGAAACGACGCTGGTCTGGGCCGAGGCGTTGCTGCGCGCGCTGGCGAAGAGCGGACGCTCCGGCACCGATCTCCTGGTCGCTTTCCGCACCGTCTCAGGCTTCGTGATGGGCTTCGCGCAAGCCCAGCTCGCCGATCCACTGGCGCCCGACGAGGACCGCGAGGATATTGCACGTGCCCAAGCTCTGCCGGCAGACCGCTTTCCACGGCTGATCGAGATCGCCGACGCGGCTGCGAAGCTCGGTGCCGACAGGGAGTTCCGCGCCGGTCTCGACATCGTCATGGCAGGCCTCGCGCGCTGAGGTGCTATGGTTCGCGACCATCACCCGGAGAATCGTAAGTTCATGACCGCGTACAGTGATTTCAAGCCGCTCACCTTCCACGACGCCACGAAGCGCTTCGCCGATGGCAGCGACACGCCCCGTGCCTATCTTGAACGCTGCCTCGAGACGGTCGCGGCGCGCGAACCGGTGGTGAACGCTTTCACCGCGATCAACGAGGCCGGCGCCCGTGAAGCGGCCGATGCCAGCGCAGCGCGCTGGAAGGAAGGCAAGCCGCTTTCTTCCATCGACGGGATGCCGCTGGCCATCAAGGACCTGCTCGAGACGAAGGACATGCCCACGCAGATGGGCTGCGAGGCCTTCAAGGGCAATTTTCCCAAGCGCGACAACGCCGCCGTCTGGGCATTGCGCCAGGCTGGCGCCGTGATCCTCGCCAAGGCGGTGACGGCGGAACTCGGCGGCTCGCATCCCGGCGCCACCACCAATCCGTTCGATGCGACGCGCACGCCGGGCGGCTCCTCCTCCGGGTCGGCCGCCGCCGTGGGCGCCAACATGGTGCCGGCCGCCATCGGCACGCAGGTCGGCGGCTCGATCATCCGGCCCGCCGCGTATTGCGGGAACTATGCGCTGAAGCCGACCCAGGGCGGCATCAACCGCGGCGAGCGGCAGGCGACCAGCCAGAGCACGCACGGCCCGCACGCGAATTCGCTGCAGGACATGTGGCAGGTCGCCATCGAGATCGCCCGGCGCGCCGGCGGCGATCGCGGCGAGGTCGGCCTGATGGGCCCTTCGACGCTGCCCGTCGCCGTGAAGCCAAATCGTCTGGTCGTGCTGGAGACCGAGGGTTGGGCGGAACTGGATGATGCGACCAAGACCGCGTTCGACGGTGTGCTGAAGCAGCTCCGCGACGCGGGCGTCGAGCTGATCCGGCGCATGGACCATCCCTGGGTCGAGACGCTGGAACAGTCGATCGCCAACGGCCGCGCCGTCTGCGGCGGCGTGACGGGCTGGGAGAATCGCTGGGGCCAGCGTGGCATCGTCGACAACAATCCGGCCGGCGTCAGCGAACGCGCCAAGGCGACCTTGGCCAAGGCCGAGAAAATGACCCTCGACGATTATCGCATGGCCCTGCTGGCGCGCGAGAACGCCCAGCGCATGCATGCGACGATGGCGCCGCTCGCCGACGCGGCGATCACGCTCGCCTGCCCGGGCCCCGCGCCGCTCTGGTCGGGCGATGTGCCCGGCCAGCCGCTGGCGCCGCGGCCGACCGGCGACTTCGTATTCAATGCGCCGAGCTCGATGCTGTTCGCGCCGGTTGTCACCGTGCCGCTGATGAGCGTCGGCGGCATGCCGGTCGGCCTGCAGCTGATGGGCCAGAAGCACGAGGACGCCCGCATGACCGGCCTCGCGCGCTGGTTCGACGAGACCCTGACGCGGGTCTCGGCCTGATCGTCAGACCGGCTGGATGCCCAGCGCGACGATGCGCGGGATGAGCGTCTTCTTCAGACGCTCATAGTCGGCCATGACTTCCTCGTGTGGCATCGGCTTCTCCACGAGGGCGAAGCTGTCCATCATCTTCTTGCCAGGCTCGGAGTCGGCGGCGGCAACCCACAGATCGGACATCCTCTTGATGATGTCCTTGGGCGTTGCGGCCGGCGCCGCCAGCGCCAGCCATCCCGACACGGTGAAAGCATCGTCGGTGAAGCCCTGCTCCAGCGAGGTCGGGACGTCGGGAAATATGCGGGCGCGCACCTTCGAAGGCGCCGCGATGCCGCGGACATCGCCCTTCACGACCAGCGCGTTCATTGCCTGCGGGCTGCCCATGGCGGCCTGCAGCTGGCCCGCACCCATGTCCTGCCACATCGGCGCCTCGCCCTTGTAGGTCACGACCTCGATCGTCAGGCCGTACTTCTCGTTGAGGGTCTGCGCAAAGATGTGGGCCGAGGATCCCAGTGCCCACGAACCGAAGTTGACCTTGTTCTTCTTGGCGTACTCGATGAACGACTTGAGATCCTTGACCTCGGCCGGCAGCGACTTGTGCACGACGACCGGCAGCACGCCCGAGGAGGTGCCCGAGACGACGGTGAGATCCTTGTCGGGATCGAAGCCCAGCGTCTTGAACATCACCCTGTTCTGGATGAGCGTGCTCGAGACCGAGTGCAGGAACGTGTAGCCGTCGGCCGGCGCGCGGGCGACCAGCGCCGCGCCGATGTTGCCGCTGGCGCCGGGCTTGTTGTCGACGATCACCTGCTGGCCCGTGGCCTGGCTGACAGACTGGCCGAACGCGCGCGCGATGCCGTCGGTGAGACCGCCGGCGGGAAAGTTGACGACGATGGTGATCGGCTTGTTGGGCCACGCGGCTCCCTGCGCACGCACGATCGACGGCGCGGCGACGATCAGGCCGGCGCCGGCACCGGCCCGCAACAGGCCGCGACGGGTGGTCGTTACTTTGCTCATTTTTCTCATGGCCTCCCAATTTCGTTTTTAGGGGGCGATGCATAGCGGCTGACATTGCGAGCGGCTAGGCTGTGTATCTGCACCTATCTCCGCACGGCGAAACACAAGGTCGCTGGGCGGCGCAGGCAGAGATTGCTAAGACCACCCGTCCAGAACGGCATTCACCAGGGAAGAGATCGTCCATGTCCGACGCTGTCATACGCTCCAAAGAGGGGCGCATCGGAATCCTCACCGTCAACAATCCACCGGTGAACGCGCTGGCCGCGGCGGTACGCGCCGGCATCAAGGAAGGCGTCGAGGCATTCGGCCAGGATTCAGGCGTCGATGCCATCGTGCTGATCGGCGGCGGCCGCACCTTCATCGCCGGCGCCGACATCCGCGAGTTCGGCAAGCCGCCGTCGGGGCCCAACCTGAACGACGTCATTGCGACCATGGAGAACTCGCCCAAGCTGATCGTGGCCGCGCTGCACGGCACGCCACTGGGCGGCGGCCTCGAGACGGCTCTGGGCGCGCACTATCGTGTCTCTCTGCCGACGACGCGCATGGGCCTGCCCGAGGTGTATCTCGGCCTGCTGCCCGGCGCCGGCGGCACGCAGCGCCTGCCCCGCCTGACCGGCGCGAAGTACGCGCTCGACGCCATCCTGTCCGGCCGACATATCCCTGCCCCCGAGGCCAAGAGCAAGGGCATCGTCGACGCCATCGTCGAAGGCGACCTGCTGAAGGGCGCCGTCGCCCATACCGAGATGCTGCTCGCGCAGAAGGCGCCGCTGCGCCGCGTCCGCGACCTCTCCGTGACGCTCGAGTCGCCGGGGCTGTTCGCCGAGACCGAGAAGGCGATCGCCCGCAAGGCGCGCGGCTTCAAGGCGCCGTGGAACATCATCAAGTGCGTGCAGGCCGCCGTCGAGCTGCCGTTCGACGAAGGCATGAAGCGCGAGCGCGAGCTGTTCACAGAGCTGCTCACCTCCAGCGAGTCGGCCGCGCAGCGCTACTACTTCTTCGCCGAGCGCGAGGCCGCCAAGGTCAAAGACGTGCCGGCCGACACGCCGCAGCGCGAGATCAAGAGCGGCGGCATCATCGGCGCCGGCACGATGGGCGGCGGCATCGCCATGAACTTCGCCAATGCCGGCGTGCCCGTCACCCTGCTGGAAACCAGCCAGGAAGCGCTGGACCGCGGCCTCAAGACCATCCGCACCAACTACGAGAACACGGCCAAGCGCGGCGGCATGAAGGCCGAGGACGTCGAGAAGCGCATGGCGCTGATCAAGCCGACGCTGAACTACGACGATCTCAAGGACGCCGACGTCATCATCGAGGCGGTGTTCGAGACGATGGAGGTCAAGGAAACGGTCTTCAAGAAGCTCGACGAGGTCGCCAAGCCGGGCGCCATCCTGGCCACCAACACCTCGGGCCTCGACGTCAACCAGATCGCCTCCTACACCAAGCGGCCCGGCGACGTGATCGGCATGCACTTCTTCTCGCCAGCCAATGTCATGAAGCTGCTGGAGAACGTGCGCGGCAAGGCGACCGAGAAGGACGTCATCGCCACCGTCATGTCGTTCTCCAAGAAGATCGGCAAGATCCCGGTCCTCGTGGGCGTCTGCGAAGGCTTCGTCGGAAATCGCATGCTCCGCATGAGGGGCATCCAGTCGGCCTACATGATGGAGGAAGGCGCCCTTCCCCAGCAGATCGACAAGGTGGTCTACGACTACGGCTTCCCGATGGGCCCCTTCGCGATGAGCGACCTCGCCGGCAACGACGTGGGCTGGCGCATCCGCCAGGGCAAGAAGGAAAAGGAAAAGCGCAACGTGCGCTACACCGGCTACGTCGCCGACGCGATCTGCGAACTGGGCCGCTTCGGCCAGAAGACCGGCGCGGGCTACTACAAGTACAATCTGCCCGACCGCACGCCGATCCCCGACCCCGAGGTCGAGAAGATCATCGAGGAGACCTCGAAGAAGCTCGGCATCACGCGACGCGCCATCTCCGACCAGGAGATCCTGGAGCGCGCGCTGTATCCGATGGTGAACGAGGGCGCCAAGATCCTCGAGGAGGGCATGGCCCAGCGCTCGCTCGACATCGACGTGATCTGGGTCAATGGCTACGGCTGGCCGGTCTATCGCGGCGGCCCGATGTGGTGGGCCGACAATGTCGTCGGCCTCAAGACCATCCACGACGCGCTGCTGAAGTACCGCGATGCGTCCGGCGACCCGTTCTGGGAGCCTGCGCCCCTGCTCAAGAAGCTGGTGCAGGAAGGCAAGAAGTTCTCTAGCGTCTGACGTCAATTCGTCGCCCATCCCCTCCCGGCCTCCCCCGTCAGACGGGGGAGGTGCCCGAAGGGCGGACGGGGAAAGCGACAACAAGGTTCTATCTGGAAGGAAACTCAAATGGCTGATGCAGTAATCGTCTCCACCGCCCGCACGCCGATCGGCAAGGCATTCCGCGGCATCTTCAACGACACGCACGGCGCCGACATGGGCGCGCACGTGATCAAGCACGCCGCCGAGCGCGCCAAGGTCGAACTGGCCGAAGTCGAGGACGTGATCCTGGGCTGCGCGGCGCCGGAAGGCACCACGGGCTCCAATGTCGCCCGCGTCTCCGCCATCCGCGCCGGCGCGCCGGTCAGCGTCTCGGGCGTGACCGTCAACCGCTTCTGCTCCTCGGGCCTGCAGACCATCTCGATGGCGGCCCAGCGCGTGCTGGTCGACAAGGTGCCGGTGATGATCGCCGGCGGCCTCGAATCGGTGTCGCTGGTCCAGGGCCCTCCGGGCGGCAACAAGAACCGCTTGGTGAACCCGTGGGTGCAGGAGCACGTGCCGGGCATCTACCACGCCATGATCACGACGGCGGACACGGTCGCCGCGCGCTACGGCATCAGCCGCGAGGCGCAGGACGAGTACTCGCTGCAGAGCCAGCTGCGCACCGCGGCAGGCCAGCAGGCCGGCAAGTTCGACGACGAGATCGTGCCGATGGAGACCACGATGCTGGTCACCGACAAGAACACCAACGAGACCACCAAGAAGACGGTGAAGCTCACGAAGGACGAGGGCAACCGTCCCGAGACGACGCTCGAGGGCCTGGCCAAGCTCCAGCCCGTCGCCGGTCCCGACAAGTGGATCACCGCCGGCAATGCCAGCCAGCTCTCGGACGGCGCCTCGGCCGCGGTCATCATGAGCGATGCCGAAGCCGCCAAGCGCGGCCTGAAGCCGCTCGGCATCTACAAGGGCCTGGTCGTGGCCGGCTGCGAGCCGGACGAAATGGGCATCGGTCCGGTCTACGCGATCCCGAAGCTGCTGAAGCGGTTCGGACTCAAGATGGACGACATCGACCTGTGGGAGCTGAACGAGGCCTTCGCGGTGCAGGTCCTCTACTGCCGCGACAAGCTCGGCATCCCCAACGAGAAGCTGAACGTCAACGGCGGCTCGATCTCGATCGGCCATCCGTTCGGCATGACCGGCGCGCGCTGCACCGGCCACGCCCTGATCGAGGGCCGTCGCCGCAAGGCCAAGAACGTCGTCGTGACCATGTGCATCGGCGGCGGCATGGGCGCCGCCGGCCTGTTCGAGGTCGTGCAGTAACTGCACTCGCCTTCCCTCTCCTACGCCTCTCCCCCACTCGGGGGAGAGGTTGGGTGAGGGGGTTGCGCACTTCGTGGTACGCTCCGGGATGGCCGGGCGGAAATACACGATCGACGATATAAATATTGTTGGCGATCCACTTACGGTAATTCGCAAGCTTTACAGCCGCGACGGAATGGAAGCGCCGGGAGCGTCATTCTGCGCAGCTGCTCTTGTACAGCAGCTTCTATTGATGGCTGCGACACCCGCCCAAGTCGACCAGCGTAACACTTGGATTTTCATCTCTTCAGACCGAGATTGGCTGAAGGCTGAGGATGGCAGCGTATCCAAACGCCCGTTTCTCCATATCGAGCCGCTTTTGCAAGCCGGTTCAAATTCGCATCGGATGGAAGTCCTTCTAACTGTTTTTGCGACCGCCGTTGTGACGGCCGGCACAGACGGCACGGAATGGATTGTCGGCGACCAGGGACGCCATCCATTGCCGGCCGGCGTGACCATCGAAGAATTCCAAAGGGGATGTGGTCGAGTGGTCGCCTTTATTTTTGCCGAGGGCGTCTCTTAGGCGAGGGCTCTTCGTACCCCCTCACCCCAGCGTGACGCCGAGGAACATCATCACCACGAGGCCGATCGTCAGCTGGTCCCGCCGTAACGCCGCAGAGCGCCGGCCAACCTACCGTAAGTAGTGGCGCCGCACGGACTTTCCGATGGCGCCGTAAAGGTCGGAAACACCGACCTTCCATTGCACCGCCAGCTCCTCGAGGCCGATCTCGTCGTTGCCCTGGCGGCCGAGAAAAACCACCTCGTCGCCGATCGCGGCTTCGGGTACGTCGGTCAGGTCGACGCGCAGCAGCTCCGAATGCGTCGGCCCCAGGAGGCGCACGCGCCGGCCGTGCAGCAGCGCCGTCGCGTTCTCCGGGATCTTGCGCGGATAACCGTCGGACCAGCCATACGGCACGAGGCCGATCTTCATGCCCGGCCGGCGCGGCAGGAACGGTGCGGGCATGACGTCGCCGATATCGTCGAGCGACTTCACCATCACGAGATGGCTGCGCAGACCCACCAGGGCGTGGCGCCAGACCCGCTCGCGCCCGGGGACCGCGGGAAAGCTCTGGCCAATGGCGAGCCGTCCCGGATCGACGGCGTTCAGGTCGGCGTCGGGATGGCTGAGGATGATGGCCGAACTCGAGACCATGCGGACGGGAACGTCGATACCGGCGGCTTCGATACGCTTCAGCGCGTCGATGCAGGAATTGACCTGCGCGTCGGTATAGACGGGATCGACCGGACCATAGGACGCCATCGGATGCCCGTAGGCGCCGGCCAGTTCGAGCGTGTTGCTGTCGGCGATGGCGCGCGCCACCGCGGGCGCGTGATGGGGCAAGGCACCGGCCCGAAATCCGCCGCCGTCGAGCTTCAGGAACACCTTGAGCGACTTGGCATGCGACGACCAGGCGGCCACGTCCTCGAGCGTCGAGAGCGTCGGCATGAGATTGTGCGCCTCCAGCGCCGGCGCCGTATCGGGCAGGCAGGTCGGATAGAGCAGGATCGGCAGGCGGACGCCCGCCTGGCGCGCCGCCATCGCACGATCGAGGTTGCCGAAGGCGGCACCGGCCGCGCCCGCCTGCTCTGCGGTGCGGGCCACCTCGATGTCGCCGCAGCCGCTGGCATCGCCCTTGACGCAGACGAACACGCCGACCTTGGGGCCGACCATGTCGCCCAGCGTGGCGAGATTGTGCCTGATGGCCGAGAGGTCGATCTCGCACCAGGTGGGGCGTTGGGCGTGCATCATGGGGTTCCTGAAGAGGGCTTTCTAAATACGGTGCGCCGCCTGGTAGCGGCCGAGAAAGGAACGCAGGCGGTCGCTCTTGGGGCTGCCGAACAGGTCGGCGGGCGATGCGAGTTCGACAATCTCGCCCGCCGCCATGAAGGCCACGCGGCTCGAAACCTCGCGGGCGAATTGCATCTCGTGCGTGACGATCATCATGGTCATGCCGTCGGCGGCGAGCGATTGCACGACGTCCAGAACCTCGCCCACCAGTTCCGGATCGAGCGCCGAGGTGACCTCGTCGAGCAGGATGAGATGAGGCTCCATCGCCAGCGTGCGCGCGATGGCGACGCGCTGCTGCTGACCACCCGAGAGTGCCGCCGGATATTGCGCCGCCTTTTCGGAGAGGCCCACGCGCTCGAGCAGCGCCATCGCCTTCTCCCGCGCCTGCCTGAGCGGCAGGCCGCGCACCTTGATCGGCGCCACCGTCAGATTGTCGAGCACAGTGAGATGCGGAAAGAGATTGTAGCTCTGGAACACCATGCCGACGCGGGCGCGCATCGCGGCGACCTCGCGGTCGGGACGCGCCGTGCGACGGCCGTCGGCGCCGATGCGGATGCCGACCGTTTCGCCCTCGATGCTGATCGCGCCGCTGTCGTAGGTCTCGAGGAAGTTGACGCAGCGCAGGAGCGTGGTCTTGCCGCAGCCGCTCGGCCCGATCAGGGTCACGACCTCGCCCTTGCCGACGGTGAGCGACACCTCCTTCAGGACCCGGTTGGCGCCGAACGACTTGCCAACCCGGTCTATGACGACGAGAGACTCGGGGAGAAGCTCAGGAAGAGGCTCAGGCATGCGAATGGCGCTCCACGTAGCTCGCCAGCCGCGCCAGCGGAAAGCAGATCAGGTAGTAGCCGGCGGCGACACCGAGATAGGCAGGCATGAGTTCGCCCGTGCGCTCGCCGATTTCGCGGCCGGTCGAGAAAAGCTCCCATCCGCCGATGGCGCTGATCAGGGACGTATTCTTCACGACGGAAAGCGAGGTGTTGAGAAACGGCGCCACGCAGAGCCGTCGCGCCTGCGGCAGGATTACGATGCCGAAGTTCTGCAGGCTCCGGAAGCCGACGCTGCGGCCCGCGTCCCATTGCGTCCGGGGCACCGCCATGAGGGCGCCGCGGAACACTTCGCCCATGTAGGCGGCGAAATAGAAGCCCATCACCACGATGGCGGCGGCATAAACTGGGAGCGTGACGCCGAGATAAGGCAGGCTGAAATAGCAGCCGATCAGCAGAACCAGCAGCGGAATGCCGCGCGTGATCAGGGCGTATCCCGCCGCCAGCACACGCAGGGGCGGCCAGGCGTAAAGCCGGGTGAGCGCCAGGCCCATGCCGAGCACCGAGCTCAACAGGATCACGGCGGCGGCAAGCATCACGGTCACGCTGGCGCCCCAGGCCATGTAGGTGAGAACGGTGAGCTTCATGGGGGCGGCTTCAGGTACGGACCGGGAAGCGCCAGGCCAGCAGCTTCATCCCGCCCAACAGGACGGCCGCCATCGCCAGATAGAGCGCCGCCATCATGAAGAAGGTCTCGTAGGGCGCGGCGCTGCGATCGAGCAGCAGCTTGCCGGCCTGCGTCAGCTCGGTCACCGAAATGGTCGAAGCGATGGAGCTGTCCTTCAAGATCACAACGGCCTGGTTGCCGAGCACCGGCAGGACGCGGCGCAGCGCCTGCGGCAGCACGATGTCGAACAGCGCCCGGCGCGGCATCATGCCGAGCGACAGGGCAGCCTCGGTCTGGGTGCGCTTCACCGACTCGATGCCCGCACGGTAGATCTCCCCGGCATAGGCGCTGTTCTGCAGGACCAGCGCGATCACGCCGCAGGCGAATGCTTCCGGGAAAAGTCCGATCTCGGGCAGGCCGAAATACAGGATGAAGATCTGGACGAGGACCGGCGTGTTTCGCATCACGTCGATGTAGGCGATCGTCACGCCACGCATCGCCGCGAACCGGCTGCGTCGGCCGGCGACCACGATGAGGCCGCCAATCGCCGCGCCGACCAACGCGAGGGCCGTCAGCGCCACGGTGATCTCCAGTCCTTCCAGCAGGACCGGAAGAATGCGCAGGAGGAAAGCGGTGTCCATTGAACGCGTGTGCGCGATCGGTCAGCGGGTCGGCGGAATCACTTCGCCGAGTAGAAGCGGGCCGGCGGCGGCTCGGCACCGAACCACTTGCGATAGAGCGCCTGGTATTCGTCGTAGCGCGAGCCATGCGTGTATTCGCCGACGATCGTGTCGAGACAGAGCCAGAGCTGGAAGTCTCCGGGCTTCATGAACAGTGCATTGCCGTTCAGGCTGCCGAGCTGGCCGGGCAGCTTGACCCAGGCCCCGTTGGAACGGGCGACCTGGAATTCGGCCGCGGCCGAATCGGCCTGCACGGCGCCCACGCGCCGGCTCTTCAGTGCCTGGAAGGCCGCGCTATCGGTATCGAAGTACATCGCCTTGGCCTTGGGCGCATAGCGCTTGGCGCGATCGATCATCGCAGCGGTGTTGGTGGCGCCGAACACGACGTCCGCGCTGTCGAGCTCCTCGATCTTCTTGATGGGCGAATCCTTCGGCACGACGACGAACGTGGTCGAATCCATGTAGGGCCGTGTGAAGGCCAGCCGCACCGCGCGATCGGGATAGATGGTGGCCGATGCGATGCCGAAGTCGACGCGTCCGGAAAGCACCGCCGGGAAACGCCCGGCCGCGTTCACGACGACGAACTCGATCTTGTCGGGGCTGCCCAGGATCGACTTGGCGAGCAGGCGGGCGAATTCGATCTCGAAGCCGGTATGGGTGCCGCTCTCGTCGATGAAACCGGTGGGCATCGTGCTGTTGCTCACCGCCACGATCAGCTTGTCGCGCTTCAGGATGGCGTCGAGGCGCGATTCCTCGGCCTGGGCGGCGCCCAGCCCGGCGACCAGGGCCACGAAACCCAGAACAAGCGACAAGCAAAGCGAAGCGCGATGCTCGAAGCGCACCCAGCTTAGCAGCGAGCGGCAAACTTCCATAATTCACTCCCCCAACGCAGAGAATAGCCCCTGAAAGAGAGTTCAACATGTTGCGGCGTGACGGCAAAGCGCGTTAATCCCATGCTGAGCATCGCCACTTGCGATACTGGCCACATTTCAGGGATCGCCGATGCTGCGGGAGTTCCAGACCTTCCTCGCGGTGTGCCGCTGGGGCACGTTCACCGCCGCCGCCCGACATCTCGGCATGACGCAGTCGGCGGTCAGCGATCACGTCCAGCGGCTCGAAGACTTCACCGGCGTACAACTCTTCCACCGCACCGGCCGATCGGCGACGCTGAACGCTGCGGGCGAGGCGCTGCGGCCACTTGCCGAGGAAGCGTTGCAGATCACCGATCGCATGCGAACGGGCCATGGCGCGGGCCAGCTCCGCGGCAGCCTGCGGGTGGGCACGATCACCTCGGTCCACAACAGTCTGATGGCCCGCGCGCTCGTCGCCTTTCGGCGGGCCCACCCCGCGGTCACGATCCGGCTCATTCGCCGCGAGGGCCCGATGGCGGGCGATGTCGAGCGCGAGGAGTTCGACCTGGCCGCCTCCGTCCTGCCCAACCTGCCGTTGCTGCGCACGATCCGCTGGATCCCGCTATTCCGCAAACCGTTCGTGCTGATTGCACCCGCTGCGACACGTGCCGGCGACTGGCGCGAGGCAATGGCGATGCACACCTTCATGGGCTACGACCTGTCGTGGAGTGCGGGCGTACAGATCGACGACTTCCTGTCGCGCATGGGCGTGTCCCTTCGCGACGCGATCTGGGTCGACTATCTCGACACGATGATCACCCTGGTTGCGAGCGGCGTGGGCGTCGCCATCATCCCGCGAACGGCACTGGGGGAGTTCGCCGGGCTGGTGCGCGAATTCGAGTTCGGTGCCGATACGTTCTATCGGGAAGTCGGCCTCCTGCGCCGCGCCCGGCCGCCCAACGGCGGCGCAATCGCCGACGCCTTCATCGAGACGCTGCGCGACGAGGTACAGCGCGAGGCGTTCGCCGAACCTCTGCGCTGACCGGCGGAGGCGGACTTGTTTTCGCCTACCCCAGCATGACGTCGAGGAACATCATCACCACCAGGCCGATCATCAGCCCGACCGTCCCATGGTTCTCGAAACCGCGGCGGTGGGTTTCAGGAATGATCTCGTCGCTGATGACGAAGATCATCGCCCCGCCCGCATAGGCGAGCCCCCAGGGCAGCAGCGACTGGGCGATGGTGACGGCGCCGGCGCCCAGCAGGCCGCCGATCGGCTCGACCAGGCCGGTGAGCAGCGCAACGAAGAAGGCCTGCCCCCTGCTGTAATTCAAGGTCAGCAGGGCAACGGCGACGGCCAACCCCTCCGGCATGTTCTGCAAGCCGATGCCGATGGCGAGCGCCGCGGCCTTCCCGAGATCGTCGCCGCCGAAGCCCACGCCGACCGCCAGCCCCTCGGGGAAGTTGTGCAGGGTGATGGCGATCACGAACAGCCAGATCCGCCGGAAGCGCGGCGCGTCGGGCCCCTGCCGGCCCATGACAAAATGTTCGTGTGGCAGGTAGCGGTGGACCAGCCAGAGACTGGCGGCACCGAACAGAATTCCGGCGATCACAAGCGTGACAGCGCCCAGCTTGGTCGCCCCCTGCTGCTGCGCAACGTCGATGCCGGGAATGATGAGTGAGAAGAACGAGGCCGCCAGCATCACCCCAGCGGCAAAGCCCAGCATGACGTCCTGTGCCTGCGCGGAGAGCTTTCGGATGAACAGGATCGGCAGTGCGCCGAGAGCGGTCGCGAGGCCCGCGCACAGGCTGGCGAGGGCGCCGGCCAGGATCGGCGACGACGAAGCGAAAGCAGACAGCATCGGGACTCCCCCTACCAGAACGAAATCCGGTCTGGCGAGAAAGCGCGACCTCGCGCCGAAGCGCAACCTGGCCTTGAGTATAAGCAGGATCAGCGCCGGTTGCGGCGCAGATCCTCCTCGTCCTTCCACATCATGAACTGCGGGCCGAGATCTGAGATCTTCGTGGCGCCGATCTGCGCCATGCTGATGTCGACCTCGCGCCGGAAGATGCCGAGCGCGGTCTTGGCGCCCTCGACGCCGCCGGCCGTCACGCCATAGAGGGTCGGCCGGCCGACGAACACGAACTTGGCGCCCAGGCACAGCGCGATGATGGCATCGAGGCCGCGGCGGACGCCGCCGTCGAACATCACCGTCATCTTGTCGCCGACGGCGTCGCGGATCGCCGGCAGCACCTCGAGCGGCGACGGCGCGAGATCGAGCTGGCGAGCGCCGTGATTGGAGACCATGACGCCGTCCACGCCCAGCGAGTGGGCGCGGATCGCGTCGTCGGGATGCATGATCCCCTTCAGGACAAAGTTGCCCTTCCACAGTTCGCGGAAACGCTCGACGTGCTTCCAGGTCATCGGCGCGCGGTTCTGGTAGGCGACCATGTCGGCTACCTTGTCAGCTGTTGCGTCGGGACCGGCATACTTGGCCCAGTTGTCGAAATAGGGCGTGCCGTGGCGGAACCACTGCATCATCCAGGCCGGGTGCAGCAGCGCCTCGAACTTGGTCTTCCAGGTGAGCTTGAGCGGGCGCGACCAGCCGTTGCGCGTGTTGCGCTCGCGGTTGGAGCCCTCAGGCACGTCGACCGTGAAGACCAGCGTCCGCAGGCCGGCATCGGCCGAGCGCTTGATCATGTCCTCCGAGACGGCCTGGTCCTTGGCGGAATAGAGCTGGTACCAGCCATGGTCGGGCGCCAGCCTGCCGAGATCCTCGATCGAGCCGGTGCTGGAACCGGACATGATGAACGGCACGTTGGCGTCGCGCGCCGCCTCGGCCAGCATCAGGTCGGCGCCATGCCGGAACAGGCCCGCAAGGCCGGTCGGCGCAATGCCGATGGGGCTCGAATAGGTGCGGCCGAACAGGGTAGTGGATTGGTCGCGCACCGAGACGTCGACGAGGTAGCGCGGCACGATGCGCGCCTTGCGGAAGGCCTGCTCGTTGGTGACGAGGCCCACCTCGTCGTCGGTCCCGCCCTCGATGAAGTCGTAGGCGATCTTTGGCAGCCGCTTCTTCGCGAGCTTGCGCAGATCATCGATGTTCACCACGCCGTCCATCGTCTCACTCCTCGATCCGTCGGCAGCCGCTGTTCATTGGCAACAGTTTGACCCGCTTTCGCGACTCCGGCCAGAGCCGCGTTCCGCCCCGCGTCCAGCGACCGGCCGTCCCGCTGGCATGCCGCTTGCTGCTCGCCGGGAAAACGGACGAGGCGTCGGATGACAAGCTTTGCCTTCCCCATCATCGATCTCGGCCCATGGTTCGACGGCGGCCCGTCCGGCCGCCAGGCCGTCGCCAACCGGGTTCGTATCGCCTGCGAGTCCATCGGCTTCTTCGCCATCGTCGGACACCGGGTACCCGACGGAGCGATCGATGCGATGCGATCGACATCGCGGGATTTCTTCGACCTGCCGACGCCCCGTAAGATGGAGGTGGCGCGCCCCCGGCCCGAGCAGAACCGTGCCTATCATGCCGAGGGGACCGAGACCCTGGCGCGCCTGGCCGGCAACGACACCCCACCCGACTATAAGGAGGTGTTCGCGATCGGACCGCTCGACGTCCCTGGGGACGATCCCTGGTACCACGCCGCGCCCGGCGCCTACCCGAACTACGCGCCCAACCTGTGGCCATCGGACCTTCCCACCTTCGAGCCCGCCTGGCGGACCTACTGGTCGGCGATGGAGGGCCTGCAAGACACGATCAGCCGGATCTTCGCCCTGTCGCTCGGCCTGCCGGAGGACTGGTTCGGGGGTGCCCTCGCGCGCCATTGCAGCATGCTGCGGGCGCTCAATTATCCCGCCCAGCGCCAGCTTCCCCGCCCGGGACAGCTCCGCGCAGGCGAGCATACCGACCTCGGCATGATGACCATCCTCAAGAACGAGGCCGCCGATGGCGGGCTCGAAGTGCGCGACCTCGACGGCAGGTGGCACGAGGCGCCGCCGGTCGAGGATGGGTTCATCGTCAACATCGGCGACCTCCTGATGCGCTGGTCGAACGACCGCTTCCGATCGACCCTGCATCGCGTGGCCAACCCCCGCTCGGGCGGCGGAGCCCGGCGCCTGTCCATCGCCTATTTCGTGGCGCCGGCCTACGATGCGCTGATCGAATGCCTGCCGGGCTGCGCCACGCCGGACCGCCCGGCGAAATACCCTTCGGTGACCGTCGCGGCCTATCGCAACGCCCGCTTCGCCCGCACGGCGGCGCCCATCGTCACCGCCGCCTGAGACGCACAAAAAGCCCTACTCGGTACCTGACCCTTGCGTTAGCGTCGGCACAACGCCGAAGAGCAGAAAAGGGAGGTGTCATGGAGTTGACGGACCAGCAGATCGAGCAATTCGATCGCGACGGCTTCCTCGTGTTCCCCGACCTGTTCGATCGCAACGAAGTGGCGGTCCTCCGGCGCGAGGTCGCCCGGCTCTCCGGCATCGAGAGTGAAGAGGTCGTCCGCGAGCATACCGGCGGCGTCCGCACCATCTTCCGCGTCCACGAGGACGACGGCGCGACCCGTTCGAAGCCCTTCCACGCGCTGGTCCGAACCCCGCGCCTGTTGCGGCCGGTGCAGCAGGTCTTGAAGGACGATGGCGTCTACGTCTATCACACCAAGATCAACACCAAGCCGGCCATCGAAGGCACGGTCTGGCAGTGGCATCAGGATTACGGCTCGTGGATGCGTGACGGCTGCCGCCGGCCCGACATGGCGACCTTCAACCTGATGATGACCGACACGACGGAGATGGGCGGCGCGCTCTACCTCATCCCAGGCAGCCACAGGATCGGCCGCATCGAGCCGGTCTACGACGAATCGACCTCCTACAAGTTCTGGGCGATGCCCAAGCAGCGCATGATCGAGATCCTGAAGAGCTCACCCGAGCCCGTCGCCGTCACCGGCCGGGCCGGAACCTGCGTGCTGTTCCATTGCAACGTGCTGCACGCCTCGGGCCACAATCTCTCGGCCGACGACCGCTGGCACATCTACGTCTCCTGCAACACGGTCGCGAACAAGCCGCAGCTCGGCGACAATCCCCGGCCGGACTGGGTCGTGTCGCGCAACTGGCATCCCCTTCCCCTCGAAACCGACGACGGTGTACTGAAGGTCGCGTGAGACCCAAGCTGCAGCAAGGTTCCGGCGAGCCGGAAAGCCATTAGTTGATTCGCCGGTATTTGCCCGAGATCGACACGCTCCGCGCCGTCGCGGTGATGCTGGTCGTTCTCTTCCACGCCTACCCGAGCCTGGTGCCCAACGGCTTCCTGGGCGTGGACATCTTCTTCGTCATCTCTGGATATGTGATCTCGCGCGCCTATCTGTTCCCGATTCTCGAGCGCCGAGCGAGCCTGGCGGATTTCTACTCCGCGCGCTTCCGCCGCCTGGCACCGGCGCTGTTCCTGACGGTGGGCGCCACGACCGCCGCTTCCTTTGTCCTCCTGATGCCGCGCGAACTCTCCAACCTCGCGCGTTCGCTGCTCGCCCAGCCGTTCTACGTCCAGAACATCTACTACTGGAACGAAGGCGACTATTTCGCCTATCCGCTCCAGAAACCGCTGCTGCACACCTGGAGCCTGGCAGTCGAGGAGCAATTCTACCTGCTCTTCGGCGCCATGTTCCTGGTCGCCGGCGGACGACGCCGGCTCTTCTGGACATTGCTGATCGGCGCGCCCTGCCTGTCGTTGCTCTTCTACTTTGCCTTCGATGCGACAGGGCTTTCTCCGCGAACCGCCTTCTATCTGCTGCCGGGACGGCTCTGGCAGCTCGGCCTCGGCATCCTGGCCTTCTGCATCGTGCGGAAGTATCGGGAGGGGCCCGAGCGTTCGCAGCCCCTCCTCTCGCTCCTCGCCGTCGGCCTGATCTGCATCGTGCCGCTCGTGCCCATGGGGAAGGTAAAGATTGCGCCGACGGCGCAGACCCTGGCGGCCTGCGGCGCGACCGCCTGGGCGCTCGCGCTCATCGAGCTCAACACCGGCCATCTCGCCCTCCTGCGCCTGCGGGCCGTCCGCTACATCGGCAAGATTTCCTACCCTCTCTATCTCTGGCACTGGCCTCCCCTGTCGATCGGGTCGATCGTCCTCGATCGCCCGCTGAACGCCTTCGAGGCGACCCTGGCGATGCTCCTCGCCTTCGTGCTCGCGAGCCTGACCTATCACCTGGTCGAAACACCGATCCGCTCGCGCCGGGTGTTCGCCGACCGGCGCGCCCTCTTCCGCGCCTTCTGCACCGTCTCGATCGCCACGCTCGCGGTCGCCACGACCATCCTGCTCACCAACGGCGCTACCTTCCGCTATCCGGAGCGGATAGCCGTCCTGTTCACCGCGCATCAGGATGGCGTATCGGGCCGGTGCCCGATCATCGATCAGGTCCTCCGCCCGATGGCCAGTCTTTGCCTCGTGAACGCGGTCAAGACCGGGCCGGGTATCCTCGTACTCGGAGACTCGCACGCCGACCAGTATCGCGACGTGCTCGCCACCATGGGCGACGCCTACGGCGTGCCGGTCTATTACGCGCGCAAGGGCCGCAACCACATCGGCCGGTTCGGCCCGGGCGAATGGAGCAGCCTGGGCGAACTCAGGACGCTACTGGACGAGGCGAAGGCGCGCGGCGTCACGACCATCATCTCGCTGTCGAGCTGGGGTGCGTACGACCGGATTGCGACATTCGAGCGGAACACGGCCCAGATCCTCGCCGAAGGCTTCCGCATCACCTTCTTCGAGCGCACGCCGATGTCCAAGACATTCGATCCGTCCTATCGGGCGAAGGTCGCGCTCGAAGACCGTACCGCCTCGACCGCGACCTTCCCCCAGGACGCCTATCGCTTGCGGAACAGCGACCTCCGGAAATTTTTCGCAGGCCTCGCCCAGCGCTATCCGCAATCCATCGCCATCCTCTCGCCCGAACCCCTGTTGTGCGCGAACGGCGCCTGTGCGGCCGACACGGATGGACGGCCGAACTATTTCGACGACAATCACGTGACCCAGATTGCCGCAAGACGCATCGCCCCCCTCTTCAAGGAAACGTTCGCCCGTGTTGCCGCAAATCGTTGAGTCCGCGAACTCTCTCATTCTCCACCAGTACGACTTCTCGAACTTCGCCGAGAAGGCCCGCCTGATGATGGGCTTCAAGGGGCTCACCTGGCGGGCTGTCGAGATTCCCCCCATCGCCCCGAAGCCCAAGCTGACGCCGCTGACCGGCGGCTATCGCCGCACGCCGGTGCTGCAGGACGGCGCCGATGTCTGGTGCGATACGAAGCTGATCGCCCGTGAGCTGGAGCGGCGCGTGCCACAGCCGACCTTCTATCCTCCGAGCACCTCGGGCGCCGCCGACGCCATCGCCTGGTGGGCCGAACAGCAGTTCATGCGGCCGACGGCGCTCTACGTGTCGGGCATCAACGCCGACCACATGCCCGAAGGGCTGCACGCCGATCGCGCGAAGCTGCACGGCCTGCCGATGCCCTCGATCGAGGCCGTGCGCAAGGCCGCCTTCCGCAACCTCCAGCTCGTACGGCCGCAGGTCCGGTGGATCGCCGACATGCTGGCGGACGGTCGGCGTTACCTGCTGGGCGACGTGCCCTGTATCGCCGACTTCGCCACATATCACGTTGTCTGGTTCTTTCGCGGCCGGCACATCGATTGCCGCGAGGTTCTCAACCCCTATCCGCGCCTCCTCGCCTGGCGCGACCGCATGGCGGAGGTCGGCCACGGGAACCGCATAGACATCGACGCCGACGAGGCCCTGGCGGAAGCATGCGCCGCGACGCCTGCAACGCCGCGTCCCTCTCAGCCCCAGGAAGGTGATCCCCGCCCCGGCCAACGCGCCCGCGTGCGCGCCTCCGACAATGCCAAGGACTGGATTGAAGGCGAGGTGCACTTCATCGACGCCGACGAGATCGCGCTCCTGCACGAGAATGACGAAGTAGGCCAGGTCGCGGTGCACTTCCCGCGGCTGGGCTACGACTGGCGGCCGATGAGTTAAGGATCCTTCGTCGAGAATCGCTCGATACGCAGCCCGTCGATCGGTGTGTTGGTCGATCCGGTCGCGATCAGTTCCGCCATCACTGCGCCCGTTCCAGGGCCTAGCTGGAAGCCGTGGGTCGAGAAGCCGAACTGGTGGAACACCCCCTCCGAGGTCGAGCTGCGGCCGACCACGGGAATGCCGTCCGGCATGTAGGCTTCGATACCGGCCCAGGCGCGCACGACGGTGGCCTCGTGCATGGCCGGGAAGAGCTCCCACACCGTACGCGCGCTGATCGCGAGCTTGTGCCAGTCGAGCACCGTTTCGTTGCTGTCGCGCCAGGGCGTCGCGAGATGGCCGCCGCCGATCACGACGGTACCGTTACCGAGCTGCTTGAATGAGAGCTTGCGGCCGCGCAGGATGACCACGGGCTGGATGAAGGCCGGCAGGCGGCTGGTCACCATCAGCATCGGCGCCACGACGGCGAGCGGCACCGGCTCGCCCAGCATTGCGGCGATCCGGTCGGCCCAGGCGCCGGCCGCGTTCACGATCTTCGGCGCTTCAAAAATGCCGGCGCTCGTCTCGACCTGCCAGGTGGCACCGTTCCTCGACAGTCCGGTAACGGTGACGCCTTCCACCACCTCCGCTCCCTTCTCGACCGCGCGGCGGCGAAAAGCCTGCGTCGTGCGGAACGGATCGGCGGCGCCGTCGCGGCGCGAGACGACGCCGCCGGGACAGCGGTCGGACACGGCGGGCACGAGGCGCCGCAGCTCGGCGGCATCGATCAACTCCTCGTGCCCGAATCCGCGAAGGTTGAGATCGTCGACCCGCTCGCGGAACCCCGCCAGTTCGGCCTCGCTCTCAGCCACCAGCACGGTGCCGTGGCTTTCAAATCCGCAATCGTCACCGACCAGCTCCTCGATGCGCTCCCAGATGTCCATCGACGAGATGGAGAGAGGGATCTCATGCAGGTCACGCGCGAGCTGGCGCACGCCGCCCGCATTCACGCCCGAGGCATGACGCCCGGCATAGTCCTTCTCGATCAGGATCGGCTTCAAGCCGCGCAAGGCGAGGTGCAGCGCGGTCGAGCAGCCGTGGATGCCGCCGCCGATGATCACGACGTCGGCCGTGCGCGTCATGCTAGCGCTCCACCGCCTTGCGCTCGGCCTCGCTGATCGGGAGCGAGGCGAGTTCGGCCAGGGTGATCGGCTTCACCGGCGGGCGCAGGCGGTAGTAGCCAACCTCGTCCGGACTGGTCTTGCGCTCGGCGGCGATCAGCTCGGTGACGGTGAGGCCGCAGAGTCTTCCCTGGCAGGGACCCATGCCGCAGCGCAGGAAGGCCTTCATCTGGTTCGGGCCTTCGCAGCCCATCTTCGCCGTGTCGCGCACCTGCTTCGCGGTGACCTCCTCGCAACGGCACGCAATCGTGTCGCCCTCGGGCATGCGGAACGAGTCGGCCGGCCGGTTCAGCCAGTCGAGAAACGCCCGCCCCATCTCCTCGCGCTGCAGCCTCTGGCGAATGGCCTGCGTGTCGGGCACGACTGCATCGGGCTTCAGCGCGCGGACCGCGGCGATCGCGGCAATCCTCCCGCGTTCGGCCGCCGCGGTGCCACCCGCGATGCCTGCTCCGTCGCCGGCCACCGCAATGCCAGGTACCGAGCTGCCGAAATCGGCGTCGAGCACCGGCACGAAGCAGAGCTGGCGGTCGTTCCAGACATGCGCCACACCCGCCGCGTTGGCGAGATTGACGTTGGGCACGACGCCCTGATGCAGCAGCAACAGATCGACGGGCAGCCGACGCGTGCCGCCGGCCCCGGAGAAGACGACCTCGCGAACCCGGTCGTTGCCCACCGCCTCCATCGTATCGACGCGATGCACCGGCACTTTGGCCCGAACCTCGCGCAACAGCGCCAGCCCCTTGGCGAAGTAAGGCGATAGGGCGAAATCGGGCAGGTGGAACATCGCCTGCAGCCAGTTGCGCCGCGGCGTGGTGTCGAGGATCGCATCGATCGTGCCGCCCGCCCGCAGCGTCTGGGCCGCCAGCAGCCAGAGCAGCGGCCCGCTGCCCGCCATGACGGTGCGGCCGTCCACGACGAGGCCCTGCGCCTTCAGCGCGGTCTGGGCCGCGCCTGCGGTCATGACACCCGGCAGGGTCCAGCCCGGAATCGGGAACGGCCGCTCCTGCGAGCCGGTGGCGATGATGACCCGGTCGGCTTCGATCATGCGTGCTTTGCCGCCGACCGATACGCCCACGAGGCGCTGCCGGTCGAGACTCCACACCGTGGCCCCGTTGACGATCAGTGCGCCACTGGCCTTGGCTTCGTCCGCCAGGGCGGCGCCGTCCCAGTAGTCCTGGCCCAGGACCGCACGGTCGGCGACGGGCGTGGAGGTGATGGCGCGATAGATCTGGCCACCGACACCTGGATTCTCGTCGAACAACACCGTCGACACGCCCGCCCGCGCGGCCAGCGCCGCAGCCGCGAGCCCGGCCGGCCCGCCACCGATGATGACGAGTTCGTATGAAGAGGCGAGATCCGCCGCCGCAATCATCGTCCGGCCTCCCGGCGGCCGAGCTGGGTCTCGACCTTCATGCCCTCGCGCACCGGGATCAGGCAGCCCTGGCGGCTGCCGACGCCGTCGACGGTCACGAGGCAGTCGAAGCACACGCCCATCAGGCAGTAGGGTGCGCGCGGCGCGCCCGTCACAGGCGTGGTGCGGCAATGATCGATGCCGGCGGCCAGCAGCGCCGCCGCGACGGTGTCCCCCACACGGGCGGTCACCTTCCGGCCGTCGACGGTGATCGCGATGGCGGGGCCCTTCTCAGCCAGCCGCTTGAACATGGAACCTCCGGGCACTGAAAGGAGCGACGAGCGGGGCGTCGAGCGCGCCCCGCGCGATCATCGGCGCGATGGTGAGCGCGTGGTTGGCAGCCAAAGTCACGCCGGAATGGCAGCACACGGTAAAGGCGCCGGGATGGGTCTTCGACTCGTCGTAGATCGGGAAGCCGTCCCGGGTCATGACGCGGATGGCGCTCCAGGTGCGCACCACGTTCACGTTGGCGAGCAAGGGGAACTGGCGCACGGCGCGCTCGGCCTCGGTGGCGCTGACGCCGATCGTCAGGCCGCTCGGATCGACGCTCTCTTCCTTGGAATCGCCGATCATCACCGTACCCTCGTCGGTCTGGCGCAGAGTGACGACAGGATGGTTGAGAAAGGGCCGCAGCCGTTCGGTGACGACGATCTGCCCGCGCTCCGGCTTCATCGGGCAGTCGAGGCCGACCATCGGCGCGAGGCGCATGTTGGCGTTTCCCGCCGCCAGCGCCACCTTGGCGGCGCGCACCTCGCCCTGCGTCGTCGTGAGCCGGAACTCGCCGCCCTCTTTGGTGATGGACTCGACGCGATGGCTCGGCAGGTAGGTCACGCCTCGCGCATTGAGTGCGGTGTGCAGGGTGCGGAACAGGCGCAGCGAGTTCACATGGCCGTCCAGTTCGCAGAAGCTGCCGCCCACGACCTCCGGCCCGATGTCGGGCAGCATCACCTTCACCTGATCGCGGGTCAGGATCTCTGTCTTGTAGTCGACAATGCCAGGCTGGGCGTGCAGGCGCTTCAGCACATTGGCGCGGGCTTCCAGCTCCTTTTCCGACAGGCAGAGATGGAAGCCGCCCGGCCGCTGGAACGAGACGTCGAGGCCGGTCTCCTGCTTCAGCAGATCCGAGAAGCCTTGCCAGGCATTGGACGAGCGGATCGTCCAGCCGGCGTAGGGAGCGAGGCCGAGCCCCTTGCTCTGCACCCAGACCAGCGCGAAGTTGCCACGGCTCGCCCGCACCGCGCGGTCGCCCTCGTCGAGCACGACGACCCGGCAGCCCTCGCGCGACAGGCCCCAGGCCGTGGCGATGCCGACCAGCCCGCCGCCCACCACCGCGACGTCGAATTCATCACCGGCCCTTGCTTCACCGGCCATGACCGGCGCTCCTTCCGATCAGCAGGCGTTCCAATCCGAAAGCGCGATCGAGCACCAGCAGTGCCAGGACGGTGATGGCGATCACACAGGCCGACACCGAGGTCACCAGCGGATCGATATTGTCCTGGATGTAGAGGAACATGCGGACCGGCAGCGTCTCCGTGCCCGGCGCCGCGATGAACACCGTCATCGTCACCTCGTCGAACGAATTGATGAAAGCCAGCGCCCAGCCGCTCACCAGCCCGGGCAACACCAGCGGCAGGGTGATGCGCCGAAGGACGACGCTCTCGCTGGCGCCGAGCGACACGGCGGCATGCTCGATCGAACGGTCGAGCCCGACCGCCGAGGCGAGCGTCAGCCGCAGCGCGAAGGGCAGCACGACCACGATGTGCGAGAGCACGAGTCCGGCGAAGGTGCCACCCAGGCCGATCTGGGTGAAGAAGCGCAGGAAAGCGATGCCCAGCACGAGATGCGGGATCATCAAAGGCGACATGAAGAGCGCCGTCAGCGCCTCGCGCCCGCGGAAGCGATAGCGCGCGATGGCCAGCGCCGCGGGCACCGAGATGCCGACGGCGATCGCGGAGGAGATCGCGCCCAGCCACAGGCTGCGCCAGAAGGCCGAGATGAATTCCGGATACTGCGCGATGGCGTAGAACCAGCGCAACGACCAGCGGTCTGTGGGGAACGAAAGGTAGCCCTCGGGCGTGAAGGCGACGAAACAGACGACCAGGATGGGCGCCAGCATGAAGGTGACGAACAGCGCGTGGTAGGCGAGCGCGATGGGCCCGTTGCGACTCATGCGAAGACCTGCGCATAGCGTCGTTCGACCAGCCTGTTGGCACCCCAGACGATGGCGACCAGTGCCAGCAGCAGCAGCACCGCAACGGCGGCGCCCAGCGGCCAGTTGAGCGTGTTCAGGAACTCGTCGTAGGCAAGCGTCGAGGCGACCTTGAGCCGCCGGCCGCCGATGATGGCAGGGGTGGCGAAAGCGCTGGCTGCCAGCGCGAATACGATCACCGCGCCGGACAGGATACCCGGCATCACCTGCGGCAGCACGATGCGGCGAAGCACGGTGAAGGGCCCTGCGCCCAGTGCCACCGCCGCATTCTCGACCTGCGGGTCGAGCCGCTGCAGCGACGCCCACACCGCCAGCACCATGTAGGGCATCAGCACATGCGCCAGCGCGATCACCACGCCGGTCTCCGTGAACATGAAAGGCAGCGGCGCCGAGATCAGTCCCAGCCCCATCAGTGCCTTGTTGACCAGTCCCGAGTTGCCGCCGAACAGCAGCGCCCAGCCCAGGGTGCGCGCGACCACCGAGATCAGCAGCGGGCCGAGGATCACCAGCAGGAAGATTCCCCGCCACGGGCTGCGCATGCGGTTAAGGATGTAGGCTTCGGGCGCGCCGAAGACCGCCGCCAGCAGGGTCACGAAGAAGGCGATGCGGAAGGTGCGGGCGAACATCTCGTGGAAGTACGAATCGCCCAGCACTTCCTGCCAGTTCTTCAGGATGAAGACGGGCTCGATGCCCTTGTACTGGCCCCAGTCGTGGAACGAGAGCAGCACCGTCATGGCGAGCGGCACGATCACCACGCCGGCGAACAGGACCAGGGCCGGCACGCAGAGGAGATAGGGCGCCGACCTCACGCGCGGCCTTCCCAGGCGAGGTGCACGGCATCGCCCTCACCCGGCATCGCCTCGCCGCTGTTCTGGCGGATCACCGTGACGAGGCCGGACGCGGTATCGACCTGGTAGAGCCAGTGATTTCCCTGGAAGATGCGGGTGCGCACCGTGCCGGCGAGGCCGAAGGCAGCAAAGGAGATGCGCTCGGGCCGCACGCTATTGCCATCCACCAGGTTGGTCTTGCCGAGGAAGTTGGCGACGAAGGGCGTGGCCGGCCGTTCGTAGGCCTCGTGCGGCGGGCCGATCTGCTCGGCCCTGCCCTGGTTCATGACCACGATGCGGTCCGACAGCGCCATCGCCTCAGCCTGGTCGTGCGTCACCAGGATGGTCGTGGTGCCGACCGTGCGCTGGATCTGGCGCAGCTCGATCTGCATGCCCTCGCGCAGCTTGGCGTCGAGGTTGGACAGCGGCTCGTCGAGCAGCAGGATCTGCGGGCGGATCACCAGCGCCCGCGCCAGCGCCACACGCTGCTGCTGGCCGCCCGACATCTGGCGCGGAAACCGTGATGCGAAGGCGCCAAGGCCGACCAGATCCAACGTCTCCCCGACCCGCGTCCTGCGCTCGGCGGCCGCGACACCCTGCATCTCCAGCCCGAAGCCGACATTCTCCGCCACAGTCATGTGGGGGAACAGCGCATAGCTCTGGAAGACGATGCCGAGGCCGCGCCTGGCGGGCCTGATCGCCAGCAGATCCTTGCCGGCCAGACGGATGGCGCCGGAGGTCGGCTCGACGAAACCCGCGATCATCTGCAGGGTCGTGGTCTTGCCACAGCCCGACGGGCCCAGCAGTGCCACGAACTCGCCCTTCTCGACGCCGAGCGTCAGCCCATCGACGGCGTTGTGCGCACCGAACGACTTGGTGAGCCTCTCGAGTTCGAGGAACGCCATCTAGTCCGCACCATGCGAGACGATCCGCGCCGCAGTGTTGCGATGCAGCCGATAGAAGGCGTCCTGCGGCTGATCCATGTCGAGGATCTCGGCCTCGGGCACGCGTAGGAAGAGACCACGCAGCACCCGCCCTATGCCGCCGTGCGCGAACACGGCGACCGGGCGCTCGATTGCCAGTGCCGCGATATCGTCGAGTGCCGCCCGTGCGCGTGCAGCGGCCATGATGTAGTTCTCGCCGCCCGGCGGCTCGTAGGCCCAGCGATCGAGCCGCCGGGCGGCCATCGCACCGGGCCAACCCGCCTCGATCTCCGGGCCGGTCAGCCCGTCCCAATCCCCCCAGCTCATCTCGCGCAGGCGGTCGTCGAACGACCCTTCGTGATGCGCGAGGCCGGCCTCTTCTGCAGCGAGGGCCAGGGTCTCCCGCACGCGGCCGAGCGGGCTCGCCCGAACCACGACGTCCGCGGGCGCGTGACCGGCCTGCCGCAGCTCATGCGCCAGCGCACGCCCCATGGCGCGCGCCTGCGCCCGTCCCGTCTCGGTCAGCGGCGAGTCGAGAAAGCCCTGCGCCCGCTTCTCGGCGTTCCAGACGGTCTCGCCGTGGCGAAACACATAGACGGGATGATGCACGATCGGTCTCTCGGACGTCAGCGCTCGACCTCGCGGTTCCAGCGCTTGGTCCAGTCGTCGCGCGAGGCGTTGATGGCATCCCAGTCCGGCGCGATGATCAGCTTCGCGCGCTCGCCGACCGGCGCCATCTTCAGCTCCGGCATGTTGACGTCGACCTTGGTGTTGACCGGTCCGTTGCCCATTTCCTTGGCCATGCCGGTCTGCACCGGCGCCGACACCAGCAGCTTGATCATCTCGTGCGCCAGCGGATTGACGGAAGCCTTGGCGACCGGGCAGGCCGAGGCCAGCAGGATCGGTGCGCCTTCCTTCGGGTAGATGAAGTCAACCGGGAAGCCGGTGTTGGCAAGCGCCTGGACGCGGCCGGTACCCCAGACGGCGATGTTGGCCTGGCCCGACTGGAACAGTTCGGTCATCTTGCCCGGCGAGGGCTCATAGACCAGTACGTTCGGGTTGATGTCGGCCTTCATCACCTTGAAGCCCGGCTCGATGTTCTTCTCGCCGCCACCGTTCATACGGGCGAACATCATGAGCGTGTAGAGGCCGTAAGTGTTGTTGATCGGCGGGATCACCAGCTGCTTCTTGAACTTGGGATCCTTGAGGTCGTTCCACGAGGTCGGGATCGGCCACCCCTTCTCCTTGAAGACCTTGGTGTTGATCATGAACCCGGTGCCGGTCTGGCCGACCGCGACGGCCTTGTCGTCCTTGAAGAGAGCCGCGGGGTAGAGCTCGCTCTTGTCGAGGCCCTGGATGGGCGCGCAGAAGCCGAGCTGGATCGCCTGGTACATGACGCCGTCATCCATGATGGCGACATCGATTACCTGATTGCCCTTCTGGGCCTGCAGCTTGGCCAGCGTGTCGGTGGAGTTGCCGGCGACATACTCGACCTTCACCCCGTGCTTCTTCTCGAACTCGGGGAAGACCTCCTTGCGCAGGTGGCTGTCCCACACGCCGCCATAGGCTGCGACGGTGAGCGTCTTCTGCTGTGCCTGTGCGGGCAGCGCGCCCCCCAACAAAGCCAGAGCCACGATAGTGCTGAAGCCTGCCAAACGGGTCATTGCCCCCTCCGCTCGTGAGTTCCCCGCCGTCAGTGTTTTATATCGCGGCGCACGGCGTCAAATCCAATTTTGCGCCGCGCTTGATACCAAAATGTTATGAAAGGCCATGCGCAGCCTGAACCCCCGCCAGATCGAGGCTTTCCGCGCCGTGGTGCTGACCGGCGGCGTCGGCATGGCCGCGAATTTGATCAACGTCACCCAGCCCGCCGTCAGCCGGATGATCCGCGACCTGCAGCGGCAACTCGGCCTCACCCTCTTCGAGCGCCGCGGCACGGGACTGGTGCCGACCAGTGAGGCTCTGTCCCTCTATGCCGAGGTGGAGCGGGCTTTCGTGGGTCTGGATCGCATCGCCCAGATGGCCACCGAGCTGCGCACGCGGCGGGCCGGCTTCCTGCGAATCGCCGCCCTGCCCGCGCTGGCCAACGGCTTCCTGCCGCGGTTCGCGGGAAGCTATCTGGTCGAGCGCCCCAAACTCGACCTCGTCCTTTCGGGTCTGGTCTCACATGCCGTGGTCACGGCGGTCGCCCAGGGCCAGAGCGACCTGGGCTTCGCCGAAGGCTCGATCGAGCATGCTGCCGTGCGGCTCGAACGCATGCCGCCCGCCCCCTACATGGCGGTGCTGCCGCAGGACCATCCGCTCGCCCGCAAGAAGCGGCTGCGGCCGGCCGACTTCGAGGGCGAGAGCTTCATCTCGCTGGGCTACTCCTCGCTGTCGCGCTTCCGCATCGACCGCGTCTTCGCCGAGCATGGCGTCCGGCGCGTCATGCGCATCGAGACGCCGCTGTCGGAGATCGCCTGCTCGCTTGCCGGCTCGGGCGCGGGCGTGACGCTGTGCGATCCCTTCACCGCGACCGAATACGCGACCCGCGGCATTGTCGTGCGGCCCTTCGAACCGCGCATCCACTTCGAATTTGCTGCCCTTTATGCCGCGCAAGGCACGCCGCCCCCGGTGGCGCGCGAATTCATCGACAGCTTCCGCGCGCACATCACCGCCTTCCTGCGCTCCCTGCCCCGGCGCTAGCCGAATTGCACACCGTACTCGCTGGCAATCGCCACGATCTCCGCTGGCGCGAGGGAGTGTCCTGCCTCCCGGGTTGCCCGGTCGAAATGGCGGAACATCTCGGCAGCCTGCAGGCCGGGCGTGGCGACGACGAGCAACCGTACCGTCATGCTGGTATCATTGCGAAATCCGTGCAGGTCGCCACGCATGAAGGTCGCGCTTGCACCTGCCGGTACCTTGCGCTCGCCCATCTCCCCGATCAGAGTCAACTCGCCCTCGACGACCAACAGCATCTCTTCGTCGGCGTCGTGGCGATGGGGTGGCACGAAGTAGCCTGGCGGGATCGGGTGATCCGCGACGAAGGCCGCCACCGTGCCGCCATCGGCCTTCACGATCATCGGCGCGCCCAGAACATCGAGTGTCTCGTTCATCTCTTTCCTCCGCTTCGTAACGGACCAGCAATAGGCGAGCGCCGGCCGCCAGGGCAGACGGTCGTTCTGGACAGATTGTTCGGCAGGGCGAACAATGGCGCATGGAAGCCTTCACCGGCATAGAGGCCTTCGCCCGTGTGGTGGAGACCGGGAGTTTCACCGCCGCCGCCCAGGCGCTGCAGAGCGCCAAGTCTTCGGTCAGCGAGACGGTGCGCACGCTCGAGGAACGCATGGGCGTGCGCCTGCTCGACCGTACCACGCGCCGGGTGCGGCCGACGGAGGCCGGGACGGCCTTCTATCATCACTGCCGGCGGCTGCTCGACGACCTCGCGCTGGCGCGCAGCGAGGCCCAGGCCGCCCAGAAGGAACCCGCCGGAAGGCTTCGCATCGCCGCCCCCGACGGCTTCGCCGAGCGCTACATCGTACCCGGCTTGCCCGCCTTCCTCGCCGCCTATCCGACCATCGAGATCGAACTGATCGCCGGAAGCGGAGCGCTGCGCCTCGTCGACGAAGGCATCGACCTCGCCATCCGCATCGTGGAGAAGCCCGAGCCCAGCCTCGTCGTTCGCCGCATCGCGACGTCTCGCGTCTTCATCGTCGCCACCCCCGGCTATCTCGCGCAGCATGGGACGCCCCGCAAACCGCGCGACATTCTCGGCCATCGGCTGATCGGCTTCGCCCCGCTCGCCTGGCGCGACACCTGGCGCATTGGGACGGAGACCATTGCGGTCCGGCCCCGTCTTCTCGTCAATAGTTCCGAGTCGTTGCGCACGGCGGCGCTTTCGGGGCTGGGTCTCGCCGCGGTTCCGGAGTGGCTGATCGCCGATGCCCTGGCCGCCGGCCTCCTCACCCGCGTCCTTGCCATTCACGAGACTCCCACAGGCGGCATCTATGCCGTCTACCCGACCAACCGTCTTCTCACGCCGAAGATCCGCGCCTTCGTCGACCACACCGTGCGCGACCTGCGCGGTCGCGGACTATCCCGGTAGCGACTCCGTCAGCAGGAACGTGAGTTCGTGCTTGTTGTGGTGGAGGTGCAGGACGGCCGCGCCCGGGAGGGCGGCAAAGGCCCTCGCGGTTTCGTGATCGGTCTCGCCCTGGAACTTGATCGTGCAGACGAAGTTGCGGACCTGCCCGCTGGCCCGCCAGCGCTCGACCAGCCGCAACAGCCGTGCCGGGTAGCAGATCACGTCGGAAAACAGCCAGTCGACGGGACCGACACTGGAGGGGTCGAGCCCGAATGCGCTTTCGCCCCGCCATTCGACGCCCTGCATCGCCGCGACCTTGGGGTCGAGCGGCGCCTTGTCGATGGCGATGACGTGCGCACCCAACTTCGCCAGCACCCAGGTCCAGCCGCCCGGGCAGGCGCCGAGATCGAGGCAGCGCTCGCCGGGTTGCGGCCAACGGCGCAGTCGCACCAGCGCTTCCCACAATTTCAGGTAGGCGCGGCTGGGCGGCCCGACCTTGTCCTCGATCAGCTCGACCTCGCCGTTGGCGAAGGGTGAGCTGCACGATGCCGCCGCCAGCATCCGGTCGGACGCGAGCAGGGTCCATGATCCCAGCGGCGCGGTCGGGGCGACGGCGGGAAAGACCACCGGCTTCGCCGAGACGTGTGGCAGCCTTTCCTGGATGAGCGCGGCACGACGATGATGGAGTGGCGCATACATCGCCCAGTTGCGCTGGATGTCGCGTAATGACTTAGCCGCCGAACCGATCGACGCCACGGGCAGCTCGACGCACTCGCGCCAGATATTGGCAGCCCAGGCGGCATCGTGCGCCGGTGCATCGGACAGGAGCAGTCGGCCATGTTCGGCGCGGATCGCAACACCGGCGCGCGCCAGTTCCTCGCGCAACTGGTTCTCGAAGCCGTCGGCGGCAAGATATGCCGTGGTCACGCGGTCGTTTCGCAGCAGAGATTGAACATAATCAATCTCAATGTAACAGGCCGGCCATGGAAAATCCGGCAAACCTCATGCTAGCGTCGTTCAACAACGGAGGAGAGAGAGTGATGTTCAACAAACGGTTCCTCATCGCGGCAGTGCTCGCCGGGTCGATTGCGACCGCCGGCGGCGCGTTCGCGCAGAGCCAGCCGATCGTCGGCATCTCGACGGTCACCACCTATTCGGTCGACGCGACAATCACCGCCATCGATCCCTCCAAGCGCACCGTGACCTTCACCGGCCCGGCCGGCCGCTCGATCACCGCGAAGGTTAGCGACGGCGTGAAGATGGACACCAGCAAGGTCGGCGACGCCGTCTCGGCGGCGTTCGAGAACAAGCTCACCTTCGTGCTGTCCGGCCCGAACGCCGCGACGCCGCGCGACCGCGACCTGAGCGTCACGGCCGCTGCCTCTTCCGGCAACCGCGCTGCCGGCGCGATGGCCGACCAGACCGTCGCCAACTGGTGGGTCACCGGCGTCAATCCCTCGGCCGGCACCATCTCGGTCGTCAATCCGAGCGGCGGCGAGGTCCAGACCTACTCCGCAGCCACCGCGGAGGGCCGCGCGCAGCTCCCGCGCGTCAAGACCGGCGACAAGCTCACGGCCATCGACACCTCGGTGCTGGTCGTGGCGATTTCGCCTAAGAAGTAACGACCAACGACCTCGGCGGCGCCGGCCGCCGAGCGTCAGCCGCCACGACGGCCGAAGCTTCCCCGCATCGTTCCGACCTTGGTCCGCAGTTCCAGCGCGACCCGGTCACCATTCGCCCTGCCGGTCGCCGTGAAGCCGCCCATCGAACAGTCCTGGCCTTCGTAGATGCGGCCGCTGCCCGTTATGTCGCCGTTCGAGGCAACGGCAAGCGAGACGGCCGAGACGCCGCAACCCGGCTGCGTGATACGGCCGATCAGCTGGCCGCCGGCAATGCTCAATTCCGCCGTCACGACACCCGGCAGCTCGGCGAAGCCGGTGGTCGACAGGCCACCGCTATAGACGCCGTCATAGGCGCCGGCCTGTCTGGGGGCCGGTGACATCGAATTATGCGGCCGCGCAGCGGACGAAGCGACCGAGGGCACTTCCCGCAGGAGCGCCGGGACCTGCGCCGCGGTCAGATAGCCGGTCGCCGCATGCCCTTTGGCCTTCTGCCAGGCCGCGATCATCTCACGCGAACGCTCGCCGAAGGTACCGTCGGAGCCGCGCGTGTCGTAACCCAGCGAGGTGAGGACGGTCTGGATACGCTGGCGGTCGGCTGCAATGAGCTGCAGCGCCTCCTCACCCTCGCGTGCCGCAACGGCCGCTTCCGTCTCATGGATTGGCGCGGGCGCTGGCACCGCGGCAACCGTCTCGGCCGACTGCGCCTGCTGGGGCCGAGGTGGCAGCGTCTCGACGTAGTAGCCGATCGCCAACGCGAGCAGCGCTGCCGCAACGGCGCCGAGAGTCATCGGCTTCCAGCGCGAACGGGGCTGGGGCGTGAAGGCGAGCTCGGCAGGTGCGCTTGGCGGTGTCGGGGGCGTGGGCGGTGTTGGTAGTGTCGGAGGCACAGGCCGCGCCAGGGGCTGCGACATGATCATCGTCGCATTGGCATCGGCCGTCGCGCGCCCCAGCAAAGCGCGCCAGGCAGCGATCGTTTGCGGTCGCTCTTCGAAACGCACTGCCAGCCCGGCATCGATCCCGGCGAGAAGCTGCGCCGGGAAGCCGATCAACTGCAGGCTGGCGAGAGGCACATAGGTATCGGCGAGCAGGCGCTCGAAGGCACTGGGCGGCGCCTTGCCGGTGATCGCATGATGCAGTGTCGCCGCCAGCCCGTAGATGTCGGTCCACGGTCCCTGCTTGCCGGCGGCGAACTGCTCGGCAGCGGCATAGCCCGGGGTGAAGATCGCCGTCATGGTCGAGGACCGGCCGGCAACGGCCAGCCGCGCCGCTCCGAAATCGATCAGCGTCGGCAGGCCGGCCTCGTTCACCAGGATGTTGCCCGGCTTGATATCGCGATGGAGAAAGCCCGACTCGTGCACCTGCTGAAGCCCGTCCAGCAGCGGCGGCAGGAACCAGTCGATTTCGGCCGGCGACAGCGGGCCCCTCGCTTTTACCCGTTCCTCCAGCGTGTCGCCACGCACCAGCTCCATCACCATGTAGGAGGTGCCGTTGGCCTCCACGAAGTCGAAGACCTTCACGATGGAAGGAGCCTCGTGGAGATTGGCCAAGGTCCGGCCTTCCGCGACGAAGCGCTCCCGGCCCCAGGAGAAGTCCTCAGCGACTGCTGTGGAACGCGGCAGGACGGAGGCGCCGTCCTGGCGGATCGCCAGCGCGGGCGGCAGGTATTCCTTCAGGGCGACTTCACGGTCGAGCTGGGTGTCGCGGACACGGTAGATGATGCCGAACCCACCCTGCCCCAGCACCTCCAGAACCTCGTAGCGGCCAACCACGCGCCCCGGGGTCAGCGCTACATGGTCGACCGCAGCAGCGGAATCGGCCGGACCGGCAGGCTTCTCGCCCGTATCGTCGTCCTCGATGTGCATGTGCCTCCTGCCCCCACCCGGCAACGTTCGGGGAAGACCGGCGTTCCTCGAATATCCGCCTGCGGAACAGTGCAGTGAGGTCTACCGTGACACCGGGTCTCAAGATCCTCGACGAAGAACCTGCCCCCACCCTCGACGAAGCGGAAATTCGCGTGCCGACAGCAGGAACGTGGCTGGCCCTAGGCGCCGGTATCCTCGTCGTCGCGGCGGGCTTCGTCTGGACGATCCTGTAGCGAGACCACACGGGGCGGGCTAACCTCCGGACAACACGGAGGAATTTCATGGCGAAGTTCGGCATTGGTCAGTCGGTACGCCGGGTGGAGGACCCGCGTCTCCTCACCGGCGGTGGTCGTTACACGGACGACACCAGGCTCTCGACCCCGGCCGCCCGGGCCTATGTCCTGCGCTCGCCGCACGCCCACGCCGACATCAAGGGCATCGAGACGTCAGCCGCGAAAAAGGCGCCTGGGGTTCTGCTTGTCCTGACCGGCGACGACGTGAAGGCCGCGGGCTATGGCGACCTGCCCTGCCTAGTCCCGGTCACCAACCGGGACGGCACGCCCCGGGCCGAAACGCCCCGGCCGATGTTGGCTCAGGGCCGCGTTCGCCACGTCGGCGATCCGGTGGCGCTGGTGGTGGCCGAGACGCTGGAACAGGCCAAGGATGCGGCCGAACTGATCGAGATCGACTACGAAGCCCGCCCTCACACGGTCGGCACTTTCGAATCAGCTCAGCCCGGCGCCCCGCTGGTTCACGATCACATTCCGGGCAATCTCGTCTTCGACTGGGAGATGGGCGACCGGGCGCGCACCGAGGCGGCCTTTGCCAAGGCCGACCGGGTCGTGAAGCTCGAGATCGTGAATAACCGCCTGGTCGTGAATTCGATGGAGCCGCGCGGCGCCATCTGCGAATACGATCCGACGGACGACCGTTCGACCCTCTGGGTCTCCTCGCAGGGCGTCAGCGTCATCCGCCCCGTTGTCGCCGACATGATCCTGAAGATCGGCCAACCCAAGCTGCGCGTGCGCACCGGCGACGTGGGCGGCGGTTTCGGCATGAAGATCTTCGTGCACCCGGAATATCCGCTGGTCGTGTGGGCCAGCCGCGCGCTCAAGCGCACGGTGAAGTGGATTCCCGACCGGCAGGAAGCGTTCCTGTCGGATGTTCAGGGCCGCGACCACGTCTCGCTGGCCGAGATGGCGCTCGACAAGGATTGCAAGTTTCTGGCGCTGCGCGTCACGACGCATGCCGCGCTGGGCGCCTATCTCAGCCATTTCGGCGCGTTCATCCCGACCATGGCCGGCAGCGGCATGCTGGCCGGTCTCTACCAGACGCCTGCGATCTACGTGAACGTGAAGGGCGTGATGACCAACACGGTACCGACCGATGCCTACCGGGGCGCCGGCCGACCCGAGGCTGCCTATCTGCTGGAGCGCTTCGTCGACCATATCGGTCGCGAGACCGGCCTCGGACCCGTCGAGATCCGCAAGCGCAACCTCGTGAAGCCCAACCAGATTCCCTGGAATACGGCGCTGGGCGACACGTTCGATTCCGGCGACTTCGACAACGTCATGCTGAAGGGCATGGAGAAGGCCGACTGGAGCGGCTTCCCGGCCCGACGCGCCGCGTCGCTCGCGAAGGGCAAGTGGCGCGGCATCGGCATGTCGACTTATGTCGAGAAGTGCTCGGGCGGCGCACCGGAAAGCGCGATCGCCAAGTTCAACGAGGACGACACGATCACTGTCTATGTCGGCGTCCAGACCAACGGACAGGGCCACGAGACGGCGTTCACGCAGATCATGTCGGCGCGGCTCGGCGTCGATGCCGACCGCATCCGCATCGTGCAGGGCGATTCGGATTTCACGCCTGAGGGCATGACCGGCGGCAGCCGCTCCATTCCAGTCGCGGGCGCGGCTGTGCTGGGCGTCAGCGACAACATCATCGAGAAGGGCAAGCTGGTCGCCGCCTCGGCGATGGAGGCGGCGGTGGGCGACATCGAATATGCCGACGCGACCTTCCGCATCGTCGGCACGGACCGGACAATGAGCCTGTTCGACGTCGCGCGCGCCGCCAAGGACCCGAAGCATGTGCCCGAGGGTAGCAAGCCCGGCCTCGACGATGCCTTCACGCGCACGCCGCAGGCCGCGACCTTCCCCAATGGCTGTCACATCTGCGAGCTCGAGATCGATCCCGACACCGGCACGCTGGAGATCCTGAACTACTCGATCATGGACGATTTCGGCACGGCGCTGAATCCGCTGCTGCTGCAGGGCCAGGTCCATGGTGGAGTCGGCCAGGGGGTCGGCCAGGCGCTGACCGAGAAGACCATTTATGATCCCGAGTCGGGCCAGCTCATGAGCGGTTCGTTCATGGACTATGCCCTGCCTCGCGCGGACGTGGTGCCGCACGTGAAGTTCGACATGCACAACAGCCTGTGCACGACCAACCCGCTGGGCGTGAAGGGCGCAGGCGAGGCCGGCGCCATCGGCGCACCGCCCTCCGTGATCAATGCCATCGTGGACGCGATCCATCCGCACACCGGGCTCAAGCATATCGACATGCCGGTCACGGCAGCGTCTTTGTGGGCGGCCATTGACGCCCATCGAACCAGGAAAGCAGCGTAAAGAGCATGACCGACAAACCGAACGATCCCACCCTTGCCGCCGCCTTGGCCGATTCCGTGAAGGCGATCGACGCCGACTACAGCGAAGAGATGCGCGAGCTGCGCGCTCTCTTCGAAGAAGCGCGCCTGGAGGCGGAGAAAGACGAGCCGAGCGACGTCAAGCTTAAGGCACTGCTCAGGGATGCCAACGAAATGGCACGGACCTTTGCCACTCTCGATCCCGCCTGGGGCGCCGTCCAGAGGGTGGCGCGCATGTTCGGGATTCTCTGAAGGGCGTCAGTTCGCTACGCTGCGGCGGCGTTCCAGCGTACGGCGAATGTTACGCACTACCTTGTCGTCGAGATAGAATGCGCGCTCGCTGCGGTAGCTCTCGTAGCGGGCGATCTCGATGGCTCCGACGGCCGCCGCCAGACGATCGGCGTCGATCTTGCGCTCGAAGGCGCAATGAACGGCCGGACCACATTCATCCTCCACCGTCCGCACCGAATAGTGCCCGTGCGGCGGGAACGTGACGATCAGGTCGTGCAATACCCGAGCGGTTTCAACGATGGGCTGGCCGCCATCGTCTGCCTGGCCAAGAACAAGATAGGGACTGATGTCCTCCAGGGTGGTGCTATCGCTCATGACGGGTCAACGATGGTGCACCGCGATAGTTGCGGTCCCGTTCGGGCCGGTGGGCTGTGCAACCATTTACGGGCGTCGTCGTTAATCATGCAGCACGGACTGAGCCGCGGATGTACCGGTGAGTTCGGAAGGCCCGCCCGGCATTGTCGGGGCGGGTCTTTTGCGCAGACCGCGCGACATTCCGACACCTATCGTCTATGACTTCGGCAATCTGCTTCAGCCTCGGGGTCCTGCTTGCGCTCTCTCTTCGGTTCGGCTTTCGTCGCCTTCCTGCTGGTATCTACCCTCCCGGTTGAAGCGCAGGACACCGTCACGATTGGTGGCGAGAAGAAGCGGGCGTTCGGGACGGCGATCGGCTTCCGCAATGGCGACACGGCCTGTTTCGTCACGCTGAAGGACGACCGCGGCATCACCTTCGACGAGCCGGCGGACTTCGATCTCTGCGCCATGGAAAAGTCGCTGAAAGGCAAGCGCCTGGCGCTGACCTACAAGACCGCGCGCGTCATGGCGGCTTCCTGTCAGGGTAATCCGGACTGCAAGAAGAGCGACACCATCATCCTGATCGCGTCCGTCAAACCCGCGCCGCTCGCCGCGGCAGCGCCTGCCCCGACGACGGCCAAGAGCGCACAAACTTCCTTCTGTACGCCGACCGAGACGATCATATTTTCGTGCCGCACCAGCCCGGCGAAGCTCGTGTCGGTTTGCGCCTCTAAGGATGCCGCGCCCAACAAGGGTTACCTGCAATACCGAACCGGCAAACCCGATTCGGGCGAGCCGCTGGACCTCACCCTGCCGGCTGCCCAGGTGCCGCCGCCTCAGGCGGCCAGCGGCGAGTCGTTCGCCCTCGCAGGCGGTGGAGGGGCGTGGCTGCGCGTGTCGGCGAAAAACAACATTGCCTTCGTGGTCTACACCGGCATAGGAAATTGGGGCCCCCGCGGGGAGACGCATGAGAAGGCCGGCGTCACCGTCGAGCGCGACGGCAAGGCCGTCGCCAACCTCAGCTGCACAGGCAAGCCGATCAGCCTGCTCGGCCCGGACTGGTTCGCGAAGGCCGACATTACGGCCAAGGGCCAGGATTTCGACCTCCCCGACTGAATTGAATGCCATGTCGCGCCGCCTGAAGATCATTACCGTCGGCCTGGTACTCCTGCTGTCCTGCATGGTGGGGGCCCGCGCACAGGAACCCTGGCGTGCCTATGACGGGCTCGAGGCGATCGAGATCCCCTTCGCCAACGGCTCCATCTCCCCGCATCATGTGCCGGAGATCTGGCTCAGCCTGAACGGTGCAAGGCCGCGTTGGTTCGGCATGGACACGGGCTCGACCGGCATCGTCGTCTCGGCCGACCACTTCATCCCCGGGCCACATGACGTCTCGCAGGGGCCGGGACGGCTGGTCTACAACAGCAGTGGCCGCATCCTCAGCGGCGAGCACTGGATGACCGATGTCGTCATCCGCCGCGACGAGCACACGCCGGTCGCCACGGCGCGCGTGCAGGTGCTGAGGGTCAGTCGGATCACCTGCCTTGAGCAAGCGCGCGACTGCCGGCCGGAATCCGAGCCGCGCAATGTCGGCTTCATGGGAATCGGCTTCGATCGCGGTGCGGCGCAGGCAACGGCCGACGACACCTCGCCGAAGAATCCCTTCGTAAGCCTCGTTTCGCTGGCGTCCGGCCGGCCCGTGAACTCGGTGCGGCCGGGATACGCCATCACCCGGACCGGCGTGCATCTCGGCATGACGCCTGCCCTCACCCGCCACATGGCCTTCGTGAAGCTGATGCCCAAGGCTCATCGCCCCGGCGTGCCGGACTGGAACGGCGCGCCCATGACCGTCTCGGTCGACGGCATCTCCGAGCAGGGCACGATGCTGATGGATACCGGCATCAACTACATGTTCCTGTCCCCGCCGGCCGGCACGCGCCTGGAGCGGGGACGGCGTGCCCCCGAGGGCACGCGGATCGAACTCCTCATGCCCGCTCGCCTTCGCCCGCAGCCCGCCTTCTACGAGTTCACGGTCGGGCGGCGCGGCAACCCACTTCATCCCGAGCGGGTCGAGGTGGTGCACGATGCGACGGTCTTCGTGAACACCGGCCGCATGTTCCTGGAAGGCTTCGACTACCTCTACGACGCCGCCGGCGGCTATGTCGGCTACGGTTGGAACAACCGTGTCAGCCACGAATACGGCGGCGTGACGCCGGGCAGTTACGGCCCGCCGTAGAACAAAATATCGGGCTCCTGTCGGGAAGTGGCGGGTTCGTTCGTCCTTGGGGCAGAACGACCTCACAAGGAGCCTGAAATGACCGTCCCGCCGACCGGCACCCCTGAAAGCGATCGCGAACTCGTCCTCACGCGCCTGATCGACGCGCCCCCAGAGAAACTCTTTCGCTGCTGGACGGAGCCGGCACTGATGAAGCAGTGGTTCGCCCCCAAGCCCTATGAAACGCCGGTCGTCGAGACAGACGTGCGGCCCGGCGGCTCCAGCCTGATCGTGATGCGCGGCCCTGACGGGCAGGACATGCCTAACCGGGGCATCTACCTCGAGGTCGTGCCGAATGAGCGGCTGGTCTTCACCGACGCCTTCACCGAGGCATGGCAGCCCTCGGCCAAGCCGTTCATGACGGTCATCCTCACCTTCGAGAAGCGAGGCGACAAGACGGTCTACACCGCCCGTGTCCGCCACTGGACGGTGGAGGATCGCGAGGCGCACGAGAAGATGGGTTTCCACGTTGGCTGGGGAATCTGCGCCGACCAGCTCGCCACGCTGGCCGCGACTCTCTGACGTCCACGCAACGCCGAGCGTCCTCCAGCGGTTGTTTCGAAAACCCATCTGGAGGACTCGATGGTCAGCAAGACCCTCATCGCCATTGCAGCCTGCGTCGTGATCGCAGGGACTGTGCACGCCCAATCGGGCCCAGGCGCCAGCAATGGCGGCACGTCGACATCGCCGGCCCCGGCGGGCACCTCGCCGACCGTTCCCCCTTCCGCGTCCTCGACGCCGTCGAGCAGTTCGGCCATCAATCCCAGCCCCACGCCGTCGACGCCGGGCGCGCCCAGTGCAGGACAACCCGGCGTCGGCTCGGATACGACGCGGCAGGCGCCACCCGCCGGCGCCCGCTGAATACGAACAAGGCGCTGCGCACGTTGGCGACGCCCACGCGCCACGCTACCGGATCGTCATTGCCGCCGGTGGACGTTCCAGATCCGCTTGTCGTCGAAAACCCGCCGCCTCGGGCGTCTGCGACCGCCAGGACGCGGGTTGGGCAGACGAATCGACGGCGCCATGAACGTCGCTCCGAGCGAGGAGAGGAAAAACCGACTGCTCAATGTGGAAGTTCTCACATGGGAGACGCTGGCACATCCTCCCCGCTGCTTTTGCGCACGCCCGCGCGGAACTCGACCATCGGCAACCTTCTGCGTAGGTTTCGTTGAGTCCACGACAGGCCGAGGAGAACGTCATGCGTTACCAGGTCCAGGCCGCAACGTCCGCAGACGTCGCCTATGTGGCAAACCTGCTCGAGGATCAGCACGCCGCCGCCGATTGGCCGGAGAAGCAACCGTGCGACCGGCTGATCGAAGCGTGCGCCTTCAGTACGCAGATTTGGGCAGCGCGGCGCGTGAGCGACGGGGCAACCACTGCCCTTTGGGGCGTCACACCTCGGCTCGACAATCCCGAAATCGGCTATGTCTGGATGCTTCCCGTCGCCAAGTTTGACGGGGAATCGCGTGATTTCTCGATGTTGTGTCGCCTCGTTTTTGCCGAGATGCTCGACCAGTTCCCCAGACTGGAGCAGCACATAGACACCCGAGAGGACCGGATGCTCGACCTCCTGCGAGAATTGGGCTTCCAGATCGGCGCGCCGCAGCGACAACTTGGATCACCCGGCATCCTGCACCACGTGTGGCTGGAATCCGAACACCTTCGCCACCCTTCGAACCATCCAAGCGGACGGATGGTCCACTGACGCGGCCACACGAATCCGAAAAATAGAAAGCCCCGCCGCCATTTCAGGCGCGGGGCCGGGTCGAGTACGCAATTCGCCTGCCTTAGGTCACCATTACATCCGTGGCTCACCCTGGCAAACGCCTCGCGATCGCTCGACCGCTAGGACTTGACGGATATGGTCATCCAATTGCGAACTTCAAGAGGCCGCCGCTGGGTCCCGTCGATTTCGTCGCTTTTGATTTGCGAATGGATTGCAGCCCGGCCTAACCTAGCTTGCCTTCAGGGAGAGCATATGTGACCCACGATCGTCGTCCGTTGCGCGCACTCGCTCAACTGCTGCCGTCAGGTGCGCTGGGACTTTCGGTCGGCTTGGCTGCCGCCGACGCAGCAGCCACGACGGTCGGGGAGCCCGAAGGTAGCAAGCGTTCGGTCGCGCAGCGTCTCCAGGTCCTTCGCGCCGACGTCTCGAGCACCATCGAGCAATATCGCCGGGATGGCGAGCCATTCGTCGCCGTCGACCCTGAGCAGCTTCTCGCCTGGTGGGGCAATGGCGGCTGGCGCAATGGCGGTTGGCGCAATTGGGGCAATGGCTGGCACAATGGCGGCTGGGGCAACGGCGGCTGGGGCAATTGGCACAACGGTTGGCATAATTGGTAAGCATGACCGCCACGCCCGATATCGGCATGGTGGTCGTGCAGCCGACCGCCTTTTGCAACATCGCCTGCACTTACTGTTATCTGCCCGACCGCTCGAACAAGCACGTCATCGCCCAGTCGACGGTGACACGGCTGTTCGAGCAGATTTTTGCATCCGGCTGGTCCTGCCCCGAGATCACCGTGATCTGGCATGCGGGAGAGCCGCTCGTAGTGCCCGTCTCGTTTTATCGCGAGGCCTTCGCGACGATCGAGCGGATGCGGCCGGCATCGGTCCACGTAAAGCACTCCTTCCAGACCAACGGCACGCTGATCGATACCGAGTGGTGCGACCTCTTCAAGGAATGGGGCGTCGGCGTCGGCGTTAGCCTAGACGGGCCGCGAGAGCTGCACGATCTTCACCGGAAGAGCCGCAGCGGCAAGGGGACCTTCGACAAGACCATCGCCGGCATCCGCTCCTTGCGCGAAAACAACGTGGACTTCCACGTGATCTCGGTGCTGTCCCATACCAGCCTCGACCAGCCGGCAGAGCTGCTCGACTTCTATCTCACCGAAGGCATCGACCAGATCTGCTTCAACGTCGAGGAGTCCGAGGGCGATCACGTCTCGAGCCTCTTCCACGGTCCCGAATTGCGGAAGCGTTATGCCGCATTCCTGCGCAGCTTCTGGCACCTCGCCCGCCGCAGTGGTCGCGTCCGCTTCGTCCGCGAGATCGATCTTGCCCTGCCCCGCCTGTTCCGTCCCGAAGGGGTGCCCGCGCGCAACATCCAGGTCGAACCGCTGGCGATGCTGAACGTCGACAGCCACGGCAACGTCTCGAGCTTTTCGCCCGAGCTGCTCGGGCTGAAGAACAAGGACTATCGCGACTATCTCCTGGGCAACATCAATTTCCAGTCGCTCCAGGAAATCCGCGACACCTGCCTCGCTTCGGCGCTCTACCGTGACATCACCGCGGGCGTGCAGGCCTGCAGCAGATCCTGCGACTATTTCTCGGTGTGCGGTGGCGGTGCGCCGGTCAACAAGCTGTTCGAGAATGGCAGCTTCACCGGCACTGAAACCTCGTACTGTACACTGACGCAGATGGTGCCGACCGACCTGATCCTCGAAGCCTACGATCGTCTCGCGCACAGCCCGGCCATGGTGGTTCCGCAGGATGTCCCTTCCCCTTCGCCCGTCCAGAGCAGCGACGTCGCCGCTTAGCTACCGAGGAAACCATGAATAGTATGAAGCTCTTCGCCCTCACCACGCTGGTGGCTGCAGGCTCGATGCTGGCGGCCGCCCAGTCGAGTGCCCAGCAACGCCCTGCGCAAGGCGGGCCAGCATCTCAGCCGCAGGCCGCGCCGTCGACGCCGAAGGATGCCGGCCCGCCGCCGGGCGGTGGCGCGCCGGGCCCTGAAGGCACTCGTCCCTTCCCGGTCATGTTCGTCACCAGCGTCGAGCTGATCCGC
>NZ_SCUT01000061.1 GCF_004297265.1 Reyranella sp.
GCCGACAGGTTCGAGCGATCCCAGTCGAAGAACACCATGAACGACGGCGGCGCAACCACCGGCGGCGGCGGCGGCGGAGCGGCCGGCGGCGCGTTGAACTTGTAGGTCACGCCGGCCAGCGCCAGGATGTTGTTGTTCTGGAAGCTGACATTGCCGAATGGCGTGTTCACGCTCGGATTGGTCGTGCCGACGTAACGGCCTTCGATCAGGAAGCGGAGCTGCTCGCTTACGTTGTAGGCGACGCCGACCATACCCTGATAGGCGAACTGCGTGCTGCCCAGCGAGGAGTTGCTGTCGACGAACGCGACACCCGCGCCGGCGCCGATATAAGGCGTGATGACCGAGGTCGGCATGAAGTCGTACAGCAGGTTCGCCATCACGCTGAGCTGACCAACCTTGCCGTTGATCGCCGTGCCCGGAATGTTGGCCGAAGTCGGGATCTGCCCGTAGCCGGCCTCGAGTTCTACGCGCGGACCGACGAAGTCGTAACCGGCCTTGCCGCCAACCGACCAACCGGTCCATGTCTGGGTATTGGAATTGGACCCGATGAACCAAGCGGCACCGCCGCCTGCGCCGATGTAGAAACCCTCTTGGGCGTTGATCGTCTGGGCACCAGCAACGTTCGGCAGCAATAGTCCCAGACCCAGCAGAGCCAAACCAGCTTTCTTCATAATTCTCCCCACGCTCAAGTGAATTTTAGCGGGCTATTGTTGTAACCATACCACAAGTACCACGCTCAACTCATGGAACAGTTTTGTTATCGCACAACCAGTCTCTCACTGTGGCCTCCAGGCAACACTCCTAAAGGCAGTTTGCCTCCTTAGCTTCGAATGCCACTTCGCTCCACGGCGCTGTAGAATTTTCCACCGAGTACGGCCGCGATCTCTCCTCTGCTTCCTGCGGCGCATTCCTGGATGCCAAGATCGTTCAACAAGGCGGCCAGGCTGTCGTCCGTTGTCGTCGGGCCGCAGCGCGGCAGATTGGGAACGGCGCCGAGGCCTCTGGCCACCAGCCGGTACTGTCCAGCATAGGGTGGAAGATCCGGAATGAGCAGGATATCGAGCACGTCACGGTCATCGGGGGCGGCGGCTCCCGCGACGCCCAATCTCCCGAAGTTCAGTCTCTTGCGACGTGGATCGGCGCGAATTCTCGCAACGTCGAGCGCCCTCCTCACAGGCCGAAGTGGATCTCTATGGATGAAGTTCCCCACCGTGCCAGCGTAGCCGGGGTGGAGCGTCTCGATGGTTGCTTGCGCAGCCTCCACCAGAGCGTCCCGCTCCTTGCCGAATGAAGTGCCGCCACGATGCCAGACGAAGAGGCCGGTCGCCGCCACGTGGCGCCACCCTGCCGCCGCCGCCCGGAGGCAGAAGTCATTCTCCTCGCCGTAGCCGCGCCCGAATCGCTCTTGGTCGAAGGCGCCGACCTGATCGAGACAGGCTCGGCTCACTGCCATGCAAAAGCCGACACCGGTTGGAATTTCCACGATGGGCATGGCCGTCGACGCACAGAGGCGGTCCCATTGCGCGACGCCGGCATCCGCCGGCAGGCGATTTTCGCAGAGCGTGGCCGGATAGCTCAGGATCGTCGCGGCATTGGAGAGAGGCGTCGCCGTCGCCGTCCTCGGCGTCCGCAGCGCCGCCAATAACCGATCGAGCCAGTCGCCGAACACCCGGGTATCCGAATTCAACAGGACGACGTCGCGACCGGGATGAAGCGCAATGCCGCGATTCACGGCCCCGACGAAGCCGATATTGCGCTCGTTTTCCATCAAGGTGATCAAGCCGCCTTCGGCCAATGCCTGCAATTCACTCCGCAACAGCGGGTCTCGCGAGGCGTCGTCCACGACCACCAGTTCGAAGGCCTCCCTCGTCACGGCCCCGAGCACACTGTCGATCGCCTGAAGCGCCAACGCCCGGCCGCCATAAACCGGCACGACGACATCGACCGTGGCGCGCGCGGTGTCCGGACGCCGGTGGCCCAGCAGGCGCCGGATATCGGGCATCGGAGGATCCGCCGGAGCAGCGGCGCCTCGCCCCTCTTCTCGGCCAAACCTCAGCCAATGGGCGAACGGCTCGTAGCCGGCCAGGGCGACATCCGGATTGTTCCGGCGATAGTCGAGGGGCGAGAAGCCTGGAACGGGAGACCAACCGCGCCCCGATCCGACCACCAGGTAGTGGAACGCCGCGGCGTCCGGCGACGAGAACGAACGGCCCGCCGAACGCGCATAGTGCGCGACATCGACGGTCCCCGGCGCAAGGCCGTGCTGGCGGCAGATGGCGCGCGTCCATCCCGGCAGCATTCGCGCCGTGGCCACCGCCGCGCCGCCACCATGGCGCAGTACACGAAGCAGCAGATCGCCGGCCCTCCTTGGCGATCGCCGCTCTCTCACCCGATCACCCACCGGTCGCGCAATTCCAGGAGCGCCGCCAGAAGCCTGTCGGTATCCGCCGCCAGTTCCCTTGGCAGCACGTGGCCTCGGCCGAGCCGACGCAGGCGTGCAGCCGGCGCACCGATGTCGAACGCGATGACGGGCAGCCCCTGCTTCAGTGCAGCCGTCAGCACGAACGACCAGGTTTCCGGCCAAATGGCCGGCAGGAAGACCGCATGCGGGGCGGCTTCGACGAGCAGGCGTCCCAGATCGTCCGACAGAAAGGGGCCTCCGACCGTGACACTTTGGGGCAGCGGTTCCGATGCGGGGCCCACGACCGACAGCAGCAGAGGCGCGCCGGCCTGCCCTGCCACATCAGCAAGGGCCTGCACGACGCGGAGGCCCTTGCTGACATTCAAGGAGCCCAAAGTGACGATGCGCAGGGGCTCGGTCGCGAGAACCCGTGGCGTATGTTCGGGCGGAACATCCGCGTCGCTCTCCGGCTCCCATACCGCGATCGGCTTGGACAGGTAGCGCCGCATCCGCGCGGCGACATCGTCGCTCGGTGCCACGATGCGCTCTGCGCCGCCAAGGAACGCCAGATGGTCACGTCGCCAGGAGAGCGGATCGAATTCCCGCATCTCGGCACCGTATTCCACGACACACTGAACGCAAGTTTCGGGCGGCGCCACGTCGCAAAATGCGCCGGTGCCGGTAACCAGGTCGATTCGCGGACACAACATGTAATAGTCATGCAGGACGACGTCATAGGGTACGCCCAGCCGCGCGCCTAGATCACGCACCCATGCCATCATATCCAGCGGACGATCGATGAGGTGATTTACCACGAGCCTCGTCACGCGACGCCGGCGGGCAAAATCGACAAGCTTATCGCGACCGGATGAGAGATCGAACGTTCGGTCGCCGATGACGACGAGAGTCGGCGCGTTCAGGATCGTTCTGGCACGGAGAACATTACGACCCGTGTCCTCGATATCCCGCTCATAGAGATCGAGGAAATGGCTGCTCCCGCCGCCGCGCCCGTGATGGAACACAAGCACGGCCTCGGCGCGTTCGCGCCACGGCGGACGATCGGCCCGGGCCTCCACCTCGTTGCGTGGAGATTTCTGCGCGTGCGGCTTCTCGAGATAATGGAACAGGGGATCCATTCCCGGCGGCCGCTGCAGGTTTTGCCGCCGATAGAACGCGGGATCGAAACCGGGGGCCGGCGCGCGGCGGGTCCGCCAGCCCAGAAGCGCGTAGTGGAGCAAGGGAGCCCGCGCAACACGCCGGCGCTGCGCCTCGTCGTCGAACTGACGGAGGTAGAAATCCCGGTCGAAACCGCGTTCGAGCACCGCCAGCCGCGGTGCCATGACATGAAGCACCGCAGGGCAGAGCACGCCGCCGAGCACGCGCCCGAGCACCATGCCCTCGACGAACAGGGTGACAAGCCCTGCGAATACCGCTTTGATCGCGACATCGGCCGCGAGTCGGACCCGTCCGGTCTGTCGTGGGTATGGTTTGTATCGCGAGGGCGTGCGGAGGCGCATCGCGCTAGTGATCGAGACGTGTGCGCCGCGCCGTGAGTGACAGCGCCGGATGGAAGAAAGGATCGTCGAGGACGGCATCCTTCCAGCTCTCCAGGAAGTGCCGTCTCTCCTTCGCATAGCGCTTCGCTACATTCGATCTGCCTCGTGTCGCGGACTCGTGATGCTTCAATACCGCGTAGGGCGTGAAGACCGTCTTCCATCCGCGCTGCCTCAATCGCAGACAAAGATCGACGTCGCCGAGTTCGATCGGATATCTCTTCGCGTCGAAGCCGCCGATCGCATCGAATTTGCCCTTCTCGACAGCCAGGCAGGCTCCCGTGACGGCCGAAACCTCGTGCGGGACGGTGAAGCGGTCGAGATATCCCCGGTGCTCGGGCCCTGCGCCATTGTCGATATGAGCTGCATAGCCGCCCAGGCCAAGCACGAGCCCGGCGTGCTGCAGGCGCCCGGACGGATAAACGAGCTTGGGCCCCACCGCACCGACATCGGGCCGCACTGCCCAGCTCACGAGAGTCGCCAGCCAATCCGGCTGCATCGCCGCCGTATCGTTGTTGAGGAAGACGAGAACCTGTCCTTCGGCAAGTTCTGCGGCTCGATTGCAAAGAGCTGAAAAGTTGAATGGCCCCGCCACATCGACGACCCGAGCCCATGAGTGCATGCGCACGCGCTCGAACAGATCGTGTGTGGCCGGCTCCTTGCTGCCGTTATCGACAATCACCAGATCGAAGTTGCGGGGCTCGGTCTTCTCGAGGCCCGCCAGGCACGCCGCCAGCAGGTCGGCACGGTCGCGGGTTGGAACGATCAGCGTGGCTGTGGCCCGTTCCATGGTCGGCCTGGCCACGATGACCGGAGTGCCCGTCTCCGCCGGCTTCCACGGTTTCGTGAGCAGAAGGCGGCGTATATGCCCCACGGGGCCGGCTTCCGCGGCAAAGAGCGCGTTCCACGCGGAGGGCCGCAACAACGCCGCCAAAGGCCGATCGGCATGCGCCTCAAGCGCCCGGCGGCGAAAATAGACAGCGCGCCCTACATAAGGTCGTGCCTCGTGGAAGATCGGACTCCAGTCGGGCTTGAGTTCGGGCGCGACGTGCCGTCGTCTGGCATCGATCGAGTCCTCATCGGCGTAGAACATCGAGCAGTCGGGGCGACCTGCCGCGAACTCGACCAGCGCCGCCATCGCGTAGTCTGCAACGACGTCGCCGGCCACGACCGGAAGAACGATGTCGGACGCTTCGAGCCCTTCCCACAGGAGCCCGGCCCTCGCATCGGCTTCGACACGGAAGGCCTGTCGATCCCCGCGATGTGTCATCTCCGCACCGACGAGGGTCAGCGACCAATTCGGATAGGTCTGTCGTTGGAGTGAGGCGAAGGTCGTATCGAGCGCCTCGGCTGATTTCTCGTCAATGGTATGGACGATCACGCGGATGTGAGGGCCCTGACGCCAGCTGTCCCGCTGCGCTTCCAGCCCCGCCAGATCCAGATCCCGGCCGTTGAGCGCGCGCCATTCGTGATAGCGCTCGAGGGGCGTGGCGCCAAGAACGTCTTGCAGGATCCCGCTCGCATCGCCACGAAGACCCACTGCGCCCAACCCCGCCGCCAGCAGGGTCTTGCCTGCGCTCCGCCCCCGCGCGAGAGAAACGACCTCCCGGAATGACAGGACTTCGCAGGATGCGAGGTGGAAGTCGGTAGCGGCACAACCGTCCGACAATATGATATTGACCCGGCGAGTGCCCTGCGGAACCAATCCCAGCCATTCTCCGGCCCCGAAAAACGCGGCGGGCAGCGCGGCTTGCACCTCTCCCCCGTCAGCGCCGAAGCGAATTGCGAGGCGGCCGGCCGAGCAATAAAGCGACGTCTGGTATCGCAGGCGCATCCATTGGCCGGCGGGCACGTTTCCGGCAAAGACCATCTCTAGTTGCACATTATTCGCAACTGTTTGGCAGGAATCGACGGTCTTGAGGGAGGTGCTGCGTTCAACCACGATCGACGACCGAGCAAGCCCCTGAAATTGATGCCGGTTTCACAACTTTATCACTCCTTGGTGCACATATTGCATCGCACAATTTCACGGCTTTGCTTATCATACGGCTCCTGAAGTCCTCTCTGAAATGAAGACGGCCTGCCTGTCGACAGTCGCGACGCAGGAACAACACAATTTCGCGTTTTGTTTGGGTTAGTAGTTTGATGTTACTTACGTTCTTTGTAACGACATCGAGCGGGGAGAAGAATTTGATGTTGTGCGCAGGGTCGAAGACGACGTTTTGTTGCGTCGGCGAACGAGCCTTCCAATGACGCGTCGGGACGAAGTAGCGATTGTGGGTTATGCCTGCCGCCTCCCCGGCGCGCGGGACAGTGGCGGCTTTTGGAGGCTCCTGCGCCACAACCTTTGCAGTGTCAGCCAGATCACGCCCGACCGCTTCCCGACCCAGGCATACTATCACCCATCACCGGACCAGATCGGCCGCAGCTATTCTTTCGCCGCCGGCGTAATCGAAGATGTGTGGGGCTTCGACGCCACCGCCTTCGGCATGAGTCCGCGAGAGGCCGAGCAGGTCGACCCACAGCATCGTCATCTCCTCGAAGTGACCCATGACGCGCTGGCGCACGCCGGCATCCGGCCGTCGCTTCTGGCGGGCAGTCCCGTTGGCGTCTATGTGGGCGCATCCTCGGTCGACCACGCCGCGCGCTTCTTCGCTGATCCCTCCGCTGCCGGAATGCACATGATGACGGGCAACTCGCTCAGCATCATGGCCAATCGCATTTCCTACACGTTTGACCTGAAGGGTCCGAGCCTGGCAGTCGATACTGCCTGCTCGTCCTCGTTCGTCGCGCTGAATCTCGCGGCGGAAGCAATCCGCAGCGGCGCTATCGAGACGGCAATCGTTGGCGGCGTCAATCTGCTCCTGTCGCCGTTCTCCTATATCGGTTTCTCCCGCGCTTCCATGTTGTCGCCGACCGGGCTCTGCCGTCCGTTCGATGCATCGGCGGACGGCTATGTCCGCTCCGAAGGCGCGATCGTAGTGGTGCTGCGTTCCATGTCCTCGGCACTGAAATCCCGCAGCCGCATCCATGCGGTGATCGTCGGCTCCGGCGTCAACCAGGACGGCCGCACGACCGGCATGTCACTGCCCTCCGCCGAATCACAGAGGCTGCTCCTGGAACAGGTCTACGGAGACTTCCGGGTCGACCCCGCCGACCTGGGCTTCGTCGAGGCGCACGGCACCGGCACGCGGGTCGGCGATCCCATCGAGGCTGACGCGCTTGGCAAGGGCCTTGCGCAGAAGCGTACGCAGCCCCTGCCCATTGGCTCGGTAAAATCGAATGTGGGCCACCTCGAGCCGGTGTCCGGGCTGGCGGGCCTGCTGAAATCGGTCATGGCCCTCGACCGGGGTCTCGTTCCCGCGACCCTGCATCAGCGCGCGCCGAACCCCGACATTCCGTTCGACGATCTCAATCTGGAGGTGATCGCTCAGAATCGCCGCTTGCCCGACCGGCGGGGCCCGGAACTGGTCGGTGTCAATTCCTTCGGATTCGGAGGCACCAACGCGCACATCATCTTGCGCAGCGAGAAGTCCGTCGCGCATCTCGTTCAGGTCGGCAATGCCGCCGCGCCACCGCCACTGCTGTTGACGGCCCACAATGGCGAGGCCTTGACGGCCCTGGCAAGCCGCTATGTCGACGCGTGGCCCGCCACGACACGCGAAGCCACGGCCTTCATCTCGGCCGCCGCCTATCTGCGCGATGCGCTACCGCACCGCCTCGTCGTAAGGGGCAAGACGACGGACGAGATTCGGCATCATCTCGCCTCCTTCGCAAAGGGCGAGGAGGCCGCCGCGGTCCTCACCGGCCAGGCGCTGGGCATCGATCAGCCGCTCACCTTTCTCTTCTCCGGCAACGGCTCCCAATGGGCCGGCATGGGCCGCGACGCGTGGGAGAGCAATCCGGTCTTCCGCGATGCGCTCAGGGACATCGACGATCATTTCGCCAAGGCTCAGAAATGGTCGATCGTCGATACTTTGTTCGCCGATGACCTGGCGCCACGCCTGCGGCGGGCAACCTATTCGCAGCCCCTGCTTCTTGCGCTGCAAGTCGCCACTGTCCGTGCGCTCGAAGAGCGAGGCATCGTGGCGAGCGCCACCCTGGGCCACAGCGTCGGCGAGATCGCCGCGGCCTGGTGTGCCGGCGCGCTCAGCCTCGACCAGGCCATCGAAGTCGTGGTCGCCCGCAGCCGCAACCAGGAAAGCGTGCGGGGCAGCGGGGGCATGGCGGCGCTGATGCTGAGCGATCGCGAGGCTCGACGCTTTCTCAAGACCGCCGGCGCGCACAGCGTCGAGATTGCGGCCATCAACAGCTGGCGCAGCGTTACGGTCTCGGGAACCTTTGCGGATATCGACCGCGTGCTTCAGGCCGCGGCCGACATGCGGATCAGTGCACGGCGGCTCGACCTGGATTATCCATTCCACTGCGCGTTGATCGATCCCGTGCGCAGTCCGCTGTTGCACGAATTGCAGGGACTGCGCCCTCTGCCTCCCCACAAGAAGTTCGTGTCGTCGGTCACCGGCGGCGCGGTTGCTCCGGAGACGCTCGGCGCAGACCACTGGTGGCGCAACGTCCGTGAGCCCGTCCAGTTCGAGCCGGCGTTGAACGGCCTGTTGAACGACGGCATTCGCGTCTTTCTCGAAGTTGGGCCGAGACCCATTCTGGCCAGCTACGTGCGCGACGTGCTTCGCGAAGCCGGAGCGCGAGGCGTCGTCATCGAGACGCTGAGCGAGAGCGATGGGCAGTCCGCCCTCGATCCGATCGAGCGGGCAGCGTCAAAGGTTGCGCTGGCCGGTGGCAAGATCGAGATGCAGCGGTTCTTCGGCCCAGCTCCGGCTTCCGCCATCGTCCTGCCGCACTACCCCTGGCAGCATGCCCAATTCAAGGTGCCGACGACCGGCGAAGCCAGCACCACGCTGCTGCCTCATGCCCATCCTCTTCTCGGCGCGGGTCTCCGCAAGGACAGCGCCGAATGGTTTTCCACGGTCGATCCGGCTCTCTACCCCTGGATTGCCGACCACAAGGTCGGCGATGTCCCGGTGCTTCCGGCGACGGCCTATGTGGAGATCATGCTGGCCGCGGCACGTGAAACTCATCCGGAAGGAGCTCTGGAACTTCGCGACCTGGATATCCTTCGGCCGCTCGTCTTCGAGGGCAAAATCACTTTCGAGATCTCGGTGCGGTTGGCGCACGAGACGGGAGTGGTCGAATTGCTGTCGCGACAGCGCGGCGGAGGCGCCGGCGCCGACTGGACTCTCAACGCTCGCGGCATCATCGGCCGCTCGCCGATTGCCGGCAAGGCGACCCTCCCGCCGGCGACGCCGGCACATGCCATCGTCGTCCCGCAGAGCAGCGTTTATGCCTGGGCCCGCGATCTCGGCTTCGACTATGGACCGACGTTCCAGCGCGTCCGGCAGGTCGTCTTTCCCGCGCCGAAGTTCGCGGTCGCCAGTCTCCATCGGCCGGAAGCACTGGTGAACGGGGCGCGTATCATCGATCTCACGGCACTGGATGCCGCGTTCCACGCCCTGTTCGCCACGGAAGAAGCGGGCGTGGCAGACATGCCGATGAAGCGCATGCTGCCTGTCCGCTTCGGCTGCATTCGCGTGTTCCAGTCCGGCACGATCGCCACGCGCATCACCGCACGCACCCTCAGGCAGTCGCCGAGTTCGATTGTCGTCGATATCGACCTGTGGGACGAGAGCGGAACAATCGTCGCAACAGCCCAGAATGTCCGTCTCGTCGAGGCTCCCGCCGAGCTGGCCGCGGACCCCAAGTCGCTCAGCTATCGCACCGCCGCTTGGCATCTTGAGCGCGCCGGCAAGCCTTCGACGCTCGCCTCCGGGCATGTATCCGTGGAACGACCCGCGGGGAGCGCAGCCGCCCTCTCCGAAGCTTTGCTTCTGCTGGAGGCTGGAACGCTACGTGCAACATGGTCGGCACTCCAGAGTCGCCCGCCTTGCGGTTCGCAGGAGCATCAAGAGCCGGCCGATGGTGGTGATGGCGCATCGTGGGCTTCGTTCCTCCGAACTGCGCTGCTCTGGCATCTCGAAGCGAAGAACCTCGCCGTGGATCTCGACGGAGCCCGTATACTGGTTCCCTCATGTGATCTTCCCGAGATCGACTCCATTGTCAGCACGCTGCTGCTTCGTCACCCGACAATGGGTGCGGAAGCCGCCAGCGTCTCGCGTCTCGAGAACATCATCCGTCGCCTGAGCGACGGGGACCCGACGGCCGTGAGCGAACTCGGCTCGCCGCACTGGCGCAATCTGGGTGTGGCCTCCAATCAGATTGGCTGGCTGCGCGATGCCGTCATTCGCGACGTCGCGGCTTCTCTGTCGCGTCACGACAGTAAGTGCCTGTTGCGCCTGTTGATGATCGGCGCCGATCATTTTGCCACGGCCGTCGATCTCAGCCTGCGCTTCGCCAACGTCGAGATCACCCTGACCGACTTGGACGACGATCGCCTCGAACAGGCACGGGCCGCCATCGGCGACGGCGCCCCGCTCGTGCGCTGCCTGGCCTGGTCGCAGCTGGAGACTCTGCGTCCTGCTTCGCTGGACCTCGCCTTCGCTGTCGATGCTCTGAGCGAGGCCGCCGCCGGCAGCGACGACGGGATCACGATCATTACGAGGCTGCTGCGCCCAGACGCGCCGCTCATCGCGGGCGAGCTGGCGCCCAGCGCCTTCTGGGACATCGTTCGCGGCAGCCGGCGGCGCTGGTGGGCGCGCTCGGCGAATGCCGAGTTCCCGGTCGGTGCACTGTTGACCGACCAGGAATGGATCGACGAACTCGAAACGGCGGGCTTCAGCGCCATTTCGGTATCTCCCGCCTTCGGCGAGGCACGCGTCGGCGTGGTCGTTCATGGCCTGGCCGGCAGCAGTATCGATCGCAGCACGACGGCCGCGGTCGAACCAGCCGTCTTCTCCTGGCAGGGCACTGCGGCGGCCGATCTCCAGGCCCTCGTCGGCCATCGCGGCTCCGAGGCGACGCGACTGGACCAGGCCGCGACGACCGATCACGTACTGTCGATCTCGTCGGACGACGGCTCGGCCGACCCGGTGGGGGCCCTCGCCGGTCATCTCGACGCGATCGCCGACCGGTGCCGGCGGCTGGCGGACGCGTCGGCCCGCCTCTGGATCGTCGTCGATTTCGGCCAGGTGGATGAACTCGGCCCCCTCGAGCAGCCGCTCTGGTGTGCGCTGATGGCCGCGACGCGGGTAGCGCGCAACGAGTATCCGGGCCTCCACATTCGCTGCGTCGGCCTGGCAGGCCAACCGCGCCTCCATGTGATCAAGCGGGCTGCCGACGAGATGCTGATCCCGGGCGAGGAACGCGAAGTGTTCATCCAGGGCGACAACCGCACGGTCTTTCGCCTCGAGCGGGGAACCGCCGCTCCGCGCCCGCCACAGCCTCCGGCGAGCGACATGGCATTGCGCCTCGTGACGCGTCAGGGCTCGGGCCGGGGCGCGCTCGGCTGGATTCCGGAACCGCGCCGGGCACCGGAGGCTGGCGAGGTCGAAATCGAGGTCGCGACCACCGGCCTCAACTTCCGCGACGTGATGTGGAACCTGCGCCTTCTGCCGGAAGAGGCCCTGGAAGACGGTTACGCCGGTCCCGGTCTCGGAATGGAGTGCGCCGGCACGGTGGTCCGCACGGGGCCTGACGTCGAAGGTCTGGTGGTCGGCGATCGTGTCCTCGCCTTTGCGCCTGGCGCCTTCGCCAGCCACCTCGTTGTGAAGACTTTCGCGGTGAGCAAGTTGCCGAGCCAGCTGTCGTTCGAGGACGCCACGACGCTGCCGGTCGCATTCCTCACCGCCTATTACTCCCTTGTGCATCTTGCCCGCCTTGAAGCCGGCGAAATCGTCCTGATCCATGGCGGCGCCGGCGCCGTGGGGCTGGCCGCCATGCAGATCGCCAAGCATCGCGGCGCGACCGTCATCGCGACGGCCGGCAGCGGTGAGAAGCGCGCCCTCCTGCGTAGCCTCGGCGCCGACTTCGTCTGCAACTCCCGCACCCTCGCCTTCGCCGAAGACGTGATGAGTTTCACGAATGGCAAGGGCGTCGACGTTGTCCTCAACTCGCTGGCCGGCGAGGCGATGATCCGTTCGATGGATTGCCTCAAGCCGTTCGGTCGCTTCATCGAGCTGGGCAAGCGCGACTTCTACGCCAATACCCATCTCGGATTGCGGCCATTGCGCCGCAATCTGAGCTACTTCGGCGTCGACATCGACCAGCTCATCGGCGCCCACAAGGCATTGTCCCAGCAGCTGTTCAGGGACGTGATCGGCTTCTTCGCCGAGGGTGAATTCTCGCCGCTTCCGCATCGTGTCTTCGACGGAGCGCATATCCCCGAAGCGTTCCGGCTGATGCAGCGCGCCGGCCATATCGGGAAGATCGTCGTGACGCCGGCCCGGCAGGCCAGCGTCTCGGAGGCGTCCGTCAACACCTTCCCGGTCGACGCCGAGGGTTGGCACGTCGTGATTGGCGGCACCAGCGGGTTCGGCTTCGCGGCTGCGGAATGGCTGGCCGATCGGAATGCCCGCTACATCGCGCTGATCAGCCGCTCGGGTCTTCTGTCCGACTCCGTCGCTACCCAGGTCGATGTGTTGCGCGAAAAGGGCGTGGCCGTAGAGGTAGCGGCCGTAGACGTAACGGACGCCGGCGCCCTCGACCGCTTCATCGATCAACTCGGCAGCGACCGCCCGATCAAGGGCATCGTGCATGCGGCCATGGTCCTCGACGACAGATTGATCCAGGGCATCGACCGCGAGTCGATCGAAACGGTCCTGCAACCCAAGGCCACAGGCGCCTTGCACCTCGAGAAACTCGCCGGAAGGTTGGCGCTCGACTACCTCCTGCTCTTCTCGTCGGCCACGACGCTGTTCGGCAATCCGGGACAGTTCAACTATGTCGCGGGAAACGCCTATATCGAAGGCATCGCCCGTCGCCTGCGCGCAAAGGGGCTTCCCGCGCTCGCCGTTGCCTGGGGGGCGATCGAGGATGCCGGCTATCTCGCTCGGCATATCGAGGCCAACGCGGGCCTTAAGCGGCGTTTTGGCTCCACGTTGATGCCCTCCCGCATGGCGCTGAACGGGCTGGACTGGGCCTTCGACCGCGAAGGAAACCAGCTTGCCGACGTCTGTGCGATCGCCAGGATCGACTGGGCCATGGCCAAGCGGGAGCTCGCGGCGGTACGGGCCCCGACTTTCAACGCCGTCGATACCGGCGCCGTGTCGCGGCAGGCCGGCCAGGCGGCCATCACTCTCGAGCGGTTGCGCGCCATGCCACCGGAAGAAGCGACGGAGGCCCTGCTCGACATCGTCGTGGAGGAAATCGCACGCGTTCTCCGCCTGCCTCCCAAGGAGGTGGATCGGCATCGACCGCTGGCCGAAATCGGCATGGATTCTCTGATGATGCTCGAGTTGCGAACGACGGTGGAGGCATCGCTCCAGATCGAGTTGCCGATGATGTCGCTGGCGAGCGGCATCACGCCGGCCGATGTGGCACGCCGCGTCACACCGCTCGTGACGGGTGAGACGACGCGCGAGGCGGTGCCGAGCACGCTGGCGACCCTATCTTCCAGTCACTTCGCGGAGCAGGCGGCCAAAGCGGATGCCTCGGAGCAGCGCGCGGCCATCAGCGCCGTGATGCATCGCGTCAAACAGATCGATGGTCCGTTATGAACCAGCCGCGATCGAACGCCGCTCAGGAGACGGTCGATCGGGTACGGCAGGCACTCGGTCAATCCGCCGCTCCCCAGGCCAGGCCGGGCCCCGGTCCGGCTCCGGGGGGCGGACGACGGGATTTCGATTTCACGACGCTCCCCGAGTACGAGATCCTGAAGATCTGGAAGGCGGTAGGCGATATCACCAGTATCGGCAACCCCTTCTATCGCCTGCACGACGGACGCGCCGGCAACACGACGTCGATCGACGGGCGAACGGTCGCGAATTTCTCCTCCTATGACTATCTCGGCCTGAACGGACATCCCGAGATCGCAGCGGCGGCCAAGGCCGCGATCGACCGGTTCGGTACATCGGTGTCGGCCAGCCGGCTCTCGGCCGGCGAAAGGCAGGTCCATCGCGATCTTGAGACGGCGCTGGCGCGCCTGAGCGGTACCGAGGACGCCATCGCCTTCGTCAGCGGCCATGGCACGAATGTGTCGGTGATCGGCGAGTTGCTGGGACCGGAAGACCTCATCGTGGCGGACGCCGTCATCCACAACAGCATCGTCGAGGGCGCCAAGCTGTCGGGCGCGAAGCGCATCCTCTGTCCGCACAACGACCTCGACGCCTTCGAACGCGCGTTGCGACTCAACCGGGCACGCTATCGACGGGCCCTGATCGTGGTCGAAGGGCTCTACGGCATGGACGGCGACGTCCCGGACCTTGCCGGCCTGATCAAGCTCAAGCGCCGGTACAACGCCTGGCTCATGGTCGACGAGGCGCACGCGACCGGCGCGCTCGGCCACACCGGTCGTGGTATCGCCGAGGAACAGGACATCGACCCGGCGGAAGTAGAGATCTGGATGGGCACGCTCAGCAAGACGCTGGCGGCTGCCGGCGGCTATATCGCGGGAAGCCGCGCCCTCATCGAACTGATCAAGTACACGTCGCCCGGTTTCGTCTTCAGCGTCGGCCTTTCGCCGCCGGTGGCGGCGGCGGCCACGGCCGCAGTCGACGTGATGATGCGCGAACCCTGGCGTGCCGCCGCGCTCCGCCGCAATGGGCTGGCCTTGCTCGCGAAGGCGAGGTCGCGCGGCCTCGACACTGGACTGAGCATCGGCGCGTCGGTCGTTCCGGTCATCGTGGGCAACTCACCGCAAACGGTGATGCTGTCCGAACGCCTGCTGGAACGTGGCTTCAACGTCGTGCCGGCGGTTTTCCCTGGTGTTGCCGAGAACCAGGCGCGGCTCCGGTTCTTCGTCACGTCGGAGCATACGCCCGAGCAGATCGACACGGTGATCGACGCCGTGGCAGAGGAGCTACCGAAGATTCGCAGCGGCTCTTCATTCGTCAGCACCATCGCCGGTCGCTGATCCGACATGGACTTCAGGACGATCGTCATCACCGGCGCGTCCAGCGGGATCGGCGCCGCTCTCGCCCGATCGCTCGCCGCACCGGGCCGCACGCTCGCCTTGCTGGGCCGCAATGCCGGGCGCCTCGAAGCGGTGGCGGCCGCCTGTCGGGCAAAGGGCGCGACGTGCATGATCGCCAGCCTCGACGTTTCCGACACCGATGCGCTCCAGGCCTTCCTCATGGAAGTCGGCCGGGAGACGGCCATCGACCTGCTCATCGCCAATGCCGGTATCCTGGACGGGCGATCGGCGGGCGAGGCCGTGGAGCGCGGCAGCGTTGCGCGCCGGGTGCTCGAAACCAATCTCCTGGCGACGCTCGATGTCGTCCATCTCGTGCTGCCCGCCATGCAGAGGAACGGGCGCGGCAGCATCGTCCTCGTGGCCTCGCTTGCCTCCCTGGTACCGCTGCCCGACGCTCCCGCCTACTCGGCCTCCAAGGCGGGCCTGTTGTCCTACGGACTCGCGCTGCGTGATGCCGTCGCCGCTGAGGGAATCAGGGTCGTCGTCGCCTGCCCCGGCTTCGTCGCCACCGCGATGGCGGACCGGCATCTCGGGCCTCGTCCCGGCGAGATCTCGGCCGACGACGCGGCGTCGCGGATTCTCACCGGCCTGCGACGCAATCGGGGCATGGTCGGCTTTCCCTTCGTCCCGTTCTGGCTCTCGCGCCTCAGCCTGCTCGTGCCGGAGGCGATCCGCCGCCGTGGCATGAAGAACACCCGCTTCCACGTGGGTCCGTAGGAGGACTGTCGCCGGGGCAACCGTCGACCGTGGCTGCCATCAGTGGCTCGACCTTTTCGCGCCGCTTCACCCCGAGAGTGCTTCATCGAGCGAAAGGCGCCTCTCGATAGCTCAGCTCTCGACGGCCTGCCGGCTCAGTACGGCCATTGCGAAGCAATGCTCGCCGGTCTGCCATCGGCGGTAGCGCTCGCTCCCCTCGACGCTCAGCATCTCACGCACGCGGCGGCGCAAAAAGGGCGGCACCCAGGCGACGGCGCGCGCGGCGCGGGGGCTTCGCTCGCGGAGCGATCGTCTGGCGCCTTCCGAGACATCACGAAGTGTGTCGACGGCCAGTCCCCCTAACCGCGCCAGGCGCTGGAAGCGCGCCCTGGCGTCGGCAAAGGTTGGCGACGAGTCAGCCAGGAGAAGTCGTCCAGAGAGTTTCAGGACCCGTATCGCCTCGCTCATGAACTCGGCTTCGGGGAAGTAGTTCAATGCGTCGACACAGACGAGGCAGTCGAAACGCCGGTCCTCGAACGGCAAGCGGGTCGCGTCGCTTTGCCGCAGATCGATGCCGAGCCGCCGGCCCCGCCAGGCAGCGACGGCGGATGCGTCGACGCCGATGGCGGAGCGCGGGCGGTACCGTCTCGATAGGTAGAGCAACCCGCCGCCGCACCCCGCTGCGACCTCGATCACGGCACTGCGCCGCCACGCTTCGGCGTCGAGTCCCGCGAGGGAAAACAGCTCGGCATAGAGTTGGAGCTGGAAGGCGTCGCCGGCCAGCGCAGGATCCGTAAGGATCTCAGCATCAACCGGAGCCAAGCCGACATTGAACGTCGTCGCCTGCCGGCTGCCCGGCCAAGCATATACCATCTCGTAGACAAGGCGGCGAGCCCAGGGGCTCTGCGGTATCAACGAAGTCAAACCAAGCCCCTGCTACAATACGGATGACACGAGATGGGTTAATCTCTCCGGATCATGCCAGCCGACCGCGAAATCCCCCTCACACGATCGAACCAAGGCTGGCTGTCGGTACCGGAGCAGTGGCTTATTGCATGGATCGTCCCGCGGTTGCCACGCTGGATGGCGCCCGACTTCCTGACCGCTCTCGGCTTTGTGGCCTCCGTCGCAGCCTGCGTGGCCTACCTGCCGGCAGCAGGGAACCCGGCATGGCTTTGGGTGGTGAACGCCGCCCTTGTCGTCAACTGGTTCGGCGATTCGCTGGACGGGGCCGTCGCCCGGCGACGCGGCATCGAACGGCCCCGGTACGGTTTCTTCCTCGACCAGTCGATCGACGTGCTGAGCCAGTTCCTGTTCGCGATCGGCCTCGGCCTGTCCGGGTTGGTCCGCATGGATGTCGCAGCCATCGGTCTTGCGACGTACCTCATGATGACCGCCCAGTCCCTGCTGCGCGCCGAGGTCTCCCGCACTTTTCATCTCGCCAGCGCCGGCTTCGGCCTGACCGAAGTGCGCTGCCTCTTTCTTGCACTCAACGCCGCGTTCTATCTGAAGCCGCCCGTGCCGCTCGACATCGCCGGAACGAGCCTGGGTTATGGTGACATGCTCGGCATCGTCTGGATCGCCGCCAATCTCGGCCTCTATGTCGCGGGCATGATAGGTCAGCTCGGCCAGCTCACCCGCGACGAGCCGCCGGCCGGGAAAGACCACTAATAGGAGATGCCAGCGCTGGCATGAGCTGTCGGAAATGAATCGAATGAAACGGCATATTTCTGTCATCGGGCTGGGCTATGTCGGCCTGCCCGTCGCCGTCGGTTTCGGCCGTGCCGGCTATCAGGTACTGGGCTTCGACACAGACAGCCGCCGCATTGCTGAACTCTCCCGTGGTCACGACCGCACGGGCGAGGTCGAGGCGGCTCTGCTCAAGGCACCCGGCCTGCGCTACTCCTCGGATCCCCGGGATCTCGCCGCCGGCGATTTCCACATCGTGACGGTGCCGACGCCGATCGACGCCAGCAAGCAGCCCGACCTCGCTCCGTTGAAACGCGCCTCCGAGACTATCGGCCGGACGCTCAAGCGCGGCGACATCGTGGTCTACGAGTCGACCGTCTATCCCGGCGTCACCGAAGACGTCTGCATTCCCGTGCTGGAAACGACCTCCGGGCTCAAATGGAAGACCGACTTCAACGTCGGCTACTCGCCGGAGCGCATCAATCCCGGCGACAAGGAGCGCCGCTTCGACAACATCCTGAAGATCGTGTCGGCCGACACGCCCGAGGTGCTCGACATCGTCGATGCGACCTATCGGGCCGTCGTGACGGCCGGCACCCACCGGGCCGGATCGATCAAGGTCGCCGAGTTTGCCAAGGTCCTCGAGAATACCCAGCGCGACATCAACATCGCGCTGATCAACGAGGTGGCGCTGATCTCCGACCGGCTCGGGATCGACACGCGCGACGTACTGGAGGCGGCCGGGACCAAGTGGAACTTCCTGCCCTTCAAGCCCGGCCTCGTCGGCGGCCATTGCATCGGCGTCGACCCTTTCTACATTGCCCACAAAGCTGAGGAAGTGGGTTATCACCCCCACGTCATCCACTCCGGTCGCCGGGTCAACGACAGCATGGGCGTGCACGTGGCCAACCGGGTGGTGCGCAGCGTAATGCGGCATGCCGGCAATGGCCGCCCCATCGTCACGGTGCTGGGCGTCACGTTCAAGGAGAATGTCCCCGACATCCGCAATACCCGCGTGGTCGACATCGTCCGCGAACTCGAGGATTTCGGGATCACGGTCCAACTTCACGACCCGATGGCCGACGGTGGACTGCTGCGGGAGGAATACGACCTCGGACTGACCCCGCTCGAGGAATTGAAGCCGGCCGATGCGGTGGTCCTGGCGGTCGCCCACCGCCTCTATCGCGAGGGCGGCTGGTCGCTCGTCAAGCCTCTGCTGAAGCCGGCTGCCGGCGGCTTCGTCGCCGACGTGACGGGCCTGCTCGACCGTGCCGCCACGCCCGAGGGTGTCACGCTCTGGCGCCTCTGAGGTGCCAGAGCCGAGCCGTACAGCGGCAGTGGAGAACTAACCCTTCGACGCCAGCGTGAGCGGCGGCCGGCCTGCGGCATTGGCCGCCATGTCGATACCCGAGCCGTAGTAGCCTCGGTAACGCGAGTAGTAGTCGCCATGATCGCCATAGCCGTAGCGTGCGTGCTTGGCCAGATTGACACGATTGATGACAACACCGACATGGGAGCTGACGTTCAGCAGCGCCGATATCGCCGTCTTCACGACTTCGCGCGGAGTCTTCGCCCACTGCACCATGAACACGGTGTAGTCGGCCAGGCGTGAGATGATGCGTGCATCCGAGACCGCCATCACCGGCGGACCGTCCAGGATCACGAGATCATAGCGCTCCGCAAAGACGCCGAGGGCTGCCTTCATGGCATGCGACTCGAGGATTTCCGGCGCGTTGGGCGTACTTGGACGGGCGCAGATATAGTCCACGCCCGACAGGTCGTGGCGCCGGGTGCACTCCTCCAGCGTCTTGATGCCCATCAGGTATTCGTCGATCGTGCCGCCACGATCCTTGAGGCCGAGCGCCGCCGAAAGACGAGCCTGGCGGAGGTCGAGGTCGACGATCAGCACGCGACGCGACGCGTTCATCTTCGTCAGCAGCCCGCCGAGAGCGGCCGCGAACGTCGTCTTGCCCTCGCTTGGCGTCGACGAGGTGATCGCGATGATGCGCGGCGGCCGGTCAAGGCTTCCAAGGCTGATGGCGGTAAACACCGCCCGTATCGACTCCGCGGCCGGCGACGTCGTGTTCTCGAGCACGTGCGTCACGACGTTGGAACGCGTGGTCGCCGGTCCCTTGACCTCCGGCACCATGCCGAGGACCCCGACGCCGGTGGCTTCCTCGACCTGGGAGGCCGAGCGGAACACGCGGTCCAGCTTCTCGGCAGCGACTGCGCCGGCCATGCCGAGGAGCGAGCCGATGATGAACGCCCCCATCAGGCCGGTCTTGTAGTTCGGCGACGACGGCGCGCCCGACGGATGGGCATAGGCGAGGATACGGGCATCGGCGCGCTGAATGTCCTGCTGCTCGCGCAGTTCCTTGAAGCGCGTCAAGAATCCTTCGTACAGGGTGCGATTGGACTGCGCCTCGCGCTCGAGCTGCTTCAACTCGGCCTCGTACTGGCTGGCCGCTCCGGAAACCACCGACGCCTTGTCGACCAGTTCCTTGAGTTCGTCCTCTTCCGACTTGGCCGCGTCGAGCTCTGCCCGGACAGCGAGCGTGATGCGCTGCGTCTCGGTGATGAAGCGAGCCCGGATCGAGGCAAGCTCGTTGCGGACCTGCTGGATTTTCGGATGGTTCTCACCTAGCTGTGACGAAAGCTCGGCGCTCTTGCGGGTAAGATCGACGTCCTGGATGCGCAGCGCCGACAGGGTGGCATTGCCCGACACTTCCGGGATGTTGGCGAGTTCGCCCGGGTTGAGGCTGGCCTTGCTCAGCGCGATCAGACGACCTTCCCGCTCGATGCGGCGGCCCTTGGCGGCGGTGTAGCGGGCGTTGAGATCGGACAGCGTCTGGGTCGAGACGGCGCCCTCCGGGCTGCCGGCCAGGCCCTTGTCGCGGCGATAGGCGGCGACCGCCTCCTCCGCCATCTGCAGGTTGCGACGCAACTCCGCCAGGCGCTGCTCCAGCCATTCCGTGGCGCGCCGGTTGGCCTCGTTCTTGGTGTCGATCTGGTCGGCGAGATAGGCCTCGGCGATCGCGTTGGCGATGCGCGCCGACATGGTGCCGTCGGGGCTTTCCACGGTGATCAGGATGACGAAGGTACGGCCGAGCAGCGTGACGCTCAGCCGGCCGGCGACGGCGCCGATCGCGGCGCGGCGGCGAGGATCGCTGTCGTCGGCCGGTCGGCCGGCGCGTGCCGGCGCAGTCGCGGGCGTCGCCTGCTGCGGTTTCGGCGGCGGTGCCAGCAGGGTGGAAATGCCGGTGCTCCACAGGTCCCGCAGCGGCTGGAGGGCATTGTCGATGAAGCCCGGTGGCTTGGTGCCGTTGAATTCGGGATTGTTGGCAAGGCCGAGCTTGTCGACGACGCGGCCGATCAGGAACTCGGACTGGATGACTTCCAGTTCGCTCTGGATTGCACCCATGTTGAGCGTGTCCACGCCCGACAGCGCGGCCTCGGTGCTCACCACCTTGAAGGTTCGCGTGTCGAGCATGATGCGCGACGACGCCTTGTAGAGGGGCGTGGCCTGGGCGATCACCAGCGCCATGAGCGCGGTCGCGATGAGGCCACAACCGATGATCAGCGCCTTGCGGCGGTTGAGCAGGCGCAACCACTCCCAAAGCTCGTTCGGCGATTCGACAGGACGCACCGGCGCAAGCACCGCCGCTTCCGATGCGGGCACCATACGATTCTGGCTGGGCTCATCCGCAATCTGGTCCGCCCTAGGCAACGATCCCATCCCACTACACTCCGCGAAAAAGACAACTCGCGACGACACCCGATCGAGCAACGCACCACATCGGTCCCTTCTCGGAACCGCATCCTGCACGCCACCGATCCTGCGGGCGGCCCCACGCCGCCCCATCCCCAAGTCCTACGCCGACGTTCTACTTCGAACGCCTTACGCCAACCTTCAAAACCAACGCTCCGGCACTCGGATGATGTCGCCCGGCCCCACCGGGGAATCTTCCGTAACCGTCTCTTCCTGCCCCTGCTGCGCATTGAACCGCTGAATGGTGATGCGCGTCTTCGAGGCACGCCGCGTGTACCCACCGGCGATTGCAATCGCCTGCAGGACGTTGATCCCCGATACGTAGGGGAACGATCCCGGACGGCTGATCTCGCCGATGATGTAGAACGGACGCCGGGATACCAGGTCAACGCTGACCCGCGGATTCCGGAGATAACCGCCCGAACGATAGCGGTCGGCCAGCATGGCCTCGATTTCCGGCGTCGACATGCCCAACACGACCACACGGCCCGCCATGCGCGGCGAGATCATTCCGGTCGAGTCGACCTCATATTCCCCGGACAGTTCCGTGTCTGACAGGACCGTCACACGCAACCGGTCGCCGGGCGCGACGCGGTATTCGCCGAGCCGCAGGTTCTGCGTGCCCTGCGAGGGCTGCTGGATCGTCATCGTCGACAAAGGCGGCTGCGGATCGCAGGCACTAACAGCCAGTGCCATTGCTACGAGGAGCGCGCCGAGGCAGCGGGAGAGGAAACTAGTCAGATTCACCGGATCACCGCGCTCCAACGACTCGAATAGAGATCACTTCCCTAGTGAACGACGGACCACCGTCGGCGACGTTGGTCGACCGTCCGCTGGTATGTTCGTACAGAGGGCCGATCTGGACCTGCGGGCGCAGGGAATACAGCAAACCCAGAGACGCGCGCCAGTAGTAATCGGTGCGCGGCCCTACGCCGGAACCTGGCACAGGGTTGTATTGTGCAAGATTGATGCCCGTACCCCCCACCATCTTCCAGGCGTCATGGATATCGTAGGTGAAGTCGATGCCGAGCGACGTCGAGATGTAGTTCTGGTAGTTGCTGTAGGCCGATTCGTTGACTGACCGCATGAACGCCGGCCGGATTGTCAGCGGCTCGTAACCGTTCCAGGAGCCCGACAATCCGAACGTCAAGGCCGGGGTAGAAATGCCGTCCACCAGGAAGGTCTGGTTCGTGTAGCCGACAAACCCCTCCAGACTGGTCTTTTCCGTGAGCTTGAAGGTCGCTCCGACGTTCACGTACCAGCCGTTCGAATCGCGCTGCTGCCCGTAGGAATTGATGAACTGGTCATAGATGCGCTGGTTCAGGCCGGGCGTGACCCACACGTCGATGCCATCCGCGATTTCGTACCCGACCCGAATCTGCTCTTCATACTCCATGCGATCGCGGCTTCCGGCCGGTAGGCCGCCCACGGGGACGATGCTGTTGTCGATGTATCTGTAGCGGGTAGCTGAAACCTTCGCGTCGTAGAAGAAACGGTTGAAGCGCTGATAGAGGCCGATCTGCACCGGAAGGGAATCAGCTACCGTCGGTGAGCTTGCAACCAACGCGTTGGGCGTGCCCAGTGCTTCCGTCTGGCGGCGGACGCCAACGAGGCCGGTGACGTAGAAATCCTGTTGGATGTCGAAGCGGCCGTCCGCCTGGACATAGCCGTTCCAGTAGTTCTGGGAGGTCGCATTCGAATAGAAGCCGAAGCCGCCGCCTGCCGCCACGCGCAGCGAATGGTTCAGCCAGTCGGACTTCAGCTCCAGGATCGGCTTGATGAGCGTATAGGGCGATCCAACGGTCGGCGCCGAGGTGGCGTAGACGTTGCTGTCGTACCCCCCTTGCACCTCGATCGACGGGTAGAGGGTGAAAGCGCCGATGGCGATGCCGGTCTCGCCTGCCCCCACGGAAGATACTGGCACGTCCGCCGGAATATCCACGGCCGGCGTCTGCTCGAACAATATCTCCGCAGCCGGCGACGCCGATTCCATCTGGGCATGCGCGACCGACCCCGCGCATGTCAGGAGGACCCAGCCGACAAAAGGCGACCAAATCAGTTGCGATCGATGCGCACGAATTGCCATGGGTTCTTGAGGCCATCCGGGTAGCGGTCCGAGGGTCGGCTGGAAGAAACTTCCCGGCAGACTCCCCTGGACACTACCTTGGACTCTGCTGCTGCGGCGTCGTCGGGTCATAGATAACCGGTGGGAGCGGCCCAGGCGGCCCCGGGAACGGAGGCGACGGGGGTTGGGGATTTCCGACCGGCGTATACGGCTGCTGCGGCGGCGGCGGCGGAAGGGTATTCACGAGGCTCACGAGCGTCGGACCGGAGGTCCCTCCCGGCTGGCCCAGCTGTTCCGCAATGAACTGCTGCCAGGTGGTGCCACCTACCGGACCATAGTTGGCGCCGTAGTACTGCGTGTCGTTGGGAGGAGGAATCAAGGGACCGCCAGCCGTGGTCAGGCCTTCAAGCCCGCCCGGAGGACCACCATCGGGGGCGATGTTCTGCAACGGCGCCGCATTCTGCAACGGGCCGGCATTCTGGAGCGGGCCGTTGCTCTGCAAGGGTCCGGCACTCTGCAAGGGACCTGCGCTCTGAAGCGGGCCGGCCGTCTGTATTGGACCGGTGCCCTGCAATGGCCCGGCATTCTGCAGCGGGCCCCCACCCTGTTGAGGTGCCTGCTGAGCCTGCTGCGGATCACCGGCCGGACCACCACCGGCGACTGCCGGTCCGCCGGGGCCTGCGCCCTGCATCGGGCCGGCCCCCTGCATCGGACCGGTTCCAGGCTGACTGGGACCTGCCCCTGGCTGGGAGGCGCTCTGTGGCGCCTGTGCGATCTCGGGACTAACTTGCGCAGACGCGCTTACGGCCCAAAGGAGGACCGATATCGCCGCGAAACCCTGCGTCCAGAGTGCAATTTTTAACATGTTACCCAACCTAACCGCGCCTCTGCGTGACGACGGGGTCAATTTTACGGAGGCAGCACACCCACTTGGCCCACCTCGAGAAGCTCGATTAGGTCCCACCCAAGTCAACGTACAAACTAGCGAATTGCATGCAAAAAGCCAAGGCCCCTGATCCGGTCCTGAGTTCCCTCATCCACGTAAGGATTTGCGACCCGAAGATGCCCTTGCCGTTAAAAATCTTGGCACCGAATTGTGGCAACATGCGAGAACAAGCTGCAGCAAAGACGCAAACAGGAAATTAACGGCCACCCAGAAGTCATTCCGTTCAGGTCGATGGATGCCTTGGGCCGGAACATTCGGTCATGGTTCGATCGGCCAGCGATTCGAGAGCCGCTCCGAAGCCTTCATAGTCTCCACATGAAACCCGCCAGTATCCTGCGGACGCCGAGCGGCCAAGCAGATCGACATCGGAATCGGCACTGCCGACAAAAAGCACCGGCCTGCCTGATTTGAGACAGGCGTAAATCTTGGACGGCATGACATAGCCGACGAAGGCATCGCGCAGGGTCACGAGGTGCGCGGCGGGTGCCCGGAGCAACCCGGCCAGCCTCTCCAACGGTATTGGGGTTGACCGATGGAACGGCAGACCTGCACTTCCGAGACGCTTGGCAACGTCCTCCGCGCCGGCCCCTGTGGCAGAAAGCCACAGCAGGACACGCCCGCTTCCCTGCCGGTGATGGAGTTCGTAGCCCCGCACGACGGTCTCAACCTCATGAGCAACGCCATAGTTGCCGGAATAGAGCAGCACGCACTTGCCAGCGAGGTCCGCGGGCAGGGGCTCGACGGGGCCATCCGGCACAAACGTCACGGGAGAGCCGTCCCGCACCAGGGCAATTCGGTCGGCTGGAACGCCCGTCACGCTCAAACGTCGCCGCTGGTCCTCGCCCAGGACCTCGAAGCCATCGACACGACGGCGCCAGAAGTTCGTCAATGCCAGCAGGAGGCTGAGGCCACGCGAGGGCCGGTCCCGCGCCGCGATCAGGCATTCCGGGTGGAAATCCGTGATCCGGTAGATGAGCCGTCCGCGCCACAGCAGCTTCAGGGGCACCAGCAGGTGAATGAGGAACGGCGGCGACCCGGTGAACAGGATGCCGTCGGCGGCCCGTAGCGGACCGAACGCCGCAAGGAGCAGGCGCAAGTTCGTGGCGATCGTCCACAGCATACGACCCGACAGCGACCCCCGCGGCACCGGGCGTGCCGGAAGACGGATTTCAGTCAGGCGGCCCCTGCCCCTTTCCTCATGGACCTTCGACCCGGCGCCCGTCGTCAAGCCGACCAGCGTGACCTCGTGTCCCTGCTGCGCCAGCCTCTGCGCGCGCATCTGCATGTACTGCCCGACGGCGCCGAAATCCGGCGGCAGCCAGTCGGCGATGATGACGATGCGGCGCTCCCTTGCCGGATCGAACGGGCTCTGCTCGAACAGTTCCGTCACGCGGCGGCTCCCGGTCGCGCCGCGCCGGCGATCGAACGGTAGAGTTCGGCCATCCGCCGGGCAACGGCAGGCCAGCCATAGTGATCGGTGACATGTGCCCGCCCCGCCTCGCCCTGCCGGCGGCAGAGCTCCGGGTCGGCGAACATCACCCGCAAGCCCGTGGCAATGGCGGAAGGCGTCGGGTCGACCACCAGCCCCGCCTGAGTATCACGCACGATCTCCGACATACCGACATCGGGCGTGGCCAGGACGGGTACGCCCCGCCGCATGGCCTCGAAGGCGGCGATCCCGAAATTCTCCGACAGCGATGTCATCGCGAAAAGGCGAGCCGCCGCGAACAATGCCTCCTTATCGGCGCCCGAGACATGCCGCGCGATGATCGTCACCCGGTCGGCGACACCGAGGCGCGCCGCCTCCGACGCCAGGAATGCGGCATGCCCGCCATCGTCGCCGGCCATGACCGCGCGCACCGAAGGCGCCTCGGCAAGGGCCGCGATCACGCGGTCGAGCCCCTTCTCCCAGCTCAACCGCCCGAACGACAGAACCATCGGACCGCCTGAAATCGCTGCGGCCACATCAGGCGACAGCGCCGCCTTCGACGGCGGTGGCGGATCGTCGACGCCGTGCGGGATCATCACGATGGGCGGCAGACACCAGCCGAAGCTGGCAATATGCTGCGCCTCGACCGTCGACGTCGCATGGACCGCCGCGGCAGCCTCCAGATTGGGCCGGTCGATCAGACGGATCCAGGCTTCCTTGACCCATCGGCTCTTCCGCCGGATCAGCTCGGGCACGAGCATGCCTCTCGGCGAGATCACGTAGGGGATTCCATGAGCGCGCGCCGCGCGGGCGCCGGCGAGGATCGGCCACAGGAATACCGAATGCAGGTGCACGGCGTCGAAGCCCGCGATCGATGCCGCGAGGGCTCGCCCCATCGGCGGAGACCAGTAGAGCCGGCGCAGCACGCGGCTGGGAAAGTAGGTGACCTTCACCCCTTCGACGTCGACCGGAGTCATCAGCGGCACATCGCTATCCGACGGGCCGTCGACGCTGGTGGTGAACACCTGCACGTCATGACCGGCCGCGGCGAGTTCCCGGCAAAGCGCATGGACGGAACGGATCGGCCCGCCATATCTCACCGCCGGCAGATAGGTCGGAACGACGTGAAGAAGGCGCAACGGCTCGTCCACTGATTCGCAAGGGCTTGATGTACCGTGGCAATTGATAGCATAGGTGTTGCAGGAATGGGCTCCGCGATCGAATGAAGCTCCGAATAGATTTCCGGCCGTCGATCGTCGTGGCGTTGCTCGCCGCAGTCGCCTTCCTGTTCTGGCTGGCAACGCGCATTCCGGGCGTCTTCTGGTTCGCCCTGCCCTTCGCGCTCTTCTATTCGGTGCTGGTGGCCCTCGCCGCTCTCGCCCTGCTGCGAACCCGCATGATCGAGCGCTGGATGGACTGGGACGAGCCGGGCCGGCTGTTGATCCTGGCCCCTCACGAAGATGACTGCGTCATCTCCGCCGGCGGGCTCGGCCTGCGCAACGGCCGCCTGGGCGGCATCACGCGCGTGGTCTATCTGGCGCGGGATGAAACGCCCGACCTGCCCGAGCGGCGCGAGGCGGAAGCGCGCGGCGCCTGGAGGGTCGCCGGCCTCGGCGAGGACGACCTGCTCTTCTTCGACCTCATGCCACCGCTCAAAAGTCGCGATCCGGAGAAACTGCGCAAGGCTGCTGCGGTCCTGCGCGGCGTCATCGACGAATTCAACCCGACCGTGCTCGTCATGCCGGCTTTCGAGGGCGGGCACGTCCATCACGACATGGTTGCGGCGTTGATCGACCGGCTGCTCACACCGGCCGACCGGTTCGCGGTGTTCGAGGCGCCCGAATACAGCCCGTATGCCTCGTTCGTGAACACGCCTCACCGCATCCTGGCCCTTGCCGCGCGCTGGCTGTTCGGCCTCGTCGCTTACAACGGCCCCCCGGACGGCGTCGACGGACGCACGATCCTGAAGCTCCGCATGTCGCCGCGGGAACTGGCTGACAAGCGGCGCATGCTGGCCGCCTTCGTGAGCCAGAATGCCCCCTCCCTGGTGACGACGCGCGGCTATCCCGACCGGTTGATCGCATGCGCGAGGAACCTCCACCGGCGCCGCCCCTTCGATTTCGACCGTTCCTATCTGCGCCTCGTGCTGGCCCTGCGCCGTCGCCTGCCGGCCCGTCTCGTTGACCGGATCCTCCCGGTTCAGCTCGGTACGATCGGCCGCATGGGGACGATCACCGACTGGGACGCCGAATGGGGCAAGGCATGACCGGCCCGGCCGCGGACCTCACCCACGCCGCTTACGAGTCGCCGGACATCGTGGCGCTCTATGCCCGGCCCGACGGGCTGCAGAAGCCGGAGGAGACGCTGCTGGCGCAGCTCCGTCCCTCGCTCGGCACGATGGACATGCTCGACATCGGCGTCGGCGGAGGACGAACCACCCGCCACTTCGCCCCGCTCGCCAGGACCTATCTCGGCGTGGACTATTCGGCCGCCATGATCGCGCACTGCAGGCTGGCGTTCCCGTCTTTCCGGTTCGCTGTCGCCGATGCCCGCCACCTCGGGTTCGCGGCGGATGAGAGCTACGACTTCGTCCTCTTCAGCTACAACGGCATCGACCATCTCGACCGGGCCGAACGCTTGACCGTGCTGGGCGAGATGCGCCGCGTCCTGAAGCCCGGCGGCCTGATGGTCTTCTCCAGCCACAACTCGAACTATCTCCCCTCGATCGTCGACCGTTTCCGCTTCCGCATCCACAGCAGCGTGCGCGAGACGTTGCGATCGTTGAAATGGTCCAGCGTGTTCTGGGCGAAGAACGGCCTGCTGCAGTACCGCATGCCGCTCGCCTCGGGTCGCGTCCACGACGGCACTCATTCGTTCCGGTCAGCGGCCCTCTACTATGTCCGGCCCGACATCGGCGTGGCCGAGCTCCGCCACCTGGGCATGGTGGACATCGCCTGTGCCGGCAACGAGAGCGGCGAGTTCCTGGCGGGCGACGATCCGCGGCTGCGCCAGGATCCCAATCCGTGGATCTACTACATGTCGCGCAAGCCGGGACGCACCTGACATGGCCCTGTCGGTTGAGCTCGTCACGTCGGTCGAAGCGTTCGAACGCCTGCGGACGGAGTGGAACGAGCTGGCCGACGCGATGGAATTCCCGGAGATCTTCTATCGCTGGGAATGGAGCTTCCTCTTCTTCCGGCACTGCCGGGCCGGCGACGGGCTGTTCATCGTCGTGGCGCGCAATGCCGCCACCGGCCGGATCGCGGCCCTCGCGCCGCTATGCCTTCGCCGCACACGATCGTTCGGCATCGGAGTCACGGTGGCCGAGACGATCGTCGCAGGGCTGGCCGACTATCAGAATTTCCTGGTGCGAGCGGGCGTCCACCGGGGCCGCGCCGTCAACGCGATCCTGGACTTCCTCAGGGTCCACGCCGATCGTTGGCACGTCCTCGATCTCCAGCAGTTCTGCAGCCGCGATCCGACGACGTTCCAGATCGTGAATGCAGCGCAGGCGCATCATGACTGGACGGTACGTACGCATATGCTGACGCCGGTGGCGGTGCGCGACCTCAGGCCGGGGCGCGCGATCGAGGACACCGGCCGGCTGCGCCGCATCCGCCGCCGGCTCGAGGCGCTACCGGCGCGCGGCTTGGAGGTACGGGTCGCCTGCAGCGACTTCGAGACGCTCTGGCCGGCCTTTCGCGCCCTGCACATCCGGACCTGGCCCGGCAGTCCTCTGGGGCGGGAAAAGGACGGGAAATTCTTCGAGGCGCTGGTCGCCAGCGAAGGCATGCGAGGTCACCTCGATCTCTCCGTCGTGATGTCAGAGGGCAAGATCGCGGCGGCGCATTTCGGGTTCATCGATGACCGGAAGGCCTACTACTACATGCCGGCGCGCGATCGGGCGTTCCGGCGCGACCGCGTCGGCGCGGTGCTGCTGCTGGCACTCGTCGATCACTACGCAAAGACGCGAACGAAGTTCGATTTCATGCGCACCCTGGGCGCCTACAAGACCTGGTACACCGACACGATCGACGTGAACTACCGGATCGTCATCCACGCCAACGCAAGCTTCAGGGCCTTTGCCTACGGCCTGTTCGACGTTGCACGCCGCTTCCTCGTGGAACTCGGACTGCCGCGCGCGTTGCTTCGTTTGCTGACGGGGAGACGGCCCGCGCACCGGTAAGTTGGGCAGTGTGCATGCGAATTCGACCGTATTCCGCACCTGCGAAGTACAGAATCGCCCCCGGAGCGCTTTTTCCTTTCGTTGGTTTCGTTTATTTCTTTCGTTTCGGTTGCGGCCCCACGAATGCAACCGAGTCGCAGTGTCGGAACGAGCACAGGATCGATGGCGAGGCGGACGCGCTCGCCGTTGATCGGCCCCTGATTCAAATCATACCGCTCTGGGACCGTATTTGTCGACCAGCGCCAGATAGGCCATTGCCTGGCCTTCGAGCGTGAAATTCTCGGCGATCATCTCGCGTGGCGCATAGAGGCCGGCCTCGACGCCGAACCAGAACTTGTCGAAGGATGGCAGGAGGTCGCTGCCGCCCTTGAATTTCATGCCGCATCGCTCATCCCAGTACGGCACCGATGTCACCGGCCCGAATCGCACGAGATGCGGCGCGTATTTCGGGTCCTTCCACAATCCGCCATGGTCCCACGCAAGGAGCGGAACGTCCGAAGCCAGCATCTGCTGGGCGGCCAGGCCCTGCGTCTCGTGATGGCTGAGGTAGATCATGGCCCGTGTACGCCGGCTGAGGTCGTGCAACCGTTCCTCGCGGTAGAATCCGTAGCGAAGTGTCTGCACGGTGAGGCGGCGGCGCCGGAGTTCGTCGAGCAACGGCTCGACGATGGTGCGCATGTAGCGGCTGCGATGCCGGGCCACCTTGTCGTAGATCAGGACGTCGACGTCCTTGTTCGCACGCTTCGAGGGGGACCAGCGATCGGTGTCGATGCCGGCAGGCCAGACGCTGATACTGCCCGGCCAGACCGCCGAGAACATCCGCTCGACCCAGGGGCTCGGTACCAGGATGCGGCATATCCTGCGGCGGCGCAGCAGGTCCGGATCGTCGCTGGGATGATTGTAGATCGACGTGCCGAACAGGATGGGGGTTTCCAGCGGAATCTTCGCCAGCACGTGCGGCTGGCCGACCACACACGCCAGTTCGTGCGGATTCTCGCGGATATGCCCATAGTCATTGACGCGGTACGGCACGTTCAGACGGTCGAGGCCCGCGCACAGGTTGAGGTAGACGCGCATCGTCCCGCCGGGTTGCTTCGGACCGCGCAGCGCCCAGCGCACCATGCGCCGCGGATAGCGGTCGAAAGGTACCCATCGGTCGGAATCGGGCTCTTCATAGAAGAGATTGAGGGGCGCGCGTGAAGGCACTAGGACCACGCCCCGGCAGTTTGCGGCCGACCGGCCATGATCTCGCGGTAGAGCTTGGCCATGTCCGACGCAACATCGTCGATCGACCGCGTCCGACGCATGTTGCTCGACAACCGCGCCACCTCGGCACGATCGGTGGCGGCGACCCGGATCGCTTCAGCCCACGGCCCGGGATCGTCGAACGGCAACAGCCAACCGTCGACACCATGATGGACGCGCTCGGAAATGCCGCCGAGATCGGCACCCATCACCGGGATGCCGAGCGCCCGCGCCTCCTGCACGACGATCGGCCCCGTCTCCATGTAGCGTGACGGCACTGCAAGCACGTCGATGTCCGCCAGGAACTCCGGCACCTTTTCGTGCTCGACCAGTCCCATCAGCTGGATGCGGGGATCCTTCCGGGCCGCCTCCTCCATTCGGCGGGTAAAGCGGGCGTCCTGGCCGACGCCGGCAATCCGCAGGAGGACCGGCAGGTCGGCGGGCAGCTCGGCCAGCGCGCGCACGAGCAAGTCGGCGCCCTTGTAGCGCTCCAGCCGGCCGAGGAAGCCGATCACGATCTGCCGGCGATCGACACCCTGCAGCGGCCGGGGCTTGCGGTCGGAGAACTCCGCACTGGCCGACTGCCCCGACACCACCACCTTCTCGGGCGGAATCGCATTCTCGGCCAGCGCGGCACGCACCCATTCGCTGGGCGCCACGATGCGTTCGCTGAGCGTGGCCATCGAACGCAGCTGCCGCGCTTTCGTGGCTGCGGCCGCCCGCGCCGAGAGCAGGGTCGCCGCGCGCGGGGACAGGCGCGAGATCACGCTGTCGGTGACATCCCATCGTGGCAACTGCGCCACGAGATAGGCTGCCGGCGACGGCAGGCCACGGTCGAGCGCCCAGCACCGCGCGCAACGGCGGTCGTCGATACGGCCATCGCACGGGCGTTCGTCGTTGAGCAGCATCGTGCCGCGCATGCAGATCGGCGACGGCACGTGCATCGTGACGACGCTGGGAATGTCCATCCGCGCCACCTGCCGGAGATGACGCAGGCCGGCGCCGCTCGTCCAGGAATGCAGGTGGAACAGGTCCGGTCTCGTGGCCTCCACGATCTCCTGGAACATGGTGCGCCGCCTGCGCACGTCCCTGTCGGTGACGCGCTGGATCTCGGGCGCATCGATCGGATAGCGGACGACTTCCACGCCGTTCCACGAATACCGGTCATAGGTGCCGTCGGTCGCGGCGATGATCGAGCCGTCCATCGAATGCCGTGACAGCGCCGTCACCAGGTCGCGCACATAGACCTCGGTGCCGCCGGTCGAGTCCGGGAAATAGAAGCCGACACAGTGTACGATGCGAAGCCGCTTGCCCTCCTCGGTCGCTACCGGCCTGCCGACAGCCTCGGAAGTCATTGCTGCAACTTCCTGAGCCGCAGCAGCCGTTCCGTGGTCGCAAAGCCCAGCAATCTGTAGGCAAGGGCCAGGGCCGGACGCACTGGCGGCACAAAACCGGGATCGAGCCGGTAGATCCAGTCGACGACTTCCGCCGCTTCCTGCGGATAGGCTCGCGCGAACGCCCGCACATTGGGCCACAGCATGCGAATGGCGGCGCGCTTGCGGCGGAGCGTGAGTTCGCCGCGCGCCTCGAGCAGGCCGAGCGTCTTGCGGTAGATCGAGATGTGGGTCCAGTAGCCGAGGTCGCGCCTGAAGCCCGACGTATGCTGCAAACGCCCGCCGGCATGGCGCCGGTGAACGAAGGCCGGCTCGCGGTAGACCGCCAGGCACGGCCGGCGCAGTGCGACCTCGAGGATGAACAGCCGGTCGTCGCGCAACGCGAAGTCCTGCCGGTGCGGGATGCCGCGGATGAGATCGCGGCGGAACAGGAAGGCCGAATAGTGCGACGACCAGCCTTCGCCCAGCTGCTGGGCGACGAAGTCGTCGCAGTCGGCCCACGCATTGACCCGCCGTTCTCCGGTTTCGTTGTCGTAGTCCTCGTAGCCCGCGACGACCAGGTCGGCGCCGGTCTCCCGGGCGAGCGCGAGCTGACGCTCGTTGGCATGGTCGCAAAGCCAGTCGTCGGAATCGAGGAAGCGGACATAGTCGCCGCGCGCGACCTGGAGCGCCGTCTCGACCGCCCAGTCCTTGCCCCAGTTCTCGGTACGGATGGCGACGATGTCCCGCTGCGCCTGCAGCCAGTCCCAGGTTCCGTCCGTACTTCCGTCGTCGACGACGACGATCTCCACGTTTGCGTCGACGGACCGGCACGACTCGACGGCCTGCGGCAAGGCCCACAGGCGGTTGAAGGTCGGAATGACGACGGAAATGTCGCTCACGCCGTCACCTTAGCCGGTTCCCGGAGGCAAGGGCATCGGCTGCTTCGAGCAGGCCGTCGGCGGCTCGCGCCGGCGAATAGGTTTCCATGCGCTCGGCCAGCGCGCGGCGCGTCATGCCAATGTCGAGCGCGAGAACCGACGAGATTGCCGCCGCCAGTGCCGGCACGTCGTCGAGGGGCGCCACGGCGCCGGTGATCCCCGGCTCGATCAGGTCGGGCCCGCAGCCGACGGCGTCGGACACCACCGCCGGGACGCCGCAGGCCATGGCTTCGTTGACCACGAGGCCCCAGGTCTCGACCGCGGTCGACGGCAGCACGAGCACGTCGGACGAGGCATAGACCGATGGCAGTTGGCTCTGGTTGACGAATCCCAGGAACCGCGCATCGACACCGCCGGTTCGGGCGGCCTCCTCCATCCGGCCCCGAAGTTCTCCGGCGCCGGCAACGACGAGCTCGACAGGCTGGCCGTCTGCGGAGAGCCGCGAGACGGCCTGCGCGACATCGAGCGGCCGCTTGCTGTCCACCAGCCGGCCGACGAACAGCACGCGCCGGCGCCCGTCCGCCGCGCGTGGTGTCCGCGCCCCATCGCTCAAGCGCCTGAAGAAATCGTTGTCGACGCAGTGGGGCGAAAAGAACATCCGGCCGGCCGGCACACCATAGTGTTCGAGATATTCGCGGTTGCGCCGGCCGACATAGAGACAGGCGTCGAACTGTTTCAGCATGTGCGGGAAAACCACGCCCTTGACGCGGCCGACCGCCCCGCGGCGCTGGCCCGCGAGCTGCGAATCGCCCCGCACCATGACCGGCACGCGCGCGCGCCGGCACGCCCTCACCGCCTGCCAATAGGACCGGAGCGACCAACCCGGCACCACGAAAGCATCGAAGCGGCCCTGCGAAATCAGGTCGGCGATCCCTGGCGTGTTGCAGCCCGCAAAGGATTGGGTCGAAGGCACACGGGCCACGTTCTCCAGGAACCGGTTCTCATAGCCGGACAGGAGATCGACATCCCAGTCGAAGCCGACGCCGTAGCCCGCCTGCCCCTGCCCGGCTGCGTCCTGCCGGTGGGCGAAGTACACGGTGAGATCGCAGCGCCGCGCAAGTTCGCGGAACAGCGGCGTGTAGTACTGGATCGGATGGCTGGCCAGGTAGCCGACGCGCCGCCTCATGGGCCGCCTCGGGCGCAGGCGCGATCCAGCGCCTCGGCGAACAGGCGCGTCGACTCGCGTGCCGAATAGCCCTCGAAGACGCTGCGGTCCACGGAAGCCGCGTCATGGGCCGGCCGCTCGATAAAGGCCCGAAGCGAAGTGGCCACGGCGTCGGCCGACGGCAATGCACTCTCGGTCAGGGTCAGGACCTCCCCGACATGGGCAGACCGGATCATCGCGACCGCCGTGCTGTCGCGGTGGAGCAAGGCGAAGACCGGGCGTTCCGACAGCATCGCCTGGAAGACCTTCGATGGCGTGTAGTGCGCCTCGGTCGATCCCAGCACCAGCACGGCACTGCTGTGCATGAGATGGTTCAGCGTATCGACATAGCCGATGCGATGGGGATGCTCGTCCACCATTTCCTCGACCCCGGCCGCGCGCGCATGCGGCAGCACGCGATGGCCCAGCGGATCGTCGGGCGAACTGCCGGTGCCGATGAAATGGACGGCAAGCCTCCCGGCAACCTGCGGCGCCTGCTCGCGCAAGGTGCGCAGTCCGGCCAGGAACGCGTCGAGCACGACGAAGCCGGCCGGCAGCAGCGCACCGGCATAGATCATGTGGAAGCGGCCGTCCGCGGGATCGAACAGGAAGGGCGCCCGCCCGAGGCTGCGCACCAGCGCATAGTCCTCCGGCGCGGTCCCCATCGGCATGTAGGCCAGCACCGTTTGCGACGCGACCCCGGGATTGCGCTCCAGCATGCCGGCCACGTAACCCGGCGCCATGCCGGTGATCAGTGCCGCATCGCGTACCGACCAGGGCTCGAGGATCTCGGCCAGCTTGTTCGAAGCCCAGGCGCGGCAGAAGGGCTTCTCGTTGCCCGTCCAGCGATTGACCCATGGATCCTGATAATCGATGCCGAACGGCAGGCCGTGGCGGATATGCAGGAGGCGCCCGACCGGCGCGAGGAAGTTGGACGGGATCGTCACCATGACGAAATCGATCTCGCGGGCCTTCGCCATCTTGGCGAGCACACGATAGCAGCCCCAGAAGGAACGGATGCCGATATCGCCGACCAGTCGCACGGGGCGCGTCGACAGGGTCTTCGCGCGGATCACCTTGAGACCCGGGGCCACCAGCCGCTCGAGGTCCGGATCGGGTCGCTCCTCGTATTCCGCCGGGTCACCCGTCACGACGACCGGCTCCCAGCCGAACTCCGGCAGATAGCGCGACCACAGACGCGCCCTTTGCGCGCCCACGAGATTGCTCGGCGGGAAATGTCCGCTGACCAGGGCGAGACGACGTGTCACGGGAAACGAGTCATGACCGCGCCAGACGGGCGCGCACCTTGGAATAGAGGTCGATGTAGCGCGTCACCACGGCATCGGCCGAAAAGTGATCGACGGCGCGACGGCGGCATTCCGCGCGGTCGAGTGTGCCCACGCCCTCTACCGCCTCGCAGCCTTCCTCGATGGACCGGATCAGGAACCCGTCGACGCCGGGGCGAACGATTTCCGGCAGAGCGCCGCGTGGGCACGAAATCACCGGCGCGCCGCAGGCCAGCGATTCGGCGAACACAATGCCGAAGGGCTCGTCCCACTGGATCGGAACGACCATGGCCCGCGCGCCGCCCAGCAGGGCGTTCTTCTGCACATCGTCGACCGGCCCGACATATTCGATGCCCCCTTTGCCGATCTCCGGCTCGATCTTCTCCCGCCAGAACCGGCCTTCCGGATCGTCCCGCTCCGAATGGTTGCCGGCGATGATCAGCCGGCGGCCGGTGCGCCGCGCGATCTCGATCGCCCAATGCGCGCCCTTGATCTCCTCGACCCGGCTCAGGAAGACCAGCGGCGCATCGTCGGGAACGGATGGCCCGAGCGTCAGGCCTTCCGTATCCGCGAAGTTGGGGATGCCGTGCCACTCGCCACCCGCCGGCCGGCCACGGCGCGCAATGTAGTCGCTGCAGCCGGTGAAGGTCAGGCGTCCGGGTGCCGCCAGCCGGACGGCGAGGCCGACGGTGCGGTGCGTCGGCTCGCGCTGGAATGACATGATGAGTGGAATGCGGCCGCGCAGATGCGGCAGCAGATAGGCGATGCGCGAGAAGCTGTGCACGACGTCGGGCCTGTAGGCCCGCACCGCCCGGGCGAGGGCGAGCGTGTTCAGCACGGTGTCACGCCTCGACAGCGAACTCGACCCCGGCCAGGGGAAGAACCCGTCGTTGGGACATTCCGACCCCGGTCGCGCCACCAGCGCGACCGTGTGGCCCGCGGCCCGCAGCCGGCGAACCAGCACGTCCACGATGCGCTCGATCCCGCCATAGAGACGCGGCGGGACCTCGATCTCCGGATCGGCCGTCAGCAGCAGGCGCATCAGGATCCGGCCTCCCGTCGCGCGAAGGCGGCAGCCACCGATTGTAGCAGCACGTCCTGCTCCCTCTCCCAGTTGTAGCGTTCACGGCCGAGACGCCACGCGCTTGCCGAAGCCTCGGCGAGGACGGGCGGCGAGGCAAGCGCGTCGAGCGTCGCGGCCAGACCCGCCGGATCGGCCAGGGCGCACAGCCTGGCCGCCGGTCCGAGATCGGTCGCCAGCAGCTTCTGGCCCGGCGTATCGCTCAGGATCACCGGCACACCGGCCAGCATGTAGGTGAAGATCTTGTTCGTAAGGCAGATGCGACGATTCTCGCTGATCTCGGTTTCAAGCGACAGGCCGACATCGTAGTCGGCAGCCAGCCTGACCATCTCGCCCGGCGGAGCCATCGGCAGCAATCTCACCCTGTCGGCCAGGCCGAGCGAGGCGGCCAACGCCAGCAATGAATCGCCATGGCCCCAGCGGTTGCTGCCTCTGATGTCGAGCGTGACACGCGCTTGCGTGCGGGTCATCGCCTGGATGAACGCCTGGAGGCCGCGATCGAGGCCGATCGTCTGGGAGAACCAGTAGGCCCGAAGTGTCGGCGTCCCCTTCTGGGACCGAACGGGTCTCGGCTGGAGCGGCGCCATGGACAGCGGAAAGACGTTCAGCACCGTGACCGGCTCGGCCAGCCCGTAGCGCGCCGCATAGGCCTTGCCGATCAGGGGAGCGGCGGCGGTCATGTGCGAGCACGACGGCAGGATGGCCTGCTCCACGATCCCGATCATCTTCATCCGGAAAGCGTCGCCCGGCGTCCCGGTGCCTTCGCCGGAATGGAAGTCCTCGGCGTCGAATCCGAGGAGCGCGCGATGGCGTCGCGCCGCCGCGGCCACGGCCGGCAAGGCCGCAACATAGTGGGCGATGTAGAGGTCGGCCGGCACTTCGGCGGTGCGCCGCATGAGTGCCGCAACCGGCGCGCGGGCACTGCGTGCGGCCACGCCGACCGGGACCGACAGGCCGAGGGACACGAGCAGCCGGGCGAGCGCTGCGGCCGCGCGTGCCACGATCCCTTCGTCCCGCGCGCGCGGCACCCGGATCACCTTCCAGGGAGCCGCCGCCTCGATCTCGTCGTCGGCCTGGCGCAGCGCTTCGTTGTAGTCGCAGACGATCGCGGTGACGTCGTAGCCCGCGCCATGCAGCGCGTCCGCTTCCTTCAATACCCGCGGATTCGAGGCGAGATTGCCGGGACTGACGATGCAAACCGTGCGGCGCATGGTTCGGCGGTCAGGCCGGCTCCGGCGATCTGGAGTCGATGCGCAAGGGCGACGCGAGCTGCATGGCGAGGACCCCGTTGCCGAGGCTTTGCTTGAAGTCGTAGGCGATGCCGCCCGGGCTCGACGCGGCGACCCGGAACGGGATCGCGTTGGCGACGGCGTGATCGACGACGATGGTGAGCGAGTTCGTGGAGATGTCGAAGCTGTAGTCACCCGACGCCAGGAAAAGCGGCTGGAGGCTCAGCGTGCAGACATGGCGCCCCTGGCTCGGCAGCGGGGTCTGCGAGAAGATGCTGGACGAATAGAAGCCCACCGGAAGGTTGTTGGCGTCACGGAGGTGCAGCTCGAGCCCCAGGCCGGGCATGTTGGCCGTCTCGACCTCGATCCGGAGATTGAACGGTGTTCCCGGCTCGTAGGTATCCGTCGGCATCCCCTGCGCATCGAGCAGGTCGGCGGAGATGATCGCGGAGTGATGGCCGCGTCCCCAGTCTCGCGACACCTTGCCCTTGCTGAGCGACGCCGAATAGTGGGCGATCGCGTTCTCGATCGGACCGTCGAAGATGAGCCGGCCGCCCTTCAGCACAATGCCGCGCCGGGTGAGCGCCGCCACCGCCGCGAGATTATGGCTGACGAACAGGACGGTCCGTCCTGCACTCGCAACCGCCGACATACGGTCGAGGCAGCGCTTCTGGAATTCCGCATCGCCGACCGCCAGCACCTCGTCGACGAACAGGATCTCTGTCTCCAGGTGGGCCGCCACCGAGAAGGCCAGCCGCGCATACATCCCGACCGAGTAGCGCTTGACCGGCGTGTCGATGAACTTCTCGACGCCGGAAAAATCGACGATCTCGTCGAACCGTGCCAGCACCTCCTGGCGCGTCATGCCGAGAATGGCGCCGTTCAGGAAGATGTTCTCTCGACCCGTGAGTTCCTGGTGGAAGCCGGTACCCACCTCGAGCAGGCTGGCGACCCTGCCGTTCAGCTCGACCCTGCCCAGCGTCGGCTCGAGGATGCGCGACAGGATCTTGAGCAGCGTCGTCTTGCCAGCACCATTGTGGCCGATGATGCTGACCACCTCGCCGCGCCGGATCTCGAAATCGACGTCGCGCAGCGCCCAGAATTCCTCGACCTCGTCGCCCTCGACGACGGCACGGCCGCGCAGCATGTCGACCGCGCGGCGCGCCATGCCGCGGGCGCTGCGCACCAGCGCCTCGCCAAGGATGGCCGAATACTCGACCTGGTGCCCGATGACGAACTTCTTGCCGAGCTTCTCGGCGCGGATGACGACGTCGGACATGCTCAGATCAGGTCGGCGAAGCCGCGCTCGGTGCGGCGGAACGTGTGGATGCCGAGCCAAAGCATGCCGGCAGCGACGAGCATGCTGACCGCGAAACCCGGCAGGTAGAGCGGACTGTCGCCGCCCAGGATGGCCCAGCGGAAACCATCGATCACGCCCACGATCGGGTTCACGCTGTAGAGCAGCTGCCATTCCGGCGGTACGACCTTGGTGGAAAAGCCGACCGGGGAAACGTAGAGACCGACCTGGATGACGAACGGGATGATGAAGCGGAAGTCACGGTACTTCACGATCATCGCGGCCGCCCACAGCGCCGGTCCGATGGCCACCAGCACCGCCAGCACGACGAAGACCGGCAGCAGCAGGATGTGCCAGTCCGGCACGACACCGTACCACGCCATGACTCCGATCAGGATGAGCAGGCTCACGCCGAAGTCCACGAGGGCCACCATCACGGTCGCGAAGGGAATGATGATGCGCGGGAAATAGACCTTGCTGACGAGTTGCGAGTTCGTGATGACGCTGTTCGACGCGTCGCTCAGGATCGACGAAGCGAGAGTCCATGGCAGCAGGCCGGCGAAGACCAGCACCGCATAAGGCGCGTCGCCTTCGGTCGGCAGCCTGGCAAGCTTGCCGAACACGATCGTGAAGACGACCATGGTCACAAACGGCCGGACGAAGGCCCAGGCCAGGCCGATCACCGTCTGCTTGTAGCGCACCGCGACGTCGCGCCAGGCAAGGATGAAAAAGAGTTCGCGGTATCGCCAGATGTCGGCCCAGTACTGCCGGTCGGCACGTCCGGCCTCGAGGATGAGCCGCTGCGAAGGGCGATCACTGACTATCATAGGCCGGAACTCATACGACGCGGCTGGGCCATCAGGCGAGCATAGAGTGCGCGCGCAGCGGCGACAAAATGCGACCGCCGATAGGGTTCGACGGCCGCCGGATCGGCCTTGCCCCTCTCCAATTGCTGCTCGATCGCGGCGGCCAGCGCCGCGCGGTCGGCGGGATCGACGATCACACCGACACGCTCGTCGGGAATGGCATCGGCCGTGCCGCCCCCCTTCCCGCCGACGACCCGCAAACCGCAGGCCGCCGCCTCGAGATAGACGATGCCGAACCCCTCCTCCGTGCTCGGCATCACGAACAGGTCGGCCAGACGGTAGAGGTCCGGCAGTTCCGCATCGGGCACGAATCCCAGGAAACGCACGGCACCCGGCGCCAGTTCGGCGGCGACCGCTTCGAGACGCTGCCTGTCATCGCCGTCGCCCGCCACGACATGGACGAGATCGGGGAATTTCCTGCGCAAACCCGCGAGGACGGAGAAGACCGGCTCGTGGCCCTTGTAGCGCTCGTTCGAGGCGAGCCGCCCGACCGTGAGGAGGACGGGGCCTGCGCCGAGCTTCAGACGGTCGCGCAACGCGGCGGGCGCCGGCCCCGGCGTGAAAACATCTTGCACCGTATCCGGCAGAACGCGCACGCGTTCCGGCGGCAGGTCGACCCGGGCGAGCAGAATACGACGCGTCTCGCGGCTGACCGTGCTCACGAGATCGGCGTTCCGGATCAGGCACTGCACGAGACCTCGGAGGTCCTGCCAGACATCGGTGCCATGCGCCTGCACCCAGTAACGCGCGCCGAACAGCCGGGCGAGCAGGAAGCCCAGCGGCGCCATGAAGACGTGACCGCAGAATACGGTGTCGATGGGCCGGAAGCGCCACGCCGCGACGATCGCCGCCAGCGAATAGCCGAGCCGGCCGAAGATCGGCGGCTTCTGACGCACGCCGGGAGGAAGCGCCATCCCACGGGCGTCGCCGTGGCGCGGCAGGACAAGGATCTCCGTATCACCGTCGGCCAGCGCGTCGAACAGATCCTGATTGTAGCGTGCGATGCCGCCGCGCGCGCCGTAGCAGTCGCCGACGAGAGCGAGGATGCGAGTCCCCATTGCGTCGCTTAGGCCGCCGCCGGGCCGGTCCAGCCGGCGCGCCAGACGTTGAGCGCCCAGGCCCGCGAGGCCGCGGAGAAATCGATCCCCGGTTGCCGGGGTGCGCCGGCCGCGTCCTGCAGCCAGCGCCCGAGCGGCGTCGAAAAGCCGGTCTTGCGCCGGTGGCGGACGCTGTCCGGCAGCGGCGGGCTCGGCACCTCGGCAATCGCATCCTTGGCATTCATGCCGGCCAGCACCGGGCCGGGCGGAAGCGCCGCGATGAAGAACGGGTCGACGAACGGCACGCGGATCTCGACGCCCTGCGACATGCCCGCCCAGTCGGCATCCCGCAGAAGCTGGTTGCGCATGTAGAGCGATGTCTCCAGCGCCGCCACGCGGTCGAAGTCGCCCAGACGATGGCCGGCCTCGAGGGCGGCGGCGATCCGGCTGAGCGGCGCGAGGCGACGCAGCCCTTCCTGGACCAGTGCCGGATCGAGGACGTCGTCGAGCTCCCACGGCATGTAGACGCCGCGCCGCAGCAGATAGGCCCCCGCCCAGTTGCCGCCATACTGCAGCACCCCTGCCGCCTTGGGATGCAGGCGAAGTCCGGCGGCGATGGCGCCGGACAAGCCCCATCGCGCCAATGCCCCCAGGCCCGGCAGCCAGGAGACCGGCCGCAACCAGTGTACGCTGCGCGGCACGTCGGTGAAGGACGGGTAGCCGCCGAAGCATTCGTCGGCGCCGAGCCCGCTCAACGCGACCTTGATGCCCGCCTCGCGCGCGGCCTTGGCGACGAACCAGGTGTTGATGCCGTCGACCGTCGGCAGGTCCATCGCATCCATTATCGCCGGCAGGTCTCGCTCGAACTCGGCACGGTCGACGGTGCGGACGATATGGCGCGCGCCGTAGCGCGCCGCCACTTCGGCCGCCAGCGGGGCTTCGTCGAGCGCCAGTCCCTCGAATTCCGCGAAGCCCAGCGTCACGGCGGTGACGTCGCGCGCGCCCAGCCCCGCCATCGTTCCCAGCAACACCCCCGAATCGATGCCGGCGGAGAGGAACACCGCGACCGGTACGTCCGCGACGAGATGATGGCGAACCGAATCACGAACGGCTTCCGCGACGCGTCTGCGAGAGTCACCCGGCGCCGCGGCCGGCGCAGCCCGCTCGGTCAGGGCCGTCGCCACGTCGTAGTAGCGCTGCGGGAGGCCGGGTCCGGTGGCGTCGACGGTAAGCATCGTCCCGGCCGGCAGCGACTGGATGCTGCGCCAGACCGTGAAGGGTTCGGGTACGCTGCCGAAGAGATGGAACCCGACGATCCCGGCAGGATCCGGGTCGCGCGACACCGCGCCGCCCGCCAGCAACGCCTTGGCCTGCGAGGCGAAGCGCAGGGTCCAGCCGTCATCGGCCCAGTAGAGCGGCTTGATGCCGAGCGGATCGCGCGCCAGCAGCATCGTCCGCTTGTCCGCGTCCCACAGGCCGAAGGCGAACATGCCGCGCAGCCGGCCGACCATCGCGGCGCCGTACTCTGCATAGAGCTGCAGCAGGACCTCGGTATCCGATCCGCTGCGGAAGGTGCGCCCCCTCGCCTGCAGTTCGGCCCGCAGTTCGCGGTAATTGTAGATCTCGCCGTTGAAGGTGATCGTGAGGCGTCCATCGCTCGCATGCATCGGCTGCGCGCCACCTTCGGACAGGTCGATGATGGCGAGCCGGAGATGGCCGAAGCCCGTGCGGCCGTCCCCGCTCACCCACAGGCCACTGCCGTCGGGCCCGCGCGCGACCATGCGCTCGCTCATGCGAACCAGCTCGCCGCGGTCGACCGGCGGCGCAACGTCGAGATAGGCGTGGATGCCTGCTATGCCGCACATGATCCGGCCCGGAACCTAGCGCGCGCCGGTGCCGCGGAACACCACCGCGAAGGTCCTGAGGACGATTACCATGTCGAGCCACAGCGAGCAGTGCTTCAGGTAGTAGAGGTCGTACTCGAGTTTCGAGCGCATCGCGTCGGCTTCGTGGGCATAGCCCTGGTTGATCTGCGCCCAGCCGGTGACACCCGGCCGCACGATGCCGCGCAGCGCGAAGTGCTCGATGTCGCGGACATAGCCCTTTTCCAGAGAGGCCGCCTCGGGCCGCGGGCCGACCCAGCTCATGTCGCCCTTCAGGATGTTGAAGAGCTGCGGCAGCTCGTCGAGCCGGCAGCGCCTCAAGAAGTGGCCGCTTCGCGTGATGCGGGGGTCGGATGAGGTCGTGAAGCTGGGGCCCGGCACCCCGACGAACATCGTGCGGAACTTGATCATCCGGAAGGCGCGACCGCGCCGGCCGATGCGGGTCTGCAGGAAGAACACCGGCCCCGGACTGTCGAGCCGGACGATCAGCGCCACGACCGCGATGATCGGAAGCAGCAGCGGCAGAAAGAGAACGGTCAAAGTCCATTCGAGGGCTCGCCGGACGACGAGGTACTGGCGCGACGGCAGCAGCGATCCGAATTCATTGGGCGACAGGCCGCTGAGCGGCGTGCGGCCGGTCATGTTCTCCACGACATAGCGCCGGTCGAGTACCGGCACGCCCGCGATGGCCGCATCGGCAAGGGCGGCGAGCTGGCCCTCTCCAAGGTCACGGCTGAGATCGGCCACGATCGCATCGACTCTCAGGCGCCGCTGGCGCACATCGCCGAAATCGAGCCAGCGGCAGGTCGGAAGCTGCGGCAGCGAGGCGATCGCCGAATGAGGCGTCACGGCGTAGTTGCGGACGAGGTAACGCCCGCGAAGCTGTGCGATCACTGCCATCCAGAGCATGGTGAGAAACCCGCTGCCGAAAAGCTGGACGCGCGAATAGTCGAGACGCAGCAACAGGAGGATGGCGGCGATCAGGGCGTAGGTGATCACTGCCACCGGCGCGACCTGTGCCGCATTGAGCCCGGCCCCCGGAAATGCGTCCAGCCGACGGCCGCAGTACCAGACGATCGCGTAGGCGACGGCGGTGGTGACGATGGTGAGCTCGGACGCGTCGAACGGGCCGACGAACGGCTCGTCGGTCGCATAGAGCGGGATCGGCAGCACGACGCAGAACAGGAAGCCGAGCACGGCATCGACCCAGGTTTCGATGAAACGCTGGGGCGCCGACCGCATGCGCGGCATACCGGACGTCCGTTGTTCCGCGGATGACTCCTCTACCTCAGCCGTGATGGCTCTCGGCACGCCGTCTCCCCATGTGGCATCATCGGCCATTCCCGCAGGACCCGGCCGAACGTCTCCACGCTCATACGCTGCGCTTCCTCACCCGAACTTCCCGTTCCGGGCATGCCACTGCGGCATACTTGCACCCGCGATGACTATATCGCCATCATTCCTGCGGCGTAAAGCTTTGCTCTGACCGGTCCCGGCGGCCGAACGACTGCGCCCACCCCATGCCGAGCAGGGCTGCCGTCACGAAGCCGATGGCTGGGATCTGAAGGCTGAAGTCGATGAGGGAATGAAGGATCGGAACGGTGGCGACCGAGAAGGCTGCAATCGGCAGGTAGCGATGGGCGAGGCGGCGCGTCAGGGCGCCGCGCAAGCAGACCGCCCAGGGCAATGCCACCACGACCATCGCGGGGATTGCCGCGACCACGCCGAGTTCGACCACCGTCTCGAGCGGGGTCGAGTGGGCGATGTCGTTGGGCTGCAGGCTGTTGGAGGGCTGCAGGAGCGCGAAGACGTCGCCGAAGCCGCCCAACCCCCAACCCAGCCAGGGGGACATCGCAATCGCCTGGAATGCGGCCGCCCAGATCCGCAGGCGCGATGAATCGTCGGCCGCGGCGGCAAACTTGTAGAGCATGCCACTGCCGGCGACGCCGCCGACCACGAGAAAAACCGCAAGTCCGACGAAGAAGATGCGGCCAAGCTCCGGGCGCGATCGCCAGCGGCCTCGCATGAGAAGTAGGCCGAGGATCAGCATCCCGGCCACCGACGCGCCGAAACCCGCGCGAGATGCCGACATCAGCATGCCCCCCAGCATCAACAGCGAGAGGGCAAGCAGGACGACGCGCGGGCCGGTGAACCAGTCCACGAGGCGGACGTCGTCTCCTTCGTCGTAGCCGTACGGGACGTTGACCTTCCTGCGGTGACCGCTGAAGACCAGCGCGAGGGCTGCGACCACGCACATGCCCATGTAGCAGGCGAACGAATTGCTGTTCACGAAGGTGCCGCCCATCAAACAGCGATCGCCCAGAGTGAGTTCGAACTGCTTGCGCAAGTAGCCGCCGAGGTAGCAGGAGTTCGTCGACATCTGCATCGCAATGCCATAGCTCACCACCAGAACGCCGCTGGCGACGAGCGCAACGAGGAACCATCGCGCATTGTCGCGGTCGCGGCACAGGGCGCGCGCCATCAGGAAGATCAGCGCGCAGGCCAGGCATTTCAGGAGCGAGTTGCGGGCCGCGTCGGCGGCAATCGCCGGGATCGGCGCATGGGCACTGCCCAGGATCTCGGCGGCACGGGTGAACAGCCAGGCGTCGGCCGTGAGGGGCGTCCATGTCGTCATCTGCCACAACGCGAATGCCGCAAAGAAGAGCCAGCAGCCGACCAGCACCAGCAACGGCAGACGTTCGAGCGCCCCCACGGCATGCCCACCGCGGGCGCCGAGCCCGAGCGAAACCGGAATCGCGATCAGGCCGAGCATCACGCAGAGCGGAGCCCATGCCCAGTCCCGATTGGCCCCCATGGGCAGGGCGGCCAGCACGACCATGGCGAAGAAGACGAAGACCACGATCTTGTCGATGGTGCGACGGACGAACCACTGCCAGTCGCGAAGCACGACCACGCCCGGTTCGTGGCCCTTTTCAGTCCATTGCGTCATGACTTCTTTTTCCGGCGCTCCGTCAGCAGACGGGTCAGCTCTTCCTGGGCGCCGGCCTCGTTGCGGACGAAATAGCGGACGAACAGCTCGTCGACCGGGGTGCGGATGGCGTCGGCGAACCACTCGTGGTTGGGCGAAAGCTGCCAGGTCCGCGCGACATAGAGGGCGACCGTCTCGCGTTGGGCGGTCGTCAGTGCCTGCCAGTTGTCGAGGACCAGCCTCAACCGCACCGGCCACAGCGGCAGAAGCATGGGTGCGGTATCGATCGACATCAGGAGCGGCGCGACCGACGCCTGCGAGGGTCCGCCGAGCGCCAGCCGGACGGACGAGAGCCGCAGCCACTGTATCCCCCTGGCGGGGTCGTCACCCAGGCCCGCGCGGAGGTCATCCTCGGCACGTTTCAGCCATTCGGTGCGCTGCTGGGCAGTGGGTGCGAAATTGGGCGACAGGGCCGCGCCGGCCAGCAGCTCGGACCGCTGGAAGTAACGACCCGCCGTCGGGTCGAGATCGACGGCGCGGTCGAGCCTGTCGATGGCATTCAGCAAGGCGTCGAGGGATAGTCTGTAGTTAAGGCGGAGCGCCGTTGCCGCACTGTCGGCCTGCTGTGCCTGCCATGCGCTCTTCATCACCGGCCATGCGAACCAGACGAGAAGAAGCCCGCCGAGGCCCAGCAAGCCACGCAGCAGCCCATTTATCGAGACGCCCAGAAATCACTCCCCCAGTATCGTCGGGACGCATCACGACCGTATTTTGCACTCAACCGCTGTATTTCTGCATTGTCAAAGGGCTTGGGTGGGCGACGCCTGGGCGGCCGGGGCTGCAGGCTCCGTTGGCGCAGCGGCCGGCGGGACCGTCGGTGCCTGTGATGAAGCTGGTTCCAGCGGAACCGCCGGATCGGCGACGGGCAGGGAGTCGAGCGTATGAACCTGCACGTCGACCGAGGCATTGACGGTAACCTCGGATGATCCGGTGAATGTGCCCTTGATCGGCATGGCCTGCTCCGGGTCTCGACCGACCGCCACGCGGATCAGTCGCTCGCTGCCCACGATGCCGTTGGTCGGGTCGAACTCCACCCAGCCGGCGCCCGGCAGGTAGACCTCCATCCAGGCGTGCGGATAGGCATGCGTCGTCGCCTCGCCCGGCGCAGTGTCGAGCGCGGGATCGTAGAGGTAGCCCGTGATGAACCGCGCCGCGAGGCCGAGCGAACGGCAGCATTCGATCATCAGGAGCGCATAGTCGCGGCAGGTGCCGCCGCCGGTCTCGAGCGTGACGGCGGGTACCTGCGTGCCGATCTCGAAGCGCATCGCGTATTTCAGCTTCTGCTGGATGCCCACGCAGAGCCGCTTCAGGAGCTCGAACGTATCGTTGCCGCCCTCGCCTTCCATGAACTGCTTGGTCCACGGACCGACGATCGCATTGGGGTCCGGATAGGCGCGCTCGATGTAGCGTGCGAGGTCGGGCGCCTCTTCCGCCGCATAGCTGAAGGGCAAGGTCCGGGCGAACTCCTCGATTGGCGGCAGCTCCGGCGGCACGCCGAAATGCTCCAGCTGGATCGTGCTGAGCAGTTCGAGCACCTGGGTGGTGCCTTCGAACGAGGCGATGGCGATCGAATTGCCAAACGGGTCGTGGATCCACCGGACTTGGGCGGCCGGTTCGATCACCAATCCCGTGCGAAGAAGCCGCAGGTCGTGGCTGTCGCGCGGCCGGAACATCAGCCGGTGTTCGCCGAGCGACACCGGCTCGGAATATTCGTAACGAGTGCGGTGGACGATCTCGAGGGTGCGCATGCGAGCGCGATAATGCCTCAAGGCCCCTGCGGTTGCATCCGCGCTGAAACCGGTAAGTACAGGGCCCCTGAGCCCATTGTCACGGGCGCGTCAAGAGATCCGGCAATTATCCCCCTGCAGTTTCTCGAGGGGAGAATCATGACCAATGTCGCCATGCAGGCACCGCCGATCGAACCGGCGGCCCCCAGCCCACGCCCCGATCTCGACAAGGGCTTCAATCCGCTTTCCCTGATCCTGTTCGTCGGCTTGCTGACGGGCGGATTCCTGTATGTCGTGTACAGCGTCTACGCCGACGTCAACGCGGCGGGCACCAGGATCACGACCCTCCTGCCGTTCCTGTTGCTCTTCGTGGCGCTGCTGATTGCACTCGGCTTCGAGTTCGTGAACGGCTTCCACGACACCGCCAATGCGGTCGCCACAGTGATCTACACCCACTCGCTGCCGGCAGAGCTCGCCGTCGTCTGGTCGGGGGTCTTCAACTTCCTGGGCGTACTGACTTCCACCGGCGCCGTCGCCTTCGGCATCGTCTCGCTCCTGCCGGTCGAGCTGATCCTGCAGGTCGGCAGCAGCGCCGGCTTCGCCATGGTCTTTGCCCTGCTGATCGCCGCCATCATCTGGAACCTCGGTACCTGGTGGCTCGGTCTCCCGGCCTCGAGTTCGCACACGCTGATCGGCTCGATCATCGGCGTCGGTATCGCCAACGCGCTGGCGCGCGGCATCGACGGGACCTCGGGCGTGGACTGGAGCAAGGCGACGGAGATCGGCTACGCGCTGCTGCTCTCGCCGCTGTTCGGCTTCTGCGCGGCGGGCCTGGTGCTCCTGTCGCTGAAGGTGCTGGTCCGCAATCCCGCGCTCTACGCCGAGCCGAAGGGCAAGGAGCCGCCGCCGTGGTGGATCCGCGGCATCCTCATCCTGACCTGCACAGGCGTAAGCTTCGCGCACGGCTCGAACGACGGACAGAAGGGCATGGGCCTCATCATGCTGATCCTGATCGGCACGGTGCCCACCGCCTACGCACTGAACCGCACGCCGGCGCCGAGCCAGATGGAGTCCTTCCAGGCGGCCTCGGCCGCCGCGGCGGTCGTGATCGAGAAGCAGGCCGCGGGCTACAATGTGCTCGGCAATCCGCGGCCCGCCGTTACGAGCTATATCTCGCAGCGCAAGATGAGCGAGGGTACCTACGTGTCTCTCGCCGCGCTGGTGAAGGAGATCGCCGACCAAGTCGACAAGTACGGCTCGGTCGACAAGATCCCGGCCGAAGCCGTCAGCAACACGCGTAACGACATGTATCTCGCATCGGAGGCCCTGCGCTTCATGATGAAGGACAAGGAGAACTCGCTCACCAAACCAGAGGCGGCCGCCCTCAACATCTACAAGAAGGAACTCGACATGGCGACGCGGTTCATCCCGACCTGGGTCAAGGTCGCGGTGGCGATCGCGCTGGGCCTCGGCACCATGATTGGCTGGAAGCGCATCGTCGTCACGGTCGGCGAGAGGATCGGCAAGAGCCATCTCACCTATGCGCAGGGCGCGTCGGCCGAGCTGGTGGCGGCCGGCACCATCGCCGCCGCCGACATCTACGGCCTGCCGGTGTCCACGACGCACGTCCTGTCGTCGGGCGTCGCGGGCACGATGGCGGCCAACGGCTCGGGACTGCAATGGGCCACGGTCCGCAACCTGCTGATGGCCTGGGTGCTCACCCTGCCCTGCGCCATCGCCCTGTCGGCCGGCCTCTATATGCTCTTCCTCCAGATATTCTGAGGAAGCGATTTGACGGACACGGCAGCGGGCCTATCGTTTCAACAACAACGAAACAGGAGGACCGCCGCCATGCTGTATACCTGCGATCCGAGCCCGCGCCGTCTCGCTGCCGCAGCGAAGCGGGGCGCCCGAAGGACCTCCGGACCGGTGATAGACATCCACTGCCATATCGTTTCGCCCGAAGCGGCCGCATTGGTTGCCGCCTCGGGAATCGCGCCTGACGAGCCGATGGGCCGCTTCTCCAACGAGGCCACGCGTGCCGTCCAGAAGGCCCAGACCGAGACGGTCCGCCCCATGCTCACCTCGGTCGAGCGACGCATCGCCGACATGGACAAGATGGGCGTCGACATCCAGGCGATCTCGCCGGCCCCGCCGCAATACTTCTACTGGACGCCGCCGGAGCTCGGCCGCGACGCGGCACGCCTGATCAATGACAACATTGCGGCTACCGTCGCCAGGCACCCGGACCGCCTCGTCGGACTGGGCACCGTGCCCATGCAGGCTCCTGAATTCGCAGTGGCTGAACTCGAGCGTGCGGTGAAAACGCTCGGCCTGCGCGGCGTCGAACTCTGCACCAACGTCGCGGGCGCCGACCTCTCCGAGCAGAAGTTCCGGCCGGTCTTCGCCAAGGCCGAAGAGCTGGGCGTGCTGGTCTTCCTGCATCCCAACGGCTTTCCCGACGGGCGCCGCTTCTCCGAACACTATTTCAGCAACGTTATCGGCAACCCGCTCGATTCCACCGTGGCCGTCAGCCACCTGATCTTCGGCGGCGTGCTCGACGCCTATCCCAAGCTCAAGGTCTGCGTGGCGCACGGCGGCGGCTTCCTGCCCGCCTATGCCGGCCGCATGGACCATGCCCACGGCGCGCGCTCGGACTGCCGTCTCTGCATCAAGAAGAAGCCGAGCTGGTACCTGAAGAAGATGTACTTCGACACGATCGTGTTCGAGGAGAGCCAGCTCGAATATCTCGTGAAGACCTACGGCAGCGATCGCATCCTGATGGGCACCGACTATCCATTCGACATGGGCATGTACGAGCCCATCGAATTCGTGTCGGGCGCAAAGCTCACGGCTTCCGACAAGCAGGCGATCCTGGGTGGCAATGCCGCAAGGCTCCTGAAGCTGAAGAGCAAGCGGCCCGTTCAGGCGAAGGGATAAGGCCCCGGAAACGTCCCGATCGGGACGAAGTGCGTGATGAGCCCCGTCCCTTCCTGCCAATGATGCAGCAACATCGCCGAGGGCTCGATGTATGACGCCGGCCTGGCATCGGGCCGGAGCTGCAACGCGATCGTCGTCGTCGTCGATGGCGCGGTGCACAAGGTCGTGCCGCCGAAGCGCAACTGCATGACACGATGGACATGGCCGCACAGGAGACGCTCGACCTGCTTGTGTCGCGCCAGGACGGCGGACAGCCGCTGTCCTTCACGACACGAATAGGGATCCATGTAGGGAATGCCGGTGTCGAACGGCGGCTGATGCATCATCACGATCGTCGGGCGCGACGGTTCCGCCGCCAGCACGCGATCGAGCCAGGCCGCACCCTCCTCGCTCATTGCGCCGTGGTGCAAACCCGGCAGGGTGACGTCGACGGCCACGACGCGCACGGGACCTCGATCGCCGACCGCGTAATCGATGGGGCCCTGCGCCGGCAGCCACGAGTGTCCGGCAAATGCCCGCCGGAAGGCTTCGCGCTCGTCATGGTTGCCCGGGATCGCCAGCACCGGCACGTCGAGCGATGCCAGCAGCCGGGTCAGCATGGCGTATTCGTCGGCCTGGCCATGATCCACGAGATCGCCGCTCAGCAGCACAAGGTCGGGTCGGGGATCGAGCGCGTTCACATGCGCAATCGCCGCTGCGAACTGCGCATTCGAATCGACGACTCCCTGGTACAGTTCGCCGTCCGGACGAACATGCGGATCGGAGAGGTGCGCGATCAGCATTCAAGCCGGCTTGCGGTCGAACCGCTCCAGACCTTCGCGCCCTTTCGGCGTAATCGCATAGACACCGCGCTCCACCCTCTCGAACCAACCATAGACATCCTGTTGCAGGATCTGGGCCGCTTTCGGGGCATCGCAGGCCGCGCGCAGCGCCGCGACCTTCATCGGCCCGTTCGCCGCCAGCAACTCGGCGCAGCGCAGCGCCTCCTGGCGGTAGGCGGTCATCAGCGGCGCCCGCATCGCCTGGCCGCCGAGATTGGGATCGCCCACCCGGCGGGCATGTTCGCCCAGCATGCGGCCTGCCTTGCGCTTGTTCTGGCGCGGCGCGTAGGGCGCGGGATCGAGCACCACGTCGGCCTTGCCCTTGGCGACCACGATGAAGCCCAGCCCCAGCCGGCGGCACAGCTTCTTCACGTTCTTCATCTGCTTGGGCCATTGGCCCACCGCAAGATAGACGAGATCGGTCAGCGCCAGCCGGTCGACGCCCTGCAGGACGAGCCCCAGCCCGAAGGTGCGCTTCAGCTCGACCACCACGGGCGGCTCGCTGCCGCGCACCGCCACCACGTCGCAGCCGCGCACCTCGCCTTTGACGACATAGCCCTGTCCTTCGAGCAACGCCTTCACAGGCGCGTATAGGTCGCTCTCCAACGTCATGGCGGCGCACGCTATCATGCTAAGAAAGCAGGCAGATGAGGAAAAAAAGATGACCGAATTGCTGGACCGGGGCGCCGCCGCCATTGCCGCCGCCGTGCGGACGGGCAAGACCAAAGCGCGTGACGTGGCCGAGATGGCCATCGACCGCGTCGAGGCGCGGAACAAGCAGCTCACCGCCATCGTCGACTTCGATCCCGCCGAGGCGCGCGCCTCCGCCGATGCCGTCGATGCGAGACGCAAGCAGGGCTTCGACGGCGCCATTCTGGGTGTGCCCTACACCGTCAAGGACACGACCTGGGTGCAGGGCCGAACCGTCACCAACGGTTCGCTCCTCTACAAGGACTTCAAGCCGCCCCGCGATGCCGTCGCCGTCGAGCGACTGAAGGCCGCCGGCGGCGTCTTCCTCGGCATGACCAACACGCCGGAGATGGCGGCCAAGGGCCACACCGAGAACAAGGTCTACGGCCCCTCCCGCCATCCGATGAATCCTGCCCTGACTCCGGGCGGCTCTTCCGGCGGCGCTGCGGCGGCGCTCGCCGCCGGCTTCTCGCCGATAGCCCTCGGCACTGACGGCGGCGGCTCGGGCCGACGGCCTGCCTCGCATTGCGGCGTCGTCGGCCTCAAGACCTCGGCCGGCGCCATCCCCGCTCCGTTCGGTTTCGGCGGCGCCTATGGCCCGCTCTACGGTGTGACGGCGCCGATGGGCCGCACGGTCGCAGATGCCAAGGTCGCCTTCGAGGTGATGGCCGGCCCCGACCGGCGGGACCCGCATTCCGTGGCGCTGCTCGACGTGCCGCCGCCCAGCAGCCCACGCATCGCCGTGAGTCCGCGGCTCGGCCTCGGCGTCGCCGTCGATCCCGATGTCATGGCGGCTTTCGAGTCTGCCGTTGCAAAGCTGCGCGCTGCCGGCTGGCGCATCGAAGAAGCCGACGTCACGTGGCCCGACGAGACGTCCGAAAGCGCTTTCGCGGCGGTGAACAGCTCGGCCTCCGCCCTCCTCTACGGCAAGCAACAGGCAGCCGACCACAATCTGTTTGGCGACAACCTTTCGGGCCTGATCGAGCGCGGCCGGTCCGTGCAAGGAACCGATGTCGTCGCCGCCTTCCGCTTCGCCGACGCCTGTGCCCGCGCGGTGGCGCAGTTCTTCACCGAGTACGACTACCTGCTGACGCCGACGACCGCCTGCGTCTCCTGGCCGGTCGAGCAGGTCTATCCGAAGATCATCGAGAACAGGGAGGTGGGGCCGCGCGGCCACGCCGCCTTCACGCCGCTGTTCAATCTCGCCCTCGTACCGGGCATCTCGATCCCCTGCGGTGCCGGTCGTGAGGGACTGCCGGTCGGCCTGCAGATCGTCGCGCCGCGCCTACACGACCGTCCGTTGCTGGCGATGGCGCAGCGGGCCGAGACGGCGCTCGGCGTCGGCTGACCGGCTGCCGGCACAGGCTTGGGGAATCATGCAGCCGATTGAAATCCTGATCGTCGTGGGCGTGGCGCTTGTCGTGGCCATCGCCGTCAAGGTCTTTCGGGCACGCCAGGCGGCGCGAAATCGCGGGCCAGCCCACATCCATGAGGCGCTGATGAAGCGCGCCGAACTTCACACCGGGCGCAGTCCGTTCCTCAGGAAGGTCGTGAGCGAATTCAGGGCCAATGGGCATGTCTCCAACCGGCAGGCCGAAGCGGTCGCGAAGGCTCTGAAGCGGCTTGAGGCCCAGTGAGCAGGCCATCCGCATTGGACCAAACGGCGGCCTGACCGATAGTCGCCGCGCATTGGGGAGCGCGGAACTGAACGCATGACGCAACCGGGGAAAACGACGGCAGCCAACCTTCCGCTCTGGAAGAGGATCCTCTTCAGCCTGATCCTCCTGGTGGGCTTCCCGTCGCCGCCGTCCTGGCGATCGATTGCTCCTGCGTTACTCGCGCGAGGGCGCCGTCGTCGCGCGCGAGATGGGCGTGCCGGCGATCGACTCCAACGACGTCCTGAGGGACTACAAGGGCAACAGGGCCGATCTCTCCGATCGGCGCCTGAAGGCGATGGTCAAGCCGAACTGAGCCCCACGCCGTTCACCAGGTAATATGGACGCTGTCCGCCGAGCGATTGTGCGGACCGTGATGAACGGCCTCGACATTGTTGCCGTCGGGATCGAAGGCGAACGCCGCGTAGTAGCCGGGATGATAATCCCGCTCTCCCGGGGCACCATTGTCGCGACCACCCGCCGCCAGGACCGCGGCATGGAAGCGGTCGACGGTGGCGCGATCCCTGGCCTGGAAGGCGAAGTGCACGTGCGCCACGGCGGGACCGACATCGACCCATAGCTCGTCGGCGAAAAAATGATCCGCGCCCTCGACGAGCGGCACGCCGAGCGCTTCCATCGCCGCCTTGTAGAAGCGCTTGGACGCCTCGAGGTCCCTCACCTTCAGATGGAGATGGTCGATGAGCCGGCCGCGATGGGTCTCCATGACGATCCTCCCTCAATCGAACGCCAACGCCCTTATCCAGTGGCCGTTGCGGCCGCGCCTGGATTAGTGTGGCGACGTGTCTCGGAAAGTTGACAAGATCGGCGCCGCCGCCGCCCGGCGCCTCGCGCTGGCGGCACAGGGTTTCGGCATCCAGCGTCCCGGCGGCGCCTCGAACCTCGGCCATGTGAAGCGCGCCATCGACCGGCTGGGCTTGCTCCAGATCGATTCGGTCAACGTGCTGGCCCGCGCGCACTACCTGCCGCTGTTCTCGCGGCTCGGCAACTACGACAGTGCCCATCTCGACGAGCTGGCCTGGGGCCGCAGGAGTCGCCGCGGCCTCTTCGAATTCTGGGCGCACGAGGCATCCCTGCTGCCGCTCGCCTCACATCCGCTGCTGCGCTGGAGCATGGCGCGCGCCGCCGCCGGCACCAGCAAGAGCAAGGGCAAGCTGCAGGAGTTCGGCCGCGAGAAGGCCGCCTATATCGAGGAGGTCCGGCGCGAGGTCGAGGATCGTGGGCCCATCGCCGCCTCCGAGCTGGCTGACGGCGGCCCCAGGCGCGGGCCGTGGTGGGGCTGGAACGACGGCAAGCTGGCGCTCGAATGGCTGTTCTTCGCCGGCATCGTCACGACCGCGACGCGACGCGGCACGTTCGAGCGGGTCTACGATCTCACCGAGCGCGTGCTGCCGGCGAACATCCAGGCCTTGCCGACGCCCTCGCCCGAGGAGGCACAGCGGGAGTTGCTGCGCCTGTCCGCCCGCGCGCTCGGAGTCGCCACCGAGTTCGACCTGCGCGACTACTATCGCCTGCCCGTTGCCGACACCAAGGCGCGGCTCGCCGAATTGGTCGAAGCAGGCGATCTGATCCCGGTCGAGGTGGAGGGATGGAAACAGCCGGCCTATCTCGACCCGGCCGCCCGACAGCCGCGCCGGATCGAGGCGCGCGCCCTGCTCGCGCCCTTCGATCCGCTGATCTGGGAACGCGACCGCACGGAGCGGATCTTCGATTTCTTCTATCGCATCGAGATCTACACGCCAGCCGCCAAGCGCAAGCACGGCTACTACGTCCTGCCGTTCCTGCTGGGCGACCGGCTCGTCGGCCGAATCGACCTCAAGTCGGACCGAGCGAACTCGAAGCTGCTGGTGCCGGCCGCACATCTCGAACCCGGCATCGAGGCGCGCGACGTGGCCGAGCCGATGCGCGAGGAGCTTCGCCTGATGGCGGACTGGCTGGGCCTCGAAGACCTCGCCCTGCCTCGCGCTGGGGCACTGGGGCGCGAGTGGAGTAGGATGGGCAAGTGACACGCGTTGGAAGGAAACGAAGAGTATGAACGATCTGGTTCTCAAGGGCGGCCGGGTGATCGACCCCTCACAGGGCATCGACCGTGTGACCGACATCGCCTTCGCCGGCGGCAAGGTCGCCGCCATCGGCGATGGCCTGTCGGGCAACGACACGCGCGACGTCTCGGGCAAGATCGTGTCGCCTGGCCTCATCGACCTGCACACGCACGTCTATTGGGGCGGCACTTCGCTCGGCGTAGAGGCAGAGTTGCTCGCACGGTCCGGAGGCGTCACGACCTTCATCGATGCCGGCAGCGCCGGACCTGGCAACTTCCACGGCTTCCGCAAGCACGTGATCGAGACCTCACCGGTCCGCATCCTGCCGTACCTCAACGTCTCCTTCCCCGGCATCTTCGCCTTCTCGAAGGCGGTGATGGTGGGCGAGAGCGCCGACATGCGCCTGCTCGACGCGCGGGAGGCGGTGCGGGTGGCGCGCGAGCACAAGGACCTGGTGCTGGGCGTGAAGGTCCGCGTCGGCAAGTCTGCGAGCGGCGATTCCGGCATCATGCCGCTCGACATCGCGCTCGACGTCGCAGAAGAAGCAGGCTTGCCGATGATGGCGCATCTCGACTCGCCGCCGCCGTCGCGACACGAGGTGGTGAGCCGCCTGCGCCCCGGCGACATCCTCACCCACTGCTTCCGCCCCTTCCCCAACGCGCCGGTCCAGGCCGACGGCAAGGTGCGCGACGAGATCCTGGCGGCGCGGGCGCGCGGCGTGATCTTCGACATCGGCCATGGCGGCGGGTCGTTCGGCTTCGGCACGACGCGCAAGATGCTGGCCGCCGGCTTCCTGCCCGACGTCATCTCCTCGGATGTGCATGCGATCTCGATCGAGGGCCCGGCCTTCGACCTCCTCACCACCATGTCGAAGTTCCTCTGCCTCGGCGTCGACCTCGCCACGGTCATCAAGCTCGCGACCGCAAATGCCGCGGCGGCCATCAAGCGGCCCGACCTCGGCACGCTCAAGGTCGGCAGCGTCGGCGAGGCCACGGTGATCGACCAGGCAAGCGGCACGTTCGACTATGCCGATTCGATCGGCGAGAAGCTGATCGGCGACAAGCGGCTCCTGTCGGCGGGCGTCGTGCTCGCGGGCCGCTGGTGGCATCCGCTGTAGGCTGGCAATGCCCGCCGACGATCCCGCCTCTCCGGCCTGCCTCGCCCATGAAGCGGACGACGCCTACATGGGCTTTGCGACGCGCGCGGAAATCGTCCGGTTCATGGCGGATCTCGAAGCCGCTCCCGCCGCGCAGCAGGCCGACATGCTGCGCCGGATGCTGCCAAAGATCCGGGACGACGTGCTTCATGCCGAGCTGAGCGCCCGCCTGGCAGGGATTGCGCCGGTCGGATCAAAGGCTTGACGAATTTTTCACTTTTTCGAGGACGGATGGCAACCTTTGGGAAGGGGGCGCCGTTGGGATCGGCATGGCTGGATAATCGGCGTTGCCTCTGCCCCCGCTCAGCAACGCTTTTCTCCCCGTCCGGCCTTCAAGCCCGCTCCCGCGCCACCTCGGGAGCGGGCTTTCTATTTCCGGCCTAGGTGAGGAAGACGACCGCGAACAGCCGGGCCGGATCCGTCCAGGTATGGGCGATCGAGAATCCGCCCCGCCGCGCCAGCTCCGCGATGCCCGCATCGTCATACTTGTAGGAATACTCGGTGTGAACCCGCTCACCTTCCGCGAAGGTGAAGCGCCGGCCGGCGACCGTGACCGTCTGGTCGCGGAGACTGCGGAAGTAGATTTCGATGCGGCCCGCCGCTTCGTTGTAGAACGCTTCGTGGGCGAAGGCCGAGAGATCGAAGTTGGCCTCCAGTTCGCGGTTCATGCGTCGCAGGAGATTCAACGTGAACTGCGCCGTCACGCCGGCCGCGTCGTTGTAGGCGTCGTGCAGGCGCTGTGGATCCTTCTTGAGATCGACGCCCAGGATCAGGGCGCCGTCGCTTCGCAACAGCCGGCGTGCGCGGCGCAGGAACAGCACCGCCTCCTCCGGCGTCAGGTTGCCGATCGTGGAGCCGGGAAAGAAGCCGATCCGGCGCGCGCCGTTGATCACGGGTGGCAGCGCATCGAGCGCCATATAGTCGCCGGAAACCGGATCGACGCGCAGCCACGGATAGTCCTCGCGCAGGCGCCTGGCCGTCGCATCGAGATGCTGGCGCGAAATGTCGATCGGGACATAGGCGTGAAGATCGCGCATCGCCTCGAGCAGAAGCCGCGTCTTCACGCTGGACCCGCTGCCATATTCGACCAGCGCGCATCCCGGTCCGGCGAGGCGCGCGATGTCGGCCGCGCAGCCACGCAGGATCGCGGTTTCGGTCCGGGTCGGATAATACTCCGGCAGTTCGCAGATCGCGTCGAACAGCGCTGAGCCGCGGGCGTCATACAGGAATTTCGCCGGGATCGCGCGCGGCGCATCGCCGAGACCCGAGAGGACGGCACGGCGGAAATCATCGCGGTCGGAGACCTCGCGGTCGTCGATCGCCAGAAGCGGCACATTCATCGGAGATCCTCCGCGAGACGGATTCCACCGAACATCCAGCGTGCGTCGGGCGGAAAGAAGTTGCGATAGGTCGGGCGGACATGGCCGGCGGGCGTCGCCGCGCATCCGCCGCGCAGCACCATCTGGTTGGCCATGAACTTGCCGTTGTATTCGCCGACGGCGCCGGCGGGTTCGCGATAGCCGGGATAGGCGACGTAGGGGCTGGCCGTCCATTCCCAGACCTCGCCAGTGCCTTCAAGCGCACCGGACGCGATCTCCCACTCGGCTTCGCGCGGCAGGCGCTTGCCAGACCATTTGGCGAAAGCGGCCGCTTCGAAGGCGCTGACGTGGCAGACCGGCCGGGACGGATCGACCGGCTCGGGACCCGACAGGGTGAAGACGTGCCAGCCACCGTCCCCCTTTTCCCAGTAGAGAGGCGCCTCCCAGCCGCGCTGGTTCACGCAATCCCAGCCGGCCGACAGCCAGAATTCGGGCCGCCGGTAACCGCCATCCTCGATAAACTCGAGATACTCGCCGCAATTGGAGGGACGGATCGCCAGCGCGAACGCGTCGAGCCAGCACCGGTGGCGAGGTCCCTCATTGTCGAAGGCGAAGCCCTGCCCGCCATGTCCCGTCTCGACCAGGCCGCCCTCGAACTCACGCCAGTTCATGGCTTGCAATGCCTGCACCTTGCCTGCTCGGGCGGCGCGATAGGCCGGCCGCAACGGGTTCATGGAAAGCAAATGCTTGATATCCATCAGGATCAGCTCCTGATGCTGCTGCTCGTGATGCAGCCCGAGTTCGACGAGGCCGTGCACCTCATGCTCACCCTGCAGGAAGTCCAGCATGGCGGCCGTGACGTGATGGCGGTAGGCCAGCACTTCCTCGACACCCGGCCGCGTGATCAGCCCGCGCTGCGGCCTGGGATGCCGGGGGCCGACGGCCTCGTAGTAGGAATTGAAGAGATATTCGTAGGCCGCATCGAAGACGCGATAGTCTCGAGCGTGAGGGCGCAACACGAATGTCTCGAAGAACCAGGTCGTATGGGCAAGATGCCATTTGGCAGGACTCGCGTCCGGCATCGACTGCACGGTCTGGTCTTCCGTGGACAGCGGCGCCACGAGTTCCTCGGTACGAGAACGGACAGTCCGAAAGGGCTGGAGGCCATGCATATGCACGGGAAGCGTCATCAGTTTTGGCACGGGACCTCCGCACGCCCTAACGTGGTGCCGCGCCGGACGGTTGCAAGGGTGTTGCCGGACGCTCACCCTGCCAGCGTCCGCCCGCATAGATGAGGGAAGCAAGTGCCGATTTGCGAGATCGATCCGTGGCGCGCTCAATATTTCGAGAAGGTGGCTTGCCCTGCGAACGTCTTCATACCGACTGAGGACTCGGACGCCTGGCTTTGGAACCCCGACCACCGCTGGGTCTACGACAAGCTGGCGGTGGCGACGCGGCAGGGACTCGAGGCCGCGCCGCACGGCGTGGCGCCAAATGCCTATCCGGTGTTTTCCAAGCCGATCTACAACCTCAAGGGCATGGGCGTTGGAAGCCGGACGCTTCGCTCACAGGCCGACTACGAGGCCGCATACCAGGCGGGCCACATGTGGATGCCGTTGCTCGAGGGCGAACACATCAGCAGCGACGTCGCTCTGCTCGACGGTGCGCCGACGTGGTGGCGCCATGCTGCTGGCATTGCCAGCGGTGACGGCACATTCGACTCCTGGGAAATCCGCGCCCGGCCCGAGCCCGCCGTCGAAACCGGCGCGGGCGACTGGTGCCGGCGTCATCTCGCCGGCTACACCGGTATGGTGAATCTTGAGACGATCGGGGGACGCATCATCGAGGTGCATCTCCGGTTCGCCGATCAATGGCCGGATCTTTATGGCAAAGGATGGGTAGAAGCGCTGGTGCAGCTCTATGCGCGGCGCGAGTGGCTCTACGAAGATCATGACAGGCGCACGGGCTACAGCGTGGTCCTCTTCATGCCACACGGTCGCCCCTATCGTCATCCGCCCCAATCCCTCGTTGAGCGTATCAGGCGAATCCAAAGCGTATCGAGCGTGCAGATCACCTTTCACGAAACGGTGCCGCCCGAGAAACACGCCATGCCGCCCGGCGGCTTCCGGGTGGCCATCGTCAACTGCTGGGACCGCGGCGCAGGGAACGACGCCCGTTCCCTGCTCCGCGATCACTTCAGCACCTAGAGATTGCGGCGGACGAAGCCGGCAAACAGGCTGACAACGAACAGGATGAGCGCAATCACGAACAGGATCTGCGCCATGCCGGTCGCGGTGGAAGCGATGCCGCCGAAGCCGAAAATGCCGGCCAGCAGGGCAATCACGAGGAACATGAGGGCCCAGTACAACATCTGCTTGCTCCTTCTGCGCATTGGCGGGGTGTTGTCCGGTTAAACGTCAGGGCGCGATCCGGGGTTCCTCCGGGCAACCCTCTCCTTCGCGCGGGCGTTGGCTCCCTGAAAAGGAGGACCTCTCATGCAGCCCGAAGTTACACCGACCGAAGCCCGCAGCGGCGTCGTCACCGGACGCGTCGTCACCGTCCTCATCGTTTCGTTCATCGGCGCGGCTGGAGGCATGGCGCTGGCCTGGTACCTTCTCACCCACTAAGTTTTCTTCATGAAAACCCTGCTCGCCAGTTACGTCGTGGCGCTCGTCGTACTGGCGATCCTCGACGCGTTGTGGCTAGGCCTCGTCAGCCGTGATTTCTACAAGGCGCGACTGGGTCAGCTTCTCCTGGACAAGCCGGTCTGGAGCATCGCCCTGCTCTTCTACCTGGTGCATGCGGCAGGCATTGCCGTTTTCGCAGTCCCGCCGGCGATCAATGCCGGCACCTGGGCGAGCGCCCTTCTCTATGGCGGTCTGTTCGGCTTCTGTGTCTACGCGGCCTACGATCTCACCAACCTGGCCACGTTGCGCGGCTGGCCGATGGCCGTCAGTGCCGTCGACCTCGCCTGGGGCGCCGTCGCGACGGCGGCCGCGACGGTCGCGGCCTTTTTGGTCGTGAAGCCCTGATCAGCGCTTGCTGTCGTCGAACTCAGGATGACGTCGGACATAGGCCACGACGAAGCTGCAGGCCGGGACGATCCTGAACCCCTGCTTGCGCGTGTCCTCCAGCGCGGCCTTCACGATCCGCGCGCCGATGCCCTTGCCTTCGTCCTCCGGCGGAACCTCGGTATGCGTGAACACTCGCGCGTCCCCCTGCTGACGGTAAGCGGCGATCGCCAGGCCATGATCGACCTGAAGTTCGTAACGCTGCTGCGCGACATTGTGCGTGACTGTCATCCACCACCTGTCATTGGGCGCGCCTCGCCCCCGCAACGGGGCGGGCGCGCGGCCGGTTCCCGCTAGCGGTCGACTTCCCAGAACATCGGGTACGAGGACTGGATGAGGCCTTTCAGGTCTCCGCGATATCCGGCGGGTATCGTGAACTGTCCCCACATCACGGCCGGCACCAGATCGTAGGCGAGGACCTGGATGTCGGCCGCGATCTTGCGGCGCTCTTCGAGCGTGCCGGCCCGCGTGTAGGCCTTCAGCAGTTCGGGGATGCGGTTGTCGCAGGACCAGCCCGGGAAGTCGTTGCAGGTCGCCGCGACATAGAAGTGCGTGAGCGGCGAATACATGTCCGTTCCGTTCGAGTAGACCGGGAACATCGACCAGCCATCCTTCTTGCCGCGGCGCGCCAGAACGGTTGGCCAGTCGCGCGGCTGCTGCTCCACGTTGAAGCCGACATCACGCATGTTCTGCGCCAGCAGTCGCGACGCGGTCTGGCTGATCGAGCCCGCCACCTCGAGGATGATGACAGGCTCGCCCTTGTAGCCGGAGGCCTTCAGCTCCGCGCGCGCCGCCGCGAGGTCGAACTTGTTCCCGGTGGCGCCGGCATCGGTGGAGAGCGGTGCGCCGCACATCCAGAACGACGCGCAATCCCGGGTCTGGTACTTTTCCGGCACGCCGATCGCCGTCAGCGTCGCATTCGGATCGACCAGCTTCCACATGACCTTGCGCACCGCCGGATTGTCAAACGGCGGGGACGCGTGATTCAGGCGGAAATTGCCCTGGAACTGGTGGATGCCTCCCAGGCCCAGCAGCTTGACGGCCTTCTCCTTTTCCAGAACCGGCAGCATGTCGAACGGCAGATACTGCATGTAGTCGATCTCGCCCGCGATCAACGCGTTCGCGCCGGTCGACTGGTCCGGCATCACGCGCAGGGTGAGCTGGTCGATCTTCACGTTCTTTCCGCCGGTCAGGAAATCCGGCGCTTCCTTGCGCGGCACATAAGCAGGGTTGCGCTCCAGGATCATGGCATTGCCGGGGCGCCACTGATCCTTGACGAAGCGGAATGGGCCGGAGCCGATCGGCTCGGGAATGCGCTGGTCCGCCGGCGTCGCGGCAATACGGGCCGGCATCATGACCGGCAGGGGCGCGTTCGGCTTGCCCAGTACATCAAGGAGCAGTGGGAAGGGCTGCTTCAGCACGAACTTGATGGTCTTCGGGTTCGTCGCTTCCAGAGACTCCGTATCCGCCATCAGCATCTTGCCCAGCGGATCGCGGACCGCCCAGCGCTTGAGCGAGGCGACGCAATCCTCGGCGGTCACCGGATTGCCGTCGTGCCACTTCAGCCCGTCGCGCAGGACGAAGGTCCAGGTCAGCTTGTCGGGGCTGCTGTCGAAGCTCTCGACCATCTGCGGCTTGATCTCGCCCTTGTCGTTCATGGCGAATAGCGTGTCGAAGACGTGGGTGCCGAAGGTGCGGGTGATGGCGGCGGTGGTGAAGTGCGGATCGAGGATCGTCACCTCGGATTCCAGAACGACCGTCAATCCCTTGGCCGCCCGCGCCTCGCGCGGTCGAATCAAAGAAGCGCCCGCCAGGGCGACACCGCCTGCCAGTGCCGTCCGACGTCCCAAAACAGTGCTACGCATGTGTGATATTTCCCTTCGTCCCCGAAGCGACACCGTACCGGTGTTTCACGCCAAACGAAACGGGCCGGCCTCTCCTTTCGGAGAGACCGGCCCGCACCGTTTCGAAAGGCGGTTAGACCGGGGACAGCAGACGGCAGGTCACCCGATCGACGAAGGTGGATACGGGGGGCCCGTAGACCGGAACACCCCAACGCTCGCCGGGGCCTGCCGGCGAAAGGACAACGCGCGTATCCTGGACCGGACGGCCTCCATTGGTGAAGGTACACCCCACGACCGGATCGACGACGCTGCCGCTGTTGTTGGTGACGTAGACGACTGACAACCAGTTATGTTGCGGCACGGCCTGCAGCCACGGGCTGTCGATCACCACGGCGGGTACGGTCGGGCCGGCGGTGATCGGCACAGTGCCCATCAGATTGCCGCGCGGCCGCTGGACAACGACCTGGGTGCCGACGACCTGGCTGTTTGGATCGAACGCGTTGTCGGCCGGCGTTCTCGGCATCGCCGCCTGCTGCTGCGGGGTCTGATTGTCCTTGCTGACGTTCTCGGGCGTCCAGACCTTTCCGGTCCTTTCATCCTTGAATTGCGTCAGACCGTTGGCCGACACGCCGGCGCCGACCGTGCCCGGAGCCTGGGCAAACGCCGTCGAGGCGACGATCAGCGCGCCGGCCAGGGACGCCAGGCTGAGAGGGTGCTTCATGGCCGTCACTCCCTACATGTCGCGGAAGCGCCGCTGTTCCCAGGTCCCGACCTGGGCTTCGGCCTCTTCCTTGGTGATCCCGTAGCGAGCCTGGATCTTGCCCACGAGCTGGTCGCGGCGGCCCTCTATGGCGAAAAGATCGTCATCGGTGAGCTTGCCCCACTGCTCCTTCACGGCGCCCTTGGTCTGGTTCCAGCTGCCCTTGAACTTTTCCCAGATCGTCTTGGCGTCGCTTTGGGTGGTCGTCTGACCGGTCGCCTGCGCGTTGGCGACCAGCGGCAGGGACATGACGGCGAGACCGGCGCAAGCGGCCAGTATTGCGATTGGACGCATGGATAACCTCCTGTTGGGACCTTGTAACGGTGCGGCCAAACCGAGGTTGCCGATTCGATCGAGACCGAACCGGACCGGAAATCCAAGCCTATAGCCAGAGTGATTTCAGAAAGAAGGCGATCGGGATAACGATGATCATGGCGACGTAGAGGTCCATGAGTTCGCCCGCCAGCGGGCCATGGTCCGAATGATCCTGCGTCGTCATGTTCGGCATTTCGGGCACTTGCTTGGACTTCATGATCCCCTCCACGATTGCCCCATCCTGAACAGATGAACGCCGCAAAATCGTCCGGGGTTGCAGCTGTCGCGCGTGATTCGGGGAAGGGCCGTGGACGGCCTCAGGCCATCTTGCGCACGCTATGGTCAAGAGCCTGCTGCAGGTCAATCGACGAATAAGGCTTTGAAATGAACAGCATTCCCTCGCCCTGCAGGCCGGGGCGGCCGTAGCCGCTGGCGATCACGACGGGCAACGAGGGGTACAGTTGCCGCACTTTCACTGCGAGCTCCTCGCCGCTCATGCCCGGCAAACCCACATCGGTCACCAGAAGGTCATAGCCCCCCTCCCGACCGAGAAGCTCCAGGGCGGCCTCCCCGCTGCCGACGCTGGAGACCGAGCATCCCAGCCTCTCCAGCATGTCCGTGGTCGACATACGGAGCAGGACTTCGTCCTCGACCAACAGGACGCGCCTCGCCCGGTCCTCGGCCAGTGGCGGCACAGGCCCTTCAGATGAAGCGGCCGGCAGCGGCGCAGCCACGGGGCGCCGGTTCGCCAGCACGCTGCGCAGCTTGGCCGAAAGGGCTTCGCTGCTGTAGGGCTTGGCGATCATGGGATAGCCCGACCTCGTATGGTCCGGGATCAGGCCGCGGGCGAATCCGGACGTCAGCAGGACGGCGATGCCGGGCCGCAGGCGCTGTGCCAGTTGCGCCAGCTCGACGGCAGTCAATGTCCCCGGCATCACGATGTCGGTGAACAGGAGATCGAATGCGGCGTCCTTCTCCAGGATGGCCGCCGCCACATCGGGATCCTCCGCAGCCTCCACCCGGTAACCCCAGCCCGTCAGCATGTCGACGACGGCGCGCCGGACGTCCTCGCTGTCCTCCACGACGAGAATCCGCTCGCTGCCGCTCACCGCACCGACCGGACCGCCCGCCTCCTCGACGACCGGATCCTCGGTGCGCGGCAGGTAAAGCTTGATGCTGGTGCCCTGCCCGATCGCGCTGTCGATCCGGATATGGCCGTTCGACTGGCGCACGAAGCCGTAGACCATGCTGAGGCCGAGGCCCGTGCCCTTGCCGTCGCCCTTGGTCGTGAAGAACGGATCGAAGGCCTGCGCCGCGATCTCGGGCGGCATGCCCGTCCCGGTGTCGCCGACATCGACCAGGACATAGGGACCGGGCGACACCTCGGGATGAAGCGCGGCGTAGCGGCGGTCGAGGATCGCGTTCGAGACTTCCACCCGGACCGTGCCGCCGTCCGGCATGGCATCGCGGGCATTGAGCGAGAGATTGAGGATGGCATTCTCGAGCTGCCCCGCATCGATCTTGGCATTCCATGGGTTCTCGGCGATCTTGAGCTCGATGGCGATGCGCTCTCCAAGGGAATGGCGCATCAGGTCGGCGAGGTCGCGAACCAGCCTGGCGATGTTGGTGGGCTGCGGCGTCAGCGGCTGACGACGGGCGAAGGCCAGGAGCTGCTGGGTGAGGCGCGCGCCGCGATCGGCCGCGGCCGTCGCGCTCTGCACGCGCGACAGCATCGCGGCATTGTCGCCGGCCTCGTTCTTCAGCAGATCGAGGTTGGCCCGAATGACCTGCAGGATGTTGTTGAAATCGTGTGCCATGCCACCGGTGAGCTGGCCGGTGGCCTCCATCTTCTGCCCCTGCCGAAGTGCCGCCTCATCGTGCAGTTTCTCGGTGATGTCGACGCACCGCACGACCGCACCACCGCCCGACATTTCACCGCGATAGATCTCGTAGTCCCGCCCATCATGCGCCACCCGGACCACGGCGGGGCCCGTGGAGGAAGTCGCGCCGAGATCGAGCGGCTGGAGGAGAGCCCGCGTCGCGGGTGAGCGGTCGGACAGGAGCTGATCCAGCGTCGGCGGTGCCTGCTTGCCCGGCTCCCACTGCGCCAGCCTGGCAAACGCCTCGTTCCAGGCCACGACGCTCCGCTCGCCGTCGATCACGAAGATGGGATCGCGCAGGCTCTCGAGGGTCGCCTGGAGGAGGCGTGACCGGCCGGCGAGAGCATGCTGGCTGAGCTCCAGGCGGCCGGCGCTACGCACGATGATGGAGATACCGACAATCAGGCAGACGAACGCCCCGCCCATCACGAGCAGGCCAGCCGTATCCGCCTGTTCCTGCTCCGATCGCAGGGCCGTCAGGCGTCGCGCCAGCAGAAGCCGCTGCCCCTCGACGAAGGCGTCGGCAAGCAGCCTGACCTGGCTGAGCATCGCCCGTCCCGCGCCCGTCCGATCGAGCGCGAGAGCAGCCTCGCGACCGTTGAGCTGGTAGGCCCCGACCGTGGCGTTCAGCTGGTCGAATTTCTGCGCCGTGACGTCACGGAATTCCTGGAACTGCCGCGTGGTATCGGAGTCGCCCTCAACCGCGGCCTCGAGCTGGCGCAAGCTCGATTCGATCCTGAGGCGCGCGCGCTCGTAAGGCTCGAGACTGGTGGCATCGCCGGTCAGCAGGAATCCGCGCAGCCCGATCTCGGCGTCCTGCACCGCGATCACCGTCTCTCGCATCAACGCCATCGTCTCGTAGTTGGCCACGACCAGGCGCTGCTGGCGTGCGGCCGACTTGGAGTGCGTTAGCGCCAGCATGAGACCGGTGGCAATCAGCACGGCCAAGGTGATGCCGGCGATGACACCGGTCGATCGTGCCGATCGCAGGAGGCTAGGCATTTGCGGGTTCGTCCGCAGCAGGTCTCGGGAAGACGACGATCACCCTGTTGCCGCCCTCGGGCTTGCGCTCGATGGTGACCTCGCCGCCCAGCTGCATGGCCAGTCCCCGGATCAGGGTCAGGGCGAACCCCCCCTTCCCTTCGGGGACCGGCGCGCCACCATCCCGGGCAACGCCATTGTCTTCGATGACGAGCTGGACCTCCTCGCCGCGCTCGCTCGTCTCGATGCGGATTTCCGGCGTGGCCGCCTTGCTGAAGTCATGGGTGAGCGCAATGCTCACGGCCTCCGTGACGATCAGGCCGATGGGAATGGCAGTGTCGGGACCGACCGCCATGATCGGCGCGCGGATGTGATAGCGAGGGGCCTGTTGGCCCGGCGCCGCGCGGACGACCGATATCTGGCGCACGAGATCGCTGATGAACTGCTGGAAATCGACCAGAGACCAGCTCGACCGTTCGTATAGATGACGGTGCAGGATCGACAGGGTGAGAACGCGGTTCTGTGCGTCGCCAAAGAAGCGACGGATGCGCGGCGACCTGATCTCGCCGGCCTGGAGGTTGAGCAGGCTCGATATCATCTGCAGGTTGTTCTTCACCCGATGATGAATCTCGCGAAGCATATGGTCACGCTGCTCCAGATTGGCCCGCAGGGCGGACTCGCGACTGGCGATGGCCTCTGCCATGGCCGTCACGCCCGCCCCGACCGAGGCCACTTCCGGCGTCCAGGGGCGCGGAGGCGACAGGGTGATGCTTTCGCCGCGAGCGACCTTGTCGGCAAAGTCCTGGATATAGCGAAGAGGCCGGACACACCAGCGGTCGGCGCCGATCCAGATCACCGTCAGCACGCCGATCGACGCCAGCACGACAAGGAAGAAAACCACCCAGGGCCTGTTGGACGCCAGAGGATTGTCGCTGACGGGCGCGGACACCACGGCAAAAAGCGAATTGCCGCCAACCGGCCGGACCCGGAATTCGTAGAACGAGCCATCCTGCCCGAAGTCGGAGAATCCGACCTGGCCGCCGGTCAGTGACTCCGCCAGGCGCGCCGGCACCGGCAGCCGCCGCATCGCCGTCGCATCGCCGCCAACGGCGGCGCCCGAACGGTCGACCACGGCCACTGCCGTTCCGCCGGTGCCGTCCGCCTGGGCGGTCACCTGCGCAAGCGCTCTCAACGAGATGCCCACGGCACACATGCCACGAAACGTGCCGTCGCGAATGATGGGAATGGCGATGGGAATGATCGCGTTCGGCGTAATGCGGCTCGCGATCGTTTCGCCGATCACGAGGTCCCTGGCGAGCCGCACCTTCCGGAAGACGCCCCGGTCGGCGAACGACATGCCTAAGGCCTTGGGGTCACTGGCGCATCGCGCAATGCCCTGCTCGTCGGTCACCAGCGCGCTCGAATACTGGCCAGGATATGCAGCGAGCAACTTCGACAGGTAGCTTCCGCATCGGCCGACCGTGGCCGCCGCCGGGTCGGCCGAGGCACTCAGCTCGACAGATTCGTCGGCGCACGCGGCCGACAGCAAGCGCCGCGAGGCATCGAAGAGGTTGTCATACCGGGCGACGGCAAGATCGGACACCGATCCCAGCGCGGCAGTCCGATGCCAGACCGATGCTTCCTCCTGGAGTTTGGCCTGCCAGGCCGCCAGCCCGAGGACGGGCAACAAGGCCAGCGCGACGAGCGTGACGAGCTTGGAGCGAAGCGACCATCGCGCCACGACCCGTCTCGGTCTCAGATCGATACGGTATCGAGCGCCTGCGCGATCGCCGCACGAAGAAGGTCAGGATCGAAAGGCTTGGAAATCACGAAGGCCGGCTCAACCTGCTTGCCCGTCAGCAGACGCTCCGGGAAACCCGTCACGAAAATCACCGGAACGGACATCGACTTCATGATCTGGTTCACTGCCGAAATCCCACTGTCGGAACCACGGAGCTGAATGTCGGCCAACACCAGATGCGGTGAGTGCTTCTTGGCGAGCTCGATGGCGGCTTTTTCGGTCGCCGCGATGCCCACAACCTCATGGCCGGCGTTGCGCACGATGTCGGCAACGTCCAGCGCGATGACGGCCTCGTCTTCGATGACGAGAATGCGAACCGAGGCGACTCGCTGGAGCTCCCGGCGTGCTTCCTCGAGGCTGCGCTCGGCAGCGTCGACACTGACGCCCAGAATATGGGCCGCATCGCTCACGGTGAAGCCTTCCAGCACCGTCAAGAGCAGGATCTGACGCTGCATCGGCGCCATTTCGGTGAGGGATTCCTTCAGGCGTCCACGGACGCTTTCGCTGCCACTTGCCGCCTCATCCATGTCACCGAACGGCTGACGGAGGCGGTGAAACAACGCAAACACTCCGAGTTTCGTATCCTCGGCCCCGGCGATGAGTTCCGGCTGCTGAACCGCGACCTCGGCGCAGAGGCGGACCCATTCGTCGCCCTGCTGCTGCGAACCGGAAACGGCTCGAGCGTACCGACGCAGGAACGGCAACGTCCTCGTGATCGCCTCGGACACTTTCTTCGAAGCTACCTGCTCTTCAGCCACGTCGTTCTCCCTCGTCACTCCAAAAGCCCATCTCTCGCCGCAGGTCGTCCTGGTCCAATGCCTACAGTACGCCGTGTGCGCCTGCAGACAACTCACTATTGCACCATCGCCAGCGGCTTTGCCGTAACGCTGCCCCGCGTCCGGCCTCGCAAAAACGCTTGCGGACGGGATCCAGAACACCCGTCCGCGAAATCCGACGTCCGATCTCTATCTCATCCTCAGTGGAGCCAGCCCAACACCCACATCAGCAACAACACCGGGATGGGTACCCCGAGAAGCCAAAGGATTGCCGCGCGTCCCATACGGTCCCTCGCCATGAATGAATGTCGCCACGCC
>NZ_SCUT01000012.1 GCF_004297265.1 Reyranella sp.
TAGCACATTGGGAACGGGCTCGATGGGAGCCTCGGGCGGCTGCGCGAAGCCTCGTGAGCGCAGCGCTGCCGTCCGAGGCGATCGTGGGCCGGTCGCAGGTCTCTAAAGTGAGCGTGTCAGCACTTCACTCCGGAGGCATCAGCCCATGATTACGACGCAGTTTACGCCGCCGCAGGCGGCGCTTGTAGCCATCGATATCGCCAAGAACCGCCATGAGGTCCTTATTGACCCCGGCGCTGGAATGCGGCGCCGTCGACTGAGCGTTCTGAACAATCGGGCGGAACACGATCGCCTGGTCGCTACCCTGCGCGATCTCGGTAGGCCGGTGATCGTCGGCTTCGAACCCACCGGCAACTACCACCGCGTCCTTGCGCATCGGCTGATCAGCGCCGGGTTCGAGACCCGGCTGATCTCGAGCATGGCACTCGCCCGCACCCGCGAGGCCCTTCACAACGGTTGGGACAAGAACGATCCGAAGGATGCCCAGGTCATCCTGCATATGCTGCGGATCGGTGCCACGACCGTATACAGCGACCCTGGCTACGGCCGTCTGAACGACCTTCAGGAGTTGTCGAAGACGCACGACATGGTCTCGCGTGCCAAGACAGAACTCTGGCATCGCCTCCTGACTCACTACTTGCCACTCTACTTCCCAGAGGCCGAGCGCTTCCACGGCAACTCGCGCAGCGACTGGTTCCTGGCCCTCCTCGAGCAGTTCCCGACGCCAGCCAGCATTACGGTTCTCTCCAAGGAAGCGTTCATCGAGGCCGCGTGAGACCTCGTCGGCCGCAAGGTCTCGAAGACCCGGCTTCTGGCCGATATTTACGAGACAGCACGTAGTTCGACGGCCCTGCCGGTACGGCTCGATTCGCCGGCGATCGCAATGTTCCGCATGGTTCTTGCCGAGGGCAGAAGCCTCCTGCGCCAACGCGACCAGATCGAAGCCCAGGCCGAGGCTCTCTTGCTCGACGATCCAGATTCGGCCCGGTTGCGCCAGCTCCCGGGTATCGGACCCATCATCGCCCTGACCATTCTCGCCGAGGCCGGCAATCTGCGCCGCTTTGGCCATCATCGCCAGTTCCTCAAGTTCTGCGGGTTCGATCTCGCGACCCATCAGTCCGGCACCTTCCGCGGCCAGACCAAGCTGTCCAAGTTCGGCAACGCCCGACTGCGGCGCTCCTTCTGGTTGGCGGCCCAGGTCGCGATCCGGCAGCGCGACAACTCATTCCGGGAACATTATGGCCGATACGTCGCCAAGGATCCCGAGAACAAGCATCTCCGGCGCAAGGCGCTCACCGCAGTCGCCGCCAAGATGGCGCGCGTCGCCCATGCGATCGTCCGCTCCGGAGCCGACTACCGGCCGTTCTTCGAACAGCCGGTGCCAAGTGGAAGGACTTCGCTCTGTTAGTGCCGTGAGGGCGCGGTTCACCCCGCTACCCTGTAGATAATGTTGGGGCCTTTCACTTGGTCGCGTATCTCGTTTTAAGGACGGTCAGGACCGTCTCGTTCCGGCGGATCCTCAGTTTGCTATGGTTGAGAGCGCACCCTTGAACGGTGGAAGCCACTTGGTCCTCGTTCTCCTTAACGGCGACCGGCACACGCCGGCGCAACGAGACCTGCTGTCTGATCGCTACCTCTTGACTGACCAGTTAGGCCGTTGTCGGAGCGCAGGTAGAGCGGCGCGCCGCGTTCGCTGACCAGCCGCGACAGCACCTCGATCACGCGGCCCGAGCGGATACGACCATCGACCTCGATCGCGAGGCCCTCCCTGGTCCACTCGTCGGTGACGGTCAGGCACTTGAGTTGTTGCCCATTGGCGCACCAGTCGAAGACAAAGTCGTACGACCATACCTGGTTGGCGCCAGTGGGCGCCTGCGGACGGGGCCGCCCGGTCGCGATCCGCTTGCGCGGGCGCTTGCGGGGTACCTGCAGCCGAGCCCGTCGCCACAGCCGCCAGCAGCGGCCCCAGCTCATGGCATGGCCCTCGCGCTCCAGGAAGATGCGGATACGCCGGTAGCCGAAGCGCGGGTACTGCGCACCCAGCGCCGCCATGCGCGCCAGCACAGGAGCATCCTTCTCCGCCTTCCTCGACCGGTAGCCCAAGGCCGAACGGGCCACGCCCAGCAGCGTGCAAGACCGTCGTTGCGACAGGCCGCGGCGCCCTGCATACGCCACCTGCTCGCGACGGGCCGGCACGCCTACCATTTTTTTGCAGCGATCTCCTTCATCACCTCGATCTCGAGGTCGCGTTCCGCCACCAGCTTCTTCAGCCGTGCGTTCTCCTGCTCGAGCTG
>NZ_SCUT01000013.1 GCF_004297265.1 Reyranella sp.
CGGCGGGGCGACTTTCTTGCCGCGCGAGGAATGGGCGAAGCCCAGGGGAAGAAAGTCGAACCGCCGCCGTTGCGGCTCAGGCGATCGAGGCGCAGCCGTCCTCTGGCCAGATCAGCCAAAAGAGAGGCCGTGGTCGCGCGCCGAACAGCTCCTCGGGACAAGTCGTGGCCAACCTGAGGTCCTGCGCAAGAGGACCGGCATACCGGGCGAAGAGACGGCGGCCATGGCGTAGACAAACGACGGCATCGTCTCAGCCCAACCGGTCGTCGAAAGCGCATCTCACCTGCACCTTGTCGGCTGGCCAGAGGGGCGCCTCCTCGAAGTGGTCACTGAGGGCTGCGATCGCCTGCCGGGTCCAGGCGGGCGTTCACCGTCCTGATCTTTGCCAACCTGTCCGATGAGGAAGACGAAAATGCATCCGCGGCCCTGGCCGTGCAGCCACTCATTGGCACGCGAGCAAGCGCTTACCGTGCCCTGCCCGTCCGACGGCGTAGCCAACAGTGCCAGTCTCGAGAAAGCCGTACAGCCGGAGACAATGGCGCCGATCACGGCGAATGCCGCCTGCCATACACTGCCGGGCATGCCGAGGCCCGCCAAGGCAAACGACACCTGATAGCCGGCGATGGCAGCCGGGACGGCATAGACCAGACCGACAATAGCGCGGAGCGGCGTGCGCGTGGCCGCGAAAACGAACTGTCCAAGCGCCAAGATTGCCCCGCCCACCAGCAACCCGACTGTGATCGCGCCCACGACGCCGGCCCCACTGTGAAACGCCGCCAACCCCGCGGCGAGCCCGGCGAAGGTGGGAAGCGCATAGATCGCCAGCGTGAACAGCAGCCCGCAGAAGAAGCCGAGCCCGACGATGCTGAGAACGATACCGGTAGCAAGCATGGTGGGTCTCCGTGACCAGGGTCGAGCGGTCGCGCCTTCCACCACCACCATGGCGCCAGCGGATCTTATCAGGATTGAACGTGGCAGAAGAGAGACTTTGGGTTGCAAATGGGAGACGCTGGACCTTGATGAATTCGAGGAACGTCACTCCCAGCCAAGGGAGGAAACATGGCGAGCCCCCGTCGCAAGATCGACCTGCCGGTCTCCGGGGTCCGGCGCTACCTGGAACCCGGACCGATCGTGCTGGTCACATCGGCGCATGGCGACCAGCGCAACATCATGACCATGGGCTGGCATACGGTAATGGAGTTCACGCCGTCCCTGGTCGGCTGCGTGATCGCCGGCGGCAACCATAGCTTCGGTCTGATCCGGCGCAGCAAGGAATGCGTCATCAACCTTCCGACGACGGCGCTCACAGATCAGGTGGTCGGGGTCGGCAACACATCCGGGGCGGAGATCGACAAGTTCGAGAAGTTCAAGCTGACCCCGCATAAGGCGCACGAGGTCAACGCCCCGCTGACCGCCGAATGCCATGCCAGCTTCGAATGCCGGCTGGCGGATGGCAGCCTCATCTCCAAGTACAACTTCTTCATCTTCGAGGTTGTGAAGGGGCACGTCGCGGCCTCGCCCGAGCATCCCGAAACGCTGCATTACACCGGTGACGGCGTGTTCATGATCGCCGGCAAGGTCATCAGCCGGCGCTCGCAGTTCAGACCGGGCATGCTGTAGGAGACAGCGATTCTACAGCAGCCCAAGCGACCGGAACGAAGCATGAGTGCCATGACCGATCACGACGTGATCGTGCAGCTCGATCTCGAGAGCCTTGGCAGCTGTTTTCAACTCCCGCGTCATCTCGATGTCGTCCCGCGACGGCCTTGGATCGCCCGATGGATGATTATGGACAACGATCAAAGCGGAGGCGTTTAGAATCAACGCTCGTTTGATCACCTCCCGCGGGTAAACAGGCGTGTGATTGACGGTGCCTCGCTGCTGCACCTCGTCGGCGATGAGATTGTTCTTGGTATCGAGAAACAGGATTCGGAACTGCTCGACCTGCTCGCAGGCCATTGCCGTCTGCAGGTAGGCGATCAGCGCCTGCCAGTTGGTGAGCACGGGACGCCTGCGCACCTCTGATCTGGCTATGCGGCACGCGATCTCGCGGACAAGCCGAAACGCAGCAATGTCACGGCCCGTCAATCCGAAGGCGCGAAGCTGCGCCGCTTCGGCTGCGATGACATGGCCAATGCTCGGAAAGTGCTGCAAGAGAGCAGAAGCTTGTTCGCTCCCTTGCGCTGAAGCCAGCAATCCGGCGAGCAGGTCCTGCTCGGTCGTCTCTCCCGACGGCAGAACGGCAAGAGCGCCATGCATTACGGAACCGTGGCGCCGCGAGGCGGATGCGGAAGTCAAAGTTGAAGCAGACATTGATCATGTCCCGGAGAGCAGGAAGGGGCGAGCCGCCGCCCGCTCTCTCTGAAGGCCCGGCGGCTCACCCGCTCCCGGCCTTCCTCTTGCTCTCACCAGGTCCGGTTATCGCCGCAGACGCAGAAACGAGGTGGCGCTCACGCGCCACCCGAACCGAACCGCCACACGGGAATGCCCAGCTTGCGCGCCTTGTCAGCCAGGTTCTCCTGGATGCCCGACCCGGGGAACACGATGACGCCGATCGGCAGGACCTCCAGGATCTGATCGTTGCGCTTGAAGGGTGCGGCCTTGGCGTGACGGGTCCAGTCCGGCTTGAACGGGACGTGCGTCACCTTGCGGCTGTCGGCCCAGCGGGCAGCGATGCGTTCGGCGCCGGTCGGCGAACCACCGTGCAGCAGCACCATGTCGGGATGCTTGCCGCGGACCTTGTCGAGCGTGCTCCAGATGAGCGGGTGGTCGTTGAAGTCGGCACCGCCCGTGAAGGCAATCTTGGGACCGGCCGGCACCAGCAGCTCGGTCTCGGCGCGGCGACGAGCGGCCAGGAACTCGCGGCTGTCGATCATGGCGGCGGTGAGAGCCCGGTGGTTGACCATCGAGCCGGTGCGTGGCCGCCAGGTCGAACCGGTATGGACCTCGAAGCGTTCGGCGGCCTGATCGCGGAACAGCTCCAGTGCATTGCGGCGCTCGATCAAGGTCAGGCCCTCGGCGACGAGACGCTCCAGTTCGACAGAGCGGATTTCGGAGCCGTTCTGCTCCTTCTGACTGCGCCGCTGCGCCTGCTCATTGCCGTCGAGCTCGCGTTCGATTCGTTCGACGGCGCGATGAAACAGGTTGACGGTCGACCACAGCAGGTCCTCGAGATCGGGCTCGAGACGGGTGTCGGTGAGGGTCGAGACCAGCGCATCGAAGATGTCGACGACCGCGCCGGCTATGATGTTGCCTTCCGGCAGCGGGCGGGGATCCGGCTCGTCCTCGAAGGGACGGTGGCCATGCAGCTGCAGCTCTGCGAGGACGTGATCGGTCGGAGATGACGCGTGCACGGGCTCGAAATCGGGATCGTCGGTGGTCGCCATGATGCTGTCCTTTGTCGGATCGGCCGCGCCCATCGCGGCCTTCGTGGGCGTCGACAGACGGCAGGCGGCCCGGGCTCGCACCGCTTGCGGCCGGAGCGCAGCGGAGGACGGCGGGCCGAGGCTTTCTTGCCTCGCGAGGAATGCCGGCGCAGCCGGCAGGGGAAGAAAGCTGAAGGACCGCCGTTGCGGGACCGGGCTGCCTGCCGTTCGATCGCCCCTCTAGAAGGCCGGGGCGCGCTCCGGTCCGATCCGAAGGTCAGCAGAGCGACCAATCACGAAGAGATTCACGTGCCCGTGCTCATCCCCTCACGGGCCAAAGCCAGGAAACGCACCACGTCCGGCGGGGCGAGTTGCCGGCGCGCTGATGCCCGGAGCCCTTCAATGCCCAGGTGGCGGAGATCGTCATTGAAGTCGTCGAAGCAGGGCGACAGGACGAACGGCTCGATCCCGGCGGCCTCCGCGCGGGTGCACAGGCTGGCCGTCGCGGCGTCACCGGCCGGGTCGGTATCGCGAGCGACATATAGACGGCGCAGGGTCGGTGGAAGCAGCAAGGCGGCGAGATGATTGGCCGAGAGCGCGGCGACCATCGGCAGAGTCGGCAGGATCATGCGAAGCGACAGCATGGTCTCGATCCCTTCCCCGGCGACCATCACGTCGTGGGCCACGCCGAAGCGGACACCGTGCCCGCGAAGATGGCCCATGGCCCGTCGCGGGGAAGCGATCGGCGCCTTGTCGTGGCCCGACGGATCGAGCCAGGTACGGTGTGCGCCGGTGATCGTGCCGCCCAGATCGGTGACGGCGGCGATCAGGGCCGGCCAGGTCTCGGTCGGGCTGTCCTCGTCGGGCCGGTAGTAGCAGCACGGCTGGAAGCGTAGCGGATCGCCGTGAGGTACGGTCGTAATTCTGCGGCCGTGCAGATAAGCCTGCGCCACAGTGCCGCCTATCGGCCGAGACATGGCATAGAGACGCCGCGCAGATTCGGGCGAACCTCGCGGCGCCGGCAGCCGACCCTGCAGCGGTGGGAGCGGGGCCGGCGGCAAGGCCAGGAACGCGCGTGCCTCATCGAGGATATCGCGCAGGCGATCCAACCCGCGATTGAGGCCGATCAGGTCCAGAAGATCGCCATGCTGCCCCGAGGCGGCGTCCGCCCACTTTCCAGCAGCACCCTTGCCGTGATCCGGACCGCTCAAACGGACGAACAGGCTGCGGCCCTGGGTGTTGGCGACATCGCCGACCAACCAGTAGCGGCCCTCGCGACGGCCGTTGGAGAGATAGTGACGACATACCGCCTCGGCATTGCGCGCGAGGCGGCGAGCCAGGTCCGCGGCAGGCGATGACACGGCCGCCCCCTCACGCCGCGGCTCGATCGGCGATGCGCACGATCGGATAGCGGTCCATCAAGGCCGTCAGGATTTCAGGGCCGGCGGCGCCGGTCGGCACGAAGAGACGGAGCTTCCAGGCGATGATCTCGGAGATCAGCCCCATCGTCTTCAGGCGATCGACCATGCCATCGGTGAAGCCGCAGAGTTCCACACGGAACAGGCCCATCACCTTGGAGCGACGCACGCTAAGCCCGTCCCGCAGCTCGAGGACGGTCCGACCATCGAGCACGGCGTTCCAGGCGCTTGCCGGAGCCATATTGATGGCATCGGCGCTGACGGCTTGCGCCACCCAGGCTGGCGAGACCAGCCGGCCAATGACGCGCTCTCCCGCATCGGTCTGCAGTCGGTAGACCCGCATGGATTCATCCGGCAAGCGCTTCCAGATCGGCAGCAGCAGGCCGGTGACGATATGGAGCTCGCTCTCGGTGAACGGAGGTATCTCGGCGAGTTCCTGTGCCCAGGCCTGGGCAAAGGCAGCTTGATCCGAGCGCTGCCAGTGCGACTGCTCGAGGGCCGCTACCGAAAGGGCTGTCCGCTCCATCGGACGCACGAGCCGGACGCGGCGCTCGACCTCGCCGTCGTCCAGCACGACGCTGGGCGCCGGCACCTGCACCGCCGCCCAGCCCGACTGCGCATTGAGAAGCAGGATCGCGCGAGGATCGCCGGCTCGGTCCAAGGCATCGGCCAAGGCGAGAGGCTGGTTTCGCTCCCGACGGCGGACAGTGAATACCTGCGTTTCGGCGCCAGTCGTCGGATGGACATACACCACCTGACGATTCGTCACCGTCAGGCTCTCGGCCGTCAGCGTCTCGACGCCGACGTCGTAGGTCCCTGAGACCCGCGCCCCTTCGATCTTCGCGCGCAGCAGGTCCTCGAACACGCCGAACAGCGTGTTCTGCAAGTCGATGGTGAGCGCCAGCAGCCGATTGAGGAACGTCGTGATCGGCGGCAGCTCCTCCCGCAGGCTGCCGTCCTGGTCGGTCAGATTCAGGCCCGTTGCTGCCTCGAAAGCCTCCAGAGAACAGCCTTCGATCTTGCCGGCGAACAGCAACATGTAGAGCTGACGCAGCGCCGCCCGGCCGTAGGGCGATTCGAGATTGTCGTCGGCTCGGAACAGGCCTTGGCCGCCGGTCTGGCGCTGGCCCTTGGTGATGGCGCCCAGCGTGTCGAGGCGCCGGGCGATGGTCGAGAGAAAGCGCTTCTCGGCTTTCACGTCGGTAGCGATCGGCCGGAACAGCGGCGGCTGCGCCTGGTTGGTCCGGTTGCTGCGGCCCAGCCCCTGTATGGCGGTGTCGGCCTTCCAACCTGCCTCCAGCAGGTAGTGCACGCGCAGGCGCTGGTTCCGGGCTGAAAGGTCAGCATGGTAGGAGCGGCCGGTGCCGCCGGCATCGCTGAACACCAGGATACGCTTGTCGTCATCCATGAACGCCTGCGCCTCGGCGAGGTTGGCCGAGCCTGGACGTTTCTCGACGCAGAGCCGTTCACCCTTACGAACGATCCTCCGGGATCGCCCGGTCACCTCGGCGACCAGGTCGGTCCCGAAACGCTGCACGATCTGATCGAGCGCACCCTGGACCGGCGCGAGCGACGCCAGCCGCTCGATCAACCGGTCGCGGCGCTCGACGGCGTCGCGGCACTGCACCGGCTGACCGTCGCGATACACCGGCCGCGAGGAGAGATTGCCGTCGCCATCGGTGAAGGGCTCGAACAGTTGGGTCGGGAAGCTGTGCGTGAGGTAGTCCAGCACATACTCGCGCGGCGTGATGTCGACTTGCACGTCGCCCCACTCCTCGGTCGGGATGTCGGCCAGCCGCCGCTCCATCAGGGCCTCGCCTGTCGACACGATCTGGATGACCGCGGCATGCCCGGCTGCCAGATCGCGCTCCATCGACTGAATCAGGGTCGGCGTCTTCATCGAGGTGATCAGGTGGGAGAAGAAGCGCTGTTTGGCGGATTCGAAGGCCGAGCGCGCGGCAGACTTCGCCTGCGCATTGAGCGTGCCGCGCTCGCCGGAGACGTTGGCTGCCTGCAGGGCAGCGTCGAGATTGTTGTGGATGACCTGGAAGGCGCCGGCATAGGCATCGTAGATGCGGACCTGCTTCGGCGTGAGCGCGTGCTCGACCAGTTCGTACTCCACACCTTCGTAGGACAGGGAGCGGGCCGCATACAGGCCAAGCGCCTTGAGGTCACGGGCCAGCACTTCCATGGCGGCAACGCCGCCCGCCTCGATGGCCTGCACGAATTCGGCGCGCGTGGCGAAAGGAAAGTCCTCGCCGCCCCACAGACCGAGCCGCTGGGCGTAGGCGAGGTTGTGCACGGTCGTGGCGCCCGTGGCCGAGACGTATACGACGCGGGCGTTGGGCAGCGCGTGCTGCAGGCGAAGGCCGGCCCTGCCCTGTTGCGACGGCGCCTGGTCGCCCCGCTTGCCTTTCCCGCCGGCCGCATTGGCCATGGCATGGCTTTCGTCGAACACGATCACTCCATCGAAGTCCGCTCCCAGCCAATCGACGATCTGCCGGACCCGCGAAACCCTTTCCTCGCGTGCGTCGGTCCGTAGCGTGGCGTAGGTGGTAAAAAGGACGCCCTGCTCCAGGCAGATGGGCGTGCCTTGGCGGAATCGCGCGAGCGGCGTGATCAACAGCCGCTCCATGCCCAGCGCCGACCAGTCGCGCTGGGCGTCCTCGATCAGCTTGTCGGACTTCGATACCCACACTGCGCGTCGGCGGCCTTTTAGCCAGTTTTCGAGCAGGATGCCGGCGATCTGGCGGCCCTTGCCGGCGCCGGTGCCGTCACCCAGCATAAAACCCCGCCGGAAGCGGACGGCGTTCTCCGCCTCGTCGGGCGCCGCCGACACGACGTCGAAGGTCTCGTCCACCGTCCAGGAGCCGGCGAGGTGGCCGCAGTGCGCTTCGCCGGCATAGATGACGCTCTCGAGTTGCGCATCGGACAGGAGCCCATCCGTGACGACGCTGGCCAGCAGACGAGGCCGGTAGCCCGGCTTGGGCGGCGCGACGGAGGCCATCGCCGCCGACTGTACCAGCCGTGTCGGATGGGACTGCGCACCGGCAATCCGGATCGACTGCAGCTCGTATCCTTCGTACAGCGCCTCGGTGAGGCTGCCGCCCTCGGTCGGCTTCCAGTCGACGGTCTCATAGGCGAGCTCAGTACCCACTCGTTCAAGCGAATCGCCGGCAACGGCGCGTGGCTGCTGAGCAGGCCTTCGGCTCGACATGACCGTGACGGGAGGAACGGATGCAGGAGGCGCGGTGCCATGAACAGGCAAGCGCGGAGGGACATGCGAAGTAACCCATTGGAGCAACGCAGCGACGTCGGATGCCATGCCGAGTGATGCTGGAAACGACCTCGGATCATCGGCAGGTACGCGATCGATAACCGTCAGCCGAGTCTCGACCGCGGTGCCGTGACGGGCGTAGACACGTCCATCGACGGCAGCGCTGAACACGACACGGCCGCGTTCCTGAAGGCGGACGAAGGCCTCGCGCCATGACGGATGGTCCGGCGAGAGGCTGACGCCGGTGATCGCGACCAGGCGCCCGCCGTCGGCGAGTCGCGCAAGCGCCGACGAGACATGGCGAAGGGCGGCATCGGCGACGGTGCCGTCGACATGCGCCGCAGCCGAGAATGGCGGATTCATCAGCACGACGCT
>NZ_SCUT01000062.1 GCF_004297265.1 Reyranella sp.
CCGCGTTCCACAATGGCCATCGCCATGGAGATGCCCCCGAGATCAGGCCCCCACACTCCCTCGTTGCATAAAATGCTACCTGAACAGAGGGGGTGTCAGCTAGTGCGACCCTTCGGAACGTTTTGGCCGGCGGCGCTCGCTAATTGCCTCTGCGTCCAGCTTCCGCGCCAATTCTATATGGGCAATAGGAAGGCCCGCATATCCTTAAGAATCGTCACGAGACTGCCCCGTTCGGCCGCGATCGCCTGCACGAAGGCCTCCCACTGGCGGACATTGGCCGGACCTGCACCAGAGATGGGCTGAAAAGCAGCAGAAAGCCCGGGATAATGGCGAAGACAATCACCCGCTGATCGCCTACGCAGACTTTACCGATTACGAGCCGATCATCCTTTAGAAAGACAACTGGAATTCCATCTTCAAGGCTTTCTTCCACAGGCGCGAGTTCGTCCTTGAATCCTTCCAACGCCTAAGCTCGAAGGGTTCATGCTGACGGCCTTGCAGTCGCAGCGCCGAGTACACGCGCCATATGAACAAGGTACACGGTGAAAAGAATGCTGTGTTCGGCTCGGCCCGGAGCGAGCATAGCAAGCTGGCAAGCTGGCAAGGCAGCAGGAGAACATCATCCAGGCGATCAAGGACGGCGTTCCGGCCTTAGAGGTCGGGGACGATCTCGCCCAACTGACGGCATGGCGCGAGGAGCTGGAAGCCCTGCTCGCCGGTACGAAGGAAAATCTGGTGCTGCTGCACCCCGCGATGGCGACGCGTTATATTGGACGCAGGTCGCCTACCCCATGAAAATCCTGACCCGAGAGGATAGCCGGGCAGAAGCGCGAGATCCTGCGCTCGCTCGTGGAGCGTATCACGCTCAACCCGAACAAGGACGGCAAGCTCGATATCCTTCTTCACGGCGACCTCGCCGGAATCCTGAACCTCGCCACAAAATAAGCGGCCGCCTGGATAACCGGACAGCCGGCGTAATAGTGCAGGTTAAGATGGTTGCGGGGGCGGGATTTGAACCTACGGCCTCGGGGTGATGAGTCTGCTATAGGCGGCCGACCGTCCAAATGACACTCCACAGCACCCTAGAGCTAGCGCCGGCATCACAAACTCTTGGCTTGGTACTGTCGAGGACGTAGACCGACAAATCTAGGCAATGGGAGCCGTGTCGATGACGTCAAACCAACATCAGCCGGAGCGCGATCAGCGTCACCCCGGACGCCGTCTCCCCAGCGATTGCGCTTCAACACCTTGTCGCGAGATGGAAAAGTCCGCTCGTGCAGCTCGGCCTGATCATCCGATCATGGCACAAATTTTCGACGCGCTGATTAACAATGACTTCAGTAGGCAACGTCGGCTCGTCGTATTCAAGGACGGTTGTCGTTATGGAAAATTTGGAAAGACCAAGGCCTACGAATTGATCGCGCAAGAGCGAATCAAGGCCTACAAATTAGGAGGCAAGACCATGATCGATCTCGACAGCGTGGACCAATTTCACGCCTCCCTGCCCAAGGTCGAATCAAGAGCACGCTAGGCTGCGGATCTGCTTAGCAAGACGGTGCGCCCGTCGCGAAGGCTGTCGAGCCGATCAGCCCAATGCTGCATCAAACGCACACGCTCGGACCAATAAGCCGCACGGTTATAGATGCCGCGAATCTTGTTCTTGTCGCCCTTGCCAAGTTGGCGCCGCACCACCTCGTCGCGTCGCCGCCGCTTCTTTTCCTCGGTGGAATGGGCAAGTTGGGATTCGACGACATCACCGTCGAACGCGCCCTCCTCGTTGAGCAACGTCGACGCGGTCGAGCGGAAACCGTGCGCGCAGTGGTGGCCTCCGGGACCGGTATCGTAGCCCATGATCCGTAGAGCCTTGTTCAGCGTGTTGTCGGACATCGGCACATCATCATCGTATGAGAACAAGTAGCGGCATCGGCCGCTCAACGGCCGTAGCTTCAAGAGAATAGCGAGCGCCTGGCGGGAAAGAGGCACTTCGTGATCATCGCGCATCTTCATCTTCTCGGCGGGGATCAACCATACCCGGTTCGCCTCGTCGAATTCGGACCACTCCGCTAGCCGAAGCTCGCCCGGCCGCACCATGGTCAAGGCGATCAGCTTGAGGGCGTAGCGCACTAATCCGCCGTTTTTGGCGTCGTAAACTGCAATGCGGCGCATCAGATCACCAACCTCGTCCGGGTCGGTCAGGGCCGGGCGCGGGTTCGCCTTGGGGGCCCTGGTAAGCGCGTGCTTCAAATCGCGGGTCGGATCGCTGCCGCAATACGACGCCCCAATACCAAATTGGAAGACCCGCGAGGCCGTCGAGCGCAACCGGCCCACTGTGTAGAAGCGGCCGCGGGCTTCAACCCGTCGCATCGCCGTCAGCAAGTCGGGTGGCTCGATCTCGCACAACGGTCGATCGCCGATCTCGCGATTGAGCTGGCCGAGATTCCAGCGCTCCCGCTTGATCGTCGCTTTGGCCTTGTTTTCCTTCTCGAGCTTCTTGCTCACCCATTCCTCGCCGACCGTGCGAAAGGTGTGCTTGTGCTTCTCGTCGTCCTTTCGCTGCGCCTCGCGCACTGCGGCCGGATCCCGCCCCTGGTCGAGAAATTTCTCTGCGTCGTGGCGCTTGTCGCGGGCGGACTTCAGTCCGACGCCCGGAAATGTGCCAAACGACATATTCTTGCGCTTGCCGCCGAAACGGTAGCGGTAAAGCCACAGCCTAGTCCCATTGGGTCGCACCACAACGCTTAGGCCCTGGCCGTCAGCGAGCGTGTATTCCTTGTCGGCCGGCTTGGCATTACGGATTTTGGTGTCGCTCAGTTCATCCATGGGAATGGTCCCTCGTAAACCGCGAAGCGCCCGTGTACCCGGCCTTTCAGGTGTACCCAGAGTGTACCCAAAGAAGCCGGATGCTCTCGAACAGCCGCGAACTGCGGCGAGCGCCAATATACGCTCAAAGCCTGATTTTACGAGGGTCCTGAGTGGTCCGCGAACGAGCGCAGACAACTAAGAACCAGGCCGGATGGAATATGGTGCCCCGAGACGGAATCGAACCGCCGACCCCATCATTACGAATGACGTGCTCTACCAGCTGAGCTATCGGGGCAGTGGCGGCGGGTTTAAGCGAAAGGGCGCGCGGGCGCAAGGCGCCGTTTTTGCCCGTTTTGACGCCATCTTTCGGCCGAAACCGAAGCATGCGGCGCGCGGGAAGGCTATAGAACGCCCGCCATGACGACGCTCCTCTCGCTCCTGCCTCTTCTTCTCGTGCTCGGCCTGCTGGCCTCGGGCCGCGCCAGCGCGCTGGTCGCGGGCCTGGCGGGACTGGCGGCCACCCTCGCCGCCTCGGCGACGCTCGTTCTCCAGGCAGATGGCCCGGCCGCCGTGGCGCTGCTGTTCCGCCGCGAGGTACCGGCCGGCCTGTGGCTCTCCTGGCACGTCATCGCCATCATCGTCACCGGCGTCTTCTTCCATCGCGCCACGCTGGCCCGCGGCGGGGCCGGTGGCGGGACCTTGGGCGCCGACCCGCTCGAGGCCTCGCCGCGCCGCCTGTTCGCCGTCTGCTTCCTGCTGGCACCCTTCGCCGAATCGGTGACGGGCTTCGGCGTAGGCTACATCATCGCGCTGGCGGCGCTGCGGCGGCTGGGGATCGGCGGAATCCCGGCCCTGCTGCTCGGCCTCTACAGCCAGTCGCTGGTGCCGTGGGGCGCGCTGGCCATCGGCACCACCGTCGGCGCGACCCTGGCCGGCCTGACGCCCGGCGAGCTGGGCCTCAGCTCCGCCGTGCTGCAGATCCCGATCCACGCGATGTATCTCTTCCTCTACTGGCGCTTCGCGCGCGAGGCCGGCGTCGCGGTGCCGGCGCTGCAGAAGCTCGACGATGCGCTGTGGACGGCACTGCTGCTGGTGCTGGTCTGGATGGCCAACCGCTTCAGCGACGTGGAGATCGCCGCCGCGGCGCCCACCGCCGTCCTGCTCGGCGTGCGCTTCTGGCGCGACGAGCGACCCGACGGTGCGCGCCTGCGCGCGACCCTGCGCACCGCCGCGCCCTACGTGGTGCTGACGCTGACGCTCTGCGCCACCCGCCTCGTGGCGCCGCTGCGCGACCTCTTGAAGCCGCTCTGGGCGCTGCGCCCGTTCGACAACCAGCCGGCCTTCGCGCCCTTCTACGCACCGGGCTTCTGGCTGCTGTCGATCGGCCTCGCCGTGGTGCTGATGGCGCGCGCGCCGCTGGCCAAGGTCGCGGCCGAAGCGGCGCGCGGCGCCTGGCGCGCCTGCGCCGTGACCTTGGCTTTCGTGGTGATGGCGGAATTCTATGTCGGCTCCGGCATGGCGACCTCGATCGCCGAGGCGCTGCGCGCGGTCGCGGGCCGCGGCGCGGCGCTGGGCGTGCCGCTGTTCGCCGCGGTCGGCGGCTTCCTGACCGGCAGCGGCGCCGCGGCCAACGCCATGCTGATGCCGATGGAGACCGCGCTCGCCCGCGCCCTCGTCCTCGATCCGGCGTGGATCGCCGCCGTCCAGAACAGCGTCACCGCCAACCTCACCATGCTGTCGCCAATCCGTGTCTCGATGGGCGCGGCGATCCTGGCCCTCTCGACCTCCGACGCCGCCCTCTACCGCCGCGCCTGGCCGCTCGCTTTGCCGCCGCTGCTGACCGGCGTCGCGGCGGTGCTGGTCCTTTTGTTCCATCTCTGACTGCGCGACACCTGCTTTTTCAGGTTCCATGCGCAATTATGATTTTTTAATGCCGAATGAAAGAATAGAATAAGAATTTCAACAAAGTGAATAGATGCGCAAGATAACTTCAAAACGTGTTCATTTGGACACTTATTTGCCCGCTTTGACCGTGCAATATTCTCTTGCGGCAAATATCTGCCGTGAAGCGGGGTTTCAATGACGAACTATCTTACGATGCTGGCAGTGTCTGCGGGCGTGATGGTGGCGAGCCAGGTGGCGATGGCGCAATCGGCGGTGCCGGTGGCCAATATGCCCAAGCAGTGCCAGGAGCTGGCCCGCAAGGGCTTCCAGATCAAATCGGAAAACATCACGCGTTCGGGGACGGGTGCGACCACCCCGCGTCCCGGAAGCTGGGCGGCTCCGCGCAAGTACGGCGAAGCCGGCTCGGACAAGTGGTTCATCGACAGCTTCCCCGCGGCCCCCAAGGGCGGCTGCCGGATCTGCGGCGTCAACATCGGCGTGAAGGGCGTCGTCGGCAACTCGAGCCAGCAGAACGACTCGATCGCCATCGTCGGCTCGAACTCGACGGCGCCGCAGGTGCTCGCCACCCCGGCCCCGCCGCATGCCAACACGGCGCATACGCGTCTCGCCAGCGCCGGTCCTCTCGCTCAGGGCCCCTACAGCAACGGGTTCCAGCTGAACGGACCGGACTACATGAACTGGTACCTGAACTCGCTCGCACCGTCGCTCGACATCATGGTCCAGGATGACAGCTCGGTGACGATGATCGAAGTCACGTACTTCTACTACTGAGCCTGCCGCGCCGGCCGCTCGGCGCCCGGCGATTTGAAAGACCTCGCGAACGGCCCCGGATTCGGGGCCGTTCCTGCTTCCGAGTTCATCGTCGCGCTTGACCGGCCTCGCGCCGCGGGTCTTGTTGCGCTCGATCCATGACCATCACGCGCCGCCACCTGTTCGCCACCGGCCTCGCCGGACTCTCGACACTCCCCATCGCGCGACCCGCTGGCGCCGTGATCGTGCTGGACCGCACCTGGCGGTCCGAGGGCGGGCGGCCGGGCCGCGAGAGCGAGGGCTTCCGCGCCCACGAGGCGCTGGCCAACCAGAGCCAGTTCGCTCCCGTCATCGCGCTCTCGACCGACGGCGGCCAGGACTGGGGCATCGGCTCGGCGACCTGGCTGGGCAACTACGGCGGCAATGCCTGGGTGCTCAGCGCCTCGCATCTTCTCACGCGCGACAATTCGGTCTTCGACTTCACCTTCCGCGCGCCCGACGGCACGCCGTGCAAGGGCGACCGCCAGATCCGCCATCCGCTGTTCAACGGCAACAACGACGAGACCACCGGCTACGACGTCGTGCTGATCCGCATCCGCGGGCCGATGAACGGCGGCGGCCCGGCGCCGCTGCTCTATGGCGGCACGCGCGAGGAAGGCCAACAGGTGGTGATGGTGGGCTACGGCGCGCGCGGCATCGGCTCGGCCGGCCAGGGCGACGCCTATGACGGTCCGTCGGGATCCAAGGCCGCCGCCACCAACGTCGTCGACGAGGTTGAAGACCTGGTGCAGCCGCCGCCGCGCACCGGCGATCGCGGCAACTGGCTCTCGGTGAAGCTGCGCCGCGAGAGCGAAGGCGCCGGCCGGCTCGACGGCCTGCTGGGCTCGGGCGACAGCGGCGGCTCGCTGTGGATGCGCACGCAGGCCGGCTGGGCGGTGGTCGGCGTGAACGCCAATGGCGGCGACCGCTACGGTGACTCCTCGTACTTCGTGCGGGTATCGGGCCTGCGGCCGTGGCTCACCTCGCACCTGCCGGGCCTGCGGTTCGGGGGGTGAGGGGCGGCGCTGGCTCCCCTCACTGACGTTGGACTGTCGCTAGCTCTACGAGTGTAGCCGCCGCAGCGGTGTATGCATGAGGTGAACTTGACAAGCCGCGACCAGAAGTCGACCGCGCAAGATCGACGAGGCCACCGACTCTATCTCTAATGGTTCTGGTGCCAGAATTACCGTGTAAGGAAGCTATTCACCGCAATCGCATGGCCTTGACTTCTCTCTGTACACGGCCCCCAACGTTCTCGTAAGGTTCCCTATGGGCGTTGTTCAATCCATTGATCGGGCAGTAGGCGATCCTGTTGCTGGCGGATTCTATACCGTACGCGAAGCCGCGCGCCTGTTAGGCATAGGTCAGCCGAGCAAGATCACTGCATGGCTTCAGGGTCATCAGCGTGGCGCGGCGGCGATCATCAAGCGTCAATACAAACCGATCGAAGGTGCCCAGGAGTTGGGCTTCTGGGATTTAATCGAGGTGCGATTCGTTGAGCACTTCCGCAAGCAAGGTGTCAGCTTGCAATCGCTGCGGAAAGCTGCCGAACAGGCACGCAAGGACTTTGGCCATCAGCACCCGTTCGCCATGTCCAACGTAAAGTTTCTCACTGATCGAGTGACCGTGTTTTCTCACGCGGCACAGGAAACGGGCGACAAGTTTCTGCTTAACCTCGTGACTAAGCAGTACGCGATGTACGTTGTGCTGGAAGAGGTTCTAGCCAAGGGTGTCGAGTTTGATCCCGCGTCTGGAATGGCGCGGGAGTGGCGGCCGACTAAAGAGTACCCGCACGTTGCGCTTAACCCTCTAGTTGCCTACGGACAGCCTGCAATTCTTCCGGACGGCGTACCTACGGCCGCGATCTTCCGAACATGGAAGGCCGAAAATGGAAGCTATCCGGCGGCCGCTGACTGGTACGAAATTACCGAAGATCTAGCGCGCGAAGCGGTAGAATTTGAACTGGGGTTACCTGAGTGAAAGTCCGGGCCGACGAGCACGTCGCGCCCAAGATCGTTCAGGCGCTAAGGATCGTGGCACTTAGCGCCGGATGGGAACTCACCGGAGTCCGAGACTTTCACGCCGCCCGAACATTGGACGAAACGTGGCTTCCACGGTTTGCTTCGGAAGGTGGGAAAGCGATCATCACCGCCGACGCCAACATGCTCAAACGCCCTCACTTGATTGCCGCAGTTCAGCAGTCTGGCGTTTGTGGTTTGATCCTTCCGTCTGTCTGGGCACAAGCAAGACGCAATGTCCAAGCGGCCTCTCTGATTCGCTTTTGGCCAGAGATCGAAGCGGTGTTCACCGCGGCCCAACCCGGAGAGTTTTGGAGGCTCCCGACGAGCCTATATTCCGGCAATTTGGAAAGACTAAGAGTCAACTACGCAGCAGCAGCCCAAGCAGCCGCCCAAACACCATGAGGCAGGTATTCATCGCCACTACCAAAGCAGCCATCCGACACCAATGGGAAGGCGCTAGTCTAGAAGGCTTGCTTAAGGGCCTTAGCAACGCCGCGCTAGCAGCCAAAGTAGCGGTTCATTGTCGCCGCTGCGACCTTGGTCCTTCCTAGACCGCTGTACCCCCCACTTCACACCCTCTGGCACAGTCGCATTTTGCCTCTATGATCGCCGCCGCCCCGGCGGACGGGGCGGATTTCGCGGGAGGGAACGATGGCCAAGGTGGCATTTCTGGGACTGGGCGTGATGGGCTTTCCGATGGCGGGGCATCTCGCCGCCAAGGGCCATGAGGTCACGGTCTACAATCGCACCTTCGCCAAGGCCGAGGCCTGGACGCAGAAGCACAAGGGCAAGGCCGCCCGCACGCCGAAGGAGGCCGCCGCCGGCCAGGAGATCGTGTTCTGCTGCGTCGGCAACGACGACGATCTGCGCTCGGTCGTGCTGGGGCCGGACGGCGCCTTCGCCGGCATGGGCAAGGGCACCATCTTCTTCGACAACACCACCGCCTCGGCCGACATCGCGCGCGAGCTCCATGCCGAGGGCAAGAAGCTCGGCATCGACTTCATCGACGCGCCGGTCTCGGGCGGCCAGGCGGGCGCCGAGAACGGCCAGCTCACCGTGATGTGTGGCGGCGATGCCGCGCCGTTCGAGCGTGCCAAGCCGGTGGCCGACGCCTTCTCCAAGGCGGTGACCCTGATCGGCCCGTCGGGCGCCGGCCAGATCACCAAGATGATGAACCAGATGTGCATCGCCGGCATCGTGCAGGGCCTCGCCGAGGCGCTGAACCTCGGCCAGCGCGCCGGGCTCGACATGGAGAAGGCGCTGGGCGCCATCTCCAAGGGCGCGGCACAGAGCTGGCAGATGGAGAATCGCTGGCAGAACATGGTGAACGGCAAGTTCGACTACGGCTTCGCCGTCGACTGGATGCGCAAGGACCTCGGCATCGCGCTGGCCGAGGGCAAGCGCCAGAAGGCCGCCATGCCGCTGGTGGCACTTGTCGACCAGTTCTACGAGCGGGTGCAGGCGCGCGGCGGCGGCCGCTGGGACACGTCCAGCCTGATCCAGCCGCTGCAGAAGCCGTAGGGGCAAAGTATGAGCGGATACACGCTGTGGGGGCGGCCCGGCTGGGGCTCGGCCCTCGTCGAGGCGCAGCTCGACTGGTACGGGCTGCCCTTCACCTACGAGACGGTCGGGGACCTGTTCAAGGACCCCGACGCGAAGACCAGGCTTCAGAAGGTCAATCCGCTGGCACAGGTGCCCACACTGGTGATGCCCGACGGCAGCGTGATGAGCGAGAGCGCGGCCATCACTTTGCTGCTGGCCGACGTGACCGGCAGCGACGCGCTGGTGCCGGGACCGGGTGCTGCGGAGCGTGCGGCGTTCCTGCGCTGGCTGGTGTTCCTGGTCGCCAACATCTACCCGACCTTCACCTATGCCGACGATCCGGCGCGCTTCGTCTCGGTCAACAATGCGCGCGATCCGTTCCGCGCCGCCACCGACGCCTATGCCCAGCGCCTGTGGCGCCAGGTCGAGAGCGCGGCCGGCGCGCCGTGGTTCCTGGGCGAGCGCTTCTCCGCCCTCGACATCTATATCGGCGTGATGACCCGCTGGCGCCCGCGGCGCGGCTGGTTCGAGGCCGAGACGCCCAGGCTCTTTGCCATCGCCCGCAAGGTCGACGAGCGGCCGGAACTGAAAGAAACCTGGAGGAGGAACTACCCATGAAACGTCGCAGCTTCGTCGCCCTTGCGACCACTGGCCTCGCCACGACCGCCCTCACCGGCACCGCTTTCGCCCAAGCCAATTACCCCGACAAGCCGATCACCATGGTGGTGCCGGCGCCGCCGGGCGGCGGCACCGATCTGGTGGCGCGGCTCTATTCCGACCTGCTGAGCCAGGAGCTGGGCGTCCAGGTGATCGTCGACAACAAGGGCGGCGGCAACGGCAATATCGGCACCGCCATCGTCGCCCGCGCCAAGCCCGACGGCTACACGATCCTGATGCAGTATTCGGCCTACCATTCGGCCAACCCGGCGCTGATCAAGGACCTCAACTGGAAGCCCGACGATTTCGTCGGCGTCGCGATGGGCGCGATGGCGCCGCACGTCATCGTGGTCGCCAAGAAGGTGCCGGTCGACGACCTCAAGAGCTTCATCGCCTACGCCAAGGCCAATCCCGGCAAGCTGAACTACGCCTCGGTGGGTGCGGGATCCGTGCCGCATCTCGGCGGCGTGCTGCTGAACAAGGCGGCCGGGCTCGACATGGTGCACGTGCCCTACAAGGGCTCGGGACCGGCGACCGCCGACATCGTGGCGGGCCAGGTCGAGGTGCTGATCGTGACGCCGCCCGCCGTCTCCGGCCATATCCGCAACGGCAACGTGAAGGCGCTGGCGCTGGCCAGCGACAAGCGTCTGCCGTCATTCCCCGACATCCCGACGACCGCCGAAGCGGGGCTGCCGGGCTTCACCCTCGACGGCTGGTTCGCTTTGTTCGCACCGGCCGGCACGCCGCAGCCGATCGTCGACAAGCTCAACGCCGCGATGGTCAAGGTCGGCAAGATGGAAGCCGTCGTCGCCCGCGCCAACCAGCTCGGCACCGTGCTGAAGGACTGGCCCGCCGCCCAGATGGACAGCTTCGCCAAGGGCGAGGTCGAGACCTGGGGCAAGGTGATCCGCGACAACAAGATCACCTTCGCGGAGTGAAGTGAACAAGCGCTTCGTCACCAACATCCACCTCATGCTGAGGAGCGCTCCGCAGGAGCGCGTCTCGAAGCATGGGCACGAGCACAGCGTTTGCTATCCATCCGTCGAGACGCATACCTTCAGCATGCTCTTGAGGATGAGGTTTTGCGTGTGAATTTGAAACCGGAAGGACCTTAGGAGAACGTTTCCCCGTAGCATGCCTAGTGCCGCTATGGTCTCGACACTAACAGCGCTTCACGACAGCATGCCTAGCCCCAAAGGCCGGCCCATGGCTTCACATGCGACCACCATTCAGCTGGCGTCAGGATGCGAAGTGGCAAGCGATGCAACTTGTTGCGCTTGCTCACTATTGTACTGCGATCACAGGTGCAGAATGCGTCACATTCGAGCGTGATCGCGTTTCCAATCAACTCGCGATCAGCAATATCGGGAAGTGCGATCACTGACGGAGAATCGAAGAGATGGTGGGCGAACTCAAAAGTTAGCTGACGATCATCCGTCTTAGGAAGGTGATCAACAATTTGGATGCCATAGTCTAGAAGATCATCACGAAGATCAGGATTGCGGGTGCGCGAGAGTTCGTCGAGCGTCTTAGGAGAACCCACAAGATCCCAATCCGCCCTACTTCCCACATGAAAGACATGCATTAACGCTTCGATATCTAGCGCCAAGGTCTCTTCTGTGTTCGGCGGAATCGGTTCGCGCTCGAAGATTTGGGATCGCCATTTGACAAGGCAGTTGATCACATTCGTGTCGAGAAACACGCGGCACGGGATATGATTAAATGGAAAGCGTTCGCAGTCCAAGCTGTGCTGCTGGCTGCTAACATAAAGCACGTACTTCTTTTTTCTGTCGTCCCAATATTCGAGCGGCATACGCGCAAGCATCACCCAAGCCGTCTGCCGAAACAATCCCGGCTGCCGCTTTTGCCTGTACTGGTGTCAAAAGGTCTGCCGGCACCGCCTATCGGCGAATCCTCGACACCCAGCCCGCCGACGCCGAGGGCTATCGCCGCCTCGCCGCCGACCTACAGCGCCGCGACGGCGTCGAGGCCATCCTGCTCGCCGGCACCGACCTCGCCCTCATGTTCGACGAGACGACGGCGGGCTTCCCCGCGATCGATGTCGCCCGCCTCCACATCGACGCGATCGTGGAGCGGCTGGCGGCCTGAGGCCGTTCCGCACACCATGACCTCGTCCTGAGGAGCACGCCGAAGGCGTGCGTCTCGAAGGATGGGTAACGAACGTGGTGCTCGTGCCCACCCTTCGAGACGCGCTCCTGCGGAGCGCTCCTCAGGGTGAGGTCAATTTTGTTGATACGTTTTAGAAAACGTGTCGCACGCCGACGATCTGGCCGAGCGAGCGGCCGACGTGTTCGGCGACCGCCGGCTCCAGCCCTTCGACCTCGATCTCCACATTGAGTCCGTCGCCGTCGGCCTGGGCGAAGACGCGGGCGGGCACGAGGCCGCGCTTGGCGATCAGTTCGAGCGCGCGCGGCAGCACGCCAGGCTCGGCGTCGGCTTCGAAACAGTAACGGACGGCGGAATTGTTACGCTTGAGGGAGAGGACGGCAGACATCGGACGGTTCCTTGGACGAAGGGCAGGCGAACGCAGCAACGCAACGGTTTGCAGTGCAAACCGCGGTGCTAATTCGCCTTCCAAGGAGGTCCATGCGGGCCATGCCGTCAGTGTAGCGCGAGAGGCGGCCGGCGCGCTAGGGTCCCGGCAACGAACCCGCCGGGAAGGAAACAAAGATGCGTTCGACGCCCATTTACGAGGTGCATGCGGTCAAATATGCCCACCTGCCGCGCAAGGCGTGGGAAGTGCAGATCAATCCCGACCCACACGACGCCGACTTCCCGATGGACTATTTCGTCTGGGTGGCGATCCCGCTCGACGAGAACGGTCACCGCGCGATCGGCGGCAAGCCCATCGTCATCGACACCGGCTTCAACGCCACGGTGGGCAAGCAGCGTGGCCGCGAGGTGAAGAAGAATCCCGCCGATCTCCTGTCGGAAATCGGCGTCGATGCGAAGGAGGTCGAGGACGTCATCGTCACCCATCTCCACTACGACCATATCGGCAACTGGGACCGCTTCCCGAAGGCGCGCTTCCATCTCCAGGACAAGGAGATGAACTTCGCGACCGGCCGGCACATGTGCAAGGGACCGTTCCGCCACGCCTACGAATGCGACGACATCGTCGGCATGGTGCGCGCGCTCTACAACGGCCGGCTGGTGTTCCATGACGGCGACGAGGAGCTGCAGCCCGGCATCTCGCTGCACCTGATCGGCGGCCACACCGCCGGCATCCAGTCGGTGCGCATCATGACGCGCAACGGCTGGCTCGTGCTCGCCTCCGACGCCAGCCACTATTTCTGGGGCGTCAACAACGACAAGCTGTTCTCGATCGTCTACTCGGTCGCCGACATGCTGGCCGGCTACGACAGACTGAAGAAGCTGGCCGACGGCCGCATCGAGATGGTGATCCCGGGCCACGATGCCGAGGTCACGACCCGCTATCCGGCCTCGCGGCCCGGCCTCGAGGGCATCAGCGTCCGGCTCGACTGATCGCCTCACGCGCAGGAAAGGGAAACGCGGTGGCCAGGCTCGTCTTCGGCATGAACCAGTCGCTGGACGGCTATGTCGACCATATGTCGTTCGGGCCGCGCCCCGCGCTCTTCCGTCACTTCATCAAGGAGGCGGAGGGGCAGGCCGGCAGCCTGTACGGCCGGCATGTGTACGAGCTCATGCGGTACTGGGACGACGATCAGCCCGACTGGGACGCAGACCGCCACGCCTTCGCGGCGGCGTGGCGGCGGCAGCCGAAATGGGTCGTCTCACGCTCGCTGGAATCGGTCGGCCCCAACGCCACGCTCATCAAGGACGATCTCGAGCGCGCGATCCGCAGGCTGAAGGCCGGGCGCGACGGCGAGATCGAAGTCGCCGGCCCGACCCTGGCGCGAAGCCTCACCGAACTCGGCCTGATCGACGAATATCGGATCTACCTGCACCCCGTCGTGCTCGGCAGCGGCACGCCCTATTTCGCCGGTCCGCAGCCGCCGCTCCGCCTCATGTCCCATGACCGGATCGACGAGGATGTGATCCGGTTGAGCTACGTCCCGGCCTGATCGTGGGCCGGCCTGATCCCGAAACGCAGGCCTTCAGCCCTTGATCTCGACGCCGGCCCACTCCTCCAGGACCTTCGCCACCATGGTGAAGTCGGAGTCGGGGCCGAATCGCGCCTTGGTGACGGCGAGCATCTCGAGCACCGCCGCGCCCACCAGCATGGGCACGCCCATGTTCTGCGCCTCGTCGAGGCAGAGGCGCACGTCCTTGTGCGACAGCGCGGTGGCGAATCCGAAGTCGAAGGTGCGTGGCAGCACGGCGCGCGGGAACTTGTCCTGGCTGGCGCTGTTGCGGCCGCTCGACACGTTGATGATGTCGATCAGGACCTTCGCGTCGAGGCCCGCCTTCACGCCCATGGCCAGCGCCTCCGACGTGGCCACGAGCGCGGTCGCGGCCAGCATGTTGTTGGCGAGCTTGGCGGTCTGCGCGAGGCCGGGCTTCTCGCCGGTATGGAAGAGCTTGCCGAAGGTCTTCAGCACCGGCTGCAGCGCCTGATAGGTCGGCGTCGGGCACGACACCATCACCGCGAGCGTTCCCGCCTGGGCGCCGGTGACGCCGCCGCTCACCGGCGCATCGACCCAGCCGATGTCGCGCTCGGCGAGCCGGGCCGCGACTTCGCCCGCGACACCGGGGCCCGTGGTCGAGAGATCGATCAGGGTACGGATCGCGGAGCCGTTCGCGATGCCGGCGTTGGAGCCCAGGACCACCTCGCGCACGATGGCGGGCGTCGGCAGGCTCATCAGCACGATCTCGGCGGTCGAGGCCACGTCGGCCGGCGACTGGGCGCGCTGCGCGCCGCGCGCGACCAGCGGCTTCGTCGCCTCCTCCGACACGTCGTAGACGCACAGCCGGTAGCCCGCATCGAGCAGGCGCTGCGCCATCGGCCCGCCCATGCGGCCCACGCCGACAAACCCCAGCAATTGACCCGTCATGCCCGTTTCCTCCGTGATCCGATCACTCTTTCGCTTTTCTGGTATCGCTACCAGCCTATAATCGCCGCGTGTCGAGAGCGTCAACACGGACAGGCGGATGAGGGACAGGGCGCCGCGCAACAGCGGCAGCACTCTGAAGATGCGCGACATCGCCCGCCATGCCGGCGTGTCGCCGATGACGGTGTCCCGCGCCCTGCGCCAGCCGTCGGCAGTGTCGGAGGAGATGCGGCGCAAGGTCGATGCCGCGGTGCGCGAGTTCGGCTACCTGCCGAACCGCATCGCCGGCAGCCTGTCGTCGAATCGCACCAACGTCGTCGGTCTCATCGTGCCCAGCATCCGCAACTCGCTCTATGCCAGCATGATCCAGGCCGCGTCCGACGGGCTGCGCGCCAACGGGCTGCACCTGATGATCGCCGACAGCGGCCACCGGCTCGAAGACGAGGAGGCGCTGGTCGCGGCCTTCCTGGCGCAGCGCGTCTGCGGCCTCATCCTGCACAACACGGTCCACAGCAAGCGCGTGCGCAAGCTCGTCGAGGCGAGCGGCGTGCCGGTGATCGAGACCGGCAACCTGCCCGACGATCCACTCGACATGGCGGTCAGCTACTCGAACTTCGAGGCCGCCCGCGCCATGACGCTCCACCTCGCGCGCCTCGGCTATCGCCGGATCGGCTTCGTCACCCTGCCGGTGCGCGACAACGACCGCTCGGAGGAGCGCCGCCGCGGCTACTTCGCGGCGCTGGCCGAACTCGGCCGGCCGGCCGACGAGAGCCTCGTGCTCGAAGCGGACGGCGGCTTCAGCGAGGGGGCCGACGCGCTGGTGCGGCTGATGAACGCCCACCCCGATCTCGATGCCGGTTTCTTCGCCGGCGAAGTGCTGGCGGTGGGCGCGCTGTTCGAATGCCAGCGCCGCGGCTGGCCCGTGCCGGGACGCATCGCCATCGCGAGCTTCGACGACGTCGATCTCCTGCGGCACGCGGTGCCCAGCGTCACGACCCTGCGCATTCCGCGGCAGGAGATCGGAAAGCGCAGCGCCGAGCTTCTCGTGGGCCGCCTGCAGGGCGCGCCGGCCGATCGCATCAGGCTCGATCTCGGCTTCGAGATCGTGCAACGCGAGAGCAGCTAAAGGAAACCGCATGCTGAAGGGCAGATGCGCGCTCATCACCGGGTCCACGCAGGGATTGGGCTATGCGATGGCCGAGCGCCTCGCCGCCGAGGGCTGCACCATCGTGATGAACGGGTTCGGCGACGCGGGCGAGATCGAAGGCCGGCGGCGCGCGCTCGAAGAGACGCACGGCGTGCGCGCGCTGCATCATGGTGCGGACCTTGCCGAGCCGAAGCAGATCGCCGACCTGGTCGCTGCGGCCGAACACACGTTTGGCGGCGTCGACATCCTGATCAACAACGCCGTCGTCCGTCACTTCGCGCCGGTCGAGACGTTCCAGCCGGAGGACTGGGACCGGGCCCTGGCGGTGAACCTGTCGGCCGCGTTCCACACGACGCGCCTGGTGCTCGCCGGCATGCGCGCACGCGGCTTCGGCCGCATCCTCAACATCTCCTCGGTCTACGGCCTGTTCGGCGGCGTGAACCGGGTCGACTACATCACCACCAAGACGGCGCTGATCGGCTTCACGCGCGCCGTGGCGCTGGAGACGGCGCGCGACAACATCACCTGCAATGCCATCTGCCCCGGCTCTTCGCCGACGCCGGCCATCGAGCAGCGGCTGGAGGAATTCATGGATGCCGAGGGCCTGCCGCGCGAGCAGGCGGTCGGGAAATTCATGGCCGGGCGCCAACCCTCGGGCCGGTTCGTGGCGATGGAGAGCGTGGCCGCCCTGGCGACCTTCCTGTGCGGACCCGGCGCCGCCGACATCACCGGCGCCGCCCTGCCGGTCGATGGTGGCTGGAGCGCGAGCTGATCGTTCCTGGCTTTTTGTGGTAGCGGTACCAAGAACTCCCTCCTAGTATTTGCACAACAAGGCAAGAACAGGAGGAAACCCATGAACGTCACGCGTCGACAATTCGGCCCCGCCGCAGCCTCCCTGGCCGCGGTCGCGGCGGCTTCGCCGGCCTTCGGCCAGCAGACCAACGAGGTGGTGAAATGGCGCCTCACCTCAAGCTTCCCCAAGAGCCTCGACACGCTCTATGGGGCCTCGCAGACGATCGCGCGGGTCGTCGGCGAGATGTCCGACGGCAAGTTCACGATCACGCCGTACGGCGCCGGGGAAATCGTTCCCGGCCTGCAGGTGCTGGATGCGGTGTCGAACGCCACGGTCGAATGCGGTCACACCTACACCGGCTACTATATAGGCAAGAACCCGAGCTTCGTCTTCGACGGCTCGGTGCCGTTCGGCCTCACGCCGCGAATGCACAATGCCTGGATGATGTTCGGCGACGGCCGGAAGCTGATGGATGAGGTCTATGACAGCTTCAACGTCGTGGCGCTGCCGGCAGGACAGACCGGCGGCCAGATGTTCGGCTGGTTCCGCAAGGAGCTGAAGACGCCGGCCGATTTCTCCGGTCTCAAGATCCGCACCGCCGGTTTCGGCGGCAAGGTCTTCGCCAAGCTCGGCGCCGTGCCGCAGCAGATCGCCGGCGGCGACATCTACCCGGCGATGGAACGCGGCACGCTCGACGCCTGCGAGTGGGTCGGCCCCTACGACGACGAGAAGCTCGGCTTCAACAAGGTCGCCAAGTATTACTACACGCCGGGCGTGATGGAACTCGAGGCGGTCAACCAGCTCATGATCGGCAAGGCCGCCTGGGCATCCCTGCCGCCGCGCTACCAGGCAATCCTGAAATATGCCTGCAACTATTCGATGACCGAGATGCTCGCTTCCTACGACGCCAAGAACGCCGTGGCGATCGCCCGGCTGGTCGCCGCCGGCACGCAGCTCTCGGTGCTGCCGGAAGAAGTGATCAAGGCGCTGCGCGGCGCGCTGGAAGCCGTGCTCGACGAAGAGGCGGCGCAGAACGAGCAGTTCAAGAAGATCCTGGCCAACTGGCGCCAGTTCCGCGCCACCCAGCATCGCTGGTTCTCGATCGCCGATACCCGCGCAGACCTGGCGGTCTTCCGCAGCGACCGCTGACGCGCACCCTGTCATCCCGAGCGCAAGCGAGGGACCTTTACGCGGTACCGCGAAAGGTCCCTCCCTTCGTTCGGGATGACAATGGTCGCTCAGGCCGCGAGGGCGGCGCGCGACTTGCCGATCATCAGCGCCGCACGGGCGGCTTCGCGGCCCTTCTCGACGAAGTGCGCGCGGAAGATCGCGTTGTGATGGTCGGTCTCCTGATAGTGATGCGGCGTCAGCGACACCGACAGGACCGGCACGCCGGTATCCATACCGGCCCGCATCAACCCGTCAACGACGGCCTGGGCGACGAAGTCGTGGCGGTAGATGCCGCCATCGACCACGAAGGCGGCGGCGGCCACCGCGGCGTACCTGCCGGTCGCGGCAAGGTCGCGCGCGAACAGCGGCAGCTCGAAGGCGCCCGGCACGTCGAACACATCGACCTGCCCGGCGGGAATCAGTTCGAGGAATCCGTCGAGCGCACGGTCGACGATGTCGGCGTGCCACCTGGCTTTGACGAAGGCGTAGCGGGCTTGTGTGTGGTGGGCTTGTGTCACGGCAATCTCCTTTGGCGAACAGACACGTCACCCAAGGCGATCACGCGCGGACCCGCTGCTCTGCGAAAGCAGCGGGACACACGTTCTCTTTCATCCGGACTATGACCGTCGGCTCAGGCGTCGCACCTGATCTGCTGACCCTTCCTCGCGGAAGGCGCTCGCGGGCTCGCGGCTCGCGCCGCATACCGCCGGTAGGGAGTTTCACCCTGCCCTGAGAACATCGAAACCATAAGGGCAGGGTGCAGAGCTTGCAAACGATCCGAAGGCTACGCGGTCACTTCTTCTCCAGGCCCCACATCGCGAGCGTCGGCGCGAAGACCATGCCGCTCACGTTGGAGCGCACGGCGGTCGGCGAGGTGAACTGGCCGAGCGGCACATGCGTCGGATATTCGAGCACGCGCAGCTGGACCTTCTCGGCGATCTCCTTCTGCTTGGCCGGATCGGATTCGGCGGCATAGGCATCGCGCAGCTTCTCCATCTCGGCATCGCACGGCCAGCCGAAGGTGGCCTTCTCGCACGAGGCGTTGAGGAAGGCGGCGGCGGCCGGGTTGATCACGTCGACCGCGCCCCACGAGGTGAAGAAGACGTTCCAGCCGCCGGCGCTCGGCGCATCCTTCTTGGCACGGCGCGCGACCAGCGTCTGCCAGTCCATCGGCTGAAGGTCGACCTTGAAGCCGGCCTTCTCGAGCTGCGGCTTGGCGACGGTCGCGAGGTTGTTATGGCCGGCCACGTCGGTCTGGTGGAGCATCACCACCGGCGTGCCGTCATAACCCGCCTCCTGCAGCAGCTGCTTCGCCTTGGCGGCGTTGCCGGACAGCTTGTCCTCCCAGCCCTTGGTCGATTCCAGCGGCGAGCCGCAGGGGAAGAGCGAGTTGCAGACCTTGTAGTATTCCGGGTCGCCGACATTGGCGTCGAGGAATTCCTTCTGGTCGAGCGCGTAGAGCGCGGCGAGGCGGACCTTGGCGTTGTCGAACGGCTTGTGCAGCACGTTGAAGCGCATCGTGTACTGGCGGCCGGCCTTGTTGCCGACGAACACCTTGACGCTCTTCTCCTTCTTCAGGAGCGGCAGCAGGTCGGCCGGCACCATTTCCACCAGGTCGATCTCGCCGCCCAGCAGCGCGTTGACCTGGGTCTGCGTGTCGGGGATCCAAACCCATTCGATGCGGTCGACCTTGGGCACCTTGCCGCCGGCGAAGCCCGAGGCCGGCTCAGGGCGCGGCTTGTACTTCGGGTTCTTGACGTAGACCGCCTTCTCGCCCGGCTTCCACTCGTCCTTCTTGAAGATGAACGGGCCGGAGCCGGTGGCGTCGGTGATCTGGCTGTTGGGATCGGTCGAGGCGACCGACTTCGGCATCATGAAGGGCACGTTCGAGCCCGGCTTGCCCAGCGAATAGAGCAGCAGGCCGTAGGGCTGCTTCAGCACGAACTTGATGGTCTTGTCGTCCGGCGCCGTCAGGTCCGACGTCACCGCCATCAGCTTCTGGCCCATCGCGTCGCGCGCGCCCCAGCGCTTGATCGAGGCGACGCAATCCTCCGCCGTGACCGGCTTGCCGTCATGCCATTCCAGCCCGTCGCGCAGGGTCAGCGTGTAGGTCAGCTTGTCGGGCGAGACCTCCCACTTGTCGACCATCTGCGGCTTGACCTCGAGCTTGTCGTCGACCGCGAACAGCGTGTCGTAGACCATGTAGCCGTGGTTGGTGGTGATCAGCGCCGAGGTCCAGATCGGATCGATGATCTTGAGATCCGAATGCAGCGCGACCTTGAGAGTGGATGGCGCGGACTGCGCCGAGGCGGGGGCGGGCGCAGCCAGCGGCATCACCGCGGCGGCAGCGGCGAGCGCGCCCATGAAACGACGACGTAACTTCAGCATGAAAACTCCTTGAACTCTGGCCTTCCCCGGCGGGACGCAAGAATAAGGCCGGCCACCGTATCGCGCGAGCCGTGCCGCGCTCGATTTCTTCGAAAGAACGATCAGTCGCCCTGCGCAATGTCGAGCAGCGCCTGCCAGTCGACGAACTTCACCCGAGGCCGTCCCTGCGCCGCGCCGGCCGCGACCTCGGCCTTGTCGATGCGATGCCAGCCTTCGGCATCGACACAGAGCGGCATGATGTCAGGGCCGCTCTTGAGGTCGCGATCCTCGAGGAAGTCGATCACCTGCTTCGCCACGGCATGACTGTCGGCGCGATTGGTCGGGATGGTGCCGCTGGGGCCGCGGCGCGCCCAGCCGACCGGAAACACGTTCTCGGCCTGCGGGAAGGGCTCGCCGGTATAGCCGATGCAGGTGACGACGAGATCGGCGACCAGTGTGCCCGTCGACAGCTCGACCTCACCGGGACGGATCGCCTTGGGCGTCTCGTGGAAGCGGAAATGCACCGTCACCGGCTTCTCGCCCGGCGTCTGCGCGGCGTAGCGCTTCAGGGTCTCGATGTTCTTGGCCTTGCGCAGCCGCTCCGGCGTCGGGTCCGAGGCCGGCGCTTCGGCTGCGAGCACGCTCGCATCAGCAACTGAAACGGCGCGCGCCAGGCGGCCCATCTCGGCCAGCTCGTTGGTGGTGAAGGAGGCCTCCCCGGCGCCGCGCCGGCCGATCACGTGGATGTCGGCGATCGGCGCCGCCGCGATGGCGGCGCCCGCCTCGGCCACGATGTCCGACTTGGTCATTTCGTCGGGGGTCTTGGCCAGCAGCCGCGCGACATCGAGCGCCACGTTGCCGTTGCCGATCACCGCCACGGATTTCACGCCCGAGAGGTCGGGTCCGGTGCGGAAGTCGGGATGGCCGTTCAGCCAGGCGACGAAGCGCCACGAGCCCCAGACATGCGGCAGATCCTCGCCGGGAATGCCCAGCTTGCGGTCGACCACCATGCCGGTGGCGACGATCACCGCGTCGTAGGACTGGATGACCTCGTCCCACGACAGGTCGCGCCCGATCTCGATGTTTCCGGCGAAGCGCAGGTCGGGCTGGGTGAGCAGCCGGTCGAACTGGCGAACCACGGCCTTGGTGCCCTGGTGATCGGGCGCGACGCCCGCCCGCACCAGGCCGAACGGCGTCGGCAGGCGGTCGATGACGTCGATGCGAAGGTCGGGACGGCCGCGCAGCAGCCCGTCCGCGGCGTAGAAGCCGGACGGGCCGGCGCCGACGATGGCAACCCTGTGAGTCATGACGGCCCGCTTAGCATATGATGGGCGCATGGCTAAATACGCAAAACTCAAACAGCTCGGGCATGAGACGCCCCTCCCCGCCTCGCCCGACAAAGCCGTGCTCGAAACGGTGCCCAATCCGCATCCGGGCACGCTCTATCTCGCACGCTTCACGCAGCCGGAATTCACCTCGCTCTGTCCGGTGACCGGCCAGCCCGATTTCGCGCATCTCGTGATCGACTACGTCCCGCACGCGAAGCTGGTCGAGAGCAAGTCGCTGAAGCTCTACCTCAACAGCTTCCGCAACGAGGCCGCCTTCCACGAAGACTGCACCGTGGGCATCGGCAAGCGGCTGGTGAAGCTGCTGGCGCCACGCTGGCTTCGGATCGCGGGCTACTGGTATCCGCGTGGCGGCATGCCGATCGATGTGTTCTGGCAGACCGCCGCCCCGCCCAAGGGCCTGTGGCTTCCCGAGACCGGCGTGGCGCCCTATCGCGGCCGGGGTTGATGGCCAGGCTGCCGCCCCGTCCGAAGCGGCCTCCGAAACAGGCGACGCCGCGCGCGCTGCGCGACGCGATTTCCGCCAAGGCGCTGGAGCTCGGCTTCGACGCCGTGGCCTTCGCGCCCGCCCAGCTCTCGCCCGAGGCGCGGCAGCTGCGGCGGGAGCGGATGGAAGCGTTCCTGGAGCGAGGCTTCCAGGGCGACATGGGCTGGCTGGTCGATCGCGCCGAGCAGCGCATCGACCCGTCCGGCCTGTGGCCCGAGGCGCGCACCGTCGTCTCGGTCGCGCTCAACTACGGCCCCGCCGGCGACCCGCGCTTCATGCAGGAGGAGCGCGAGCGCGGCGCCGTCTCCGTCTATGCGCAGGGCCGCGACTATCACGACGTGATGAAGAGCCGGCTGAAGCAGCTCGGCCGCTTCATCTGGGACACCTATCACGAGAGCCTGAAGGTCTTCGTCGACACCGCGCCGCTGATGGAGAAGCTCGCGGCGCAACAGGCAGGCCATGGCTGGCAGGGCAAGCACACCAACCTCGTGTCGCGCCGCTTCGGCTCCTGGCTGTTCCTGGGCGAACTGCTCCTGTCGATCGAACTGCCGCCCGACGAGCCCGAGACCGACCATTGCGGCCAGTGCCGCGCCTGCCTCGATGCCTGCCCGACCAATGCCTTCCCCGCGCCCTATCAGCTCGATGCGCGGCGCTGCATCTCCTATCTCACCATCGAGCATGCCGGCCCGATCGATCGCGAATTCCGGAGCGCTCTCGGCAACCGCATCTATGGCTGCGACGATTGCCTCGCCGCCTGCCCGTGGAACAAGTTCGCCCGCCAATCGCGCGAGGCGGCGTTCGCGCCGCGCGCCGAGCTGCAGGCGCCGCTGCTGGCCGAGCTCGCCACCCTGGACGATCCGACCTTCCGCACGCGCTTCTCCGGCACGGCGGTGAAGCGCATCGGCCGCGACCGCTTCCTGCGCAACGTCGCCTATGCGCTGGGCAACAGCGGCACACCGTCCGAATCGCTGCCGGCCGTCGAACGGCTGCTGCAGGATGACTCACCGCTGGTGCGAGGCGCGGCCGTCTGGGCGTTGTCGCAACTCGCGCCGGACGAGGTTGCGCGGCGCCGGCAAACCGCCGAAGACTCCGATGCCGGTGTCCGCGCCGAATGGGCGGAGGCGCTCCGGCAGGGAGTGAAACAATGACTTTCAAGAGACGGGCAATGATCGCCGGCACGGCTTTCCTGCTGGCGGCAGGCTCCGCCATGGCGCAGCAGCCGAATTCGCCGGCGCGCATCGCCGAAATCCTCGCGAGCCCGGACCGCAGCGCTGCCGACCGCACCAATGACCAGCGCCGCAAGCCCGCGGAGATGCTGGCCTTCATCGCCATCACGCCGGGTATCACCGCGCTCGATCTCAGCGCCGGCGGCGGCTACACGACGGAACTGCTGGCGCGCTCCATCGGGCCCACGGGTGCGGTCTATGGCCAGAGCCGGCCGCCGCGCGATCCCAGCCAGCCGGCGCCGCGCCCCGCCGCACCCGAAGGCAATGCCAATCCGACAGCCGCGCCGATGGCGGCACCGGCCACACCGCCCGCCCCGCCGCGTCCCTCGCCCGTCGCGCTGGCGGATCGCAGCGAGAAGATGAAGGCGGCCGGCGTCGCCGCCGCACCGATCACGGCACTGTCCCGGCCCTTCGAGGATCCGCTGCCGCCCGAACTGGCCGACGGCCGCTTCGATCTCGTGACCCTGATGTTCAACTATCACGACCTCGGCTTCCTGGGCGTCGACCGGGACAGGATGAACGCGGCAGCCTTCAAGGCGCTGAAGTCCGGCGGCTTCTACGTCATCGCCGACCATGCAGGCCGGCCCGGCACGGGTATCTCGGAGTCCGGCACCCTGCACCGCATCGAGGAGGCGTTCCTGCGCAAGGAGGTCGAGGCGGCGGGCTTCAAGCTGGTGGCCGAAGGCACCTTCCTGCGCAACCCCAACGATCCGCGCGACAAGAACACGCCCGACCCGCCGCAGCCCAAGGACGAGTTCGTCCTGAAGTTCGTGAAGCCGTAATCATTGGAGCGCGCCACTCCAGTGGCGCTCAAGCTTCGTCGATATTCAGGGTATGGGCGCCACTGGAGTGGCGCGCTCCTTTGAGCTTCCGGTGCGTCGAACTACGCTAACGCCGCTCCCTGAAAAAGCTGCGCAGCAACTCGCCCGCTTCGCGCTCGCCAAGGCCGGGATAGAGCTCGGGCCGGTGGTGGCAGGTCGGCTGGTCGAAGATGCGCGGGCCCTGCTCGATGCCGCCGCCCTTGGGATCGGGCGCGCCCCAGTAGACACGCCGCAGCCGCGCGAAGGAGATCGCCTGGGCGCACATCGGGCACGGCTCCAGCGTGACGTAGAGGTCGCAGCCGACCAGGCGCGGCGAACCCAGCGCGGCCGCGGCGGCGCGGATCGCCAGCAGCTCGGCATGCGCGGTCGGGTCCTTCAGCGCCTCGGTGCGGTTGCCGGCCTCGGCCAGCACCGCGCCGTCCGGTCCCACGATCACGCAGCCGATAGGCACCTCGCCGCGCGCACCGGCGGCGCGGGCGGCGGCGAGCGCCCTATCCATGGGGGTGAGCTTCGAGGCGTCCGGCATCTCCGCCGCACTATAGCGCGCGGCGGCGCGCGCGCGTATCTTGGCCCGCATGCCCCGTCCCCTGATCGGAGTCACCCTGGATGCTGAAAAGCCAGGCGGATACTCCAAGTTTCCCTGGTATGCGCTGCGCCAGAACTACCTCGACGCGATCGACGCGGCTGGTGGCCTGGCGGTGGCGTTGCCGCACGAGCCCGACCGGGTCGCCGACTATCTGGAGCGCATCGACGCGCTGGTGGTGACCGGCGGCGCCTTCGACGTCGACCCCTCCTACTATGGCGGCGGCGCGAAGCATTCGACGGTGATCACCAAGGACCGCCGCACCGCCTTCGAATTCGGCGTCACCAAGGGCGCGCTGGCCCGGAACAAGCCCGTGCTGGGCATCTGCGGCGGCCAGCAGCTGCTGCATGTCGTGCTGGGCGGCAAGCTGATACAGCACATTCCCGACGCAATCGAGGATGCGCTGGCGCACGAGCAGCCCAACCCGCGCGACGAACCCGGCCATGTCGTGAAGGTGGCGAAGGGCACGCAGCTGCACGGCATCGTCGGTGCCGAGGAGCTGCAGGTGAACAGCGCCCATCATCAGGCCGCCGCCGACCAGCCGGAAGGCATCGTCGTGAACGCCACCGCGCCGGACGGCGTGATCGAGGGCATCGAAGCTCCCGCCTACCGCTTCTGCATCGGCGTGCAGTGGCATCCTGAGTTCCATATCTCCGAGGGCGACGCGAAATTGTTCCGCGCCTTCCTGGGAGCGGCGGCGGCAAAGTGAGCGAGCAACCCGTCAAGGAAGGCGAGCGCATCGCCAAGCGCCTGGCGCGCGCGGGCCTGTGCTCGCGCCGCGATGCCGAACGCTGGATCGCGGAAGGCCGCGTGAAGGTCGACGGCAAGGTGCTGGAGACACCGGCCTGCGTCGTCACCGACAGGAGCGCCATCGAGGTCGACGGCAAGCCCCTGCCCGCCGCCGACCGCGCGCGCATGTGGCGCTACCACAAGCCGCCGAGCGAGATGGTGACGGCGCGCGATCCCGAGGGACGTCGCACCATCTTCGAATCGCTGCCCAAGGGCATGCCGAGGGTCGTCACCGTCGGCCGCCTCGACTACTTCTCGGAAGGGCTGCTGCTGCTGACCAACGATGGCGGACTCGCCCGGCAGCTCGAACTGCCGGCCAACGGCTGGACGCGCCGCTACCGCGCCCGCGTGCACGGCACTGTCGACGAGGCAAAGCTGGCCGAGCTCGCCAACGGCATCACCATCGAGGGCGTGCGCTACGGTTCCATCCAGGCGAGCCTCGACCGCCAGCAGCGCTCCAACGCCTGGATCGACATCGCGTTGACCGAAGGCAAGAACCGCGAGGTGCGCCGCGTGCTGGCCCATCTCGACCTGCCGGTGGTGCGCCTGATCCGCGTGGCCTTCGGGCCGTTCCATCTCGGCGAACTGGAGCGCGGCCAGGTCGACGAGATCCCGCCGCAGGCGCTCGAGAACCTGCTGGGCGTGAAGCGTCCGCCACGCAAGGAAGGCTGGGCCAAGCCCAAGCCGAAGCCCACGCCACCCCACGCCAAGCGTCGGCGGGCCGGATGATCCGCATCATCGGCGGCAAGCATCGCGGCCGCATGCTCGAAACACCGCCGGGCGATGCGACCCGGCCCACCGCGAACCGCGCTCGCGAGTCCTTGTTCAACATCCTGGTCCACGCGCGCTGGCGCGACGACGGGGACGGCGGCACATCGCCGCTGATCGATGCGCGCGTGCTCGATGCCTATGCCGGCTCCGGTGCGCTGGGGCTGGAAGCGCTGTCGCGCGGCGCGGCCCATGTCACCTTCCTCGACAACGATGCCGCCGCGGTCAAGGCGATCGGCGAGAACCTGCGGAAGCTCGGCGAGACCGGCGCAGCCAAGGTCGTGCGCGCCGATGCGACGCGGCCGCCGCCGTCGCGCGAGGCCTGCGACCTCGTCTTCCTCGATCCGCCCTATCGCTCGGGCCAGGCGCCTGCAGCCATCACCGCGCTCGCAAGCGCCGGCTGGATGACGCCGGGCTGCGTCGTCACGGTCGAGCTGGCGCACAACGAAGATCTGTCGCCGCCGGACGGCTTCGAGGCGATCGACGAACGCCGCTACGGCGCGGCCAAGATCGTGATCCTCAAGCGGAGCCCATGAAGCTCCCCTCATGAAACTTGTTGCGCCCCTCTACATGCTGCGTCACGGCGAGACCGCCTGGAACACCGAGCGGCGGATGCAGGGCCACAAGAATTCCGACCTGACCCCGCGCGGGCGTGTCCAGGCACTGGCGATGGGCCGCACGCTCCGGCGCGAACTCGAGCGCGAGCCCGGACCGACGATCTTCCTGCGCAGTCCGCTGGGACGCACGCGCGAGACGTCGGAGATCATCGGCCAGGAGCTGGGGCTTGCCTCCTCCAACTGGCGCGAGGACATGAGGCTGGCCGAACTTTCCTACGGCACGTGGGAAGGCTTCTCCTGGGCCGAGATCGAGATCGATCATCCGAACGCGCTCGCCGACTGGCGCGCCGACCCGCACGGCTACTGCCCGCCCGGCGGCGAGACGCACACCGATCTTCGCCTGCGCTGCGAGACCATGCTGGCGGACATCGCCGCCAGCAACACGCGCACCGTGGTGGTGAGCCACGGCGTGAGCGGCGCCGTCATGCGCGGCCTCCACCTCGGACTCGATGCGCGCGCCATGTTCGTTCTGGAGAAACCGCAGGACGCGTTCTTCCGCCTGCACGACGGCCGCGAACACCGGGTCACCTGCGACCTGTAGGGTCGAGCGAAGCTCGGCCCTTTAAGCGTCAGGACATCGCCTTGCGATGTCCGGGAGCGCCGAAGAACGAGCGAACCCTCATGACCCCTCCGTCGCATAAGATGCGCCACCTCCCAATTTGAATGGGGAGGAGTGATTCTTGATCGTAACAAGGTGCCGGCTATAAGCGCCGGCATGAACGAGGAAGCGCAGACCGGGACGGCGAACCGGATGACGTGGGCCGAGGAAGCCCGCGCCACGCTCGTGCTCGCCTGGCCGCTCATCCTGACGAATCTCGCGCAGACCCTGATGACCGCGACCGACGTGGTGATGATGGGCTGGCTCGGCCCCGATGCGCTGGCCGCCGGCGCACTGGGTTCCAATCTCTATTTCGCGACCATGATCTTCGGCCTCGGTCTCACCACGGCCACGGCGCCGATGATTGCGCGCGAGCTCGGCCGCAAGGGGCACTCGGTGCGCGACGTGCGCCGCACGGTTCGCCAGGGCATGTGGATGGCGGCCGGCGTCACCGCGCCGATCTGGATCGTGCTGTGGCAGAGCGAGGCCATCCTGCTGGCGATCGGCCAGGAACCGGCCCTCGCCCGCGCGGCCGCCGGGTATGTCCGCGCCCTGCAATGGTCCCTGCTGCCGTTCTTCCTCTTCCTTGTGCTGCGCTCGTTCGTTTCGGCGCTGGAGCGGCCTCTCTGGGCGCTCGCGGCCGGCATCGCCGGCGTGGTCGCGAACGCGGCTGTCGCCTGGGTGCTGATCTTCGGCCATCTCGGCCTGCCGAAGCTCGGCCTGGTCGGTGCGGGCGTTGCCACGACGCTTGCCGACACGCTGATGTTCGCACTGCTCGCGGCCGTCATCCTCACCGACCGCCGGTTCCGCCGCTATCACCTGTTCGGCCGCTTCTGGCGCGCCGACTGGCCGCGCTTCCGCGAACTGTGGCATCTCGGCCTGCCGATCGGCGCGACCCTGGTCTTCGAGGTCGCCGTCTTCAACGGCGCCACGTTCCTGATGGGCCTGATCGGCGCGGCCGCACTGGCAGCCCATTCGATCGCCATGCAGATCGCATCGCTCTCCTTCATGGTGCCGCTCGGGCTCGCGCAAGCCGCGACCGTGCGGGTCGGCCGCGCCTTCGGCGCACACGACAGGGAGGGCATCCGCCGTGCCGGCTGGACTGCCTATGCGATGGGCGTCGGCTTCATGGCGTTGACGGCGCTGGCGATGATCCTGGCGCCGCGCACGCTGGTCGGCGTGTTCCTCGATCTCGACGCGCCGGCCAACCTGCCCGTGATCGAACTGGCGGTGAGCTTCCTGATGGTCGCGGCGCTGTTCCAGGTGGCCGATGGCGGCCAGGCGGTGGCGGCCGGCATGCTGCGCGGCCTGCACGATACGAAGGTGCCCATGGTCTATGCCGGCATCGGCTACTGGGGCATCGGCCTGCTGCTGGGAGTCGGCCTCGCCTTCCAGGGCGGACTGGCCGGCTTCGGCCTGTGGATCGGCCTCGCCACCGGCCTCACCGTCGTGGCGCTGCTGCTGCTCGTGCGCTGGCTGCGACGCGAACGGCTGGGTCTCGTCAACCTCGCGTGAGCCGCGCCGTCCGACGGCAGCCGCTGTTCTCGGTGACGACAAGGCCCGAGGCATCGCCGCGCGCGGTGAGCTGCATGCGCTGGTGAGTAGGGCCCTTCACCGAGGCGAGGCTCAGGAGATTGAACGGCGCCCCCACCTTGGCCACGCCGTGGATCTGCCACAGGCCGGGACCCGGTGGCGGCGGCGCCGACTTGTTGGGATTGGGCACCGGGCCGCGCGCCGTGGTGTCGTAGGCCGAGCCATCGACGAAGCCGGATTCGATCGTGAGCACGTAGTCGAGCGGCGCATTGCACGAGCCGCCATCGCTGGTGCCGCGCCACGTGCCGTCGAGCGGCGAGGCCGGCGCGGGCGTCGGTGCCCCCGACGGCGGCACAGCACTGGGCGGTGCCGGCGCGCGATTCTGTGCAGACGCCGTGGATGCCGCGACGCCGGCGAGCAGTAGCAGCGCGAGGAATTTCTTCATCGTCTTCCGAACAGCCGCTCGATGTCGGCCAGCTTGAGTTCGACATAGGTCGGGCGGCCATGATTGCACTGCCCGGAATGGGGCGTCGCCTCCATCTGGCGCAGCAGCGCGTTCATTTCCTCGACCGTGAGGCGGCGGCCGGCCCGTACCGAGGTGTGGCAGGCGAGCGTGCCGCAGACTTCCTCGACCTTCTCCTTGAGCGACAGATGATCGCCCATCTCGGCGAGTTCGTCGGCCAGGTCGCGCACCAGGCCCTGGATGTCGACCTCGCCCAGCACGGCCGGCGTCTCGCGCACCACCACGGCGCCCAGGCCGAACGGCTCCAGCATCAGGCCCATGTCTGCGAGTTCCCCGGCGCGTTGTGCGAGGCGCCGAGCGCCGTCCTCGCCGATCTCGACGACTTCCGGCAGCAGCAACGCCTGCCGCTTCACGCCCTCGGCCTCGAGCTGGTTCTTCAATCGCTCGTGCACCAGCCGCTCGTGCGCAGCATGCTGGTCGACGATCACCACGCCCTGGTCGGTCTGCGCCACGATGTAGGTCTCGTGGAGCTGTGCCCGCGCCACGCCCAGCGGATAGTTGCCCGGCGCGATGTTTGCCGGCTGCTCTTCAACCCGGGCCGACAGGCCATCGAGCGGCGCCATGAACTGCATCGCCGCTTCGGCAAGCCCGCGCGGCACCGACGAGTAGTCGCCACCGTTGCCGTATCCACCACCCATGGGAAGCGGCGTCGAGAAACCCGTATGCGGGCGGAAGGCGCCGAGCGCGGCATCCGACACGGTCGTGCTGGCACGATGGCCCGCGGCCGACAACGCCGTGCGCAACGCACCGACGATCATGCCGCGCACGATGCCGGCATCGCGGAAGCGAACCTCGGTCTTGGCCGGGTGGACGTTGACGTCGACCATCTCAGGTGGCGCTTCGAGGAACAGCGCCACCATGGGATGGCGGTCGCGCGCCAGGAAATCCTGGTAGGCGCCGCGCACCGCGCCGGCCAGCAGCTTGTCGCGCACCGGACGGCCGTTGACGAAGAGATACTGGTGCTGGCCGGTCGGCCGGTTGAGCGTCGGGAGGCCCGCGAAGCCGGTGAGCCGGAAACCCTCGCGATTGGCGTCGATCGCCACGGCATTGTCGGCGAACTCGCGTCCCATGATGGCGGCCAGCCGTTCCAGCCGCGCGGCATCGCCCGACAGGAGCGAGCCGTTGGCCGCCGCAAGATCGATCAGCGCGCGCTCCTCGCTCTCCAGCCGGAAGGCGACCTCGGGATGGGCCATGGCAAGCCGGCGCATCGCATCGGCGACATGGCCCGACTCGGTGCGCGGCTCCTTCAGGAACTTGAGGCGCGCCGGCGTCGCGAAGAACAGTTCGCGCACTTCCACCCGCGTGCCTTGCGGATGTGCGGCGGGCCGCGGTTCGGCCTTGGCGCCGCCGTCGATCTCGAGACTCCAGGCGGTGTCGGCGCCGACGGGCCGCGAGGTGATGATGAAGCGGCTCACCGAGGCGATCGAGGGCAGCGCCTCGCCGCGAAAGCCCAGGGTGCGGATGTCGGTCAGGTCGTCGTCGGGCAGCTTGGAGGTGCAGTGCCGCTCGACAGCAAGACGCAGCTCGTCGGGCGACATGCCGACGCCGTCGTCGACCACCGAGATGAAGGTGCGGCCGCCCTCCTTCAGGGTGACCGCGATCCGCCGTGCACCGGCGTCGAGTGCGTTCTCGACCAGCTCCTTCACCGCGCTCGCCGGACGCTCGACCACCTCACCGGCGGCGATGCGGTTGACGAGCGTCGAGGGCAGGCGACGCAGGGTTCGGGGGGCGCTCATGGCGCCATGAGTTTACGACTTGCGCCTTGCGGAAAGATACTGGCGGGTCAGGATCTTGCCCTCCTCGACCGCCGGCTGGTCGAAGGCATCGACACCCAGAAGATGGGCGGCGAACATCGTCTCCAGCATGTAGTGCATCATCAGCGCGCCCATCACCCTTTCATCGAGTGTGGAGATCCGCATGACGCGCGTCGGCCGGCCGTTCTTCACCAGGGTCGCGGCCGTGGCGTCGGCCTCGGCCAGCAGCAGGTCGCCCAGCGACTGGTTCTCGAGATAGGCCAGCGCCTTGTCGCCGCCCAACGCCTCGGGCGCGATTTTCCGGCCCTTCCCCGCCGTGTCGAGGATCAGCACGGTGAACATCTTGTCCGCCGGGCCGCCGAGATAGAGCTGGAGCTGGCTGTGCTGGTCGACCGTGCCCATGGCGCGCACCGGCGTCGTGCCGTTGCCGCCCTTGCCCAGGCTCTCGGCCCAGAGCTGGCGATACCAGAAGCCGAAGTAACCCAGCCGGTCGCAATAGGGCATCAGAACCGTGGTCCCGATGCCGCGTTCCTTGGCCAATCCGATTGAGAGCGCCGCGCCGATGGCCGGCGGCAGATCGCCGGCGTCGCTGGCCTGCAGGACCGGATCGAGCACGCTCGCCGCACCCTCGCGCACCGCGCCGACATCGAGGCCGGCGATCATCGCGGGCAGCAGGCCCACCAGCGACAGGACCGAGAAGCGCCCGCCCACCCTGGGATCGTGATCGAGGATCGGGCAGCCGATGCTCCCCGCGAGGCGGCCCAGCGGGTTATCGCTGGGCTCGGTGATGGCGATGACATGCTCGGCCAGCTTGTCCTTGCCGACCTTCGCTTCGAATTCCGGCAGCAGGGTCAGGAACTGGGTCAGCGTCTCGGCCGTGGTGCCGGACTTCGAGATGACGATCAGGCCGGTGCGCGCGAGCGGCAGGCGCGCCGCCAGTTCCGTGAAGGTCGAGGGATCGACATTGTCCATGAACCACAGTTTCGGCCGCCCGTTCTGGGGCCCGAATCCCTGGTCCTTCAGCGCGATCAGGGTCTGGCCGCCGAGACTCGAACCGCCGGTGCCCAGCACGATCACATGCTCGAACTTCGCGAATCGCACGGCGTGCGGTTTCAGCAGCGCAAGGTCGTCGCGCGCGCCCGGCAGGCTGAGCAGCGGCAAGGTGCCGTCGGCCTTCCATTGCCGGAACGTGTCGAGCGCCCGGGTGGCTTTCGCGAGCTCACGGTCGAGCATGGCGCGATGCAGTCCCTGCTTGCCGACCTTGCTTTCGAGCGCATCGTCGATCACGTGGCTGTAGAACATGGGAAGCCGATCCTCAGGGTTCGGGTGTGATACCGACAGGCTTGCCGACCACCACGGTGGTCAGCGCCTCGTCGCGCAGCAGGCGCCGCGCGACCTTGCGAACGTCGTCGAGCTTGACCGCGGCGATCAGCGCCCCGCGCCGCGTCAGGTGATCGGGCGACAGGCCGTCGATCTGCATGGAATGCAGCAGGCCCGCGATCGAGCCCGACGAATCGAGCGACAAGGCCAGGGCGCCCGTCAGGTAGATCCTGGCGTCGGTCAGCTCGGCCTCGCTGATGCCCTCGTTGCGCATCCGGCGCATCTCGGCACGGATCACCCTGATCGCCTCGGCGACCCTTTCGTTGGCGCTGCCCGTGGACATCACCAGCAGCGCAGCGCGCTTGTAGGTGCGCAGGCTACTCGACACGCTGTAGGCCAGCCCACGCTTCTCACGCACTTCGTTGAACAGCCGCGACTGCTGGCCGCCGCCGCCCAGAACATGGTTCAACACCAGCGCCGCATACCAGTCGGGATCGTCGCGCGGGATGCCGGGCAGCGCCATCAGCGCCGAGCTCTGCGGCACCGGCCGTTCGACAACGACGGTGCGCGGTGTGGTCGGCGGTACCCATTGCGGCGGCAGCATCGGGGGCGTGCCTGTCGGCAGGATGCCGAACGAGCGATCGAGCTGTCGTGCCAGTTCGGCCTCACCGATGTCGCCCACCGCAGCGACGATCAGGCTGTTGCGCAACAGCAGTTCCCCGGCCCGCTTCTTCAGGCGTTCGGGCGTGGCGGCCGCCAGGCCCTCGGGTGTGCCGTCGGGATCGGCGGCATAGGGATGGCCGGCGAACAGCGTCTCCATCAAGGTGCGGCCTGCCACCGAGCCCGGACGCTGGGCCGCCTGGTTGATGCTGGCAATGGTCTGCGCGCGGCGCTGCGCCACCATATCGGGATCGAAACGCGGTTCGGTGAGAGCCAGGCGGAGCAACTCGAAGCCCTCGTCGCGATTGGCCGACAGGACACGCAGCGAACCGGTCAGCCGGTCGAGCGAAGCGTTGAAGCCCAGCGATGCGGCGGCATCCTCCTGTCGCTGGCGGAAGGCCTGCGCGTCCATCGATCCCGCGCCGTCGGTCAGCAGGCCCGCCATCAGGTCGGTGATGCCGGCCTGCCCCGCCGGATCGGTGGCGGTGCCGCCGGAGAACGAAAAGGAGAGCGCCACGACTGGCGTGCTCTTGTCCTCGACCAGCCAGGCCTTGATGCCGAGCGGGGTCGTGATTTCCTTGATCTCGATCGCGCCCGCCACGGCGGGCATCAGGGCGAACAGGCCGGCGAGTGCGGCCGCGAGGAGACGCAGGCGCTTCACCGGCTTCCCTCGGCGGGCGTGAGCAATGCCGTGACGGCACCATCGTCGCGCCAGACATGCCGGGCGGCCGCCAGCACCTCGGCCGGCGTGACGGCGGAAATGCGCTGCGGCCAGGCGTCGACATCGGCCACTGTGCTGCCGGTGCTGAGCGCCGTGCCATAGATGCGCGGGCCGCTCGCCATCGAATCCTGCGAGTAGATGGCGGCCGCCAAGAGCTGGTTCTGCGCGCGCTCGACCTCCCCGGCCGTGACGCCGCCGTCGAGCAGCTTCTTCATCTCGGCCGTCACCGCCTCCTCGACGGCGGTCAGGCTGGTCGACTTCGCGGGATGCACGCCGATGTCGAACGAGGTGAGGCCGAGGCTCGATGGGCCGTAGGATGCCCAGGCCGACAGGCCGACCTTGCGCTCTTCCACCAGGACCCGCGACAGGCGGCTGGTCTCGGTGCCACCGAACAGGCGGGCCAGCACCTGCAGCGCATAGGCATACTTCGTCTCACCGACGCGGTAGGACGGCGCCAGCCACAGCCGCGACCAGCGCGGCTCGACGACGCGTGCATCGGCGCGGATCACCTTCTGCGGCAGGTCGGTGCCGCCCTGCGAGGGACGCTGGCGCGGACCGATCTTGCGGCTGGCGATCGGCCCGTAGTGACGCTCCGCCAGCTTGCGCACCTGTTCCGTCGTGGTGTCGCCGGCCACGATCAGGACGGCGTTGTTGGGCGCGTAGTGGCGGCGATAGAAACCCGCGAGGTCGTTGACACCCAGCCGCTTGATGTCATCGACATAGCCGATGACCGGCATGGCATACGGCTTGTGGCGGCCGTAGAGCTGTTCGCGCACCGCTTCGTCGAGCAGCGACGCCGGCACGTTGTCGGTGCGCATGCGGCGTTCCTCGAGGATGACCTGCCGCTCGGGCACGATCTCGCGCTCGGTGATGTGCACGCCGGTCATCCGGTCGGCTTCCATGCGCATCACGAGGTCGAGCTGTTCGGCCGCGATGGTCTGGTGGTAGCCCGTCGAGTCGAAGGTGGTGTAGGCGTTGTCGCGGCCGCCGTTGCGCGAGACGATGCGCGAGAACTCGCCCGCGGGCACCTTGTCGGTGCCCTTGAACATCATGTGTTCGAGGAAGTGCGCGGCGCCGGTACGGCCGAACGTCTCATCGGCGCTGCCGACCTTGTAGACCACGACCTGGGTGACGATCGGCGCGCGCCGCGACGGCAGCACGATGGCCTGGAGGCCGTTGGCAAGCGTGAAGGTTTCGACGTTGCGCTTTCCGACGGCGAAAAGGTTCGCGAGCGCCGGGCCGGACGGCGAGAGGGCCGCGCCAGCGAGGAGGCCGCCGAGCAGGGCGCGGCGGCCGGGGAGCGGCACCGAACTCAGAAGATACCTTCGAGCAGGCCGCGCTTGCGACGGGTGATCGTCGGCGTCGGCCCGGCGGCCGGCTGACCCGAGGCCTGGGCATCTCGGATCCTCTGCTGCTCCTTGGCCGGATCGACCAGCACGCCCGCCGGCGGCGAGTCCTGCCAGAAGATCAGGCTGTCGATGAACGACTTGTCGCTCTCGGCCAGGGTCTTGGTGTCCGTATTGACCTGGCCCCTGATGTTGGGGTCGATGCCGCCCTTGCCGGCGCGGGCAACCAGCGCCTGCTCGGAGCTGCTACCCGACCGGACCGCGTCGGGACCGGCATTGACGCGGGCCTGGGTACGGCCGGCGAGCGCCGGCGACAGCGCCTCCTTGGCCTGGTCGGCGGGCGTGACTTCCTGGGGACGCGGCTCACCCGGCCGCGGCGGCCGCAGCTCGGCGTTGGGCGGCATGGTCAGCGGTGAATGCGAGACGATCTTGAACTCGTCGGGCGACGTCTTCTTGTTGGCGCCGATATTGTCGAACATGCCACACCCGCCCAGCGCGAGGGTGCTGCAGGCCAGGAGAGCCAATGGAATCGGGTGGAGAGTCGGTTTCATCGTCCGTCCTTGGTCGTGAACTTTTGTCTGCCGATCATGGCCGCTTCAGGGCGCCGGCTTCTTTTCGCCTTGCAGCGAGTCGATCAGCATGAGCCCGACGCCGACGACGATCGCCGCGTCGGCGACATTGAAGGCTGGCCAATGCCACTGGCCAATGTGGAAATCGGCGAAATCGAACACCGCTCCCCAACGGGCACGGTCGATAACATTGCCGATGGCTCCCCCCATGACAAGGCCGATGCCCCATCCGGCGAGGGGGCGGTCGGTTCGTCGCAGCCACAGGAAAAGGCCGATGCAGACGACGATCGCCACCGCCGACAGGACCCAGGGCGGCAGCGCCTGGTCGCCGCCCATCAGGCCGAAGCTGACGCCGCGGTTCCAGACGATGACCAGCCGGAAGAAGCCGTCGATCACCGACACGATGTCGCCGGTCTTGCGCAGGAACCCCAGCAGGAGCTGCTTGGAGACTTGGTCCGCCACCAGGGTGACGGCGAGCAGGACCATGGCCTGGCGGTCGAGCCGCCTCATACCGAGACCGCTTCTTCGCAGCGCCGGCAGAGCAGCGGATGGGCGGCCGACTTGCCGACTTCCTCCAGGACCTGCCAGCAGCGCGCGCACTTGGTGCCGTCGGCGAGCGCCGGCACCACGGCGACACCGGCCACGTCGGGCAGCGTGAAGGCCCCGGCAGGCGCCTCGCCCGCGACCAGGCTGCCGCCGGACGTGATGCAGTAATCCCGCAGGTCGAGCCCCTCGAAGGCCTTCAGGTATTCCGGCGCGGCATAGACGACCGGTGCGGCCTGGAGGCTCGACCCGATACGCTTCTCGGCCCGCTCCAGTTCCAGGGCGCCGGTCACGACGCGGCGCAGCGCGCGCACGGTCTTCCACTTCTCGCCCAGCGCGGCATCGAGCCAAGCCGGCGGGATGGTGGGATAGAGGCGCAGGTGGACGCTCTCGGCCTTGCCATCCGGCATGTCGCCGGGCCGCGCCAGCCAGGCCTCTTCGGCCGTGAAGCAGGTGATGGGCGCCAGCCAGGCTGTCAGGAACGAGTAGACCTCGGCCATGACGGTGCGGGCGGCGCGGCGGCGCAGCGTGCCGGCCGCGTCGCAGTAGATCGAGTCCTTGCGGATGTCGAAGTAGAAGGCCGAGAGGTCGACGGCGCAGAAATTGTGCAGTTCCGTCGCGATGGCATGGAAGTCGTAGTCGTCGACCGCGCGGCGCATCACGGCGTCCAGCTCGGCAAGGCGATGCAGCACCCAGCGCTCCAGCTCGGGCATGTCGGCATGGGCCACCGTCTCGTCCGACGAATAGCCCTCGAGGCTGCCCAGCAGGTAGCGCAACGTGTTGCGCAGGCGGCGATAGGCTTCGGCCTGGTGCTTCAGGATCTCCGGACCGATGCGCTGGTCCTCGGTGTAGTCGGTGCCGACCACCCAGAGGCGCAGGATGTCGGCGCCGTACTGGTCGCAGACCGTCTGGGGCGCCGTGATGTTGCCCAGCGACTTCGACATCTTGCGGCCCTGCTCGTCGAGCGTGAAGCCGTGCGTCAGCACGCCGTCATAGGGCGCCCGGCCGCGCGTGCCGCAGCTCTCGAGCAGCGAGGAATGGAACCAGCCGCGATGCTGGTCGGAGCCTTCGAGGTAGAGGTCGGCGGGCCACTTCAGCCGCTCGTTGCCCTCGAGCGTGAACGCGTGCGTGCAGCCCGAGTCGAACCAGACGTCGAGGATGTCCGTCACCTGCTCGAAGTCGGCGGCATCGTACTTGTTGCCGAGGAAGCGCTCAGGCGGGCTCCCGAACCAGGCGTCGGCGCCCTCGGTGCGGAACGCCTCGACGACGCGGCCCATCACCTCGGCGTCGCGCAACGGCTCGCCGGTCTTCTTGTCGACGAATACCGCGATCGGCACGCCCCAGGCGCGCTGGCGCGACACGTTCCAGTCCGGCCGCGTCTCGATCATCGAGCGCAGGCGGTTGTAGCCGGCGCGCGGCACGAAGCGCGTCGCGTCGATCGCCGCCAGCGCCTTCTCGCGCAGGGTCCCGCCGATCTCGGGGATCGGCTTGTCCATGGCGATGAACCATTGCGGCGCGTTGCGGAAGATGACCGGCGCCTTGGAACGCCAGGAATGCGGATAGGAGTGCGTGATGCGGCCCGAGGCCAGCAGCTTGCCCGCCTCGTCGAGCAGCGCGATGGCGGTGCGGTTGGCATCGCCCTTCTTGCCCTCCGGCGTGTAGACGCGCTTGCCGGCGAACAGCGGCACGTGCGGATAGTAGCTGCCGTCCTCGGCGACCGTGTCGGGCACCTCGACGCCGTTGGCGACGCCCAGCTCGTAGTCGTCGGCGCCATGGCCCGGTGCGATATGCACGAAGCCGGTGCCGGCATCGGCCGTCACGAAGTCGCCGGCCAGCAGCCGCACGTCGAACTCGAAGCCCTGGCCGCGCAGTGGATGGGCCGCGATCAGTCCTTCGAGTTCGTCGCTCGGGACCTCGGCCACGACCTTGGGCGTGAACTTCGCCTCTTCGGCGACCGCATCGACCAGGTCGCGCGCGAGCACCAGTCTCTCGCCGACACGGGCCTTGCTGCCCTCGGCGACGGCCGCGACTTCGACCAGCACGTAGGCGATGTCCTTGCCGTAGGCCAGCGCCCGGTTGCCCGGCATGGTCCACGGCGTCGTCGTCCAGATCACGATCGAGGTGCCGTCGAGCTTGCCGCCCTTCGACTGCACGACCGGGAAACGCACATGGATCGTGTCCGACGTGTGGTCGTGATACTCGATCTCGGCCTCGGCCAGCGCGGTCTTCTCGACCACCGACCACAGCACCGCCTTCGAGCCCTTGTAGAGGCCGCCGTTCAAAAGGAACTTGCCCAGTTCCTTGACGATCACGGCCTCGGACTCGTACTTCATCGTCGAGTAGTAATTGTCCCAGTCGCCGTCGACGCCGAGGCGCTTGAACTCCTCGCGCTGCACCGTGATCCAGTGATCGGCGAAGGCCCGGCATTCGCGCCGGAACTCGACGATCGGAACCTGGTCCTTGTCCTGCTTCTTGGCGCGATACTGTTCCTCGATCTTCCACTCGATCGGCAGGCCATGGCAGTCCCAGCCCGGAACGTAGTGGCTGTCCTTGCCCAGCATCTGCTGGGTGCGCGAGACGAGGTCCTTCAGGATCTTGTTCAGCGCGTGGCCGATATGCAGGTGGCCGTTGGCATAGGGAGGGCCATCGTGCAGTACGAACTTCGGGCGGCCCTTGCTCTCCTCGCGAATCCTGTCCCACAGCTTCATGTCGGCCCAGCGCTTCAGGAGTTCCGGCTCCTTTTTGGGCAAGCCGCCCCGCATGGGAAAGTCGGTCTTGGGCAGGAAAACGCTGGTTTTATAATCAGTTGTCACAAGAAACTCGGCGCAGGAGGGAGCAAATTCCAGCCACCCGCCGGGTGGCCGCTGGCAAGCAAGACGACCCGGCCGCGGTCAGCGGACCGGGCGGGTAATTCGCTCCTGGAAAGCCCTGGTGAACATAGGGCGCGCAATCTAGGGATGGGGGTCGGGGGGGTCAAGGCGGGGCCGCATGCTTAGGAATTGCTTCGACCGGATGCCGCCGCGTAAAATAAATGCTTGCCTTTGTTCGATCAACCAGTGCCTCCGCGGCTCCTATGGCCCAAACGTAATTATTGGCCACGACGAAGGGCGCGCGTTCTCCTTCATCGTTTCCAAAGTACGTTCGGCGAACTGGTCTATGACATGGACCTAAGTGTCGATCTTGCAAACGCCCAAGCGTTTCTTGACGGTGGGCTGAAACGGGTTCGCTTGTTCGGCGGCTTAGTAAGACACAGACGGATTGGCTCGGCAGGCCTTGCGGTCGCGATCGCGCATGAAACAGGCCACCATCTGGGAGGAGCACCACACTTAGAATTCTATCGCTGGCTGAGCAGTGAAGCTCGAGCAACCGAGTGGGCCCTGGAACACGGGCTGGAACAGACATTTGGATCGGCGGCTGGAAAGAAGATCGCCCAACGCGGGCTCAATGAATTGCGAGCCCTCAGCTTGGTTGATTGACTTGATATATGCACCACGCATGCTATTTTTCCTCCCACCTACATCAAGCGCTTGGGGGGAAGCATGGGCCTGCTATTCAATACAGCTGAGACCATGAAAATGGTCGCGAGAATCAATAAACACTTCGCTGCAAGATCTGAAGGCGGGCAAATCAACAAGTGGCGAAAGCCGGGAAAGAAGAAGCTATTCAAAAAGGGCGGACCGGATAGACGTTCACTCAACCAGATCGCCCGGGACGAGCGCGTCTCGGTGGATCCTGCGGACGATGACGATAACGAGACGCGCAACACCAAATGGTTGGACTGGCTAGACGCGCTCAGTTCAGCACCTTCAACGACTTTGAGTCAGTTTTATCCAAATTCAGTTGCCGCGTCCGCCACGCCAAGCGATGTCGGAACAGAGTTGTCCCATCAGATCTGGCAGGGCTTGAGCGATGAGCCGAACTGCAAGGAAATCGTTGTTTCGGTCGTTCCCAGCGACACAATCAGAGTCGATGAGTGGCAAAAGATTCCGCCGAATCCTACCGGTGCCTACACGCTGTTGCTGACCGTACACACCGTTGAGGCCACCCTGATGAAGGCGACAATCAAGAAAATTGTACAGGCCAGGCGCTCGGCCGGCGCAAGAAAGCAATCATAGGAGCACCAGGCAGCCAGGTCGGCCTCAATTCGTGGGCGCCGGCGGAATCGCGGCGTCTGTTGCGAGCCTCAGACTGATAGTCGATGCTCGCCAAATCATCGAGGTCACGATGCGTTGCGCGAGTTGCGAAACAGACAACGCGCCAGACAGTAAATACTGCGTCGCCTGTGGCGCGGCGCTATCAAGCATTTGTTTGGCATGCGGGAACTCGAGCCCTCCCGGGGCTCGTTTTTGCCCCCAATGTGGCTCGCCTATGGGCACATCCCCTTCAGCCACCTCAACGAAGTACGCGTCAGACGTCAACGGTGAACTAAAACAGATCACTGTCCTCTTTGCTGATGTCTCCGGCTCGACGGAACTGATCGAGGCGCTTGATCCTGAAGCGGCCGCCCGGCGATTAGCACCGGTGATCGAGGCCATGCACGAGGCGGTCCGACGTTTCGAGGGCTCGGTGATCAAGGTCCAGGGCGACGGTGTCATGGCGCTGTTTGGGGCACCCAACCCGCAGGAGGACCATGCGGTGCGCGCCTGTTGCGCGGGCCTCGCCATGCAGACCTCGATCAGGGCCATGCCGGGCGATGCGTTGCCGATCCGAGTCGGCATTCATTCGGGCGAAGTGCTGGCCCGCACCGTGGCCACAGATTTCTCCACCGACTTCGATGCGACCGGCATCACAGTTCACATCGCGAGCCGCCTGGAAGGTCTGGCACCGTTGGGCGGGATCGCGATTTCGTCGGCCACCCTTCGCGGCGCCCGGCAGTTCGTTTCGGTCGAATCCATGGGCACCCGCGACGTGCGCGGCCTGTCGGCGCCACTGGAGGTGTTCCTGCTCACCGGCCTGCGCCGCGGGCCGACCAGCCAGCGCTTCAGCCTCGAGCGTGAACGCTCGGGTTTCGTCGGACGCGATGCCGAGCTGGCCCTGCTTGAGCGCAATCTCGAGCGCGCAGCGGAAGGCGATGGATGCGCCGTCGGCGTGGTGGCCGAGGCCGGCGTCGGCAAGAGTCGTCTCGCGTTCGAGTTTGCCGAACGATGCCGCGCACGTGGCGTTCGCGTGCTCGAAGGTCGAGCTCTGGCACACAGTCGCGCCACACCGTTCGAACCGGTCGTAGACATGCTCAAAGCTCTGTTCGAGATCGCGCCTGACGAACCGGCAGAGCGCAGCCGCGCCAAGGCGGCCGACGTTCTCTCCCGCATCGATCCCGCCCTGAAATCGGAGCTTCCACTGCTCTCGGACTTCCTCGGCATAGGCGCCGGCGGACCGGCGCCCCCCAAGATGGATCCGGGAACGCGCCGCGACCGTCTCGAAGCGCTCTTCCGGCGACTGGCGCGCGCGGCCGGGGCGACCGCGCCAGCAGTGATTCTGCTCGAGGATCTCCACTTCATGGACTCGGGCAGCGAATCGCTGATCGAGGTTCTGGCCGAAGCCCTGATCGGCACCCGCCTCCTGCTGCTGGTGAATTTTCGACCCGGCTATGCCGCGCCGTGGATGCGCGGCGACCACTACGATCAAGTCTCCCTGGCGCCTCTGCGCAAGAACGCCTCCGACGAACTGGCGTCCCATCTGCTGGGCCACGACCAATCGGTCGTGCCGTTGCTGCCGCTGATTGCCGACCGGGCGCGCGGCAATCCGTTCTTCATCGAGGAACTGGTGCGCAAGTTCGCCGACAGCGGCCATCTCGCCGGCGAAGCCGGTGCCTATCGCCTTCTCCGCATGCCCGACATGAAGCTCGTTCCGGACAATGTACAGGCGATCGTGGCGGCGCGCGTCGACAGCCGCCCTGAAATGGAACGCACGCTGCTCCAGACGGCCGCCGTGATCGGGCGCGAATTCATGGCGCCGATCCTGGAGCATGTCGCGGGACTGGCCGAGTCGGTCGTGCACATGGCCCTGCACCGCCTGTCGACAGCTGGTCTTGTCTACGAGACCGGTGGGCCGCCCGCCGGAACCTTCGCCTTCAAGCACCCGATGCTGCAGGAAGTCGTCTACCGGTCCCTGGTATCGGACAGGCGGCGCGCACTGCATGCGGCGGTCGCCGCCGAACTGGAAAAGACCTTGCCGGATCCGGGCGGCGCTCAAGCAGGCTTCATCGCGTATCACCTCGAGGAGGCCGGGAATATTCCGCAGGCGGCCTCGTACAACATGAAGGCCGCGATGTGGCATGGCACGCGCGATCCAGCACAGGCACTCGAAGCCTGGAAGCGGGTCCGCCGGTTGCTGCTCAGCCTGCCGCTGGAAGGACCGGCGCGCTATCCGCTGCTAATGGCGAGCGGCCAGATCGTGAACTTCGCCTGGCGCGAGGGGCTGACGGCCGCCGACGTCGAACCGTACTACATCGAGGCGCTGGAGATCGCGCGTTCGCTCGGCGACATGCGGGCCATCACGCTGGTCACAGCCGCCTATGGCCGCGCGCTGGGCAGCACCGGCTCGGCCATGGACTATGTCGCCAAGATAAGTGAAGCGCGCGACCTGCTCGATCCGGTCAAGCATGCCGGACTTGCCGCTGTGCTGACGACCATCCGATGCCATGCGCTGCGGCTGGCCGGGGACCTGCACGCCGCCCTGTCCGACAACGAACTCGCACTCGCGAGTGTCGACAAGGTGGAAGAGCAAGACCAGCAGACGCTGGGCTTCCGCGTCGACGTCTGGATCAAGGGCATGCGCGGCCAAACGCTCGCGATGATGGGCAGATACGACGAGGCCCGCGCGCTCGCCACAGACCTGATCGCAAGCGACGAAGCGACGGTCGACGTACTGCATCGGCTGCAGGCCCATGCAACGATGGCCGATATTGCCTGGGGCACAGGCGACGTGGCGCTCGCCACCGAACACAGCACGGCCGCCCATCGCCTGGGCGAGAAGAGCGGCAATCCATACCTCATGGTCTATGGCATGGCCTATGCCGGACTGGGCCAGGCGATGCGCGGCGAATACTCCGAGGCAACCACAACGCTGAGCAACGCCCTGCGCCTCGCTCGCCAGCGTCAGGCAGGCCTTGAAAACGAAGCACGCATGTTGTGCGACCTGGCCTATGTCCAGCTGCGCGCGGGTCTCGCCGACCGCGCACGGGTGACGGCCGAAGAAGCCGCTGCAGTCGCGCGGCGGCGCGATGCCAAGGTCTGGCTGGCCTATGCGGAGTGGCTGATAAGCGGGCCGACGTCACCGGCATTCAGAACACTGCTGGCAGAGTCAGGCGCGGCGCTGTTGACGCACCTGCCATCGCCCCACGATTGACTCAAGGCGCTGCGGCAAGAATCCGCCGCGCCGCCCGCCCGTCGGCTTCGATCTGGGCCTTGAGCTGGTCGAGGCCCGAGAACTTCATCTCCGGCCGGATGAAATCCACCAGCGCGACCCTCAGGACCTTGCCGTAGAGGTCGCCGGCAAAATCGAACAGGTGGACCTCGAAATTCTCCTGCAGCTTGCCGAAGGTCGGGCGCCGGCCCAGGTTGGCGACGCCGTTGCGCCACCCTTGGCTTTCCTGGCCGTCGACCAGCGCGCGCACGGCATAGGCGCCGAAGCGCGGGCGCAGATGCTCGCCCAAAGCCACGTTGGCCGTCGGAAATCCAATGGTGCGGCCGCGCTGGTCACCCAGTTCGACGATGCCCTCGATCTCCCATGGATGTCCCAGCAGCTCGGCCGCTTCGCTCGCCCAGCCGGCACGCAATGCTTCGCGGATGCGGGTCGAGGAGTAGATCTCGCCCTCGCGCATCACCGGATCGAGCACCGAGACGCCGAAGCCGCGCACCTTGCCTTCGGCTCGCAGCATCTCGACGTTACCGCTGCGCCGGGCGCCGAAGGTGAAGTCGTAGCCGCAGACGACATGGCGTGCCCGTAGCCCCTTCGAGAGCACATCCTCGATGAACGATGCGGCCGGAAGGGCCGCGAACGCCGCATCGAAGTGCTGGGCCAGAACTGCCTTCACGCCATGCTCGGCGAGCAGCCGCGTCTTGGCCGGTGCGAGCGTGAGACGGAACGGTCCCGTGTCGGGCACGAAGAAGCCGCGCGGATGCGGCTCGAAGGTGAAGGCGAGCAGCGGCGCGCCGAGTTCCGCGGCCTTCTCGTGCGCCTGCGCGAGAAGCGCCTGGTGGCCGCGATGCACGCCGTCGAAATTGCCGAGCGCCACCACGCCGCCCGTCCACTCTGCCGGCACCGAATGCCAATCGTCGAACACCGGAACCATGGGTTCGCTCAGGCCGCGTCGCGCCGCGGCACCAGCACGACGGCCTCGCCGTCGATCACGACCTTGTCGCCGTTCAGGCACTGGGTCTTCAGCGTGACGCGGCGGCGCTTCTCGTCGATGGCGGTGATGGTCGCCACGGCGGTGATCGTTTCGCCGATGAGGACCGGCGCCATGAAGTTCATGGTCTGGGAAATGTAGACCGCGCCCGGCCCCGGCAGCTTGGTGCCGATCACGGTCGAGATGAAGCTGCCGCTCAGCATGCCGTGCGCGATGCGCTGGTGGAAGCGCGTGGTCCGCGCGAAGCCGTCGTGCAGGTGGATGGGATTGGTGTCTCCTGACACGCCGGCGAAGGCCACGATGTCGGCGTCGGTCACGGTCTTGCCGAACATCGCCGACATGCCGGGCTTGAGGTCTTCCAGGTACAGGCCGTTCATCGCGGCGAAGGCACTCGACACTTGCTTGATCTCCCCAGTTGGCGCGGTCCTCTTACCATGCGGCGGAGCCTGTGCCACAGTCCCGGTAAATGAGCGTTCACACGTCGCCTGAAACAGAAACCGTCACCCGAGTCCTCGGCGAGGCGGCCAGCCGCCATTTCGGCGGCCCCGTCACCATCGAGCGACTGAGCCGGCAATCCGGCGGCGCCTCGCGCCAGACCTGGAGCTTCGACGCCATCGTGAACGGTACGCGCCAGCCGCTGATCCTGCGCCGCGACCCGCCGGCGCAGGGGAAGACCGAGCGCGAACGGGCCGTCGCCATCGACCGCGCCACCGAATTCCGGGTGGTGCGCGCGGCCCACGATGCCGGCGTGCGCGCGCCCGAGCCGCTGTTCGAGCTCACGCCGCAGGACGGGCTGGGCGAGGCCTATGTGATGCGGCGGGTCGGTGGCATTGCGATCGCGCGCAAGCTCCTGCGCGATGCTCCTTATGAGGCGGCGCGCGGAAAGATCGCGGGCCAGCTCGGCGAGATCCTGGCGCGCATCCATGCGACCGATCCCGCCACCCTGCCGCCCCTTCCTCGCCGCGAGGCCGCCGACCATATCGCTGGGCTCCGCCGTTCGCTCGACGCATTGGGCCGGCCGCAGCCGGTCTTCGAACTGGCCCTGTCGTGGCTCGATCGCCGCAAGCCCGCACCGCTCGACCGGCCGGTGCTGGTGCATGGCGACTACCGCACCGGCAACTACCTGGTCGACGAGACCGGCGTGACGACGATCCTTGACTGGGAACTCGCCCATCTCGGCGACCCGGTGGAGGATCTGGGCTGGCTCTGCGTGAAGAGCTGGCGCTTCGGCGCGATCGACAAGCCGGCCGGCGGCTTCGGCAGTCGCGAGGAATTGTGGGCCGCCTACGAGCGCGCCGGCGGCGGCAGGGTCGATCCGGCTCGCGCCCACTGGTGGGAGGTCTTCGGCACCGTGCACTGGGGCATCATCTGCCTCAACCAGGCCTGGAAGCATCTCTCGGGCTCGATCAAGTCGATGGAGCACGCCTCGATCGGCCGCCGCGCCGTCGAGACCGAAGTCGACCTGTTGCAACTGCTGAAGCAGGGAGCCTGACCGTGGCCCAGGACCGTCCCACCGCCGCCGAACTTTTAGCCGCCATCGCCGACTTCCTGCGTGAGGAAGCGACGCCGGCGCTCGACCGAACCGAGCCGCGGCTCGGCTTCCAGATGAGGGTCGCCGTGAACTCGCTCGCCATCCTCGAACGCGAGGTGCGCCTCGGGCCGGCCGCCGATGCGCGCGAGCACGAGCGCCTGGTCCGGCTGCTGGGCCGCGACGCCCCGCTCGACGAACTCAACCGCGAACTCGCGCGCCAGCTGCGCAGCGGCGAACGCGACGAGACCGACGCCGCCCTGATGGCCCATCTCGAAGCCACCATCGCCGACAAGATCGCCATCGCCAATCCGAAGTGGCGTTGATGCTTCGGCGCCGGCCGAACCATTGACCGTGGCGGGCGCGGATGGCCGGGCATAGAGTCCGCCCATGACCACCGTGAACGCCCTTTCCGAGATCGCCGCCCTGATGGGCGATCCGGCGCGTGCCTCCATGCTGTCGCTGCTGATGGACGGCCGCGCCCACACCGCGTCGGATCTCGCTCACAATGCCGGCATCACCGCCCAGACCGCGAGCGGACACCTGTCGCGCATGGTCGAGGCGAACCTGCTGGCGGCCCGCGCCCAGGGCCGCAACCGCTTCTATCGCCTCGCCTCGTCCGAGGTGGCCCACGCCATCGAATCGCTGATGGCGCTGGCCGGCACGCGGGCGACGCCGGCATCGAAGAGCGCGGCGTGGCGGCGCGATCCCGATCTCCGCTTCTGCCGCACCTGCTACGACCATCTCGCCGGCCAGGTCGGCATCGCCGTCACCGATTCGCTGACCCGGCAAGGTCATCTCGAACCCAAGGGGCCACGCGACTGGCAGCTCACGCAATCGGGCGAACTGTTCTGCGACAAGCTCGGCGTCGACCTCGGCACGGCGCGCGAGGCAAGCTCGCGCCACTTCGCGCGCCAGTGCCTCGACTGGAGCGAGCGCCGGCCGCACATTTCGGGCGCCCTGGGCGCGGCCATTGCCGACACCTTCTTCAGGCGCGGCTGGGCCGAGCGCCTGCGCCGCAGCCGCACCGTGCGGCTCACCGACTCAGGCCGCCGCGCCCTCGGGAGCCATTTCGGCGCGACGGTTTAGGGTTCAGTGTCTCACCAGCCCTGGAATCGCGGCCACGTGATTCCGTCGCCGTCAGGCGTCACCGCAACGTAGGCCGGGTACTGCGCGCCCGTGGCGCAGGCGTGGTTGGGCAGGATGCGGAGCTTCGTGCCGATCGGAAAGCGCTCCACCACGCCGGCATCCGCCGCGCCGTCGCGACGCGAGACGATGCCGTGCTCCTGGTTCGCACCCGACACGATCAAACCGTCGATCATGTTTCCGGAGACATCACAGACGGCGCCATAGCCATAGTCGATCTTCTGGCGTTGCGTGCCGCGGTCGCGGCTCATCGCCATCCAGCCGGCATCGACGATCACCCAGCCTTTCTCGGGCTGGTGGCCGATCACCTCGGTCAGCACCGAGAGCGCCACGTCCTGCGGCGTGCAGACACCGACATTGGACATCACGAGATCGAAGAAGACATAGACGCCGGCCCGCACCTCGGTGACGCCCTCGAGATGCTGCGCGGCGATCGCCGTCGGCGTCGAGCCGATGCTGACCTCCGGGCAGGCGATGCCCGCGGCACGAAGGCGCTCGGCGGCGCGCACGCAGAGCGCCCGCTCCTGCTCGGCCAGCGCCTGCAAGGCCGCGGGCGTGTCGAGATCGTAGGAACTGCCGGCATGCGTCAGTACGCCCTTCACCGTCGCACCGCCCGCCTGCAGCACCCGGCCGATCTCGATCAGCTCCGGCGCCTCGGGCTGCACGCCCGAGCGGTGCCCGTCCGAATCGATCTCGATCATGACCTGGAATTTCTGGTTGGCCGCCTTGCCCTTGGCCACGACGGCCTCGGCCGCTGCCACCGAATCGACGAGCAGGGTCAGCGCGCAGCCCTTGCGGATCAGCGCCAGCGCCCGGTCGAGCTTGTCCGGCGCGATGCAGACCGCATAGAGCACGTCGGCGAAACCCGCGGCGAAGAACTGCTCGGCCTCCTTCAGGGTCGAGACGGTGATGCCGACGGCGCCCGCCGCCTGCTGGGCGCGCGCGACCTCGATGCATTTCGAGGTCTTCACGTGCGGCCGCAGGCGCACGCCGAGCGACGAGAGATGGCCCTGCATACGCGCGATGTTGCCTTCCATGCGACGCCGGTCGATCAGCGCCGCCGGGGTCTCGATGTCCATCAGCTTCAAGTTTCCACCCTTCAGTCGAGATACTCGCCGCGCGCCTTGAGCGCCGGCACGTCCTTTTCCAGCCCGCGCGCGATCAGCGCCGTCACGGTAGCGGGCTGCAGCGCGTCCGGCGACGGCAGATCCACACCCACCGCATTCATCTGCTTCACCAGTGCCGGATCGGCCCCGGCCGCCCGCAGCGCCTCGTTCAGCCGCGCCATGACCGGTTGCGGCGTGCCCTTGGGCGCGAACAGCGCGTTCCACGACCGCAGGTTCACGTCGTAACCCTGGCCGGCGGCCGTGGCGACGCCCGGCAGCTGCGGCAAAGGCTGGTCGCTCAGCACGACGAGCGCCTTGATCTTGCCGCCGGCGATCTGCGGCAGCGCCGTCGTCGTCTGGTCGCACATGAAATCGATGTGGCCGCCCATCAGGTCGTTCATGGCCGGCGCCACGCCGCGATAGGGGACGTGCGTGATGTTGAGCTTGAGCGCCGACAGCAGCACGACGCACGCATAGTGGGAGATCGAACCGACGCCCGCGCTGCCATAGGTCATGTCCGACTTGTTTTTCTCGGCGTAGGCAATGAACTCCTTGAGGTTGGAGACCGGCAAGCCTGCCTTGGCGACCAGCAGCAGCGGCGCCGTGCCGGCAAGGCCGATCGGCTCGAAGCCGGTCAGCGGATCGTAGGGCAGCTTCTTGAAAAGGGCCGCATTGGCCACATGCGTGCCGATCGTGCCGAAGCCGATCGTGTAACCATCGGGCGCCGCGTTCACGAGCTTCGCGAGGCCGATCGTGCCGCTGGCGCCGCCGATATTCTCGACCACGACGGTCTGCTTGAGGTTCGCCGCCATGCCTTGCGCGAGTGCGCGGGCCAGCGCGTCGCTGGGACCGCCTGCCGGGAACGGCACGATCAGGGTGAGCGGTTTGCTTGGGAAGCTCTGGGCGGTGGCCGTGCCGGTCGCCAGCAGCAGCGGTGCGAGGGTGAGCAGAAGTCGGCGCAAGATCATGACAAACGTCCTTCCAGCCAGGGGAGAAGATCGTCGAGCGTCGGCCGCTCGAGGGCGGCCTTCGGCGCCCCCTCGGGGCGCGCGAGGCCGACGCGGTTGTGCCAGTAGGTCCTGAGGCCAACGGCAGAAGTGCCGAACAGGTCGTAGCCGGACCCTGCGACGAAGTCCGCCTCGCCGGGCGCGACGCCCAGGGCTGCGAGAGCCTGCCGGTAGGGCCGCGGGTCGGGCTTGTAGCAACCGGCCTCCTCGGCGGTGACGATGCAGTCCCAATGGACTTGAAGGCGACTCGCCGCCTGACGGCCGAGCCGGATCGAGCAGTTGGTGACGACGCCCAGCTTCGTGCGACCGGCCAGTGCGTCGAGGGCCGCCTGCGCACCGCTCCAGGGCGGCAGTTCCAGCCAGCGCGCCTCCAGCGCATCGGCCGCACTTTCCGGCAGGCCGGTCGCCACCGCCGCCTCGCGCACGAGCTGCTCGTAGGGCACGTAGGCGCCGCAGCCATAGGTCAGCCGCAGATACTCGGCGCGCCAGGCGCGTCCGCGTTCGGCCGAGCCCGCCACGTCGTTCCATAGGGTCCAGGAGTCGAGGAGCGCCGTGAGCAGATCGAAGAGCACGGCTTTGGGAAAGGTCGTCGTCATGCCCCGAACGTAGCAAGTCGCGGGCCCTTCGTGCTTAAATCGGATGAACAGTTCAGTTAAAGAAAACTGAATGATCAGCCTGGCCGACCTGCAATTCATGGAAGCGCTAGCGCGCGCCGGCTCGCTGAGCGGCGCGGCCCGGTCGCTCAACGTCACGCCGCCGGCGCTCTCGCTGCGCCTCAAGAAGCTCGAACAGGTGCTCGGCGTCAGCCTGGTCGTGCGCAGTTCGCGGCGCCTGCGCTTCACCGGCGAAGGCGAGCATCTGGTGAGCGAGGCGCAGGCGATGCTGGCGCGGATGGGCGCGCTCACCGACCTTCTCGGCAAGGAAGGCGGCGCGCTATCGGGTCCGCTGCGGGTGGTCGCGCCGTTCGGCTTCGGCCGCCTGCACGTGGCGCCGCTGGTCGCCCGCTTCGCCGAACGCCACAAGGCGATCCGCGTGACGCTCGACCTGTCGGAACGCCCCTGGACCGACAGCGAGGACGCCGACGTCGTGGTGCATATCGGCGCGATCCGCGATTCGACCTGGGTGGCGCACGTGCTGGCGCGCAACGACCGTTGGGTGTGCGCCGCGCCCGCCTATCTCGACCGGCGCGGCACGCCGGAAGATCCGCGCGATCTGCTGCAGCACGATTGCCTCTGCGTGCGTGAGAACAACGAGGACGTGACGCTCTGGCGCCATCGCCGCGGCGGCCGCAGCGGCGCCGTGCGCGTGACGCCGACCTTGACCAGCAACGACGGCGAGGTCGTGCGGAACTGGGCACTGGCCGGGCTCGGCCTGATGCTGCGTTCGCAATGGGATGCCGGGCCCTTCGTGAAGCGCGGCGAACTCCGGCGAGTGCTGGCGCCCTGGTCCTTCGAGGGCGCCGACATCCTCGCGCTGGTGCCAGCCCGACGCGGCATCTCGGCCCGCGTCACGTCCTTCGTCGATTTCCTGAAATCGTCCCTCAGGTCGCGCCCGCCGGGACGTTAGCCTCGGTCTTCGTATAGCCCGTGCCGTCACCCGACGAGATCTTGGCGATCGACGAGGCGCGCAGGATCTTCTGGTCACCCACGGTCAGGTAGATGTTGGTGAAGAGCAGCGTTCGTGTCTGACGAATCAGCTCGGCGCGGCCCTCGACCCAGTCGCCGACCCGCGCGGGCGCCACGAAGTCGAAGGTCATGCTCACGGTCGGCAGGAACTTGCGCAGGCCGGCGAGATAGCCGCCGCCCATCGTGCCGACCAGATCGGCGACGGTCATCATCATGCCGCCATGCAGGCCGCCCGCCGGATTGCACATGTTCTGCTGCACGCGGATCGCCAGCACGAACTCGTCGCGCGTGCCCTTCTCGCCGCGCTTCACATACATGTTGCCGACATGGGTGTTGAACGTGGGCTCGGGCCGGCCGCGGGCGAAATCGACGAGCTTGAAACCGTCGGGCGGATTGTCGGGAATTTCGGAAGAAGACACTCTAGCTCCGGACTCTCAGAGGGCGTCCCGGCCGCAGCAGCGCGAAATCGCCCAGCCCAGCCAGCACATCGTGGCGCGGACCATAGAGACGGCCCCTCACCTGCGCCACATGCTCGTCGTGGCCCAGCAGCTCGCCGGTGGCCTCGAGCCAGTCGCCGACCCGCGCCGGCGTCAGATAGTCGAGCGTCAGCTTCAGGGTGACGCAGCGCCGGTCGATGGCGTGATAGACCACGGAGCCCAAGGCCGCATCGATGAAGGCGGCAAGCATGCCGCCATGCACGATGCCCAGCGCATTGGCATGCTGCGGCCCAGGCCGGAAACCGCGCCAGACCCTGTTGCCCTCGACCTTCTCGAACCACGGTCCGTTGGCCGCTGTGAATCCGGTCGCCTCAGTGAGTTCTCGAAATCCCGCTGGAATGTCCACGCGCCATCTTAGGCAATCCCGGTCAGCAGCACCAAGCCGTAGCCGACATAGTAGAGACCCAGCACGGTGATGAGCCGTCCGGCCCAGGAGCGGAACTGGGCATCCGACAGACGTTCGAGGATCGTCTTGCCGAGCGACGTGCCCAGCATCGAGGCGCCGACCGCCATGACCAGCACCCAGGGCTCGACCGACCCGGCCTGCTCGATGAGGGCGCCGAAATAGAGGAGCTTCGAGCCGTGGCCGAACACCTGGCACGAGGCCTTGGTGGCCACGATCTGCCGGCGATTCAGGGGCGAGCGCAGGAAGAGCTGGTCGACCAGCGGGCCGGTCACGCCGGTCAGCAGCATCAGCGCCATGCAGGCCACACCGCCGCCCAGCGCCTGGACGGGTCCCAGCGTCGCGGGCATCCACCGCGTCGGGACGATGCGCAGCACGAAGGGCGAGAGGCCGAGCATCAGCAGCGCGACGGCCTTGTCCGGGACGTAGAGAGTCAGCGACCAGATGCCGACCGCAATGAAGCAGCCCAGCACGTAGAAGGCGGTGATGCGCCACTGGATGTGATGCCGCCACAAGAGCGCCCGCCAGCCGTTCGACGCCATCTGCGTCACGGCATGCAGCACCATGGCCACGGGAAGCGGCAGCAGGAAGAGCAGCACGCCGATCAGCACCATGCCGCCCGCCATCCCGAAGATGCCGGACAGGAAGGCGGTGAACACCATCAGGAGGCCGAGCCCCAGGGCCATCGATATCGTCATCTCAACCCTCGCCGATCCGACGGCCTCCTCATGCTGAGGAGCCGCGCAGCGGCGTCTCGAAGCATGGGCGCCCACCGGAGCCGTTGCCCACCCTTCGAGACGCGCGCCCTGCGCGCTCCTCAGGGTGAGGAAGGTCGCCTGTGTAGAGCCGGGTTATATAGTGTTCAAATATATGATAAATGCGCTTTCCATACTCTTTGGATATGCCATGGAACTGCGACACCTCCGCTATTTCGTCGCCGTGGCGCACGAGGGCCATGTCACCCGCGCGGCCGAGAAGCTGCACATGCAGCAGCCGCCGCTCAGCCAGCAGATCCGCGCGCTCGAGCAGGAGATCGGTGCACCCCTGCTGCTGCGCCATCCGCGCGGCGTCAGCCTGACCGATGCCGGCCGCTCGTTCCTGGCCGATGCCGAGGCGATCCTCGCCGCCGTCGAACGCGCGACGGTGAAGGCGCGGCGCACGGCGCGCGGCGAGACCGGCCGCATTGCCGTGGGCTTCACCACCTCCGCGCCCTTCCACCCGCTGGTGGCACGCGCCATCCGCGAATTCCGCCGCGAGCGGCCCGACATTTCCTTCGTGCTGGAGGAGAGCAGTTCGGGCGACCTGCTGGCCGCGCTGCGCGACGAGCGGCTCGACATCGCCTTCATCCGATCCGGTCTCGTCGAGCCGCAGGGGCTCCATGTGTACGAGCTGCTGCACGAGGACATGTCGGCCGCCCTGCCGGCGCGCCACCGGCTCGCACGCCGGCCGCAACTCGCCCTGAAGGACCTCGCGAGCGAGGATTTCATCCTCTATCGCCGGGCCGACGGGCGCGGCCTCTACGACGTCATCATCGCGGCCTGCAGTGCGGCGGGCTTCAGCCCCCATGTCAGCCAGGAAGCACCCCGCATCGTCTCGACCCTCAATCTCGTGGCCGCCGGCCTCGGAATCACGATCGTGCCGGCGTCGCTCAGCCGGCTGCCGCTGGAGGGTGTAACCTACCGCCCTCTCACCGGGCGGCCCGCGATCAAGGTGCCGCTCAACCTCGCCTGCCGGCGCGACGATCCCTCCGCCGCGACCCAGGCCTTCATCGAGAAGGTACGCCACCTCGCATGAAACCGGTCAAGACCATCGGCCACTCCAATCATCCGATCGAAAGCTTCGTGGCGCTCCTGAAGGCGGGCGGTGTCGAGCGGCTGGTCGACGTGCGCTCGACGCCCTGGTCGCGCCGCCATCCGCAGTTCGGCCAGAAGAACCTCGCCCGGTCGCTCGCCGAAGCCGGCATTGCCTATGTGCATGAAGGCGCCGCGCTCGGCGGCAAACCCCAGAGTGGCGGCAGCTACGACCAGCTCGCCGCGCGGTCCGAGTTCAAGGCCGCGCTCGATCGCGTGATCGACGGCGCGCAGGACACGGTGCTCTGCCTGATGTGCGCCGAGAAGGAACCGCTCGACTGTCATCGCACCGTATTGGTGTCGCGTCGTCTCGCAGAGCGCGGCGTCAAGATCGAACATCTGTTGGCCGATGGCGGCATCCGCTTCCATCATGAGGTCGAGGAAACATTGCTGGGCAAGGAAGCCGCCCCTGACCTGTTCGAGGATCGCGCCGCACGGCTTACCCGCGCCTGGCGCCGCCTCGAGACGAAATGGGGCCGCGCCGGCGAAGGGGAATGAACGAGATGGACGTCCGCAAGATCGAGACCGCGCCCGACCTGGTGTTCGACGTATCGGTCGCAGGCAATGACAGCGACACGCTGGTCTTGATGCTGCACGGCTTCGGCGTATCGCGGCATTTCTGGAAGGCGCAGGTTCCGGTCTTGGGAAAGGCCGGCTATTTCGCCGTGGCGCCCAACCAGCGCGGCTATTCGGCAGGCGCCCGCCCCGATCCGGCCAATCTCGATTCGTACCGCTTCGACAAACTTACCGGCGACGCGCTCGACCTCGCCTCGGCGGTCGGGCGCGGCGACAAGCGCTTCCATCTGGTTGGCCACGACTGGGGTGCCAGCCTCGCCTGGGCCATCGCCTTCCAGCATCCCGAGCGGCTGCGGTCCCTCACCATCCTGTCGCGGCCGCATCCCATGTCGTTCGCGCGGGCGCTGGCGATGCCCGACGGCGAGCAGAAGCGGCGCTCCGGCCATCACCAGGCATTCCTCGAACCCGATGCCGTGCCGAAGGTTCTTGCGGACGACTGCGCGTGGCTGCGCAAGCGACACGCCAAGGAAGGCGTGCCGAAGGAAGCCATCGACCTTCATCTCTCCGTCCTCGGCAACGCGCCGGCGATGGAAGCGGCACTGGCCTGGTATCGCGCCCGCGGCGAGCGAATGCCGCTCGGCCCGATCCAGGTGCCGACGCTCTACCTCTGGGGCGATGCCGACGACACGGTGGGCCGGGCCGCGGCCGAGGGCACGGGCGAGTTCATCGCCGCGCCCTATCGGTTCGAAGTGCTGCCCGGCGTCGGCCACTACGCCGCCGACCAGGTACCGGCACGCGTGAACGAACTGTTGCTGGAGCATCTCGGCCGCTACGCGGCCTGACGCTCAGGGCATGCAGTCGAGCTTGGTCAGTCGCGGCGAGAAGGTGGGCAGCGCCGTCGACGCGCCGGCGGGCCAGGGGCGCGGCCAGGCCTTGTCGGCCAGCTTCTTCTCGACCAGCGGCACCAGCAGGTTGAAGGCCGCCCAGCCGCGGATGCGCGTGCCGGCATAGGACGTGTGCACGGCATCGATGAAGAGGTCGGGGTCGAACGGGGTGTTGCCCACGAGATCGAGGAAGGCGATGCCGTGGACCGCGGCGTACTTGGCGAACAGGCGGTTCTGGAAGTTCGCCAGCCGCTCGAGGTCGCGATAGCGGTAGGGCCAGTTGGCGGCATTGAGCTGCTCGATGATGAACCGGTGGCGCACCGGATCGACGACCAGCCCGTCCTTCACCATCCAGAAGAACGAGGTGAGCGCCATGTCGGCGCCGATTGTCCCGAGGTCGGACCGGATCTGGTCGAGGTCCTTCTGGATGAGGTTCAGGTTCACCGGCAGGTTGGCGAAGTCGAGGTCCGGGTTCATCTCGTCGAGCCCTTCCGGCCAGATGACCTTGTAGTCGGGCTTGGGCCACTCGGCGCCGCTGTTGTTTCCGGCCGTCGCCCCGGCCATGGCAAACGCCGCCTGGACGCGGCCGATCAGGGCGGAGTAGCGCGCAGCCTCCTTCAGCCACTTCACGGCGGCCGGCTCCTGCGCGCTCGACGGCCGGGTCACCGGATCCCGCGGCACCTTCTCGACGATCGAGGCCGGCCGGAACTGATTGCCGCCTTCGTGGTAGACGACGAGATCTGGCCGGAGCGGCAGCACCTCGGTGCGCACGACGGCGGCGATGTCGCTGGAAATGATGCTTTCGCGGCCCGCGTTCAGGACCTCGAACCGGATGCCGAGGCCCCTGGCCCTGGACCAGACGTTCATCCAATGGCCCACATACTCCGGCCAGGAATAGGGCAGATGGTGCGCCTCGACGACGGTGGAGGAGCCGACGAACACGATGCGGACCGTCTTCTCGGGTCTCGGATTCTCGATCGGCGGTCCGCGCCAGCCGATCTGGTTGGTGGTCAGGCCGCTCGGGATCGTAACGTCGGGGAGGAAGCGGTACGGCGGCCGCGGCTGGCCGTCCGGCGCGTCGTAGAGGAAGAGCTGGCCCGGCGCATACCGCAGGAACCAGTGCCGGCAGGGATCGCCGGAGAAACTGGTGTTCCAGACCTTGAAGGCGTCGGAGGGCCGGAACCGCATGCCGCCGACGGGATTGGCCTCGACGAAGCGATAGAGGCGTTCCCAGTCCTCGGGAACGGCGCGCTTGTTGGGCAGCGGCGGCGGTCCGTCGAAGAACCAGTCGCGCTCGACTCCGGCGGCGCGCGGGACCTTGTCGACCGAATCCTGCTTCACGCTGGCCAGTCCCATCGGCTCGCCGAGCGGCGTGAGCAGGATCGGGTAGCCGTCGATGTAGCGAACGACGCCCTCGGCCACGACGGCGCTCACCGCGAGCGAAATCAGGACAAGGAGCGCGTCCTTGAGGAACCGCATTCTACTTGCAGCCCTTGCCTTCGTCCCGGCACAGGCCGTCCAGCAGCTTGTTGAGCTCGGGCACCATCATCGTGGTGAAGGCCGCCATCGCAGCGCCGTTCGGATGCGGGTCCGGAACCGTCACCCACAGGCTCGGCGGATCGAGATTCTCCACCGTCGGCAGCATGTCGAAGAACGGCACACCCAGCCCCTCGACGTCGGCCTTCACCTTGGCGGTGACCTCGGGAAAGGGATAGGGCTTCAGCTCGCGCAACTCGGGGATGTTGAACACGACGAGCCTGGCGCCCATCTCGCGCGCCGTCGTGGCGAAGCCCTGCAGGGCCTTGCGCGTCTGCTGCCAGCCGGCGGCGTCGTCCTTGTAGAGTTCGCGGTAGTAGCGCTTCCAGTCGGGCGCCTCGCCGAACTGGCGCATCAGCGAATCGAGGCGATACTTGAAGACGACCCATGCCGCCGAATGCTCGTCGAGCCACGAGGTCTGGCCATAGGTCGGCATCGGCTCGGCATCGTTGATGAAGTAGCTGAGCACGATGATGTCGGGCTTCATCTTGGCCGCGCTCTCGCGGAACAGCGTGAGTTCCTGCAGCGTGTTGTGGTTGCCGACGCCGAGATTGTAGCTGTCGACCTTGCGGCCCTCGGCGACCAGCGCGGCCGTCACGCGGGCGGCGGCAGTCTCGTTCTGCGCGACGCCCCAGCCCAGGGTCGTCGAATCGCCGGCGAAGGCGATGCGCGCCACGCCCGGCGGCGCCTTCTCGGGAATCTCAGACGACCGGAAGCCGTGGCTGTCGGTCGTCACCCCGACACCCATGAGCTGGGCCTGGGCATTGGGACGATGGCGATGCCCGAGTTCTGGATTCATGTCGCGAACCTTCACGTCGCGTGCGTAACGCCACATCTCGAGCTCGTAGAGCATGCCGGTATCGAGGAAGAGCCGGGTCATCCCCTCGAGGCAAAGAGCGCAAATGGCGGTGAGGACGACGACCAGAAGCGTATTCTTGAGAAAGTTCATAGACCTTGTCGCTCGAGCAGTTCATCCAAAAAAGCAGACGGACGTCGAAGCCCCCGGACGGGGCGCGATGGCTGGGGCGCCAGGATTCGAACCTGGGAATGGAGGAATCAAAATCCTCTGCCTTACCACTTGGCGACGCCCCAGCAGGCGCCCGTTCGGGCGGGCGGGAACATAGTGGGTTGGCGCGGGGGCGCAACCCCGGCTTCGTCAGGCCGCCTGTGCAGCCTTCTTCAGGGCCTCGCCATGAACGAAGGTTCCATCGGCATAGAGGAGCGGCAGGGCGGTTTCGTGCAGCGCGACGTCGACGATCTCGCCGATATAGATCGTGTGCGTGCCGGCCGAGAGTTCGGTGACCAGCTTGCAGTCGAACGACACGGGACACCCCTTCAGCACCGGCGCACCGGTGGTGAGCGTGGTCCACTCGCCCATGTCGTTGAAGCGCTCGTCGCCTTCGATGCCGTCCATGCCGGCGAAGCGCTCCGCCAGCTTGCGATGCTCCGGACAAAGGATGTTCACGCAGAAAAAACCGGCCTCGCCGATCGGATCGTGGGCGCTGGCCGACTTGTTGACGCAGACCAGGATCTGGGGAGGTTCGGCCGAGACCGAACAGACCGCCGTGGCGGTAAGCCCGCCGCGCTGGTCCTGAACTTTCGTGGTGATCAGGGTGACGCTCGCCGCCAGGTGGCGCATGCCCTTCTTGAAGACCGCCGCATCGATACTCATGGAATGATTCTAAGCCACGCCCGCCCGCCACCGCCACTGCAAAGACGCCGTAACAGACGTCGCCAAACAGCGATACCGGAGGGTGAAATCCGGAGAATCAGGACCGTAAGCCGTCGCCGGGATGACACAAAACCTTCACCAGACTGTCGCTCTTTAGGGTTGCCCCCTCGTCCGGCGCCGCTACGGTCGAAACGCAATGTCAGCTTCCGGGCAAAAACTCACCCCTGAAACACCTCCGGAGGCGGCTCTTCGCGCGATCGCAGCGTCATGCCGGGCCGATCTGGCGAAATACCGGGAAATCGTGCTCCAGAGCCGGCGGCCGATCGGCATCCATCAGGCCCGCGTGGCGCTGCGCCGGCTGCGGGCCGCCTTCAGCGTGTTTCGTCCTGCGGTCGATAATCCGGAGGTTCGCGCCCTCTCGGCCGAGGCCAAGTGGCTGGCCGGCGAGTGCGGTCCCGCACGGGACCTGCACGTATTCCTGACCGAAAGCGTGACCGATGTCCCCCCGGTCGTGAAACGGGTCGGCGCGCGACTGGCCGCCAGTCACCTGGAGCGGGCCCGGGCCGCTCTCGGCAGCGCCCGCTACGAAGCCTTCGACCAACGTCTCCGCGCCTTCGCCGGCGAGCCGGTCGGAGCGGAGGTCCGAGGCGGACTGCGCCTCGACGAATTCGGCCGTCACGTCCTCGATTCCCGCCACGCCAAGGTGATCCGCCGCGGCCGGTTGCTGGACAAACTGAGCGAGGAACAACTCCACCGCCTGCGCATCGGCATCAAGAAACTGCGCTATGCCGCGACTTACCTCAGCCCGGCCTTTGCCTCGCCCGCGGCCAAGCCCTATATCGAGGCAACGGTGCGCCTGCAGGGCGCGCTCGGCGCCTTGAACGATCGCACGACGGCGGCTCGCATGCTGGCCGACATCGCGACGGCCTCCCGTCCCTCCGAGGACACGGCTCTGCCGCTCAAGGTCCTCGCCAGGCAGGCGGCAAGCGGCGAGAAGCGCCGCCGCCGCAAGCTGGAGCGGACCTGGAAGGAGTTCAGGAAGGTCGAGCGCTTCTGGCGGGCGTGATTCCCGAACACAGGATGTTTCGATGAGCGACCCGCAGAACGCTGCCGAGCAGCGCATTCCCGTCACCGTGCTGACGGGCTTCCTCGGCAGCGGCAAGACCACGTTGCTGAACAAGCTGCTGCGCCGGCCCGAGCTGGCGGACACCGCCGTCATCATCAACGAGTTCGGCGAGATCGGCCTCGACCACCTCCTGGTCGAGAAATCCGACGACGAGGGCATGGTGACGCTCAACTCGGGCTGCCTGTGCTGCACCGTGCGCGGCGACCTGGTCCGCACCATGAGCGAGCTCTTTCTCAAGCGCTCGCGCGGCGAAGTCTCGCCGTTCAAGCGCATGGTGGTCGAGACCACGGGCCTCGCCGACCCCGCCCCCATCCTGCACACGCTGATGACCGACCCGCTGCTGGCCTCGCGCTACCGCCTCGACGGGGTGGTGACCACGGTCGACGGCGTGAACGGCGCGAGCACGCTCGACAATCACGAGGAGGCCGTGAAGCAGGCCGCCGTGGCCGACCGCCTGCTGCTCACCAAGGTCGACATCGCCGATGCGCCCAAGCTCGCCGACCTCAAGCACCGGCTGCAGCATCTCAATCCGGGCGCCCCTTTCCACACGGTCGCCACCGGTGAGATCGATCCCAACCAGATCCTCAATGCCGGCCTCTACAATCCCGAGACCAAGAGCGCCGACGTGAAGAAGTGGCTGCAGGCGGAAGCCTATGAGGGCGGCCATGACCACGGCCATCACCATCATCATGGTCACGACCATGGCCACGAGCACGGCCATTCCCACGACCACGCTCATGGGCACGGCGAGCAGGATCCGCACGACGTCAACCGCCACGACGACCGCATCCGTTCCTTCTGCATGACTTTCGACGAGCCGATGAGCTGGTCGACGGTGGCCGCGGCATTCGATGCGCTGGTGACCTATCGCGGACCCGACCTGCTGCGCATGAAGGGCATCCTGAACGTCAAGGACACCGACAAGCCGGTGGTGATCCACGGCGTGCAGCACGTCTTCCATCCGCCGGCCACGCTCGACGCCTGGCCGGAAGGCGACGACCGCAAGAGCCGCGTCGTGTTCATCACGCGCGACATCGGCGAGAGCACCATCCGCAAGGTCTTCGCCTCCTTCTTCGACGCCGAGAAGAAGGGCTGGGGCAACGCTGGCGAACAGGGCAAGGCGCAATGAGGCTCGCCACGATCACGCATGGCGGAGCAACCAAGGCCGCGCTCGTCAGCCCGGACGGCAAGACCTTCTGGCCGCTGCAGGAGATGCTGGGACGCGCCGTCCCTACCCTCGGCGCCGTCGTCGGCGAATTCGAAGCCATCCGGTCGAAGATAAAGCCGGCCGGCGCGGGTCTTCCGCTGTCGGTCGTGAAGGTCGAGGCGCCCATCCCGCGGCCCGCGCGCAACGTCATGTGCGTCGGCAAGAACTATCACGAGCATGCGAAGGAGTTCACGCGCAGCGGCTTCGATAGCAGCGCCAGCTCCGCGGCCGACGCGATTCCGACGGCGCCGATCATCTTCACCAAGGCACCCGAGTGCGTGATCGCCGACGGCGCCGACATCCGTTACCCCGAAGGCGTCAGCGATTCGGTGGATTACGAGGCGGAGCTCGGGCTGGTCATCGGCAAGGGCGGACGCGGCATCGCGAAGGCCGACGCCTACGACCATGTCTTCGGCTACACGATCATCAACGACGTGACGGCGCGCGACCTGCAGGGCAGGCACAAGCAGTGGTTCCTCGGCAAGTCTCTCGACACCTTCTGTCCGATGGGTCCCTGGCTGGTGACATCCGACGAGGTCGATCCGGAGAATCTCGGCGTGAAGTGCTGGGTGAACGACGAGTTGCGACAGGATGCCAACACGCGCGACCTCATCTTCGACATCCCGACCCTGATCGAAACGATCTCCGCCGGTATCACGCTGCAGCCGGGCGACGTCATCGCCACCGGCACCCCGGTCGGCGTCGGCATCGGCTTCACGCCGCCGAAGTTCCTGAAGCGCGGCGACCGCGTGACGATCGAGATCGACGGGCTGGGCCGGCTGTCGAACGGCGTGGCATAGCCGGCATTTCTGTCGTCCTGAGCGTCAGCGAAGGACCTCACGGAACGACCACAGGACTCCTTTGCCGGCGCGAGATCCTTCGCTGCGCTCAGGATGACAGGAAAGTCGTTTGCATCAGCCGCCCAGCAGGCCCATGTCGAGCTTCAGCAGGGCGATCACTCCCAGTACGGCAAAGGCTGCCGCCGCAAGCGAGCGCACGAGCTTCAAGGACACCTTGCGCGACAGCACGTCGCCGAACAGCACGGCGGGCACGTTGGCGATCATCATGCCGCACGTCGTACCGGCCGTGACCGCGACAAGATCGTTGAAGCGCGCCGAGAGCGCCACGGTCGCGATCTGGGTCTTGTCGCCGATCTCGACCAGGAAGAAGGCGATGGTCGTGGCGACGAACGCGCCGGCCGCGCCCGCGACCGTCGGGCCCTCGTCCGCCTTGTCGGGGATCAGGCACCACACGGCCATGGCGAGGAACAGGATTCCCAGGATCCAGCGCATCGCGTCCGGCCCCAGCCAGGCGGCGACGGCGGCGCCCGCCCAGGCGGCTAGCGCATGGTTGGCCAGGGTCGCGACCAGGATCCCCAGGATGATGGGAACGGGCCGGCGATAGCGGGTGGCGAGAATCATGGCCAGGAGTTGCGTCTTGTCCCCGATCTCGGCGACGGCAACGAGTCCTGTTGAAACGAGGAAGGCTTCCAAGACGAATCACATGGCGGGACCGAGCACGAACCTATGGCTCCCGATGCCGCCCGATCCCGCGGGTAAAGGCACTGGAAAGCCAAAGGTCTCGCCAAGCGCGGTCCGTTGGACCGTCGGTCGCCGGATGGGCCATGGTTCCCGAAGGACCCAAGTCTGTTGACACATCCGCCTCTGGGGTGAGGCCGGCTACTCCCCGATGACGGGATGCTGATAGCCCCCCGCCTCGACCGTCGCAAGGCACGGAACGTCGCGGGTCACCGCGAACGAATTGCAACGCAGGCTGGCGCTGCGGGCACGGTGCACTAGAGTTGGCGGACTCGTTCGAGGTACCGGATGCCGTTTCTGTCCAAGCGTCGCCTGCTCGCTCTCTCGCTGTCCGCCATGCCGCTTGCGCGCCCCGCCCTTGCGCAAAGCTGGCCCGATCGTCCCATTCGAATCGTCGTGCCGTTTCCGGCAGGCGCCGGCGTGCTCGACATCATGGCGCGACTGCTGGCGCAGCATCTCGGTCCCGCCTTCGGCCAGCCGATCGTGATCGACAACCGTCCCGGCGCCGGCGGCACGATCGGCGCCGACGTCGTCGCGAAGGCGCCGGCCGACGGCTACACCGTGCTGATGGGCAACCCGTCGCTTGTGGTGAATCCGTTCCTGATGGCGAAGATACCCTACGACCCGATGACGGACTTCATCCCGCTCACCCTGGTCAACACGGCACCGCTGCTGCTGGTCGCGCACCCCTCGCTGCCGGCCAACTCGGTGACGGAACTCATCGCGCTGGCGCGGTCCAAGCCCGCACAGCTCAACTACGGCTCGGGCGGCGTCGGCAGCACGCCGTTCCTTGCCACCGAACTCTTCCGGTCGATGGCCAACATCGACGTGACGCACGTGCCCTATCGCGGCGGCGCACCGGCGCTGGCCGACCTCGTCAGCGGGCAGCTGAGCTTCATGATCGAGAACATGCCGGGCACGCTGCCCCTGGTGAAGTCGGGCAAGCTGAAGGCGCTGGGCGTGACGATCGATCACCGGGCGGCGCTCGCACCGGAGATTCCCACCATCGCCGAGTCGGGCCTGCCGGGCTACGAAGTGGTCGGCTGGAACGGCCTGTTCGTGGTGAAGGACACGCCGTCCGCCATCGCCGGCAGGATCTACGACGAGGTCGCCAAGGCGCTCAGGAGTGCCGACGTGAAGGCGCAGATGGCGGCGCTGGGTGCCGAGCCCGGCGGCAACACGCCTGCCGAGTTCACCGCCTTCGTGCGCGCCGAGTCCGCGCGCTGGGGCAGGATCATCCAGGACAAGGGCATCAAGCCCGAATAGCGCATGCCTTACGGATGCGGGCCCCAGGGCGCCGCGTTCAACAGCTTCACTTCCTGGCTCATCACCAGGGGACGGAACTTGACCGCGAAGCCGTCCATGAAGGCGGGATCGGCGAAGACAGCGGCCCAGTGACGGCGCCGGTGGGCGTCGTCATCGAACTTCCAGAGATGGACGATCTGGTTGATCGTGCCCGTATCACCCTGGAAATAGCCGACGAGATTCTTCGCGTGGCCGCCCTTGTCGAGGGCCGGAAAACCGAACTCCTGATAGAGCTTCACGGCTTCGCCCATCTTGCCGACGTAGAGCGTGTAGGTCCTGAGTTCGTACAGTGCCATTCCGAATCTCCCCGATGTTTCCGGCCGTCAGCATGACAAGAGCCTGCATCACGATCTAGGCTGATCCCCGATGTCCAGCCCTCTTGAATCCGTCACCACGTATTTCCACGCCAAGGACGGCAACCGCCCGTTCCTGATGCGCCACGCCTTCGCCGAAGACGCCAGGCTGGAAATGGTGGTGAAGACCGACGCCATTTCCTTCCCCAGCACGGCCAGCGGATTGCCCGAGCTCGAGGAAATCCTCGTTCGACGCTTCGCGGCGGCCTTCGAGAATGTCTACACGTTCGGCCTGAGGCCGCCGACGGAGGCCGATCGACGCCATTTCACCTGCCCGTGGCTCGTCGCCATGTCGGCGAGAAGCGACGGCGCCATCCGGGTCGGCAGCGGGCTCTATGATTGGCGTTTTTCGTCCGACGCCAATTGTCTGGTCGAGAAACTGGTCATCACCATCGATGTGATGGAAATCCTCCCGGCCGGCGAACTCGCCGGCATCATGGGCTGGATCACCGCCCTGCCCTATCCCTGGTGCCGGCCCGCCGAGGTCGTGCAGGGCATGCCGCACCTCGAGAAGCTGGCGCCCGTCGAGCGCTACCTGAAGGACCTCGGCTGATTTCGTCTCTTCAAGCGCCGATCGCGTGGCGGGCCAGTTCGGTGTCGACCACGTCGTCGAAGGCGATGTCGCGCGACAGGATACCGGACGAGCGCATGGCAGCGTGCAGCCGGTCGTAACCTTCGCGGCGGATTACCGGGTCGGGTCCCCAGAGGCCCAACGTGCGATAGCGATCGATGCAGGCGGCGAACAGGTCGCGCGGAACGCTGGGAAAGAACGACTGCACCACGTCGACGATCTCGAGGGACGGCGCCGTGGCAAACCATTTCAGGGTCGCATCCATGCCGCGGATCATGCGCGCGAGGTCGTCGGCGCGGTCGCCGAGGAGGCCGCGGCGGGTCACCAGAGTCGTATAGGCGGTGAGGCCGCGATCCGCGGCGGCGTTCCAGATGGTGCCGGCGCCGGTGGAAACGAGGTTCTCGGCGTAGGGCTGGAAGACCTGCACGGCATCGACCTTGCCTTCGCGCAAGGCGGTCTCGTTCTCGCCCATGCTCTTGTCGGTGATCCGGTCGACCTTCGCGGGATCGACTCCGGCACGGCGCAGATCGTCCTGCAGGCAGACCCACGGCGTCGGCACCTCGGAAACCGTCGCGAGCTTCACCGAGAGGAGATCGGCGAATTTGAAGTCCGGGCGCGGCTTCGCCCCCACGATGAAAAAGGGATCGCGCGCCACCACGTCGCAAAAACAGACCAGATCCGAGCCCGGATCCTTGTCGCGCGCGATCATGACCCGGAGCGGCCCGCCCCACATCACGTCGACCTCCCCGGCGCGCAGCGCCCGGGCCGCCTCCAGCGGGTCGGGCGAGGGTCTCAGCTCGACCTCGACGCCGGCCCGCGTGAAGGCACCGCTGGCATGGGCGGCATAGAAGGGCGCGTAGAACAGCGCGCGGAAATTCTCGGACAGGACGATTGCCATGCACCGATCGTAACACAGCCCCATCTCCCGCCGCAGGGCGCAGCGTGCTAGGCCTTGGCCATGGCGAAATCCAAGGCTCCCGCGACGACCCCGGCGGACGGCGAGAACAAGCCGATCCGTCACCTCTACCTGATCGACGGCTCGGGCTATCTGTTCCGCGCCTATCACGCCCTGCCGCCGATGAACCGGCCCGACGGGACGCCGATCAATGCCGTGTTCGGCTTCTGCCGCATGCTGGTCGCCGATCTCCTGGACAATCCGGAGATCGACCACATCGCCATGATCCTCGACGCCGGCAGCGTCACTTTCCGCAACAAGATCTACGACAAGTACAAGGCCAACCGGCCCGATCCGCCGGAAGACCTGATCCCGCAATTCCCGCTGATCCGCGAGGCCGCGCGTGCGTTCAACGTCACGGTCTGCGAGCTCGAGGGCTACGAGGCCGATGACCTGATCGCCACCTACGCCCGCATGGCCGTCGAGGCCGGCGGCACCTGCACGATCGTCTCCTCGGACAAGGACCTGATGCAGCTGGTGCGGCCGGGCGTCGAGCTGATGGATCCGATCAAGAAGATCAAGCTCGGGCCCGAAGCGGTGTTCGAGAAGTTCGGCGTGACGCCGGACAAGGTCGTCGACGTGCAGGCGCTGGCCGGCGATTCGACCGACAACGTGCCGGGCGCGCCGGGCATCGGCATCAAGACGGCCGCCCAGCTCATCAACGAGTATGGCTCCCTCGAAACCCTGCTGGAGCGCACCAAGGAGATCAAGCAGCCCAAGCGACGCGAATCGCTGGAGAACAATGCCGAGCTGATCCGCATCTCCAAGCAGCTCGTCTCGCTGCGGGACGACGTGCCGGCGCCGGCCGATCCCGATTCCTTCGACAAGAGGAAGCCCGACCCCAACGTGCTGCTGCCGTGGCTGGAGCAGCAGGGTTTCAGGACGCTGCTGCAGCGCTTCACCGGCGAACTGGGTGCGGCCACCGCCCCCGTCACGCCGTCCTCGACGTCTGCGCCGGTGAAGAAGGCAGAGGCCACACCGTCACCTGCCGTCTCCGCGTCGAAGAAGCCCAATCGCGACTTCACGACCGCCGACTACGAGCTGATCCAGGACGCGAAGCTGCTCGACGAATGGATCGCCGAGGCGACCCGGGCCGGCACCGTGGCGTTCGACTGCGAGACCGACGGGCTCGATTCCAACAATGCCGGCCTGGTCGGCGTATCGCTCGCCCTGCTCGAAGGCCCGTGGGGCGACGTCAACTCGACGCGGCGGCGCGCCGCCTACCTGCCGCTGATGCATCGCGTTCCCGGTGGCGCCGTGCAGGGTGCGCTCGATCTGCTGGGCGACGGCGGCGACAAGGATGCCGGCAAGCTGCTCGAAGGCCAGATTCCCTTCAAGACCGCGATCGAGAAGCTGAAGCCGCTATTGGAAGATCCGGCGGTGCTGAAGGTCGGCCAGAACATCAAGTACGACATGGCGGTGTTCCGCCGGCATGGCGTCGAGATCGGCCCGGTCGACGACACGATGCTGATCTCGTTCGTCCTCGACGCCGGCAAGAACAATCACGGCATGGACGAGCTGGCCGAGCTGCACCTCGGGCAGAAGACCATCAAGTTCTCCGACGTGGCCGGCAGCGGCGCCAAGCAGGTGACCTTCGACAAGGTGCCGCTCGACAAGGCGCGCGACTACGCAGCCGAGGACGCCGACGTCACCATGCAGCTCTGGGCACGCCTGAAGCCGCGCCTGGTGCCCGAGCGCGTCACGTCGATGTACGAGACGATCGAGCGGCCGCTGATCCCGGTGCTGCTGTCGATGGAGAGCGCAGGCATCAAGGTCGACGCGCTGAAGCTCAAGGGATTGAGCGCCGACTTCGAGAAGCGGCTGGCCGAACTCGAGGGCGAGATCCACAAGATCGCCGGCCGCGAGTTCAACGTCGGCTCGCCCAAGCAGCTGGGTGAGATCCTGTTCGACGAACAGAAGCTGCCCGGCGGCAAGCGCAACAAGAACGGCTCGTGGGCGACCGACGCCTCGGTGCTGGAAGACCTCGCGGCGCAGGGCCATCCACTGCCGGTGAAGATCCTGGAGCATCGCCAGCTGGCCAAGCTCAAGGGCACCTACACCGACGCGCTGGTGCGCCAGGTCGATGCGAAGACGGGCCGCGTCCACACCTCCTATCACATGACCGGCGCCGCCACCGGCCGCCTCGCCTCGACCGACCCGAACCTGCAGAACATCCCGGTACGTAGCGAGGAAGGCCGCAAGATCCGCCAGGCCTTCATCGCCGAGAGCGGCCACAAGCTGCTCAGCGCCGATTATTCGCAGATCGAGCTGCGCCTGCTGGCGCACGTGGCCGACATTCCCGCGCTGAAGGAAGCCTTCGCGCGCGGCGACGACATCCACGCGATCACCGCGAGCGAGATGTTCGGCGTGCCGGTGAAGGGCATGGACCCGCTGATGCGCCGCCGCGCCAAGGCGATCAATTTCGGGATCATCTACGGCATCTCGGCCTTCGGCCTCGCCAACCAGCTCGGCATCGGCCAGCAGGAGGCCAAGGAGTACATTGCCAAATACTTCCAGCGCTATCCCGGCATCCGCGACTACATGGAGCGGACCAAGGACTTCGCGCGCAAGCATGGCTACGTGCTGACGCCGTTCGGCCGCAAGATCCACCTGCGCTACATCCACGACAAGAGCCAGGGCATGCGCGCCTTCGCCGAACGTGCCGCAATCAACGCCCCGCTGCAGGGCGGCGGCGCCGACATCATCAAGCGCGCGATGATCCGACTTCCCGGCGCCCTCTCGGCCGCGAAGCTCAAGGCGAGGATGCTGCTGCAGGTCCACGACGAACTCCTGTTCGAGGTGCCCGAGAAGGAACTCGACAAGACGAAGGACGTGACCCGCAAAGTCATGGAAAGCGCCGCCTCGCTCACGGTGCCGCTGGTGGTCGACACCGGCGTCGGCGACAACTGGGCGGCAGCGCACTAGGAGGAGAGCAATGCGCGCGACGCTGACGGCTCTGGCTTGTCTTCTTGCGATGCCAGTCCACGCAGGGTCTGACATTGTGATCGAGGATAGGCCCTGTTGCGAAGAGCAACGCGAGATCGCGTCCCATTCGCCTGAGGCGGAAGTAATCGCCTCGATACCAGAGCAAGCTTTTCGTTCAGGTAGCGTCCTGTGGCTGAAGCTCGAGGGCAATCGATCGGCGCGGATGATCGATTGCATTGCCTATGCCTGCTATGTCGATAGTTCGCGCCGGCACGAGCTGGTGGCATGGTGGCCGAAGCACCGCCAGTACGTGATCGATGTTGGACTCTACGAAGGACGCCAAGCTTTTCTCATCTCAGAACGAGACGGCCGCCGGACCTCGGTGTTCGCACCACCTGTTCTATCGCCCTCCGGTCGCTACGCCGTCGCGGCCGACCTGTCGCCAGGCCACGGCAATGGCTTGCAGATCATCGACATGGACACCAATCCTCCAACGGTTCTTGCCGTAAAATCGATGCCCGCCTGTCCCGGGGCCAAGCCGCAATTGTGGTTACGACCGGATCCACGTTGGCTCGACGATACACGCATCATTTTCGAAGGGTCTCTCGATCCGATCCTGTTCGACCCCGACGTCAAGCACATCCTGCGCATCGTCGACGGGAAGCCGGAATGGGAATGTTGAACTCAAGGAGAATGATCCGATGAAGATCTGGGGCCGTGCCAATTCGATCAATGTGATGAAGGTGCTGTGGTGTGCCGACGAGTGCGGGCTCACCTACGAGCGCGAGGATGTCGGCGGGGCGTTCGGCGGCAACGACCAGAAATGGTACCTCGACATGAACCCGAATGGCGTCGTGCCGACCATCGACGAGGGCGGGCGCATCATCTGGGAGAGCAATTCGGCAGTACGCTATCTCGCGGCCAAATATGCCGCGGGTAGCCTATGGCCGACGGAGCCGGGCCTGCGCAGCGAGGCCGACCGCTGGATGGACTGGCAGCTCAGCACCATCGCCGAGCCGATGCGCCTCGCCTTCTGGGGCCTGATCCGCACGCCGCCGGAGAAGCGCGACATGGCGGCGATCGGCAAAGCCGCCGCGGAGGCCGGCAAGCTGTTCGGCCGGCTCGACGGCTGGCTTGAAGGCCGGCGCTACGTCGCGGGCGACCAGTTCACGATGGGCGACATTCCGGTCGGCTGCTTCGTCCACCGCTGGTATGCGCTGGAGATCGAGCGGCCAGACCTGAAGAACGTCCGGGCATGGTACGAGCGGCTCACGACGCGCCCGGCCTATGCCCGGCACGTCATGATCAAGCTGACCTGAGCGTCGCTACTTGCGCTTCGGGAGCTTCGAGCTCTCGGCGACGATGGCGCGATCGACCACCGTGAACAAGTAGGCGTCGGGCGACAGGGTGCAGCCGCCGCGCACCAGATGGGCGAGCTGGGCGCCCTGCTCGCCATCGGGGATCATGACGCCGCGCACCCGCGCCGAATGCTCCGCGAGGAACACGGCCAGCGCCTTGCGGGCTTCCGGGTTCATCGCATGCGCCTCGCGGCAGGTGATGTAGGCCGCCTGGTCGAAATTGAGCGGCGGCATCTGGGCCTGGGCGGACGCCGACACGGCGACGACACTCCCGACCGAAAGGGCACCGAGCGCGAGGAGAAGCCTGGAGGTCATCTGGATCTCCCTTACTTGCTGTTGCCGATGGCGGTGCCGCCGAGATAGCCGACCGCGCCGCCGATCAGGCCGGCACCGACCACCGCGCCGAAACTGCCGCCGGTCGCGAGGCCAATGCCGGTTCCGGCCGCCGCGCCGACGATGGCGCCCGTCTGGCCATCCGACAGATTGCTGGTGTTGCAACCGCCCAGGAAGCCCGCCGCGACGACCAGCGTCAGGATCTTCGTCTTCATCACACCTCTCCCCTTCACGCCGACGCCTCCGTCACGGAGGCGTCATGTCCGCCTTCACCCAACCCTTATCAGGATTGAAGATGTTGATCATGCCGGCTTTTTGCGCCGTCTCGGGCCCCAGGTCCTGCTGGTAGACCTCGCCCTTGTAGTCGACGATGAAGGTCATCACCCCGGTCACGCCGTAGCGCACCGGCCAGGCGATGGCGCCGAAACCGCCGATCATGCGGCCGTTGACGATGTAGTCGCGGGTGCCGCCGGGCGCCGCCGCGCCCTGGCCGTAGAGCAGGCGGAAATAGTAGCCATAATGGCCGTCGGGAGAGTTGCCGTCGGCCTGGGCCCGGGCGACCGCCGGCCCCAGCGGGCTCTGCGGCTCGCCGGCCTTGGTCTCCCAGTAGAGTCCGTCCTTCCGGCCGGGCGAGCTGAGAAGGCGCCGTGCATAGACCGGCGAGCCGGTCTTCATCGGATCCATGGCCGCGTAGTCGCGCTGGGCGTCGACGATGGCCAGCATCGTCTGCACCACGGCGGCTTCGTCATGGCCGATCTGGCGCAGGCGCATCTCGCGCCAGCCGGCGACCGTGTCGAAGCGCCATTCCGTGCCGTCCTTCACGATCGGAATCGGCAAGGTCCAGCCAGCCTTGCCGGCCATGATGGTCGCCTTGTCGCCGGACACCTTGACCTCGTGGCTTTCGTCCCAGGCGGCGAGATAGGCCTTCCGGCGCTCCTGCCGCTGCTCGGACGTCGTCGGGACGAACTCACTCCATTGCGGACCCAGCAGGGCCCCCAGCGCTTTCTGGTCGCCCTTGCGCACCGCGTCGGTGAATGCGTTGGCGGCCGCCTCGGCCGTCGGGAAGCTCTGGAGCCTGGCTGCCTGCTGGGCGACCGCCCCGCCGGCCAACCCACCTGCAAGACCGGCGAAGACGGCCAGGGCCAGAAGACCGCGCCGGAACATCGTGCCGCTCATCGCCGTCCTCCTCCCCCGAACCTTTCACCACCGCCGCCAAAGCTGCGGTTCCCCCAGGACTGGCTGCCGCGGTCGAAATCACGGCTGGCGCCGCTGCCGCCGCGGTTGATGTCGCCAAACGCGCCGCGGTCGCCGCCGGCGCGATTCTCGAAGCTGCGATTCTCGGCCGGGCGGTTTTCGGCCGGACGGTTCTCCCCGGCCCGATTCTCGCCAGGCCGCTGCGTGTAGTTGCCCCGCCCGTCGAGCTGGCCGCGGAACTGCTCGCGCTGTGCCGCCGAATCCGGTCGATGCTGGCCGAATTCCTGGCGCTCGGCGGGCGTGCGGTAGGGCACGCCGTCGCGATGCGCCGGATCGTGGTTCCACTGGCCGTTACGATAGCGGTCGGCATTGAAGTTGTTGGTGATGTTGGTCGCCCGGTTGACGTTCACCGTCGTGTAGCTGGCGCCCCAGCCGCCGCCGGCATAGCCCCAGTGCCAGCCGCCGAACATCGCGGCACCCGCAGCGACACCCAGGCCGAACATCATGCCGGTCATCAGCGCCGCGCCGTAGTTGGGCGGCGGCGGATAATAAGGTGGCGGATAGGCCGGATAGGGCCACGGACCATAGGCCCAGGCCGGGTTGTAGTAGGGGACGTAGAGCAGCTCGGGATTGGCCGGCTCGATGACGATCGCGCTGGCGCCGCCGCTCGACTGCGTCGTCACCGTCTGCTGCGGCGTCGACTTCAGGTTGCCGGCGGCCTGCGCCTTGGCGCGCAGCCGCTGGACGGCCGTCGCGACGTCCTTCTGCTGGCCGATCATCGCGTCGCCGAGTTTCTGGGTCCAGTCGAGCTGGTTGCTCATCATCTGCAGGGTCTGCGGAAACGCGGTGAGCGACTTCACGCTGACGTCCCAGCTCTTGTCCTTGACCGCAGCGACGGCGGCATCGCCCTTGAGGTTGGGATTGGCCTGCGACCAGCGCGCCGCCTCGACGACTTCCAGCGGATAGGTCGCGGCCATCAGGACCTGTGACAGCAGCGCGTCGGGATAGAGGGCGATGGGCGCCAGCATCTGGTCGAGCTGCTCGGTCGTGAACGGCTTGTTGGAGTCCTGCGCGCGCAGTCCGTGGAAGGGGGCGAAAGCGAGCGCGGCCGCCGACAATGCAAGAAGTTTGCGTCGTTCCATGTACTGCTCGTTCCCTCGCAAATGTCGGCAAAGAAGCCGGCGGAACACTACTTGCGAAAACAGCATCCCGTCCAGCGCAGCACCTCATCACATGAGACGATACACCTGTTCCGGCTCGTCCCTGCCCTTCACGTGCCGCAGCTCCGGCTTGGGCAGTTCGCCCAGCGCTTCGGGATGCTTCATCGCCGCGATCGTGTCGCCACTCACCAGGATGATCACGTCCTCGTCGGGGCCCATGAACTCCTTGCCCATCTGCTCGAAGCGCTGCGCCACGTTCACCGTGTCGCCGACCACGGTGTAGTTGACCCGTCCCGGCGCGCCGATGTTGCCCACGATCACCGGGCCCGAATGGATGCCGACGCGCAGGCGGACGGCCTTCTGGCCGGCGGCTATGCGCTGCAGATTGTCCTCGTGCACGACGCGCCCCATTTCGAGCGCAGCATGGACGGCGTGGTCGGCATGGTCCTCCATGGGAGAAAGGCCGCCCCACACCGCCATCACGCAGTCGCCGATATACTTGTCGATCACACCCTGGTCGTTCTCGATGCAGCTGCCGAGCAGCGCGAAATGATGATTGAGCATGTCGGCCGTTTCCTGCTCCGGCAGTTCCTCGGCCTGCGGCGTGAAGCCCACGATGTCGGTGAACATCACGGTGACGACCCGACGGCGCGACGCCACCGCATCCTCGCCCAGTTCCATCAGGCCGAAGACCAGGCGGCGCGGCACGTAGGCGCCGAACCATTTCAGCGCGCCGCGCGCCTTGTCGAGGCTGTGGCCGGCGTCGTCGATCTCGCGCAGCCGCGACTTGCGATGGAACGGCTCGTCGAACCTGAGCTGCTCGATCAGCTCGGCCGCCGAGGTCAGGGTACGGATGGACCGCGCCATGCTGAGCCCCATCACCAGGGCGAACAACGCGGCGACGGCCAGCGTGATGCCGCCGACGATCGCCCCGTTGGTCAGCCGGTCGAGGTCCCCGGTCGCGTCCTCGATCGGGAAATACTGCCCGACCAGCCAGGGTTCGGGTCCGAACCGCCTGAGCTCGCGATAGACGAACACCCAGCGCCGCCCGCCCTCCTCGACGACATGGCCCAGGGACCCCAGCGCCCGATCGATCTGCGGCGAACGGACCGGCGGATCCCAGATCTTGGCGAGGACCGGATCGTCCACCTCCTTGATGGTCGGCAAGGGTCGCTGCTCGGAAAGGCCGAGACCGCGAGGATCGATCAGCCGGCGGGCCGCCAGCACGTGATCACGGCCGACCAGGATGAAATAGCGCCCGTCGCCGCCGGTCTTGGGATCGCCGATGAGATAGGAGAGATCGCCGACCGCCACCGTGGCGATCAGGCCGCCGATGAAGGCATTGTCGATGCGCCGCACCGGCGTGCGCACGTTGACCACCGGCTGCTTGATCGTCTCGCTCCAGAACAGGGCGCCCCAGAACGTGTGCTGCGCCGTCTGGAGCTGGCGGAAGCGCTCCATGCCCTGCGGCTGGTCGACGAGCGAGAGCGATTCGCGCTCTATCGTGCCATCGGGCTCGCGCACGGCGCGGTGAAGCTTGAGATCAAGCGTGGCGAAGCCGACCGCCGAGACGGCGGGCACCTGTTGCATCATCACGGCCAGCAGTTCACGCACCGCGACCGGCGATTCGATGTCGATGCGGCCGCCGGCGGCGAGGGCCGCGACCAGCTCGAGCTGCTCGCTCACGGGATCGAGGCGGCTGCGGACCATCGCCACCTGGGCATCGACCACGCGGGCGGCCCGGTCGACCAGCAGCCGATCGGCAGTGCCGGTCGCACCGGCCAGCACGACGATGTAGGCGGCGCCGGAGATCAGCGAGAGCGAGACGAAGGCGAGTGCCAGCGCGGCGACCAACGGCAGCCGCCAAGGGCGGCGCACGGCGGCTTTCGCAGGAGAGGTTTCGGCAGTCTGGCTCACGCGGCGGGCATCATAGGATGTCCGCCGCGCGGAAGCGATGTCCCCTCAGGTCAAGCGGCGGCGCGGATGGCCGACTTGTTGACCTTGTCGTCGACGTGGCTCTCGAACTGCTGGAAGTTCTTCTCGAAGCGCTGGGCGACGTCGCGCGCGGCGCTGTCATAGGCCTTCTTGTCCTTCCAGGTGTTCTTCGGATTCAGCACCTCGCCGGGCACGTCCGGGCAGGCGCTCGGCACCTGCATGCCGAAGTGCGGGTCGGTCGTGGAGGAGACGGAGGCCAGCGTGCCGTCGAGCGCCGCGCGCACCATCGCGCGCGTGTGGCGGATCGACATGCGTTCACCGACGCCGAAGCCGCCCCCTGACCAGCCGGTGTTGACCAGCCAGCACTTCACGTTCTGGCGGGCCATCTTCTCGCCGAGCATCTTGGCATAGACGGTCGGATGGCGCGGCATGAACGGCGCGCCGAAGCAGGTCGAGAAGGTCGCCTGCGGCTCGGTCACGCCCTTCTCGGTCCCGGCGACGCGCGCCGTGTAGCCCGAGAGGAAGTGGTACATCGCCTGCTCCGGCGAGAGCCGCGAGATCGGCGGCAGCACGCCGAACGCGTCGGCCGTCAGCATCACGATGTTCTCGGGCGTTCCGGCGATGCCGGTCGTCGAGGCATTCGGGATGAAGTCGAGTGGATAGCAGGCGCGGGTGTTCTCGGTATGGGCGCCATCGTCGAGGTCGAGGCGGCTGGTCGCCGGATCGATCACGACGTTTTCGAGCACGGTACCGAAGCGGCCGGTCGTCGCATAGATCTCCGGCTCGGCCTCGCGGCTGAGCTTGATGACCTTGGCGTAGCAGCCGCCCTCGAAATTGAACAGGCTGTCCTCGGCCCAGCCATGCTCGTCGTCGCCGATCAGCGTGCGCGTCGGATCGGCCGACAGCGTTGTCTTTCCGGTGCCCGACAGGCCGAAGAAGACCGCGACGTCGCCGTTCGGGCCGAGGTTGGCAGAGGCGTGCATCGGCAGGACGTTCTTGTCCGGCAGCAGGTAGTTCAGGATCGTGAACACCGACTTCTTGATCTCACCAGCATACCAGGTGCCGCAGATCGCCACGACGCGCTCGGTGAAGTTCACCAGGATGGCGCAGTCCGAGGCCGTGCCGTCGAGCTTCGGGTCAGCCTGGAAGCCCGGCAGGTTCAGGATCGTGAACTCCGGCTTGAAGCCCTCGAGTTCCTCCGGCTTCGGACGCAGGAACATGTTGCGCGCGAACAGATTGTGCCACGCCGTCTCGTTGACCACGCGCACGCCGATGCGATGGGCGGGGTCGGCGCCGGCCCAGCAGTCGCGCACGAACAGGTCGCGGCGCTGCGCATAGGCGATCATGCGGTTGTAGAGCGCACGATAGCGATCGGGCGTGATCGGCTTGTTGGTCTTGCCCCAGTCGATGCGGCCCTTGCTCTCGGAATCCTCGACGATGAACTTGTCGTTGGGCGAGCGGCCGGTGTGGATGCCGGTGCGCACCACCAGCGCGCCGCCGTCGGCCACCACGCCTTCGTGCCGGCGAATCGCTTCCTGGTAGAGCGCGGGAACCTGGAGGTTCCAGTAGACATTGCTCAGGTTCTTGAGTCCGAGCGCTTCCAGTCCAAATTTGGGTACGATGAAGCCCGCCTGATGCACAGCGTTTCTCCTGCTTTCCGGCCGATCCGAATGGCGAAGGTATTTCAATACTATGCGCTACTGGCAGGGCTGCGGGGAGGCAAGCCCCTTGCGACAAGTTAGTGTCGACAGGCGTGTGAATCGGCCTTCGCACTCGCGAGAAGAATGCTGCGGCGCGAAACCGATGGCTTCGCCACGGTGAATCAGGGCATCGAGCGGGCCCTGGCCACCATGTTCACCAGAATCTTGCGCGCCTCGCCGGCCGCCTGCAACGGCGCATCGAACCCGAGGCGGGCCACCTCCCCTCCTCGCCGCAGATCGATTCCCTCGGGATCGATTCCCGTCATCTTCCAGCCGTCGCCGGCCCGGCCGAGCAACTTTGCGGCATAAAGCTGAATGGCATCCGCGTGATCGGCATTCATATGGTCGATGATGCCCGCCTCGGCCTCGACAAGGCCCTCAGCCTGCGGCGGGGCGAGTTCGGCCACATCGATCCAGCGGATCTTGCCGAAGCCGCCAACCAGATGGGCCCGCTCCAGCGCGATGCGATAGAAACCGAAATCCTTGAAGCCCGCATAGAGCGCGGCGTCCGGATGACGCGCCAGGAAGCGCGCCTTCAGCCGTTCGTCGCCGGTCCGCTCGACCCGGCCCAGCACGGTCACCCGCGGGCCCGTCAGCGGCTGGTCGAGCCCGCCGGTCCCGTCGAACAGCAGGGAGACGCGGCCGTCCGCCTTGATTGCCTTTGTATGTTCGGCCATATCGCTCATCAGAAGTATTGGCGACAGGTCGTGGTCGACCGCCACCAGGACCAGGGAGGCATAGGGCCAGCCGGCCGGTTCGCCCGGCAGGAGCGTGGCCAGGGAAGCCCGGTCGAGGGCGCGCAAGAGGCCGCGCACGGTGCGGGGCATGTCGTCTTGGGTCATATTCGGATCAAAAAAGCCGCAATTGTTCGTTGAATATCGTGGACCGGAAGGCGGCGGCGGCGGTCCAAGCTATGATAGCATGATACAAGAGCCGTTGTCCGCTGCAGGAGAAGCCAAGCCGTGCGCAAGAACATCGCCCTCGTTGACGACGACCGCAACATCCTCACGTCGGTGTCGATGCTGCTCGAAGCCGAAGGGTTTCAGATCAAGACCTACAATGACGGTGCATCGGCTCTGGAAGGCCTCAACCAGTCGCCCCCGGATCTCGGCATCTTCGACATCAAGATGCCGCGCATGGACGGCATGGAACTGCTGAACCGCATTCGCAAGACGCAGCAGTTCCCGGTGATCTTCCTCACCTCCAAGGACGAGGAGATCGACGAGGTGCTGGGCCTGCGCATGGGCGCCGACGACTTCATCCGCAAGCCGTTCTCGCAGCGCCTCCTGCTGGAGCGCATCCGCGCCGTGCTGCGCCGGGCCGATGCCGGCGGCGCCAAGGGCGAATCCGCCGCCGAGCGCATCGTGCGCGGCGAGCTGGTCCTCGACCCGAGCCGCCATCAATGCACCTGGAAGGGCAAGGAAGTACACCTCACGGTCACCGAGTTCCTGCTCCTGAAGTCGCTCGCCGAGCGGCCCGGGCACGTGAAGAACCGCGACCAGCTCATGGACGCGGCCTACGGCGAGACGATCTACGTCGACGACCGCACCATCGACAGCCACATCAAGCGCGTCCGCCGCAAGTTCCGCGAGGTCGATGGCGAGTTCGAGCAGATCGAAACGCTGTATGGCATCGGATACCGATATCGCGACTCCTGACCCCGGCGCACGACCGCTCGGGCATCAGACCACAGGCTCCCGGATCGCCACGGCGCTCGGCCGGCTGGTCCCGCGCATGTTGCGCAGGGCGCCAGCCGCGACCAGCGGTGCTGCACCGACCGGCGCGGCCGAGTCGCCGTCGCTGCTGCGCCGGCGGCGCAGCGCCGGCCGCGGCTACTCTCCGCTCACGCGGCGCATCCTGCTGCTCAACCTCATCCCGGTCGCGCTGCTGACGCTCGGTGCGGTCTATCTCAGCGACTACGAGGAGGAGCTGATCGACACCGAGCTCGCCTCGCTTCTGGTGCAGGGCGAGATGGTGGCGGCCGGCATCGGCGAGGTCGCGGTGGTTGGAGGCGAGACCACGGTGAACCGCATGGACACCGAGGCCGCGCGCCAGCTGCTGACGCGGCTGGTCCGTCCGACCGGCGTGAGGGCGCGCCTGTTCAGCGAGACCGGCGAGCTGCTGGGCGATTCGGCGATGCTGAACGAGCTGGGACGCATCCATGTCGTTCCGCTGCCTCCGCCCGAGATGCCTGTCGAGGCCGAAGCCGAAGCCAGCATCGGCGAGCGCATCAGCGACTGGATCGCCCGCCAGCTTTCCCGCGTCGACCACTATCCGGAGTATATCGACAAGCCCGTACCGACCCTGCGCGACTTCCCCGAGGCGGCCAGCGCGCTGCGCGGCTTCAACGCGTCGGCCGTGCGCAGCGCCGGCCAGGGACGGCTGATGCTGAGCGCCGCGGTGCCGGTGCAGCGCTACAAGCAGGTGCTGGGCGCCCTCCTCCTGACGCGCGACAACCGCGCCATTGCCGCCTCCTTGCGCGAAGTCCGCTACGACATGCTGACCATCGCCGCGGCAGCGCTCGGCATCACCGTGCTGCTGTCGCTCTATCTCGCCGGCACGATCACGCAGCCGATCGTGCGCCTCGCCCGCGCCGCCGACGAAGTGCGCCTGGCGCGCGAGAGCCGGCCCGAGATTCCCGACCTCGGCAAGCGTGGCGACGAGATCGGCGACCTGAACGACGCGCTGCGCTCGATGACCGAGGCGCTGTGGCTGCGGATCAACACCATCGAGAGCTTCGCCGCCGACGTCGCGCATGAACTCAAGAACCCGCTGACGTCGCTTCGCTCGGCCATCGAGATGGCGGGCCATCCCAATCTCGACGCGGAGCGCCGCGCCAAGCTGATGAGCATCGTCATGGACGATATCAACCGGCTCAACCGGCTGATCTCCGACATCTCCGACGCCTCGCGGCTCGACGCCGAGCTGATGCGCGGCGAGGTGCGGCCGGTCGATCTCGACAAGCTGTTGCGCGACATGGTCCACCACTATGCGGTGACCGCGAACCAGAAGTCCGGTGTCGAGGTCGAGTTCCGCGTCGCCGCCAATCCACCCTTCATCGCGCACGGCCACGACGGCCGCTACGGCCAGGTGTTCCGCAACGTCATCGACAATGCGCTCTCCTTCGCGCCCAGGGGCTCGCGCATCCTCGTCGAGCTGGGCCGCGAATCGCGGAACGGCCCGTTCGTCGTCACCATCGACGACGAAGGCCAGGGCATTCCCGAGGACAATCTCGAATCGATCTTCCAGCGCTTCTATTCCGAGCGTCCGACTGAACATTTCGGCCAGCATTCCGGCCTCGGCCTGTCGATCTGCCGCCAGATCGTCGAGACCTATGGCGGCACGATAACCGCCACCAACCGGCGCAGCCCCGACGGCAGGGTGCTGGGCGCCCGCTTCACCGTGCGGCTGCCCGCGGCCAGCGGCCGCAAGTGACGACCCGGGCGGCGATCAAGGTCACGACCTTCGTTCACGCGACCTGTGTCGCTTTGCGCGCCGGCAAGGGCTGGCGCGGCGTCCTGCTGCGGGGACCTTCGGGCGCCGGCAAGTCCGATCTCGCGCTTCGTCTCGTCGAGGCGGGCGCACGACTGGTGGCGGACGATCAGACGGCGCTCATCCACCAGGGCCGAACCCTCGTCGGCACGCCGCCCGGCACGCTTGCGGGCCTGCTGGAAGTCCGTGGTGTCGGTATCGTGAGGCTCGGCCGCGCCCAGCTTCTCGCGCGGGCGACGATCGCCCTGCTGGTGGAT
>NZ_SCUT01000063.1 GCF_004297265.1 Reyranella sp.
GAGCTACGACAACAGTACCCGAAGCTGTCGAGCTCGCTACATGAACGTCGTGTATCGAACGTGCTGCGCAGTTCACAGGCATGCCTGTGTGTTATCGAGAATGCAGATCACGTTGGATCACACACTACCGATCCCCGTTCCATACCCCACTGACTCATCGATGCTGGCGAGCTTCCTTGAAAATCAATGTCATATGCCTCATGGAACCCTCGTTCACAATCACCCATCAGGCGATCCCAAGCCGTCGCGCGACGACATCGAGATGACGCGCGAAATCAAGACGGCGGCCGAGGCGCTGGGGATCACCATCCACGACCACCTCGTCATCGGCCGCAAAGGGCACGCGAGCTTCCGGAGTTTGGGACTGTTGGACTAGCGAGCGATCCGGCGGCGGAACCATGTTGCCAAGGCAAGAACGCTTGACCACATTCTTCACGTTGTTCTCCGGAAATGGCCGCGCCGCGCTCACATGTCCAAGTTCCTGCGCATAGGGGTCCATCGATCGAACGTGTCCGGCTACACGTCGAAGGCATGGTGGATTCGCCGGGTCGGCTCGACTGTTTTCCTGAAATGGGGCGCGGTCGAGGTTCAGGGCGTGGGCGATGGACGAAAGGTCCATTGGACAGTCCCGCCGCGCGAGAAGGAAATCCGCTGCGGCTCCGTGCAGGCCGCAACCGACTACGTGAGGAACGCCATCTCACGTCGGCGCAGCCATGACTACGAGCCGCTGGCCTCCGGTATTCCGATCAGGCGACGGCCGGCCAGCCGCGTCGCCGAACCCAAGCAGACACTCGCCGCGATCCTGATCGTCGATATCGTGCAATCCACGGAGAAGGCCGCGCGGCTGGGCGATGCGCGCTGGACGCAGGTCATGAACCACTACTACGCCACCGTCCGCAAGGAGCTGAAGACCTTGCGCGGCAAGGAAGTCGTGACGACCGGGGATGGCGTGCTCGCAACTTTTGCCGCGCCGGCGCCGGCGGTGCGATGCGCCACCGCCATCCGCGAGGCCGTGCGGACCTTGGGACTGGAAATCAGGGCGGGGCTGCATGTCGGCGAATACAAGGTGAGCGGGCCCGACGTGGTCGGACTCGCGCTCCACATCGGCTCGCGCCTCGCCGCCAAGGCACGTGCGGGCGAAGTCCTGGTCTCGAGCGCAGTCAGGGATCTGATTTCGGAGTCCGAGATCCGGTTCAAGGACCGCGGCATCCACCAGCTCAAGGGCGTGCCGAAGCGTTGGCGGCTCTACCGGGTCGATGGATAGCGACGTCAAGATCCCGGGGGTTCCATTACCGCCACGGGTGCGAGGAACCGATACAGGTCTTCCTGGCTGAACGGCTTCCTGATGAGCGGCAGCCCGGCCATGGTGCTGCCCGCGGGGAACAAGTGCAACAGAGTCCTGGAGGTCAGGACAACCTTTGCCTGCGGCCGGTTGCGCCTCGTCCATCGAGCCAGGGCCGCGCCATCGCTTACCCCCACCCAGTCTATATCGACCACCAGATAATCGAACGGCTCGGCGGAAGCGGCCCGGATCGCGGGTCCGCCATGCTCCGATTCGACGATCCCGAAACCGTGCCGACGCAGATGATCCACGAGAACGCTTCGAGCCGCCGGATCACTTTCCACGACGAGAATCGACAGGCCAGACGCGCCTGCCTTGCTGTTATCGGCCACCACCCACCCCGATCGGTAAGCACGGCTTCCCACGGCCGCACAGTCAATACGCAGGCAGGCGATACGCAGGCAGGCGCCCTTTGGTTCACCGCACCCAACCGCATTCCGGAACAGTTCAGCTTTTTTCGCGCTATACTCCCCGCATGAGTGGAAAAATCCTTGTCGGCGTGGGCGGCTGGACCTTCGAGCCATGGCGCGGCGTCTTCTATCCCGACGACCTGACGCAGAAGCGGGAGCTGGAATATGCCAGCCGCCAGCTCACCTCGATCGAGATCAACGGCACCTACTATTCCAGCTTCAAGCCGGCGAGCTGGGCGAAGTGGCGGGAAGAGACGCCGGACGGCTTCGTGTTCGCGGTCAAGGCCTCGCGCTTCTGCACCAACCGGCGCGTGCTGGCGGACGCGGGCGAATCCGTGCAGCGCTTCGTGTCGCAGGGGTTGGTCGAGCTCAAGGACCGGCTGGGGCCGATCAACTGGCAGTTCATGGGAACCAAGAAGTTCGATCCGGAGGATTTCGAGGCCTTCCTGAAGCTGCTGCCGCGCGAGGTCGGCAGCCTGCCGCTGCGCCATGCCCTGGAGGTGCGGCACGACAGCTTCAAGGACGAGCGCTTCTACGATCTTGCCGCCAGGTACAAGGCCGCGATCGTCTATGCCCACGACAAGGACTTTCCCGAGATCGACGAGCCGACCGCCGACTTCACCTATGCCCGCCTGATGCAGTCAGAGGAAAAGGTGAAGACCGGATACAAGCCCGCCGACATCGACAAGTGGGCCAAGCGCGCCAAGACCTGGGCGAAGAAGGGCGACGCTTTCGTCTACTTCATCTCCGGGGCCAAGGTCCGCAACCCGGCTGCCGCACAGGCGCTGATCAAGAAGGTCGGCTGATTGCCGGTGGAGTGACCGGCGATACTTGACTCGGACGGGGCCCCCGCCTAACTGTTAACTCTATGGTTAACAATCAAAGCACGCCCCTCGACCGGACCTTCGCCGCTCTCGCCGATCCGACAAGACGCGCGCTGCTGGCCCGCCTCGATGCGGAAGAAGCCGTCACCGTCAGCGAGCTGGCGCGCCCCTTCCCGGTCTCGCTGCCGGCCATCATGAAGCACCTCGACGTGCTCTCCGACGCCGGCTTGATCGTGCGGTCGAAGTCCGGCCGCACCGTCACCTGCCAGCTCAAGGCGGAGCCGATGGAGCAGGCGATGAACTGGCTCGCCCACTACCAGCGCTACTGGACCCAGCAGCTCGACCGTCTCGCCGCCTTCCTGGAGGAAGAAAAATGGCCAGCAGACCCAGCCTCGCCCTCAAGCGCCACCTCAACGCGCCGCCCGAGAAAGTCTACGAAGCCTGGACGCAGCCCGAAAAAATGATCCGCTGGTGGGGCGTCATGGGCCACCAGCGCTCCCCCATTGCCGAGACCGATCTCCGGGTTGGCGGACGCTTCCGTGTCCAGTTCTGGACGCCCGACGACGAGCATCACAGCGTGAGCGGCGTCTATCGCGAGATCGCGCCGCCGACGAAGCTCGTCTTCTCCTGGGCCTGGCAGAGCACGCCGGAGCGCGAGTCGCAGGTCACGATCGACCTGAAGCCGGACAAGGACGGCACCCTCCTCACCCTGACCCACGAGCAGTTCTTCGACGAGAAGGCCCGCGACGGCCATCGCGGCGGCTGGGGCAGGGCGCTCGACAAGCTGGAGGAACTGTTCGCATGAGCCTCGGCCCCTTTCGCGCACCTGTCGCGCTGAGCGATGCCGGCATCTGGGCGTTGCAGTTCGCCGCGTTGCCCGACGATGTCGCCGGGCTCGCGAAGGTCCTGCAGGGCCTGCTCATCCACGAGCATATGCCGGATGTCTACGGCGTCGCGCTCTCGGAGCGTCAGCGGTGCGAACCCCATGTGCGCAGCGCCGAAGCGATTCTGGAACGGATCGCCGTCCACGATCCGCGGCCATTGTCGCAGGCCCGCCTGCCCGGCGAGCGTTTCGCGGGCTGCTGCCGCCACTACACGCTGCTGCTCGTCGCGATGCTCAGGAGCAAGGGAATCGCAGCCCGGGCGCGCTGCGGTTTCGGCGCCTACTTCGCGAAGGGCAAGTTCATGGATCACTGGGTGGCGGAGTATTTCGACGAGGCGCAGCGGCGCTGGATCCTGGCCGATGCCCAGATCGACGACCGGCAACGCGCCCTGTTCGGTATCGACTTCGACACGCTGGACGTGCCACGCGACAGGTTCCTCGTCGCCGGCGATGCCTGGCGGCTCTGCCGCGACGGCCACGCCGATCCGCAGTCCTTCGGAGTCCTGGACATGGCCGGCCTCTGGTTCATCGCCGGCAACGTCATTCGCGATGCAGCGGCCCTCAACAACCGCGAAATGCTTCCGTGGGACGTGTGGGGCGGCATGACCCCTGCCGATGCCGGGATCGACCTCGCCTTCATCGACCGGCTGGCCCGCCTCACGCACGCTCCCGACAGGCACCTGGAAGAGTTGCGGGCGGTGTACCGGGACCCGCGCATAGCCGTGCCCCCGACCGTATTCAACGCCGTCCTCCGCCGCCCGGAAGCGGTTTCCCCGTTCGCCCATTCGGCCTAAGCTGGTGTCCCGACCGGAGCTTCCAGAACCCAAGGAGGCATGCATGCCTGCTCTCTCGCTCGACCATTACAACATCTACTGCACCGACCTCGAGGCCACCGTGCGCTTCTACGAGCGCTATGTCGGCCTGACCAACGGCGACCGTCCGCCCTTCCCCTTCCCCGGCGCCTGGATGTACGCCGGCGACAAGGCGATCCTTCATCTCGTGTCGGAGACCGGCCGTGCCGACCAGGGCAGCGGCGCCATCGACCATGTCGCCATCAACTGCGCCGACATCCGTGGCACGCTCGACCAGATCAAGAAGGACGGCCTGCCCTTCGAGGTGAAGAAGGTGCCGGCGCGCCCGCTGCAGCAGGTCTTCGTGCACGATCCCGACGGCGTCATGATCGAGCTGAACTTCTGGCACGAGGAAGACGTGGCGGAACTCCAGGGCTACGACCCGATGGCCAACAAGGTCACCGCCGAGAAGCAGAAGGTCCCGGCCTGACGGACCGGACGACGAAGCTCGAGGCCTAGTCGAACGTCAGCGTGGCGGCCAGCTGCTCCCAGTAGTCCGGTGGCAGGAGGTCGCGGCCGGCAAGCAGGCACTCGAGATATGCCCGCGGCGGCTTGAGGCCTTCACCCTGCGTCAGGGCGACGTAGACGATGGCCTCGACCGCCGCACCGGTGTCGCCGCGCACCACGCGAAGGGTACGGCGCTCGTAATGACGGTCGGCGACGCCTTCGTAAATGTCGAGCACGGCAAATCCCGCGTCGGGCAGGGCATTCAGCGTCCCGTGCACGACACCGTTCTCCGCCGGCACGATGTTGGCCGCCGCCGCCCCCTTCAGGAGGCGCGCGGGCTTGTCGAAGGCGAGCCGCCAGCCGTCGAGCCGGCCCGCAATGCGCTCGCCGCGCGGCACGCCCCGCGGCGCCAACCTCTGATCGAACAGCCGCACGGGGTCCATGTTGGAGCCGTAGGCGAAGTACCAGGTCAGGCCATCCGCCATACGCGCACCTTCTCGTCGTAACCGCGGATCGCCACGGGACCGAGATCGACGGCGCCGTTGCACGGGGTCGCGTCGTGCACCGACTGCGAGACCAGCAGCCGGGCGCCGACATCCTTGGTGAGCTGCTCCAGCCGCGCCGCGAGGTTCACCGTATCTCCGATTACCGTGTACTCCTTGCGCTGCGGAGAGCCCACCGTGCCCGTCACGGCCTCCCCCAGATGGATACCGATGCCGATCCGGAGTGCCCAGCCGGGATGCGTGCGGTTCCACCCCTCGACTGTCGCGATCATAGCCTGCGCCGCCGCGAGAGCATTGCGCGCTGCCGCAGGGTCGTCGAGCGGCGCCCCGAACACCGCCATGAACCCGTCGCCCAGGAACTTGTTGATGATGCCGTTGTTGCGGTCCACCACCTCGATCATCTCGGCGAAGAAGGCGTTGAGCAGCGCCACCGTCTCCTCGGCACTGCGCCGGCGGGTCATCGCCGTGAAGCCGCGAATGTCGAGGAACAGCACGCACACGGTGCGCATCTCGCTCGGGGGATCCGTGCGCGCCGCCAGCAGGCGGTCGACGACGGCAGGCGAGACGTGCTGACCGAACAGGTTGGTGACGCGATCACGCGCCGCCACCGCCCGCACCGACATCTCGAACTGGGTGCGAAGGCTGTTCGCCACGAAGCCTGCCACCAGCCCGGAAGCGAACAGGACGAGGGTACGGCTGAAATGGAACAGCAGTGTTTCCTGCGGGATGTTGCCCCACGGCTCGAGTGGCACCAGCCACAGGACCAGCACGATCTGCTGCAGGGCGGCGACGGTGCCCGTCCAGACCGACAGCCAGAAATCGAGCCGCAGGGTCGAAAGGAGGATGAACAGGAAATAGAGCAGCGGCGGCCAGAAGCTGAACACCAGCACCGGGTCCATGTAGTGGCTCAGCGTGATGATGATCGACGCCGGCAGAGAGGTCTCGATCAGCGCATTGGCGAAGCGCGTCACCCGCAGGAAATCAAGGTCGCGCGCCGCCCGGTAGCGCAGGATGGTCAACGAAACCAATTCGTAGAGCAGGAACGGGCCGATGCCGACCAACGGGAGCCAGCCCGGCACGTCTCGCTCGAACATGCGGGAGGTATAGTCCACGAAGACGTTGGCGACCGTCAGCGAAAGGGCGAGCAGGACGGCCAGGATGATGGCGAGCGCGCGCATGCGCCGCTGCTCGCTGCGAATGATCTCGCGGCGGAGCGCGTCTGAGAAGAAGTCGGGCGCCGCGGCAGCCATCGCGCGCCAAACTAGCCAGAGGCGGCGGGCTCCACAACGGGCCGGGGCGGTGCTAGGTACTGAACCATGTCGATGAAGGAGATCGCGCGGGAGATCCAGGGCAAGGTCGCCAACCTGGCACTGCGCATGCCGATTTCCTGGGTGAACATCCTGGCCGGGCCGCCGGTAGCGGTCGACGGGCGCACCCTGGACGGCCGCATCCAGTGGTTCCTGAAGCTGCTCGCCTTCAGCGGCCAGCCCGCCGCGCATACGATGAGCGTCGTCGAGGCGCGCGAGGACTACGACGCCTTCATGAAGATGCTGGGCGGCCACCCCGCGCCGGTCAGTTCCATCCTCGACCGCACCCTGCCCGGTCCCGCCGGCCCGATGCGCATCCGCATCTACCGGCCGGCCGGCACCGTGGCGCGCCTGCTGCCGACCATCGTCTATTTCCATGGCGGCGGCTGGGTCATCGGCAGCCTCGAAGGCTACGATCTCGCCTGCCGCTATTTCTGCGCACGCTCGGGCTGCGCCGTCGTCTCGGTCGATTACCGGCTGGCCCCGGAGCATAAGTTCCCCGCGGCGGTCGACGATGCGCTCGCCGCCTATCGGTGGGTGGCGGGCGAGGCCCTGTCGCTCGGCCTCGACCCCGATCGCATCGTCGTGGCGGGCGATTCGGCCGGCGGGACGCTCGCCGCCGTGGTCGCACAGACAGTGCGACACGAGCCGCACCCGCCTTGCCTGCAGTGGCTGATCTATCCCGCCACCGACATGGCGGGCGACACCCCTTCCCATCGAAGCTGCGGCGACGGCTTCCTGCTCACCGAGGCGGACATGAGGTGGTTCCGCATGCACTATCTCGACGCCGACGGCGAAATCGCCGATCCCCGTGCCTCGCCGCTGCGCGGCGAGGATCTCGGCGGACTGGCGCCGGCGCTGGTCTTCACCGCCGGCTTCGATCCGTTGCGCGACGAGGGCCGCGCCTATGCCGAGCGCCTGCAGGCCTCCGGCGTCAAGACCATCCATCGCGAGTTCGAGACCCTGATCCATGGCTTCGTCGGCATGCGGGGTGCGGTGCATGCCGCGGCTCGGGCGATGGACGACATGGTCGCCGGCCTGCGCCACGAGCTCGCACAGCTGGGACGTTGAGGGAACATCAGGCATGAACGACCGTGCGGCATCAGTGGAGCATCGCAGCGAACGCGGCGGACGCCGGGAGCAGAACAAGGCAGAGAACCGCACCGCGCTGATCAAGGCCGCGCGCGCCGTGTTCGCCGAGATGGGCTATGGCGCGGCCAGCGTCCGCGACATCGTGCGCCGCACCGATCTCGCCTCGGGCACCTTCTACAACTACTTCAAGGACAAGGACGAGATCTTCGAAGCGGTGGTCGGCGAGCTGACCAGCGTTCTGCTGCAGCGCCATCGCGACGGCCGCGGCCGCGCCACGACGGCCGAGGAGTTCGTGCGGCAGCACTATGCCGCCTATTTCAACTTCCTCGCCGAGGATCCCGAGCTGCTGGCGCTGGCACGGTCGAGCTTCACCGCCGTGCGCACGCTTCTCGACAAGCCCGACGTGCGCGCGCTGGCGAAGGCGCTCAACGACGACATCCGCACCGCCATCGCGCAGGGCATCCTGCCCAACGTCGACGTGTCCTATCTCGGCGCCTCGATGTCCGGCATCGCCTTCGAAATCTCCATGGTCATGGTCGCCCGCGATCCCGTCGATCCGGCCGCCGCCGCGGAGTTCGCAACGCATCTCATGCTGGGTGGCCTCGACAAGCTCCCGCGCCGCTGACCTTCATTGGAGCGCGCCACTCCAGTGGCGCATCATGATCTTGAGCGCCACTGGAGTGGCGCGCTCCAATGAAAACGGCGGCCCCTTCCGGAGCCGCCGTTGACCTTTATGGACTTAACTCAGGCGCCCTGGGCGATGGTGTTGCGCAGGGTGCCGATGCCCTCGATCTCGACCTCGCAGACATCGCCCGGCTTCAGCCAGGGCTGCGGCTTGCGGGCCATCGCCACGCCCGAGGGCGTGCCGGTGATGATGATGTCGCCCGGATCGAGGGTCATGCACTTGCTGAGCTCGTGCACCAGGGTCGGCACGTCGAAGATCAGGTCGTCGGTGCTGCTGTCCTGCATGGTGACGCCGTTGACGCGGGTCATGATGCGCAGCGGCGCGGCGCCCTTGGGCAGCTCGTCCGGCGTCACGATGTCGGGGCCGAAGCCGCCGGTGCCGTCGAAGTTCTTGCCCAGGGTGAACTGGCCACCCGACTTGCGCTGCCAGTCGCGGATCGAGCCGTCGTTGAAGCAGGCATAGCCCGCGATCACCGACAGCGCCTTCTCCTTCGGCACGTTTCGGCACTTCTTGCCGATTACGATGGTGAGTTCGGCCTCCCAGTCGAATTCCTTGGAGTGCGTCGTCGCCAGCATCTTGCCGTTGTGCGGCACCAGCGTGTTGTTGAAGCGCGTGAACACCACCGGGTACTGCGGGATCGGGCTGCCGGTCTCCTCGGCATGCTTGCGGTAGTTGAGACCGATGCAGAGGATCTTGCCGGGCGCCGGGATCGGCGTCAGGTACTTGGCCGACTTCTCCGAAACGGTGGCGCCGGCCTTGGGCTTGGCGCAGGCCTTAAGCACCGCCTGCTGGAGCTTCTTGCCGCCCGACAGGATCTCGACGACCGACTTCGGCCCGCGCGGCATCTGCTTGCTGAGATCGACGATCTTGCCGTCGCCCAGTTTGACGCCGACGGCCGGCTTGCCGCCGCTCAGGATGGTGCAAAGACGCATGAATTTCCCCCTTGAAGAATTCGTCCGAAGTACGGCCGCGCGTAAACTCCTCCCTCCCGCATCTGCGGTCAAGCTTGCCGCTTTTTTTGCTAGTCTCCGGCGATGCGTTTCCTCCTTCTCGCTCTTCCGCTCCTCTTCATCGCCCTGCCCGCCTCGGCGCAGCTCGTCGTGCCGCTCACCACGCCGGACGGCCGGGTCGGCTGCACCCAGGGCAAGACCGGCATCGGCCGACCGGCCGACTGGCGCGCCGTCGCCGACCCCGACGGGCCGGACGGCTGGGCGCTGGTCGAGAGCGAGCCCGATGCGACCGACCAGCGCTTCCCGCTCTGCATTTCCGAGCCGGCATCGGGCCGCGACTTCGACGCCACCCTGCGCTTCAAGCCGATCTCGGGATCGCGCGACCAGGTGGCGGGCTTCATGTTCCGTGCCCAGAGCGCCAACGACTATTACGTCGTGCGCGCCAACGCCCGCGACAACTCGGTCCGCCTCTACCGCATGGACAAGGGCAAGCGAAGCCAGCTCGCTATGAAGGAGGCGCCGGTGACGCTGGGCCAATGGCATTCGCTGCGGGTGATCGCCGCCGGCGACCGCTTCGAAGTGGCGCTCGACGGCAAGAAGCTGTTCGACGTCACCGACCGCACGCTGATGCAGCCCGGACCGGTCGGCGTGTGGAGCCAGGGCGACAGCGTCACCCACTACGGCTCCCTGCTGATCGGCCCCCCGCCCGCGCGCTGAGCTAGCCGCGCGCCGCCAGAAGCGCCTTCGCCAGCTCGACGAAGCCCATGCCCGAACGGGCCTTGGTGACCCAGCGCGGCCGATGTTCCAGCAGGTCGGCGAAGTCCACGACGTTGGCCACGCCCACGGCGTTGGGGAAGTAGCCGAACATCGGCGCGTCGTTGGGCGAGTCGCCCGAGAACACATAAGCCGCCTTGTCGGCCACCAGGTCGACCCCGAACAGCTCCTGCATCATCGTGCGGCTGGTCGTGAGCTTGTCGTAGTCGCCGAACCAGCCGTTGACGTGGATCGAGCTCACCTTGGCCTTGGCGCCGTTTCGCTCGAAGATCGCCACGATGCGCTTGATGTCGGCCGGCGGCAGCGGCGGCACGTCCTCGCAGAAATCGACGGCGAGGTCGGCCAGCCGATAGGGTTGATCGGAGGCGATGCCGGCGCCCGGCACTTCCTGCAGCACCTCCGTCCGCACCCGTTCCAGCCGGCGGCGGCCTTCGGCGCGCTCGGCCTCGGACTGGATGAAGCGTGTGCGAAGGCGTTTCTGATCGCGGTCGTGCCACATCCAGAAGGCGCCGTTCTCGCCGACCACGGCATCGACTGGCCAGAACCGGGCGATGTGATCGCACCAGCCGGCGGGCCGCCCGGTGACCGGCACGACCAGGAGACCGGCCCGCTTCAGCGCCTGCAACGCGCCATAGGCCTCGGCCGTCAGCGTCCCGTCGGTGGAGACGGTGTCGTCGATGTCGGTCAGCACGCCGCGTACGGCGGCGAGGGTTTTACGGGGGCAGTTCTCGAGTGATTCCATGGGGCGTCTTCTAGCAGTGTCCGAAGCCTTCGGCTTCACGCCAGCAGCCGGACCGTCGCAAGCGCAAGCGCGGGGAAGGCCATCACGAGGCCGAGCCTCAGGATGTCGGCGGCGATGAAGGGCAGGACGGCGCGGTAGATCCGCGTCAGCGCCACCTGGCGGGCGATGGCGGAGACCACGAAGACGTTGAGGCCGATCGGCGGCGCGGTGAGGCCGATACCGACCACGATCAGCACCAGGACACCGAACCAGATCGCCACGTCGTCGGCCGGCATGCCGAAGTCGAGCGCCTGGACGATCGGAAAGAAGATGGGAAGCGTGAGGAGGATCATGGCCAGCTCATCCATGACCGCGCCCAGCAGGATGTAGAACAACAGGATCAGCGCCATGACGCCGTAGGACGTGAAGCCCGAATTGCCGATCCATTCGGCCGCGGCGACGGGAAGCTGCGACAGCGCGAGGAAGGCGTTGAACACGTCGGCGCCCAGCAGGATCAGGAAGATCATCCCCGCTGTCTCGGCGGTCTGAAGCAGCGAGGCCTTCAGCCCGGCCCACCGCATGCCCCCCACCAGAACCGACACGGCCAGCATGGCGATGACGCCGACCGCCGCACCTTCCGTGGGCGAGAAGATGCCGCCGTAGATGCCGCCGAGCACCACCAGCGCCACGAGGATAGCGGGCCAGACGGCGGCAACGTCGCGCAGCTGCCGGTCCAGCGGCACGCGCGGCAGGGCCGGTCCCAGCTCCGGCCGGCGCCGCACGACCAGCGCGATCACCAGGCAGTAGAGGATCGCGGCCATGAAGCCCGGCACGAAGGCCGCCATGAAGAGCTTGGCGATGTTCTGCTCGGTCGAGATGCCGTAGACGACCAGGATCACCGACGGCGGGATCAGGATGCCCAGCGTGCCGCCCACGGCGACGACGCCGGTCGCGAAGCCCGCATCGTAGCGATAGCGCTCGAACTCCGGCAGCGAGGCGCGCGCGAAGGTGGCGGTGGTGGCAACCGACGATCCGCAGATCGCGCCGAAGGCCGTGCACGCGCCGATCAGTCCCATCGCCAACCCGCCGGGCCGGTGGCCGACCAGGCTCGAGGCGGCGCGAAACAGGGCCGTCGAAAGGCCCGACTTCTCGGCCAGCGCCCCCATCAGGATGAAGAGGGGGATGACCGAGAGCGTGTAATTGGAGAAGTCGTGGTAGGGCGTCGCCTTGATGTAGTTCAGGAAGGTCGGCCAGCCGCCCAGCCAGGCGTAGCCCGTGCCGCCCACGAACAGCAGCGACAGGCCGATCGGCATGCGCATCGCCATCAGCAGAAGCATGACCGCGAAGCCCAGGACGGCAACCGTCGTACCGGTCACGATTCAGTCCCGAAACGGCCGGCGGCGGTGACCAGCGACGCCAGCGCCAGCAGACCCGCCATCGCCGCGCAGGCCATGATCGCCCAGCCCACCGGCAGGCCCAGCACCATCGTCGAGGTCTGCGAATTGATGGCGTCGGCTGCACCGACGGCCAGTCGCCATCCCAGCAGCGAAGCGACCGCGGCGTACACCAGGTCCCAGAAGGCATCGATCGCCGCGACCGCGCGCGGCGGCAGGCGTATCGTGAACGTGTCGACCAGCATGTTGCCGCGCCGCAGCTGCGTGTAGGGCAGGAAGGAGAAGATCGCGAGCGCGATCGCCATCTGCACCATCTCGAAGTCGCCCGGCAGGCCGCTGGAGGTCGCCCAGCGCAGGCCGACACTCGCGGTCACGAGACCGGCGATGAACAGCGATAGTGCGGCGCCTGCCAGGGCAAGCGCCGCGCCCAGCCGTTCGGCGAGCCGTATCCAGCCCATGCGGGCTCAGGAAACCTTGTACTTCTGCACGAGCGTGCGGACTGCCTCCACGAGCTTGGCGCCGTCGAGGTTGCGGTCCTTCACCGACGCGATCCAGGCGTCGATCACCGGCTGCGTGGTCTTGCGCCAGCGGCCGGCCTCGTCGACCGAGATCTCGCTGATGACATTGCCGCTGCGCTTGGAGACCATTTCGAGCACCGCGGCGCCGGCATCGTCCCAGGTCTTGCCGGCCATGGTCGCGGCCGGCATGCCCGAGTTGGCGTCGAGCACCTTCTTCAGATCGGCCGGCACCTTGTCGTAGCTACCCTTGTTCATCGCGAGCACGAAGGTCGCAGTGTACAGGGTCGGCGAACCCGGGATGCCGGTATGGTATTTCAGCAGCTCCTGCACCTTGATCGCCGGAACGACCTCCCAAGGCACGACGCAGCCGTCGATCACCTTCTGCGCGAGGCTCTCGGGCACCTGTGGGATCGGCATGCCGATCGGGCTGGCGCCCAGCGCCTTCAGCGCCTCGCCGGCCTGCCGCGTGGGGAAGCGCAACTTCAGACCCTTGAGGTCCTCCATCGCCTTCACCTGCCTGTTGGCATGGATCACCCCGGCATCGTGCGCCCAGGCACAGATGAGGTGAACCTCCTTGAATTCGTCCTTGAGGTAGGTGTCGGCATATTCCTGGAACGCCTTTGCGTTCACGATTCCGAGCTTGTCGGCGACGAAGGGCAGCTCCATCGCCTCGCTGGCGGGGAAGCGGCCCGGGGTGTTGCCCGGCAGGGTCCAGACGATGTCGGCCACGCCATCGCGGGCCTGGTCGTAGAGCTGCGGCGGCGCGCCCCCCAGCTGCATCGCAGGGAAGATGGTGATCTTGATGCGGCCGTTGGACTCGGCCTCGATCTTGCGCACCAGCGGGGTCAGGAATTTCTGGTGGATGTTCGACGCGGCCGGCAGGAAATGGTGCAGCTTGAGGTTGACCTCGGCGGCCTGTGCATGACCTTCGCGCAGCAACGCGGGCGCCGCCACGGCGGCGCCGGCATACGCAAACATCTTGCGACGATTGATCGGCATTGATGCCTCCCTAAGACTTTTCTTATGGGAGGTACCCTAAATCAGACTCCTCTCCCCCGATAGGGGGCGAGGTTGGGCGAGCAGGTTGCAGGCGGTGTGCGTGCCCCTCCCCTGGCCTCTCCCCTACCGGGGGAGAGGATCATGCAGTTCGAAGCCCCTTAGCGGGCTTCCGACATGATTTGCTTCTTGGCCTCTTCGGACAGGCGCTCCGACTGCTTGCGGATCGAGTGTTCCTCCATCGGCTTGCCGGCGGCGGCGAGGTCGCTCATCAGCTTGTGCATGACGTCGGAATCGCCCGGCTTCTCGAAATCGGCCATCACGACTTCCTTGGCATAGGCCTCGGCATCGGCGCCCGCCTTGCCCAGCAGGCCGGCGGCCCACAGGCCCAGCAGCTTGTTGCGGCGGGCGTTGACCTTGAACTTCAGCTGCTCATCGTGCTCGTACTGCGCTTCGAAGGCTTTCTCGCGATCGTCGAACGTGGTCATCGGCCGCTCCGGTTGGGCATGTCGGGCCGCTATATAGCGGCGGCGACAGCGTCTTTCCACCCCGCGTTCGCAGTGGCAATGTCACGCCCCGCAGGGAGGAAAACGCGCCATGTCTCTGGAAAAGCTCAAGGATTGGATCGGCCGGACGCAATCCATGGAGGACCTTGCGGCCCCCTTCCCGGTCCGCGCCCTGTCCGCGACCTTCGACGAGAAGGACGATCCTGACCCCAGGAACGGCGACCCGCTGCCGCCGCTCTGGCACTGGCTCTATTTCCTCGAGGCCGCGCCACAGTCGAAGATCGGCCCAGACGGCCATGCCGAGCGCGGCGACTTCCTGCCCCCGGTGCCGTTGCCGCGACGCATGTGGGCGGGAAGCCGCTTCTCCTTCGACGGCGAGCCGATCCGCGTCGGCGAGACCATTGGGCGGCTCTCCGAGATCAAGTCGGTGGAGCCCAAGTCGGGCTCGACCGGTTCGATGGTCTTCGTCACCGTGCAGCACACGATTTCAGGCCCCCGAGGCATGTCCTTCGTCGAGGAGCACGACATCGTCTATCGCGAGGCGGCCAAGCCGGGGGAAGCGCCCAAGCCGCCCCCGGCCGGCGCCGGCCGACGCGACCTGGACCCGGACGATCCTGGCCGACCCGGTGCTGCTGTTCCGCTTCTCCGCCCTCACCTTCAACGGACACCGCATCCACTACGACCAGCCCTATGTGACGGGCGTCGAAGGCTATCCCGGGCTGATCGTGCACGGCCCCCTGATGGGCATGCTGCAGATCGAACTGGCGCGCCGCTCCAACCCGGGTAAGGTGGTCCGCAGTTTCGAGTTCCGTGCCCTGTCGCCGGTGTTCGGCGGGGCGTCACTCGGCGTACACGGCCGCCGCGAACAGGACGGCTCGATCACGACATGGATCGCCGATCCCAACGGCGGTCTCGCACAACAGGGCAAGGCGACCTTCCGATGACCCACAAGCACCATGCCGGTTGCGGCTGCATCGCCGCCCTTTCGAGGCGTAACCTGATCGGACTGGGTCTGGGTGCGGCCGCGGTCACCGCCACTGGCCCGGCGCTGGCCCTCGACGAGGGCTACGAGGCGATGCTGATGAAGTGCATCGACCCACGATTCACCACCGACACCTGGAAGTACATGACCTCTCGCGGCTGGCAGAACAACTACAGCCAGTTCAACATCGCCGGCGGCCCAGTCGCGGCGGTGGCGCCGGTCTTCCAGGAATGGCGGGCCGCCTGGGAAGCGAACCTCGACATCTCCTGCCAGCTCCACAACGTGAAGCGCCTGATCGGCATGGCCCATCGCGACTGCGGCGCGGCCGCCGTCGCCTACGGCGATCGACTCAAGACCGACAAGGCCTACGAGACCGAAATGCTGAGCCAGGCCCTGCGCGCCTTCCGCGACCAGGCCAAGAAGCGCCAACCGCAGCTCGTCGTCGAGCTGGGGATCATGGACCTCAACGGCACCGTCGAGACGGTGGCCTAGCCAACGTCCCCGCGCCCCTCGTGCCCGAGCAATCCCTCCCCTTCGTGATCGACAAGGACGCCGCGCTGGAACACCAGCTTGCCGCCCAGCGGGCGCGGCGCCCGGCCGATCCTCTCCTGTCCCTGGTCGTGCCGGTGTTCAACGAGGAGGAGACGATCGACCTCTTCCTCGCCACCGTGGTGCCCCTGCTCGAGCGCGACGGCGTCCGGTTCGAGATCGTCTTCGTGAACGACGGCTCGCGCGACGACACCTTCGCGCGCCTGTTCCATCGCGGCCGCGCCGACCGGCGTCTCCGCATCGTCAACCTGTCGCGCAACTTCGGCAAGGAGGCCGCTCTCACCGCCGGCATCGACCATGCACGTGGCGACGTCCTGATTCCCATGGACATCGACCTGCAGGATCCGCCCGAGCTGATCGGCTCGTTCATCGCGCGGTGGCGGGAAGGCTACGACATCGTCTACGGCATCCGTACCGCGCGCCACACCGACACGCGGGCCAAGCGGGTCTCGGCGGGCTGGTTCTACCGGGTGTTCAATTCAATGTCGCCGGTGCGCATTCCGCCCAATGTCGGGGACTTCCGCCTGGTCGACCGCCGCGCCGTCGAGGTGCTGCGTCAGCTTCCCGAGCGCAACCGCTTCATGAAGGGCCTGTTCGCCTGGGTCGGCTTCAACTCGGTCGGCGTGCCCTACGAGCGGCCCGAGCGCGCGGCCGGCACGAGCAAGTTCAACTTCTGGCGGCTCTGGAACTTCGCCATCGACGGCGTGGTGAGCTTCTCGACCGCGCCGCTGCGCGCCTGGTTCTATGTCGGCCTGGTGATCGCCACGGTGGCCGTGCTCTACGCGCTGTTCATCGTCACCCGCGTGCTGATCTTCGGCGTGGACACACCGGGCTACGCCTCGCTGCTGATCGCCATCCTGCTGATGGGCGCCATCCAGCTCCTGTCGCTGGGCATTATCGGCGAATATCTCGGCCGCCTGTTCGTCGAGGTGAAGGGCCGCCCGATCTATGTCGTCGAAGGCATCTATGAAGATACCCCGCCGAAGCCGCCGGTGACCTGACCGTCGATGGACCTCAAGGAAGAAGACATCCTGGGCGCCGACATCGGCAGCCACTGGTACTACCGCTCCAAGGCCGCCGCTCTGCGCCGCGCCGTCGGCTCGCTGGCCCCGATGCGGCTGCTCGACGTCGGCGCCGGCTCGGGCTTCTTCTCGCGCCATCTGCTCGAGCGAACGCCGGCCGAAAGCGCGCTCTGCGTCGACATCGGCTATGCGTCGGACCGCGACGACAGCGTCGCCGGCAAGCCGGTGCGCTATCGCCGCGACACCGGCCCGACCGACTGCGACCTCGTGCTGATGATGGACGTGCTGGAGCATGTCGACGACGACCGCGGGCTGGTCCGTTACTATGCCGACAAGGTGCCGGCGGGCGCCCATTTCCTGGTGACCGTGCCGGCCTTCGCCTTCCTGTGGAGCGGCCACGACGTCTTCCTCGAGCACAAGCGCCGCTACCGCCTGCCCGAGATCGAGGCCGCGCTGCGCGACGCGGGCCTCGAGATCGTGCGCGGCAGCTACTATTTCGGCTTCGTGTTTCCCCTGGCGGCGGCGGTCCGCCTCGCCGATCGCAACACCACCGAGCCACGCAGCAGCCTGAAGAAACAGGGCGCCGTCACCAACGGCATCCTCACCGCAATCTGCGCCACCGAACTCCCGCTCTTCCCCCTGAACCGCCTCGCCGGCCTCTCCTGCTTCGTGCTGGCGCGGAAGCCGTAGTCACCCCCTCACCTAACCTCTCCCTCTATCGGCGGCGAGGAACATGAGCGTGAATTTCAGACTCCTCTCCCCCGATAGGGGGAGAGGTTGGGTGAGGGGGTTACGCACGAGCCTTAAAATCGGCACAACCATCGCGTTAATATCCGATATGAATAATCGGAGAACTACGACCGCACGCGAGTTCAGAAGGGACAGCACCAAGCCCGAAAAGATTTGCTGGGAATTGCTTCGCGATCGCCGGCTGGCCGGCATCAAGTTTCGGCGGCAGCATCCGATCGGCCACTACTTCGCGGACTTCGCCTGCCTCTCGGCAAAGCTGGTCGTCGAGATCGACGGCGAACACTACGCATTTCAGCAGGAACGTGACGCGCGTCGCACTGCGTTCATGGAACTCGAGGGCTGGCGTGTCTTGCGATTCTGGGCAGTCGAAGTCTTCGAAAGTCCGGAGGGTATCTGGATCGCGATCGAAGCTGCGTTGAAGGAGCGGTGCCCCACCCCCTCACCTAGCCTCCCCCCCTATCGGGGGAGAGGAATATGAAGGTCAGCCTGCCACCACATCCTTCGAGACGATGCGCTTTCGCTTGGCGTTGATCTCGCGGAGCGTCACCATCATTTCCTCGGCGACGATGTCGCCGGGGATGCCGTCGCCTTCGGCCTCCAGCTCCTTCATGTCGACCCAGACGCCGTAGAGCGGCGCGGTGCGGGAGGTGATGATCCCGGCGTGCAGGAGCGTCTTGATCAGGACGCGGAAGATATTGGTGCTTTCCTTCAGGTTGGCGCGGCGGTCCTCGTCGGTGAAGACCTCCTTCATCGCGTCGCGCACCCACTGCCAGTCGAGCCCGTACTTGGCGTAGATGACCTGCTTCTGCTCGGCGTTGATCAGGTTGAACAGCAGTGTCTGGAAAATCTGCGCCGCCCAGTCCTCGACCTTCCTGTGCTCCTCCTCGCTCAGATGTCCTATCGTGCGTGACGCCCAGATGCGGCCGAAGCGGTGGTGGAAGGCCTCGTCGCTCATCACCAGCTGGACCAGCCGGCGCAGGACCGGGTCGTTGGTCTTGGCATTGAGCGTCGCGAAGGAACCCATGGCGATGCCTTCGATCAGCATCTGCATGCCGACGATCTTCTTGTAGACCTCCTCCGTCGTCACCAAATCGGTGAGAACGGTCGCGATGGTCTTGCCCACCGGCAGGGGGGCTCCCCAGCGGCGGCCGATATAGCGCGTGAACCCTGCAACATGCCGGGCCTCCTCGCGGGCCTGGTTGGCGGCGTACTCCTGGGCACCGGGGTCGAGCAGGATGTGGCACAGGCTGGCCGACAGGGAGAGCGCGCCCTGCTCCCCGTGCAGCAGGTTGGAGATCGACCAGTGCATGACGTCGTTGCCGAGCCCGATCCTCTGGCCCTCGTCCAGCCGGTCCGCCACCGCGCTTTTCAGCTCGACTACCGTATCCAGCGGCATGATGGACGTCGTCGACATGTCGAACGGCTGGTCGAAGTCGATATAGCTCTTGTCGAACGGGTCCCAGAAATGGTCGTGGGTGGCCGAAATGATGCCGTCGAAGGCGTCCGTCCGGCGCCCATAACGGGGCACTTCCAGCATCGCCGGAAAATCCTCGCGCCCGACCGTGTCATAGGCCTTGTCGTAAGTGATTTGCTGGGCCATGTGAGGCCTCCTGTTCCACGGTCAATATGACGACCCCGTCACCTTTTTCAATGGATTTTTCCCCAATACCGGAGCATGGCGTTTCCGCCATATTCCGCCCGAACGGCGGGCGATCCGCATCGCCCGCGCAGGAGTGAGACATGTCCCGCCGTCGCCGCATCTACGAGGGCAAGGCCAAGACCTTGTTCGAGGGACCCGAACCCGGGACGATCGTCCAGTACTTCAAGGACGACGCGACCGCGTTCAACAACCAGAAAAAGGGGGTGATCACCGGCAAGGGGGTGATCAACAACCGCATCTCCGAGTTCCTGATGACCAAGCTTGGCGAGATCGGGGTGCCCACGCATTTCATCCGCCGCCTGAACATGCGCGAGCAGCTCATCCGGCAGGTCGAGATCATCCCGCTGGAGGTGGTGGTCCGCAACGTCGCGGCCGGCTCCTTCGCCAAGCGCTTCGGCGTCGAGGAAGGCACGCAGCTCCCCCGTTCGATCATGGAGTTCTTCTACAAGAACGATACGCTGGGCGACCCGATGGTCACCGAGGAGCACATCACCGCCTTTGGCTGGGCGACACCGCAGGACCTCGACGACATCGTGGCGCTGACCTTGCGCGTGAACGACTTCCTGTTCGGCCTGTTCCTCGGCTGCGGCATCAAGCTGATCGACTTCAAGATCGAGTTCGGCCGCCTCTACGAGGACGACATGGTCCGGATCGTGCTGGCCGACGAGATCAGCCCCGATTCGTGCCGGCTGTGGGACCTCAGGACCAACGAGAAGATGGACAAGGACCGGTTCCGCCGCGACCTCGGCAAGGTCGAGGAAGCCTACCAGGAAGTGGCGCGGCGCCTCGGCATCCTCATCGACCAGGGACCGGGCGACGTGCGCGGCCCCACCACGCTGCAGTAAAGAGGCGACATGAAAGCCAGAGTCCACGTGACCCTCAAGAACGGCGTGCTCGACCCCCAGGGCAAGGCCATCGGACATTCGCTCAACCGGCTGGGCTTCCCCGAGGTCGGCGACGTGCGCCAGGGCAAGTTCATCGAACTCGAACTCGCCGAGACCGACAAGGCGAAGGCCAAGGCCCGCGTCGAGGAGATGTGCAGGAAGCTTCTCGCCAACATGGTGATCGAGAACTACTCGATCGAACTGGTGGGCTGATGATCACGTCGCGTCTTGGCTGGGGGCGCGCCACTCCAGTGGCGCGATCTTCGTCTTCATCAACAACGACGCGCCACGGAGTGGCGCGCCGCCAGCGGAAGATCATGAAATGAAAGCCGCAGTCCTCGTCTTCCCCGGCTCCAATCGCGAAGGCGACGTGGCGCAGGCGATCGAGCTGGTCACCGGACGCCGGCCGCAGATGGTGTGGCACGGCGACGGCGACTTCGAGAAGGTCGACCTCATCGTGGTGCCGGGCGGGTTCTCCTACGGCGACTATCTGCGCTGCGGCGCGATGGCCGCGCAGTCGCCGGTGATGGCCGAGGTCAAGAAGCGCGCCGCCCAGGGCGTGCCGGTTCTCGGCATCTGCAACGGCTTCCAGATCGTGACCGAGGCCGGCCTCCTGCCGGGCACGCTGATGCGCAACTCGCACCTCAAGTTCGTCTGCGCCGACGTCCATCTCCGGGTCGAGACCAGCCAGAGCCTGTTCACCAACCGCTACCAGGCGGGCCAGGTGATCAAGGTGCCGGTCGCCCATGCCGAGGGCAACTATTTCGCCGATGCCGACACGATGAAGCGGCTCGAGGATCGTGGCCAGATCGCCTTCCGCTACTGCGGGCCCGACGGCTCGATCGTCGACGGGCGCGGCAATCCCAACGGCTCGAGCAGCAACATCGCCGGCGTCTTCAACGACACCAAGACGGTGCTGGGGCTGATGCCCCATCCCGAGAACGCGGTGGAGCCGATGTTCGGCGGCACCGATGGCAAGGCCCTGTTCGAGGGCATGGTGGAAGCCCTTTCGTGAGAGACGCGTCGTGACCGTTGCCCCGGAAAAGAACCCGCCCGTCAAGCTGCCGAACGAGCCGGCGATCACCCCGCAGATCGTGGCCGAGCACGGTCTGGCGCCGGACGAGTACGAGCGCCTGCTCAAGATCATGGGGCGCACGCCCACGATGGTGGAGCTCGGCATCTTCTCGGCGATGTGGAGCGAGCACTGCTCCTACAAGTCCTCGAAAGTGTGGCTGAAGAAGCTGCCGACCAAGGCGCCGTGGGTCATCCAGGGGCCGGGCGAGAATGCCGGCGTCATCGACATCGGCGACGGCCAGGCCGCCATCTTCAAGATGGAGAGCCACAACCATCCTTCCTACATCGAGCCCTATCAGGGCGCGGCGACGGGCGTCGGCGGCATCCTGCGCGACGTCTTCACGATGGGCGCGCGGCCGGTGGCCAACCTCAACGCGCTGCGCTTCGGCGATCCGGAGAACGCCAAGACGCGGCACCTCGTGTCCGGCGTGGTGGCCGGCATCGCAGGCTACGGCAACTGCATGGGCATTCCCACCGTGGGCGGCGAGACCAATTTCCATGCCGCCTACAACGGCAACATCCTGGTCAACGCCATGACCGTGGGCGTCGCCGCGACCGACAAGATCTTCTATGCGGCCGCCGCCGGCATCGGCAATCCGATGGTCTATGTCGGCTCCAGGACCGGCCGCGACGGCATCCACGGCGCCACCATGTCCTCGACCGAGTTCAACGAGGACAGCGAGAGCAAGCGCCCGACGGTGCAGGTCGGCGACCCCTTCGTCGAGAAGCTTCTGCTGGAGGCCTGCCTCGAGCTGATGGCGACCGACGCCATCATCGCCATCCAGGACATGGGCGCGGCCGGCCTCACGTCCTCCTCCTTCGAGATGGCGGCCAAGGGCGGGCTCGGCCTGGTCATGGAGCTCGACAAGGTGCCGATGCGCGAGACCGGCATGAATCCCTACGAGCTGATGCTGTCGGAGAGCCAGGAGCGCATGCTCATGGTGCTGAAGCCCGGCCGCGAGGACGAGGCGCGCAAGATCTTCGAGAAGTGGGAACTCGACTTCGCCGTGATCGGCCATCTCACCGATACCGAGCGCATGGTGCTGACCTGGCACGGCGACGTGGTGGGCAACATCCCGATCCCGCCGCTGGTCACCGAAGCGCCGATGTACGAGCGGCCGTGGACCCTGACGCCGCTGCCGGCCGAGCTGGATGCCGCCAAGGTGCCGGCGCCGGAAGACTGGAAGGCCTCGCTGCTCACCCTGATGAGCTGCCCCGATCTCGCGAGCAAGGCGTGGATCTGGCACCAGTACGACCATCTCATCATGGGCAACACGGCGATCCGGCCGCAGGGCGGTGACGCCGCGCTGGTGCGCGTGCCCGCCGCGCCCCAGGGCACCAAGAGCGCCGGCCATAAGGGTCTCGCCATGACGTCGGACTGCACGCCGCGCTACGTGCAGGCCCATCCCGAGACCGGCGGCCGCCAGGCCGTGGCTGAAGCATGGCGCAACATCACCGCCGTCGGCGCCCGGCCGCTCGCCGTGACCGACAACATGAACTTCGGCAACCCGCAGAAGCCCGAGATCATGGGCCAGTTCGCCGGCGCCATCATGGGCATGGCCGAGGCCTGCACCGCTCTCGACTTCCCCGTCGTGTCGGGCAACGTCTCGCTCTACAACGAGACCGAGGGCCGGCCGATCCTGCCGACCCCGACCATCGGCGCGGTGGGCGTGATCGACGACATTGCGACCTCGGCGGGTTCGCGCCTCGACCAGTCGGGCCTCGCCCTTGTGTTGATCGGCGAGACGAAGGGCTGGCTCGGCCAGTCGATCTATCTCCGCGAGTTGCACGGCCGCGAGGAAGGGGCGCCGCCGCCGGTCGATCTCGCCGTCGAGCGTCGCAACGGCGACTTCGTGCGCGGCCAGATCGTCGGTCGCCGCGTCCATGCCTGCCACGACCTCTCCGACGGCGGCCTGCTCGTGGCGCTCGCAGAAATGTGCCTCTCTGGCGGCACCGGCGCCTGCATCAAGCTCCCCCAGGGCATCGCCGCCCCGCACGCCTATCTCTACGGCGAGGACCAGGGTCGCTACCTGATCGCCACCGACGATGGCGGCGCCCTCGTCGAGGCCGCACAAAAGGCAGGCGTCCCGGCCGTCCTGCTGGGCTATTCCGGCGGGCCGAACATCACGGTCGACGGGTTGCTCAGCGTGCCGCTCCAGGAGCTGCGCAATGCCCACGAGGACTGGCTGCCCGGTTACATGAACAGCGCCGCCTGAGGATTTCTCATGCCCATGCAAGCAGACGACATCATTCGCCTCATCAAGGACGGTATCCCGGACGCCGAGGTCGAGATCCAGGACCTCGCCGGCGACGGCGATCACTATGCAGCAACGGTCATTTCGGCCGCTTTTGCCGGCAAATCGAAGATCCAGCAGCACCAGATGGTCTATGGCGCGCTGGGCGGCCGCATGGGGGGCGTTCTCCACGCCCTCAAGCTGACCACCATGGCGCAGCGACCCTGAACGCCCTATATTCAGGCAACCCCCGCGCCCCGAAGGCGCCCCACGGAGATCGATCATGAGCGAACCCCAGGTGTTCGAGCGTATCCGCGACGAGATCGGCAAGAACGACGTTCTGCTGTTCATGAAGGGCACGCCCGTGTTTCCCCAGTGCGGCTTCTCGGCCGCGGTGGTCGACGTGCTGAGCCAGCTCGGCGTGAAGTTCCATGGCATCAACATCCTCGTCGATCCGGAACTTCGCCAGGGCATCAAGGAATTCAGCCAGTGGCCGACGATCCCCCAGCTCTACGTGAAGGGCGAGTTCATCGGCGGCTGCGACATCATCCGCGAGATGTTCGAGACGGGTGAACTCGAGCAGGTCTTCAAGGAAAAGGGCGTGGCGCTGGCGGAAGCCGCGTAACACACTCCATACAGTTGTGATCTCGTAGAAACGGGGGTGCTCAGGCGCCCCCGTTTTTCATTCGGCGGGTGCGAGATTCGCTCTCTCGGCTCGGCCGCGCCGCACCGCGAGCCTCGCGCGCCGCTTGCGATACCAGATAACCACGCCCGTGACCGACAGCGCGGCGACGACCAAGCCCATCACCGAGATCAGGACGCGGCCCGACAAGCCGAGAATGCGCCCCGAGTGCAATGGAAACTGCGCCTGCAGGAAGATGTCGGCCGCTGTCCCAGTCCAAGGCTGGCGCGCACCGAGCGACGCGCCGGTCCTGCCATCGAAATAAAGGATCGCGGGCCCGACTCCGGCCGCTCCGCGATCGGCACCGGTCCGATGGAATCGGACGCCATAGATGCCGAACCCCGGCGTGTAGAAGGCGCTGCCCATCGGCTCGGACCACCCTCTTCGTGCCACCTCTGAGCGAGCGCGTTCGACGATCTCGCGATAGCCCATCGCGGGCTCGATCGGCTGGTGCCGTCCAGCCGGCGGCTGTTGCGAGAAGATATTGGGCGTGACCTGCGAGACCAAGGACATCAGCGGATAGAAGATCTCGCGATAAAGATTGAGCGAGAACCCCGTGAACGCGATCGTCAACAGCATCGCCCAGAGCCACAGGCCGAAAGCACGATGTATGTCGAAGGCGACACGGTATCGGCTACCCGAAACCTTGATCTGCCACGCCGGCTTCCACCGCAACCACCAGCTTCGTCCGTGCCTGGCGGAGCGACGTGTCGGCAACGTGAGATAGAATCCGACGAAGCAATCGATCGTCCAGACGATGGCGACCGCGCCCAGCAACCAGCGCCCCCACAGGTCGACGCCCCATATCTCGGGCAAGTGAAGGCTGTAGTGCAACTTGTAGAGGAAGGAGACGAAGGTCTCCCGGTTGATCGGCCATGCGGCACCCCACTCACGCGCGCCGAGCTGTTCGCCCGTCGCGGGATCCAGGAACACCTGATTGAATCCCAGTTCATGGAGCTTGCCCGTCGCCGGATCGACGGTCGGCCGAACCGATATGGGCATCGCCTCACCGGGCTCGACCGCAAAGGGAAACGACGCCACGCGGAGGCGCGGGTCGCGGGCTTCGACCCTCTCGACTAGGTCCAGGGGCGGCAGCGCCACCCCCGCAACTCTTGCCTCCGTCAGATGCGGATTGAGCAATTCGTCCAGCTCGTGATCCCAGGAGATGACCGCACCGGTTAGACCTGAGACGAAAAGAAAGCCCGCAATCCCGAGACCAATCCAGCGATGAAGGATCGTCCAGGCAAGCCTCACCGCGCCGACTCAGAAATCCGCCGTCAGCGACAGCATGAACGTTCTCGGAAGGCCTTCGGTCATGAAGCCGTTCGTCGCCATCCAGTAGTTGGCATTGCCTACGTTGATGGCATTGGCGCGCAACGTCAGCGGCTTGCCGTCCGGCCGTTCGAAGGTGTAACTCGCGCCGAGATCGACGCGTGCCCAAGCCGGTGCGACCTGTGTGTTCGCGGGATCGATGTAGGCTTGCCCCGTATAGAGGATCCGCGCCGAAACACCGACCCCCTTGAGAAATGGCATATCCCAGTCGAAGCCGAGGTTCGCCTGGAACCGGGCGGCACCGGGCGCGGTTTTTCCATTGTTCAGCCCACCGGCTGTATTGGTCAGGACCGGATCGAGCACGGTGAAGCCCCCCAGCGGCTTGAACCCGGGCAAGGGCTCGCCGAAGACGATGAACTCGATGCCGCTGTTTCGCTGCTGGCCATCCACGGTGAATGTACCTGCCGAGGTGAAGGAGCTGGGCCGCGTGATCTGGAAGGCGCTGAGAGTTGCCCCGAAATTGCCAAGATCAAGCTTCGCACCGACTTCGAACTGCCGGGACACGAAAGGCGCGAAGGCTTGACCTGCATTCAAGGTGCCGGCACCGGCGATCGGCCCGCGCTCAAGCGCTTCGATATAGTTGCCGTAGAGTGCGAACTCCTTCCAGGGCCTGATTACCATGCTCACGGTCGGTGTAACCGCTCCCTGATCCGAACCCGGCGTTGCTGGCGTGACGAGACCGGTGATGGGGCTGAAGTTCGAAAGCTGGATACGCTGGTTCCGGATGCCGGCGATGATCTGCACGCGGTCATCCAGCATGAAAAGACTGTCGACCAGCCCGACGCTCGTCATGACGGTGTCCGACGTCGGCGCCGGCGGCGTAAGCGCGGCGCCCGGAACGTTCGGGGCGGCGACGACCTGGGGCGTGTAAATGTTGTTTGCAAAGGCTGGCGCGAAGCCCGCCGTGTTGCGAAAGCCGCTGAGTTCCTTCTGGTAAGTCACATTGGCCGCCGCCTCATGACGGATCGATCCCGTCTCGAACTTGCCGCGTACGCCAACATCGGCCGAGAACGTGTCCAGGAAAGCGAGCGTCCGGATCGACGATCCGCTCATGCCGCCCTGGGTGTTCAACAGCGTCGAAATGGTGGTGAGCGAATCACGGGTGGAATTGCGTCCACCGGCTTTGATGTAGCCCGTGAAGTTCCGGCTGAAATCATGCTCCAGGCGGACCATGCCGTAGAGATCGCCGAAACTGAAGAATTCCCAGGGCTGGTTGTAGTTGTTCTGGGCGTTCGGCGCCGGTGGCACGTTGACGCCCGCGGCGAGGAAAGTACCAAGGCGAGGCCCGTTGATGATGCGCTTCTGATAGCCGAAGTCGGCGTCCATGCGCGTGTTCTCACTGCGATAGTCGGCACCGAGCGTCAGTTGGAGGAGATCGTCGGTATTATTCGAGACCGACGTGTTGCCGCCGCTGTAAGCCGCATTGGCGCGAAGGCCTAACTCCTTGTTCGGACCGAAGCGCTTGCCGACGTCGAGCGCCCCGCCGAACTGCAAATTCGACATGTAGCGGGCCGTCGCTTGATAGATCCCTTCGTCGGGCGCACGCTTTGTGACGAAGTTGATCGTACCGCCGATGGCACCGTTGGCGGCCATGCCGTTCAGCATGGCTGTAGGTCCTCGGAAAACCTCGACCCGCTCGATGCCGACCATGCCGATCGAGGGCTCGGGATTTATGCCATAGAGCCCGTTCATTCCCATGTCGCGGACGAAGACCTGGAAACCACGGATGATGAGGCGATCGTCCAGCGATCCCTGCGGATAGATGCTGCGTATGGTCGGATCGACGGCGACCACCTCAGTCAGGGTCAGCGCCTGCTGATTCTGGATCGTTCTCTCGGTATAGACCGTGCTGCTGAACGGTGTGTCCATGTAGTCTCGGTTTCCGAGAACGCCGACCCGACCGCCTCGCGCGACTTGACCGCCGGCAAAAGGCGGCGGCAGATTTCCAATCTCAGCCTGCGAGGGAGCGAGATTGCCTTGCACCTGGACGGGATCGAGTTGCAGGGCGCCCGAGGCGCCAGGTGCGGGCCCGACGACGCTGACCGCGGTCGGCGAGGTGAAGCGGTAGGTGATGCCAGTTCCAGCGAGAACCTGCTGCAGCGCGCTTTGGGCGCTCATCATGCCGTACACGCCGCCACTCGACTTGCCCGCGACGGCGGCGGCATCGACCGCCACCTGAAGACCGGACTGCCGGCCGAACTGCGTCAGGGCCTGCGCCAGCGGCTGCGCGGGAATGTTGAAGTCGACGGGCGCGGCGCCAGCCTGCGCCTGCTGCTGATCGTCGACGACTGCCTGAGCGAGCGCATCCTGCGCCTTGGCGGCAACGAGGGCGGCGCTGCCCATCAGCGCCGTCAACAGAACGACCTTGCCGGATACCCTACGCTTCGACTGGCTCACGCTTCGACACTCCCCCGGCTCCGTGCCGGCGGGTTCACGGAGGACCACGAGGCGGACGATGCGACCGCCTCTAACTTTCACGACAAAGCGGCGAGCCACCGATTAAGGCGAAAGACACAAAAAAGTTCAGGCGGATGCGAGGCGCCTATTTGCCCGAGATCAGCATGAAGTACGGCGTCACCAAACGGATCCTGCCGCTCTGCGTATCCACGGCCGCCGTCAGCGCCTCGACGGGACGCCGCAGGTTGAACACGCCGTTGACCCGACGGTCCGCCATTGCCGAATCCTCGAAGACGATCACGCCGCTCTGGTAGCGGCCGAGTTCGTCGGCCACCGCCCGCAGCGGCATGTCGTGCACGATCAGGCGGCCGTCGCGCCACGCCGCGACATCCTCTGGCGCCACCTCGCTCCGCACATCGTGCCGGGTCGCCCGATCGATGGTGAGACGCTCGCCGCGCGTCAGCGTGGCCGGCGGGGCGCCCACGGCACTGGCCACCCGCACGATGCCGGACTGCACCGACACCGCGACCTGCCGCGAGTTGGTCTGCACGGCGAAGGCGGTGCCCACCACCGTCACCGAGACATCGGCCGCGCGCACGACAAAGGGACGCTCGGTCGACGGCACGACCTCGAAGAAGGCGCTGCCCTCCAGCAGCACGATCTCGCGCTGGCCAGCCGTGAAATTGACGGAGACCGCGCTCTGGGCATCGAGCATCGCCAGGCTGCCATCCTCGAGCCGCAAGGTGCGCGTCTCGGCCGTGCCGGTGAGATGATCGGCCTCGAGCTGCAGGCGCAGCGCCGGCCAGGACAGCGCGGCGGCGCAAGCGATCAGCGCAACGGCCGCCAGCGCCAGCGACCGGCGCAGCAGGCTCGGGCGCGCAGATGGGACCGCGGCGATGGCCGGCAGCGGGGGCAAGGCTTTGGCCTCCGGTTCGTCGACCGGAGTCGCGAGAGCGTCGAGCCGCGCCCAGACGCGCTTCATCTCGTCGAACGCGGCCTCATTCGCCGGACGGCCAAGCCACGCCTCGAATTCCGTCCGGACGGAGCGGTCATCCGGATGGGCTTCCAGCCGCAGCAGCCAGTCCATGGCCTGCTCTCGGGGCGTCTGCTCTGGGGTTTCCACTCGGCTCAAGAATGTCCTGGGTTCACGCGGCGGGATCGCAAGACGCGCTCCCCCTTTGATAGATCAAGGACGCGCTGCCGGTTTAAGGCGATGGAGAAATTTATTTCGATGGGCGCTCGTCGCCCAGCACGCGCCGCGCCGCGTGCAGGCCCGCTTCCTTCACGAGCTGGTGGGCTCGCGGCACCGAGATGTCGAGCTGCGCCGCGATCTCGCGCAACGGCCTGCCCTCGATCTTGTAGAGGCGAAAGGCGGTCTGCGTGCGTTCGGGCAACTCGGCAATGGCCTCGGCCATGACTCTGAGTTCGTCCTTGTAATGGAGGACCTGCTCAGCCGAGGGCACGTCGTAGACGACGTTCTCGACCTCCGGCACCGCAACAACGACCTTGCCCTGCTTGGCCGTGCGCCGGACGAGGTTCAGCGCCAGGTTCCGGACGATCGCATAGAGGTAACCCAGAGGCTGGCCGACTTCGCCATCCTGCTGGAGCCGGTCGGAGAATTTGAGCCAGGCCTCCTGGACGATGTCCTCGGCGCTCGCCCGGTCGCGCACAATCCGCGCCGCATAGTTCAGCAGCTCGTCGCGATTTTCCCTGTAGAGGGCGAGCGTCTCCGCCGGCTGCACCAGATACCTTGGCAATGCGAATGGTTCGCAATCTGATATCGGAGATGGTGAGGAAGATCAATGGATCGTGAGTGAGAGCCCAGTTCTGGTCTTGTCGAAACGGAGTGCTCAGGCGCCCCCGTTTTTCTTTGGAACGCGCTACTCAAGTAGCGCGCTCCAATGAGTCACTAGGATATCACAGCTTGATTGCGGCCCTTGGACGGGTGCGACATCGAACGGTTATGGTATCAGAGTACCACATACGGATATCGCGAGATCGGTACCTGAGTTGGAGTCGGAGGGGCGAGTCATGTCGAACGGGACGTTCACGGAGTTTCTGGACGCGCTGCGGGCGTTCGAATCGGGCGTCGACTACGATCGCTATCTCTCGGGACAGATCACCGAGGCCCAGATCCGGAGCTGGGTGGGCGACGACAACTGGAACGCCTATCAGGCCGGCGAACTCTCCTGGCGTGACATGCAGTACACCTCCGTGAATTCGCTGGGCTTCGTCGGCTATCAGTTCGGCGAGCCGCTGCTCATCGACCTCGGCTACTATCTGGACAATACCGGCAACCTGTGGACCGGCAATTTCACCGGCAAGAACGGCGTCGACAGCTTCGACACGCTCAAGACCGACATCCAGGAAGCCATCATCCTCGATGCCTTCGGTTACAACCTCAACGTCATCGAGAGCGGACTCGAGGCCAAGGGCACCAGCCTCGACGCGCTGATCGGCACCCAGCGCACCTATGTGGACACCAACGGGCAGAGCGTCACCGTCACGCTCACCCTGACCGGCATCCTCGCTGCCGCCCATCTGCGCGGGGCCTGGGGCACGCTGGACCTTCTCAACAACGGCAGCGCCTCGGCCGACGAATACGGCACCTCTATCCTCAAATACATCCAGCAGTTCGGCGCCTACGACACGCCGAGCTTTTCGACCCTCATCGCCGCCCATGAGAGGGGCAAGACACTCGCCTTCGCCGAGGAGCTCTGGCACGACGATTTCAACAATGATGGCGCCGTCGCCGACTATGCAGGCTGGGACGGCACCCAGGCGGACGGCGGCTCCACGGGTGGGTCCACTGGTGGCTCCACTGGCGGAGGGACAGGTGGCGACGGCGTGGCCACCGTGACCACCATCAGCTGGATGTGGGGCACCAATACGGTCCTCGCCTTCGACCCGGACGTCGACGTGCTCGATTTCGGCTGGTTCCAGAAGGACAATTTCTCCATCGCCGAGGTGGGCGGCTCGGTGATCATCACCATCACCGGCAACAACCAGACCTACAGGCTCGACGGCGTGACGCTCGCCGAGCTCAGCATGGACAATATCCGCGCGAAGGACGCGGGCGCGGTCCAGGAATGGGACGCGGCCCTCGACTCGGCAGAGCCGGCGATGCCCAGCCTGTCCATCGCCGACGTGTCGCTACAGGAAGGCGACTCCGGCACCAGGCTCATGACCTTCACCGTGACCCTGTCCGCGGCGGCAGCCGGCCCGGTCACGGTCGCCTATTCGACGGCCGACGGCACCGCCACGGCCGGCAGCGACTATGTTGCCGCCAGCGGCACCCTCACCTTCGTGGCGGGGGAAACGTCTAAGACCATCCAGGTGACGGTCAAGGGCGATACGGCGGTGGAGGGCAATGAGGCCATCACCGTCCATCTCGCCAGTGCCTCCGGCGCGACCATCGCCGACGGCTCGGCAACCGGCACCCTGACCAACGACGATGCGGCGGCCACGTTGCCCGCGCTCTCGGTGGGCGACGTCTCCATGCGCGAGGGGGATTCGGGCAGCGCCGAGCTGATGTTCATCGTCACGCTCGACAAGGCCGCGACCGGCCCCGTCACGGTGAACTACGCCACCACCAGCGGCACGGCCGCCGCGGGCTCAGACTATGCCGCACTCGCCGGAACACTGACCTTCGCGGCCGGCGAAACCTCGAAGATGGTGCACGTGGTCGTCAACGGCGACACCGTCGTGGAGGCGAATGAGACCTTCTCGCTCACGCTTTCCAACGCCACGGGCGCAACCATCGCCGACGCCACGGCTGTGGGGCAGATCACCGATGACGACACGGTGCAGGATCCGGGCAACGGTTCCGGCAAGGTCTATCTCATCAGCTCCGTGAGCGGCGCCGACATCGTCGGCTTCAATCCGTCGGTGGACAGGATCGACCTCGGCAACGCCAACATCCATTCCTTCATCATCATCGACACGCCCCAGGGCTTCGGCTTCATGAGCCCCTGGAGCGGCGAGACGGTGATCGTGCAGGGCGTCCGGCTCGCCGACCTCTCGGTGGAGAATTTCGGGTTCATCGACAACAATCATTTGCGCGAGGCGCTGAGCGGCGCGCTCGCCTGGGAGAACGGACCGGTGCTCGCGGCCGACACCGTCTACATGCGCTCCCATGAAGTCGGACAGGTGGACCGGGTTGCCTTCGATCCCTCGACCGACGTGGTGAGCTTCAAATTCTACGGCAGCCGCGAAAACCTCTCGATGAGCGACAGCACCGAAGGCGTGGTCATCGCGGATCTCAGCACGGGCCAGAAGCTCATCCTGCTCGGCGTCATACGGGCCGACCTCTCCCCGGCCAATTTCGAGTTCACCTTCACCCAGGTCCGCGAGGACGACCTGCCCGGCAAGATCGGCATGGGCCAGGCATCAAACATCCAGATCGTCGACTTCAACCTGCCCATTGCCGGCGGGGGCACGGTGACGGGGGCATCCGGGGCGACCGATGGCGTGACCGGGAACGATGACGGTGCGCTTCCCGCGCTCTCCATCGCCGACCTCTCGGTGACGGAAGGCAATGGCGACCACGCCCATTTCATGTTCGTGGTGACGCTCGACAAGGCCGCCGACGGCCCGGTGACAGTGGCCTATTCCACCGCCCACGGCACGGCCACGGCCGGTGAGGACTATGTCGCCTCCAGCGGCACCGTCACCTTCGCCGCCGGCGAGACCACCAAGATGGTCCATGTGGACATCGCGGGCGACCTGCTTGCCGAGGGCAACGAGACCTTCACGGTCAAGCTCTCCAACTCCGCCGGCGCCACGATCGCCGACGGCACCGCCATCGGCACCATCGTCGACGACGATGCTGCGGTACTGCCGGCCCTCTCCATCGCCGACCTCGCGGTCGCCGAGGGCAATGGCGAGCACGCCCACTTCATGTTCACCGTGACGCTCGACAAGGCCGGCACGGGCCCCGTGACGGTGGCCTATTCCACCGCCAACGGCACTGCGACCGCCGGCTCGGATTATGTGGCTACCAACGGAACCCTCACCTTCGCGGCGGGCGAAACCTCGAAGACGGTGCATGTCGATATCAGCGGTGACACCGTGTTCGAGGGGAACGAGACCTTCGCGGTCACGCTTTCCAATGCCAGCGGCGCCACCCTTGCCGATGCGACCGCCGTCGGCACCATCGTCAACGACGATCGCGCGCCGGACCAGGGCCACGTGGGCAATGGAAAGGCCGATACGTTCGCGATCACCTGGGCCTGGGGCACCAACAAGGCGATCGATTTCGACACCGCCCTCGACACGCTCGACTTCAGCTGGATGACCAAGGACAATTTCTCCATCGCCGAGGTGAACGGCTCGACGGTCATCACCGTCGAGGGCAACAACCAGACCTACAAGCTGACCGACGTGTCGCTCGCGGAACTCTCCCTGGCCAATATCGCCGCGAAGGACGCCAGTGCCGTCTCGGAATGGACCACGGCTTTGGACGCCGCGCGCGCGGCGCACGACTACGATCTGATGATTTGAGGCGGGGCGCCCTTACCCGAACGCGTAGGCGGCCATCGACAGGTTCCCCAGCGTGAAGCTGCGATGGAGCGCCCGACCCCGCGCACCTTCGCCGGCCGCTCCATACGCGACATGCAGCGGCAGGAAGTGCTCGTCCGTCGGATGAGCCTCGCGGGCGTAGGGGGCGCGGGCGCGGTAGTCCGCGAGCGCCGCCCCGTCGCCCTTCTCCACCGTGTCGGCCAGCCAGTCGTCGAAGGCCTGCGCCCAGGGCTCGGGCTCCGAGGCATCCTCGCTTCGGACTAGGGCGCGCAGATTGTGGATCGCGCTGCCGCTGCCCATGACCAACACACCCTCCTCGCGCAGCGGCGCCAACTTGCGGCCGAGGGCAATGTGATGCGCGGGGCTGAGCGCGGGCTGCACCGAGAGCTGGAAGATCGGGATATCGGCTTCGGGCCAGCCCAGCATGGCCGGCACCCAGGCGCCATGATCGAGACCGCGATGATGATCGTGCGCGGCGCCTGTGAGCTTCGCTACCGTCTCTGCGAGCTTCGGCGCACCGGGCGCGGCATATCGCAACTGGTACAGCGCCTCCGGGAATCCGTAGAAATCATGGATTGTATCGGGCTTGCGGGCCACCGAGACGACAGGCACGTCCGTGTCCCAATGCGCCGATACAGCGACAATGGCCGTCGGGCGCGGAATTTGCTGGCCGAGGCCCGCCAGGAAGGCGCGTGCGGGCGCGTCGCTCAGGATGAGCGTCGGTGCTCCGTGGGACACGAAGATGGTCGGCATCGACATATCTTTATTCCTCCGGTACCGCCTGCCAGCCTGTATGCGAACAGGTTCGAGTTTATCATGAGAAGGGTAGTTTGATGTTGAGTTTGCGTAGACGGGTCGCCTTGGCGGCATCACTCGGATTGGCGGCCGCGATGGCCACGGTATCGGTCCCGGCGGCGGCCGAGACGACGCTGAGAATGGTGTCGCATGCCGACATCAAGATCCTCGATCCGATCTGGACCACGGCGCTGATCACCCGCAACCATGGTTACATGATCTACGATGTCCTGTTCGCCAAGGACGCCGACCTCAAGATCCAGCCGCAGATGGCGGAGAAGTACACCGTCTCCGACGACAAGCTCACCTGGACGATCACCCTGCGGGACGGCCTCGAATGGAGCGACGGCACGCCCGTCACCTCCGAGGACTGCATCGCCTCCATCAAGCGCTGGGGCGCCCGCGACGGCTTCGGCCAGCTGCTGCTGAAGGCCGCCAAGGACATCAAGGCGGTCGACGCCAAGACCTTCGCCATCGAGCTGAAGGAGCCGTTCGGCCTGGTCCTCGACGCGCTCGGCAAGCCCTCGTCGAACGTGCCGTTCATGATGCCCAAGCGGGTCGCCGAGACCGATCCGAACAAGCAGATCGAGGACTATACCGGCTCCGGCCCCTTCATCTTCAAGAAGGAGGAATGGAAGCCCGGCGAGAAGATCGTCTACGTCAAGAACACCAAGTACAAGCCGCGTAACGAACCGCCCTCGATGCTGGCCGGCGGCAAGGTCGCCAAGGTCGACAGGGTCGAATGGCTGGCCATCCCGGATCCCAGCACGGCGGTGAACGCCCTGCTGGCGGGCGAGATCGACCTGATCGAATCGCCGGTGCCTGACCTCTTCCCCATGCTCAAGGCCGACAAGAACATCGCTTTGTTCGGCTGGAACGCGCTCGGCAGCCAGATCATCATGCGATTCAACACGCTGCACCCGCCCTTCAACAACGTGAAGGCGCGCCAGGCCGCGATGTGGGCGCTGGCCCAGGAAGACATGCTGCGCGCCCAGGTCGGAGATCCCGAGATCTACAAGGTCTGCAATGCGCCCTTCGTCTGCGGCACGGCCTACGGCAAGGAATATGGCGACCTGCTGATCAAGCCCGACCTCGAGAAGGCGCGTCGGCTCCTGAAGGAGAGCGGCTATGACGGCACGCCCGTCGCGATGCTGCAGCAGACCGACCTGCAGTCGTCCAACCAGGTGCAGGCCGTCGCAAAGCAGCAGCTCGAGAAGGCCGGCTTCAAGATCGACCTGCTGGCGATGGACTGGCAGACCGTCGTGGCCCGCCGCGCGCGCAAGGAAGCGCCGGCGCAGGGCGGCTGGAACATCTTCTTCACCACCAACATCACCCTCGACCTCGACAATCCCGGCGTCAACGCCTACGCCGCCGGTACCTGCGAGAAGGCTTGGTTCGGCTGGCCATGCGATCCCGAGATCGAAGTCCTGCGTGCCGCTTTCATCAAGGAAAGCGACCCGGCCAAGCGCAAGGAACTGGGCTACGCCATCTCCGACCGCCTGATGGACCAGGGCTTCTACGCTCCGGTCGGCCAGTACAAGGCCTTCGGCGCCTACCGCAAGGACCGCCTGAGCGGCTGGCTCGCCGGCCCCGTCCCGGTGCTCTGGAACATCAGCAAGAAGTAACCGCATAGCATCGACCATCACGGTATCGGGGGGCCTTCGCCAAGCCGGCGAAGGCCCCCTTCTCTTTTGCAAGGGACGGGCGCCGGGCGAGACGCCTTTGGCATCGACACTGCTTTATTCCTCCTCCGGCTCGTGGCAGCCTGTGTGAAGTTGGGGATGGAAACGGGAGGACGAAACATGGAAATCATGCGGAGATTGCGACAGGTCGCAGCCTGTCTGGCCTTGTCGACGGCAGCGGCGGCACTCGCGGCGCCGGCCTCGGCGCAGACCCTGAAGATGGTCGCCCATTCCGATCTGAAGGTCCTGGACCCGATCTGGACGACCGCCTTCATCACCCGAAACCACGGCTACATGATCTACGACACGCTGTTCGCCCAGGATGCCGAAGCGCGCATCCAGCCGCAGATGGTGGACAAGTACGAAGTCTCGGCCGACAAGCTGACCTGGACCTTCACGCTGCGTGACGGCCTGGCATGGCATGATGGCCAGCCCGTCACCGCCGAGGACTGCGTCGCCTCGATCAAGCGCTGGGGCGCCCGCGACGCCCTCGGCCAGGAGATGATGAAGGCGGTCGGCACGATGAAGGCCATCGATGCCAAGACCTTCCAGATCGTCCTGAAGGAGCCGTTCGGCCTCGTCCTCGACGCGCTGGGCAAGCCGTCCTCCACCGTGCCCTTCATGATGCCCAAGAGGGTCGCCGAGACCGACCCGTTCAAGCAGATCGACGACTACACCGGCTCCGGCCCGTTCATCTTCAAGAAGGATGAATGGAAGCCTGGCGAGAAGGTCGTCTACCTCAAGAACACCAAGTACAAGCCGCGCGCCGAGCCGCCTTCGATGCTGGCCGGCGGCAAGGTGGTGAAGATCGATCGCCTCGAATGGCTGGCGATCTCCGACCCGAGTACGGCGGTCAATGCCCTGGTCCAGGGCGAGATCGACCTCATCGAGATTCCGGTGCCCGATCTCTTCCCGCTGCTCAAGGCCGACAAGAACATCGAACTCTACGGCTGGAACGCGCAGGGCAGCCAGATCATCATGCGCTTCAACCACCTCCACCCGCCGTTCAACAACCTGAAGGCCCGGCAGGCGGCGATGTATGCGATCGCCCAGGAGGATTTCCTGCGCGCCCAAGTGGGCGACCCCGAGATCTACCGGGTCTGCAACGCGCCGCTGGTGTGCGGCTCGCCCTACGAGAAGAGCTACGGCAACCTGCTGATCAAACCCGACCTCGAGAAGGCGCGCCAGCTCCTGAAGGAGAGCGGCTATGACGGCACGCCGATCGTCATGATGCATGCGACCGACCTGCTCTCCTCGAATCAGCTTCCGCCGGTCGGCAAGCAGGCGCTGGAGAAGGTCGGCTTCAAGGTCGACCTGCAGTCGATGGACTGGCAGACGGTCGTGACGCGCCGCGCCAAGAAGGATCCGCCGGCCCAGGGCGGCTGGAACATCTTCTACACGACCACGGTCACGGTCGGTACCGAGAGCCCGGCCGGCAATTCCTTCACCAGCGGCGGCTGCGAGAAGGCTTGGTTCGGCTGGCCGTGCGACCCCGAGATGGAGAAGCTTCGCACGTCCTACGCCAGGGAAGTCGACCCGGCCAAGCGGAAGGAGATCGCCATGGCTGTCTCCGACCGGGTGATGGACCAGGCGACCTACATCGTGCTCGGCCAGTACAAGGCGTTCGGCGCCTACCGCAAGGACCGGATCAGCGGCTGGCTGCCCGGCCCCGTGCCGGTGATGTGGAACATCAGCAAGAAGTGACACGCCTCCAGGCGTGCCATCCCGAGCCCTTGCGAGGAATCTTTCCGAGCCGGAAGGATCCCTCGCCTGGCTCGGGATGACACGGACCATTAAGCCGCCTCGGCGATCGGCACCTCGCGCCACCGCCGGGTGGCTTCGGCGACCCGGCGGCCCAGCGCCTCGAAGGTCTTGAAGTCGCTGGCGCCGATTCCCTCCACGCCCTGGTCGGCATTGGCCTGCGCCATCGCGCCGATCGACGCGCCCACGCGGTTGAGGTCGGCACTCGAGCCCTTCGAGTGGTTGTTGCCCGGCGGCAGGCCGAGACCCACCCACACCATGCCGTGCTGAACCGCGAGGGTGAGCAGCTGGTAGAGCGTGTTGTGCTTGTCGCCGTTCCAGGACGCGGAGACGGTGAAGCCGGCGGCGAGCTTGTTGCGCCACTTGCCTTCCATCCAGCGGCTCGACGTCCAGTCCTTGAACTTTGCGAAGTCGGCCGACACACCGCCCATGTAGGTCGGGCTGCCGAAGACGATGGCATCGGCGGCGTCGAGTTCGGCGGCACGGGACTCCGCCTCGGCGACCGGGATCAGGCTGACATCGATACCTGGAACCGACCGGACGCCCTTGGCGACGGCCTCGGCGAGAGCCTGTGTATGGCCGTAGCCAGAGTGATAGACGATGGCGACATTGCTCATGTTGGCTTCCAATCCTTTGATTTGACTGAAGAAATATCCATTTAGTTTCTTCAGCCCAGTTGCTTTCACAAAGTGACTGGAAAGAGTTAGGGAGGTCGCTATATATTCACCAGTAGGTACCAAATCGTAACCTGAAGGTTTTTCCATGAACACCCTGACCCCGGTCACCCCCACCAAGGCCAAGGAAAGCGTCAGTTGTCCCATGGACTTCATCCTGCGCATGCTGATGGGGCCGTGGACGACCTACATCCTCTACAATCTGCGCACACACGGGCCGCAGCGCTTCGGCGAGCTGAAGCGTCGGGTTTCCGGGATCTCGGCCAAGATGCTGACCGAGCGTTTGCGCACACTCGAGGGGGCGGCACTGGTGAAGCGCGACTATGAGGCCACCATCCCGCCCAAGGTCACCTATTCCCTCACCAAGCGCGGCGGGGAGCTGGACGAGGTGATGGACCGGCTGGCCGCGATCGCCATCCGCTGGGAGGCCGAGGACGCCGCCAAGCGCAACGGCCGCCCGATCGAGCCAAAAGTCCCCGAGAAGGCGGCGGTGCTGCAGGCGGCGGAGTAACGGTCAGCCGCACAGCCAGATGTTCACAGCGAAGCGGCCGTCGCCAAAGGCGCCATCGGGACAGGAGACGCGCTCAACCTCGTGACGTGCCGTCGAGGGGAAGACGAGCAGGCTGTCGTGCTCCGGCTCGACGTCGATCGTCTCGCCGCCGCCAAGGTCGAAGATCCGGAGACGCCCACCCGTGAAGCGACGCGGCTCGCGGTGGAAGTAGTAGACCATGGTGAGCCGCCTCCGGCCGCCCGGCATGTACTGGTCGCCGGTGAAGGTGTCAGTGTGCGGCCGGTAGAAGGCGCCGTCGCCATGCGCCACCATTTCCATCTGCGTGCTGTTGGGCGGGGTGTGGGTCATTTCGAAATCCGTCTCCAGCTCCGCCTGCAGGGCCAGCGCCTTGCGGCGCAGCGGCGTTGCGAAGGCACCGAGATTTTTCAGGACGGTGGACTGACGGGTGTGCGCTTCGAGACGGCCCGTGCCCTCATGGGCCAGGCGTGTCGGTATGAACCGCGCCTCGGCGGCGAGCGCATAGGCCAGCAATCGCGCCGAGCCCGCCCCGCCCAGCCAGCCTGCGAGGATCCGGTGGGGCGGAAACCGCCCGCCGAGGAAGGACGGTTCCGACATCCGCCAGCTTTCGGCGCGTTAGCGGTTGCTGGCAAGACATTGTTTTGGAACGCTAAACCGAGCGCCAGTTAAGCATAGCCCGAGGATGTTCAAGCAAAACATCAGAAAAGGGCGTTAAGCAGGGAGTAGTGGATGAGCCACTAGTCCCCGTCATTAATGTGAAACCCGAGCAGATTGGCCCCGCCCAGAGTTCATCCAAGATATCAACCGGAGCCGGTCCGATGCCCACGAATCGAGGGTATCGCCCCTACTTCTTCGTCACGCCCCAGAAGACGGTCACCGGCGGCGGCGGGTTGAGCGTGCCGATGTTCGAGCGCACGGCGCCGACGCCGAACCATTCGCCGAGCGGCACGTGGGTCACCACCTTGATGGCGCGCTCCTGCACGGCCGTGGCGGCGGCTTTCTTTTCGGCTTCCGTGGTCGCCTGCACGTACTTGTCACGCAGCTTCTCCAATTCCTCGTCACAGGGCCAGCCCGAGCGGGCCTTGTCGCAGCTCGCGATCAGGAAAGGCGTCATCAGCGGATCGAGGATGTCGACCTGGGACCAGCTCGTGGAGAAGGCATTCCAGCCGCCCTCCGAGACCGGCACCTTCTTGGCCAGTCGCACGATCACGCTCTGCCAGTCCAGCGACACCATGTCGACCTTGAAGCCCGCCTTCTCCAGCAGCGACTTGGCGACGGGGCCCAGTTGCTTGATGACGCCGAGGTCGCTCGGCGCCAGCAGGGTGACGGGCGTGCCGTCGTAGCCGGCCTCCGCCAACAGCGCCTTCGCCTTGGCGGCATTGCCCTCGATCAGTCCAGCCATGCCCGCGTCGGTCGCCAGCGGCGAGCCACAGGTGAACATCGCCTTGCAGGTCTGGTAGAAGCGCTTGTCGCCGATATTGGCCTGCAGGAAGTCCTCCTGGTTGAGGGCCAGCGCGGCGGCCTGGCGGATCTTCTCATTGTTGAAGGGCGGCAGCAGCCAGTTGGGCCGGAAGGCATACTGGTTGGAGACGCGTCCCTTGATGACGCGGATGCCCTTGTCCTTCTCGACCAGCGGCAGATGGTCGGCGGAGACGCCTTCGAGCATGTCGATCTCGCCGGTCAGCAGCGCATTGACCTGGGTCTCGGCATCGGGAATCCAGACCCACTCGACCCGGTCGACGCTCACGACCTTGCCGCCGGACAGTCCCGACATCGGCTCGGAGCGCGGCTTGTACTTGGCGAACTTGGTATAGACGAGCTTCTCGCCGGGCTTCCACTCGTCCTTCTTGAACACGAAGGGGCCGGAGCCGATGTACTCCTCGATCTGCTTGAACGGATCGGTCTCGGCGATGCGCTTGGGCATCATGAACGGCACGACCACCGAGGGCTTGCCCAGTGACTCGATCACCGCCCCGAACTTCTCCTTCAGCACGATCTGGAAGGTCTTGGGATCGACGACCTTATATTCCTTCAGCGCCTGAGCCATCTTCTGGCCCATCGCGTCGCGCGCCGACCAACGCTTGAGGGAGGCGACGCAATCCTCGGCCGTCACCGGTTGGCCGTCATGCCATTCCAGCCCGTCGCGCAGCTTGAAGGTCCAGACGAGCCCATCGTCGGTCGTGGTCCATGTGTCGACCATCTGCGGCTTCACCTGGAACTTCTCGTCCATGGCGAAGAGCACGTCGTAGAGCATGTAGCCGTGATTGCGCGTGATATAGGCGCCGCTCCAGATCGGATCGAGCACCTTCACGTCGGAGTGCATCACCACTTTCAGGGTTTGTGCCGACGCGATCGGCATGGCAGCCACGGTGGCAAGTGCCGCGACGGCAGATAGTAGGAAACGACGCATGAAGAGGCCCCATGAACAACGCGAGGGCGAAAATTCTAGGGCGAGTTCACAGCCTATGTCAGTGCGATAAGGCCCGCTGGAGGAAAAAGAATCATCAGCCGGCGGAACGCGCCGGATGATTCCTGACACGGTTCTTGCAAGAGCGCCGCGAAAGTCAGAGCGCGAGCCTGTAGACCCGTGTGGCCGTGCCGGAGAACAAGGCCTGCTTTTCTGCCGCCGACGCCCCCGTCGAGATCCGCTTGAAGGCATTCCACAGCACGCCGTAGCCCGAAGTGATCTTGTCGACCGGGAAGTTGCTCTCGTACATGCAGCGGCCGACGCCGAACAGTTCGATGCAGGTTTCGATCCAGGGCCTGAACGCCTCGGCGAGCTCCGGCGATCCCGGCGGCATCGGGCGGCGGTAGAAATCGAAGAAGCCCATCGCCATGCCGAGGCCGCCCAGCTTCACCACGATGTTCGGGCGCTTCGCCAGCTCGGCCATCGACCTCTTCCAGGTCGCCCGCACCTCGTCGTGACGACCGGCATAACCGGCATAGCCGAGCGGTCCACCGACATGGTCGAGGACGATATGCGTGCCCGGGAAGGCATCGGCCAATTCGGCGATCTCGGAAAGCTGCGGATGGTACAGCCAGGCATCAAAGGTCAGGTCGCGCTTCGCCAGCTCGCGGAAGCCCTCGCGCCAGGTGAGATCGCGGGTCTGCTCGGGCGCCGGATCGTTGCGCGAGTTGCGGATGCCCGGATCGGCGTCCCAGCCGGTCTGGTGGCGGATGCCCTTGAAACGGCCGTTGCCGGCGGCGATCTGGGCGTCGAACACGTCGCCCGCCTTCTCGCCGAGGCGCAGGTCGACATGGCCGACGATGCCGGCGCAGGCGCGCAGGTTCCCATAGAGGCCCGACGCACTCATCGCCGCCACGCCGTTGGCGAATTCGGTTTCGCCGATGCAGCGCAGCTCGGCGGGTCCGTCCTTGCGATACATGGAGTGGCAATCGACAAACACGGTGCCGACGATGTTGTGACCGGTCCTGGTATCGGCCAGCAGATCGTGGAACAGGTAGTCGTTGTCGGCACGCTGCCAGAGATGATGATGCGGATCGACGATAGGCAGGTCGGGCTCGAGCGCGGGTTCGCTCACCTTGGCGACCCAGGCGGGGTCGGGATTCATCACGTTGCCAAGGCTTTCGGCGGGTTGGGCCATCGTTTCCTCCATTGTCGATCTTGTTAGTGGATCGGCTCTTCGGCGATCATCGAGACGTGGGCATGGACGACCTTCCAGCCGACGTCGGGAAAGCGCACCCAGGTCTGCGTCTGCCGGCCGGTCATCTCCCTGCCGCGCACCTTGTAGACCAGCGAAACCGTCGCGATGTCGCGGCCCAGCGTGACGATGTCGAGCCGCAGCCGCTTCTCCTTCGTGCCCGCCCCCGGCGGACGGGCGACGCGAAAGGCGTGGATGCGATCGAACCCGTAGCCGTGTTCGTGGTTGGCGAGACGGATCGTGTGCGGGCTGTTCCAGAAGGTGGCGTCGAGCACCTCCACGTTCTTGTCGATCAGCGCCTGTTCGTAGCGTTCGAACAGCTCGCGCACCTCGGCCACGACCTCGGGAATGTTCGGCGTCAGATCCGTCACGCTCACCTCACTTTTGCTGGATTTCCCACGATAGTAACGCCCGCCGGCACATCGCGAGTGACGACCGCGCCCGCGCCGACGATCGCCCCGTCGCCGATGCTGACGCCAGGCAGAATGATCGCGCCGCCGCCGATCCAGACATCGGCACCGATGACGATGGGCCGGCCGAACTCGAGGCCTGCGCGGCGCTGCGCGGGATCTCGCGGATGGTCGGCCGTCAGGATCTGCACGCCCGGCCCGATCTGCGTGCGGTCGCCGATCGCGACCTTCACCACGTCGAGGATCACGCAGTTGAAATTGAGGAACACGCCCGCGCCGAGGCTGATGTTGTAGCCATAGTCGCAGTGGAAGGGCGGCCGAATGTAGGTACCCTCACCCACCGACGCCATGATCTCGCGCAGCAGGGCGGGATAGTTCTGCTGCGTGGCGGCAATAGAGCCGTTGTAGCGGTCCATCCACTCCGCGACGCGCCGCGCGTCGGCGGCAAGCTCCTCGCCGGTCGCCCTGTAGAGTTCGCCCGCCAGCATCTTCTGCTTTTCGCTCGCCACGAAACCCTCCGCGGCGAATTGATCAGGCCGCCGCCTTCTCCATCGCGCGCGCCACGGCCACGAGGGTCGCATCGCTGCCGCGCGGACCGATGATGGACAGGCCGACGGGCAGACCGTCAACCGTCATGGCACCGGGAAGATTGACCTGCGGAAAGCCCGCCAGGCCGCCCTGGGCGCAGAGGCAGGTGATGCGGTCGCGCAGCTGGTCGAGGACCGACAGCGGCAGGCCGACCTTCGGCGCCGGAAACGGTGTGGTCGGCAGGCAGAGGATCGTGCCTTCGGGCAGTAAATACTTCATGCGCCCGCGCACTTCCTGGCGCATCAGGTTGGCCCAGACCCGGTCGCTCTCCGGGATCATCGAGCCGGTGACCAGCGCCTTGGCAACCGAAAAAGAAAATCGCGGATTGCGCTCGTCGAGCCAGCTTTTGAAGGTCGCGTAGGCCTCGACCGGCTGCAGGCTGCGCTGCGCGCGCGCCCACACCGACAGGCCCTGCGGCGCCATGATCTCCTCGCGACTCGAACCGATCAGCGCCGCGAGCATCTTCACCATGGGCTGCAGCGCCTCGGAGGTGTCCGCATCGGCGAAGCCGAAGGCATCGACGGCGACGATGAGTTTCGAGGGCAGCTTGGCAGGGATTTCCTCGCCCAGCATCACGGCGCAGACTTTCGCGAAGGTCTCAGCGTCGCGTGCGAACCAGCCGGTCGTGTCTGAAGTCGGCGCCTGCGGCAGCATGCCCGTAACGTCGATCCTGCCGTGGGTCGGACGGATGCCATAGAGGCCGCAGAAGCTCGACGGCACGCGCACCGAGCCGCCGGTGTCGGTACCCAGCGCCGTGTCGCAAATACCCGCAGCAACCGCAGCCGCCGAGCCTGAGGACGAGCCGCCCGGCACGCGACCGGGCGCGCGCACATTCTTCGGTGTGCCGTCGAACGCGTTCTCGCCCAGGATGCCGAGCGAGACCTCGTCGGTGATGGTCTTGCCGATCAGGGTGGCGCCGGCATCGAGCAGGGTCTGCACCGCCCAGGCATGCTTGTCCGGAATGGGACGCCCCGTGGGCCAGTCATGATTGCCGCCACCGGTCGGCACGCCCGCCACCGCGAACAGGTCCTTGGCCGCGAAGGTGAGGCCCGACAGCGGACCGCCGGCACGGCCCTCGATATGAACGCGCGGGCCGGGAACGAAGGCACCGATCTCGTCAGTCATGGAACGCTACTCGCCATCGGAAGCCTATTCAGCCGGCGCGGCCGGGAGCTGACCTTTGGTCCGCCAACGTCTAGCCCAGCCGGGGCTAAACTTCATCCCGGTGAGCTTGTCGAACCACATGTAGACGACGGGCGTGATGAACAGGGTCAGGAGCTGCGACACCATCAGGCCTCCGACCACGGTAATGCCCAATGGCTGGCGCAGTTCGGCGCCGGCGCCGTGGCCCACGGCGATGGGCAAGGCGCCGAGCAGAGCGCAGACGGTGGTCATCATGATCGGACGGAAGCGCAGCAACGCGGCCTCGACGATCGCCGTCTCCGCATTGGCCCCCTGCCCGCGCCGCTCGATCGCGAAGTCGACCATCATGATGGCGTTCTTCTTCACGATGCCGATCAGCATCACCACGCCGATCAGGGCGATGACCGACAGGTCCATGCCGAACAGCATCAGAGTGGCCAGCGCGCCGATGCCGGCCGACGGCAGACCCGACAGGATCGTCAGCGGATGGATGAAGCTCTCGTAGAGGATTCCCAGGATGATGTAGATCACCAGCACCGCCGCAAACAGCAGCAGGCCCTGATTTGCGACCGCCTGCTGGAAGACCTGGGCGCTACCCTCGAAGCTGGTCGTGATGGTGGCCGGCAGGCCGATCTCCGTCGCCGCCGCCTGGATGTCGCGCACCGCGTCGCCCAGCGCCACCCCCGGCGCGAGGTTGAAGGAGATCATGACGGACGGTAGCTGGGCGATGTGGTTCACGGTCAGCGACGTCGGCTTGTCGATGCGCTTGGCCAACGTATCCAGCGGCACGAGGCCGCCGTTCGGCGTGCGCACCTGTAGCCGCCGCAGGATGTCGCCGGCATCGCCATACTTCGGATCGGCTTCGAGGATCACCTGGTAGGTGTCGTCCGATGCGTAGATGGTCGACACCTGTCGCGTGCCGAAAGCCGAGTAGAGGAGAAGCCGGATCTGGTCGACCGACACGCCGAGCCTTGAGGCGATGTCGCGGTCGATGTCGATCATTGCCGAACGAGCCCGCACCTGCAGATCGGAGTTCACGTCGAGGATCGAGGGAATGCGGCGCATCCTCGCTTCCATCAGGGGGCCGTACTCGCGCAGCAGGTTGAGATCGCTCGAACGCATGCCGAACTGGTATTGGGCGCGGCTCTGCGTCGTGGAAATGTTGATCGACTGGGCGGCCTGGAAATACACGTTGATGCCCGGCACGGCGGCCGTCGCCCGACGAAGTCGCGCGATGACCTGCTGAGCGGTGTCCGTGCGCTCCGGCTTGTCCCGCAGCATGATGAAGATGCGTCCGGAGTTCACCGTGGCTGCCGCATTGCCGCCGCCGACGGTCGACATGACCGAGGCCACGTCTGGATCCCGTCGGATGACTTCGGCCAAGGCCGACTGGCGTGCGACCATCGCGTCGAAGGAGGCGTCGTCCGGCCCGATCGTGGAGCCCTGGATCTGGCCGATATCCTCCGATGGGAAGAAGCCCTTCGGGATCGCCTGGAAGAGCATCGCCGTCACAACGAAGGTGCCGAGAGTGATCACGAGCACCAGCCGCGGATAGCGGACCGTGCGTCGCAGCGCCCAGCCATAACCACTGGTGAGCTTCGTGAAGCCCCACTCGAAACTGCGCAGGAGCGCATTGTGCTTCTCATGATGGTCGATCGGCTTCAGCCAGCGCGAGCAGAGCATCGGCGTCAGGGTCAGCGACACGACGCCCGAGATCAGGATGGCGAAGGCGATGACAAGGCCGAACTCGTTGAACATGCGGCCAACGACGCCACCCATGAACAGCACGGGGATGAACACCGCGACCAGCGACAGGGTCATGGAGATGATCGTGAAGCCGACCTCCCTGGAGCCCTTGAGCGCGGCCTCCATCGGCTTCTCGCCCGCCTCGATGTGACGGACGATGTTCTCCAGCATGACGATCGCGTCGTCGACCACGAAGCCGACGGCCAGGGTCAGCGCCAGCAGGGATATGTTGTCGATCGAGTGGCCGCAGAGATACATGCCGGCGAAGGTGCCGATGACCGAAATCGGCAGCGCGACCGCCGGGATCATGGTCGCGCGGAAACTGCGCAGGAAGAAATAGATCGCGATGATGACCAGGATCGCGGCAAGCGCCAGGGTGAACTCGACGTCGTCAATGGCCTCGCGGATCGGCTTCGACCGGTCGGCGAGCAGGTGGATCTCGACCCCCGCCGGCAGCTCGGCCTGGATCTGCGGGATGATCGCCTTCACCCGATCGACCACCTCGACCGTGTTGGCATCGGGCTGGCGATAGACGCCCATCACGATGGCACGCGTGCCGTCGAGCCAGCTCGCGACCTTGTCGTTCTCGACGCTGTCGATGGCCGTCGCCACGTCGGAAATGCGCACCGGCGCGCCGTTCTGCCAGGTGACGATCACCGGCATGTAGTCGGCGGCCTTGCTGATCGGACCCGTGGCTTCGAGAATGGCGTTCTGCTTCTGGTCCGCGATGGATCCGACCGGCTTGCTCGAGTTGGCGTTGACGACGGCGTTCTGCAGCTCCTGCAGGGTCAGGCCTCGAACCGCAAGCTGGTCGAGGTCGGCGCGGACGCGGACGGCGAATTTCTGCGAGCCGAAGATCAGGACCTGCGCCACGCCCGGAAGGGTCGACACGCGCGGCATGATCGCCCGGTTGACGAAGGCGTCGACGTCCGAGAGCCGGGCCTGGTTCGACTTGAGCGCGAGGAACATCACCGCCCAGTCCGCCGGATTGACCTTGCGGAAGCTGGGTGGGGTCGTCATCTCCGGTGGCAGCCTGCGCATGGCCGAGGAGATCGCCGATTGAACGTCGAGGGCGGCGCCGTCGATGTTCCGGTTGAGGTCGAACTGGAGGACGATCGAGGTGTTCCCGAGCGACGACGTCGAGGTCATCGTGGTCACGCCGGCGATCGTCGAGAACTGGCGCTCGAGGATCGAGGCGACCGAGGCGGCCATCGTTTCGGGGCTGGCGCCGGGCAGCTGCGCCGTGACCTGGATGGTCGGGAACTCGACGCGCGGGACAGCGGCGACCGGAAGCTGCTTGTAGGCGAATATTCCGCCGAGGACGAACGATGCCATCAGCAGGATGGTCATCACCGGACGGCGGATGCAAAGTTCAGAGATGTTCACGTCCTGCCTCCGCTGGGATCGGCTATCCGCGGGGTGCCGACGCAGGCCGGTTCGGATCCACCGTCGGCGGCCGGATGGTCACCGATGCTCCCTGGACCAACCGGAGCTGTCCGTCGACCGCCACCTGCTCACCGTTCTCGACGCCCTTGCCGATCACGGCCCTGCCGTCCTGCGTGCGCTTGACGACGACCTGCCTGAGTTCGGCCACACCGTCCTTGATGACGAACACGAACGGTCCCTGCGAGCCGAGCTGGACAGCGCTCGCCGGGACCGAGAGGGCATCGGATTCGATGCCGAGCACGATCTCCACTTTGACGAACTGGCCCGGCCACAACAGCTCGTTGGCGTTGCCGATGCGCGCCTTGGCGGTCACCGTGCCGGTGTTCGGGTCGACGGTGTTCTCGATGAAGGCCATCTCGCCGGATTGCTTCTTTGAGTCGTCGATGACGGCCGTGACCTTGACCGGGCCCTTGGCCATCGCGGCCCGCAGGTCCGGCAGGATGATCTGCGGAATGGCGAAGCTGACATAGATGGGATCGATCTGGTTGATCGTGGCGAGCGTGCTGGTGGCCGTATTGTCGCCGGTGCGGACGACCGCCCCGGCCTTGCTGGAGATCGAACCGATGCGGCCCGAGACCGGCGCCCGGATCTCCGTGTAGGTGAGCAGGGTCTGGACGCTTGCCTTCGTCGCCTCGTCCGCATCGAGCTGTGCTTCGGCGGCCTTCAGGGCGGTATTGGCATTGTCGCGCTGCACCTGCGTACCGGCGTTCTTCGCCAGGAGTTCCTCGTTGCGCTGCAGGTCGCGCCGGGCCTGCATGACCTGCGCCTGATCCTTGCGGATCTGCGCCTCGATCTGGCCGAGCTGCGCCTTCAGGGTGCGTGCGTCGAGTTCGAAAAGGATATCACCCTCCTTCACGAGGGCGCCCTCCTCGACATTCACCTTCATGATCTGGCTGTCCATCCGAGGCTTGATCTGGACGGAGGCGATCGACTGCACGGTACCGACCGCATCCACCACCACGGGCATGGCCTCCCGCGTGACCGGCATGACCACGACCGGCACCGCCCCGCCCGGATTGAGGCGGCCGCGACGGCCCTGCGGCTGCGCCCCGGCGGCCGGGCTCGCCTGGGCCTCGGCCGTCTTGGCGGCGGTCCCCATGCCAATATGCGGGCCGACCTCCCGAATCACATCATCGCGGTAGATGTAGGCCGCTCCGCCGATCGCAACGATCGAAACGAAGACCGCCGCACGGACGAATCCCATACCCAAGACTCCAGTCCCCAAACCCCGGCAGAATTATAGCCCTCCCGCCGGCCGGCGATAGCCGGAAACACTGTCCCTATCGGAATCTTGATGCAAAAAACCCGCCACAATCGGGCGGGTTTCTCGTCAATTCCAGGGTCGGCCGATCAGCGGCTGTAGTACTCGACGACCAGCGAGGGCTCCATCTGCACCGGATACGGCACGTCCGCGAGCTTCGGGCCGCGCACGTAGGTGCCCTTCATGTCCTTGTGGTCGACCGTCACGTATTCCGGCACGTCGCGCTCGGCGGTCTGCGTCGCCTCGAGGACCCGCTCCATCTGGCTGGCCTTGGAGGTCAGCTCGATGACGTCGTTGTCCTTCACCTGGTAGGAGGCGATGTTCACGCGGCGGCCGTTCACCTTGACGTGGCCGTGGCTGACCAGCTGGCGCGAGGCGAAGACGGTGATGGCGAACTTCATGCGGTAGATCACCGCGTCCAGCCGGCGCTCGAGCAGCTCGACCAGGTTCTCGCCGGTGTCGCCCTTGCGGCGCACGGCTTCGGCATAATAGCGGCGCAGCTGGCGCTCGCTGACCGAACCGTAGTAGCCCTTGAGGCGCTGCTTGGCCATCAGCTGGAGGCGGTAGTCGGTCGGCTTGGTGCGACCCTGGCCGTGCTGGCCGGGACCGTATTCACGCTTGTTGAGCGGGCTCTTGGGACGGCCCCACAGGTTCACCCTGAGGCGGCGGTCGATCTTGTACTTCGAATTTGCGCGCTTGCTCACGCTGCACTCCGTGATTGTGCGCCCCGCTTCGCGGGCACGCCGTGTTGTCCGGATAGGCCTTGTTCCGACACGTAAGTCGGGGCGGGAGGAGAGCCCGAACGGCTCTCAACCACGTTCTCCGGAAGAAGGGCGGAACATACTGGCCGTTTCCGGCCAGTCAAGCAGGCGTTAAGCCTTGAATATCAATGACTTAGATCTCAACCAGCACGATTTCGTGGGTCACGGCGGCGGATTTCTTCACCATGGCGGTGGCCGAACAGTACTTTTCGTCCGACAGGCTGACCGCCCGCTCGACCAGCGCCCTGTTCAGCTTCCGGCCGCGCACGGTGTAAACCAGCTTCACCGAGGTGTAGACTTTGGGATGGTCCTCGGCCCGCTCGGCGACCAGCGAGACCTCGACCCCCTCGATGTCCTGACGCTGCTTTTTCAGCATGGAGACAACGTCGATGGCGGTGCAGCCGCCCATCCCCATCAGCAGCACTTCCATCGGCCGGGAGGCGAGGTTGCGGCCGCCGATGTCGGGCGCACCGTCCATGGTGATGGTGTGGCCGCTGCCCCCCTCGGCGACCATCAGCATCCCGTCGACCCAGGTGATCTTGGCGGTGTTGGACATGGCTATTCCTCGTGCTGCTTCTTCGACAGGAACTTGATGACGCCGTGGAAGGTGCGGGCCTCCTGCTCGGTCATCTCGGCACGCTGCAGCAGTGCCCTGAGATTGAGAACCATCGACGGGCGCATGTCCTTGTTCCGCAGGAAGCCCGACTGGTCGAGCGCGCGTTCGAGATGATCGAACAGACTCTGCAATTCCTCCTTGGTCGCCGGCCGCGCCGCATGGTCGGCCAGGCGCACGGGCGGCGTCGTGTCGCCGGCGGTGGTCCATTCATAGGCCACCAGCAGCACCGCCTGTGCCATGTTCAGGGAGGAAAATTGCGGATTGAGCGGGATCGAGAGCGCGGTGTCGGCATGGACCATGTCGTCGTTCTCGAGGCCGGTGCGCTCGGGCCCGAACAGGATGCCGACGCCCTCGCCCTGCCCGATCCAGCCGCGCATCTCGGACGCGGCCTGGCGCGGAGTCAGGATGCGCTGAACCAGCTCGCGATTGCGCGCTGTCGTGGCGACCACCCGCTCGAGGTCGGCGACCGCCTCGGCGACGGTCTCGAACACCTCGGCCTTCTCGAGCACGATGTCGGCGCCCGAGGCGGCGCGCTGCGCCCTTTCGTTGGGCCAGCCGTCACGCGGTGCGACCAGACGCAGGGTCGACAGGCCACAATTCAGCATGGCGCGCGCGGCCATGCCGATGTTCTCGCCGAGTTGCGGGCGCACGAGGATGACCACCGGCGTGACGGCGGCAACGTCGCGGCCTTTCGATGCGCGTCCCATGCCGCCCTAATAGCGTGATCAGCGGCCGGCGATAAGGGGCGGGCGCCGCATCAGGAAGAGCAACGGGATCAGCGCCAACGAGCAGATCATCATGATGCGGAAGTCGTTCAGGTAGCCGATCAGTGCGGCCTGGCGCGTGATCTCGCCGTCCCAAATCGCAAGCTGCGTCGGATCGAGACTGACGCCGGCTGGATTCATCGGCCAGCCGGGATGGAACGGCGTGAATCGCTCGACCATATCGGCGCGATTCTGCTGGGTGTTGCTGGCCAGCATCGAGACCAGCACCGCGATGCCGATGCTGGCGCCCAGGTTGCGCAGCAGCGCGTTCACCGCGGCGCCCTCGGTGCGCAGCCGCGGCGGCAGGGTGGCGAAGGTGAGCACGGTGAGCGGCGGGAAGACCAGGCCCAGCCCGAAGCCCAGCAGCACACCGTTCCAGACGATGTGCGCCTCGCTGACATTCAGGTTGAACAACGTCATGTCGTAGAGCGAGAGCGCGGCCAGCGCGAATCCCAACCCGATCAGCATCCGCGCGTCCACGCGGCCGATCAGGCGCGCGACCAGCATCATCGACACCATCATGCCCGCGCCGCGCGGCGCCAGCACGATGCCCGTGGTGAACACCGGATAGCCCATGAGCTGCTGCAGGAACGGCGGCATCAGGGTCGCCGTCACGATCAGCACGAGGCCGGCCAGGGCGGTGAAACAGAGACCGACCTTCAGATTGCGGTCGCGGAACAGCTCGCGCGACAGGAACGGCTGGCGGTCGGTCATCATGTGGATCAGGAACATGGCGAAGGCCACGCCGGCCACCAGCGTCTCTCCGATGATCTCGACCGAGTCGAACCAGTCGAGCAGATGCCCCCGGTCGAGCATGAGCTGGAACGAGCCGATGGCGACGGCCAGCAAGGTGAAGCCCAGCAGGTCGAAGCGCCGCGGCGCGCCGTGCACGTTGTCGCGCACCAGGGTCAGGATTCCGACGGCGCAGAGGATGCCGACCGGCAGGTTGACGTAGAACACCCATCGCCAGGTGAACTCGTCGGTCAGCCAGCCGCCCAGCGACGGCCCGGCGATGGGTCCGACCATGGTGCCGACACCCCACATGGCCATCGCCTTGCCCTGCTCTTCGCGCGGGTAGGTGTCCATCATGATGGCCTGCGATACGGGGACGAGAGCGGCACCGAAGCCGCCCTGCAGGGCACGGAACAGCACGAGCTGCTCGAGCGACTGCGCCGCGCCGCACATCATCGACACGACGGTGAAGCAGATCACGCAAGTGGACAACGTCCGGCGCAGGCCGAAGCGCATGGCGCAGAAGCCGGCGAGCGGCGTCAGGATGGCCGAGGCCACGATATAGGAAGTGACGACCCAGGAGACCTGCTCCTGCGTCGCCGACAGCGAGCCCTGGATCGACGGCAGCGCCACGTTGGCGATGGTGCCGTCGAGCGCATGCATGATGGTGGCGGCCATCACCGAGAGGGTGATCAGCTTGCGGCGGCGCAGGACCGCCGGATCGGTGGCCGGCGCCATCGCGCTAAGGCTTGGGTGACGCCGAAGCGCTGGAAAGTCCAAGCGACTTGGCCCAACCAGCCCACAGGCTGCCGAGCGACCGCGTATGGCCGGTTTCGACCTCTACGGTCGTGCTCATGCCGACGCGCAATGGCGGATCGCCCTCGCGACAGGCGACCGACAAGCGCACCGGGATGCGCTGCACGACCTTGACCCAGTTCCCGCTGGCATTCTGCGGCGGCAGCACGGCGAACTCCGCGCCCGTCGACTGGGCGATGCTCGAGACCCTGCCCCAGCACTCGGACTCTGGATAAGTGTCGACGTGGATCAGCACCTTCTGGCCCGGCCGCACGCGCGTGAGCTCCGTCTCCTTGAAGTTGGCCTCGATCCAGAGATCGCTGTCGGCCACCACCACCATCACCGGCACACCCGCGGTGGCGTAGCTGCCCGGCACCGGGCGCTTGGTGACGATGCCATCGAGCGGTGATTCGATCGTGGTGCGGCGCAGCTGCAGCAACGCCTCCTCCCGCATCGCCATCATCTGGCGCACCCTCGGATGATCGTCGGCGCGTATCTTGGGATCGCCGGCCAGCGCCGCCTCGATGCGCTGCAGATCTTCCTGCGCGGCCGAGATGCGCTGGCGCGCAACTTCGAGGCCCATGCGAGCCTCCTCGAGCTTGGCGGTGGAGGCGACCTTCTTCTCGGCCAGTTCCGACTGCCGGTCGAACTCGGCCTGCGCGAAGGTCTGCTGGCTGAGCGCCGCCTTGATCTCCTCGCGCTTGGTGCGCCACTGCGCGCGCAGGCCGCGGATCTCGGCGCGCACCGTCTCGGTCTCGGCTTCGATGCGGCTGAGCGCGTGGCGATACGACTGGTCGTCGAGCCGGAACAGGAGCTGACCGCGCGAGACCTTCTCGTTCTCCTGCACCGGCACGTCGACGATGAGGCCGGAAAGCTGGGTCGCGATCTGGGCGCGGTCACCCTTCACATAGGCGTTGTCGGTCGTGACCGAACCGCCCGAGGACAGCCAGATGAAGAGCGTGGCGGCCAGCACGATCGCCGGCAGGGCCCACATGAAGGCACGCGCGAGGACGCGGCCCCCCAGCCGCGGACGACGGATAGCCGCCGCGATGGGCGGTGCCTGATTTTCCAGATGCTCTCCGTCTCGCACGTTTATATGGTCTGCCCCGCTCTACCCGAGGTCAACCGCCAGTAGCGGCATGGCAGCTACGCCGGCTGCGCCGGAGGTGCTGCTAGGCAGCCTGGGCCGGGCGGGCACCATCGCGGAAGAGCTTGTAGGTGATGGCGTCGTAGAGCGCATTGTAGGAAGCGTCGACGATGTTGGGTGACACGCCGATCGTGCTCCAGCGCCGGCCCTTCGCATCCGCACTCTCGATCATGACCCTCGTGGTCGCTGCCGTACCGCCTGTCGAATCGAGGATGCGGACCTTGAAGTCGACCAGCCGCATGTCCTCCAGCTCCGGGTAGACCGGCACGAGCGCCTTTCGCAGCGCAGCATCGAGCGCGTTCACCGGGCCGTTGCCCTCGCCCACCTCCATTGCGCGACGGCCGGCGAGGTCGAGCTTCACCGTGGCTTCGGACATCGCCACGAGCTGGCCGCGCGCATTGACGCGACGCTCGACCAGGACGCGGAAGCTGTGCAGTGCGAAGTAATCCGGCACCGTGTGCAGCTCGTGCCGCGCCAGCAATTCGAAACTCGCATCCGCGCCGTCATAGGCATAGCCCTCGGATTCGCGGTCCTTCACGATCTCGAGCAGGCGCGCGACCCCGGGATGCCTGGGATCGACGTCGAGGCCGATCTGGCGGAAGCGCGCCATGATGTTGGAGCGGCCGGCCTGGTCGCTGATGACGATGAGGCGTTGGTTGCCGACCACTTCCGGATCGACATGCTCGTAGGTCCTGGGATCCTTCTCGACGGCCGAAACATGCAGGCCGCCCTTGTGGGCGAAGGCGCGTGTACCGACGTAAGCCGCGCTGCGGTTGGTCGGCATGTTGAGCCGGTCGTCGAGCAGGCGCGACAGATGCGTCAGCCGCTGCATCGCCCCGTCCTTCAGCCCGGTGTCGAAGCCCATCTTCAACACGAGATTGGGGATCAGCGCGATCATGTTGGCATTGCCGCAGCGCTCGCCCAGCCCATTGATCGTGCCCTGGACCTGGCGCACGCCGGCGCGGACGGCGGCGAGGGTATTGGCGACGGCGTTCTCGGTATCGTTGTGCGTATGGATGCCGAGCCGGTCGCCCGGGATTTTCTTCACGACCTCGCCCACGATGCGCTCGATCTCGTGCGGCAGGGTCCCGCCATTGGTGTCGCAGAGCACCATCCAGCGCGCGCCCGCTCTGTCGGCGGCAGCGAGGCAGGCCATCGCGTAGTCGGGATTGGCCTTGTAGCCGTCGAAGAAATGCTCGGCGTCGAACATCGTCTCGTCCATGCGGGTCTTCGCATAGGTAAGCGAGTCGGAGATCATCTCGAGATACTCCGCGCGGTCGACCTCGAGGGCCACGTCGACATGGAAGTCCCAGGTCTTGCCGACCATGCACACGTTGCGCGCCCTGGTCTGCAGGATGGACGCGAGACCCGGATCGTTGGCGGCACTGCGCCCGGCGCGGCGGGTCATGCCGAAGGCCACGAACTTGGCGTTCTGGAACTCCGGCGGATCGGCGAAGAAGCGGTCGTCGGTCGGGTTGGCTCCCGGCCAGCCGCCTTCAATATAGTCGATGCCCAACCGGTCGAGCTCGCGCGCAATCGCGGCCTTGTCGGCCACGGTGAAATCGACGCCCTGCGTCTGGGCCCCGTCCCGCAGGGTGGTGTCGAAGAGATAGACTCGGTTGGATGACGTCATGACTCGGCCTTTTCGAAGGGCCGGGACCATACGCCTAACTTGCCTGCCGCGACACCCGACAAAGGAATAGCTAGGGTTCCGGGGAATGATCCCAATTCCTGCCCGACGGCCGTTCCTGCCCTCCCGCCCTCTCGAAATGCTCTCGGTCAACCGGTACCACGCCTTGCGGGGCCACCGTTGGGGCACGCCTGGAAGCGACGTGCGGAAATGGAATCCATGGAATGCGCGCACGGTTTTCCGCAGCGGGTACCATGAGCGGCAATATAAACGTGTATGTGCCGCAATGATCACCTCGGTAAAAAGACGACTGAGTCTGGAAGGAACGACGCCATGACCACCGCCACCACCATCACCGAATTGCGCACGACACTGCTGCAGGTGCCTTGGCGGTCCTCGCCGCCCGCCGCGGGCATCCTGGCGCCGGGGCCGCGCGAGATCTTCGTGCTGGAGATCGAGACGCAGGGCGGGTTGGTCGGGATGAGCTATCTGATGCCGCTGCATGGCGGGCTGCACACGCTGGACGCCTGCATGAAGGAGCTGATCGCGCCCTATGTGATCGGCCGCGACGCAACGGAGATCGAGGGCATCTGGCAGACCCTCTACAAGAACAACTTCTGGCTGGGCCGCATGGGCGTCACCCTGTTCGCCCAGAGCGCCGTCGACATGGCGCTGTGGGACATCGTGGGCAAGCGTGCCGGCCTGCCGCTGTTCCGCCTGTGGGGCGCCGCGCGCACCAAGATCCCGGCCTACGGGTCCGGCTGTTTCCGAGGCCTCGGCCGCGACGGCATGATCAAGCGGGCCAAGGAGTTCACCGCCCAAGGGCTGAAGGCCATCAAGATGCAGGTGGCGCACATCCGGCCGTGGCGCGAGGACGTCGAGAACGTACGGGCGATGCGCGAGGCGATGGGCGACGGCATCGAGATCATGATCGACGTCAACATGGGCTGGGACGCCGACACCGCCATCCAGGCCGGCCACCGCATCGACGAGTTCGATCCCTACTGGCTCGAAGAGCCGGTCGTCGCCGAGGATTTCGCGGGCTATCGCCGCATCGCCGCGGCGCTGAAGACGCGCGTGGTCGGCGGCGAGAGCCACTTCATGCGGAACGACCTCCGGCCCTTCTTCGAGCATCCCGGCACGCCGATCCTGCAGCCCGACCCGATGCGCGGCGGCTACTCCGAGCTGCGCAAGATCGCGTCGATGGCAGAACCCCACGGCATCCGCCTGGCGCCGCACCTGTTCCACGAGCAGATGGTCCATGTGCTGGCCTCGATCCCCAATGCGAGCTACCTCGAATACATGGACTGGAACGACGATCTCTGGATCGAGCCGGTCTTGCCGGCAAAGGACGGCACCATGTCGCCGCCCGAGCGACCCGGTCACGGCGTCGTCTTCCGCCCGGAAGTCCTGAAGGACCACCGCATTGGCGGGCAACGCCTCACGGGCTGACACCGCGTATTCCTTGATTCGAGCGACGGCCGCGACTATCTAGCAGCCGTCGCCAACAGAAATGGATCGCACCGCAATGGATTTCCACCTGACCGCAATGCCCGCCCGCCTTGCCATCAGGGGACTCCATTTCCATGCCGTCCATCACGCTTACCGGCCTCACCGCGACCACGCCTGACGGCCACACCCTCTTCCAGAATCTGGACCTGAGCTTCGACGGCGGCCGCGCCGCCCTGGTCGGCCGCAACGGCGTCGGCAAGACGACGCTGCTCGAGATCATCTCCGGAGCACTACTGCCACAGGCGGGAACCGTGTCGAGGACCGGCACGCTCGGTGTCCTGAGGCAGACCGTGCAGGTCGCACCGGGGGAGTCGCTGGCCGACTTGATGGGCGTCACTACAGCCCTCGACGTGCTGCGCCGAGCCGAGGACGGCCAGGCCACGGCTGACGAGCTGGCGTCCGCCGACTGGACCCTGGAAGCCCGCATCGCCTCGACGATGGAGCGTGTCGGACTTCGTGTCGAGCCAGCGACGCTACTGTCAACGCTTTCGGGCGGCCAGCGAACGCGCGCCGCCTTGTGTGCCCTGGTCCTCACCGAACCGGACTTCATCCTGCTGGACGAACCGACCAACAATCTCGACCGCGAGGGACGCACCGCTGTGATCGAACTGCTGGCATCGTGGCGGTCGGGCGCGATCATCGTCAGCCACGACCGCGAGCTGCTCGAAACGGTCGACACCATCGTCGAGATGACGTCGCTGGGCGTCACCCGCTATGGCGGCAACTGGAGTCACTACCGCGAGCGCAAGGCCCTGGAACTGGCCGCCGCCCGGCACGCCCTTGCCGATGCCGAACGCCGCGTGGCCGAGGTGGCCCGCGCGGCGCAGGCGACCGCCGAGCGCAAGGCGCGCAAGGACGGAGCCGGCCAGCGAAAGCGGGCGAAGGGCGACATGCCGCGCATCCTCGCCGGTGCGCGACAGAACCGCGCCGAAGCCACCTCAGGCGACAATGCGCGCGTCGCAGAGCGGCGACGGACGCAGGCGGTGGAGGATGCCGCCGCCGCGCGCCACCGGATCGAGGTCCTGCAGCCACTGTCGATGGTATTGCCTTCGACCGGCCTGCCAACCGGCAAGACCGTGCTGCTCCTCGATATGGTAAGGGTCGGCTACGAAAGAAGCCGCACGATCATCGACGGGCTCTCTTTCAGCCTCACGGGTCCGGAGCGCGTGGCGATCACCGGACCGAACGGATCGGGCAAGTCGACGTTGCTCGCGCTCATCGCCGGCAAGCTCGAGCCGTGGTCGGGCCGCGTGCGCCTGCACACGGACGTCGCGATGCTCGACCAACAGGTGAGCCTGCTCGATCCGTCGCGGTCAATTCGTGACAACTTCCTGCGGATCAATCCGGACGCCGAGGAGAATGCCTGCCGCGCCGCGCTTGCCCGCTTCATGTTCCGCGCCGACGCGGCGTTGCAGGTCGTTTCGACCTTGAGCGGCGGCCAGATGCTGCGCGCAGGGCTCGCCTGCGTGCTGGGCGGCACCAGGCCGCCACCGCTCCTGATCCTCGACGAGCCGACCAACCATCTCGACATCGAATCGATCGAGGCGGTGGAGAGCGGGCTGCGCGCATTTGACGGCGCGTTGCTGGTGGTGAGCCACGACGAGCCCTTTCTCGCCGCGATCGACGTGACGCGTCGCCTCGACTTGCCCGGCAGAGGAGCCGCCTGAAGACCGCAATCCCTACCCCGATGGCATGGATGTTGCTGCCGATGGGACAGTTATCACCCGGGGACAGGGGACAGGGATGAGCTTGATATCGAGGATTTCGGTCTTGAAGCTGGCCGCCGCTGCGGTGGGCGCGAGCCTCGCGTTTGCGGGAACCGCAGGCGCGCAGACGCAGTGGATGATGGCCAGCGGTTATCCCGAGAACAACTTCCTGACCCAGAACCTGCGCAAGTGGGTCGAGGACGTGGAGAAGGGCACCGGGGGCAAGCTCAAGATCACGCTCCACACGAATGACAGCCTGATCAAGCTCGACAGCATCAAGTCGGCGGTCCAGCGCGGACAGGTGCAGGCCGGTGAGATCCGCCTCGGCGTCTACGGCAACGAGGACCCGATGTTCATCCTCGACGGGGTGCCGTTCGTCGCCTCGACCTACGAGGAAGCGTGGAAGCTGATGGAACTGCAGGACCCTTATTTCAAGGGACTGTTCGACAAGGCCGGCATGGTGATCGCGGGCTATCAAGTGTGGCCGAGTCAGGGCTTCTACACCAAGACCCCGGTCAACTCGGTCGAGGACTTCAAGGGCAAGAAGATCCGTATCTATTCGACGGCGACCCAGAAGATGGCGACCCTGCTGGGCTTCAACGCGACAATCCTGCCCTTCGCCGAAATCCCGCAGGCCTTCTCCACCGGGCTGATCGAGGCCCTGTTCACCAGCGCCCAGACCGGCGTCGATATCCAGGCCTGGGACAACACCAAGTATTTCACCGACGTCGGGGCGATCCTGTCGAAGAACGCCCTGATCTTCAGCAAGCGCGCCTTCTCCGCCTTGTCGCCCGCCGACCAGAAGGTGGTAATGGATGCCGCCGCTGCCTACACGAAGCGGTCGTGGGAGATGAGCAAGGCGGCCGGTGACGAGAAGGCGGCCGTCCTGAAGAAGAACGGCATGACGGTCACGGGTGGCCCGCCGGCCGTACTCGCAGCGATGAAGAAGGTCGGTGTCCAGATGGCCGACGAATGGAAGGCGACGGCGAGCCCCGCCGCCGTTGCGGTCCTCAACGCCTACATGGCCGGTCAGAAGACGAACTGAGGTCGAGCGGCACCGGGCCGTCCGCGACTGCCCGGGGCCCGATTCGCTGATGGTGATGTGATGCGGCGTGCCCTGGATACTCTCTACAGCGCGAGCGGCCTGCTCTCCGCGTTCTTCCTGGTGATGATCGGCGTGACGATCCTCCTGCAGATCGCCGGGCGGTTCCTGAACTTCGCTTTCGATGCCACGGAGGTCTCGGGATTCTGCATGGCGGCGTCGACGTTCCTCGGGCTCGCCTACACGCTGCGCGCCAATGCGCACATCCGGGTCACGCTGATGGTCGGCAAGCTCTCGGCGGAGAACAAGCGTCGCGTCGAGATCTGGTGCTGCGGCCTGGGAGCGGCCGCCTTCGCCTACGTGTCGGCCAATGCCTGGCTCATGACGTACGACTCCTTCCTCTTCGGCGACACCAGCCCAGGACTCATGGCGGTACCGTTCTGGATCCCGCAGATCGGCATGGCCCTCGGGGCTTCGATCATGACGATCGGATTCATCGACGAGCTCGTCCAGACCATCGCCGGCAGGATCCCCGATTTCGCCGATGCGGAGGCACAGGCGATCGACGAAGAACTCGAAGCGGCTTCCCTGAGCATTGCTGGCGAGACCGTCAGCAGCGGAAAGGCGGCCGTACGATGAGCGCAGAAGTGATTCTCGCGACGACGGTTCTCGGCACGCTCTTCCTGTTGCTCGCAAGCGGTGTCTGGGTCGGCGTGACGCTCGTCGTCGTCGGTTTCGTCGCGCTGTTCTTCTTCACGCCGGCACCGACGGGATCCCTCCTCGCGACCACGATCTGGGACTCGAGCTGGGGATGGGCACTCACCGCCCTGCCCCTTTTCATTTGGATGGGCGAGATCCTGTTTCGGTCGCGTCTGTCGGAGGACATGTTCAAGGGGCTGGCACCCTGGCTGGGCTGGCTTCCCGGCCGGCTATTGCACGTGAACATCCTGGGCTGCGGCGTCATGGCGGCGGTCTCGGGTTCGTCGTCCGTCACCTGCGCCACGATCGGCCGCATGAGCATGCCCGAGCTGCGCAAGCGCGGTTACCACGAGGGCATGGCGATCGGGACTCTGGCCGGCTCGGGGACGCTGGGCCTGCTGATTCCGCCCTCGATCATGATGATCGTGTACGGCATCACCGCGCAGGTCTCGATCGGCCGGCTGTTCATCGCGGGCTTCCTGCCCGGCTTCATGATGATCGGCCTGTTCATGGCCTACACGGCAGGTTGGGCGCTCCTCAACCCGACCAAGGTGCCGCCGGCGGACATGCGGATGACCTTTGGTGAGAAGATCTGGAACGCGCGCCGCCTCATCCCGGTGATCTTGTTGATTGTCACCGTCCTGGGCTCGATCTATGGCGGCGTCGCGACGCCGACCGAGGCGGCCGTGATGGGCGTGGTCGGTGCCCTCGTGCTCGCGGCCGTCACCGGCTCGCTCTCCTGGGAGACGTTCAAGGACAGCCTCCTGGGCGCGGTTCGAACCAGTTGCATGATCGGCCTGATCCTGGTCGGCGCCGCCTTCGTCACCATGGCGATGGCCTTCACAGGCCTGCCGGCGACGATGGCGAACTGGGTCAACGGCCTTGGTCTCACTCCCTATGGCCTGATCCTGCTGCTCACTCTGCTCTACATCGTGCTGGGCTGCTTCCTCGACGGCGTTTCCATGATCGTTCTGACGGCGCCCGTGGTGCTGCCGATGGTCACCGCCCAGCAGATCGATCCGCTGTGGTTCGGCATCTACATCGTCCTGGTGGTGGAAATGGCGCAGATCACGCCGCCCGTGGGCTTCAATCTCTATGTGCTTCAGAGCCTGACGGGACGCGACATCTGGACCGTCACCAAGTCGACGGCCCCGTTCTTCGCCCTGCTCTGCGTCGGCGTGCTGCTCATCACGCTCTTCCCCGACATCGTGACGATCCTGCCGCGACAGATGACGAACGGTTAGAATTGCTGGCGGATCCTATGCCGAAGGGCCGATGCACTGCCGGACGAACCGCCGGCTGACCTGCTCGTAGAGCGTGTCGCCGGTTCTCGTCGCCAACAGGGCAGCACGAGCGTCCGGCACGACCGCGGTGGCGCGCCCCGAGGTGCCGCCGCAGGTCACGCGCTTTGCCACCGGCGCCGACACCGTCCCGCCTACGCCTCGCAGCGGCTCCAGCAGGTCGTAGACCCGGGGTGCATCGGGAGCCGGCGGCGAGCCGCAGACTTTGTGATCGGTGGACATCCAGAGATGCACGCTCCCCGCCGGCCCGCAGGTAATCTCCTCCACGACCTCGCTGTCGCGGAAGCCCACGGTCAGCCGGTCGACGCAGAGTTGATAGACCAGCACGTTCATGCCGTCCTCGCCGCCGTCGAGGACGCCGGTCTCGCAGTCCGATGCGCGAACCTCCCCACTGTCCCGCATCGCCGCCGAGGCGGTTAGCAGGAGAAGGCAGAGGACAGCGGACCGGGCCACGCGCCGTCTTCAATTGGTCTCTTCGCCGCGAAGACTCGCCGCCGTTTCGCGGACACGATCGGTTTCGGCGACCTGGGCCTTGAAGCGTTCAAGATCCTTGCCCGCCAGCCGTGTGCGCTGCGCCGTGCGGGCCATGGTGAGCGGATCGATCGGGCGCCCCCCGCGATGCAATTCGAAATGCAGGTGCGGGCCGGTCGAGAGGCCGGTGCTGCCGACATAGCCGATCACCTGGCCCTGGCGCACGCGCGCGCTGCGCTTCATTCCCGGGGCAATGCGAGACATGTGCGCATAGCCGGTGGCGAGCCCTCCGTCGTGGCCGATCTTCACCCAGTTCCCGTAGCCACCGAACCGACCGGCCTCGATCACATGCCCCGCGCCCGCAGCGAGGATCGGCGTGCCCGGCGGCGCGGCGAAGTCGACACCGGAATGCAGTCGCGTGAACTTGAGGACCGGATGGTGACGCAGGCCGAAGCGTGAGGAGATCCGGCTCATGTTCAGCGGCGTGCGCAGCAGTGCCTTGACCACGCTTTCGCCCTCCGGATTGTAGAAGAACTCCTCCCCATCGCGCGGCTTGAACCTGTAGATGCTGTAGGTTTCGGCGCCGCCACCCGTGGTGATCTCGGCCCACAGAACGCGGCCGTCGTCGGCCGGCCTGCCATCGATGGTCCATGAGCGTTCAACCAGCACGTCAAAGCGGTCTCCGGGCTTGATGTCGTGCTGGAAGTTCACGTCCCAGGAAAAGGCGCGCAGCATTTCCGCCAGAGGGCCATGCGGCACGCCGGCCGCCTCGACGCTCGCGATCACCGAGCCGTCGACCTCGCCCGACGCGCGCATCACCTTCGGCGCGACCTCGAAGACCTCCTCCTCCAGGCTGTAGCCGCCATCATCGTCGCGCTCCACGTTAAACGCGCGCTGCGGCTCGGGCCGGATCGACAGCCCGACGAGGACCGTCGGCTTCTCTGCCTCGTGCAGTCGCTGCAGTTTGACGATCAGAGCCTGGCCGATCGGCAGACGGTCCAGGCGCACCCGTTCGGCGAGGACTTCCACGATCTCGGCAATGTCGGCCGCCTCGATGCCGAGCCGGTCGAGCACTCGGGCGACGGTGTCGCCCTTCTGCAATTCGATCGCCGCTTCGACATGCGGCGGTCCGAAGTCCGGCGGCTCGACGTCCGCCGGGTCGGGATCCGGAAGGACCATCGCGATGTCGGTCATCGGGGTTTCCGGCAGCATCTCCGACGTCTCCGGCATCGCCATCAGCGTCACCGGCGTTCCCGATTCGGGATGGAGGTCACGTTCGCTGGTCATGCTCCGAGGCTCTCTTTTCGCCGTCAGCGCCATCAGGCTGACCATCGCCACGACCAACAGACTGCCGAAACACATTCCGACGGTCTTCCAGTGGCGCCCCGCCGAAACCGCGGGGCGAATCCGTTCAAAGGGGGGCCGTGCCATGAAAGCCTGGGGATGGGGCATTCGTGGGGAGTCCTCGAGGACAGGGGTTGGGGGAGCGCGATGTGAGCGGGCGTCTGCGCACGCGAACAATTGGACGGAAACTTGGCAGCAATGTGGTTCCGCGTCGTCGCGACGCGGTGAGGTTCGACAGATGACGCAACCGTCTGGAATGACTCGACGTGCGGGCGCGCCATCGTTTTGGCGATATCGCACCTCATCAGTCGCCGCATGGTGGAAGCGTTGCAGGCGTGGCTTTCCGATTGGAAGCATCTTGCCTTTCTGGCGGGAGCCATCGTCCTGCTCTATCTCGCGCGCGATGCGGCCCACCGACTGTTGCGCGCGGCCTTCCTGCTGGCCGCACGCACGCTTCGACTGGTCGAACGCTGGATCGGCTTCGGCGCCGTCGCAGCGAATGTTCGATACGAGAGATTGAGCGCGGGCATGAAGGAAGCCGAACTGCAGCCGCGGCTTCCCGACGAGATGCGGGACGTGCAGCGCCTCTTCGACCGCAAGGGACCGGACGATCCGCAGGTACAGAATGGCCTGGAGCGTCTGGGTGCGCATGTCGCCGAACATCGAGAGGTGATCCAGTCCTATGGCGTCCAGCTGCAGACCATCCAGGCATCTCCGGTCCCGCCGCGCGACGTGAAGCTCGGCCACTCGACCGGCATCGGCCTCGCCTTCGCCATCGTGCTGATCCTTGCCGTGGGCATCGCCGGCTGGCTGAACTTCGCCCTGCTGGAACGGCCGATTGCCGAAGTGGTGGGCGATTCCTATCGCATCATGGGCGTGCCGATCTACCGGCTGGCCGCGCTCGCCATCATCGTGCTCGAGGTCGCCGTCGGCATCGTGCTGCTGGAGGCCCTGGGCGTCACGACCATGTTCCCGCAGTTCGAGCGGCTGGAGCAGAAGAAGGGCCTGCGGCTCGCCATCATCATCGTGATGACGACGGCGCTGGTGGTGCTGGCTCTGATCGAGGCGGCGCTCGCGCTCACCCGGGACGAGATCTCCCGGCTCGAACGCGAGCTGCTGGGGACCCTGGCTGGCGCGGCGCCCTCCGAAGCCGGCGAGGCCGCCGGCGCGATGGCGCGTTACGCGCAGGCGGCGTTCGGCCTGATCATTCCCTTTGCTCTCGCCTTCCTGGGCTTCGCCATCGAAGCGCTGATCCGCAACGGCCGCGTCGTGCTGCAGCTTCTTCTGGGATTCATCCTCGAATCTCTGTCCTTCGCCGTCCGCCTGCTGCGCTTCCTTGTCGAGGGGCTGCTCGCGGTCGCGCTTGCCGCCTACGACCTCGTTATCTTCCTGCCGCTGGTCATCGAACGTCTGGTGCGGGCCCTTCTCTCGTCGCGCACGGTGCGTTCCTCATGACCCAACTCGGCCGCCGCGTCTTCAACACCGGCCTCCTGGCCACGGCGGCGACCGGATCCGCTCTCGCGGTCGGCGCGTGCGAGGAACGCAGCGCCACCGCTTCCGCCGTCTATGGCCTGCTCGATGTGTCGAAGAGCTACTTCCGTGAAGTCGACAAGGCATTGCGCACCCTTCGCGTGACGATGGGCTTCATGCGGGCCCACGACAGTTTCGCGGTGGCGGAAATCGGCGCCTGCAGCTTCACCGACGAGGCGGTCCTGCTGAGCTTTACCGCGCCTGACCGGCCGACCGAGCGCCAGCGGCTCGTCGCCGCCTACGGGCAGAAGCTGGCCGACTATGGCAGCCGCGCCAAGCCGGCGGGCTACACCGATATAAGAGGGGCCCTGCTGCAGGCCGCCCAGCATCTCGCGGCGCGACAGGCGGCCACGCACACCATCGTACTGTTCTCGGACCTTGAAGAGGACCTGCCCGCCAATTGCCGCCGCGACCCCAACCTGCCTGCCACCCTGCGCGGCATGGAGGTGATCGCGACCAACGTAACCCGCCTGCCAGAGGACAATCGCGAACCCGCGCGCTACGCTCGGCGGCTGGACGGATGGCGGCAACTCGTGGAAGCCGCCGGCGCGCGCTGGAGGGTGGCGCCCGATGCGGCCGCAGTCACCTCGCTGTTCAGGGACAGCTAGCCGAGGCGCTTCAGCGTCGCCTCGGCGAAGCGTTCGGCCGAGAGCGAGTCAAACTCCAGGAACAACGCCGGCTCCAGCACCTCCACTTCGATCACGATTAGCACGCCGTTGCGCACGACGCCGTCGACGCGTGCATAGAGAGGCACTTCGGGCAGGGTTATGAGGCAGCCGGCGCCCTGCTGCGTCACGTCCAGCGGCGGCGTTTCAGCGGTGCGCGTTGGCCTGTAGCGCGAGTTGGAGCGGAACTCACCGGCGGGCGGCCGCTTGCGGATCGCGTGGCTGAAGACGCCGTCGAAATAGACCAGCGACAGCTCGCCCTCGGCGATCTCCGGCAGGAACTCCTGCACCACAACGCCCGCCCGGCGGGCCTCGTCGGCAAGGCCTGCGATCTGCTCGACCCATGTCGCGCGCTGCAACAGCTCGACCGAATGGCCCGACGCGCCACTGGCCGGCTTCACGACGGCCTGCGCCCAGCCTGTCCGGTCGAAGACCCGGCCGATCGCCGACACTTCGCAGGGGACGAGGAAGCTTCGCGGCACGCGCACGCCCGCCGCGGCGAGCTTCTCCACGTAATCCTTGCGCAGGTTCCAGCGCACCAGATCGATGGAATTGAACAGCCGCGTCGACGCGGCCATCGCCTCGGTCCATGTCTTGAAGGCATCGAGCGCACGGTAGTAGCCCCAGGTCGAGCGCAATACGATGGCGTCGGCTCCGGCGAACGCCTCGCCCGGCCCGTCCCATGGCGCGCCCGTGACACGGCATCCTCGCTGCTCCAGCGCCTCCGCATAGAGCCGGTCCGATGCGGTGATGGCGGGGTCGTCGGCAGCGGTGGCGAGAACGATGTGCGGGCTCATGCCGCTTCATAGCCAAGGAGCCGGCGCGCGTCTTGCTACGATCGGCCCATGCCGCCGCCCTTCACCGTCACCTTTTCCGGCAGCGACGCCGGTCCCTGGCGCATCGAGCGTCTGTCTTCCGTCTCCGGTCCCAGCCTGGCCGCCGCGACGCATCTCGCCCTGACCGACAATCCCGGCGCCGCGTGGCGCCTGAGCGGCGTCGTCAGCCACCAACGCTACTCGACGGCGGCCGAACTGAAGGAGCTGGCGGGCGTGCAGGCCGGGCTCGGCCGCAGCGAGGCCACGTGCGCGGCGCTGATCCCCATCCGCAAATCCGAAGCCTGGTGGTCGATGGCCCAGGACGAGCGCCGGGCGATCTTCGAGGAGAGGTCCCGCCACATCGCCCTGTCGATGAAGTACCTGCCGGCGGTGGCGCGCCGCCTCCACCACGCCCGCGACCTCGGCGAGCCCTTCGACTTCCTCACCTGGTTCGAGTTCGCACCCGAGCACGAGGCGGCGTTCGATGCGCTGCTGGCCGAACTGCGGGCCAGCGAGGAATGGAAGTACGTCGAGCGTGAGGTCGAAATTCGCCTGACACGGACGCGCTGAACGCGGCGAACCGCTATTTGCAGACGTTCCGCAGTGCCTGCCACTCGGCGGCACTGAAGGCCGGCCGGCCCGTGGGCGGGCGCTTCGTCGACTCGATGCGTTCCCGCGTGGGCGGGTGACTCGACCAGATGCCGGCGGCGGTGGCAGCGTCGGCGGGTTCCTTCTCGAGCATCTGTTCGAAGAAGGTCGAAACGCCGTCGGCGCGCAGGCCTCGCTGTTCGAGCAGGCGCACGCCGGTGGCGTCAGCCTCGCGCTCGAAGGCCCGGCCGTTGCGCATCGCAAGCAGTGCGCTTCCGCCGGTGCCGAACGTGCTCAGAATGTCGGAGTAGCCGCCGGTCAGGACCTTGAACAGGAGGTCGATGCCATAGGCGCGCGCCACGCCCTTGATCGGGTGATCGTGCACGACATGGCCGATCTCATGCGCCAGCACGCCCGCGACCTGCGAACTGTCTTTGGCCTGGGTGATCAGGTCCGAGTAGAAGACGAGGATCGAGCCTGGCAGGGTGAAGGCATTGACCGGTCCGCCCTCGACGATGTGCACCGTGACCTCGTGCTTGTAGCCGGCCTCCCCGGCGAGATCGTTGGCCAGTCGGTTGATCGCCGCCAGGCCCGCCCGGCCCTGGCACGTTTCCTTGTCCGCAAGCAGTTCGTCGAGCACCGTCTCACCCAGTTTGGCCTGCAACGTGTAGGGCAGCAGCGGCACGGCATATTCGCTGCCGTATTCCACCGCGTTCCAGAACAGACCGACCAGCGCGACGATCGCCAGCGAATAAGCGCCGAGCCGCGGCCCGACCTTCACCGGCTCGAGCGCCAGCGGCTTCAGCGCCGGCACCACCGAGACGAGCTGCGCTCGCCACGCCGGATCCTCGACGACCAGCCGCGCGTCGCTGCCGCGGAGCGCGAGCGGCGGTGCGGCCTCGTGGTGCGAATCACCCAGTACGACCATGTCGGCGACCGGCCAGCGCACCACGACCGAGGAATCGGCCGGGCGACAGATCAGCAGCTCCTGGGTCGTGATCTTCAGCATCACGTCCTGCACGTCGGCGGTCACGCCGTCGTAGTAGCGGGCGGCCATCGTCAGACCCCGCTCACGTCGAACATGTCGAGCAGGCCCTCGCCATAGCCCGGACCGCGATCGGCCGGCTGACGGATCTCGCTGCCCCGGGGTTCACCGTAGATCCAGAGCTGGCCGGCGATCAGCTTCATCGTGCGGTGCATCACCCACGGCCAGCCGATGCCGAGCGTCAGCAGCACGATCAGGTAGTTCAGAACCAGGAAGCCCCACATCTGCCAGGTCGAGATGGCGGTGGCGAACAACACGTTGCCGGCGCGGCTGTGCGTGACGAGGTAGCGCAGCAGATAGGCCTGCCACCAGCAGCGCAGCGGCAGGATGAGCAGCCCGAACAGCAGATAGGCGCCGACGGCGATGAGCAGCACCGCGGCCACGGTTCGCAGGCTCGGATGGGCGAACAGTTTCAGGAATTCGTCGGAGGAGATGCCCAGCGTCTCGATCGTGCCCCCGATCGCCATGAAGGTGACGACCGCCGCGGCAACCCAGGCCGCGATGTTCAGGAAGTAGTAGCCGAGATAACGGCCGTAGATGTCGCCGGCACGGCCGGCGAAGATGAACCCGAGGGTGCCGACCCGCGCGTTGACGATCCGCGGTCTCGCGAGGTTCACCGACACGACCGGCGTCAGCAGGTAGCCGGTCATGGCGTTGGCGAACTGCAGGAAGGTGGCGGTGGCGCCGTAGCCCCAGGCCGACCCCGCCATGCCGCAGCGGATGCCGCGCCAGCGCGTGCGCGAGAGCTTGTAGCGCAAGCCGGCATAGTGGCCGACATAGGCCAGTGGGAAGCCGATCAGCACGACCGACAGCGAGAACAGGTCGAACAGGCCGAAGCTGGCGAACGGCTTCTCGTGGAAGACATAGCGCCACACCAGGTACATGAGCCCGGACCAGGCTGCGACCACGAGCAGCGCCAGCAGGAATCCGATCAACAGCTCGCGGCCGTGGCCGCGATACTCGAACCGGTCACCCAAAACCGAGAGATGGTTCCAGACATAGCGCCGGATGCGGGTGCGGCCCCAGAACCGCGACCAGCCGAGCGTGACCAGCATCATCGCGAGATGGCGCAGATAGATGGCGTACAATTCGCCCAGCCGCCCGTCATAGACCGGCCGGCTCGGGCTCAGATCTGCCCCCCATGGCGTGCCGGGAGCGGCTGTCGGGCTGGAAGTTCCTGCCGGCGCCTGGCTGGCCGCCTGCACCCAGGGGGAAGAAGCGTCGCTCAAAACCCCTGTTTCCCCTTCCGCCGCAATGCAAAATCTTGGATGCTGCGACGCAGCATGATCTGGTGTACCCAAGTTTACGTCAACAGCACTGCGAACCGCCACAAATGACAATCCCGAACCGCGACAAGCCCTGGCTCATTCGCACCTATGCCGGTCACTCGACCGCCGAGAAGTCGAACGAGCTCTACCGTACCAATCTCGCGCGTGGCCAGACCGGCCTCAGCGTCGCCTTCGATCTGCCGACGCAGACCGGATACGACAGCGACCATGTGCTGGCGAAGGGCGAGGTCGGCAAGGTGGGCGTGCCGATTTCGCATCTCGGCGACATGCGCACCCTGTTCGACGGCATCCCGCTCGACCGGATGAACACGTCGATGACGATCAACGCGCCGGCGGCCTGGCTGCTCTCCCTGTACATCGCGACCGCCGAAGCGCAGGGGGTCGAACGGTCGAAGCTGCAGGGCACGACGCAGAACGACATCATCAAGGAATATCTCTCGCGCGGGACGTACATCTTCCCCCCCGAGCCGTCGCTGAAGCTGACGGCCGACACGATCGGCTTCACCTATCGCGAGGTTCCCAAGTGGAACCCGATGAACGTCTGCAGCTATCACCTGCAGGAAGCCGGCGCGACGCCGGTCCAGGAACTCGCGTTCGCGCTGGTCAACGCCATCGCCGTGCTCGATGCCGTGAAGGCGCGCGGCCAGGTGCCGGACGCCGACTTCCCCAAGGTCGTGGGCCGTATCTCCTTCTTCGTGAATGCCGGCATCCGCTTCATCACCGAGATGTGCAAGATGCGGGCGTTCGCGGAGATGTGGGAAGACATCACGCTGAACCGCTACGGCGTCGCCGATCCCAAGCAGCGCCTGTTCCGCTACGGCGTGCAGGTGAACTCGCTCGGCCTCACCGAGCAGCAGCCCGAGAACAACGTCTACCGCATCCTGCTGGAGATGCTGGCGGTGGTGATGAGCAAGAACGCCCGCGCGCGTTCGGTGCAGCTCCCCGCCTGGAACGAAGCGCTGGGCCTGCCGCGGCCGTGGGACCAGCAATGGTCGCTGCGCCTGCAGCAGATCGTAGCTTTCGAGACCGACCTGCTTGAGTACGGCGACATCTTCGACGGCAGCAAGGAGATCGCGGCCCGGGTCGAGGCGCTGAAGCAGGAGGCGCTGGCCGAGATGGGCCGCATCGCCGACATGGGCGGCGCGGTGGCCGCCATCGAGGCGGCCTACATGAAGCAGCGCCTGGTCGAATCGAACCTGAAGCGTCTGGCCGCCATCGAATCGGGCGAGCAGACCGTGGTCGGCGTCAACGCCTATACCGAAGGCGCGCCCTCGCCGCTCGGCGGCGGCCAGGAATCGATCCTGACGGTCGACGATTCGGTCGAGCGCGGCCAGATCGAACGGCTCCAGGTGTGGCGGGCGACGCGTGACCAAGCGGCCGTGAAGGCCGCCCTGGCCGAACTCGTGGCCGCGACAAAGGAAGACCGCAACGTCATGCCGGCCTCGATCGAATGCGCCAAGGCCGGCGTCACGACCGGCGAATGGACCGACGCGCTGCGCGGCGTGTTCGGCGAATATCGCGCACCCACCGGCGTGGCACGCGCCGCCGGCGTCACCGACGGCCGTCTCGAAGCGACACGCCGCGAGGTCGACGCGGTTTCACGCCGCCTTGGTCGTCGTATAAAAATCCTGGTCGGCAAGCCCGGCCTCGACGGCCATTCCAACGGCGCCGAACAGATCGCCGTGCGCGCCCGCGACTGCGGCATGGAAGTCGTCTACGAGGGCATCCGACTCACGCCCGAGCGCATCGTCAATGCCGCGCTGGAGGAGAGCGTCCATGTCGTCGGCCTGTCGATCCTGTCCGGCGGTCACGTCTCGCTGGTCGGCGACGTGCTGAAGGGCCTGCGCGAGGCCGGTATCGGCGACGTGCCGGTCGTGGTCGGCGGCATCATCCCGCCTGCCGATGCAGAGGCCCTGATCGCCGCCGGCGTATCGCGCGTCTACACACCCAAGGATTTCGACCTCACACAGATCATGCGCGACGTGGTGGGCGTGGTCGACAATGCGTGGAAGGAAGCAGCTTAGAGAGGCTGAACCAGCGTCGCCGTCGCGTGCAGCATCGGCTCGACGACGGCGTGGCTGAACAGCCAGGTTTCGGCATGGACCAAGTCGCCGTCGCGGCGGATCACGCGCGAGAGCGCAAGCACGTCCGCAGCCTGCGCGGGCCGCAGCACCGTCACGTTGAGATGCGACACGCGCGCTTCCAACCCTGAGGCAGCGCGCAGCGAGGTGTCGACCAGCGACAGCAGTGCCGCTGTCGTCCACCCAGCCCCGGCCGCCGGTGAAAAGCGGAGACGCACGTCCTGGTCCTGGCATTCCTCGACGAATACTTCGTGGAGATCGGCGGTGGGCAGCACGGCTTCGAGCCGCGCCTGAAGTTCGTCTTCGGTCATCGGTCGCACTCTATGCTATCTCCCCGCCCCATGTCCTTCCTCGACCATATCCGCCGTTGCAACAACGCCGACCTCACCCAGTTCGAGCCGTGGTTCGTCGGCCGGCATCGCGCCGGGTTCGTCCATCGCGACTTCGCGGCCGATGCGGTGCAGGGCTCCGGCCTGTTCGAGCGGCGCGACGGCGCGTGGCATCTCGATCCCCGCCTCGACACACCGGAGAAGCGCACGGCGGAGATTCGCGCGTTTCTGCTCTCCTTGCGCGAGCGCGGCTATTTCAAGGGCCTGTGGCGCGAGGAGGAATACGCAGTGGCGCCGCAGGAGGGCGCGCCGTTCCTGATGGCGATGGAGCGCTCGGCGGTGCCGTGGTTCGGCGTGCGCGCCGGCGGCCCGCACATGACGGGCTATGTGCGCCGTGCCGACGGGCTGCACATCTGGGTGCCGCGCCGCTCCTACGAGAAGCCGACCTTTCCCGGCCAGCTCGACAATACAGTGGCCGGAGGCCAGCCCGCGGGGCTCGGCCTGCACGAGAACCTGGTGAAGGAATGCGGCGAGGAAGCCTCGATCCCGCCCGAGCTGGCGCGGCAGGCGAAGGCGGTGAGCGTCGTCGGCTACTGGAACCAGTCGGGCCAGCAGTTGAAGCCCGACGTGATGACATGCTTCGATCTCGAGCTGCCCGCGGATTTCACACCACGCGCGAACGACGGCGAGGTCCACTCGTTCGAGCTGTGGCCGGTGCAACGCGTGTTCGAGGCGGTACGCGATACGGTCGAGTTCAAATACAACTGCAATCTTGTGTTGATCGACTTCTTCGTGCGCCACGGATTGCTGTCGGCCGACGATCCGGAGTTCATCCCCATCGTCGCCGGCCTCAGGATGATGTACACTCCCCGCAACGGTTCAGGCTGAGCGACGGCACGTCGCCTCGAATACGTTGCCGGCTCGGCCGACACAGCGAAAGGTGGCGGCCCCCATGCCACGACGTTTGCTGATCGCCGCATTGGTGGCGGCGTTCGTTGTCACTGCCCTACCCTTTTCTTCCGCGATGGCGCAGGACGGCCATCACGGCCAGGGTCATTCCGAAAGCCACGACTGGTACGAGAAGCTGAAGCAGCCGGGCTCCAACGCCTCGTGCTGCAACGGTTCGATCAACGGCGTCGAAGGCGATTGCCGCCCGACGCGGGCCTACCAGAAGGACGACGGCAACTGGTATGCACTGCTCGACGGCCGCTGGGTCCTGGTGCCGCCGAAGGTCGTCCTGAAGGAACTCGCCCCGGATGGGCGCAGCCATATCTGCGCCAACAAGACCGGCAGCATCTTCTGCTTCCTTGGCGGTTCGCCGAAGAGCTGACGCTCCGATGACTTAAGCCGGCGGCGTGATCTTCGCTTCCTGGATGACCTTGCGCCACTTCACCGTCTCCGCGGCGAGGCGCTTGCCGTAGTCGGCGGCACTGCCCCCGACCAGCACGAAACCGAGGTCGACCAGCTTCTTCGAAGTGGCCGGATCGGCGAGCAGCTCCTTGAAGGCGGCATTCAGCTTCGCGATGACCGGCTCGGGCGTACCGCCCGTCGCCATGACGCCGAAGAACACCGCGCCCGTCAGGTCCGCCGGCAGACCGGCTTCGGCCACCGTCGGCACGTCGGGAAGCATGGGAACGCGCTTGGCGGCCGCGACGACCAGGCCGCGCAGCCTTCCGTCCTTCACCGCAAGCCCGCCCGGCAGCAGCGTGTCGGAGAACAGCATCACGTGACCGCCCAGCACGTCCTTGAGGGCGTCGGCGCTGCCCTTGTACCCGACATGGTCGAGTTTGATGCCGGTTGCGATCTTGAGCTGCTCACCCCACAGATGCGGCATGCTGGCGTTGCCGGCCGACGCATAGGGTATCGGCGAAGTCTGCGCCTTGGCCCAGGCGAGGAACTCGGCCATCGTCTTGTAGGGCGCCTTGGGATTGCAGGCGAGCAGCAGCGGCATGTCGACATAGCTGCAGACCGGCGCCAGTTCCTTCACCGGATCGTAGGGCAGCTTGAGGCCGAACGACGTGTTGGTGGCAACGGGAGCCGCTGCCAGCAGGAGCGTGTATCCGTCGGGCTTCGCCTTGGCGACGATCTCGGTGGCGATGATCGTGCCGCCGCCCGGCTTGTTTTCGACCAGCACCTGCTGGCCGAACTTGTTCGCCAGATATTCGGCCGCGATGCGCGCCGACGTGTCGGTTGCGCCGCCCGGCGCGTAGGGCACGACGAAGCGGATCGGCTTGTCGGGGAATGCCTGGGCACGCGCGATCGAAGGCCCGAGGCCCGAAGTGATTGTAAGAGCTGCGGCGGAACCCAGCAGATGGCGACGCTTCATTTTCTTCCTCCCTGGCGTTTTCTGATCGTTCTTGATTACCAGTATCGGCGACAGACTTAAGAAGAGCTAGCCTCTCGACCAGTCGCGGTACGGCATGCGAAGCTGAGTTTCGTAAATTCGAGGGGGCCGGGTGGCGAGGGACGGGCAAGGGCTGGAGCTGGGCAATGCTGACGAGGGTGCGGTCGCCGCGCTGGATTTCGTCAGGCAGGAATGGCTGGGCTTCGGCAAGCGGTTCGCCGACTTCGTCGCCGCTGCCGACGCGGAAGAAAAGTGCCCGATGCTGCCGCTGGTCGCGGCGAGCCTCTTCCTCTCGATGTATTCGCCAGAGGGCCAGGCCGCGGCGACGCGCTACCGTGCGCGCGCCAAGACGATGACGGCGGGCGCCACCCCGCGCGAGCTGGCCTGGCTCGCCGCCATCGACGCCTGGATCGATGGCGACACCGGCCAGAGTCTCGCTTCATTTCGTAAAATCGTGTCCGAGTGGCCGCGAGACCTTCTGGCCGGCAAGCTGGCGCAGCTCCTCGCCTTCAACCGCGGCGAGGCCGAAACGCTGCTCGAGGTCGGCGAGAAGCTCCTCGCCGCCAACCAGGACAATCGTTTCGTCTGGGGTATGTATGCGTTCGGCCTCGAAGAGTGCCATCGACTCGACGAGGCCGAGGCCGCGGCGCGCAAGGGGCTGGCGCTCGACCGCAACGACCCGTGGGCGCATCACGCCATCGCCCATTGCCTCGAAGCGCGCGGCCGCATGCTGGAGGGCGTCGCCTTCCTCAGTTCCGTGTCCGACACCTGGAGCGACTGCAATTCGTTCATGCAGACGCACAACTGGTGGCACCTCGCGCTGTTCCTGATCGACCTCGACCGCACCGACGAGGCGCTGGCACTCCATGACGAGCGCGTGTGGGGCGTGTGGAAGGAGTTCTGCGAGGATCAGGCCAACGCCGTCTCGCTGCTGGCGCGACTCGAGCTGCGCGGTGTCGATGTCGGCGCACGCTGGGCCGACCTCGCCCTCTATCTCAAGCCTCGCCTGCACGAGCATCTCTCCGCCTTTCACGACGTCCACTATCTCTACGGGCTGGCGCGCGCCGGCGAGCGCAGCGCCGTCACCGAGATGCTGGCAAGCCTCGAGGATCGCGCCGAGCGTGCCAAACCCTTCGAGCGCGAACTCTGGGCCGATTGCGTGGTGCCGCTGGCGCATGGCCTGGCCGCCCACGCCGCGGGCGACATGCCGGCGGCGGCGCGCCTCATGGGTCAGGCGATGCCGCACCTGCGCAGCCTCGGCGGCTCGATCGCGCAGCGCGCCGTGTTCGGCGCAATCCATCTCGATGCGCTGAGCCGCGCCGGCTGGAACGATGCGGCGCTGGCGATCCTGCAGGCCGACGAACGCGAACGGCCTGGCGTGGCTGCAATCAAGCGCGCGCTGGCCGATCTCTATCGCAAGGTCGGCCGCACCGAGCAGGCGCTGGCCGCCGAGTACCAGGCCGAACAGCTCGCCCGCCGGTATCGCGAAGCGGCGACCCGGACGGGAGAAGCGGCATGACGACGGATCTCACGCAGGCGAGCGCGGCCCAGCTCGGTAGGCTCTACCGCAAGGGCAAGGCCTCCCCGGTCGAGACGATGAAGGCGGTACTGGCGCGCGCCGACCGCCTCGCGACGGCGATCAATGCGCTCTGCCATGTCGACAAGAAGGCGGCGCTGAGCGCGGCGCGCGCCTCGGAGAAGCGCTGGAAGAAGGACGAGCCGCTCTCGCCGCTCGACGGCGTGCCGGTCTCGATCAAGGAGTTGGTGAGGGTGAAGGGCTGGCCCGCCTCGATGGGCAGCAAGCTCACCGACAAGACACCCGTCGATGCCGATGCGCCGGCGGTAGCCCGGCTGCGCGAGGCCGGCGCGATCGTCTTCGCGCAGAGCACCAGCTCGGAATACGGGCACAAGGGCGTGACCGATTCGCCGTTGCACGGGATCACGCGCAATCCCTGGAACACCGGCGTGACGCCGGGCGGCTCCTCGGGCGGCGCCGGTGCCGCGGTCGCAGCGGGCCTCGGTCCGACCGCCATCGGCACCGACGGCGGCGGCTCGGTGCGCATCCCCGCGAGCTTCAGCGGGCTGATCGGCCTCAAGGCCACGTTCGGCCGCGTGCCGGCCTGGCCGCCGTCGATGACCGGCGACCTGTCGAACACCGGCCCGATGACGCGAACCGCGCTCGACGCCGCGCTGATGATGAACGCCATCGCCCGGCCCGATCCGCGCGATGGCTACGCTCTGCCTCCGGACGACACGGACTACACGAAGAAGCTCACGACCTTGCCGAGGAAGCTGAAGATCGGCTTCGCGCTGCGTTTCGGCGACCATCCACTCGACATCGAGGTCGCTGCGATGGTGACGAAGGCGGCCCGCGACTTCGAGGCGCTGGGCTGCACGGTCGAGGAGGTCGAGGCGCCCTTCTCCTTCGCCGAGGCGAGCCGCGCCTTCGTGATCCACTGGCTGTCGGCGCTGCAGCGCCTGCTGCAGGTCTTTCCCGAAGCGCGCCACGGCGAGTTCGATCCCAGCCTGCTGGCCGGCGCGAAGGCGGGCCTGCGCTACACCCTGCAGGACGTGGTGAACGCGCAGGTGACGCGGCGCGACCTCACCCTCGCCTGGAACCTTTTCTTCGCGAAGTACGACCTGCTGCTCACGCCCACCGTCGCCGTGCAGCCCTTCGAGACCGGCACCAACCTGCCGCCCGGCCCCGACGGCAAGCCGAACTTCATGTGGTCGCCCTACACGCCGCAGTTCAACCTGACGCGCCATCCCGCGGCGACGGTGCCCTGCGGCCTGTCGCGGCAGGGCCTCCCCGTCGGGCTGCAGATCGTGTCCGCCCATTACAACGACGCGCTGGTGCTGCGCGCCGCCGCCGCCTACGCCGACGCCCATCCCCTCGAATTCCCTGTCCTTCCGGAGACCAAGTAGATGACTGCCGACCTTGCGATGATGCCGGCCCACGAGCTGGTGAAACTCTTCAAGGCCCGCAAGGCCTCGCCGGTCGAGGCTGCGAAGGCCGCACTCGCCCGCATCGATGCCTTCAACGGCCAGCTCAACGCCTTCCAGCATCTCGATCCCGACACCGCGATGCGCCAGGCGCGCGCTTCCGAGAAGCGCTGGAAGAAGGGCGGCAAGCGGTTCTCGGACATCGACGGCGTGCCGATTACCATCAAGGACATGGTGCTGACCAAGGGCATGCCCACGCGCATGGGCAGCCTGGCCACCGATCCCGACGGACCCTTCAACGTCGACGCGCCGGTGGCGCAGCGCCTGCGCGAGGCCGGGACCGTGCTGCTCGGCAAGACGACGTCGCCGGAATATGGCTGGAAGGGCGTGACCGATTCCAAGCTTTACGGCGCCACGCACAATCCGTGGAAGATCGGCCGCACGCCCGGCGGTTCCTCGGGCGGCGGCACGGCGGCCGAGGCGGTCGGCATGGGCAACCTCGCCATCGGCACCGACGGCGCGGGCTCGGTCCGCATCCCCTGCTCCTTCTCCGGCATCTTCGGCCTGAAGCCCACCCAGGCGCGCGTGCCGCTGTGGCCCGTCTCGGCGCAGGGCACCCTGTCGCACGTCGGCCCGATGACGCGCACCGTGCGCGACGCGGCGATGATGATGAACGTCATCGCCCGCCCCGATCCGCGAGACCCCTATGGCCGCCCTGACGATGCCGAAGACTATCTCAAGGGCTTCGACAAGGGCGTGAAGGGCCTGCGCATTGCCTATTCCCCCCACCTGGGCTTCGTCGAGCGCGAGAAGATCGACCGCGACGTGGCGGTGGCGGTCGAACAGGCGGTCAAGGTGTTCAAGACCCTGGGCGCCAGGATCGTCGAGGATTCGCCCGACTTCATGGGCATGGACCCGCGCAAGGTGCTGAACGCTCACTGGCAGTCGAACGTCGCCCTGCTGCTCAATAACTTCAGCCCCGAGAAGCGCGAGCTGATGGATCCCGGCCTGCTGAAGGCCGCCGAATACGGCGTCAATCTCGGTCAGGAAGCGGTCGTCACCGCGATCCATCAGCGCCAGGCAATCTCGGCGATCATGAACCAGTTCATGGCCAAGTACGACCTGCTGCTGACCCCGACCATGCCGATGACCGCCTTCGCGGTGAACGAGAACGCAGCCTGGGGCGGCGACGGTGTCGACATCGGCTGGACGCCCTTCACGCTGACCTTCAACCTGACGCGCCAGCCGGCCGCCACCATCCCCTGCGGCCTCGACCGCGAGGGCATGCCGATCGGCCTGCAGATCGTCGGTGGCCACGCCCGGGACGCGCTCGTCCTGCGCGCCGCCGCTGCCTACGAACGCGTCCGCCCGATCCCCGCGCCGCCAATGGCGCATCAGATCTGACGGAATGGGAAAGCGCGTCTGATGGCTATCAGCCGCCAGACGCGCCTCTACATCGTGCTCGGCGTGGCGCAGGTCGCCGCGCTGGCGGTGCTCGCCTGGTTCGCCGAACGGCAGGTGGCGCTGGGGCCGACCGACAAGCTTGGCTGGCGCCCCTTCACCTGGCCGCTCTCGACCGAGCGTGCGCCAGCGGGTCACGCCTATAGTGGCGAGGATCACGATGTCTATGTCTGGCTGACGCTGAATGGTCTCGGCAGCAGCGGCGACTGCCCGAAAGGCATCGCGAACGACGCGGCGCTGGAACGTGCCGTCGACATCCGCCTCCTCGATCCGCGCTTCGAGCCGGTCGGTCCCGGCGAGCGGCTCCGCGTGACCGATCTCGTGGGTTGGACCCGCGTTTACGTCCACCGGCGCAACAACAAGTCCCTGCGCTACGGCGAGGCCGTGGCCGTCTCCTACAAATGCGACGTGATCAGCGCGATCATCGATGGCGACGCCCGCGATCCGGCGAAGCGCAAGACCGCGCACGAGTTCCTGGAGTCGAACACCGTGCAGGTGTGGATCAACAAGCAGCTCGAGGGGCGATAAAATGAAATACCCGTCGTCTCGACCGGAGCCTCGCGCAGCGAGGCGTAGCGGAGAGACCTTCTCTCTACACTCAGCCGGCTTTTAGCTGAGAGAAGGTCTCTCCGCTTCGCGCCTTCGGCGCTCCGGTCGAGACGACGGGGTTGTGTTACAGCTTCACCGGCATCTTGCGCGCGAAGGCCGCTGCGACGACACCGAAGCCCATGCTTGCAAGCCACAGCCAGTAGCCCTCGCGCAGGCCCGTCACCGGATTGGCCATGCCGGCCTCGTTGGTGATCACATTCGTCTCGAACATGAACGAGCCGGCGAGACCGAGCGCAGCAAAGGCCAGGATCAGCGCCGGCACGCGGCGGCTGAACAACGCGGCGATCCACGACGCTGCGAGCAGCGGGTTGGCGAACCAGCTCGTGTGCCCCAGCGCGCCGAACAGCAGGATGCTCCAGCCCGGCCAGTCCGAGCAGATGCCGGAGACGCAGAACGCATCCTGCGTGAGGCTCGCGGCAAACAGGATGACGCTGAGCACCAGCGCGACACGCGTCGTGCGGTTGGTGGTCATCTCGAACTCCTCTCGCCCGCTAGGGGGAGAGGTTGGGTGAGGGGGTTGCGCACGAGCCTTGGACGCCCCCTCACCTAGCCTCTCCCCCTAGCGGGGGAGAGGAACATGAAAAGGTCGTTCACGCCGCCACACCCAGCACACTTCGGATCGAGCTGTGGAAATGGACGAGCGAGGGCTCGTTGCGACCATAGATGACCTCGTCCGTCGCGCCGGACTCGAAGCCGATCTGCATGCGCTCGCCCAGCGGGAAGTCCTCCTCCAGCACGGTGCGGATCGCGATGTCGCGGTTCTTGGCCCAGTGCTTCTCCGGGCGGTCACTGTCGGCGGGGCGGTAGAGCGTGAACTCGACGGAGCAGCTTCCGGGGTCGTTGCGATCGGGGAAGGCGCGCCAGACCTCGATATGGTCGACCTGCCAGATAACGATGGTGTTGGGGAAGAGCTGGTAGATCGCGATGATGTGCGGGTGCAGGTTGCGTTCGTCGTCAGGCAGCGCGCGCAGCGCCTCGATCGAGGTCCGCGGCACGCACATGCGGCCGTGAGGCCCCGCGCCGTCGAAGGTGCCACAGTTGCCGATAAAGTACGGCGCGATTGTTTTCCGGTGCAGGTGCGGGATGTGATAGCCCTCGAGGAACGTATCGACGGCGAACTTCCAGTTGATGCGCGGTGTGATGCGGTCGACCGAATAGAGCGGGTAGGTTTCGGGTCGCAGTGCCGCGAAGTCCGAAACAAAGGAACCCAGCACACCATCGACGTCGATCCCGGCACGCTCGCCCTCGCGCACGGGCGTCGCGCGTACAAAAATCATGCCGTGCTTCTCGCCGGCCGGCAGCCTCACCAGACCGTGCGCGCCGAGGTCGAGTCCGGCAAAGCCCACCTTGTCGGTGACGCCCAGCAGCTTGCCCTGGGAGTCGTAGGTCCAGGCGTGATAGGGACAGACGAAGGCGCGGGCGTTGCCGCAGCCCTCCGCGACCGGTGCGCCACGATGGCGACAGATGTTCGCGAAGGCGCGCACCTCGCCGTCGAGGCCGCGCACCAGCAGCACCGGCATCCCGGCCACGTCTTCGGTGATGTAGTCACCGGGTTTGGAGAGCCGCGAGGACAGGCCCATGAACAGGGGCTGGCTGCGGAACAGCGCGTCGCGTTCGCGGGCGGCACGTTCGCGGCAGGAATAGGCGTCGACACGGTTGCGGAACAGCGCGTCGGCGAGATCGGTGGTGCGGCCGTCGATATGGCCGAGCAGCCGCCTCCCGACGGCCAGTTGTTCTTTCCGGTCCATGACCGAAGTGTCAGCCCTTCACGGGGGGCGCGCAACTCCAACCATCGATCATCTCGAATACCTCGGCCGCACTCTTCCCGCTCTCGCGCAAGCTGCGGATGGTGAGGTCGCGATCGCGTTTGGCGAAGCGGCGGCCGTTCTCGTCGGTCAGAAGCGGGTGATGCGCATATTGCGGCGCAGCATAGCCCAGCAGCTTCTGCAGCAGGGCGTGGACATGGGTGGAGGGCAGCAGGTCGATGCCGCGCGTGACGAGCGTGACACCCTGCAGATGATCGTCAACCGTCACCGAGAGATGGTAGCTGGTCGGCGTGTCCTTGCGCGCGATCACGAAGTCGCCCATCAACAGCGGCTGCCCCTCGATGCGGCCCAGCGTCTCGTCGACGAAGGAATAGGGTCCCGCCTGCTCCGCCGCGCGGGCGCAATCGAAGCGCATACAGTGCTCGACGCCCGCGGCGATGCGGCGGCGACGCTCCTCGTTCGACAGATGGCGGCAGGTGCCGGGATAGAGCGGGCCGTCGGGCCCCATTTCCGTCGGGTGCGGGGCGCTCGTGGACGCCGCGATGTCGGCTCGCGTACAGAAACAGGGATAGACCAGGCCGCGCGCGTCGAGCCGGTCCATCACCCGGCCGTAATCCGCGAAATGATCCGACTGGCGGCGCACCTCGCCGTCCCAGGCGAGACCGAGCCACTGCAGGTCCGCCAGCATCGCCGTCTCGTACTCGCGGCGGCAGCGGCGGATGTCGATATCCTCGATGCGCACCAGGAAGCTGCCATCCGCGTCGCGCGCACGCCGCCAGGCGATGCGGGCCGAATAGGCGCTGCCGAGATGAAGTTCGCCCGTCGGGCTGGGGGCAAAACGCGTGACGATGGTCATGCCGGGCCGTCGAGGAAGTCGAGCAACGCGCCCGGCATGTGCGCGATCGGATGCGGCGGCGGATCGACAGCACGCAGGTCGAGATAGAGAGCGATCGAGGCATGCCACGCCGCGACGAGGGAGGCGCGATCGCACGTCGCCACCGTGGGCAGCAGACGGTCGACCGCACCGGAACTTGTCTCGATGCGGCGCAGGCCGCGTGGTCGCTCGCCCGCCTGGCGTCGCAGCATCGGTCCCAGCACGGCCTCGCGGAAGAAATCGAGCGCGGCCAGCGCCTCGAAATACTCTCCGCGCCGGATCTTGGTCGCGCTGTAGTGCATCCAGACCCAGGTGCGATCCTCGAACCATTGGCCGTCGCGCAGCGCCGGCTTGATCTGCAGTGCATCGAGCCGGCACTGCATCGTCTCCGGGTCTCGCGCCCACAAGAGCAGCGGCCGCTCGACAAATCCCGACAGGTCGTCGGCCGCGACGAACTTGAAATCGACATGCAGCAGCGGCGGCCCGTAGAGACAGATCAGCAGTCGCGGCTCCCCGACATGCTCGCCACTGAAACACGCCAGCAGGTCGCCGAGCCCGCCAGCAAAGGCGCGGCGGTCGGCCATCGCCGTGGCGAAAGCGTCCGGTCGCACCAGCAGCACCAGATCGAGGTCGGACTCGTCATCGAAGCCGCCCGTGACCATCGAGCCGGCGCCGACCAGTGCCTCGAAACGCAGGTCGGCCGGCACCGAAGCCACGACACGCGAGAGCATCGCGGCATGCAAGGCAGGCAGTCGAGGAATCACTTCGGTCTCCACATGCCGAACTTACAGTTCCGCCTCGCCGCGTGCTATGGCGGGAACAACATGGCCAAAACGGCACTCAAGACCTCGCCCCGGATCGTCCTCGACAAGAAGACTCTGAAGAAGGCGCTGACCGAGCTGGCGGCTGCCGATCCCGACATCGCGCGTGCACTCGCGGAGGCGGGTCCTCCGGAACTGCGCGAGATGCCGACGGGCTATGGCGGCCTGATGCGATCGATCGTGGGCCAGCAGGTCTCGGTTCATGCCGCCCGCAGCATCTGGTTGCGGCTCGAAGCGGCCGTGCCGTCGATGGAGCCGGCGGATTTTCTGGCGATGAGCGACGAGCAGCTGCGCGCCGTCGGTCTCTCGGGCGCCAAGATGAAATACGGCAGAAGCCTCGCCACCGACATCGTCGAAGGCCGGATCTCGTTCGAGGCCTTACATGAGCTCGACGATGCGGCGGCCATCGCCATGCTCACCCAGGCCAAGGGGATCGGCCCGTGGACCGCGGAGATCTACCTGATGTTCGCGCACGGCCGGCCCGACATCATGCCGGGGCTCGATCTCGGCCTCGTCGTGGCGGCGCAGCATCTCAAGAAGCTGCGCAACCGCCCCGACGCAAAGCGGCTTCTCAAAATCGCCGAGGCCTGGCGGCCCTGGCGCAGCGCAGCCGCGCTCGTCCTCTGGCACTATCGCCGCAACATGCCGGACTGGAGCGCAAGGGAGAAAAAGACCAAATGACCAGGAAGATCGACGGCCCGAGCCACGGCCCCCATGCTGGCGGCAAGCCCGGCCATCTGGTGATCCTGCTGCACGGTTACGGCGCCGACGGCAACGACCTGATCGGCCTCGCGCCCGTGCTGGCGCCACTGATGCCCGACGTGGTGTTCCATGCACCCAACGCGCCCTATCCCTGCGAGGGCAATCCGATGGGCTTCCAGTGGTTCGGCATCTCGCGCCTCGATCCCGAGGTCGCGGCGGCGGGCGTGCGCTCGGCCGCCCCCTTCGTCGAGCAGTTCCTCGATGACACGATGGCGAAATACGGGCTCGACGAATCGAAGACCGTCCTGATCGGCTTCAGCCAGGGCACGATGATGGCGTTGCATGTCGGCCTGCGCCGCGCGAAGCCGCTGGCGGGCATCGTCGGCTTCTCCGGCATGCTGGCCGCGCCCGAGGCGCTGGAGACGGAGATCAGGTCGAAGCCGCCGGTCCTGCTGGTCCATGGCGACAGCGACGACATGCTACCGGCGGTCCTGACGCAACGCGCCGCGCACACCTTGCAGGAGAACGGCGTGCAGGTCGGTGTGCACATCGCCAAGGACGTCGGCCATGGGATCGACCAGACCGGCCTGTCGCACTGCGCACGCTTCGTGCTCGACGCTTTCAATATCGCGGTGCCGAAGCAATGAGTTCAACGATGACCCAGGGCACCTGCCGGCCGGGCTTCGAGCGGGTCGCCGAGGCCTTCGAGAAGAACCTGAAGGAAAAAGGCGAGATCGGCGCGTCGGTCTGCCTGACGGTTGGCGGCGAGACGGTCGTCGACCTGTGGGGCGGCGTCGCCGATGCGAAGACCCAGGCGCCCTGGACACGCGACACGGTCAGCATCGTCTTCTCCTGCACCAAGGGCGCGACGGCGCTCTGCGCGCACATGCTGGCGAGCCGCGGCGCGCTCGATATCGACGCGCCGGTCGCCGAGCTGTGGCCGGAGTTCGCACAGCACGGCAAGGAGCGCGTGACGACGCGCATGATGCTCGACCATTCCTCGGCGGTGCCGGCGGTGCGGGCCAAGGTGAAGGACGACGGACCCTACGACTGGGCCTACATGACGGAGCGGCTGGCGGCCGAGGTGCCGTTCTGGGAGCCCGGCACGCGCAACGGCTATCACGGCTTCACATTCGGCTGGACCGTGGGCGAGATGGTGCGCCGCGCCTCGGGCAAGTCGCTGGGCACCTTCTTTCGCGAGGAGATCGCGGGGCCGCTGGGCCTCGATTTCTGGATCGGCCTGCCCGAGGAGATCGAGCCGCGGGTCGCACCCATCGTGGCGCATGTCTACAAGGCGGCCGACGCGGTGACGCCCTTCATGCGCGACCTCGCCACCAACAAGGAATCTGTGGCCGCCCTCTTCTATTTCAACAACGGCGCCTGGCGCTCGGGCGGCGCCAACACGCGGGCGGGCCACGCGGCCGAGATCGGTGCGGCCAACGGCATCACCAACGCGCGCGGCCTCGCTGGCATGTACGCGCCACTGGCGAATGGCGGCGGCGACCTAGTGGACACCACGACGCTGGCGCGCATGGGTGAGGTCTCGATGGCGACCCACGACGACGCCACCCTGCGCATCCCGACGCGTTTCGCATTGGGCTTCATGAAGTCGATGGACAACCGCAAGCGCAGCCTCGCCGCCAAACTGTGGGGCGAGGATTGCGACAGCGTCATCCTCGGCAGCGCCGCCTTCGGCCATGTCGGTGCCGGCGGCTCGCTGGGTTTCGCCGATCCGGCCGCGGGAATGTCGTTCGGCTACACGATGAACCGCATGGGCCCCGGCCTGTTGATGAACGAACGCGGCCAATCGCTGGTCGACGCAGCGTATCTCAGCCTCGGCTACCGCAACAAGGACGGCGGCGTGTGGGTGAAGTGACTCAGGTTCGCCTCCCCATTCAAATGGGGAGGTGTCAGCGCCTCGCGCTGACGGAGGGGTCAGCCCTTCTCGCCCGCTCCGAGTTCGTGCCCCCTCCGCCCGCGGTTACGCGGGCACCTCCCCATTTGAATGGGGAGGCGGGTTGGTGATCCCCGTCTTCCGTCCGCTGAAGGATCCGGCTGTCGCCACGATCTGGTCGGGCCTCGCCGCCTCGACCATCGGCGAGGACCTGTTTCGCGTCGCTGTCGTGTGGATCGCGGCCGCGCAGATCGGCAATGCCGCGGGCTATGTGAACGCCACGCAGTACGGCGCCATGCTGGTGGTCGGCCTGCTGGGTGCCTCGGCCTTCGACCGCTGGCGAGCCGACCGCGCCATGATCGGCGCCAAGTATGCGAGCGCGATGCTCGCCCTGCTGCCGGTGATCGGCTTCTACATCTGGGGAATCTCGATCCCCCTCCTCATCCTGTCGGTCATGGGCCTCGCGGCGATGCGCATGGTGTTCACGCCGGCGCTGCAGTCGGCGGTGCCGGTGCTGGTCACCGACCGCGACGCCATGCAGGCGATCAACGGCCTGTTCGACGCGACGTGGCGGCTCGCCCGCCTGATCGGACCGATGATGGCGGCGGTCCTCAACACCTTGCTGCCGGTGATCCATTTCCTGTCGATCACGGCATTGGGCTTCGTGCTCTCGGCCGTGGCGGTGTGGGCCGTGCGCGACCGGCTGGTCGACCCGACGAACAAGCCGCGGCCCGGCCGCGGCGGCTGGCGCGGCGCCTGGGACGCCCTGCTCGACGGCGCGCGACTGATGTTGCGCCAGCGTACGATGGGTGCGCTGCTGATGGTCAACGCCTTCGCGAACGGACCCTGGAGCGTGGCGCTGCAGCTATGCATCGCGCTGATGGTGGTCGAGCACGACCCGCACCTGTTCGGCCTGCACGGCCTCGCGTCGCTGGGCATGATCGTCGGCGCCTGCGGCGTGGGCGACGTGGTCGGCAACCTGGTGGCGGGCAGCGTCCGCTTCCGCCGTCCGCTCTCGACCATGTTCCTGGGCTACGTGGCGATGGGTAGCGGCTTCGCCCTGATCGCGCTGGCAGCCTGGGGTATCGACAACCCCTACAAGCTGCCGGCGATGATGCTGGCGGGGCTGGTCGCGGGCTTCGGCGGGCCCTTCTTCTTCATCCCGATGATCACGCGCATGCAGACCGTGTTCCGCGGCGCCGAGATCGCCCGTGTCTTCCGGCTGCGACTCGCGGTGATGGCGGGCTCGATGCTGCTGTTCAATCTCGCGGCCACGCCGCTCTTCGACCTGATCGGCCCAACCCACACCGAGTTTTATCTCGGCCTGCTCCTGCTGGCCCTCGGCATCGCCGGCTGGTTCCACTACCGGCGGATCGAGGACCGCGAGGCTGCGGGCGCCGCGGCATCAGTCGAGCAACGGCACGTGCCGTGAGCAGTCCCGCGGCAAGGCGCCGGTAAGGCGCGGGTCGGGAAACACCTCGACCTGGAAGGCAAAGGGCACGAAGCCCGATCGACGATAGAAGTCGAGAGCCGCCGGATGGTCGAGCGTGCAGGTATGCACCCAGAAACGCCGGATGGGCCGCGCCCAGGCCCGCACGATCGCCTCGTTCATCAGCGCCCGGCCGACTCCCGTGCCGACCAGGCCCGGCGCCACGCCGAAAAACGACAGCTCGCATTCTCCCGGCTTGCTGAAATCCAGTTCGAGGATCCCGGCATCTCGCCCTTCCTGCCGCAGCGCGAAGAACTCCACCTGCGGATTGTCGAGGATCGCCTGCAACTTCTCGTCCGCCATCACCAGCCGCGAGAACCACAGCCACTCCGTCCCCACCGCCCGATAGAGCTTGCGATAGGCCGCGATCGTGCGCTCCAGCGGCTCCAGCGTGACGCCCGCCGGAAACGGCTGCGCAGATCGTGCGGGCGGCCGGCTCAACATTTCGAGACTCGTCACGATGGTAGCGACGTGGCCGGAGGGAACAGCGGAATAGCCGGGCAGCAGGACAGGATTGGATGGGTTCATCCTAGCGTGACTAACCGATTTCCATGGCCGTCGTCTCGACCGCAGCGAGTAGCGCGAAGTGGAGAGACCTTTTTGTCTCAAGCCGTCCAATCGCAAGATATAGGTCTCTCCACTACGCTTCGCTACGCGAGGCTTCGGTCGAGACGACGGAGCATTTTATCCCCAAATATCTCCTTGCGGGAAACGCCGTGTATGGATAACGTCTCATAGATACACGGCGTTACCCAGAAGGAGACTTCCCGTGGCCAAGGCATTCCCGACCGACAATCCGTTCCTTCGCGGCTACTACGCGCCCGTCAATACCGAGGCCGATGCCGGGCATCTCCAGATCAGCGGCGAGATGCCGAAAGAGCTTCTGGGCACGCTCTACCGCAACGGGCCGAACCCGCAGTTCGCGCCGCGCGGGCCCTATCACTGGTTCGGCGGCGACGGCATGATCCACGCCTTCCACATCGAGAACGGCAACGTCTCGTACAAGAACCGCTGGGTGCGGACACCGAAGTGGAAGATCGAGAACGAGGAGGGCGAGGGCCTGTCCGGCACGTTCGGCAATCCGCGCTACACCGACCCGCGCGTGTTTGCGCTCAACTCCACCATCGCCAACACCAACATCGTCTGGCACGGCGGCAAGCTGCTGGCGCTGGAGGAGGCGCACGCCCCCTTCTCGCTCGACCCCAAGAGCCTGATGCCGGTCGGCCCCAAGGACGGCGGCTACGAGACGTTCGGCGACATGCTCTGTGGGCCGTTCACGGCGCATCCCAAGTTCGATCCCGAGACCGGCGAGATGATCTTCTTCGGCTATTCGGCGAAGGGCCGCTTCACCAAGGAAGTCAGCATCCAGACCGTGACCGACGACGGCACGGTCACGCGCGCCGAGATTCTCGAGGGGCCCTTCCCGTCGATGATCCACGACTTCGCGGTGACGAAGAACTGGATCGTCGTGCCGGTGTTCCCGCTCACCTCGTCGATGGAGCGCGCGATGGGCGGGCTGCCGCCCTTCGCCTGGGAGCCGGACAAGGGCACGCACATCGCCTTCATCCCGCGCAAGGGCACGGTGGCCGACGTGAAGTGGGTGACGGCGCCGCCGTCCTACGTCTTCCATCCGATGAACCATTTCGAGACGGCGGACGGCAAGGTCGTGATCGACGTCATGAAGTACGACGTGGCGCCGCTGTTCCCGCTGCCCGACGGCTCGCCCTCGACCAAGGAGCCGCCGGCGGCACGCCTGTTCCGCTGGACCTTCGACCTCGGCGGCCAGGGCAACACCTTCCGTGAGGAGCAGCTCGACGACCGCGCCGGCGAGTTCCCGCGCTTCGACGAGCGCTTCTGCATGAGCGACTATCGTCACGGCTGGATCGTGTCGGGCAACATCGCCCATGCCGGCGTCCGCCGCGGCGAGGGCATCACCCACTACGACCTGAAGAAGGGCACCAACGCCACCTGGCAGGCGGGCGAGGACGACCGGTTCGGCGAGCCGGTGTTCGTGCCGCGCCACGATAAGGCGGCCGAGGGCGATGGCTGGGTGCTCTCGGTGATCTATCGCTCCGGCGAGGGCCGCAGCGATCTCGCGGTCTTCGAGGCGACCGACATCGCCAAGGGTCCGGTAGCGCTTGCCCATCTCAGCAGCCGGGTGCCGGCGGGCTTCCACGGCAACTGGCGGCCCGGTACGCTGTGAGGATGATCACCGTCCATCACCTGAACAATTCCCGCTCGCAGCGCATTCTCTGGATGCTGGAAGAGCTCGGCCTGCCCTACGAGGTGAAGCGCTACCAGCGCAAACCCTCGATGCAGGCCCCCGACGAGCTGCGCAACGTGCATCCGCTGGGCAAGTCGCCGGTCATCACTGACGGCGACAAGGTGCTGGCCGAGTCGGGCGCCATCCTCGAATATCTGTCGGAAACCTATGGCGGCGGCCGGTTCACCCCGGCCCCCGGAACGCCCGAGCGGCTGCACTACACCTATTTCATGCACTACGCGGAGGGCTCGCTGATGCCGCTCCTGTTCATGAAGCTGGTGTTCAACCGCATCCCGTCGCGCGTGCCCTTCTTCATGCGGCCGGTGGCGCGAGCCATCTCGAACGGTGCCGACAAGTCGCTGCTGATGCCGCAGATCGGCAACCACTTCATGTTCCTCGAAGGCGAGCTGATGCGCCGCGAGTGGTTCGCCGGCCCCGCGTTCACCGCGGCCGACATCCAGATGAGCTTTCCGCTGGAGGCCGCCACGGCGCGCTCGCCGATGGTCAACAAGATGCCGAAGCTGAAGGGCTTCCTCGACCGCATCCATGCCCGTCCCGCATACAAGAAGGCGCTGGAAAAAGGCGGCGCCTACGAGCTGGCGAAGTAGCGAAAAAGACCGGGGCCGTGCTAGGCCCGTAACCGACACGACGAAAAGACGAATCCAAGGAGCGAAACGATGGCCCTTCCCGCCCTGCTGCGCGACAACCTCTCGATCCCGGTGGTCGGCGCGCCGCTGTTCATCGTGTCCAACCCCGACCTCGTCATCGAGCAGTGCAAGGCGGGCGTCGTCGGCTCCTTCCCGGCGCTGAACGCGCGGCCGAAGGAGCTGCTTGAGGAATGGCTGAAGCGCATCACCGGCGAACTGGGCGAGTACAAGGCCAAGCACCCCGAGAAGAAGGTCGCGCCCTTCGCCGTCAACCAGATCGTGCACAGTTCCAACGACCGTCTGCAGCACGATGTCGACATGTGTGAGAAGTACAAGGTGCCGATCCAGATCACGTCGCTGCGCGCGCCCGACGACGTCGTCGTCTCGGCCCACCGCTACGGCTGCCTGGTGTTCCATGACGTGACCAACGTGGCCCACGCCAAGCGTGCGCTGAAGGCCGGCGTCGACGGTCTCATTCTTGTCTGCGCCGGCGCCGGCGGCCATGCCGGCCGCCTCTCGCCCTTCGCGCTGGTGCCCGAAGTGCGCCAGTTCTACGACGGCACGATCCTGCTCTCGGGCTCGATCTCCAATGGCGCCTCGGTGCTGGCGGCCCAGGCCATGGGCGCCGACCTCGCCTATCTCGGCACGCGCTTCACCGCGAGCAAGGAAGGCAACGCCACCGACGCCAACAAGCAGTGCATCATCGATTCGACCGGCGAGGAGATCGTCTACACCAACCTCTTCACCGGCGTGCACGGCAACTACATGAAGCGCAGCATCGCCGCGGCCGGCCTCGATCCCGACGCGCTGCCGGAAGCCGACAAGAGCAAGATGAACTTCGGCTCGGGCGGCAACATGAAGGTCAAGGCCTGGCGTGACATCTGGGGCGCCGGCCAGGGCGTCGGCCAGATCCACGACGCCCCGCCCGCCGCCGAGATCGTGACCCGCCTCAAGGCCGAGTACGACGCCGCCCGCGCTGCGTTGTTCGCCGGCGAGACGGTGCCGACGCAGCTGAAGCAGGCGGCCGAATAGGCAGCAGGGCGAGCATGCCGCGCCTCGTCGTGCTGGCCCTGCTCCTGGTGCCCGGCGCCGCCGCGGCCCAGAGCGTCGATGCCCGCCTGAACGAGTTGCAACGCTCGATCGCGGCCCTCTCGCAGCAGATCGAACAGCTCAAGGTCCAGGACCAGCAGCTCCAGCAGCGCATGGAAAAGATGCAGAAGGGCTTCGAACAGCGGATCGAACGGCTGGAAAAGGCTCCAGTCAAGCCTACGCCCAGGACGGGCCGGTCCAGGCACTGAGAGCGCGGCCCGTCACGCTCTCGTCAGTCCCTGCGATCTCCCGCGAGATTGGCCGGCTTCAGCAGGAGGAAGGCTCCCAGCGCTCCAAGCATCAGCACGCCGACGATGAGGAAAGCGAGGCCCCAGGCCATCGGCGACATGCCGCCGGCGAGGTCGAGCGTCCAGCCGACGACCAGCGGGCCCACGAAGCCGCCCGCATAGCCCAACGTCGAGTGCACCGCGAGCGTGGCGCCGCGGCGCGCGGGATCGGCGTTGCCGGCCGCACCTGCCGTCACCGATGAGGAATCGAGCCAGACGACCATGCCGTAGACGATCAGCAACACCACGGCGAGCCAGTAGTTGGTCGAGCCGGCGAAGCCCACGATGGCGGCAAAGCCGATCGACAGCACCATCGCCGTGGCGACGAGGCGACGGCGGCCGAAGCGGATCGACGCCTCGTTGCCGATCACGCTCGACATCGTGCCAAGCAGGGCCAGCACGGTGACGACCAGCGCCGGCGACAGCGTCTCATCGGTCAGGCCGGTATGCGTCGCGACGAACGCCAGGAAGGCCACGCCCCACCCCCTGAGCGCGCTCATCTCCAGTGTGTGGACGCAGTAGACGACCGAATAGGCGAAGGCGGATGTGTTGCGGATCACCGGCCGGAAGTCGAACAGGCCGCCGCCCTGGGCGGGCTTGCGCGGTGCCGGTCGACGGGAAGGCACGACGAAGGCGACCATGGTCCAGGCGACGGCCGCCGTCAGCGCGGAGAACACGAACGCGGACTGCCAGCCAAGCCAGTCCGCGAGGATGTCGCCGAGGAGGAACGACACGGCTCCGGAAATCCCGATGCTCGCCGCGTGCCCGGTGACGGCTCGCGACATCAACTTGGAATTGACCTGGTCGGCCAACAGCTTGAGGCCGGTCATGTAGGTGCCGGCCCATCCGAGGCCCGCCAGCGCGCGCGTGACGAAGGCCGACCAGAAGCCGTCGGCGAACAGACCGAACATCAGGTGGCCCGCGACGGTGCAGGCGACGCCGAACAGGTAGACCCTCTTTCCGTCGACCCGATCGGTGAGCGTGACCAACACCGGCACGGAGACCATGTAGGCCCCGAAGAAGATGGCCGTGATCCATCCCGCTTCACTGTTCGTGAGGCTCCACCGCTGCATCATCTGCGGCAGCAGCGCGGGCCAGAAGCCGGCGCCGATCTGGACGAAGATCTGGGCCGCACAGACGACGACCACCAGGCGCGCGCCGCTCGGTCCGTCAGTCGGCATGGCTGGCGCCGGGTTGCGGCAGCGGGATCATCCAGAGCGCCGCGAACGCCGTGAGGCAGAGGGCGGAGGAGATGATCAGGACCCCGGCGCCGAGCCGGTCGATCAGAAGGGCGAAGACGAAGGGCGCGCCGGCCGACAGGAAGCGCGACGGCGCCCCCAGCAGCCCCAGGCGATAGCCGTAGCTCTTGGGGCCATAGAGCGCGAGGGGAACCGTCCCGCGCGCGATGGTGATCACGCCGTTACCCATTCCGTGCAGCACTGCGAAGACGCTGGCCATCAGACCACCGCCGAAGCCGAGCAAGAGGGCGCTGCCCACCGGATGAGTTGTGGTGGCGAGGCGGCCCGAGGTCAGGGGGTGAAGGTGTCGCAGCGGCCCGGCCTCGAGCATGCGCGCCGCAACCTGGGCCGGTCCGATCAGGGCGCCAGCCGCAATGGCCTGCGTGGGCGTGGCGCCCGCCGCCTCCATGATGCGCGGGAAGTGCGCCGCCATCCCCGACGAGACGATCCACGCGCCGGAGAAGGCGATGGCCAGCAGCACCATCGTGCGATCGAACGGCACCGGCTCGTCGACCGCCTTGAGCGTGGCCGCAAGATCAGTCGGACGCGGCAGCAGCAGGAAATTGCAGGGAAGACCGATCACGACATGCGCGGCGGCCCACATCAGACAGGTCTCGCGCCATCCGATTGCGGCGGCACCCCAGGCGGTGAGCGGCCAGGCGACGGTGCTGGCGAACCCCGCCAGCAGGGTGATGCCGGTGATCGCTCCGCGCGCATCCTTGCCGTAGAGCCTTCCCAACGCGCCGAAGGCGGCGTCGTACAGGCCAAGCCCCATGCCGATGCCCAGCAGGGTCCAAGCGGCGGCGAAGGGCAGAAACGAATGCGCCTGCGACAACAGCACCAGCGCCGCCGCGAACAGCAGGCTCGACGCCGACAGCACGCCGTTGCCGCCGGCCCGGTCGATCACCCGCCCCACCTTCGGCCCGATCACCGCAGAGATGATCAGGGCTGCGGAGAAGGTACCGAAGAACAGGTCGGTCGAGATGCCGATGTCGCGCGCCATCTCGTCCGCCAGCACCGCCGGCAGATAATAGGTCGAGCCCCAGGCCAGCGTCTGCGCTGTCCCTAGAACCAGGATCGTCGAAAGCCGGCGGCGATTCATCAGGAGGCTTTGGGCCCGGCGCAACAGCCGCTGGCGGCGGGCGCCGTCTTGGCAGGCGCACAGCATCCAGCGGCGGCCGCCGCAGGCGCGGCCTGCGCGGGCGCGCCGTTGCAGACACCGGTTTCCGGCAGCACCAGCTCGACCCGGCGAGCGGCGTCATGGTCGCCCGCCAGTTCGGCCGCGATCGAACGGACCTGCTCATAGCCCGTCATCATCAGGAAGGTCGGGGCGCGACCGTACGACTTCATGCCGGCGAAGTAGAAGCCCGCCTCGGGCTGCGCCAGTTCGCGCGCGCCGTGGGGGCGCACTGAGCCGCAGCTATGCTCATTCGGATCGATCAGCGGCGCCAGCGCCGGCGGGCACTCCAGCGCCGGATCGAGCGAAAGCCGGATCTCGCGCAGGAAGTCGAGGTCGGGCCGGAAGCCGGTCGAGACCACCAGCTCATCGACCGCGACGTGGCGACCGGGGCAGCCCGCCTCCGCGACGACGATGCGGTCGCCCTCGCGCGCGATACGGTTGACCCTAAAACCGCTCTCGATCGTGAGGCTGCCGCTCGCCACCAGCGCGGCGAAGGCGGTGCCCAGCGCGCCGCGCGCCGCGAGCTGGTCGGCCGAGCCGCCGCCGAACGACTTCTCCGGCGCGTCGCCACGCAGCAGCCAGACGATCTGCGTGGCGGGCTCCTGCTCCTTCAGCTTCGCGAGGTCGAGAAGCGTGCCGACGGCGGAATGGCCGGCGCCCAGGACGGCCACGCAGCGGCCGGCATAGCGAGGACGATCACGGACCAGCACGTCGGGCATGCCGTAGGCGATGCGGTCGCGCGCCTCGCGCTCGCCGAGGGCGGGCAGGCCGTTGGCGCCGGCCGGATTGGGCGAGAACCAGGTGCCGGTGGCATCGATGACGGCATCGGCGCGCAGCACTTCCGGTCCCTTGCCGTTCTGGTAACGGATCTCGAAGGGCGCGGCGTCGCGACCCCGTGTCTTCACCTTGTCGAAGCCCACGCGGCCGATCGCCGTCACCACGCTCTGGGTCCGGATGTGGTCCTTGAGCCGCGTCCGGGTCGCCAGCGGCTCGAGATACTGCTCCACCAGCTCGGCGCCGGTCGGATAGTGGTCGGGCTGCGGCCGGTTCCAGCCAGCTTCGGTCAACAGTCGGTCGGCAGTCTTGTCGATATTGTATTCCCAGGGCGAGAACATGCGGACGTGGCTCCACTGGCGGACCGCATGGCCGACGGTCGGACCGGCCTCGATGACGACGGGTTCCAATCCGCGTTCGAGCAGATGTGCCGCTGCGGCGAGGCCCACCGGACCGGCGCCGATCACGGCGACCTTCTTCTTCGGAGGGGTGATTGAAGCAGGCATGTTAAATCTCCTATCCTTCTAGAATATTGGAAAGACCAGACGCAACAAAATCGTCATCTAGGCGACGCATGTCCTCTCCGCGGCCGGGCGCACGCCATCGGCACAGCATTCCTCGGCCAGGTAGGCGAGGAGATCGTGCATCAGCTCATAGTTGGCGTGACAGACCAGAGTCGCCCCTTCCCGCACCTGGGTGACGAGGCCAACGATCACCAGCGACTTGATGTGGTGCGACAGGGTCGAGGCCGCCACATCGAGCTTGGCCTGGAGGCGACCGACCGGCATCCCCTCGGCACCGGCGCGCACCAGGGTGCGATAAATCTTCAATCGGGTCGGATTGCCCAGCGCTTCGAGGCGGGCGGCGGCATCGTCGAGTTTCATAACGACAAAAATAGTACTCCCGCCCGCAGAGTCAACTATATTTCTAGAATTCTCGAAATACCTTCAGATCGCCGGGGCGCGAACCTTCCCGGTCGCCCCGGGCAGCAGGAAGGTGATGATCCAGCAGGCGAACAGCATCGCCGCCGAGCCGCCGAGGCAGAAGCCGATACCGCCCCACTGGTAGAAGAGTCCGGAGAGGAGTGTTCCCGCGAGGCGGCCGCAGGCGTTGGCGGCGTAATAGAAGCCCACATCCTCGGCCGCCTTCTCCGATCCTGCATAGGCCAGGATCAGGTACGAATGCAGCGAGGAGTTGACGGCGAAGGGCAAAGCGAACAGCGCCAGTCCCACCACGACGACGAGATCAGGTCGCAGGTCGAACTGGCTGTTCAAGACGAGGGCGATCGCCAGCGGCACGGCGAGCAGGAGGACCGCCCAGAGGCGCGCGCCCGGCACTTCGCGGCTGAGCCCGTCGGCGCTGCGCGGCACCAGGGCGGGCGCGACGGCCTGCAGCCCGCCATAGGCGATCGTCCAGGCGGCGAGGAACGCGCCCACCTCCACGAACCGCCATCCCGAGGCGTAGAGAAACACCGGCAGGCCGACGACGAACCAAACGTCGCGTGCGCCGAACATGAAGACCCGCGCGGCTGCCAACAGGTTGACGCCCGCCGACTTGGCGAACAGCTCGCGCATCGTCTTCGAGGCCTTCGCCTTGCCGAGGTCGCGCGGCAGCAGCAACAGCCCAGCCAGCAGCACGACGAGCAGCAGCCCAGCCATCAGCCAGAGCGCCGCGCGGAAGCCTGCCGCCTCGAGCAGCAGGCCGCCCACGAAGAAGCCCAGGCCCTTCATGGCGTTCTTCGAGCCGGTGAACCATGCCACCCACTTGAAGAGACGGCCTGCGCCCTCGCCCGCCGTCGCCTTGATGGCCGACTTGGAGGCGGTCTTGGTGAAGTCCTTGGCGAGCCCGGCCAGGCCCTGCGCCACGACGACCCAGGCAACGGAGAGGACGGGGCTCCATGCCGGATCGAGCGCCGAGAGCAGGAACAGGCTGGCGATCTGCAGCAGCTGGCCCGTCATCATCATGCGCGGGATGCCGAAGCGCGTGGCCAGCCAACCGCCAGCGAGATTGGCGACGATGCCGGCGAACTCGTAGAGCAGGAACAGGAAGGCGAGCGTGAACGGCGAGTAGCCGAGCTGGAAGAAATGCAGCAGCACGAGCATGCGCAGCGCGCCGTCGACCAGGGTGAAGCCCCAGTACGACGCGGTGACGATCAGATAGTCGCGCGCCTTCGTTGCCATCACGTGGCCTTATCGATCACCATCCGGGCGAGATCGACCATGCGGCAGACATAGCCGACCTCGTTGTCGTACCAGGCATAGACCTTGAGCAGCGTGCCGTCGGTCACCATGGTGCTAGGTGCATCGACGATCGAGCTGCGCGTGTCGTTGCAATAGTCCGCCGACACCAGGGGCCTGGTCTCGTAGCCCAGGATACCGGCGAGCGGCCCCCGCGCCGCTTCCTGAAAGAGCGCGTTGACTTCGGCTTCCGAGGTGGAGCGCTTCAGTTCGAACACGCAGTCGGTGAGGCTGGCGTTGAGGACCGGCGCGCGGACAGCATGGCCGTTCAGTTTGCCCTTGAGCTCGGGATAGATGACCGTGATCGCGGTGGCGCTGCCGGTCGTCGTCGGCTGTAGCGACAGCATGGCTGAGCGCGCGCGGCGAAGGTCCTTGTGCGGCGCATCGACGACGACATTGGTGTTGGTCGGCGCATGGATCGTCGTGATCTGGCCATGCCGGATGCCAATCGACTCATGCACGACCTTGACCACGGGCGCGAGGCAGTTGGTGGTGCAGGAGGCCGCTGTCAGCAGGTGATGACGGGCAGGCTCGTAGAGATGGTCGTTGACCCCCAGCACGAGGTTCAGCGCCCGCTCGTCCTTTACGGGAGCCGCCACGATCACCTTCTTCACGCCGCGATCGAAGTAGGCCTGAAGCTGCTCCGGCTTCAGGAACTTGCCGGTGCATTCGAGCACCATCTCGCAGCCGAGGTCGCCCCAAGCGACGTCTCCGGGCGAGGCGGCGGCACTGAAGCCCAGATAGGTGCCGCCGACCGCCAGGCCGCGCTCGCCGTCGACTTCGAAGGAGGTGTGCCAGCGCCCGTGCATGCTGTCGAACTCGAGAAGATGCGCCGTTGCTGCCGCACCGCCCTTGATCTCATTGACGTGGATGACCTCGAGGCGGTTGTCCCGCCGCGGATCGTCCAGCGGGCGCTGTATGCCGCCGAACGCGGCCCGCAAGGCGAGGCGTCCCATGCGCCCCATGCCGTTGATACCGATCTTCATCGTCCGCTCCGCCGGCTCAGGCGAGTGCTTTGGCGGAGTCGCCGATCTCGTCGAGACGCTTCTTGAGGGCCATCCGGTCGAGCGACGCATAGGGAAGGTTGACGAAGATCTCCAGGCGTCGGCGGATCATGCCGTAGAGCTCGTTGATCATCGTCGCCCGCTCCACCTCCGAGCCGATGAACTTGGCGGGATCGGGCAATGGCCACGCGCCCGTCACCGAACGCTCGCCGAAATCAGGGCAGTGCTGGCCCTGCAGGATGTCGCAGAGCGTGATGACGAAATCCATGCGGGGCGCATTCGGGCCGGTGAACTCGTCCCACGATTTGCAGCGCAGTGCTTCGACGTCGTGACCGAGGGCGCGAAGCTTGGCCAGCACCTCCGGCATCGGCTGCGGCGACGGATCGGAGCCCGCGGAGTAGGCGTTGAACTTGCCCTTCCCCACCTGCCCGAGGATCGCCTCGGCCATGAGCGATCGGGCGGAATTATGCGTGCACAGGAACAAGACGTTGAAGGCGGGGGTCATGTGAACCTCGGGTTGATCCTCGGGCAGGAGTCGCGCCAGGTCGCCACAGAGGTCCGGTCGTCCGCCACAGCACGTCTCCGTCAGGAAGCTGAAGAGCGCGCGCAAACCGGCGAAACGGACCGCGTAGATGATGTTGCGGCCCTGCCGGGTGGACTGGACGAGGCCGGACTGTTCGAGAGCGGCCAGATGGAACGACAGCGTCGAGGGCAGCTGCCCCAGCGCGCTGGCGATTTCGCCGGCCGCCATGCCGGAAGCGCCCTTGGTCGCCAGAATCCGCATCAGTTTGAGGCGGGTTTCCTGGGAAAGGGCACTAAATCCGGCAGCGGCGTCCGAGGCTTCCATAGTTCTCGAATAATCCAAAAATGTGACATACGTATTACCCAGTTGGCCGTCATGAGTCGATGGCGACCCTCGGCAGAACGATCCGGAGACGACCCACATGTCCCTTTTCGAGCGTTACCTGACCCTGTGGGTCGCCCTGTGCATTGTCGTCGGAATCGCTCTGGGGCATTTCTTCCCCGCCCTCTTCCATGCCGTCGGGGCGGCGGAGGTAGCGCACGTCAACCTGCCGGTGGCGGCGCTGATCTGGCTGATGATCATCCCGATGCTGATCAAGGTCGACTTCGCCGCCATCGCCGAGGTGCGCCAGCACTGGCGCGGCATCGGGGTCACGCTGTTCATCAACTGGGCGGTGAAGCCCTTCTCGATGGCTGCCCTCGGCTGGCTGTTCGTCGGCTGGCTGTTCAAGCCGTGGCTGCCGGCCGACCAGATCGACAGCTACATAGCGGGCCTGATCCTGCTGGCCGCCGCGCCTTGCACGGCAATGGTGTTCGTGTGGAGCAACCTGTCGGACGGCGATCCCGACTTCACGCTCACGCAGGTGGCGTTGAACGACACGATCATGCTCGTCGCCTTCGCCCCCATCGTCGGGCTGCTGCTCGGCCTCTCGGCGATCGTCGTGCCGTGGCAGACGCTGCTGCTCTCGGTCGCCCTCTACATCCTCGTGCCGGTTGTGCTGGCGCAACTCGTGCGCCGGGCGGCTCTTGCACAGGGCGGCCAGCAGGGTCTGGGCGGCCTGCTGGCGCGCCTTCAGCCGGCGTCGCTGGTCGCCTTGCTGGCGACGCTCGTCCTGCTGTTCGGCTTCCAGGGCGAGCAGATCATCGCGCAGCCGGTGATCATCGCCCTCCTGGCCGTGCCCATCCTGATCCAGGTCTACTTCAACTCGGGTCTCGCCTATCTCCTGAACCGCGCTGCCGGCGAGCAGCATTGCGTGGCCGCCCCTTCGGCGCTGATCGGCGCCAGCAACTTCTTCGAGCTGGCGGTCGCGGCCGCCATCAGCATCTTCGGCTTTTCCTCGGGCGCGGCACTGGCCACCGTGGTCGGCGTCCTCATCGAGGTGCCGGTCATGCTGTCCGTGGTGAAGATCGTGAATGCGAGCAAGGGGTGGTACGAACGTAACGGCGCCGTCTCCCCTCGCGGCGGCTCGCGACTCTGACGCGCCCAGGGGGAGCGGTCGACTTTGCCTCGTCCCCTGGTGGTGATAGCATTCTTCGATTGATGACCATCGTGGGGAAGCCGTCGCCGGCATGCTTCGTGGCTTCTTCGTTTCATAGGTGCTTCCGCGTCGCGACCGTTGCGATCGCCCTGTTCCTGTTGGGTCATCCGTCTGCACAAGCCCAGAACGCGCAGACGCAGGGCGGCGTCTTCCAACACAAATGGTCGAGCCCCATTCCTCCGGACGCCATCACGACGACGGATGTCGAGAATGCGCTCGTCTGGACACGCCACCTCGGTGCCGCGGTGGATGGCGATGCTGGTCCGTACCTTCGACGGGCCATCTCGGGATGGCAGACATCAAAGGGCTTTCAGGCCACGGGAACGCTGACCGCCTCGCAGAAAATGGATCTGGTGAGAGAAGGCCTCAAAGCACGGGATACCCATGGCTGGGCCTTGATGATTGACGACGCCATCGGCTTCTCGGTCGGCATACCGACGAAGTTCTCCACCCCGCAGCCTCCGACCAGGTCCCAGGGCGATTGGTGGTACGAGGCGTCGGGCGCCTTCGGCCACACCGTGACGGTCATCCCCCGCAAGGCGGCATGCGCGTCGATGGACGAGATGTTCAATGCCCTGCTTTCCATTTCGGCACCCGATCGGGAGGTCACCTACCAGGCGCGCAAGGACGACTGGTTCGTGATCGCCGGGCGACGCGGCGAGCACCGTTTCTACACACGGGCACAGTGCCGCGATCAGGCGATCGTCAGGGTCATCATGAGTGTGCATGCCTCGCAAGCCGAGGCTCTCGGGTTCATGTTCGTGGCCGTTGCCAACAGTCTTTCCCTGAAGCCGACCCTGAATGCCCAGGCACAGCCATCCCCCCGGATCGTCTTCCCGCCGCCTCCTCCCGGCTACGCCGCGGCGGCGACCAGGCCATACCCATCGCCGCCTTTGACGCCGCAGATTCCCGAGCCCGAGCCGGCAACTTCGCGCGCGCCGACCGGTGCGGTCGACAAGGCCGGCAAGACGGCCTCGATCCGACTGACGCTCTTCGACGGGATCGAATTGAAGCCCCGCGAAGTCTTCGAGCGCGCTTCCGAGACGGTGTACGTCGTGCGTACCGGGCAAAAACAGGGCTCAGCCGTGGCCATCAGCGACCGCGAGGTGGTGACGAACTGTCATGTGCTGGACTCGAACCTGCGCGCGGTCCTGGAACGGGACGGGCGAAAGCAGAATGCGACCCTGACGTCGGCGAACCCGAAGGCGGATCGCTGCATCCTCACCAGCGAAGCTCCCCTTCCCAAGTGGGTCCGGGTTCGTCCCTATGCCGACATCAAGGTCGGGGAGAGAGCCTTCTCCATCGGCGCGCCCCAAGGTCTCGAATTGACCATTGCCGAAGGCATCGTCTCGGCCAAGCGAGTGATCGACGGCGAACGGCTGCTGCAGACGTCCGCCCCCATCTCGAGGGGTTCCTCCGGCGGCGGCCTGTTCGATGCGCAGGGCCAGCTCATCGGCATTACGACCTGGATGCGCAAGGATGCGCAAAACCTGAACTTCGCAATCGCGGCCGAGGAATTCGCCAGATAAGCGATGCCTGCAGCAGGCCTTTGGCCTCATCTCCGTGCGTGTAGTCGAAGTCAGACGACTGTGCCGTGCTGTGTCCTCAGTGGAGCGGTGGCCACTCTGTCGAGTGTCCAAGCGAATGCGACAGCGAAATCAGGGCCCCCGCAATGCGCACAGCGGCCGACCCTCGTTGCAGACCGGCAGAAGTACCCCCCTTCCAGGGGCTCCTCCAGCCAGACGGTGATGCCGCTATATCCCCTTTATGCAGATCACGACAGAAGCACATGGAAATCATATGGGGCAATGGCCAATCATTGCCTCATGACATTGTTGCAGGCACGTATTTGGTCCGGCTTCGTCACGTCGATGGGTGTGATCGGCTTCGTGGGCCTGCTTGTCGCCAGCGGCCTGCTGCCGGACGAAGCGACGTTCTTGCGGACTGTGGCGTTTGCCTGGTTCCTCGCGTTCGGCATTGCCGGAATTGCCGTGAGGCACCGCACCAAACGTTCGGGGCGGAAAATGGAAAGGCCTGCGAAGCGTTCGATCAAACCCCAGCCTCGATGACTGCCGCGTCGCGCGTTCGAGGCTCACGCCTCGAGTCTCTGGCAAGCCTCGACGAGAGGCGAGACCGCCTTTCTGAGGTCAGGATGGCATGAAGGATGTATTCCTCACCGCGGGCGAGGACGGTGGGACAGGCCTCGGACCGATTTTAATGCCGCGACTATGTGCGACCGATGCCGACCGTCTCGAATTCATATGCCGTCCGGCTTAGGAACGAGTGTCCAGTGACCGCCGAGAGGGTGCCTCATGGCGAATGCAAAGGGCGCCAACGTATGTCGATCGTTCCGTGCTGGTCCAAAGCCTTGGCGCTTGCCACGGTCCTGCTTTGTGGTAGCCCGATTGTGATGGCTCCTGCCGGAGCCGAGCCTGCGGAAAGGCCCGCGGCACGGCCGGAAAAGCCAGGCGAACGCCCGCGGATGGCGCCGCCCTCGGGTGCTCCGTTGGTCGATCTTGCAAGCGGCTCGCGGCCTCTTGGACCGCTGTGCCGGATCTATTTCGGGTGCCCGCCGTCGCCTGCGCGGCGGCCGGCATTGCTCGACGGTGACCTTCAATAGTTAAGTCAAAACTGCAGGAGGCCCGTCGCATCGGCCCCGGTTAACGCGTCCTGTGTAGCCCGTATGTCTCGCCGAAGCTGTCGCCTGACATGCCGGGAAAGGTCCCTCGCTTCGACTTGGGCGACACGCTAAGAACGGCGCACATGATCCGTCGCCTCTACGATTGGGTGATCCGCCTCGCCCAACACAAGAATGCCATCCCCGCCATGGGCGTGATCTCCTTCATGGAGAGCTCGTTCTTCCCCATCCCGCCGGACGTGATGCTGGTGCCGATGGTGCTGGCCAACCGAGACAAGGCGTTCAGGATCGCCCTTGTCTGCACCGTCTGCTCCGTGCTGGGCGGCCTGTTCGGCTACGCCATCGGCTACTATTTCTTCGAGACGCTCGGCGCCTGGGTGGTGAAGACCTACGGGCTGCAGGCCGGCCTTGCCGCCTTCCGCGCCGGGTTCGAGGAGTACGGGATCTGGATCATCCTGATCAAAGGCCTGACGCCGATCCCCTATAAGCTGGTAACGATTGCTTCAGGCGCCGCGCATTTCGACCTCTTCACATTCGTGTGGGCGTCCATCGTGACGCGTGGCCTGCGCTTCTTCCTCGTGGCAGCCTTGCTCTGGAAGTTCGGCGAGCCGATCCGGGCCTTCATCGAGAAGCGCCTGACCCTGCTCACCTGGATCTTCCTGTTCGCCCTGATCGGCGGCTTCGTCGTCGTCCGCTATCTCTTCTAGGATCGCTCCATGGCTGCCACGCAGCGCCTCCCTCTCCCCAGCCAGCTCGGCCTGATCGCCCTGCTCGGCAGCGGCGTCATGATCGGCGGCGCCCTCTTCTTCCAGTATGCGATGGGCTTCCCGCCCTGCGAGATGTGCCACTGGCAGCGTTGGCCGCACATCGCGGCCATGGTCGCGGGCCTTGCAGCGTTCGCCTCGTCGAGCCGGCCCCGTCTCGCCACAACCTTCGTGGTGGTCGCCATCGCGGCCATCGCCGTCAGCTCGGCCATCGGGATCTTCCATGCCGGCGTCGAGTATCGCTGGTGGGCCGGCCCGCAATCCTGCACCGGCACCGTGCCGACGGGTCTCTCGCCCGAAGAGCTGAAGAAGTACCTGTTCGGCGCCAAGATGGTCCGTTGCGATGCGGTCGTGTGGTCGCTGTTCGGGATCTCGATGGCCGGCTGGAATGCGATCCTGTCGGCGATCCTTGCGGGCGGCCTCGCCTCGTCCCTCTCCCGGATGGCAAAGCGATGAAGACCGGCGACAACCGCAATCCCGGCGATCCCGATGCCCGCGAACTGATCGAGCGCACGATCCGCGTCGACCAGGCCGGCGAGTTCGGCGCCGTGCGCATCTACGAGGGCCAGCTGGCGGCGCTGCGCTGGACCGGCCGCTCCAACAGCGAGACCGGCCGCCGGATCCAGCACATGGCGGCCCAGGAGCGCGAACACAACAAGGCGTTCGACCGGCTGCTGGTCGAGCGCCGCGTTCGGCCGACGGTTCTCTCGCCGCTCTGGCACGTCGCGGGCTTCGCCCTGGGCGCGGCGACCGCGTTGATGGGCGACAAGGCGGCGATGGCCTGCACCGTCGCCGTCGAGGAGACGATCGAAGAGCATTACGCGAGCCAGGCCGCCAGGCTCGGCAACGACGAGGCGGAGCTGCGCACGACGGTCGAAAAGTTCCGCGCCGAGGAGATCGAGCATCGCGACACGGCGCTGGCTGCGGGCGCCGAGCAGGCGGTGGGCTACGAAGCGCTGTCGGCCGTGATCAAGACCGGCTCTCGACTGGCCATCTGGCTTTCGACGCGGATCTGAATCAAGGGAGTGCGCAACCGGAGTTGCGCGCTCCAGCGACTTAGCCCTGATCGAGCTCGGAATCCCAGTACAGGAAGTCGCGCCAGCTCTCGTGCAGATAGCCCGGCGGAAACGCGCGGCCATGTTCCTGCAGCAACTGCGTCGAGGGTTCGACGGGCGCAGATCGCAGAATCAGGCCGCTTTCCTTGAGCAGCATGTTGCCCTTCTGCAGATTGCAGGGGCTGCAGGCGGTGACGACGTTCTGCCAGCTTGTGCGGCCGCCGCGTGACTTCGGGACCACGTGGTCGAAGGTGAGTTCGTTGGTCGCGAAATCGCCGTTGCAGTACTGACAGGTGAAGCGGTCGCGCAGGAAGACGTTGAACCGGGTGAAGGCCGGCCGGCGTGCCGCCGGGACGTATTCCTTCAACGCGATGACGCTGGGCAGCCGCATCTCGAAGGTCGGGCTGTGGATCGTGCGCTCGTACTGGGAGACGACGCTGACGCGGTCGAGGAAGACCGCCTTTACGGCATCCTGCCAAGACCAGACGGACAGGGGGAAATACGACAGGGGCCGAAAATCGGCGTTGAGCACCAGCGCGTGGCAGGACTCAAGGCCGGGCGTCACGGCTAGGCCCGCCGCCGCCGCAGGGTGGGACTACTCGGAAAATCGATGCGGTCCAACATGCCGGCCATAGTGGCCGGACTCGTGGGGAAACACAATATGCGGGAGCCGCCGTCACCGACATGTCATGAGGCGCGGCTTCCTAGCGACTGAGACGCTCCCGCGCGCCGGCTTCGGAACCCAAGGTTGCGGCGGCCGTCACCAGCGCCAGCACCGAGAGCACCATGACCGCGGCATAGCCGCCGGTGAGGTCGTGCAGCACGCCGCCGATCCAGGCGCCCAGAAAGCCACCCAGCCCCATGCCGATGGCGATCAGCCCGTAGATGCGGCCGAAATGCGCGCCGCGATAGCGCAAGGTCGCAAGCGTCGAGATCATCGGCCCGCGCGACCCCATGCTGCCGCCGAACAACAGCACGAAGGTCCACAGCCAGAAATCATCGCCCGGCCCGCGCACCATCGCCAGCGCCCCGACCCCGGCGATGGAGCAGACATAGGCCAGGATCGCGGCCAGCCGGCGACCGCCGCGATCGGCCAGCCACGAGAAGCCGATCATGCCGAGCGGCGTCAGGAAACCCGCGACCGCCATGGCTCGTGCCGCATAGGGACCGTCCATGCCGCGCTCGAGCAGATAGACCATGGTCTGCGGCATCAGCGCGAAGATACCGATCGAGGTCAGCGCGAACGACGAGGTGAGCGCCCAGAACGGCCAGTCGCGCAGCGCCTCGCGCACCGTGATCCCCGGCGCCGCCGTCTCGCGCAAGCGCGCGAGGCCCGGCGCCCCGCGCTCAATCGTCTTCCACGGCAGCACCAGCAGGAGCGGAATGAAGACTGCGCTCACGCCGGAGAAGACAAGATAGGCATGGCGCCAGCCCTCGGTCTCGATGAGATACTGCGCCGCCGGAAACGTCGCCATCGCGCCGACACCCGACGCGGACCAGGACACGGCGAGCGGTACGCCGAGGCGATTGGCGGGGAACCAGCGCGCGATCAGCGACGAGGACAGGATCCCGGAGAGCGATGCCGCACCGAACCCCATCATCAGCCCGAGCGACAGATAGAGGTGCCAGAGATGGCTCGCCTGCGAGGCGACGGCGGTGCTGGCCGCCGCTGCGATCACGCCGACCACGGTCAGGGTGCGCAGTCCGAAACGATCGAGGATCCAACCGGTGATCGGCGCGGCGGTGCCGCCGACCAGCAGCGCGAAACTGTAGATCAGCGTGACCGAGCCGCGATTGGCATCGAAGGCATGCTGGAGCGCCGGCACGAAGACGAGGAAGGTGTCGCTGATCGAGCGACTGGCCACGCCGAGCGCAAAACACAGCGCCACGAGCGCCCACGGCAAAGCCGATCCCATCGCCTCAACCTCGACGAGCGCGGCATCCGATGCAAGACGATAGACGGCCCGGCAGGCTTGCATTCTCCGCATGCGCGCGGCAGCTTCGGCGCCCGAATTTCCACGCTGCGAGGGCCCACGGTGGACGACACGCTCATCATCCCGGTCGGCTTCAACGGCCCGCGCCTCTCGGGCAATGGCGGCTATGTCGCCGGCCTGCTGGCCGAACGCTATGCCAGGGCCTTCGGCGGCAACAGCGCCGTCGAGATCACTTTGCGCGCGCCGATTCCCATCGAGACGAAGATGCGCCTCATGCGCGAGGACGCGGTGCTGCTGATGCGCGACGGAAACACGCTGGTCTGCGAAGCGCGCGCCGGCAGAGTCGACCATCTCGATCCGCCGAAACCGCCATCGGACTGGAACGCGGTGATGCAGCAGGACGCGGTCGGCGGCTGCGGCGAGGGCAGCGACTTCCAATGGTGCCTCGTCTGCGGCCGCAGTCGCGGCGTCGGCGATGGCCTCCGCGTGTTCGGCGGCCACTCAGGAAACGGCACTTCCCTCTCCTGCTACGTGCCGCATGCGAACCACGCCGACAGTGACGGCCGCATCCGGCCGGAGTTCATCTGGGGCACGCTCGACTGCCCGGGCGCCTGGGCCGTTCAGGATCCCGGGGACATGCGCCCCGCCCTGACCGGCCGCATGACCGCGAAGGTGCTCGACGCTCCGCGAGTAGGCGAACGCTGTGCGGTCGTCGGCTGGCGCATCGGCGCCGAAGGGCGAAAGCTCTATTCGGGTACGGCGCTCTATACCGAATCAGGCCGCCTCTGCGCCATCGGACATTGCACCTGGATCGTGTTGAAGGAGTAGTCCTCCGGGGCTCACTCGCCGCCGCGTCTCAATTCAGCGCCGCACCGCGCGCCACGTCGACGACGAACACCGGCACGGGCCGGTCGAAGCCCTTCATCATCCGTGAATCCTTCTGGGCCAGAGGGACCCGAGTGCCGATTGCAGCCGCGGCCACCAGGTCGACGAGGATCTCCGAGTCCGCCGCACTGGAGCAGAGGCGGGAGGCAAGGTTCACGACGTTGCCGATGGCGGTGTAGTTGAGGCGGCCGCCCGAGCCGATCCGCCCGACCGTCGCGGGCCCCATCGCCAGGCCGATGCCGAAGCCCAGTTCGGGGTGGAGTTTCCGCCATTCCACCAAGAGCTTCTGCACGTTCGCCTGCATGTCGATCGCCATCTCGGTGGCGCGAAGCTCTGGGTCCGTGCACGGCACCGGCGCGTTGAGCAGCACCATCACGCCGTCGCCGAAGAAGTTTACCAGTGTCGCCCCGTGCGCGCTGACCACCCGCTCGAGCGCGTCATAGTATTCGCGCAGCATGTCGATGATTTCCTCGGGCTCGGCGTTGGCCGAGAACGAGGTGAAGCCGCGGATATCGCAGAACAGCACCGCCACCTCGACCCGCCGCCCGTCGAGGACGCGCTCGTCGCCGGTGCGATCGATCAATTCGGCGATCTGCGGCGCGAGGAAGCGCTTCAGCCTAGCGATGCGCTCGGAGCGCTCGCGCGAGACTGCCAGCTCTCCCGCCATCTCGTTGAACCGCGTCGCCAGCCGCTCGAACTCGTCGCTGGTCGGGAGGCTGATCCGGTGATCGAACTGGCCGGCGCCGATACGGGCGACGCCGTCCTCCAGCACGCGGATCGGCTCGACCATGCGCTGCGACAGCCACGAGGCGAGCGCGGCCGCGATCAGCCCGCCGGCGACCAGGAGGAAGCCGAGACGCCAGAGCGCAGCGTAGATCGGTGCATAGGCCTCGGCGATCGGCTGCTTGACGACCACCTGCCAGTCCACGCCGGGGACCTGGGCCATGGCCGCGATGACCGTCTTGCCGGTGATGTCCCGGCCGGCCGCCGCCTGTCCGGGCGCGCGGGCCTGGATCGCAGCGCGCAGAGCCTGGAGCGGTGCTTGCGCAGCCTGGTCGGCGCGCAGCACCAGGCTGATGTCGGGATGGGCCACCAGGCGCCCGGGCTCGTCGAGGACGAACGCCTCACCCGTGCGCCCAACGCGAATGCCGGAGACGACCTCCCAGATGAACTTGAGGTTGACCTCGGCCACGGCCACGCCGACGGCGGCACGGTTGCCCGCCACCGCGATGGTCATGAACGGCTCGGAGTCGTTCTGGAACGTCACGGGACCGAACCAGACGCGATCGGCGCGCGCACCCGTCACCGGGGCGGTCGCGGAGCGGTCCTCGCCGGCCTCGACCCGGTTGAGGCCGATGCGCGACACGAACAGGCGCTCGCGGCCGGTGCCGTCGACCAGGGCCAGGCTTTCGACGGCTGGCGCCTGGCGCAGAAGGCGCATCGCGTCGAGCATCCGCCTGTCGCCGGCATTGTCGGTCCACGGCAGCTGCACGGTCCAACTCAGCTGATCCTGTATGCCCTCGATGAAGTCGTGGATCTTCACAGCGGCCAGGCGGGCTTCGGCGTCGAGAAGCTCGTTCAGCCGGGCGCGCTGGTCGTGATAGCCGAACCAGGCCTCGCCGGCACCCGCGATCATCAGCGGCGCCACGACGGCCGCGAACAGCGCGCGGAAATATTTCCAGAAGAGCGACCGGTGCTTCGTAGGCGCCCCGGCCGGCTGGAAGGTCATTCGATCACCCGATCGGCGCTGCCGAGGATCGAGGGCGGGAAGGAGATGCCGAGATTGTCGGCGGCCTTCAGATTGATGAACAACTCGACCCGCGTGACCCGCTGCACCGGCAGCTCGGCGGGCTTCTCGCCCTTGAGGATACGGCCGGCGTAAATGCCGGTTTGGCGATGCGACTGGCTGAAATCGCCGCCGTAGCTCATCAGGCCGCCGGCCAGCGGGAAGTCGCGCGACTGGGTCATCGACGGCACGGCATGACGCACCGAGAGCGCGGCTAGCTGCGGGCTGCGATAGGCGAAATAAGGATCGGAACTGAAGACCAGCCCGCCCGCCCCGCTGTCGCGCACCGCGGTGAACATGCCGGGAAACTCCTGCTCCTGGCTGCCGTACAGCACGACCAGCTCGACGCCGAGCGCATCGGCCGCCGCCTGCAGGTTCTTGAGCTGCGCACCCGAGGTTGGACTCGTCGGGTTCATTGCAACGGCGAACTTCCCGGTTGCGGGCCGCAGCTCCCGCATGAACTCCAGCCGCTTGCGCGAGACCTCGACGCTGAGGCTCGACACGCCGGTGAGGTTGCCGCCCGGTCGCGACAGACTCGTAACGACGCCCAGTGCAATAGGATCGCCGCCCATTTCGAAGACGATGGGAATGGTCGAGGTCGCGGCCTTGGCCGCCAGCGCGACCTCGGCGCCGCCGGCCGCCACGATCACGTTGATGTTCCTCGCCGCCAGTTCCCTCGCTAGCGCCGGCAGGCGGCTGTATTGGCCTTCTGCCCACTTGTACTCGATGGCGACGTTGCGTCCCTCGATGTAGCCCGCTTCCGCCAGCCCCTGCCGGAAGGCTTCGAGACGGCTGCGGTAACGTTCCTGCGTCTCGGAACCGAGATAGCCGATGACGGGCATGGACTGGGCCCGCGCGGAGACGGTCCAGCCCGCGACGCCGCCGAGCAGCGCCATCGCGATGCGCCGGTTCAATCCCGTTCCGCCTTCACCACCAAGGTGCCTGACCCGCACGGTCGTCTCCCCGTCAACGTCGCGCCGTCACCCGGAAACGATAGCGCCGCGACCGGACTTCGGAAAGCAGCCCAATCGCGTAAAGAGGCGCAGAAATCAAGCGGTGTTCTACCGGCCGACGCTGCCCGTAGACGTCAGGCGCCCTCGCGCTCCTCCCAAGCGTAGTCGTAGAAAACGCGGATGAAGTTGCCGTCGAGGTCCTCGGCGAAGAATTCGTAGAGCTTGGCATCGGGATGCGCCGCCGGTGGACCGGATAGCCTCGCGCCGACGACTTGCCATTCGCGATGAAGCTCGTCGATCTCCTCCCGGCCATCGAGGTTCAGCCACAGCAAGATCGGACCACGCACGCCGAGCGGCGCCCGAAACTGTTCGTTCGACAAGAACATGCGCGTGGCGCCCCGCGAGACGCAAGCGAGGCCGATCCCGTCCGCCGACCAGTCGATGTTGAAGCCCAGGCGATCGCGATAATAGGCGAGCGCGGTAGCGAGATCCGCGACAGGAACGTCGGGACACATCGCCGGGAACTTCACGGATCAGCGCTCCCGCACGAAGATCACGGCCGCCTCATCGGCATAGGCCTGGCGCCAGCCCGGAAGGCGGGCGAGCAAACGATTGGCCGGCTGGTCGGGCGGCATGAAGGTCCAGTCGATGCGGTTGCGCTCGAGCAGCTGCTCCAGCGATTCGCCGCCGCGCAGGCCAATCGTGTCGGCATAGCGCCGGATGAAGGCGCGGCCGTAGAGCTCGCCCCTGCCGTCGATGAAGGTCGGCACGCCGGCATGGATGAGATAGCCGCCGAAGACATAGTGGTTGAGCACGCGGCCGCCGATCCCCGCCTGCTTCACATAGGCCATCGCGGTCGAGGGCATGGTCGAGAGCGGCGGCACGATGCCGGCGTAGCGCACGAGGCCCAGCGCGATCAGCGCGCAGCAGGCGACGCCCACGACGACGGCGGCGCGCCCGGCAGGCAGCGCCAGCGCGGCCGCCTGCCCGGCGAGCGAACCGTCGCGGCCGACAGCGGAGTCGGGCCGCAGCGCCGGCCACTGACGTGCCAGCAGCGGCGCCAGCGCCAGCGGCGCGAGCATGGCCAGCAGCTCGGCATTGAAGGCATAGCGCAGATAGAGGTGCAGCAGGCCGAGCACGATCAGGAGCCGCAGCAACGGCAGCTTCAGCCCGCGCGACAGCGCGGCATAGAGCGCGATCAGGAGCACCAGCTCCTGCAGCGGCGCCTTCTGGAAGTCTGGCGACTTCCATTCCGCGATGAAGGCCAGCGTGTCGTCGAGGGCGAAGATGCGCAGCGTCACCCAGATCGATTCGGGTCCGTAGGGCGTGATGCAGGCCGCGAGGAACGAGGCCACGCCGAACTTCGCCCAGCCGGACAACAAGGCCTTGCGCTCCGCGGCACCGCGCGCGCCGACCACCGCCTCGACCGCAAAGGCGACGCCCAGCAGCAAGCCCATGATGAAGCTGCCATGCAGGTTGGCCCACAGCAGCATGACGAGCAGCAGCAGCGGCGCGGGCGCGCGTCTCTCCTCGACGGCGCGCACCAGGCCAGCCATCCAGAGCAGCATGAACGGAAAGGCGAGCACGGCCGGCCGCGCGAGGAAGTGCGGCAGGATCATCGCGATGGCGGCCAGCACGAAAACCGCGGCCGGCAAGGGCCGCAGATCGCGCAGCAGGAGCCGCAGCATCAGCGCGAAGGAGGCGGTGAGCGCGCCCGCGGCCAGCACGGTGACGCCGCCCCAGCCGCCGAGCCTGAACGCGACCGCCATCAGGAGCTGCGACAGCCATTCCTTGGCGATCCAGGGCTGGCCCGCGAAGGAGAAGGAGAACGGATCGACCGTCGGCACGGTGCCCTTGGCCAGCATCCAGTTGCCGACGGCGATGTGCCAGTGTGTGTCGGGATCGGCCAGCAGCGGCAGTCCGCTGCCGTTGGCGAGGCAGATGAAGAGGAGCAGACCCAGCACCAGGGGCCAGGACAGCGACCAGGCCGAACGCGGCTCAGCCGCGACTCTCGACTCGTCCTCGGGAAAATCAGGGGAAACCGTGAGGCCGGAAGTGACGGCCATGCGGGGGTGGCTCCGAAATCAGGGGAACAAGCACCCCTAATCAATTGATATACATTACAGTTTCCCCAAATACCACTAATAGATCACGGAGCGCGGGCGCCGGGGCCTTCTTTAGATTCGTTCGTTTCGTTTATTTCGTCTGTTGCGTTTGCTCATCAGTAATCCGGCTTTTTCTCCCGCGTCCTGCTAAAGGAAAGACGATGAAAGCGGCGCCCCTCCTCAAGGATCTCGTGCTCGTGGGCGGCGGCCATTCGCACGTCCATGTCGTGAAGAGCTTCGGCATGAAGCCGATGCCGGGTGTCCGGCTCACCCTGATCGGGCGGGACATCGAGACACCCTACTCCGGCATGATCCCGGGCTTCGTGGCCGGCGCCTACTCCTTCGACGAATGCCACATCGATCTCGCTCGGCTCTGTGCCTGGACCGGCGCGCGATTGATTCATGCCGAGGCGATCGGACTCGATCGCGCGAACCGGCAGGTGCTGCTGAAGGATCGGCCGCCGGTCTCCTACGATCTCGTGTCGCTCGACGTCGGCTCCTCGCCCAGCATGGACCAGATTCCCGGCGCGGCCGAGCATGCGACGCCGGTCAAGCCCATCGCCGAACTCGGCCGCCGCTGGCTGGGCTTCCTCGAAAGGGTGAAGGATTGGCAAGGCGCGTTGCGCATCACGGTGATCGGCGGCGGCGCGGGCGGCGTCGAGCTGGCATTGGCCATCGACCATCGACTGCGTACCGTCGCGCGCAACGCCGAGGTCTCCGTCACGCTCGCGACCAAGGGCGAGATCCTGTCGGGGCAGGCGGCGGCCGCGCGGCGGCGCATGCGCGCGATCTTCGAGCGCCGCGGCGTGCGGCTGCTGGAGAACGCCGCCACGACTCGTATCGACGCCGATGCGGTGCATCTCGAGTCGGGCGAACGGCTGCCGGTCGACGACGTGTTCGTGGTGACGCAGGCCAGTGCGGCCGCATGGTTCGCCGGGACCGGCCTGCCGCTCGATGAGCGCGGCTTCTTCGCCGTGGAGCCGACCCTCGCCTCGAAGGGCGATCCACTGGTGTTCGCCGCCGGCGATTGCGCGAGCGTGACCGAACATCCGCGTCCCAAGGCTGGCGTCTTCGCGGTGCGACACGGTCCGCCACTCGCCGCCAACCTGCGTCGCGCGTTGCTGGGACAGGCGCTGCAGCCCTTCACGCCGCAGCACCGCTATCTCTCGATCCTGGGCAGCGGTGACGGGCACGCGGTGGCGACGCGCGGCGCGTGGGCCGTCGAAGGGACGTGGGTGTGGCGCTGGAAGGACCATATCGACCGCAAGTGGATGCGCATGTATCGCGAGCCGCCGGCGGAGCCGATGGACACGGCCGCACGGGCAGCACCGCCCGATCCGGCGCTGGCCGATGCCGAAGCGAGACGCCTGCTGACCGACATCGGCATGCGCTGCGGCGGTTGCGGCGCCAAGGTGGGGGCCGGCGTGCTCGATCGCGTGCTGGCGCGCCTCGGTCCTTCGCCCGCCGCGAACGTCACGATCGGCCTCGATGCGCCCGATGACGCCGCGATGATCGAGGTGCCACCGGGCCAGGCGCTGGTGCAATCGGTCGATTTCTTCCGCACCTTCATCGACGATCCCTTCGCCTTCGGCGAAATCGCCGCCGTGCATGCGCTGGGCGACGTCTGGGCGATGGGTGCCAGACCGCACAGCGCGCTCGCGCTGGCGGTCGTGCCGGCGGCGGCCGAGCGGCTGATGGAGGAAGACCTGTTCCAGATGCTGTCGGGCGCGCGACGCATCCTGGACGGTGCGGGCTGCGCGCTGATCGGCGGCCATTCCGGCGAAGGCCCGGAGACGGCGCTGGGATTCTCGGTGAATGGCCTCGTCGTCACGTCACAAGCCTTGCGCAAGGGTGGGCTGAAACCGGGCGACAGGCTGGTGCTGACGAAGCCGCTCGGCACCGGTGTGATCTTCGCCGCCGCGATGCGCGGCATGGCGAAGGCAGGCTGGATCGAAAGCGCCCTCGTCTCGATGCGCATGCCATCGGGCGATGCTGCACGTGCGTTGGTGGTGGCGGGCGCGCATGCCTGCACCGACGTGACGGGCTTCGGCCTCGCCGGCCATCTCAGCGAGATGATACGCGCCAGCGGCAACGTCATGGTCGAGTTGCATCTCGACTCGCTGCCGGTGTTGCCGGGAGCCCTCGAACTGTTCGCGCGAGGCTATGCGAGCTCGTTGCAGCCTGCGAATCTGCGCGCGCGTCATCTCATCGATGGTCTCGATCGCGCGCAGGGTCATGCGAAGATTCCTCTGCTGTTCGATCCGCAAACCGCGGGAGGATTGCTCGCCGCAGTACCCGCCGGTGCCGAACTCAGCGACCACATGACTCACATCGGCACGATAAAATCACGCGAAGAATACGTGACAGAGATAAGACTCGTGATCTAGATGCAATCAGGAGCGGTGCGCCCCGTGCCGTTCCTTGACATGGACAGGGAGATTTCAGATGGCTGCGAAGAAGAAGGTTGCGAAGAAGAAGGCAGTGAAGAAGGCCGTTGCAAAGGCGAAGACCAAGACCGCCGCCAAGAAGGCCGTGAAGAAGGTCGCGAAGAAGGCAGCTTCTCGCCGCAAGCGCCGCTAGACTGATGCGAGGGCCCGGCAACGGGCCCTCCAGCATCGGGAGGCGACGACGGCACCATGGCACACGCAAAGGCAAGCATCGGCACCACCAACTACGTGACGGCCATCGCGACAGGCCATGGCGGGCGTCACAAGCTCACGGCCGATGAGGGCCCTGAACTGGGCGGCACGGATGCCGGTCCCGCTCCCTACGATCTTCTCACTTCGGCGCTGGGCGCCTGCACGGTCATCACGCTCCGCATGTATGCCGAGCGCAAGCAGTGGCCGGTGACGGCGGTCCATGCCGATATCCATTTCAGTCGCGACGGCGACAAGCAGCGCATCGACCGCGTGCTGACCATCGAGGGCGCCGTCGACGACGAGCAGAAGAAGCGCATGGCCGACATCGCGGAGCGCACGCCGGTGACGCTGACCCTGAAGAACGGCCTGGAGATCAGGACGTCGCTCTCTCAGTCTTCCTGAACGCAGCGAAGGACTCTGTTGCTGGCGCAAGATCCTTCGCTGCGCTCAGGATGACACGGGATCCTACTTCCTCCCTCGCGCCTTCCACGCCTCGAAGTCGCGCTTCGCTTCTTCGCCGGCCACAGGAAACAGGCCTTTGAGCGACCGGCCGCGCGCGACCTCGGCTTCGGCGAATTCCTCGTAGGCGTAAGTGTCGAGGGCTTCCTGAGCCACGGCCTCGACGATGTCGGGCGGGATCACGAGCACCGCATCGCGGTCGCCGACGACCACGTCACCGGGATAGACGGCGACGCCGCCACAGGCGATCGGCAGGTTGAGATCGACCGGACGGTGGGCGATCGGGCTGGGCGGCGATGACGGACGGCGGTGATAGGCCGGCAGACCCGTCTTGTGCACGCCATCGGTGTCACGAAAGCCGCCGTCGGTGACGATGCCGGCGGCGCCGCGCGCCTTCAGCCGGCCGACATAGAGATCGCCCGCCGAGGCCGCCCGCGAATCGCCGCGGGAGTCGATCATCAGCACATGACCCGGCGGGCACTCCTCCATCGCCTGCGGCTGCACCATCGAGCGGCTTGTCGAGGCCGGCCCGTCCTTGTCCTCGCGCGAGGGGATGAAACGCATGGTGAAGGCCAGCCCCACCATGCGCGGCTGCTCGGGTCGGATCGGCCACACATCGTACAGGGTCATGCTGCGCAGGCCCCGCTTGTTCAGCACGCCGGTCAAAGTCGAGGTGCCGACTTTCGCGAGCGCCTCCCGCAGGTCGGATGACAGGACGGACATGGTGCTTCTCTCCCTCTCGATTTTGCGTCGACCTTAGCCGATACTCCCGCGAATGCGCGTGGAAATCCTCTGTACCGGCGACGAGATCCTCACCGGCAAGACCGTCAACACCAACTACAGCCACATCGCCCGCCGCCTCGTCGAGGTCGGGCTGGGTGTCCACTGGGGCACCACCGTCGGCGACGACCGCGAGAGCCTGCTGAAGGCTTTCCACCAGGCCGGCGAGCGGGCCGATGCGGTGATCGTGAACGGCGGGCTGGGGCCCACGGTCGACGATCTCTCGCAAGAGATCGCCGCCCAGGCCTGCGGCGTGGATCTGGTGCTGAGCGATTACTGGATGACGCGCATGGAGGAATCCTATGCGCGGCGCGGCCGGGTCATGCCGCCCAACAACAAAAAGCAGGCGATGCTGCCGGCCAATGCCGAGTTCATCGACAATCCGATCGGCACGGCCTGCGGTTTCGCGGTCACCATCGGCAAGGCGCGCTTCTTCTTCACGCCCGGCGTGCCGCGCGAGATGCGCCGCATGCTCGACGAGCAGGTGCTGCCGCGCATCCTGGCGATGAGCGGCCTCCAGGGCGTCACGAAGCTCAAGCGTTTCCACACGTTCGGCATCGGCGAATCGCGCGCAGACCAGATGCTGGGCGATATCGGGGCCTTCAAGGAAGAAGGCGGCATCAAGCTCGGTTTCCAGGCGCATTACCCGCAGCTCGAGACCAAGCTCGCGCTCCGCGCCGACAACGAGGAGGCGCTGGCCGCCCTGCTCGCCCCGGCCGAGGCCGAGGTGCGCAAACGGCTGGGCAATTTCATCGTCGCCGAGGACGAACAGACGATCGAAGGCGTGATCCTGGGCAAGCTGCTGGAGAGCGGCTTCACGCTTGCCATCGCCGAGACGGTGACCGGCGGCCACCTTGCCGCACGACTTGCGCCGCTGGCCGGCGCCGAACGCGCCTTCCGTCGTGGCACCATCGCGCGCGATCTGTCGGAACTCGGTGCCACCGCGGTCGCTCCCGATGAGGCGGCAAGCGTCGCCAAGGCTTTGCGCACGTCGAGCGGCGCCAGCCACGCGCTGGTCGTGTTGCTCGAACTCGACGAGGGCGCCGACAGGCCCGACATGGGCGGTACGATCTGCATCGGCCTCGCCGACGCGGGCGGCACGGTAACGCGCCAGGCCCGCCTGGTCGGCGGTCGCGACTGGGTGCGCATCGGCGCAACGGAACTCGGCCTCGACTGCCTGCGCCGTCACCTGCTGGGTCTGCCGGTGGACGAACGCATCGATTTCGAACGGCGCTGAACGGGCCACCTCACTGAACGGATAGGAGCTACACATGGCTGTCGTCGAGACCGAGAAGCACGGGCAGATCTTCGTCGTACGGATGAACCGGCCGGACCGGCTGAACGCGCTCAATCACGAGATGCGGACCGAATTATCGGCGGCGTGGAATGAGTTCCGCACGTCCAGGGAACTCGAAGTCGCGATCTTCACCGGCGCTGGCCGCGGCTTCTGCGCCGGCGAGGACATGAAGGAATCGCTGAAGGACGGCGTGGCCGGCGGCCGGCGGCCCGAGATCGAGGATCCGTTCATGTCGGGCAAACTCGAGAAGCCGGTGATCGCCGCGATCAACGGCTTCGCCATGGGCGGCGGTTTCATGCTGGTCGAGCGCACCGACCTGCGGGTCGCCGTGCGCGAGGCGGTGTTCGAGGTCTCCGAGGCCAAGCGCTGGCTGCTTGGCGGCTACAATCACGGCCACATCGCCAACCTGCCCTATCCCGTGGCGATGGAGATGGCGCTGGGCTTCCGCTTCACCGCCCAGCGCTTCTACGAGATCGGCTTCGTCAACCGGCTGGTCGACGCCGCCGAGCTGATGCCGACGGCCATGTCGATGGCCGAGCACCTGCTCACGCTGCCGCCGGCGTCGCGGGTGAACACGGTCCATATGATGCGGCAGATGCGTCCCGCCCCCACCGCCGACCAGCAACGGCTCGCCGACGCGCTGCACGATCACGGCGCCAAGAGCGACCTAATGGAATCGCGCGCCGCCTTCGCCGAGAAGCGCAAACCCAACTTCAAGGGCTGGAACGATCCGGAAGACCGGTATCGCCTGCCGACGCTGGAGAGCGTCAGGAAGAAGTAGCGCGCTGCAGTCGAGACGACGGCGTTACATCCTAATACGCCTGCCCCTCGCACCGCGCGGTGACGGTCTGGGTGATCGCGCCGCGGGTATCGGCGTAATAGACGTAAGTGCCGGTCTCCAGGCCGCGCTTGATGCCGATTATGATCGTGTCGCTCGGCACGATGTTGTTCAGCACGACGAGATAGCGGTCCGCGAGCTGGACCGAGGCGCGCACCGGCGGCGCGCCATTGTAGATCACGGTGGGCTCGCCGCTGCGATTGATGATGGCGAACTTGGCGCCGTCGTCGGCGATGCAGACCGACTGGCCGTCGGCGATCAAGGGCGGCACGGGCCTCGGCACTGCCGAGTGGCCCACCATGGTGCCGGGCAACGGCGCTGACGGCGGCAGGCCCGATGGGCCCAGCTGGCTTGGCTGGTTGACCGGGGGCACCGGCTTGGGCTTCGGCCTGCCTTGCGGCTTGGCTTCGACCGAAGGCTTCGCCTCGACCGGCCGCGCGGTTTCGGCCGCCATGACCTGCAGACCCGGTCCCTTCACAGCGCGCGTGGCAAGATAGCCGCCAACCCCGATGAACGTCATCAGCACGACGGCGACGACCAGGATCGAACGACGCCGCGCCATCGCATCGGCGTGCGGCAGATAGGCCGGCGGCGGCGCGGGCCTGGGCGGAAGCAACGGTCCGGGCGGACGCCCTGCCACCGATTTGACGACAGGTTTCCTGGCGGCATTGAACGCGGACCTGCCGAACAGTCTCTCCGCCATCGTCGCTTTCGCGGCCGCGTTCGCCGCCAAAGCGATCGCCGCGACCTGTTCGCGCCGGGTCCGCTCGGCATCGAGCGCCGCCTGAACCCTCGCATCGTAGCATGCGCGAGCATCCGGATCGGAGAGCGTTTGGTAGGCGTCGGTGATCTGCCGGAAATTGAACGCCGCGAGCTCGGGGTTCCCGGCTGCCACGTCAGGATGATAGCGCTTGGCCAGCGCCACGTAGGCGGCACGGATCATCGCCGCATCCGCCGTCCGCGACACGCCCAGCACCAGGTAATGGTCGACGTCGATCCTCATCGCCGCCACAGTCTAGCGGATTCCGCCGGCGGCGGCCTGGATTTCGCGCATCGATTGTTTTTGCGGGGGACGGGCAAGGTCTCCCGGCCTATCCTCGCGGAAAAGGAGGAGACACCAATGGCCTACCAGTCGATCGAAGTGCGCAAGCTGACGCCGTCCATCGGCGCGGAGATCTTCGGTGTCGATCTCGGCAAGCCACTCGGCAACCAGCAGTTCCAGGAAGTGCACGACGCCTTGATGGAGAACCTGGTGATCTTCTTCCGCGACCAGAAGATGTCGATCGACCAGCACAAGGAGTTCGGCCGGCGCTTCGGGCCGCTGCACGTCCATCCCAACGCACCCATCACCTTCCCCGAGCATCCCGAGATCCTGGTGATCAAGGCCGACGAGAACTCGAAGCACGTCGCCGGCGAGGAATGGCACTCCGACGTCTCGTGCGACCTCGAGCCGCCGATGGGCTCGATCCTCTACCTCACCGAAGTCCCGCCCGAAGGCGGCGGCGACACGCTGTTCGCCAACATGTACCGCGCCTACGACACGCTCTCCGAGCCGATCAAGGAGATGCTGAAGGGGCTGACCGCGCTGCACGACAGTTCCAAGGCGCACTATTACCGGGTGAAGGCGACGGACCGCGACGACATCAAGTTCCCCAACGCCGAGCACCCGATCGTGCGAACGCACCCGGTGACCGGCCGGCAAGGGCTCTACGTCAACCGCGGCTTCACCCTGCGCATCCCGCAGCTCAAGCGCCACGAGAGCGACGCGCTGCTGGAGATGCTCTACCGCCACATCGAGACGCCGGAGTTCCAGTGCCGCTTCAAGTGGCAACCCAACTCCGTGGCATTCTGGGACAATCGCTGCGTCCAGCACCACGCCATGTTCGACTACTTCCCGCACCGGCGGCATGGCCACCGCGTGACGGTGTGCGGCGACAGGCCGTTCCTGCGGACAAACTAGGTTACGACCGGCATTATGGAGCGCGCCACTCCAGTGGCGCTCTTGCGTCGTCGGCAGGCAAGGGCATGAGCGCCACTGGAGTGGCGCGCTCCATCGAGCGGCCTTTACACCCGGCCGGTCCCTGCCCTATATCCCTCGGCACCATGATGCGTTTCGCGACCAAAACGACCACGACCACCAAAACGACCACCTTCGGTGGGCCGGCGAGGACGTGCGCGTAAAGTCGAACGTGACATAGGACAACCTCTCAAGGCCCCGCCGGTTTCGGACGGGGCCTTTGTCTTTCCAGGCGTCCGTCTCCCGGCTTCAAACGAAGGAGACAGACATGAGTTCGAGACCTCTCACAGTGGCGCCTCCCACGGTGGCAATCGTCGGCGCGACTGGCGCCGTCGGCGTCGAGTTCCTGCGCTGCCTGGCCCAGCGCCGCTTCCCGGTAAAGGAGCTGCGCCTGCTGGCTTCCGCCCGCTCGGCGGGCCGCGAGCTGTCGTTCGACGGAAAGGCCCTGGTGGTGCAGGAGCTGACCGAGAAGAGTTTCGAGGGCGTCGACATCGCCCTGTTCTCGGCCGGCGGCAGCGTCTCGAAGCGCTACGCTCCCGTCGCCGTCGCGGCCGGCGCCATCGTCGTCGACAATTCCTCGGCTTTCCGCATGGACCCCGAGGTGCCGCTGGTGATTCCCGAGATCAACGCCGGCGCCATCGCGGGTCACAAGGGCATCGTTGCCAACCCCAATTGCGCCGCCATCATCGCCATCACGCCGCTGTGGCCGATCCACCAGCAGAACCGCATCAAGCGCATGACCATCGCGACCTACCAGGCGGCCTCGGGCGCGGGTGCCGCGGCAATGGACGAGCTGGCCGATTCGACCCGCGCCTATCTGGACGGCCGCAGCTTCCAGCCCAAGGTGTTGCCGCACCCCTACGCCTTCAATCTGTTCAGCCACAACACCGCGATCGATCCCGCGACCGGCTACAACGACGAAGAAACCAAAGTGATGCGCGAGACCCGCAAGATCTACGGCGACGAGGACCTGCGCCTCTCGGCGACCTGCGTACGCGTGCCCGTGCTACGCGCCCATGCTGCTGCCGTCACCTTCGAGTGCGAGAACCCGATCGACGAGGCCCGCGTGCGCGCGCTGCTCGCCAACGCGCGCGGCGTGCGCGTGGTCGACGACCGTGAGCGCAACGTCTTCCCGATGCCGCGCGACGCCAGCCAACAGGACGACATTCTGGTCGGCCGCATCCGCCAGGACCTGGGCGATCCGACCGGACACTCGATCTCGCTGTTCGTCGCAGGGGATCAGTTGCTGAAGGGCGCCGCCCTCAACGCCGTGCAGATCGCGGAACATCTGTTGGCGGCGTAACTCAAACTCCTCTCTCCCTAGCGGGGGAGAGGAACGCGAGCGGCTACTTCTTCTTGCTCGCGCGCTCTGCGTTGCTGGCCGCCCCCATGGTCTTGACCAGCTCGTAGATGCGCTTGCGCACGGAACCTTCGCGGATCTTGTAGTAGGCGCGTACGAGCTGCAGCGTCTCGCGCTTGATCAGCGGGTCCTTTTCCGTGGTGAAGGGCGTACCGGCTTCACCGAAACCACCCCCCTTCTTCACCTTGGCCGCCATCGGCCGGCCGGACAGCACGTTGCCCGGCATCTCGTCGAAGAAGTAGGAGACCGGGACGTCGAGCGCCTTGGCGAACTCGTACAGCCGGCTCGAGCCCACACGGTTCGAGCCGCGCTCGTATTTCTGGACCTGCTGGAAGGTGAGGCCGACCGCATCGCCCAGCTTGGTCTGGCTCATGCCGAGCAGGGTGCGCCGCTGACGCATGCGGACGCCGACATGTGCGTCTACGGGATGTGATTTGGCCATCTATCTCTCTTCCATATTGTTCACGAGCCCGTGAGCCTGACCGGTATGCCCTCGGCGCACTCCCGACCAGATGATTTGTACGCTTGGTGACACTTTCCGGACCACGCCGAAGCGACTGCCCTTCTTACATGGGTCGGACCTGTCCCCCGGACTCGGGCACACTGCAACTCGACGTTGCCCTCTTTCGGACAATACGTCCAATATCGTTGGCGGTTCGCCCTGATACCATTATGGTATCAATCCATGGACCTGAGAACGCTTCGTTACTTCAGCGCCGTGGTGCGCGAGGGTCACTTCGGGCGCGCCGCCGTTTCCCTGGGCATCGCCCAACCTCCCCTCACCCGGCAGATCCAGAAGCTTGAACGCCAACTGGGCGTCGTTCTCCTTCACCGAGGCCAGAAGAAATTTGAAGTCACCGAGGCGGGGCTATTGCTCTACGAGCGCGCGCGGCGCCTTCTGGACAGCGCTGAACAGGCCGAAGCCGACGTACGGCGGCTCGGAACCGGAGAGACCGGCAGGCTCGTCATCGGCTTCGTGCGCTCGACCCCTTTCACGATCCTCCCGGGCATTGTCGTCCGGTTTCGCGCCGCCTTTCCCGACGTCGAACTCGAGCTGCGCGAGATGCGCAATCCCGATCAGGTAAAATGCCTCGAGAACGGCATCATCGATGTCGGCCTGCTGCGTCCGCCGGTCAGCAGTCGGGCTTTGCAGATGGTGACGTTGATCCGTGAGCCGTTCCTCGCTCTCGTTCCGGCTGATCATCCCCTCGCGCCGCGCCGGACGACCACCATCCGGCAACTGGCCGCCGAGCCTTTCGTCATGTACTCCCGCGCCGGCTCGCCGCTGATTCACGCCCGCGTGATGGAGATGTGCCGGCGCGCCGGATTCGAGCCGCGCATCGCCCAGTATGCCGACCAGATTCACACCGTCGCGAGCTTCGTCGGGGCTGGCGTGGGCGTCGCCCTTTCGCCCTCGACGGTAACCAGCTTCAGGATGCCGGGGCTCCGCTGCCTTGCGGTCGCGGACAAACCTGCTCCGCTGCCGGTGGTGGCCGTATGGCGCACCGGAAATTCGTCCGTCCTGCTGCGCAACTTCACCCGCATCGCGCGGGAGGCCGCTTCAGCCTGGCAGCCACAGGAACTGCCAGGCTGAGGATGCGCGTCGTCAGTCGGCCTTCTTGGACAGCATCTTGAAGTCGGGATCGAAGACGAGGTCGTGCTTCTGGTTGCCGCACATCGCATCCTCGACCTCGAACTTGCCGGCGGGATGGGTGGCGTCCTTGTCGTCGTCGAATTCCATCTTGCCGCCCGTGCAGCCCGCGGTCTTGACGGCCGCCTCGAGCTTCGCCCGCTCCTGGTCGGTGACGGGCCGGTCCTTCGCAAGCGCCGGGAAGGCGAGCCCGGTCGCGACGAGAAGAACGGCGGTGGTGACGAAAACAGGGCGCACGAAAACAGGGCGCATATGAACCTCCGTGTTGGAATTTCAGAGACAATGCAATGGTGAAGCAGAGGTTCCTCCAACTGCGCGCCGCAATCCCTTGTGAGACCAAAATCGGAACGCGCGCCACTGATTGAAATCGCCCGCGCCGCCCGGCAATGCCGCAACAAGAGACGCTCGAACCAGTTGAATCGCCCGTACGTGAGGGGATCTGAAAATGGCTGCACGACCGAGCTGGGAAGGGCATCTCCGCCTTTCCCTGGTGACCTGTCCTGTCTCCCTGTGGTCGGCGACGACCGAGGCGGAGACGGTGCGTTTCAACCTGATCAATCCGAAGACGAACAATCGCATCAGGATGAAGACGGTTGACGCCGGCACCGGCGAGGAGCTGTCTCGCAGCGACCTGGTGAAGGGATTCGCAATCGCGAAGGATGAGTATGTCCTGCTCGACAAGGAGGATTTCGAGAGCGTGAAGCTCGAATCGACCCGCATCATCGACATCGAGAAGTTCGTCGCCCGCGAGACCATCGACCGCCTCTACTGGGACACGCCCTACCATCTGGTGCCCTCGGGCAAGACCGGCATCGAGGCCTTCGCCGTGATCCGGGAGGCCATGAAGCGCAGGGGTATGGTGGCGATCGGCCGGCTCGTCATGAGCACGCGCGAGCGGGTATGCGCCATCGAGATCGAAGAGGACGGGTTGGTGCTGACGACGCTGCGCACCGCCGAGGAAGTGCGCCAGCTCGACGAGATCGGTCATCCCGACCTGCCCAAGCCGAACGCGCAGATGCTGGAGATCGCCGAGAAGATCGTGGCGCAGCAGTCCGGCGAATTCGACCCCGCCGACTTCACCGATCGCTACGAGGACGCCCTGCGCGCGCTCATCGAGGAAAAGAAGAAAGGCAAGCCGGTGAAGAGCAAGCCGGTACGCGAGGACGCGGACTCCGGCGTCGTCGACCTGATGGCCGCCCTCAAGAAGAGCCTCCAGGGCAACGGCCCCGAGCGCAACCGCGCCGAACGGTACGCTGCCGCCGCGACGGCCAACAAGAAAAAGCCTTCGACTCGGGGGCGCAAAGCGGCCTAATCAGGCGGGCGCCGCGCCGTTGAGGACGAACAGGACGCGGGCGATGCGGTTGGTCCGGTTCGCCCAGGCATGGTTGGTGCCGCGCTGGATCAGCACGTCGCCGACCGTCATCAGGGTCTCGCCGACATCCATCAGCGCCCAGATCTCGCCCTCGATGACGACGGCGTAGTCGACGCTTTGGGTCTTGTGGAAGCCCGGGTGCCGGGCGGCCTCGTCGTGCGCCTGCGCCGCCCCGTACTGGCGGAAGACCTCCGCCTGGTTGCCGTAGTTGCGCTCCCTGTCGGGCGGGAACTCGACGATTCGCACGACATTGCCGGCAGAGGGCGGCTCCAACCTGAAGGGCCGCGCAGTCGGATCCGGCTCCCCTTCCCTGTTCGAGGCGGGAATCGCGTCGAGCAGCCACAGGTTGGTCAATCCGACATTGGGCGAGTGCGACGGCGAAAACGGATGCGGCGCCGGCCCATCCTCGAGGAACACCGAGCGCCCCTGGCTGTCGTGGCCCGTCACGATCCGGCGAACCGGCTTGACCATGCGTCGTCTCCCTGAGGTTTCGACGCACTATGCCTCACCGCGCGGCGGCTTTCATCGCCGCGCGCCGCAGACCGGATTCATTGGCTGACCTTGCCGCCGGACACGCGCAGCAGCACAGGATCGGCGCGCCATGCCGCCGGAAACAGGTGCTTCAGGCCTTCGATCTTGGGCAGGTCGAAGCGACGGATGTAGGGGCTGTTCGGGTTCAGCGTCGCGTAGTCCTGGTGGTAGGTTTCGGCGGCGAAGAAGGGCATGGCGTCGTTGAGCTGCGTCACGATCTTCTTCGGGAAGACGCGGGCCTGGTCGAGCTGGGCGATATAGGCCTCGGCGATCCGGCGCTGCGCCGGATCGGCGAAGAACAGGGCCGAGCGGTATTGCGTGCCGACATCGGGGCCCTGGCGATTGAGCTGCGTCGGATCGTGGGCCACCGAGAAGAAGATCTGCAGGATCTGGCCGTAGCTGACGATGCCCGGATCGAACGTCACTTCGACGGCTTCGGCATGTCCGGTACGGCCTGACGTGACCATATCGTAGAATGCCTTGTCCTTGGGACCGCCGGCGTAACCCGAAACGGCGCGGCTTACGCCCTTTACATGCTGGTACACGGCCTGCACGCCCCAGAAGCAGCCGCCGGCCAGCACCGCGGTCTCCGTCGTGGCCCCGGGCTTGCGCTCGTCGAGCGTTGGCGCGGGCACCACGACCATCGCCTCCTGCGCCCCGGCCGGCCAGATGCCGTATAGCGTCGCGCCCGCGAGCGCCAATCCCGAAAAGCGGAGCGCCGCGCGGCGGCCTCGATCAAAGCGGATACCGGTCATGGAGCCCTCTTGATGTTGCAGACGTAACGCTAGGTGGCCGCGACGGCGAAGGTCATGGCCGCGCCGTTCATGCAGTAGCGCAGGCCGGTCGGCTTCGGCCCGTCGTCGAAGACATGCCCGAGATGGCCGCCGCACTGGGCGCAATGCACCGAAATGCGCTTCATGAAGAAAGTAGTGTCGATTTCGGTGCCGACCGCCCCGTCGAGCGGTGCCCAGAAACTCGGCCAGCCGGTACGGCTGTTAAACTTGGTGGCCGACGAGAACAAATCGAGCTGGCATCCGGCGCAGGAAAATATGCCCTTGCGGTGCTCGTCGTTCAGCGGGCTCGAATAGGGCCGCTCAGTGCCGTTGCCTCTCAGCACCGCGTATTGCGGCGCTGTCAGGAGCTTCCTCCATTCGGCGTCGGGGTGGGTCACCTTGAAGGCCGCTTCGGCAGCGGCAGGCCGCGCGCGCCACGGCATGGCCCCGAGCAGTGCCGCGGCGGCAAGTCCGACGCCGGCCCCCAGCATCAGGACGTTCCTTCTGTTCGGCAGGACGGAATCCGACATGATGGCCTCCTCAACGCATCGTGAGGGTCTGCCGACATGTGGGCCCGGCCGTCTCCATATCCAACTAAAGATATCGAGAGGCCGGCGTGACCGTCCCTCGCCCCTGTATTCGGGCGGATGCTCGAAAACGTTACATCCGCCGGGCGCGCGTCGTGGGATTGCCCCCTACAGCCCGAGGTCCTTCTTGGCGTCGTCGAGCGCCAGCCTGAAGCGCTTGCACATCTCGCCGATCTGCTCCTCGGTGATTATGAGCGGCGGCGTGAAGGCGATGCGGTCGCCGATGGCGCGGACGATCAGCCCATGACGCAGCGCATGGTCCATCACCATCGTCCCGACCTTCTGCTCCGGTGCCCACGGTGTGCGCGCCTTGGCATCTTTCATCAGCTCGACACCGGTGAACAGGCCGACGCCGCGCACGTCGCCGACCAGCGGATGGCCGCGGAACGCCTCCAGCCCCGCCTGCATCACCGGCCCGACCTTGCGGACCTGGCCCACGATGTCGCGCTCCTCGTAGATCTTGAGGGTCTCCAGCGCGACGGCGCAGGCGACCGGATGGGCGCCGTAGGTGAAGCCGTGGCCGAACGTGCCGTTGGTGGCGCTCAGGCTCTCGACCGCGTCGTAGACCTTGTCGGAGATCATCAGCGCCGAGATCGGCTGGTAGGCCGCGGACAGCGCCTTGGCGCACGAGATCATGTCGGGCTGGATGCCGTAGGTCTCGCAGCCCCACATGTTGCCGGTGCGGCCGAAGCCCGCGATCACCTCGTCGGCGATCAGCAGCACGTCGTACTTGCGGAGCACCTTCTGGATCTTCTCCCAGTAGGTGCGCGGCGGGGTGATGGCGCCGCCGCCGCCCTGCACCGGTTCGCCGAAGAAGGCCGCGACCGTGTCGGGCCCCTCGGCCAGGATCAGCGCCTCGAGGTTGGCGGCCATGCGGTCGGAGAACTGCTCCTCGGTCTCGCCCTCATTGTGGAAGCGGTAATAGTGCGGATTGTCGGTGTGCTTGAACATCGGCAGCGGGATGTCGAAGCCGGCCCGCATGTGCGGCTGGCCCGAGACGCTGACCGAGGCCACCGTGTTGCCGTGATAGCCGCGCTCGCGGCCGATGATCTTCTTCTTCTCCGGTTTGCCGATGGCGTTGTGGTAATACCAGACCAGCTTGATGGCGGCGTCGTTGGCCTCCGAGCCCGAGCACTGGAAGAGCACGCGGCTCATCGGCTTGGGCGCGATCGACAGAAGCTTCTCGGCGAGGTCGACGCTGGCCAGGTGCCCCTTGTCGAAGAACGTATGATAGTAGGGCAGATCGAGGAGCTGCCTGTAGCCGGCCTCGGCCAGCCGCTTCTCCGAGAAGCCCAGCGATGCGCACCACAGCCCCGCCATCGCCTCGATATACTCCTTGCCCGACTCGTCGATCACATGGATGCCGTTGCCGCGTGCCATGAGCGTACCGCCCTGCTCGCGATAGGTCTTCAGTTCCGTCTGCTGGTGCACCAGGTAGCGCTGGTCCCGCGCGTGCGGCGAGTTGGCGTGCAGTCCGTCCATGATCATCCTCTCTCAATGCAAATTACGCACGGGGCAAATTTCACACGGGCCCGGCCCGCGCCTCGTGTATGCAAGAATCATTCTATCACTCCGGCCTCATCCGAGGGGCCGCCGGATCACTTCACCAACCACCTCGACCCGATGGCAGCGCACCCATTGGCCCGGCACGAGCTCACGCAGCTCCGGCATGGTCTGGCGGCAGGCCGGCTCCGCCGCCGGACAGCGCGCCGCGAAGCGGCAACCGGGCGGCGGATCGATGGGACTGGGCGGATCGCCAGTCAGGCGAATGCGCCGGTTCGCACGCTCGCGTCCGCCGCGTACGGTCGGCACGGCAGACATCAGCGCCACGCTGTAGGGATGGAGCGGTCGCGCAAAGAACGCCGTGCGCGGGGCGCGTTCGACGATCTGCCCGAGATACATGACCGCCACCTCGTCGGCGACATGCTTCACCACGGCCATGTCGTGCGAAATAAAGACATAGGTGATGCCGAGCCGGCGCTTGAGCTGCTGCAGCAGGTTCAGGATCTGCGCGCGAATCGCCACGTCGAGGGCCGATACCGGCTCGTCGCAGACCAGCAGATCGGGCGCCGGCGCAAGCGCCCGGGCGATGTTGATACGCTGGCGCTGGCCACCGGAGAACTGGTGCGGAAAGAGGCCCTGGCTCTCGGGCCGCAGGCCCACCGCCGCGAACAACTCGGCCACGCGCGCCTCGCGCTCGGCGGGCGTGCCGATCCCCAGCACGTCGAGCGGCGAGCGCACGATGGCGCCGGCCCTGACCCGCGGATTGAGGGAAGAGTACGGATCCTGGAAGACGTACTGCATGCGCCGGCGCATGCGGCGCATCTCCTCGCCGCCCAGCGCCGTAACATCGGTCCCACCGATGGCGATGCGGCCCGACGTGACCGGCACCAGCCGCAGCAGGCCGCGCGCCACTGTCGTCTTCCCCGAGCCCGATTCGCCGACGATGCCCAGGGTCGTGCCCTTCTCGACATCGAACGAGACGCCGTCCACGGCGCGCACGGTTTCGCGAGGCTTCAGCGGATTGAGATTCGGCCGCGCGAAGTGGACTTTCAGATCGCGGACGGACACCAGGGGCGCACTCACGACGCCGCTCCCTCCTGCAGCCAGCAGGCCACCCGGTGACCCGCTGAAAGGACGGTCGTGGGCGGCATCTCGGCGAGGCAGCGCGGCATGGCCTCGGCGCAACGGTCGGCGAAGGGACAGCCCTTGGGCAGGTCCCAGACCGACGGCACCATGCCGGCGATCTCCAGCAGGTCGGCCCCTGGCGCCTCCTCGGCATCGAGATCGGGGACACAAGCGATCAGGCCGCGCGTATAGGGATGGGCCGGCGCCGACAGGATATCCGCGGTGGATGCTTCCTCGACGACTCGGCCGCCATACATGACGGCCACGCGATCGGTCATCTCCGCGATCACCCCCATGTCATGGGTGATGAGGATCAATCCCATGCCGCTGCGGGCGCGCAATTCGCGCAGCAGCTCGAATATCTGCGCCTGGACCGTGACGTCGAGCGCGGTGGTCGGCTCGTCGGCGATCAGAAGCCGCGGCTCGCAGCCGATCGCCATGGCGATCATGACCCGCTGCCGCATGCCGCCCGAGAGCTGGTGAGGATATTCGTCGACCCGGCGCTCGGGTGCGGGAATGCCGACCGCCTTCAGGAGCTCGATCGCCCGGGCGCGCGCCGCGCGCGCATCGAGCTTCAGGTGCTTGACCAGGGTCTCGGAGAGCTGGTCGCCGATCGTCAGCACCGGATTGAGCGAGGTCATCGGCTCCTGGAAGATCATGCCGATGCGATGGCCCCGGACGTCCCGCAGGCGCTGCTCGGAGGCCTGCAGGAGATCCTCGCCCTCGAACACGATCCGGCCGCCGGAGATGCGGCCCGGCGGCGATGGCACGAGCCGCAGGATGGCGAGTGCGGTCATGCTCTTGCCGCAGCCCGATTCGCCCACGATGCCCAGGGTCTCGTTGGTCGTAAGCGTGATCGCCACGTCGTTCAGCACGCGCGCGGTGCGGCCGCCGCCGCGGAACTCGACGGACAGGCCCGAGATGTCGAGAAGGGTCGTGGAACGACCGTCCATCAGCGACGCTCCCGCAGTTTGGGATTCAGGGCATCGTTCAGCCCGTCGCCGATCAGGCTGACGGCCAGTACGGTGAGGAAGATCATCAGGCCGGGAAAGGTCACGGCCCACCAGCTCGACAGCATGTAGGACCGGCTCGATCCGATCATCAGTCCCCAGCTCATCCGGTTGGGATCGCCCAGCCCCAGGAACGACAGGCTGGCTTCGAACAGGATCGCCGCGCCGACCGCCAGGGTGGCGGACACGACCAGCGGCGGCAGGGCATTTGGCAGGATCACCTTCCACATGATGCGTCCGCGCCGCGCCCCGATCGCCAGTTCGGCGGCGACGAAATCGTATTGCTTGATCTTGAGGAATTCCGCGCGCGTGAGGCGGGCCGTGCCGGGCCAGCTCACGACGCCGATCGCGAGCACGACGGTGGTGAGGGTCGGCGAGAACAGCGTCACCAGCACCATGGCGAAGAGCAGCGACGGCAGGACCTGGAAGAACTCCGTGAAGCGCATCAGTGCCTCGTCGACCGTGCCGCCGAAATAGCCCGCGACGGCGCCGATCGTGATGCCGATCACGACAGAGATCAGCGCGGCGGCGGCGCCGACCGTCAAGGTCGCCCGGCCGCCATAGATCAGGCCGGTCAGCACGTCCCTGCCCTGCTGGTCCGAGCCCAGCAAGGCGCCCTCGCTGAACGGCGGCGAGAGCGGCGCAGCCACGATGTCGAAGGGATCCGCGACGTAGACCAGCGGACCGATCAGGCTCACCAGCAGAATGGCGACCAGCAGCACCAGGCCGCACACGGCCACCGGGCTGCGGGCGAACATGCGCATCGCCTCCAGCGAGGGATGCTCCACCCTCGGAACGCCGGCGATGCTCACGACGCCTTGATCCGCGGATCGGCCAGGCGGTAGCAGACGTCGACGAGCTGGTTGGCCACGATCACCAGAAGCGAGGAGAAGAACAGCAAGCCGAGCAAGGTGGGATAGTCGCGGCGCAGCACCGAATCGAAGGCGAGACGCCCCAGCCCCGGCCAGTTGAACACGGTCTCGACCACGATGGCCCCGGCCAGCAGGTTGCCGAACTGAAGGCCGACGATGGTGATGATCGGCAGCATGGCGTTGCGGAAGGCGTGCTTGAAGAACACCTTCCGCTCCTCCAGCCCCTTGGCTCGCGCCGTGCGGACATAGTCCGACCCCAGCACATCGAGCATGCTCGCCCGGGTGAGCCGGCTGTACTGGGCGAGATAGACGACCGCCAGGGACACCGCAGGCAGCACGAGATGGTGCGCGACATCGACCGAATCGAGCAGCCAACCGCCACTGACCGCCGCCGCGGTCATGCCGGAGACCGGCAGGATGGGAATCACCGAGGCGAACAGGATGATCAGCAGCATGCCGGTCCAGAAGACGGGCGCAGAGTAGCCGATCACCGAGACGACGGTGATGAACTGCGAAAGAAGACCGTTGGGCCGCCGCGAGGCCAGCACGCCCAGCGTCGTGCCGCTCAGCACCGCCACCACCAGCGCGGTCAGCACCAGCAGCAGGGTCGCCGGCAGTCGCTGCAGGATCAGCGACAGGACCGGCAGGTTGAAGAAATAGGAGTAGCCCAGATTTCCCGAGGCGAAGCGCTCGAGATAGATGCCGAGTTGAACGAGCGTGGGCTGGTCGAGACCGTACTCGCTGCGCAGGCCGGCCCGGATCTCCTCCGTCATCCCGCCCATCTGCCCCGCCAGCGTGTCGACGGGGTCGCCGGGCGCCAGCCGGATCAGCAGGAAGCTCAGGACCAGGACCCCGATCACGAGGATCGCGGCATAGAATAGGCGCCGCGCCGCGAAGAGGATCAACGCCACGCCGCGCCTATTTCTCGGAGAGCCAGACGTCCAGCATCGGCGAAGCGGTCCCCCAGATGGTCGTCGGCGGATTGTGGACCCGCTTGTTGTAGATCGTGTGATAGGGCAGCTCGGTCAGCCAGAAGAGCGGCAGGTCCGCCGTGACGATCTTCTGGAACTCGCCGTAGAGCGCCTTGCGCTTTGCGGCGTCCGGCTCGCGGCCGGCGGCATCGAGCAGCTCGTCGACCTTGGGGTTCTCATACTGGGCGTTGTTGGTGAAGACCAGCGGCCGGATGTTGCTCGAGAGATAGGTGCGGTTGACGCCGATCACCGGATCGCCCCAGGCGAAGGCCGCATCCATGCTGATGTCGAAGTCCTTGGTCGCCATGCGCTTGGCCCAGGCCGCGAAGTCGGCGGGCGCGCGCACTTCGACCTCGATGCCGATCTTCTTCAGCGCCGGCTTCATGTATTCGGCGAGTCGCTTCTGGCCGTCCTCGTCGCCCGGATAGTAGTCGCACGTCACCTTGAGGCGAACGCCGTCCGGTCCCTTCTTGAGGCCCGCGGCATCCAGCAGTTCCTCGGCCTTCTTGAGATTGAGCGAGTACTTCGTGACATCCGGCGAATACTGCGGGAAGCCGCTGTGGATCGGACCGGTCGCCACCTTCGACAGGCCCTTGTGCAGCGCCTTGACGATGAAGTCGCGGTCGATCGCATAGGCGAAGGCCTGGCGCACCCGCACGTCGTCGAACGGCTTGCGCTTGTTGTTGAAGAGCAGCCAGTTGATACCGCCCACCGCCGCATAGCCCTCATTGGTGATGACGAGCTGCGGATTGGTCTTGGCGCGGTCGAGTTCGAGCACCCGGTTGAAGAAGGGTTGCAGCAGCAGCCGTCCCGCCTCGAGCTCGAGGATCGAGGTCTGCGAGTCCGGGTAGGTCTTCAGGATGATGCGGTCGAGATAGGGCCGGTCCTTGATGAAGAACCTGTCGAAGCGCTCCAGGACGATCTGGTCGCCCGGCTTGAACTCCACCAGCTTGAACGGGCCGGAGCCCACGACATCCTTGCTGTTGTTCGGATGGGTCTTGATCGGCCGGCCGTCGCCGTAGATGTGCTTGGGCAGGATCGGCATCAGCGGCGGGCCCATCGCATACAGCAGCGCGGGATGCGGATGCTTGAGGCGGATGATGGCGGTGGCGGCGTCGGGCGTGTCGACCCTCTCGACGGGCGCCAGCATCGTGTTGAAGGGATGGTTGTCTCGGATCGTCAGGATCGAGAAGGCGACGTCCGCCGAAGTCACCGGCGTGCCGTCGTGGAACAACGCGTCCTTGCGCAGATGGAGCGTCATCGAGAGGGAATCGGGCGAGAGTTCCCACGACTCCGCGAGGTACGGCTTGGGGTTCCACTTGTCGTCATGCATGACCGGGCTGGCGAAGATCTGTGCCCCCGGCACCATGATCCCGGTTCCCGACCCGACGGCGTTGTTGAAGCTTGTGGTGCCGGTCGACTGCCCCATGACCAGCGTGCCGCCGCGCCGGGGTTCCTGCGCCGTGGCCGGCGCTGCGACCGCCGACGCGATGGCGAGTATCGTGATGAAAGCCGCTATCGCCTGCCGCATGGCTTGTCCCCCACCCAGTGCCCAGGCTGAAACGATAGCTTCACACGTCCCGCAAACGTGCACGTTTCGGCAGGGAACGTCTCCTTTTGCGCCAAAAACGTTTCAGCGTTTGTCGCTGCTGGGCGGGCGCCCGAATTCCTTTCGATAGCAGCGCCAGAAGTAGGACCGCGATTTGAAACCCGTCGCCATCGCGACTTCGGTCACCGACGCCTCGGCATTGGCCAGCATCTGGTGCGCCCGGTCGAGCCGGACCTTGCGGCGGAACCGCGCCGGGCTGGTCGCGAGCTTGTCGGCAAAGATGCGCTGGAGCTGGCGCCGCGAGACGCCGACCGCCTGCGCGACGGTGTCCATGCGCGTGAGCCGGGTGCCGTCTTCCTCCAGCATCTGCATGGCGCGCGCCAGCTTGCGTCCGTGCCGGGCCCCGACCGCCCCCGGCAGGTCCCGCTGCGCCGCCCCGGCCGGGCGCGGCAGCCCGTGCATGCAATGCTCCGACACTCTCAGGGCGAGCTGGCTGCCGAACCGGAGTTCGATCTCCTTGAGGACGAGATCGAGCGCCGCGGAGCCACCGGCACAGGTGCAGCGCCTGTTGCCGACTTCGAACAGGCGTTCGGTGACGTCCACCTGGGGGAACTGCTCGCGAAAAGTCTGCAGGACCTCCCAATGGGCGGTCGCCGAGAGTCCGTCGAGCAGGCCGCCACGGGCCAAGATCAGCGGGCCGGTATCGACGCCGCCGATCGTCGCGCCGGCGCGGGCCAGCCGCCGCAAGGTGGGCAGGATCGCGCGCTCCAGGCGCCGCGTCGGCTGGGCGTCGGCGACCACCAGCAGGGTCCCGATTGCGCCGACATCGGCCAGCGCGCAGTCGACCGCCACCTTCACCCCGTTGCGATCCGGCACCGGCTCGCCGTCGGCCGACACCAGGAGCCAGCGGTAGGGGCGCGAGATGTAGCGGTTGGCGATGCGCAGCGGCTCGATGATCGACGACAGCGCGATCGAGGTGAACTGCGGGATCAGCAGGACCGCGATCGGACTCGGCAGCAACTCGGCGGCTTGTGTGGCGGTACGCTTGGAAGAGACAGAGGGCATCGGGAAGGCTCCGGCCAAATCAGACACGGATTTGACCCAAAAGTATACATAGCCGAATCGACGCTGCCCTAGACTATCTTCGCGGAGGCCCGCCTGGCCGCCCGCTGGGGGTGCAGCTCATGTCGAGAATGACCGTCTTCGTCGCCCGCAAGATCCGGACCATGGAGCCTTCGCTGCCCGAGGCCACGGCCGTCGCCGTCCGCGACGGCTCGATCGTCGAGGTCGGCACGCTCGAAACCCTGCGGCCGTGGCTCGAGGCGCATCCCCACACGATCGACCGAACCTTCGAGAAGCACGTGCTGATGCCGGGCTTCATCGACCCGCATCTCCATCCCTCGATGGCGGCCTATCTGCTCCAATGCGAGTTCATCACCGCCATGGAGTGGCAGCTGCCCGACCGCACGGTCGCACCGGTGCGGACGCGCGACGCATTCCTCGCCCGTCTGAAGGAGCTGGATGAGCAAAACCCCGATCCGAGGGAGCCGATCTTCACCTGGGGCTACCATCGCGACTGGCACGGCGAGATCTGGCTCCAGGACCTCGACGCCATCTCGAGGACGCGCCCCGTGATCGTGGTCCACCGGTCGTTTCACGAGACGATCATGAACGGTGCCGCCCTCGACTATTTCGAACTCGACCGGGAGAAGCTGCGGGGCGCCCACCAGGTCGATGTCGGCCGAGGCCATTTCTACGAGGCCGGCAACCGCTTCGTGCGCGCCAAGCTTTCAGCCTACCTCCTTTCCGAGCAGCGCCGGGGACCGGCGATGAAGCGCACCGCCGAGGTCATCCATCTGGGCGGCCACACGACGGTCGGCGACATGGCGTTCGGCATCTTCGATGCCGAGGCCGAGTGGGCCAGCTCGGTCGCGGCCTTCGACAATGACGAGACGCCCTTCCGGGTCGAGTTCGTGCCGCACGTGGCCTTCGCGGGCACGGGCCTCCGGCACGAGCAGCTCGCCGCGCTGCCTGAACGCAACAGGCGCCGGCTGCGCTTCGGCAAGCACGTCAAGCTGTTCACCGACGGCGCCTTCTTCTCGCAGCTCATGCAGCTCGGCGGCCCCGGCTACATCGACGGTCACGACGGCGAATGGCTGATGGCGCCGGAGGCCTTCGAAAAGGCGGCCCGCGCGCTGTGGAACGACGGCTACGTCATCCACGTCCATTGCACGGGCGATCTCGGCGTCGAACTGGCGCTCGACGTGCTGGAGAAGCTGCAGTGGGAACGCCCGCGCTTCAACCATCGCTTCACGATCGAGCATTTCGGTATTTCGACATCCGCCCAGGCGCGGCGCATCGCCGATCTCGGCGCCCTCGTCTCGGCCAACCCCTACTATGTGTACGAGTTGAGCGACATCTACGCGCGCCGGGGCGTGGGCCATGAGCGGGCGAGCCAGATGGTCCGTCTGGGCTCGCTCTCGCGCAACCGCGTGCCCTTCGCGCTCCACTCCGATTTCACCATGGCGCCGGCCCGGCCACTGCAGAATGCCTGGATCGCCCTCAACCGCGTGAATGCCGCCGGCGACGTTCTGTGCCCGCAGGAACGGGTCTCGCTGGACGAAGCGCTGCGGGCGATCACCATCAATGCCGCCTACGTGATGGGCCTCGAACACGAGATCGGCAGCATCAGCAGCGGCAAGAAGGCCGACTTCACCGTGCTCGAAGCCGATCCCTGCGAAGTCGCTCCGCTGGAACTGCGCGACATTCCCATCTGGGGCACGGTGTTCGAAGGCCAGCCCTATCCGCTGGGCAGGAGATGACGCCCATCCCGGTCACCACGATCGGCGGCTATCTCGGCGCCGGCAAGACGACCCTGGTCAACGGCCTGCTGGCGGGCGACCACGGGCTGCGGATCGGCGTGCTGGTCAACGATTTCGGCGCGATCTCGATCGACGAGAAGCTGATCGTGTCGCGCGACGACGACATCGTCACCCTGGCGAACGGCTGCGCCTGCTGCTCGGTCGCCGGCGACCTCGCCATGGCGCTGGATCGCTTCGCCGGTCGCGCCGACCGATACGAGCAGATCGTGATCGAGGCGAGCGGTGTCGCCGATCCGGCCCGCATCGCGGCGCTGGCGAATTCGCCCGGCCTGTCCCCTGGCGCCATCGTCGTGGTCGCGGACGCCGCGACGGTCCGTGCCCGCGCCCGCGACAAGTTCGTGGGCAGCCTGGTGCGCCGACAACTCGCCGCGGCCGACCTCGTCGTCCTGACGAAGATCGATCTCGCCGGTCCAGCGGACCTGAAGGACGCCCGCTCCCTCGCGACGGCACAGGCCCCTGGGGCACGCATGATCGATGTCCTGCAGGGGCGCGTGGACGCCGGGGATCTTTTCGCCGACATCAGGGCTCGGCGCGGACGCCTGCCGGCCTGCGAATCGGCCGGTGTCGACGCCGCCACTTCCCTCTTCGCAAGCCATGTCTGGCGGACCGACGCGCCGGTCGACATCGAGGCCTTGCGCACCGTCGTCACCGGCCTGCCCGACAGCATCGTGCGCGTGAAGGGCATCGTCGCCACGGGTGCCGGCCGCCGGGTCGCCCTGCACCGCGCCGGCGAGGTCGTCAGCATCGATCCACTCGAAGACGCACCCGACACGAGGGGCGCCGAGATCGTCGTGATCGGACGATTAGGCCGCCTCGACGCAACCCAACTCGACGGCGCCTTCGGCGCCTGCCTCCTCCAAAGCAGGACTCACTCGTGAACGCACTGCCAAGCCATGCCCGCGTCGTCATCATCGGTGGCGGCGTCATCGGATGTTCGGTCGCCTATCACCTCGCCAAGCTCGGCTGGACAGACATCGTCCTGCTGGAGCGCAAGCAGCTCACCTCGGGCACGACCTGGCATGCGGCGGGCTTGATCGCGCAGCTGCGCGCGACCGCCAATATGACCAGGCTCGCCAAGTACAGCCAGGAACTCTACGGCCGGCTCGAAGAGGAAACCGGCCTGGCGACCGGCTTCAAGCGCAACGGCTCGCTGACCGTCGCGCTCACGGAGGAGCGCCTCGAGGAGCTGAAGCGGGGCGCATCCATGGCGCGGTCCTTCGGCGTCGAGATCGAGACGATCTCGGCCGCGGAGGCCGGTTCGCTCCATCCCCTGCTCGACATCGACGGCGTGGTCGGTGCGGTGGCGCTGCCGAAGGACGGCCAGGGCGACCCGACCAACATCGCGCTCGCTCTCGCCAAAGGAGCACGTCAACTTGGCGTGAAGATCTTCGAACACACCAGCGTGACCGGGATCGCGAAGGATCGCGGCCGGGTGACCGGCGTCGCCACCGAGAAAGGTTCCATCGAGTCGGAGTTCGTCGTGAACTGCGCCGGCATGTGGGGCAGCGCCGTGGGCAGGATGGCGGGCGTGCCCCTGCCGCTGCAGGCCTGCGAGCATTTCTACATCGTCACCGAGCAGGTTCCCGGCCTGTCGCGCACCCTGCCGGTGCTGCGCGTCCCCGACGAGTGCGCCTACTACAAGGAGGATGCCGGCAAGATCCTGCTGGGCGCCTTCGAACCGGTCGCGAAACCCTGGGCGACGAACGGCATTCCCGAAGACTTCTGCTTCGACCAGCTGCCCGAAGACTTCGACCATTTCGCGCCGATCCTGGAGAGGGCGACCCGGCGCATGCCCATCCTGGAGAAGACCGGCATCCATACCTTCTTCAACGGACCCGAGAGCTTCACCCACGACGACCGCTACCTGCTGGGCGAAGCCCCGGACGTCCGGAATTTCTTCGTCGCCTGTGGCTTCAATTCCGTCGGCATCCAGTCGGCCGGCGGCGCCGGCAAGGCCTTGGCCGAATGGATCGTGGGCGGCGCCCCGCCCTTCGACCTGTGGGACGTCGACGTGCGGCGGACCTTTCCATACCAGTCCACGAAATCCTTCATCGAAGCGCGGGTGACGGAGACGCTGGGGCTGCTCTACGCCGACCATTTCCCGTACCGGCAGTTCACCTCGGCGCGCGGCGTGCGCCACACGCCCTTCTACGAGCGCCTGAAGGAACGCGGCGCCTGCTTTGGCGAGACGGCGGGCTGGGAGCGCGCGCACTGGTTCCTGCCGGCGGACCGGCGCGAGGCCGGCGTGGCCCCCGCCTATCGCTATTCGTGGCAGCGGCAGAACTGGTTCGACTATTCGGCCGAGGAACATCGCGCTGTCCGCACCGGCCTCGGCATGCTGGACATGAGTGCCTTCGGCAAGTTCCGCGTCGAGGGTCGCGATGCCGAGGCCGTGCTGCAGCGCATTTCCGCCAACGACGTCGCCGTCGAACCCGGACGCATCGTCTACACGCAGTGGCTGAACGAGCGCGGCGGCATCGAGGCCGACCTCACAGTCACGCGGCTCGGCGAGCACTCGTTCCTCGTGATCACCGCCGCCGCAGCCGTCACACGCGACATCGCATGGCTCAGGCGCCACATCCCGGCGGAGGCCCACTGTACGGCCCTCGACGTCACGAGCGGCGAAGCCTGCCTCGCGGTCATGGGCCCGCGCTCGCGAGATTTCCTGCAGTCGCTGACGACGGCCGACCTCTCGAATGCGGCCTTCCCCTTCGGGACGGCGCGCACGATCGAACTCGGCATGGCCCTGGTGCGCGCGCACCGCATCACCTATGTCGGCGAGCTGGGCTGGGAACTCTACATGCCGACCGAGTTCGCGCGGCAGATCTTCGATCTCCTCGCGGGGGCCGGGGAAGCATACGGGCTCCGCCTCGCCGGCGTGCACGCCATGAATTCGCTGCGGCTGGAGAAGGCCTATCGCGACTTCGGCCACGATATCAGCGACGAGGACCATGTGCTGGAGGCGGGCCTGGGCTTCGCGGTGAAGGTCGACAAGCGGCCCGGCCGGTTCGGCGACTTCCTCGGCCGCGCCGCGGTCATCTCCCGGAAGCAGGCGGGGCTCAGCCGCCGGCTGCTGCAGTTCCAGCTCCTCGACCCGAAGCCCCTGCTCTATCACGCCGAGCCCATCCTGAAGGACGGCACGGTCGCGGGCTATCTGGCGTCCGGCGGCTACGGCCACCATCTGGGGGCCGCCATCGGCCTGGGTTACGTGCCGTGCGAGCCCGGCACGGCGGATACCGATCTCCTCGCCGCGCGCTACGAAATCGAGGTTGCCGGCCAGACGGTCCCAGCCATCGCGAGCGTGAAGCCGCTCTACGATCCGAAGGGTGCGCGCATCCGGCGATAGCGACGACACTGCAATGGGTCGGGTTCGATAACCTCACCATCGGCCCCGATGGCGCATGGCCGGCAATATTGACATTTGCGTCGCCCCCGAGGACACGTCTCGCACATGCCGAACGTCTCCCAGCCGCCGTGGAAATCCTCGAACTACCGTCCCGACATCGATGGCCTGCGGGCCGTCTCGATCATTGCGGTCATGCTGTTCCATGCCTTTCCCGACGATTTTCGCGGCGGCTTCATCGGGGTCGATGTCTTCTTCGTCATATCGGGCTTCCTGATCGGCGGCCTCATAACGCAGGAGCTCGACGCGCACACGTTCGGTTTCCGAACCTTCTACGCGCGACGGGTCAGGCGCATCTTTCCTGCCCTAGTTGTGGTCGTCGCCTTTGTCCTATGGCTCGGCTGGAACAGCATGTTCGCCCAGGAATTTCGACAGCTGGGCCGGCACGTCATCGCGGCGACGCTCTTCGTCTCGAATTTCGCTCTCCTGGACGAAGTCGGCTACTTCGACATGGAGGCGCATACCAAGCCGCTGCTCCATCTATGGTCGCTTGCCATTGAAGAGCAGTTCTATCTCCTCTGGCCGCTCTTCGCCTGGGCTTTGCGCAACAGACGGCGGCTTTTCGTGGCCGCAACCTTGGTCATCACGCTCGGCTCCTTTGCCGCAAGCGTCACCTCGACCGACAATTCGGCGGCTTTCTATTTGCCGTCGTCCAGGATCTGGGAACTTGCGGTTGGAGTCCTGCTGGCCCATGTGCCGCGGCAGTCGCTGGCCGGTTGGCTCAAGACGCCTGTTTCCCGCAATGTCGCCGACCTGGCCGGACTGGGCGCGATCGTGCTGGCCGCATCGATTACCGATGCCCGGTCGTTTCCCGGATTCTGGCCGTTGTTGCCGGTGCTGGGTGCGGCGCTGGTGATCGCGACCGGCCCGCAGGCTTTCTCTAACCGGCATCTCCTGGCGTCCCGCCCGATGGTCTGGGTCGGCAAGATTTCCTATCCTCTGTACCTCTGGCATTGGCCGCTGTTCGCGTATGCCTGGCTCGCCTATGGCGCCAAGCCTCCGGTGGAGGTGCGCTTTGCCCTACTTGCCGTGAGCGTGCTGCTGGCATGGCTGACCTATGTCCTTGTAGAGAAGCCCATAAGATTCGGCATCGGCCGCTCCTATCCGGTTCCGGCGCTGAGTGTTGCCATGCTGCTGCTGGGGATGGGCGGCATCGCCATCCTGGATGCGCAGGGAGTGCCGGGGCGCAGCATCGCCGAGATAAACCGGTCCCTTGCCTACGACCTGCGTGTCCCGACCGACAGCAGGACGTCGGATGGCACCTGCGCGCGGAAATACGGCGTCGAGACAGGCGAGGCCTTCGTCTGTTTCGTGAATTCGCCGGCCCCCCGCATGCTGGTCATCGGCGACAGCGTTTCCATGGCCTTCTATTCGGCCATCCGTGCCGGGCTCTACGACGAGAAGGCCGCCTTTGTCGGCGCCCATAGCTTCAATTGGGCCCGCCCAGAATGCGGGAAACCCGGCAATCTCCGGAAATGGATGGCGGGCGGGGAAGTGTGCCAGCGCGTTGTCTGGACAGCGCTAGACATCTTAGCGCGCGAGCCCTCGATCGAGATCGTCGTCATCCCCACCTACTCGCGCAACCCCTTCTTCACCGATGAGGATGCGCTCGCAGCTTTCCAGCAGAGCGTCCATGACCTCGGCAGGAAGGTCGCCTATGTGATGTCCGTCCCACAGTTCGGAAATCCGCCCGCCGGCTGCCATCCTCGGCGTCTCTTCGTTCTTGGTTTCGACGTAACCCGCCCCGGTAACGACTTTTCCTGTCGCCAGTTGCGGTCCGAGCTCGAGCCGGATCTCCAGCGGCAGCGCGAGCTGTTCCGAAAGATGAGCAAGCCAGGTACCGGTGCCCTGCTGTTCGATGCTTTTGAGCCCTTCTGCGACAAGGTCCAGTGCTACCAGTCCGACAAAAGCGGTCCGCTCTACTGGTCCTGGGCGCACGTGAACGAGCGCGGCAGTAGCCTTGTCCTGCGGGAGTTCCTGCCCTGGCTCCACACCGTGGCTTCCCCGCGACCCTAGGGCCGGTGGCTAGCGACCCAGCAGCCGCTGTAGCATCGACGTGGGCCTCGTGTTGCGCGCCAGGGCCTCCTTCAGCTTCTGGTTCTCGCGCGTCAGTTCCGCCATCTCGGCCGTGAGCCGCTTGAGCGACAGCTGCTCAGGGTGGCGCTCGCTCGGCGACATGGGCGGCGGCAGTAGGGCGCGCTGCTCGTCGCTGTAGCGCGTCCACGCGCTTTGCGTCACGAACACGTCGCCGTTCCAGTGCGCGGGACTCTGGGACCCCACCCAGGCGGGCGCGAAACAGAGATGGACCGTCTTGCGTACCCGGTCCACCAGGTTCGGAAAGCCGCCATGGCGTAGATTCTCGGTGAAGAACAGCGCATCCCCCGCTTCCATCGGAAGCGGCACCATGCCCGGCTCCTGGACGGGGTCGCCGCCATAGGGGGATTGAAAGTTGGCCTTGTGCGATCCTGGCACGACGCACAGTGGACCATTCTCCACGGGAACGTCGTGCAGGGCATAGAGGACGCGGACCGCGAGCAGGTCGAAGTGACGGCGGGCATTCCCGCCTCGGTTGGGGCTGGGATCGGTCACAAACGTGTAGCGGTTGCGGCGATCGATCGGCCCGCCCATGTGGGTGCCGGTGATGTTGCCGCGATGCCGGTAGCGCAGCTCCGAACTCACGATCCTGAAAGGCGCCTCGGTAAGCTCGCGGATATATTCCATGGTCCGGGGATGGCCGACGAACAGATCGAAGGCCGGATCGGCGTTCAGGAAGTCGTCGACCACATACTGCGGTCCGCCTCCGCCATGATTGGCCTCGTAGGCGCTGGTGCCCAGCTCGGCATCATAGTGATAGTCCATCCTGAACTGTAGGCTGTGATACTTCGGATGGGCATTGATCGCGGCGACGAAGCGCTGCTCCAGTGTCTCCATGGCCGACAGGGCCTTCGTGACTTCCCGCGGATCCAGGATCCCCTTGACGTGAAGGAATCCATTCAGATCGAACTGATAGCGTTCAAGGTCATCCATATCGCCGCCCGCACTGCACAGACAGGTCACCGCTAAATGGTTCATGGTGCAGCGTCAATAATCTATTATATAGCTATTTTGTGTGAAATGGATGGGAGCGGCGAAGATAATGCGCGCCAATCCCGACGATCCGGACTATGGGACTGATGGCAGCTGCGGAGAAGTCTGGCGTGATCGAGTCACTGGTGCGATCGGTTGAGGGGATAGTTCGTCCCGATCTGGCGCGGCTGCGTTCGGGAAGGCGGCGTCTGGAGATCATCCATCCAGACGAGACGGCGGAGCGGCAGCGGATCGAGCACAACAACCCGCTGATCCGGTACGCGCGGTCGGTGACCTCCCAGGTCGGCGAGGACGGCGTCATTGCGCATGTCCTGGAGCGGCTCGGGATCACCAATGGCTGGTGCGTGGAATTCGGTGCCTGGGACGGCAAGTACAACGCCAACACCTGGGACCTCGTGCACAATCGAGGCTGGAAAGCCGTCTATATCGAAGCTAACGCAGGAGCCTTCGCCATGCTGGTTGCGAACTCCTCGGCGCTGGCGGACGTTCACTGCCTCAACGAATTCATCGAGATCGAAGGCCCGAAACGGCTGGATGCCCTGCTGGCGCGGACCCCCATTCCGGGAGACTTCGATTTCCTCGTCATCGACATCGACAGCAACGACTGGCACATCTGGAAATCGGTGCAGGACTATCGCCCGAAGGTCGTGATGATCGAGTTCAGCGAGTTCTGCCCTCCGGAGATATTCTATGTGAAGGACCCGGCCGCACCGGGCCCGTCCTCGGCCTCTCTCTCCGCGGTGTGCGAACTTGGCCGGCAGAAGGGCTACACGCTTGTGGCGGTGGTGGGCGGCAACGCCATCTTCGTGCTTGACGAATATGCGTCCCGCTTCGAGATCCGCGACAACTCCCCTCGGGCCATGTTCAAGTCGTTCGCCAACACCCGGTTGTTCCAGAGCTACGACGGCACGCTATTTCTTGCGGGTAACCGCGAACTGATCTGGCGTCATCAGCGCGACCGGGACGGCCTGATCAAGCGAATCCATGTGTCGGACGCAGACATTCAGGTGCTGCCCGAGGGACTTCGTGTGTTCCAGCCCCGATTGTCCTACGAGAACGCCTTCCTTGAGGAGAATGCCGGCCGCCTGGACCGCTCCAGGGTACCCGCCAATCGGCTGCTGGATTTCCAGAGCAACGTCACGTCCGAGTGCGGCGAGGACGGGATTCTGGCGTACATCTTCGACATCATCGGGGAAGGCAACAGATATTGCGTGGAAGTCGGGGCACATGACGGGGTTCGCTTCTCGAATACGTTCGCGCTCATCCGTGATCGGAACTGGGCCGGACTACTGATCGAGAGCGATCGCACCGCGTACCAGAAGCTGGAGAGCGCCTATAGGTCCTTGGATCGGGTGCGAACGGTGAACGCCAACGTTTCTTCCATCGGTCGTGACAGCCTCGGCAAGCTTCTTGCCTCAGCCTCGGCGCCAACCGAGATCGATTTTCTCTGCATCGACGTGGAAGGCAACGACTACCATCTCTGGGCCAACCTTCGCGGATATCGTCCGCGCGTCGTCATGATTGACTTCAATCCGACGATTCCGAACGATGTTCTGTTCGTGCAAGAGGACAGCGCCCTGAAGAACGACGGTGCGTCGCTGAGTGCCTTGATCGAACTTGCCAAGGCGCTCGGCTATGAACTGGCCGCGGCGACGACCTGGAACGCGATTTTTGTCCGCCGCGACCATTTCGGAAAGCTGGGAATCGAGGATAACAGCATCGATCGCATGTACTATCCGGTCTTCGAGATGCGGGTCTTCTGGTCAATAAACTGCTACCTGCACATTTCGGGATGTGACCGCCTGGTTCGACACAACTATGTCTTCGACCCCGAACAGATCCAGCCGATCCCGGCGAACGTTCGCACCATCCCCTATACTGATAGTCTCGGCGGATCGCCCGCCAGCACTTTTTTTGGCTGAGTGTCGCCAATGACCGTTTACACAGATCTTACCGCTCGCGCTTTGACGGTGTTGAGGCGCGGCCTGCCAAAACATCAATGGGACGAGCTGGCACAGAAAATCGTGCAAGATCGCCACACGATTGAGGGTCACCTCCGCGAAGAGGTGCCATCCAACGAGTTCGCCGGCCTGCTGCCTCACCTACGGAAAAGGTCGCACGTTCAGATCCCCATCACACTGTCCAACGTCGAGGAGTTGCATCGGTATTTCGAGGATCAACCCGTCCACAGAGGCGCAAATGCGCTGTCATTCGATGGCCGGCCGAAGTCTCTGGCTGCAGCACGCAGCGACTTTCCAATGGCGGCCTATTCGGCGGAAACGGTGATTCGCGCGCCTGGTCTGATCGACGCAATGAACGATCCACGCCTATTGCACTTGATCGAGCAATACTTGGGATGTGTCCCCACATTATACTCCGTCAATGCGTGGTGGTCGTTCGTTGCGCCAAGACCGGAGATGACTAACGTTCAGTTCTTCCATCGCGACACTGACGACTGGCGCTTTGTAACACTTTTTATCTACCTTACCGACGTTGGACATGATGGTGGACCACATGAAGTGATCCCCGGATCCCACTCACTCGATGGGATGAAGAGACTTCTCAAGGGCATTCCGTTTTGGCGCCCGAAGATGGACGCTGCACACAGTTTCGTCGACGACATGGGTGAGGACTTCTCTCTAGCCTGCGAACAGCACTTCAAGACCGAAGCCGTGCAGCTGACTGGGCCGGCCGGATCAATGCACCTTGTCAATACGGTGGCATTGCACCGGGGGGTAGTTCCGACACGCACCGATAGACTTGTCGTCTGGGCGCGCTATGGGCTCGGGCCTAACACCAACTCCGCGGACCTTGAGCGAGGCCCCCTAAGCGTCCGCTTCGTACCAACACAGCTTCAAGGCACGGCCCGAGATCGATACGTCAATCGCCTCCTCATAGAATTCGATCGAGGAGCGTTCTAGTCACGCCGATGGACAGCAAAGCCTTGTCGGAAGAGCGGTAAACGCGCTGCCATCAGTTGTATCCCGCCAAGTCGCGGTCACCAGCCGTGCGCAGCGGGTCACGGCTCAGGCTGTAAGTCGGATCGCTCGTCTGGAACCGCCGCCACTTGTCGGCCAGCATCGAGGCGCCGGACAGCAACGACGCCCCCGCTCCCAGATAGTTCGGCGTGTAGGTTGAGTTCGCGGCACGGGTGCTTTCAAGGATCGCGGTATTGCCGTAGCCCTGCCCCTGGATCTGATAGCCGTAGGCTTCACGCGCGGCATTGGCGCGGATCGTGCGGGCGTCCAGCTCGCCGGCTGCGGCGGTGTCGCCCAGGATG
>NZ_SCUT01000064.1 GCF_004297265.1 Reyranella sp.
CCTCCTGATACGCCGCGCGCGGCGTATCAGGAGGCTGAAGATCGAAAGTCGCGAAATGTCTTTTCGAAAGATCCAATCAATCTATTTTCTAGGCGTGAGTTTAGCGGAGATAGGCCCAGTTCATATTCTTTGTTATGCTTCGAGAAGAGCATCCCGACTGACTGTGAGTCGCTTGTTGCGACAAAGTATCGATCGCCTTGGTAGATATCGCTGAGTAATCCTAGGAATGATCGGCCTAAGTTTATGCCGATGTTCGAATTTATGTAGTATTTGCATTCAGCAGTTAACACGACTTTGCCGCTTCTCGGCTGTACAGAAGCGGATCTGCAGAGGTCAGCCTCGCTTTTGTACAGAACCGCTACGTCGCATTCGTGCGACACCCTGGATCGTCCCGCAACGTAGACGCCAATATGCGCTTCCAATAGAGGCCGATTTGGAAACTCAATCTCTGCGTGGCAGTAGTTGTGTGCAGCAGAAAATATGTTGGACGGAGATGTTCGAAACCAGAACTGGATGGGAGGGTTGCCGTGCCGATCCCGCAATCTGATCTGAGCACCTTCGTTGCGTGCGGCCCGAAGCACGAGTGACCATACATATGCTTCGTAGAGATCATCTCCAGCAGATGCTCGCGTAAGATTGGCGCTTTGCAAGCCGGCTAATGCAGCCTGGACTTCGTGCCAGAGATGCGGAGGCAGAGGCATATTCTACGCTCGTTAGTATGGAGTTGAAGGCTTGCTGTCGGAGGAAATATCACTCCGAATTGCCTCCAAGAGATCCTTCAGAGTGGAGGTGGCCTGTACGACTGCGTCGACCGTTTCTTTTTGGAGGGCTAAAAGGGGATCCGCTGTTTGATCATCGCCAAATCGAATGGTGGTGGATGCCGCGCTCTCGCTTACTTTCGACAGTTCAGAAATGAAGGTACGCGCCATGAGTGGTGGCGCAACGGTCGCTAGCGCCAATCCTCTCAGCAAAATGTCCAGCTTCTCCTTCGCTCGGTATTCTTGACGTTGGATGAATTCACCACTTGTTGTCCCTTCTACTCGGCGGCGCCCCAGTAGTGGGTCCGGAACGATCTTCTCTGTGTCGACTTTGAGGGTCACCGGAACCGGCTTGCCGGCGTCGATCTCGGCCTCAATTGCCTTTAAGAAATCGTCACGTTCATTCGGGCTCTCCTTTTCGCGTTTAGCTCTGAGTTCAATGATCAACCTGTTTAACAAGTCGTCGGATTCTTCGTCGGTCATCTCGGCTCCTCAACCATGAGGAGTAGATCACGCTCGTTGTCATCTCGGCAACTGTGCCGACGGTTGGAATCCTGATCAGACCTATCGTGGGAAGGGCAAGGACGACACTGGGGGCTAGGGTGCCATGCCGACAACGCTGCTAGGGCACAGAACACCAGATGATGGCCAATTACAAAGAGGCCTATAAGATGGACGCGGTTGTCGAGTATCTCGCAAAGCCAAGCATCAGAGCGCAGCGCTAGCGGCTATGGATTAGACAGATAGTCTTGCACGACAGGCGAAGGACCACGCGTCCGACGATCTCGCGTTCGGACGCGCAGCCTAGGTCGATGGCGGGGGCGGAGGCGGGGCCGTCTCCCGACAGCCCGAACCGTCCATCTCTGTCGCGGGCGGCCAGCCGCTTGATCAGCATCGGCCCGTCGCCGCGGCGGATACAGGCCACGTCACCCGTCCGCGGCCCGCAGAACCGTCCGTAGCGCTTCAGGAGGACGTGCGCGCCCGCGTCAATCGTGGCTGCGGCCGCGGGCACGCGGATCATGCGCCAGCCGAGCCACCCCGGTCGCGCTGGTCGCTTCCGCCGGCCAGGCCTTTCACCGGAGCACTCCTGCCAGAGTCAGAGGAGGGATAGAGGCAGGCCCTTCGCACGGTCTTGATGTCCTTGGTCGAACAGTACATCTCGGCGAAGCGGTTCACGAGATCGACCAGCTTCACACCGTCGGCGCGGTGGACGTCCTCTTGCAGGCGCTGCCGGCCAGTATGACCTTACGAGCGAGGTCATGATGTCCGGATACATCTCGATTTGCGGCGCCTTTTCTGCAGTGAACCGGGCACAGGCTTTGGCCGTACCTGTCTGCAGCGCGCAGGCCGCCCATCCGCAACCTCATCCTCGTCCTTCGTGACCAGCTGAGCACTTGGGAAGGATTCTTGCGTCGGCGGGAATCCTTTGCCGCCGTCAGGCCCGGCCTCTCGAGCGGATCCGGCGGCCCAGCGGTTTGACCCGGCGCCAGAGCGGCGACAGCACGCGGCTGGTCAAGGGGATCGCCAGCAGCCCGACGACAAGTCCGGCCACGCCGAAGCCCGCGGCTTCCACCGCCCAGGCGACGAGCGGCTTGGCCACGGGAACGGCGCGCGCGACGGCGGCGCCGGCGTCGTGCAGCATATGCGTCGGTCCGCCAAGGCCATAGGCGTCGAGGCCGTGCAGGATGATGCCGCCGCCGACCCAGATCATCGCCGCCGTGCCGATCGCCGAGAGCGCCTTCAGGAGATGCGGCATGGCCCGCACGATCGCGCGGCCGGTGACGCGCAACGGCGCGGCAAGCGCCGATGCCGGCGACAGCCGGGCCAGCGCCAGGCCGACATCGTCCGCTTTGACGATCAGGGCCACGGCGCCGTAGACCGCCGCGGTGATGCCGACGGCCACGACGGCGAGGATGATCGCCTGTTTCAGCCAGCTGTCCGCGGGCAGGGCGGCCAGCGTGATCGCCATGATCTCGGCCGAGAGGATGAAGTCGGTCTTGATGGCGCTCGCGATCTTCTGATCCTCGACGGTCCGCGCATCGAGGGCGACCGGCTCGATCGTCTCCTCGTGAGCCTGCGCCTCGTGCGGCAAAACGACCTCGTAGAGCTTCTCCGCGCCTTCGTAGCAGAGGTAGGCCCCGCCGAGCATCAGAAGCGGCGTGATCGCCCCGGGCAGCAGGAGGCTCAGGGCCAGGGCCGCGGGGAGGAGGATCAGGAGCTTGTTGCGCAGCGAGCCGAGCGCGATGCGGCCGATGATCGGCAGTTCGCGCGCCGGGCTGAAGTCGGTGACGTAGCGCGGGGTGACGGCCGTGTCGTCGATGACCACGCCGGCCGCCTTGACGCCGGCCTTTGCCGCCTGTCCGGCGATGTCGTCGATCGAGGCGGCGGCGAGCTTCGCCAGGGACGCGATGTCGTCGAGCAGCGCCACAAGACCGACGCTCATGGCCGCACCTCATGCCGAAGCGACCGGGGACGCCGAAGCGACTGGGGAGAGCAGCCCAGCGGGCCCACTTACCTCATCCTGAGGAGCGCCGCGATGCGGCGCGTCTCGAAGGATGGGCCACAGGCTGGGTGCGCGTTCCCACCCTTCGAGACGCATCGCTGCACGATGCTCCTCAGGGTGAGGTCGGGGTTGGAATGCTCGGCTCGATTCATTCTGGCCATTAACACTCTAGGTGGGAGATGCCGAAGCCGTGGTCAAGGCAGGGGGACGACGCTTCGAGTGCTCACGGCGACCGATCAGTGAACCGGCAGGGCCTTCGGCCGCTCTGCCGGAGCGCCCGCAAGCCTGCCCGCGACGCCGTACGCTAGTCGCGCCGCTCCGCGCTTGCGGCTGCGGAGCTGCATCGGCCAAAGTCGGAACGAACAGCAGGAGCGTCATGGACAATCGCGCGGGCGAGATGATGGTGTTTGTCCGGGTCGTGGAGGCGGGGAGCTTCTCCGAGGCGGCGCGGGCGATGATGATGACGCCGTCCACGGTTTCGAAGCTCATCGCGCGGCTGGAAGCCCGCATCGGGGTCCGGCTCATCGAGCGGTCGACGCGGCGGCTCGTGCTCACCGGCGAGGGGCAGTTCTACTACGAGCACAGCCGGTCGCTGGTCTCCCAGATCGACGAGACCGAGCAGCTTCTGGCGCAGGGCAATGCCAAGCCCGAGGGGCTGATCCGGGTCAGCTCGTCCGTGACGTTCGGGTCGGCGGCGCTGGAGCCGGTCCTGGCGGCGTTCCTGGAGGCCTATCCCGGAATCGTGGTCGACCTGTCGCTGTCGGACGAGATGGTCGATCTCTATCTCGACCGCACCGATGTCGCGATCAGGGTCGGCTCGCTGCCCGATTCGAGCCTCATGGCGCGCAAGATCGGCGAGACGCGGCGCTGCATCGTGGCCTCGCCCGCCTATCTGGAGCGTCGGGGAACGCCGCGCACGCCCGAGGACCTCGCGGGGCACAATTGCCTCGGCTTCAACTTCCGCCGCTCCCAGCCGGTCTGGCCGATGCGCGAGGGCGGCCGCATCGTCGAGCGCATGCTGAGCGGGTCGCTGCTGGCCAACAATGCCGAGACGCTGCGCCGGATGGCGATCGCCGGCGTCGGCATCGCGCGCGTGGCCGAATACCATCTGCGCGAGGCGATCGACCGCGGCGAACTGGTCGAGGTGCTGGCCGACCAGGGTCTCGAAACCTGGGACGAGATCCACGCGGTGTACCGAGGCGCCCAGCTGCTGCCCGCCCGGGTGAAGGTGTTCCTCGACTTCACCGTCCCCCGGATGGCGCAGTTCCTGACGGCCACGCGCGCGCAGCCCTCGACCATCAGCCGGTGACCGCCCTCAGGTGACCGTCAGCCGGTGATCGGCAGCGGCGCGGCCGGATCGACCAGCCGTGCCTCGCGCAGTTCCTGCCAGAAGGCGGCCGGGATCTTTTCCGCGAGCGCCGCGCTGTCCTCGGCGATGCGGCTGGGCCGGCTGGCGCCGGGGATGGCGGCCGCGACCGCGGGATGGGCCAGCGAGAATTGCAGGCCGGCGGCCTTCATGGAGATGCCGTGGCGGTCGGCGATGGCCTTGATCGCCGCCACCTTCGCGAGGATCGCGGGCGTTGCCGGCGCATATTCGAAGTTCGGGCCGCCGACCAGGGCGCCGGAACTGTAGGGACCGCCGACCACGATGCCGAGGCCGCGTTCCGCCACCATGGGCAGGGCGCGCTGCAGGGCGTGGCTGTGGTCGAGCAGCGTGTAGCGCCCGGCCAGCAGGAAGGCGTCGGGGCGCGGCTCCTCGAGCGCGAGCAGGATCTCGATCGGCTCGACCCGGTTCACGCCGAGGCCCCAGGCCTTGATGACGCCCTCGTCGCGCATCCGGTCGAGTGCCCGGAAGGCGCCCTTGCGCGCGCTCTCGAACACGCCGAGCCATTCGTCGCGATAGAAGTCCTGCGCCACGTCGTGCACGAAGACGATGTCGACATGGTCGGTGCCCAGCCGCTTCAGGCTGTCTTCGATCGAGCGGTAGGTCGCGTCCTCCGAATAGTCGTTCACGACTTTGTTGGGGCGCCCGTGCTTGAAGACCTCGCCCTTTTCGCCGTTGTCGCGCGCCGAAACCTCCTCGACCTCGTCGAGGACGAGGCGGCCCACCTTGGTGCTGATCACATACTGGTCGCGCGGCTTGTCGCGCAGCGCCGCTCCCATGCGGATTTCGGCGAGGCCCGCGCCGTAGAAGGGGGCGGTGTCGAAGTAGCGGATGCCGTCGGCCCAGGCGGCCTCGACGGTGGCCCGCGCTTCTTCTTCGGGGATGGCGCGGAACATGTTGCCCAGCGGCGCGGCGCCAAAGCCGAGACGGCTGGGAAGGATGTCGGTCAATTTCATGTCGGACTCCGGTTCGTCGGGGGTGCGCGTATGTCCGCGCCACTCCCGACGAAATAGTCACTGCGCCCGCCGCCCAGTAGCTAAGGGAGGGTCGCAGGATTTGTGAAGGCCGTTCACAGACGGATCCCGGCTCTACGCCAGCAGCTGCGTCGGGACGCCGAGAGCCAGGCCCGCTGTCGCAAGTCGCCGGTCGAGCGTATGCACGGTGGCGCCGTGCTCCGATGCCGTCGCGAGGTGCAGGGCATCGCCGGCGCGAAGCCCGAGCGCCTGCTGGTCGACGAACTTCGCCGCCGTCCGGAAATGCGCGCTCGTGACCGGCAGAACGGTGAAGCTCTCCGCAACGAGCTTGTTGAACAAGGCGAGCACGGTGGCCCGCTGGCCCAGATCGATCTGTCCGGTTCGCACCTTGATGGCCATGGCGGAGGACATCTCGGTCAGCGTCCAGTCGCTGATCAGGAGCTGCGCAGGGTCCTGCCGGGCCAGCCAGGCCTGCGTCCGCGCGGTCATGCCCTCGTTGGAAAGCGCGGCAACGATCAGCGAGGTGTCGAGATAGAGCATCAGTAGCGATCGCCGTCCCGCATCGTCGACACGAGATCTGCCGCATCCTGCTTTTGCGGCGGCAAGGTCGCGGTCAAGGCCTGCAGCAGCGCGCCATCGACCCGCTTGCGTGGCCTTTCGGGCGCGGTCAGCCGGGCGACCGGCTTGCCCCGGCGGGTGATGTCGATCGAATCCCCGGCTTCGACCCGGTCGACCAGTTCGCTCAGATGGGCTTTGGCTTCGGCCAGCGTAATGGCGTTCATGACCTGCTCCTGACCAACTAGATGGTCATGTAGCGCAGGTGTATCGCTTATTCCAGACCCGCTCCGGACTTTCTCGCCGCGCTGCGCGCTACCGCCCTCTGGACCGACGGCATTCCCGCCGATACTACCGCCGGCTCCCTCCCGCGTACCCCGGTCCCCATGATCCGCCTCGACAACATCAGCAAGCAGAACGGCCACCAGATCCTGTTCATCGACGCCTCGATGGGCCTCCAGAAGGGGGAGAAGGCGGGGCTGGTGGGGCCCAACGGCGCCGGCAAGACGACACTGTTCCGGATGATCTCGGGCCAGGAACAGCCCGACGACGGCCAGGTGACGATCGATGCCGGCATGACCATCGGCTATTTCAGCCAGGACGTCGGCGAGATGTCGGGCATGAGCGCCGTCGCGGCGGTGATGGACGGGGTCGGGCCGGTGAGCGCGCTGGCGGTCGAGATCGCCCGGCTCGAGGCGGCGATGGCCGACCCGGAGCAGGCCGACAACATGGACGCGCTGATCGAGCGCTACGGCGAGGTGCAGGGGCGCTTCGAGGAGCTGGACGGCTATGCGCTCGACGCCCGCGCGCGCGAGGTGCTGGCCGGGCTGTCGTTCAGCCAGGAGCGGATGGACGGCGATGTCGGGCTGCTGTCCGGCGGCTGGAAGATGCGGGTGGCGCTGGCCCGCATCCTGCTGATGCGGCCCGACGGCATGCTGCTCGACGAGCCCTCCAACCATCTCGATCTCGAGAGCCTGATCTGGCTGGAGGACTTCCTCAAGAACTACGAGGGCGCGCTGCTGATGACCAGCCACGACCGCGAGTTCATGAACCGCATCGTCGGCAAGATTATCGAGATCGACGGCGGCACGCTCACTACCTACTCCGGCAACTTCGACTTCTACGAGGTCCAACGCGCGCTCTCCGAGAAGCAGCGCCAGGCGCAGTTCGAGCGCCAGCAGGCGATGCTGGCCAAGGAGATGAAGTTCATCGAGCGCTTCAAGGCGCGCGCGTCCCATGCCGCGCAGGTGCAGAGCCGGGTGAAGAAGCTCGACAAGATCGAGAAGGTGGAGCCGCCGCGGCGCCGCCAGTCGGTGCGGTTCGAGTTCCGAGCACCGCCGCGCTCGGGCGAGGACGTGGTGAGCTTCCGCAACGTCCACAAGGGCTACGGCACGCAGCCGATCTATTCGGGCCTCGACCTCCGGCTGCGCCGCAAGGAGCGATGGTGCGTGCTGGGCGCCAACGGTGCGGGCAAGTCGACGCTGCTCAAGCTGGTGGCCGGCGCGACGGAGCCCGATGACGGCGCCGTCACTCTCGGTGCCAGCGTCAAAATGGGCTACTTCGCGCAGCACTCGATGGACCTGCTGGACGGCGACGACACGATCTTCGAATCGCTCGACGGGTCGTTCCCGCAGGCCGGTACCGGCGCGCTGAAGTCGCTGGCCGGCTGCTTCGGCTTCTCCGGCGACGATGTCGAGAAGCCCTGCCGCGTCCTGTCGGGCGGCGAGAAGGCGCGGCTGGTCATGGCCAAGATGCTGTTCGATCCGCCCAACTTCCTGGTGCTCGACGAGCCGACCAACCATCTCGACATGGCGACCAAGGAGATGCTGGTCGCGGCGCTGGCGGACTTCGAGGGCACCATGCTGTTCGTGTCACACGACCGTCACTTCCTGGCCGCCCTCTCGAACCGGGTGCTGGAAGTGACGCCCGAGGGCGTCCATCAATATGGCGGCGGCTACACCGAATACGTGTCCTCGACGGGCAGGGAAGCGCCGGGTCTCCATCCGGGCTGACGGAATTCTTCAGCGCACTGTCGGCCTGTGCCGGCCTCGTTCGTCGTTCCGGAGGATGACTTTCCGCAAGGAGACGGACATGCGCGTGATGGTGATCGTGAAGGCGACCGAAGACAGCGAGAAGGGCTTCACCCGGACGCCGGAGGCGATGGCAATGATGGAGGCCATGGGCCGGTTCAACGACGAACTGGAGAAGGCCGGCATCCTGCGGGCGGCCGACGGACTGAAGCCCACGTCCGAGGGCAAGCGGGTCGCCTTCGACGGCGCGGGGCGGACGGTGGTCGACGGACCTTTCTTGCCCGCCCGGGATCAGGCGGCCGGCTTCTGGCTCTGGGAGGTCAAGGACATGGATGAGGCGGTCGCCTGGGTGAAACGCTGTCCCAATCCCATGCCGGGGCCGAGCGAGATCGAGATCCGGCCGCTTTACGAGATGTCCGACTGGGAATGAGGCGCCGCCGCCACCCACGGTTTGGCCGCCTTTTTGCGTGATGTCGGGCGCTGGCGATTGCTGTCATTGACGGTTAAGGAACCGCGGCGATAGTACGATGCCCTTTGAGCGTACCCAGGCACGGGAGATGGTTGGCGATGCGTATAGCGATGATCGGGTCTGGTTACGTCGGTCTTGTGTCTGGGGCCTGCTTCGCACATTTCGGGCACGATGTTTTCTGCGTGGACAAGGATGCGGGGAAGATCGATCGGCTGCTGAAGGGGGTGATGCCGATCTACGAGCCGGGTCTGGACAAGCTGGTGTCGGACAATGTGGAG
>NZ_SCUT01000065.1 GCF_004297265.1 Reyranella sp.
CATCTTCTGGATGTCGGCCTCGCTGAGGCCGCCCGAAGCCTGGATGCGGATCTGCTGCTCCTTGCCGGTGGCCTTGTCCTTGGCCGAGACCTGCACGATGCCGTTGGCGTCGATGTCGAACGTGACCTCGACCTGGGGCACGCCGCGCGGCGCCGGCGGGATGCCGACCAGGTCGAACTGGCCCAGCATCTTGTTCTGGGCGGCGATCTCGCGCTCGCCCTGGAACACGCGGATGGTCACCGCGGTCTGGTTGTCGTCGGCCGTCGAGAAGGTCTGGCTCTTCTTGGTCGGGATCGTCGTGTTGCGCTCGATGAGGCGCGTGAACACGCCGCCCAGCGTCTCGATGCCGAGCGACAGCGGCGTCACGTCGAGCAGCAGGACGTCCTTGACCTCGCCCTTCAGCACGGCCGCCTGGACCGCCGCGCCGACCGCGACGACTTCGTCGGGATTGACGTTACGGGCCGGCTCCTTGCCGAAGAACTGCTTCACGACCTCGATGACCTTCGGCATGCGGGTCATGCCGCCGACCAGGATGACCTCGTCGATCTGGCCGGCCTGCAGGCCGGCATCCTTGAGCGCCGCCTTGCAGGGCTCGAGCGTCCGCTGCACCAGATCGTCGACCAGCGACTCGAGCTTGGCGCGCGAGAGCTTGATGACGAGATGCTTCGGGCCCGACGCGTCGGCGGTGATGAACGGCAGGTTGATCTCGGTCTCCTTGGAATTGGAGAGCTCGATCTTGGCCTTCTCGGCCGCTTCCTTCAGGCGCTGCAGGGCGAGCTTGTCGTTGCGCAGGTCGATGCCCTGCTCCTTTTTGAACTCGTCGGCCAGGTAGCTGATGATGCGCTGGTCGAAGTCCTCGCCGCCCAGGAAGGTGTCGCCGTTGGTCGCCTTGACCTCGAACACGCCGTCGCCGATCTCGAGGATCGACACGTCGAACGTGCCGCCGCCCAGGTCATAGACCGCGATCGTGCCGGACTTGCGCTTGTCCATGCCGTAGGCCAGGGCAGCCGCGGTCGGCTCGTTGATGATGCGCAGGACTTCGAGGCCGGCGATGCGGCCGGCGTCCTTGGTGGCCTGGCGCTGGGCGTCGTTGAAGTAGGCCGGGACGGTGATGACCGCCTGGTCGACCTTCTCGCCGAGATAGGCCTCGGCGGTCTCCTTCATCTTGCCCAGGATGAACGCCGAGATCTGGCTGGGGCTGTACTGTTCGCCGGCCACCTCGACCCAGGCGTCGCCGCTCGGCGCCTTCTCGATCTTGAAGGGGACGAGCGTCTTCTCCTTGGCGACCATGGGGTCGTCGAAGCGGCGGCCGATCAGGCGCTTCACGGAGTAAAGGGTCTTCAGCGGATTGGTGACCGCCTGGCGCTTGGCCGACTGACCAACCAGGCGCTCGCCGCCGTCGGTGAAGGCGACCATGGACGGCGTGGTGCGCGCACCCTCGGAATTCTCGATGACCTTGGTGTCGCCGCCTTCCATGACCGCGACGCACGAATTGGTCGTACCCAGGTCGATGCCAATGACTTTCGCCATGATTCTACTCTCTTCCTTCGGCAGATCGCCCGGACCCCAAAGGCACCCGATCGATCCCCGTATGAATGTTACCTGCCGGAAAACCCGGGTCAGGGACAGGGGCTATATAGGTCCTATCCGGCTGCCTGCAATGGACTTGAGGACCAAAATCGCCGCTGGAAAGCACCGTTTGGCGCATTACCCGCGGTTCGCAGAGGAAGACCGGAAGGGCCGATCTTCCTCAATTTTCGTTGCTGGCCGAGGGGCTGGCGGAGTGGCTGAGCGGGGGGCCGCCCTTCGACACCGCGACCATGGCCGCGCGCAGCAGGCGCCCGGCGATCAGGTATCCCGGGATCAGCTCCTGCACGACGGTGCCCGAGGGCACGTCGGGGTTCTCGACCTCCATCATGGCCTGATGGAATTCGGCGTTGAACGGCTTGCCCAGGCTCTCGATCCGGGTGACGCCGTGGCGCTCCAGGACCGACTGCAGCTCGCGGTCGGTCGCCTGGATGCCGACGATCACGTTGCGCAGCGCCGGGTCCAGCGCGCCGAGGTCCGACGGCAGGGCCGACAGAGCGCGGCCGAAATTGTCGGCCACCGAAAGCACGTCGCGGGCAAAGCGCTCGACCCCGAACTTGCGCTCCTTCTCGACATCCTGCTGGGCCCGGCGGCGCACGTTCTGCGCCTCGGCGAGGGCCCGGAGCTGCTTGTCCTGGAGGTCGGCCTTCTCGGCCTGGAGCTGCTCGACCAGACGCTGCCATTCGGCGGCGGTTTCCGGCCGGGGCGGAATGTCGAGATTGTCGGGGTCGACCGGCATATCCGCCGGGGCGCCGCCCGCGGTTGGATCGCTGGCCATGTGCTGTCCCTTCATGTGTTGGTCTCTTGAGGCGGCCTTCACTTAGGGACGACCCCGCTCCGGGTCAACTGGTTCAGGCCGCCTGCAGAGGCGCCTGCAGCCGGGTGCCGCGCACGATGATGCCGCCGCGGTCGCCGATCGTCACCTGACCGTAGCGCTGGGCGAAGATCTCGGGCAGCGGCCGGGCGCGTTCGGCGGCCAGCCACAGGCGCAGCAGGTGGCGGCGGCGCTCCGGCTCGGGCCAGTCCTCGAAGCCCGTACGGTCGTGCAGCATCGTGTGGTTGTGCACCAGCTGCACGTCGCCCGGCTTGAACTCCGTGAAGATGTTGAGCGCCGGATCGTTGGCGAGCTGGTCGAACATGTCGAGCGCCTCGACCAGTTCCGGCGTGTGCCGCGGCGCGTCCGGGAACCGCTGGGCCGAGTCGATGTACTGGCGCTGGTAGATCGCGGTCAGGTAGCCCTGGTGCCAGTTGAAGACCGGGATCTCGAAGTACGGCTTCTGGCCCTCCGGCACCTCGCCGCGCCGGTCGGTGGCGATCGGCTGGAACAGCAGCTTCAGCAGGTCCGGCCGGCGGCGGCGCATCTCGTTGAAGATGGTGGTCGAGCTCACCAGTGCCGACAGGCCGCCCGACTTGGCGGTCTTGAGGCAGAGCAGCCCGACGATGTCGCAGGAATCGGTGTGATAGGTCTGCCGCTCGTGCGTCTGGTAGATGCGCACGTTGGGGTCGTTCACGTCGAGACCGAGATCCTGGACGTGGCCCAGCACATGGCCCTTGCCGTTCTGCGACCGGGCGCTGCCGAGATGGGCGCCCAGGCCGAAGAAGGCGGTCGCCGATTCGCGGATCGACCAGCGCTCGACCGGCAGGCCGCGCAGCAGCAGGAAGCCGCGGCCGTTCAGCACCTCATCGTCGACCCGCGACCTGAGCTTGGGGCCGAGCGTCGGCAGCGGGAAATCTTGCGGCTTCAGGACGGCGATGTCGGCGTCGCGTGCCACCAGCGCGCGGGTCGCCACCTCGACTTCGGCCACCTCGGCGGCGCCGAGCGGCATCTGCCAGTCGCTGCGCTTGGCGATCTCGGGCCCGTACCAGGCGGCGGCGCCGGTCTGCTCCGGCGGCAGTTCGAAGTTCATGTCGTTTCGTCCCTCAATCTCTTGGCGGGGTCCTTGAGTGCCCGCTTTCATTGCAAGGTCATTCCACCTGTTGCGGCCGGCCGTCAAGAAGGCCAGGGAGCGCGCTCCATCCGCTCGACAGCGCCTCCCAGCAGGCAGCCGATGGCTCGGCCGCCGGCAAACCCGAGGCGCACGCCTATTGCCGACAAGGCCCCCATGGCACGGCCCTGGAAGACCGTGATGGGCTTGTCGGTCGCCTCGACAAGTCCGTTGGCCAGCAGCCCGAACGACAGCGCCGCGGCGGCGATGCCCGTTGCCGCATCCTCGGGATAGCCGGAGGACCTGGGGAACTGGCGCGCCTCGAAGATCTGCGTCCGGCGTTCCTGCACCGCGTAGGGATAGAGGCCGGTCGACCCGATGCGATTGCAGACGGCCTCGACGGCCGGCATGTCGCTCTTCAGCGCGTTCAGCCGATCCACGTCCTTGATTGGGACGAGGGTCTTCACGCGCGACGTGACCGCATTCTGGATCGGGAGGTCGAGCAGGTCGTGCCGGTCGATGCCGAGCACCCCGAGAACATCCTGCGTTTGCGCCGCCGTAAGGGCGGCCACTCTTCCCGCCGGCTGCGTGATCTCGACCGAAGGCGCGTTGCTGGCGTCATGTCGAACGAAGCCCGTGACCGGCCCGCTGCGCGTCTCGATCCGGACGGTGTCGCCCGGCAGCGCACCTTGCGAGGCGAGCAGCCACAGCGCACCGATGGTCGCGTGGCCGCACATTTCCATTTCGTGGTTGGGCACCCAGAAGCGCAGGCCGAGATCGTAGTCCTGGCTGGCGGGCGGCATCACGAATCCCGATTCATGCCCGTGCCGTCGCGCGACGGCCTGCATGTCGTCCGGCGCCAACCCCTGGCCGTCGACCACGATCGGGCAGGGATTGCCGCCCTGTCCTTCGAAGGTGAATACGCTGACGAGATCGACGTCCGGCTTCATGGTCGGGAGCGCATCGCTCTCGGTTCAGGCGTCCCAGGGAAATCGCGGGGCGAAGAGTTCGGTATCGCTGGTGGACAGCCGGTAGCTCTCGGTGGCGTTGACGAGTGCGGCGCGGATGCCGGGCTCCAGCGCGCTGTGGCCGGCATCGGGCACGACGACGTAGCGCGCCTCGGGCCAGGCGCGGGCCAGGGCATCGGCGGTCACCGGCGGGCAGACGATGTCGTAGCGGCCCTGGACGATGGTGCCGGGCAGGTGGCGGATGCGGCCGAGATCGGCCCAGGGCCAGCCTTCCGGCACGAAGGTGCCGTTGGCGAAGTAGTGGGCTTCGATGCGCGAGAGGGCGAGTGCGAAGCCGCCATGGTCCGTCTCGAACGGCGCGCGCACCGTCGGATAGAGCGTCGAACAGGCCGCCTCGTAGCGGCTCCAGGCGCGCGATGCCGGGCGGTGCAGGTCGGGATTGCGATCGATCAGGCGGCGGTAGTAGTTGCCCAGCAGGTCGGAGCGCTCGTCGGCGGGCAGGTGCTCGGCGAAATCGCGCCAGGCCTCCGGGAAGATCGTGCGCATGCCGTGGAGGAACCAGTCGATCTCCGGACGGGCACCGAGGAAGATGCCGCGCAGGATGAAGCCGGTCGCGCGCTCGGGATGGGTGAGGCCGTAGGCCAGCGCCAGGGTGCTGCCCCACGAGCCGCCGAACAGCAACCAGCTCGGGATGCCGAGATGCGTGCGGAGCTTCTCCATGTCGGCCACGAGATGGCCCGTCGTATTGTCGTGAAGTTCGCCGAGGGGCATCGAGCGGCCGCAGCCGCGCTGGTCGAACACGACGATGCGATAGAATTGCGGGTCGAAGAAACGGCGATGGACCGGCGCGGAACCGGCGCCCGGCCCGCCATGCAGGAAGACGACGGGCACGCCCTCGGGATTGCCGCTCTGTTCCCAATAGATCGTATGCCGCCCGTCGACCGCCAGCATACCGCTGGCGTAGGGCGAGATTTCCGGGAAAAGGTCGGAACGGAGCGGAGTCTCTGAACGCGGCATGCGATTGTCCTTGAGGCATCAGTGCCATAGCAGCGGCTTTCGTGCCAGCCTTGCGGACGATTGCCGCCTCGTCCACCGAGCGTCTAAGGTCGAGGCGTCCGAGGAGGGGCCGTGGAAATTCGCCGTATTCTGGCGCTGGTTGCGTTGTTGGCCGGCGTCGCCGCCTGCACGCCGGCCGGAGCGCCGCCGGTCACATCGGCTGCGGCGACCGGACGCGGCACCTTCACCCTGCCGCGCGAGGTCGAGAAGCTCGTCGGCCCGGCCGATCAGGACGCCGCTCTCCAGGCCTATGTCGATCGGGTGGGCCAGCGCGTGGTGGCGGCCGCCGGCGCGACCGGCTTCCGCTTCATCGTGCTGGATTCGCCGGTCGCCAATGCGCACGCGGTCCAGTCCTACATCTTCGTCACGCGCGGCCTGCTGGCCCTGCTCGAGAACGAGGCGGAGCTTGCCGCCGCGATCGGCCACGAACTCGGCCATCTCGTGCAGCGCCATGCCGCGCAGCGCGCGCGCGTCCGCCAGGGCGTGCTCGATGCGGCGGTCGAGGCCGCCGCCACCAGCGGCTCGGTCACCGTCGGCCGCGCCGTGGCGCAGGACGGGTTGCTCGCCCTGCGGCGCTACTCGCGCGAACAGGAATTCGAAGCCGACCGGCTGGCCATCGGCTACATCGTAAAGGCGGGGTATCGCGGCGATGCGATGGCCTCCCTGATCGACCGGCTGCGCCGGCAGAGCGCGCTCGAGGCCCAGATCATGGGAGAGGCGCCCGACATCGGCGACCGGCCGAGTGCGGCGTCGACCCATCCGGTCCCGGTCGAACGCACCTCGGCGATCGCCACCCTGCCGCTCGCAAACGCGCCCGGCGAATCGAACGAGAAGGGCTACTTCGCCGCCATCGACGGCATGTCGGTCGACGATCCGCCGAGCGAGGGCTTCATCCGTGGCCGCTCGTTCCTCCATCCGACCCTGCGCCTCACCTTCACCGCCCCGTCCGGGTTCCGGCTGTTCAACGACAGCGATGGCGTGCTGGCGGTCAATCGTGACCGCTCGCTGATGTTGTTCTCCTGTCTGCCCACACCGGTGTCGGGCCCGCTCGACGACTGGATGCGCAACAAGCTGAAGCCCACGCCGACCGACATCCAGACCCTGGAGATCAATGGCAGCGAGGCGGCCATCGGCGCGCGGCCGCGCGGCTCGGACACCGGCCTCGGCCAGGCGCGATACGTCGTCATCCGGGACGGCAACCGGGTGTGCAATTTCGCCCTCGTGAGCGAGGGCGCCGACCAGGACCGGCAGATCGAGGCGATGGTCCGGGCCGCGCGGACCTTCCGCACCCTCACGCCCGCCGAGGCGGCGGCACTGCAGCCCTACCGGCTGCGCATCGTCTCGCCGGCGGGCTCGACGCCGGCGCAGCTCGCGGCGCGGATGCCCTATCCCGATCTTCGGATGGAGCGCCTGCTGGTGCTCAACGCGGCGCAGGTGCCGGCCGACCTCGGCAGCCGATCCGAGATCAAGATCGTCCAGCCCTGAAAGTTCGGATCAGGGTTCGATCCGCTCCCGTACGGCGCCGTCGGCATCGAGTGCCACAAGCGCCGGCGTGTCGCGCGTGACGGTCAGCACCCGCCCCGTGTCCTGAGCGACGTTCTTCGACGGGCCGGTGCCGCGCACGACCCGATCGATGGCGGGCCAGCCGCCGTCGCGGGCCCTGCCCAGCGCCTCGTCGAGCGCCGAATCGGTCTGGGTGCTCCACCAGAAGGCATCGGCCTGTCCGTCGAGCGGGCGACCGGGATCGACGCCCGTGGCGGCAAAGACGAGACGTCCGTCGGCGCTGAGGGCGGCACGCGACAGGGCGTTCAGGAGATCGCCGTGGCCGGGCCGGGTGGCCTGGCGCTCGCGCAGGCCCGAGGTCCAGCGGGCGATGGCGAGCGACCCGTTGCGGCTGGCGATGCGGCCCTCGGCGATCGAATGGCCGTAGGCCTCGATGATGGCATCCAGCCCGCGCGACAGCATCCAGTCGAGCACGTCGAGCGGCGCCAGGGCGAACTGGAGTTGCAGCACCTTGTGCCAAATCTCTTCCTGCGGCCCGCGCAGGAAGACGAAATCCTCGACCTCGGCGCCGGGCCGCGCCAGCAGGCGGCGGCGCAGCAGCAGCAGCAGGTCGATCGTGCGCGGCGTGTTGCCGGCCGCGCCCAGCATGTTGCCCAGCACGACCAGCCGGTCGCCGGGCTGCCAGCGCTGCATCAGGGCGCCGCCCAGCCTCTCCAGGGCGGTGTCGTCGCCCTTGAGGGCCCCCAGCGCCCACGTGGTACCGCCGTCACGCAGGCGGGCGATGGAGGCGACTTTGCTCATGAATCAGGAGGGCTCGGACAGGCGGACATGAAAAAGGCGGCGCGACAATGGAGTGTCGGCCGCCTTTTATCTCATCCCGTGACAGAACCGCCTAGGCGACCTTCTGCAGAACGCTGTTGAGCTTTTGGGTCGCGAGATCCTTGTCGATCCGCTCGACGGCGGCGAGTTCGCGCGCCAGCCGGTCCAGCGCCGCTTCGTAGATCTGGCGTTCGCTGTAGGACTGGTCGGGCTGGCCGGCATTGCGATGCAGGTCGCGCACGACCTCGGCGATCGAGACCGGGTCGCCCGAGTTGATCTTGGCTTCGTATTCCTGGGCGCGGCGGTTCCACATGGCGCGGCTCACGCGGCTGCGGCCCTTCAGGGTCACCAGCGCGCTTTCCATGATCTTGCGCGAGCTGAGCTTGCGCAGACCGGAGATCTTCGCCTTGGCCACCGGAACGCGCAGCATCATGCGCTCCTGCTCGAACGAGATGACGAACAGGTCGAGCTTGTGACCCGCGATCTCCTTCGCCTCGATATCAATCACGCGGCCGACGCCATGCGTCGGGTACACCACGAAATCACCCTTCTCGAAGGCGAATTCCTTCGCCTTGACGGGCGCCTTCTTCGGCTTGGCCATATCCTCTAGTCCCTTCACAACAGCCCCGCTTTCTGCGATACCGCGACCCACCGCATACGCTCCCCTGCGTATTCGGCCCGGCGTCACAAGCATCGGTAAGTTTCTTTCGGATACCGATACGGACACCGAGCCAGCGGCGGACCGGACCCCGGACCGCTTCCAGCCGCGCCTTTATATCAGAGATTGGGGACAGAGTCGCGTTTTATGTTGCATTTCAGCAACGGTCGAGCCATGCAGAAACTGCATGGCTATTGCAAAAGGTACAATAAAGGACTTGTAAGAGTAAAATTCAGCGGGCGGCAGGCTTGTCGCTGAAATACTTCTCGAACTTGTCTTTTTCGTCCTTGAACTGCTCCGCATCGGCGGGGGCTTCCCCCTTGCGGGTGATGTTCGGCCAGGAAACCGACAGGCTGCGGTTCAACTCCAGCCATTTCTCCAGACCCTTCTCGGTATCGGGCAGGATGGCATTGGGCGGGCATTCGGGTTCGCACACGCCGCAGTCGATGCATTCGTCTGGATTGATGACCAGCATGTTCTCGCCCTCGTAGAAGCAATCCACGGGGCAGACTTCAACGCAATCCATGTACTTGCACTTGATGCAAGCTTCCGTAACGACATAGGTCATAGAGGCTCCAGGAACGAGCGGCGGCTGCTTAACGCGCGAGCCCCGGCGACGCAAGGCTGGCGATGGAGGGGCGTCATTTAGAGCGAGTCGATCTCTTCATACAACGTCCGTGCTTCCGGCGCCGGACCGCGCCGCTCTCCCAGGGCCACGATGCGCACGACCTTCACGTGGGGACCCAGCGCGAAGGTGAGTACCATGCCGGGAGCGACGGCGGCATGCGGCTTCTCGACGGCCCGGCCATCGATCCGGCAGCGCGACTTCTCGACGTAGCGGGCGGCCAGCGTACGGGTCTTGAAGAAGCGCGCCTGCCAGAGCCACTTGTCGAGCCGCATGGCGCGTTAGCACGTCACGGGGTGGTTACTTCTTTCCACCAAGCTTGAGTTCGAGCAGCTTGGCGAACGGCGAATCGGCCGCCGCATCGCCCTTGGTCTCGGTTGTCGCGTAGAGCCGCAAGGCCGGACCGCCGCTGTCGCGCCGCGGCGGACGCGGGCCACGCCGGTCGTCGCGCCCGCGATTCTCCTGCGGCGGACGTCCGTCCTTGTTGCGATCCTGCCGCGGTCCCTCGGGCCGCGGCCCGTCGGCGCGCGGACCCCCGCCGGGACGCGGTCCACTGCGCGGACCGTCGTCCCTGCCGCGCGGCGGGCGCGGCGTGTCGGCGAAGAACTGGCGCTCGTTCGGGCGTTCCGGCCGGTCGCGGCGGCGCTGGTCGCGCTGCTCGCGTTGTTCGCGCTGCTGCTGGCGCTGTCGATCGCGCTGCTCCTCGCGCTCGCGCACGAAGCGCGGCTTGATCGAGAAGGCGTGGAGCGGTCCGTTCTCTTCCGACGGCGGATGCACGCGATAGCCGAGGCCGCGCAGCACGTTGGCCATCTCGGGCTCGGAGCAGCCGACCAGTGACATCATCTGCGGCGTCGCGCGGAACCAGCCCGGCGGCAACGGCCGCGGCTCCTTCTTCGCCGGTGTGGTTTCTGCCAGTGTGGTTTCTGCGAGTGTGGTTTCCGCCGGTGGCGTGGCGCTCTCGACCGGCGGAGTCGCATCCTCGGCCGGTGCTTCCGGCGCGGTTTCGGCTGCGGATTCGGCCGGTGGCGATTCGGTCGCGGGTTCCTCGGCCGAAGCCGTTTCGGCGACAGGAGCGGCCTTGGCGGGTGCTTCGGCGGCAGGCTCTGCGGCTGGTTCGACAACCGGCTCGGCGGCAACGACAGGTTCGGGCGCGGCGGCTTCAGGCGCGGTCTCAGGCTCCGGCGCGGGTTCGGTCTCGCCGAACGCGGCGGCGACGATCGCCCATTCGCTGATTTCGTCGGCCGTCGCGGGCGCAGGGATCGCGGGCGCAGCACCCGTCGCCTCGGCAGCGGGCTTCTTCTGCGGCTTCTCCTGCTGCTGCGAGCGGCGAGACGATTCGCGGCTCTCGCGCACGGCGGCGCGTGCCATGGCAGCGAGGCGCTCGACCATGTCGGCGCGGATCGCATGGTCGCCCAGCGGCAGATAGCCGATGGCCGCGTAGAAATCGCGCTCGGCATCGCGCGGCAGGTCCATCGAGGTGCGGCCTTCGGCCGGCAGCGCCGGGATCGTCTCGCGGCCCCTGGCCACCATCCAGAGGCCGGCGCGCAGGCGGATCGGCACCGGCTTCAGCATGCTGGGGAAGTAGAGCGAGAAGACGCCGATGCGCACGCCGAGACGCGCCAGCGCCTTGCGATCCTCGTCGCTGAGCTGGGCGAGCTGTTCCTCGACCGGACGCCGCGGCAGGACGCCGAGGCCTTCGCAGAGCTGGAAGACGACGCCGCGTGCGCCGGCGGGGAGTTCGGCCGTGGCACGCGCATCCATCAATTCGCTGAGGCCGAGGCGAATGCGGGTCTCGACCCAGGTCGCGGCGCGCTTGCGCACTTCCTCGCGGGCCGGGCCGTCGAGCAGATCGGAGGCGATGGCCTCGACCTTGGGTGCGAGCACATCGCCCGAAGGCAACAGCCGAGCGACGGGACCGCCGCCCCAGCAGACGCGCAGCTGGCCGTCGAAGACGATCTCGCCGTCGGGACTGTTCACGAACGCTTGCAGCCGCTCGGGCAGATCCTGGCGCAGCGCGCGCAAGGCCGCGCTCAGCACCGCCTTCTGGTCGGTCTGTCCTTCGGTTGCATCCGGCACGAAGCGAAATCCCTCGATGCGCCCGAGATGCTCGCCTTCAACGGTGACTTCGCCTGCAGCGGCGACTGTCGAGTTCATTTCACCCTCATCACGCAATCTTCGTACAAGCAACGCCGCGCGTCTATCGACAAACCGTTGCGTGAGACGTTGATGCAAAACGTCAGAAAGCCGGTCCTCTATGGCACGCGCGCGTTCCTGCCAATGGCTCGCCCGCTGAATCCAGTCCGGCCGGTGTGAAATATAGGTCCAGGTCCGCACGTGCGCGATGCGTGTCATCAGGGTGTCGATGTCGCCGTCGAACCGTTCCAGGCGCTTCACATGGCTGTCGATCCAGTCTTCCGGCAGTCTTTCACCGCCCTGGGTCAGGTGCTCGAAAATCTGGCCAAGCAGGGTCGTGTGTTCTTCCGTCATCGTCTTGCGGAAGTCGGGGACCTGACAGACCTCCCACAGGAGCTTCACGCGCCGGGGCGAATGCAGGCGCGGCAAAAACGCCGAGTGCATGGCCAGAGTCTGCAGAGCGAGCTGATCGTCCTGCTCGCGTACGCGCTGGAGCGCGGCATGCGGCGGAATGGCGTTCAGCGCAGCGATCAGCGTCTGCACCGAGCGGAAGTCGAGATCGCTGTTGCGCCATTGCAGGTCGCGCAGTGGATCGAAGCGGTGGTTCTCGATCGCTTCCACCACATCGGGCCCGAGGCCGCTCACGCCGGCGGTCGTGCCGAACGTGCCGTCGTTCATGTGGCGCCCGGCGCGTCCGGCGATCTGCGCCAGCTCGCCGGTTCGCAGCGGCCGCGAGGTGCGGCCGTCATATTTGCGCAACGATGCGAACCACACGTGGTTCACGTCCATGTTGAGGCCCATGCCGATCGCATCGGTCGCCACGAGGTAGTCGACCTCGCCGGACTGGAACATGTCGACCTGCGCGTTGCGCGTGCGCGGGCTCATCGCGCCCATCACGACCGCCGTGCCGCCGCGCTGGCGGCGGATCAGCTCGGCGATCTCATAGACTTCGTTGGCCGAGAAGCCGACGACCGCGGAGCGGCGCGGCAGGCGTGTCGCCTTCTTCGATCCGACATAGGTGAGATTGGAAAAGCGCGGGCGTGCCACCACGTCGATGTCGGGCAGCAATCTGTTCAGCACCGGGCGGATCGTGTCGGCGCCGAGCAGCATGGTTTCGTTCAGGCCGCGCGCATGCAGCAGCCGGTCGGTGAAGAAGTGGCCGCGCTCGGGGTCGGACGCCATCTGCACTTCGTCGATGGCGAGGAACGACACCGGCCGGTCGACCGGCATCGATTCGACGGTGCAGACGAAGTAGCGCGCACTGGATGGCGCGATCTTCTCCTCGCCGGTGATCAGCGCGACCTGGGCGGCGCCCTTCAGCTTGACGATGCGGTCGTAGTTCTCGCGCGCCAGCAGCCGCAGCGGGAAACCGATCATGCCCGACTCGTGGCCGAGCATGCGCTCGATCGCGAGATAGGTCTTGCCGGTGTTGGTGGGACCGAGGACGGCGGTCAGGCGGCCGGAGGCGCCGGAGAGCGACATGGCCGCAGCTTCGCGCGCAGCGGTGGCGGAAGCAAGGCCGGCACGTCAGGCCGATGCGTCCCTGGCCGGGGCGAGGCCGAGTGCCTGCAGGGCCCGCGCCAGGACCGGCGAGCGGTTGTCCGCGCGCCAGACCACGGAAACCTCGTTGATCGGCGCTTCGCCGCGAAGCGGCTTGAAGGCGACGCCGGGAAAGCCCGCCGCGGCCAGCGTGCGCGGGATCACCGAAACGCCGGCGCCGACCGAGACCAGGCTGAGGATGGTGAGAAGGTTGCGCGGCTGGTGCGGCGGAATCGCCGGGCTGATGCCGGCGGCGCGGCAGGCCGCGATGATGCTGTCGTAGAAGATCGGCGACATGTGCCGGAGCGGCAGGACGAAGTCGTCCCCGGCGAATTCCGAGAGCCGCACCCGGCGGCGGCCGGCCAGGGGGTGCACGTCCGACATCGCCATGAGCATCGGCTCGCGAACGATCGTGCGCGTCACGAGGTCGGGGTGCGGCGTCGGCATGTGGAGGAAGCCGATGTCGAGCTTGTCCTCGTGCAACGCCTCGATCTGCTCGGAGGAACTCATTTCCTGCCACATCACCGTGACGCCCGGCACGCCGCGCGAGATCGTGCTGTAGAGCTTGCGGATCTCGGTGAAGACCGAGGAGGTGATCAGGCCCGCGCGCAGATAGCCGCTGCGCCCCTCGTGCGCGCGCTGCACGACATGACGCAATCCGTCGGCCTGGGCGATCAGCCGCCGCGCCTCGTCGAGCAGCGCGGTGCCGGCATCGGTGATGCGCACCGATCTCTTGGTGCGATGGAACAGCACGGCGCCGATTTGCAGTTCCAGGTTCTTGATGTGCTGGGTGAGCGGCGGCTGGGAGAGGGCGAGCCGTTTGGCCGCTCGGCCGAAATGCAGTTCTTCGGCGACGGCCAGGAAGCAGCGGAGGGAGCGCAGATTCATCTCTGATACGATATTCGGAATAGTCTGATTTAAAAAATATAATTCTCATATGATCGGACTCGGCGAATCCTTCGGCCTCGGAGGAAACGCAGAATGAAAACGAGACGATTTGCGCTGGGCGCGCTGTTGGCGCTTGCCTGCGCCGGATCGGCCCTTGCCGGGGCCCGGGCACAGAGCCAGACCTATCCAGACAAGCCGATCAGGCTGATCGTGCCGTTCACGCCGGGCGGCGTGACCGACAATATCGGCCGCGTGCTGGCCGAACGAATGGGCCGCGAACTCGGCCAGAGCATCATCATCGACAATCGCGCGGGCGCAAACGGCCGCATCGGCACCGACGCCGTCGCCAAGGCCGCGCCCGACGGCTACACGCTGCTGCTGGGCGGCATCGGCGCCCTCACCATCCATCCGCACATGCTCAAGGTGCCGTACGATCCGGTGAACGACTTCGTGCCGATCAGCCTCGTCGCCACGAACGACGTCGTCATCGTCGTCAATCCGAAGCTGCCGGTGAAGACGCCGGCCGAGCTGGTGGCCTATGCGAAGGCCAACGGAAACAAGATGCAGTACGGCTCCTCGGGCATCGGGGCGCCGACCCATCTCGCGGCGGAGCTCTTCAAGACGCGAGTCGGCTCCGCCATGGTGCACGTGCCCTACAAGGGCGACAGCGCCGCCGTCATGGACGTCGTCGCGGGCAACGTCGATCTCAGCTTCTCGACCGTCTCGGCCACCTTGTCGCTGATCCAGGCCGGCAAGCTCAGGGCGATCGCGATGACCGGGCTGCAGCGCTCGCAGAGCCTGCCCGACGTGCCGACGCTCGACGAGACGGTGCTGAAGGGCTTCAACGCCGATACCTGGGTCGGCCTGTTCGCGCCCGCCCGCACGCCCGATCCGATCATCAAGCGGCTCTACGAGGCCACCAAGGCGGCGCTCGCCGATCCCGAGGTTCGCAGGAAGCTGATCGCCGGCGGCAACAACATCGTCGGCAACGACACCGCCCAGTTCCGCGCCTTCCTCGATGCCGAATCGAAGAAGTGGGGCGAGGTGATCCGGGCCGGCAACATCAAGCTGGACGAGTGATGGAAGCCGGCGCGCGATCGCTCGAAGGCGTGCGGGTCCTCGACCTCAGCCGCGTCCTGGCGGGACCATCGGCCGCCCAGACCCTGGCCGACCTCGGTGCCGAGGTGATCAAGATCGAGCGGCCGGCGGCGGGTGACGACACGCGCCTGATGGGACCGCACTTCCCCGGCGGCATGTGCGAGCTGGTCGACCGCTCGGCGTATTTCTGGGCGGCCAATCGCGGCAAGCGCTCGGTGGTCATCGATCTCGCGACCGCCGAGGGCGCCGATCTCGTGCGCGGCCTCGCCGCCAGGGCCGACGTGCTGATCGAGAATTTCAAGGTCGGCACGCTCGATCGCTACGGCCTCGGCTGGAAGGATCTCGCCGCGATCAATCCGCGCCTGGTCTACTGCTCGATCACCGGCTTCGGCCTGACCGGTCCCTATCGCGGCCGCGCCGGCTACGATTCGATCATCCAGGCGATGGGCGGCCTGATGAGCATCACCGGCGAGCCCGACGGCCAGCCGGGCGGCGGTCCGCAGCGGGCCGGCGTGCCAATGATCGACATCCTGACCGGCCTCTACGCCTCGACGGCGATCCTGGCGGCGCTGCGCCATCGCGACCGCAGCGGCCTCGGCCAGCAGATCGACCTGTCGCTGCTCGACGTCATGGTCTCCTCGCTCTCCTATTTCGCGGTCGATCACCTGGCGTCCGGCCGGGTGCCGCAGCGCACCGGGTCGCGCAATCCGGTGACCCATCCCAGCGGCATCTATGCCTGCCGCGACGGCCGGATCATGATCATCGCCGGCAACGACGACCAGTTCCGCCGTCTGTGCGGCGTGCTCGACCTGCCGGCGCTGGCCGGCGATGCGCGCTTTGCCTCCTCGCCGCTGCGCGTCGCCAATCGCGCCGCCCTCGATGCCATCGTCGAACCCGTGATAGCCGGGCGCACCGTCCTCGACTGCCTCGCCGCCTTCGAGGCGGCGGGCCTGCCGGCCGGCCCGATCAACGATGTCGGGCAGGTCTTCGCCGATCCGCAGGTGCAGGCGCGCGAGGCCGTGGTGCATTTCGACCATCCCGATCTCGGCACGGTCGCCTGCCTCGCCTCGCCGATGCGGATGTCGCGGACGCCGGTCCGCTACGATCGCCGTCCCGCGCAGCTCGGCGAGCACACGCGCGAAACACTCGCGGCGCTTCTCGGTCTCGACGACGAGGCCATTCACGCGCTGCAGGCCCGGGGAGTCGTCGGATGAGCGGAGATCCCGTCCTCTACGAGATGCAGGGTCCGGTCGCGATCGTCACCCTGAACCGGCCGGAGAAGCGCAACGTCGTGAACACGGCGATGCGCGACGGCGTCCTGGCGGCCTGGAAGCGCTTCGAGGCCGACCCCGCGGCGCGGGTGGCGATCCTGACCGCGGCCGGCGACAAGGCGTTCTGTGCCGGCCGCGACCTGTCCGAAGCGGCGAGCGGCCACGGGCACGGCTTCATCCCGATCCTGCGCGACGAGGTGTCGGTCTCCAAGCCGGTGATCGCTGCCATCAACGGTGCGGCGCTGGGTGGCGGCTGCTTCATGGCGATCTCCTGCGATCTGTGCGTCGCTGCCGAGCGCGCGAGCTTCGCGCTCACCGAGGCCCGCGTCGGGCGCGCGCCGATCTATGCCTTCTGGCTGAACGGGGTGATCCCGCAGAAAGTGGCGCTCGAGATGTCGATGACCGGCAATCCGATCACGGCACGGCGCGCCTACGAACTCGGCCTGGTCAATCATGTCGTGCCCGACGCCTTCCTGATGGAGAAGGCGTTGAGCCTTGCGATGGATCTCTGTGCGGCCGCGCCGCTCGCCGTGAGCGCGACCAAGGCGATGATCTACGAGACTGCCGGACTGAAGCCCGAGGCCGCGATGGCGGTGTCGCTGGAGCGCTTCAAGCCGGTGTTCGAGAGCGATGACGCCGTGGAGGGCATGCGCGCCTTCCGCGAGAAGCGCCCTCCGGTCTGGAAAGGAAAATAGGAGAGAACGATGCCCCTGCTTTGCGAGAAACGCGGCCATGTGGCCATTCTGACCCTGAGCCGTCCCGACGCCCGAAACGCCTGGGACGAGGACTTCAACGAAGGGCTCGCGGCGCAGCTCGGCGAACTCGAGCACGACCATGAGGTCCGCTGCGTGATCCTGACCGGCGACGAGAAGGGCGCCGCCTTCTCGGCCGGCGCCAACCTCGCCGACACCGAGACCCACACCGTCGCCTCGCCGGCGGCGTTCATCACCGGCATCCCGCACTGGCGCAAGTTCGTCGCCAACCTGCTGACCGACTTTCCCAAGCCGGTGATCGCCGCGGTCAACGGCTATGCGATCGGCATCGGCTGCATCGCCACCTATTGCTGCGATCTGATCGTGGCGTCGGAACGCGCCGAATGGCGCCTGCCGCAGGTGCGGCTCGGCATCATGCCGGCCTATGGCGGTGCGGTGCGGCTGGCGCGCTGGGTCGGCAAGGGCCATGCGATGAAGGCGGCGCTCGGCCATCCGATCGATGCGGCCGAGGCCTACCGCATCGGCCTCGCGCAATGGCTGGTGCCGCACGCCGAACTGATGGACCGCGCCCTGCAGGTGGCCGGCGACATCGCCGACCTGCCGCCGCTCGCCGCGCGGCTGGCCAAGGAGTCGCTCACCAAGGGTCTCGACATTCCCAACATCCAGGATGCTTCGGAGGTCGACGTCTATCGTTTCATGGCCTTGAGCCAGACCGAGGATTCCAAGGAAGCCCACAAGGCCTGGCGCGAGAAGCGCAAGGCCACGGTGCGCGGCACCTGACATGACCGCCTTTGCCGGCATCCGCGTCCTCGATCTCAGCCGCGTCCTCGCGGGGCCGTTCTGCGGGCAGATGCTCGCCGACTTCGGCGCCGACGTGATCAAGGTCGAGGATGTCGGCGGCGACGAGAACCGCAAGTGGGCGCCGGTCATCGACGGCCAGAGCGCCAACTTTCTCAGCGTCAACCGCGGCAAGCGCGGCATGACGCTCAATCTCAAGAGCGAGTCCGGACAGGAGGTCCTGGCCGACCTGGTGCGCAAGGCCGACGTGGTGATCGACAGCTTCCTGCCCGGGGTCGCCCGGCGGCTGGGCGTCGACGACGCGCGGCTGCGCGCGCTCCGGCCCGACCTCGTGCATGCGACCATCAGCGGCTACGGCCACGAAGGGCCGCTGGCGGCCAAGCCGGGCTACGACCTGATGCTGCAGGCCTTCAGCGGCATGATGGCGATGACCGGCGAACGCGACGGCGGCCCGATCCGCGCCGGCGCTTCCTTCATCGACATGGCGACCGGACTGCTGGCCTTTTCCGGGATCGCCTCGGCGCTCTATGCGCGGCAGGCCGGCAGGGCGGGTGGCCAGCACATCCAGGTATCGCTGCTGGAAACGGCGATCGCGCTGCTCGGCTATCACGTGCCCGCCTACACGATGGGCGGCAAGGTGCCCCCGCGCGACGGCTCGGGCGTGTGGCACATCGTGCCCTATCAGGCCTTTGCCACACGGGACGGTCACGTTCTGGCGGGCGCCACCAACGATGCGGCCTGGCAGCGTCTCTGCGCGGCGATCGGCGCGACGGCGCTCGCCGCCGATCCCGCGTTCGCCACCTCGGCCCTGCGCATCGAGAACCGCGACAGGGTGATCCCGGCGCTGGCCGCGATCTTCGCCACGCGGTCGACGGCGGACTGGGTCGAAGCGCTCGACGCCGCCAACGTGCCGTGCGCGCCGGTGAACGACATCTCGCAGACGCTGGCCCATCCGCAGATTGCGGCCATGAAGATGGTGCTGGACGTGGCGCGCCGCGACGGCGGTTCGATGCCGCTGGTCGGCGTGCCGCTCAACCTGTCGGCTACGCCGGCGGTGCCTGGCGCCGCGCCGCCGCTGCTCGGCGAACACACCGACGCCATCCTGCGCGGTGAACTTGGACTGGACGAGGCGCGCATCGCGGCGCTGAGGGAAGAGGGAGCAATATGAGCGGCAGGATCGAACTCGAACGGCGGGCCGACGGCGTGGCCGTGCTCTGGATCGACAATCCCGCGCATCGCAATGCGCTGAACAATGCGCTGATCGACGCGCTGACCGGCCATTGCCGGTCCCTGGCGGCGGATCCCTCCTGCCGGGTGCTGGTCATGCGCGGCCGCGGCGGCATCTTCTGCGCTGGCCGCGAGCTGCGCGACCTGCGGGCGCTGCAGGATGCGTCCAACGACACGATCGTGGCGACCTACGAGAAGCTGAAGGCGCTGAACGAGGCGGTGTGGTTCTGCCCCAAGCCGACCGTGGCGCTGATCGAGAAGTACGCCTTCGGCGCCGGCGCGACGCTGTCGAGCTGGTGCGACATCGCCCTGTCCGAGGAAGCGGCGCTGTTCGCCTATCCCGAGGTCCATCACGGCTTCCCGCCCTCGCCCGCGCTGATGGCGCTGTTCCTGGCCGTCGGTCGCAAGAAGGCGATGGAGCTGGTGCTGACGGGCCGCCGCATCGACGCGCTCGAGGCCGACCGGATCGGCCTGATCACGCGGGCCATGCCGGCGGCATCGCTCGAAGTCGAGCTCGAGAAGCTGCTGGCCGGCCTGCTGCGCAGCGGGCCGGATGCCGTCGCGCGCACCAAGCAGTTCGTCTGGCACAGCGACGAGTCCGGCCATCGCGCCTCGATGGCGACCGCCGTGGATTCGATCAGCCTCGGGCTCGCCAGTGAGCAGGCCCGCGAAGGCATCGCTGCCTTCTTCGACAAGCGTGTTCCAAAGTGGTGATGGCGACAACTTCAAGAAAAGACGGGAGGAAGGAATGAATCGACGCAAGCTTCTCATCGGCGCCGCCGCCCTCGCGGGAAGTGCGCCACTCGGCATGAAGAGGGCCCTGGCTCAGGAAGCCTACCCTTCCAAGCCGATCAGGCTCGTGGTGCCCTTCCCGCCGGGCGGCCCGACCGACGTGTTCGGGCGCCGCTATGGCGAGCGCCTGTCGGCGCTGCTCGGCCAGCCCGTCGTGATCGAGAACAAGGCGGGGGCGGGCGGCACGATCGGCGCCGACCTCGTGGCGAAGTCGAGGCCCGACGGCTACACGATGCTGTTCGGTTCGTCCTCGACGCAGGTCACGAGTCCGCTGCTGATGCCGACGCCGCCCTATCATCCGGTGAAGGACTTCGTCCTGTTCATCGTGGGGCGCGTGCCCATGGTGATCGCCGTGAATCCGGCATTGCCGGCCAAGACGCTCCCGGAGCTGGTGGCGCTCCTGAAGGCCCATCCCGACAAGTATCGCTACAGTTCCTCGGGCATGGGCAGCATCAACCATCTGGGCGGCGAGCTCTTCAAGATGAAGGCCGGCAACCTCAGTGCGCTGCACGTGCCCTACAAGGGCAACAGCCCGGCCCTGCAGGCCTGCCTGTCGGGCGAGGTCGATTTCATGCTCGACACGTTCGGCACGTCGTTCAGCCACTACAAGTCGGGCAAGCTGCGCTACCTCGCGGTCTGTGACGAGAAGCGCTCGGCGCTGGCGCCCGAGGTGCCGACGACCGGCGAGAGCGGCCTGCCCGAGGTCCAGGTGCTGACGGTCAATCCGGTGGCCCTGCCGGCCGGGACGCCGCAGCCGATCGTGACGGCCATCGCCGAGGCCACGCGCAAGATCATGGCCGACGAGAAGCTGCTCGCCGATCTGCGCGCCATGTCGATCGATCCGGTGGGCGATGCCGATCCGGTGAAGTCGGCCGCCTATTTCACGCGCGAGATGGAGCGCTGGGAGCCCATCATCAAGGCGACCGGCGCGAAGATGGAGTAGCGCTCAGCCCGAGTAGGCGGGCTCCAGCTTGTTGCAGCCGATCATCGGGCCGTGATCGGTCTGCTGCACCAGGACCGCCACGCCCTGCGTGGGGCCGATGCGATCGCCGGCAATCGTCCAGTCCTTTGCCGCGCCGTCCCAGCGGTCGACGAGTTCGAGCTGCCGCACGACGTTGAAGTTCTCGATCATGCGGCCCTGGTTCTCGCCGCTCTTCACCGGCGTGGTGTGCCGGCGGTCGTAGATGGCGAGCGTCACGTCCGCGGTGCGGCCGTCGAGCGGGAAGGCCGCCAGCTTGATGGTGAGGGGACCGCCGATGCCTCGCGAAAGCGTGGGCGTCGCCCGCCGGGGCGACTGAGCCTGCGCCCTGGTCAGCAGGGCTTCGATGGGCGCGCGATCGCGACCGGTGTCGTGGCCGATGCCGTCGACCACCATCTCGGGCGTGTAGACGTAGCGTTGCTTCAGCACGCGCGCATAGGCGCGCTGGCGCTCGGTGGTATCGCGCGAGGCGAAGGGATCCTTCCAGCCGATATAGTCCCAGTAGTCGACATGGAAGGCGAGGGCGACGATGTCGGGCCGCATGGAGAGGCGGCCGAGAAGGGCGTCGGCCGGCGGGCAGGAGCTGCAGCCCTGCGACGTGAAGAGCTCGACTGCCCAAGGACCTTCGCCGGCCGGCCGTGCGGACGCCGCTTTCGACAGGCCGGCCGCGACGGCGGCGGCACCGATCATCACGGATCTGCGGCCAGGAAAGAGGGGAAGCGACATGGGCGACAAGATGCGCGCGCCAGCCCCGGCCTGCCAATCAACAATCGCTCACTCACCGCTCACCGGCCGGTGACGTCAAGCAGGCGCCGCCCTTATGGACTCCTGAAGAGTAATATTATAACAATATATTGTCATGCACCGACCCATCTCTCCCGGCACGACCCTGCTCGCCATGAGCGCTCCGGCCCGCATCGCGGCGGCGCTCGGCCTCTCGGCCGTGCTGTGGCTCTGCGCCTGGTGGGCGCTGTAGGCCCGCCATGGATGCCGCGCTCCGCCTCACCGACCTGACCGTGAGCTACGACCGCCACCCGGCGGTTCATCACGTGTCGGCGGAGATCCCGGCCGGTGAGATGACCGCCATCGTCGGCCCCAACGGCGCAGGCAAGAGCACGCTCCTGAAAGCCCTGCTGGGTCTGGCGCCGCGCGTGGAGGGCCGAATCGAGTGCACGGCCCGGCGCATCGCCTACCTGCCGCAGCAGGCCGAGATCGACCGGTCCTTCCCCATCTCGGTGCTCGACACCGTCCTGCTCGGCCGCTGGTCGCGCTTCGGCGGCTTCGGGGCCGCAAGGCCCGTCGATCTGCACGATGCCCAGCATGCCATCGAGGCGGTCGGGCTCTCGGGCTTCGAGCGCCGGCCGATCGACACGCTGTCGGTCGGCCAGTTCCAGCGCGTGTTGTTCGCGCGCCTGCTTCTGCAGGACGCCGATCTCGTCCTCCTCGACGAGCCGTTCGCCGCCATCGACAGCAAGACGGTGGCCGACCTGATGGCGGTGATCCGCCGCTGGCGGGAGGAGAAACGCACCGTCGTCGCGGTGCTGCACGATTTCGACCAGGTCCGCCGCGATTTCCCGCATGCGCTGCTGCTGGCGCGCGAGCTGGTCGATGCCGGCCCGACCGCGCGCGTGCTGTCGTCCGAGAACCTGCTGCGCGCGCGCGCCATGGCCGAGGCCTGGGACGACCATGCCGATGCCTGCGACGTGCCGATGCGGCTCAGCGCCTGATCGCAGGCCTCGCGTCATGGTCTACGAGTATGTGATCGCGCCCTTCGCCGATTTCGGCTTCATGCGCCGTGCCCTGGTCGCGAGCCTTGCCCTGTCGGTTGGCGGCTCGGCGATCGGCGTGTTCCTGATCCTGCGCCGCATGAGCCTGATGGGCGATGCGCTGGCCCATTCGCTGCTGCCCGGCGCCGCGATGGGCTTCCTGATCGGCGGCCTCTCCCTGCCGGCGATGAGCCTCGGCGGTTTCATCGCCGGCGTCGTGACGGCGCTGCTCTCGGGCGTCATCGCCCGCTTCTCCAGCATGCGCGAGGATGCGAGCTTCGCCGCCGCCTATCTGACGGCGATGGCGCTGGGCGTGCTCATCGTCTCCCTGCGCGGCTCCGCGGTCGATCTCATGAACATCCTGTTCGGCGCGATCCTCGCGGTCGACGAGCAGGCGCTGGTCCTCGTCGTGTCGACGGCGACGCTGACCCTGGTCGGCCTCGCCGCCATCTACCGCCCGCTGGTCGTGGAATGCTTCAATCCGGGTTTCCTCGCCGCGATGGGCGTGCGCGGCTCGCTCTACCACTATCTCTTCCTGTCGCTCGCCGTGCTGAACATGGTGGCGGGCTTCCAGGCGCTGGGTACCCTGATGGCGCTGGGGCTCATCCTGTTGCCGGCCGTCGCTTCGTCCTTCTGGGCGCGCGAGGTCTGGTCGATGAGCCTGGTCGCCGCGCCGATGGCCTTCGCATCGGCGGCGGTGGGCCTGCTGGTGTCGTTCCATGCCGGCCTGCCGTCGGGCCCGGTGATCGTGCTGTTCGCCAGCTTCTTCTTCCTTCTGTCGCTGCTCTTCGGCTCGCGCGCCTCGGTGCGGGCGCGCCTGTCACGGCCGGTTCACTTGCGCGGTTGACGCGTCAGGCTAGGCTGGCCTCCGCGGAGGAAACCAGAATGACCAGCTCACCGGTGCCGGGCGTCACGCTCAAGACGACGACCGCCAACAACATCCACATGCGATATGCCGAGGCCGGAACGGGGCCGCTCGTCCTGTTCTGCCATGGCTGGCCGGAGAGCTGGTATTCGTGGCGTCACCAGCTCCAGGCGGTGAGCGCGGCGGGCTTCCGGGCCGTGGCGCCCGACATGCGCGGCTATGGCGGCACGCAGTCGCCCGAGCCGATCGACCAGTACACGCTCTTCCATCTCGTGGGCGACATGGCCGAGCTGGTGAAGGCGCTGGGCGAGACGCAGGCGGTGATCGTGGGCCACGACTGGGGCGCGCCCGTCGCCTGGCATGCCGCCCTGTGGCGGCCGGATCTCTTCACCGCCGTTTCGGCCATGAGCGTGCCCTATGCGCCGCCGGGCTATGTCGACATCCTGTCGGCGCTGGAGAAGCTCGGCATCGACAACTTCTACCTGCAGTACTTCCAGAAGCCCGGCGTCGCCGAGGCCGAGCTGCAGCAGGACATTCGCGGTGCGCTGCGCAGGCTCTACTACACCGCCAGCGGTGAGATGCTGGAGAAGGACAAGGGCTTCGGCCGCCTCACGGGCGGCACGCTGCTGGCCAACACCGTCGCTCCCGAGACGTTGCCCGCCTGGCTGAGCGAGGCCGACCTCGACTATTACGCCGGTGAGTTCGACCGCGCGGGCTTCCGCGGCGGGCTCAACTGGTACCGCAACCTGCGGCGCAACTGGGAGCTCAGCGGTCCGTGGCGCGGCCAGCCGATCCGCCAGCCCTCGCAGTTCATCGCCGGCAGCCGCGACGGCGTGCTGCGCTTCCCGGCCGCCAAGAGCCAGCTCGACGCCTACCCGAAGACCCTGCCGGGCCTGCGCGGCAGCCACATCCTCGACGGCGCCGGCCACTGGGTGCAGCAGGAACGGGCGAGCGAGGTCAATCGCCTGCTGATAGAGTTCCTCAAGAGCCTCTGAGAGAAGACCGAAATGCACACCCGCCGTCGGGCCCTCGCCGCCTCCCTCCTCGCGCTGGCACTGCTGGGTGCCTGTGCCCCGCCGCCCGTGCAGCCCTCGGCGATGGTGCCCGATCTCGCGGGGCTGGCGCCCGGTCCGGCGCCGGCCTATCGCCAGTCGATCACCGCCGCGCCGGTCGCCGGAGGTCCTGGTGTCTCGCCGCTCTGGACGGCCCGGATCGACAACGCCCAGTTCCAGGCCGCGCTGGTGAGCACGCTCGCCAATGCCGGTCTCGGCCAGGCCACCGGCGGCCGCTTCCGGCTCGACGCCACGCTGGCGAAGCTCGAGAGGCCTTTCGCGGGCTACGGCATGACCGTCGAGGCGGTGGTTGCCTACCGGCTCACCGACACGGTCACCGGCGCGGTGATCTACGACGCCTCGCTCGCGACGCCCGGCACCGCGACCCTGGACGACGCGATCGACAACAACACGCGGCTGGTCCTCGCCAACGAACGCGCGGTGAATGCCAACCTGCGCCGGCTCGTCGAGGTGCTCTACGCGCTCCCCGACTGGCCGCTGGCTTCCCCGCGCCGCTAGACGAGGGTCCGCAGCTCGGCGGTGGCGACCGACAGCATCGCGAGGTCGATCGCACCGGCGGCGGCGAGATCCTCCTTCAGGAGCCGGTCCACCCGCTCCAGTGCGAGCTTGCGCGGTTCGCTCCACGCGGCGAGGGCCGTGTCGGGGTCGCAGTCGCTGCCGCCGCCCGCCCGCAGGGCCGAGCGCAGCAGGTCGGCATGTAGCGCGGCCAGCTCGTCCTGCAGGGCGAGCGCCGCCTGCGAGGGCCAAAGCCCCTCGCGCGGCAGTTTCAGCGCGGCATTGGCCAGCAATGCGAGCGACAACCGCTCGCCCAGCCGGAAATAGAGCCTCGCGGCGCTGCCGATCGTGCATCCGTTGGCCTCTGCCGCGAGGGCGAGGTCGCCTGCAGCGGACAAGGTTTCGAGCGCGGCGGCGCGGCGCGCGACATCGGCCGGCGCACCCATCGCCTCGAGGGCGGCGGAACGTTCGCCCAGCGCCGCGCCTTCGGCTTCGCCCACCAGATCCGCGGGCAGGTCTCCCAGCTCATCGACGGCGCGGCCGAGCTGGGCCGTTGCCGCCGTCGTGTCGAGCGGCTGCGGCAGGCGGCGCAGGACCCATTGCACGCCGCGCAGCACGAAGCGTTGCGAGGCGGTCAGCATGCGTACCTGCGCGGCGGCCTTGAGCGTGGGATCGAGCGCCTCGACGTCGGCCCACAGGTCGCGCAGCTTCCAGGCGTCGCGCACGACCGTGAAGGCCTGCGCGATGGCGGCGGCCGAGGCGCCGGTGCGCTGCGCCACCGTGTGCACGAAGGTCGGGCCACACCGATTGACCAGCGAGCTCACGACCTCCAGCGCGGTGATCTCGCGGTGCAGGCGATGACTCCGAAGGGCTGCCGGATACTTCTCCCGCAGCGCCGTCGGGAAGTAACGCAGCAGTTCCTCTTCCAGGCGCGGATCGTCGGGCAGGCCGGAGGCGAGGATCTCCTCGTTGAGGTCGATCTTGGCATAGGCCAGCAGCACCGAAAGCTCGGGCCGCGTCAGCGGCTGGCGGTTCTGGGCGCGCACGCGCATGGCGGCGGAATCGGGCAGGAACTCGACGGCGCGGTCGAGCCGGCCCTTGCGCTCCAGCGCGCGCATGAAGCGTTCCAGCCGGTCGTGCTCCTCGGCCGCCTGGCCCTCGGCGACGCTGACCGCCTGGCTCTGCTGATAGTTGTGGCGCAGCACCAGGGTCGCCACCTCTTCGGTCATGGAAAAGAGCAGCGCGTCGCGTTCGTCGGCGGCAAGCGCACCCGAGGCGATGGCGCCGCCGGTCGCGATCTTGATGTTGACCTCGTGGTCCGACGTGTCGACGCCCGCCGAATTGTCGAGCGCGTCGGTATTGATCTTGCGCCCGGCCATGGCCGCCTCGACCCGGCCGCGTTGCGTGAAGCCGAGATTGGCGCCCTCGCCGATCACCCGCGCACGCAGTTGCGCGGCATCGACACGGACGGGGTCGTTGGCACGGTCGCCGGCATCAGCGTTGGTTTCGCCCGAGGCCTTCACATAGGTGCCGATGCCGCCGAAATAGAGCAGGTCGACCGGCGCCGTCAGGATGGCGCGCAGGAGATCGAGCGGTGCCAGGGTCGGCTGGTCGATGCCCAGCACGGCGCGCGCCTCGGGCGACAACGCCACCGACTTGGCCGCGCGGTCGAAGATCGCACCGCCCCTCGACAGCAGGCTCCTGTCGTAATCCATCCACGAGGAGCGCGGCAGGGCGAACAGCCGTTGCCGCTCCGCCAGGCTGGTCGCGGGATCGGGCGCGGGATCGATGAAGATGTGGCGATGGTCGAAGGCGGCCACGAGCTTGATGTGCGGCGACAGCAGCATGCCGTTGCCGAACACGTCGCCCGACATGTCGCCGACGCCGGCCACCGTGAACGGCGTCTCCTGGATGTCCTGGCCGAGCTCGCGGAAGTGACGCTTCACGGACTCCCACGCGCCGCGCGCGGTGATGCCCATCTTCTTGTGGTCGTAGCCCGCCGAGCCGCCCGACGCGAAGGCGTCGTCGAGCCAGAAGCCGTAGTCGCGGGCCAGCGCATTGGCGATGTCGGAGAAGGTGGCGGTCCCCTTGTCGGCGGCGACCACGAGATAGGGATCGTCGCCGTCGTGCCGCACGACACCGTCGGGCGGCACGATACCGCCACCTGAATAATTGTCCGTGATGTCGAGCAGGCCGCGGATCAGGGTCTGGTAGCAGGCGATGCCCTCAGCCTGGACCTGCTCCCGCGTGCCCCCGATGGGAGGCTGCTTCACGTAGAAGCCGCCCTTGGAGCCCACGGGCACGATGACGGCGTTCTTCACCATCTGCGTCTTCATCAGGCCGAGGATCTCGGTGCGGAAATCCTCGCGCCGGTCGGACCAGCGGATGCCGCCGCGCGCGACCTTGCCGCCGCGCAGGTGGATGCCTTCCATGCGCGGGCTGTAGACGAAGATTTCGACCAGGGGGCGCGGCGCCGGCAGCTCGTCGATCGCCCGGCTGTCGATCTTGAAGGAGATCCAGTCCTTGGTGCCGCCGGCCTGCCAGTAGTTGGTGCGCAGGGTGCAGAGCACGGCATTGTGGAAGCGCCGCAGGATGCGGTCCTCGTCGAGTGTCGTGACGGCTTCGAGGGAGGAAGCGAACGCCGCCTCGATGGCTGCGATCCGGGCAGCGCGTTGATCGGACGTCGCTTCGCCCAGCGCCGGATCAAAGCGCGCGTCGAACAGGTCGACCAGCAGGCGCGCGACCTTCGGGTAGGCCGAGAGCGCGCGCTCCATGTACTCCTGGCTGAACGGGATGCCGGCCTGTCGCAGGTACTTGGCGTAGGCGCGCACGATGGCGACCTCGCGCCAGGCGAGGCCGGCGCCGAGGATCAGCCGGTTCAGCCCGTCATTCTCGAGTTCACCCGCGCGCAGCTTCTCGAGCGCCTCGATGAAGCGCGGACCCGCGGCGGCAAGATCGACCGGGGATCTGTCCGCGGTCTCGACCCTCAGCACCTGCATGGCCACGCCATGCGTCTGGTCGTCGCCGCCGTCCTTGCGCAGGAGGAAGGGTGCCTCGCTGATGACGCGCAGGCCGAGATTCTCGGCGAGCGGCAGGATGTCGGAGAGCGCGACGGGCTTGCGCGGATGGTACAGGCGCAGCGCGAAGCGATGCGCGGGCATGCCGGTCCGCCGGCCGACCTGTACGCCGAACCCGGCGCCGTCCACGAAGGCCTGCAACTGCTCGATGTCGCGGAGAGCCTGCGCCGCGTCGAAGGTCTCGCGATAGACCGGCGGGAACCAGTCGCGCCAGCGCCGGGCGGCGGCGCGGCCCTCGGCTTCGCCGAGCTTCTCCTGCAGGGCCGCGCGCAGCCGGTCATTCCACGACGTCGCAGCTTCGACGAGGTCTCGTTCGAGCGCGGCGAGATCGGGGCCGGCCTGCTCCGGCGTGTGGAGCTTCAGCGTATAGAGCGACTGAACCAGCGCGGAACCGCTGCCGACCGACGTCGCGACCGACGTCACCTCGCCGTTCCAGGCCTTGCCCAGGATCGCGGCGAAGCGATCGGAGAGAGCGGCATCGAAGCGTTCGCGCGGCACGAACACCAGGGCGGTGGCAAAGCGGCCGACCGTGTCGAGCCGCGAGAACAGGGCCACGCGGCGGCGCTCCTGCAACTGCAGAATGCCCAGCACGTGGTCGTAGAGCGTGTCCTCGTCGATCTGGAACAGCTCGTCGCGCGGATAGGAATCGAGGATCGCCAGCAGTGCCTTGCCGTCGTGCCCGTGGCGGTCGAAGCCCGAGCGGCGCAGCAGCGTCTCGACCCGGCCGCGCAGCAGCGGCACGTCGTGCACCGCCGCGTGATAGGCGGCGGAGGTGAACAGGCCGACCAGGCGATGCTCGCCCGTGACCCTGCCGTCGGAGTCGCAGGTCTTCACGATCACGCAGTCCATCGCGCCGATGCGATGGACCAGCGATGGCCGGTCGGTCTTGACGATCAGGATGTTGTGCGGGCCGCGGGCGAAGCGCGCCATCGCCTCGCCGCTGCCCACGCCGACGTCGAACAGGCGGACCTCGTCGCGGCGCAGGATGCCCAGCGCCGATCCCGGCACCAGCTCGTAGCGCAGGCCGCCGGGCTGGCTCGCATCCTCGACATAACGATAGCGGCGATGGCCGAGGAAGGTGAAATGGTTGGCCTCGAGCCAGCGCAGGAAATCCTCGTACTCCGCCAGGCCCGGTGCGCGGCCGGGCGCCAGGTCGGCGATGGCATCGAGGCAGGCGCGGCGCATCGCCCGCCAGTCGTCGACCGCCAGCCGCACCTCGGCCAGCACCCGCGTCAGTGCCGCCGCGATCTCGTCGAGCAGCACGGGATCGGTCTGGCGGTCGATCTCGATGTGCATCATCGATTCGGGCCGCGCCCGTTCGCCGGCCTCGAGCGCGATTCCCACCAGGTCGCCGTCGAGGTCGCGGCGCGCCGCCATCACCGGATGGGCGAGCAGGTGGACGGCGATCTCGCGGCGATTGAACTCGTTGGCGATCGAATCGACCAGAAACGGCATGTCGTCGTTGACGATCTGCACGATCGTGTGACGGCTCTCGAACCCGTGGTCGGCAAGGGACGGATTGAAGATGCGGACCTTGGCGACGCCCGGCAGGCGGCGGCGGGCGAAGGACAGCAGGGAGAGCGCGGCGGCGCCCCGCTGATCCGCGGGCGCGGCGGCGAGATCCTTGTCGGACAGGCGGCCGAACAGCCTGCGCGCAAATTGTGCCGAATCTTCTCCGCCGGCCTGCAGGGCGGCGGCGCAAATGGCGTCCAGCCCGTAGACGCGCGGCACCGAAGCGGTGACCATATTTTGTGCATTCCTCCGGGAGTCTGGGGCGGATGTTACGCCGGACCGTGACATTCTGACGACGGACTCTTGGCGAAGCCGCGAATGCCCATCGAATCTCGCGTTTTGCAGGGTGCCCCGGCGATGGCGAGCCGATTCGCTGCGGTTTCTGTCTGGGGCCCACGGAATCCGCGGGAAAGCGCGTTTTGTTCTCATATCATGCTGCACCTGCGAAGAGTCGAAAACCCCTCGGGAAACAGAATTTCAAAGCGATTTTTTGCGCGTCTTTTCAGGAGCTTAACCAACCATTCTTGAGATTCACAAACGGGGAATAAATTTCGCAATGACAGGGTCGGCAGGGCGCGTACTATCTACGGATAGTGGGGAGCGGCCAACGGCTCCCAAGATGTAGGCGTCTTCCACAGAGTGTTCTATCCACATCTGTGGACAAAAAGAAAAAGGGGACCGCAAGTGTTTGATGTCGTTCAAGTTCGAAGCGGTGCGCGGGTTGTGACCGATTCCACCCGGGATTCCCGCCTGACCATCTTTGGCAAAGCCACCCTCAACGACCGGTACCTGCTGCCGGGCGAGAGCTACCAGGACATGTTCGCGCGCGTCGCATCGGCCTATGCCGACGACGAGGCCCATGCCCAGAGGCTCTACGACTACATCAGCAATCTGTGGTTCATGCCGGCCACACCCGTTCTCAGCAATGGGGGGACCAGCCGCGGCCTGCCGATCTCGTGCTTCCTCAACGAGGCGAATGACAGCCTCGAGGGCATCGTCGGGCTGTGGAACGAGAACGTGTGGCTTGCGGCCCGCGGCGGCGGCATCGGCTCCTACTGGGGCAATCTCCGTTCGATCGGCGAAAAGGTCGGCATGAACGGCAAGACCTCGGGCGTGGTGCCGTTCATCCGCGTCATGGACTCGCTCACGCTCGCGATCAGCCAGGGGTCGCTGCGCCGCGGCTCGGCCGCCGTCTACCTGCCGGTGAACCATCCCGAGATCGAGGAGTTCATCGAGATCCGCCGTCCGACCGGCGGCGATCCCAACCGCAAGGCGCTGAACCTGCACCATGGCCTCCTGATCTCCGACGCGTTCATGCGCGCGGTGGAGAACGACGAGGAGTGGGCGCTGGTCAGCCCGAAGGACGGCGCCGTGCAGCGCACCGTCTCGGCCCGCGCCCTGTGGATCCGCATCCTGACCGCCCGCGTCGAGACCGGCGAACCGTACCTGGTGTTCGTCGACCATGTGAACAACGCGCGGCCAGAGCATCACAAGCTCGCGGGCCTCGAGGTCAAGACCTCGAACCTGTGCAGCGAGATCACGCTGCCGACCGGCATCGACCATCACGGCAAGCAGCGCACCGCCGTCTGCTGCCTGTCGTCCCTCAACCTCGAAACCTACCTCGAGTGGCACGAGCATCCGCACTTCATCGAGGACGTGATGCGCTTCCTCGACAACGTGCTGCAGGGCTTCATCGACACCGCGGGCTCCGACTTCGCGCGTGCCACCTATGCCGCGATGCGCGAGCGCTCGGTGGGCTTGGGCGTGATGGGCTTCCATTCCTTCCTGCAGGCCAACGGCATTCCGCTGGAATCCGTGATGGCCAAGGTGTGGAACAAAAAGATGTTCAAGCACATCCGCGCCCAGTGCGACGAGGCGTCCCTGACGCTCGGCAAGGAGCGCGGGGCCTGCCCGGATGCCGCCGACTTCGGCTTCCAGGACCGCTTCTCCAACAAGCTGGCGATCGCGCCGACCGCGTCGATCTCGATCATCTGCGGCGGCGCCTCGCCAGGCATCGAGCCGTCGGCGGCCAACGTCTACAACCACAAGACCCTCTCGGGCTCCTTCGTGGTGCGCAACCCGTATCTCGAGAAGGTCCTGGCGCAGAAGGGCCGGAACGACGAGGACACCTGGACGGCGATCATGACCGACCAGGGCTCGGTGCGGAATCTCGACTGCCTCGACGATCACGAGAAGGCGGTGTTCAAGACCGCGTTCGAGATCGACCAGCGCTGGCTGGTCGAGCACGCGGCCGACCGCACGCCCTATATCTGCCAGAGCCAGTCGCTGAACATCTTCCTGCCGGCCGACGTGCACAAGCGCGACCTGCACCAGATCCACATGATGGCCTGGAAGCGCGGCGTGAAGAGCCTCTACTACTGCCGCTCGCTCTCCATCCAGCGCGCCGAGAGCGTCGCAGGCGAAGCCCTCGCCGCACCGCTCGGCGACCATGCCCTTACGGCGCCAAAGACCGATGCTCCCTCTCCTCTGTTTCCCGGAACGCCGCCGGCGCAGAGCAATGACTACGAAGAATGTCTTAGCTGCCAGTAACTAGCGTCGTCCCCTGTCGCGCCGCCGGGGTTCCGGAGGCACGGCAGGGGATTTAATTTTTCAAGCGACCCATTCATTCGCCCGACATATTGGACACGCGCGCCATGTCACTCCTCGACGCCAAGCCGATCTACAAGCCGTTCCACTATCCCTGGGCCTACGACGCCTGGCTGACGCAGCAGCGCATCCACTGGCTGCCCGAGGAAGTGCCGCTGGCCGACGACGTGAAGGACTGGCGCAACAAGTTGAGCGACAGCGAGCGTCACCTGCTGACGCAGATCTTCCGCTTCTTCACCCAGGCCGATGTCGAGGTGAACAACTGCTACATGCGGCACTACAGCCGCGTCTTCAAGCCGACCGAAGTGCAGATGATGCTGGCCGCCTTCTCGGCGATGGAGACGGTGCATGTCGCCGCCTACAGCCACCTGCTCGACACGATCGGCATGCCCGAGACCGAGTACTCCGTCTTCCTCACCGTCAAGGAGATGAAGGACAAGTACGACTACATGCAGGGCTTCAACGTCGATTCGAAGGCCGACATCGCCAAGACGCTGGCCGTGTTCGGTGCCTTCACCGAGGGCCTGCAGCTGTTCGCCAGCTTCGCGATGCTGATGAACTTCCCGCGCTTCAACAAGATGAAGGGCATGGGCCAGATCGTGACCTGGTCGGTGCGCGACGAGACGCTGCACTGCAACTCGATCGTCAAGCTGTTCCGCACCTTCATCCAGGAGAACCCGGAAGTCTGGACCGAGGAGCTGCAGCGCGAGATCTACGTCGCCTGCTCGACCATCGTCGACCATGAGGACGCGTTCATCGATCTCGCCTTCGAGCAGGGCGGCATCGAGGGCATGACCGCCGTCGACGTGAAGCGCTACATCCGCTACATCGCCGACCGCCGCCTGACCCAGCTCAGCCTGCAGCCCATCTACCGCGCGGACGCCAAGAACCCGCTGCCCTGGATGGACCAGATGCTGAACGCCATCGAGCACACCAACTTCTTCGAGAACCGTTCGACCGAATACTCCAAGGCGTCGACACGCGGCACCTGGGAAGAGGCGTTCTCCTAGAGCCTTCCAACAAGTCGCATTGCCTGCCTCCCCATTCAAATGGGGAGGTGTCGCGTCCGCGGCTTGTAACCAAGCCGCTGATGCGACGGAGGGGGCATGACCCCATCGCCCTCGTAAGACGAGGGCACTTCCCCTTTGCGGACTCCGCAAAGGGGAAGAGATTGATCCCCGTCGGACGGCGCAGGGCTCAACGGCGCGCTTTGCGCTTTGTGCCGTAGCGTGTGCGCGCTTCGGAAAGGATCGATTTGGCGGAAATCCTGCGTTCGGGATTGGCCTTCATCGCGTCATAGACGGGAACGACTTCATCCCGTAGCCATCGTTCGACGGCGGCGTCGCGCTCCTGCAGCGCGCGGAGACCGGCCCGGATGACTTCGGAGCTGGAGGCATAGGCTCCCGACTCGACCTTCGAGTCGATATAGGCCGCCTGCTCGATCGGAAGGCTGAACGTACGCTTCGAAACCCTGCCCACCTTCACCTCCGGTATGACTTGATCACACCACCCTTCCAAATGCTGTCAGGAGCGTCAACTTGCTGAGGGCATTGCTCCCTTCCGCCTCCCCATAGGGTCGATGTAGGCTTCCTCCGGTCAGCGTCCTTGGTTGCGTTGCGTACGCGCGTCGTACTGAAACCGTGGAGGCAACAATCATGAAAATTCGTCGTCGTTCGTTGGCGCACCTCGCCGTGGGTGCCGCCGCATTGCCGTTCGTGCCCGGCCTGGCGCAGGCACAGGCCTATCCGTCGCGAACCGCGCGAATCGTCGTCGGCTTTCCCGCCGGCGGCGCGACCGACATCCAGGGGCGCCTGATGGCGGAATGGCTGACCGAGCGGCTCGGCCAGCAGTTCATCGTCGAGAACAAGCCCGGCGCCAGCGGCAACATCGGCACCGAGACGGTCGCCAAGGCCGCGCCCGACGGCTACACGCTGCTGCAGGTCGTGACGCCGAATGCGATCAACGCCGCGCTCTATTCCAATCTCGGCTTCGACTTCATGCGCGACATCGCGCCGGTCATCTATTCCGCGCGACTGGCTTACGTCGTCGTGGTGAACCCGTCGGTTCCGGCCAACACGCTGCCCGAGTTGATCGCCTACGCCAAGGCCAACCCGGGCAAGATCAACTACGGGTCGGCCGGCCAGGGCACGCCGCAGAACATCGCCTGCGAACTCTTCAAGATGATGACCGGCGTGAACCTGGTGCATGTCCCGTACAAGGGCGGCGCGCCGGCGGTCGCCGATCTGATCAGCGGCCACGTGCAGGTCATCTTCGCGCCGCTGTCGGAGTCGATCCAGCAGGTCAAGGCCGGGAAGCTGCGCGCGCTGGCGGTGACGACCACGAGCCGTCTCGACGTGCTGCCGGACGTGCCGACGGTGGCGGAGTTCGTGCCGGGCTACGAGGCAAGCGGTTTCGCGGGCATCGGCGTGCCCAAGGGCACGCCGGTCGAGATCGTCACCCTGCTGAACAAGGAACTGAACGCCGGCCTCGCCAGCGACAAGGTCAAGACCCGCATCGTCGAGCTGGGCGGCACGGTGATGGGCGGCACACCCGCCGAGTTCGGGAAGGTCCTTGGCGATGCGACCGTGAAGTGGGCGAAGGTGATCCAGGCCGCGGGCATCAAGGCCGAGTAACCCGACGCCGATGGTTGCCTCCGCTACTTCTTGAAGAAGACCTTTTCGCAGACCGAGGTCGCGAAATCGGTCGATATCGCGCGGGCGCCGCCCGAGAGCTTGGCGAGCCCGATGAGTCCCCCGCCGGACGTTATCTCCTGGACGTAATACTCCGAGGCAACGCTGTTGTCGGCGGGATTGACCAGCTTCACCTCGCCGGCAACCTCGTGGTTGTCACCGAGCAGCATCACCATGCCGCTGTTCGCGAGTTTGAAGTTGTCGACGCGGACCTGCATTTCGTACCGGGTCGGTCCGGTCGCGCACTGGCTCGTCTTCAACTCAAGGGCCGTCTTCAGTGCCTGGAGATTTTCCTCGGGAACATTGCCGGCGCGACTCGTGACGGTGACGCTGCCGATCGAAGCCTGTGCAGCCGTCGCGGGTGCCCATGCCTGGATGGGTTTGACCGGTTGGGCGCAGGCCGCAAGCATGAGAACGGCGGCCGAAGCCGCCAGGATCCGCGTGAACAAGAAATCCCCCAATCTGAATTCTACTCTTGGACAATCCAAGTTTGTCTCAGTAGAAAAGTTTCTACCGTGGGGCGTAGAGGTGGCGCAATGATGCAGTCGATCGCGAATGTTCCAATTGTTTCGCTGGTCGCGATCGGACTGTTGGCAGGCTGCACGGTTTCCGACGCCTCGTCTTCGAACCCGCCTCCGATGGTGTTGTCGTCGGTGCAGGGAGCGGAAGGCGTACGGATTTCCGGCCTTTCGAATCTTCGCCAGACGGCTCTCGTCCTGACGGATCAATGCCGCACCGCAAGTTATGAAACCGATCGGCAGGCGTTCGCGCAGGTGGCGCTCATCAAGGGGCTCGCAGGCTATGCGCCGGCCTTTCCGAACGGGATAGCCGTCGATGTCCAGCCGATGTCGCTGCGCATGCGGTGCCACAGTTCGGGTCTCGCTGCCCTCCTGAGCTACTGCGAGGCGGAAGCGAAGGTTGGCCTGACGGCAGGCGGTACCACCCGCGCCAGTCAGGTGGTCAGCGTGACCGTCGCGAAGGAGGCTTCGGAGCGCGCCCAGCTGGGCCTCGCCTGCATCAGCACGATGCCCGCGGTCACCGCGGCGGTCGACAAGGCGCTGATGGACGCGATCGCCGGTCTGCAGGCCGACCTGACGGCACAGACCGGCCTTCCCGCGCCACGCTGATTGGTCCGCAGACCAGGGTCATGCGGCGTCACCTCCGGATCCTTGGCGACAGGAGGAGGAAAGCCGACCCCGCGCCGAAGAACGCCGACGAGGCCGCCACGCCAAACATCGTTGCGTAGCCGGTCATCGACGGCTCCTGGCCGAGAGTCGCGCCCAAAGCCGCGATCCCGAGCGCGAAGCCGCCCTGGCGCATGACGATGGTGAGCGCCGAGGCCATGCCGGCCTGCGCCGGCGGCGCCAGGGTCACGACCGCACCCGAAAGCTGGGACTGCACGAGCGCCGTGCCTGTCGCGATCACGATCATGCCGAGGAGCGCCATCGCCCAGGTCGGCTTCAACGCCAGGGCGAGGTCGCCCGCGGCGATCACCACGAGGCCGCAGGTGAACAGGGCACGCCATCCCCAGCGCGTGGCCAGGCGGCCGGCGAGAGGCGGCAGGAAGACCATCGGCAATGTCGCGGCGAGGATCGCGACGCCGGCCTGCGCCGTGGAAAGGCCGAAGGCCGTCGTCAGGAACAACGGCAGGTAGACCAGCACCGCCCAATAGCCGATCGACACGGTGATCAGGAGCAGGGCCACGGCGATCATCGCGGGCTGCGTCAGCAGCGCGGGGTCAAGGACCGGCTGCGGCCGACGCCTTTGCTGCACGACGAACATAGTGGCGCAGGCCAGGCTTGCCCCGGAGCCCAGGGCGACATGCGTCGCCGTGCGGCCGGCCAGCAGTGTCTCGATGGCGATGCCGAGCGCCAGGGTGAGCAGGGCGATGCCCACGAGATCGAGCGGCCTTGCATCGTTGGCGCGCTCCTCCGCGACGAGCCGCGGCACGATCCACGCGGCCAGCAGGCAGAACGGAAGGTTGGCGAGGAAGATCCAGCGCCAGCCGAACCAGGCGGCGACCGCGCCGCCCAGGGTCGGGCCGAGCGCCATCGCCGCGCCCGAGACGATGCCGGCAAGGCCGAAGGCGCGCGCGCGGTCGGCCGGATCGGGATAGGCGCTGGCGGTCAGTGCGATCGAGCCGGTGATCACGAACGCGGCGCCGAGCCCCTGTGCGACGCGCGCGGCCCATAGGCTCGGGCCGTCCCACGCCACCCCGCAGGCGAGCGAGGCCACGGCGAACAGCATATTGCCGGCCAGCAGCGCGCGTCGTCGCCCGTGCCGGTCGGCCAGCGCGCCGGAGGCGAGCAAGGTGGCGGTGAAGGCCAGGCTGTAGGCATCCATCGTCCAGGCATAGGCCGCGAGGCCGAAGCCGAGATCGTCGCCGATGGTCGGCAGGGCGACCACGACGGCGGTGACGTCGAGCTGGGTGAGGAAGCCCGCGAATGAGAGGGCCAGAGCGGGCGTGCGCCGGAAGCTTTTCATGACGGCAGTGATGACGCCTCGCGCGCGCAGGCCCGAGCGCCAAGCATTCACTTCGACATGAATATGGTTCATGATGCCAAAAATGCGCTCCCTCCCGCCCTTCGACGCCCTGGTCGCCTTCGACACCGCGCTCCGCCATCGCAGCATGACGCGGGCGGCGGCCGAGCTCGGCATGACCCAGAGCGCGGTCAGCCACCGGCTGCGCCGGCTCGAAGCCTATGTCGGCGCGCCCTTGTTCAATCGCTCCAGCACCGGCCTCAGTGCGACACCGGCCGGTACGGCGCTGGCGACCGGCCTTGCCGATCTGCTCGACGGTCTCTCGGATTTGCGTGCGCGCTGTCGTGCGGTGGCCATGCCGTCCGGGCTCAGGGTGGGTGTCGGCGCCGCACTCGCCGACTACTGGCTGGTGCGACGGCTGCCGGCTTTTGCCGCCGCGAATGCCGGCCTGGAAGTCGAACTCACCATCGTGGAGAGCGAGGCCGAGCTGCGCGCGCCGGACATCGACGTCCATATCCTGTGGCAGCCCACCGCGACGGCACGATCCTCCTCGACTCAGCGACTTCTGTTCCAGGAGCAGGTCTTCCCGGTGTGCGTTCCCGGATTGCTACCGGGCGGCAGGACGCTGCGCGATCCCAGGGCATTGGCGACGCTGCCGCTGCTGCACAAGGGAACGCCCGGTCGCGGCCAGGGGGCGGAATGGTCGTGGCCCGTCTGGTTCGAGCGGCTGGGCATCGCCGGCAAGCCACCGACGGCGGCGTTACGCTTCGCCAACATCCACACCGCGATCTCGGCGGCGTTGCAGGGCGCGGGCGTTGTCATGGCGCGCTCGCTGCTGGTGCACGATGCGCTGAAGGACGGCCGGCTGGTGCGCGTACTGCCCTCGTCCTGGGACATGCCATCGAGCAAGGCCCATGTCGTCCGATGGCCCGCCGCCCTGACGGGCGACGAGCGCGTACGCAAGTTCGTGAAGTGGGCGGTCGCGGAGGCCGAGAAGACCACCGGCCGCCGCGTCGCTCAGCCTTCGCCGAAGGTCCGCTTGTAGGTCTTGCTCATCACCTCGTCGAGGCGTGCGCCGGGCACGAAGTCGGACATCTCGTCGGGACGCGTCAGGCCCGGAAGCTGGCGCGCGCAGTCCGACGGCTCGCCGATCACCTGGGTGACCGGATACAGCGCCGACCAGGCGGGAACGCCCTCGTAATCCTCTTCCTCGTCCGCGACGTGCTTGTCGCGGATCTTGCCCGAGGCCATCTCGATCTCCATGCCGATCATGGTCGTGGCCTTGAACTCCTGCTTGTTCGGCTGGCGGATGAGCTTCGAGCGGCCGGGATAAATCCGGTCAATGAAGCGGTCCATCAGCTTCAGCTTCTCTTCCGGATCGTCGATCACATGCGCCTTACCGAAGGCCATCACGGCGCGATAGTTCACCGAATGGTGGAAGCCCGAGCGCGCCATCACCAGCGAATCGAGGTGGGTGACGGTGAGGCAGACGTCGACGCCTTCCTTCTGGCTGCGGATCATGCGGCTCGCGGACGAGCCGTGCCAGTAGAGGTGGCTGCCCTCGCGCCAGAAGGAGGTCGGCGTGCAATAGGGGCGGCCGTCAATCACGTAGGCGATGTGGCAGACCAGGGCGGCGTCCAGGATCGCGTGGATGGTTTCCTTGTCGTAGCGGCCGCGCTCGTGGACGCGCTTCACCTTGTTGACGTTGGTGACGGGATAGCTGTCGGACGGAGGAGTGACCGAATCGGGAGGGCTCATGACGTGACCTTTGGCGCACCGGAAAGGGGGGTTGCTTGCGGCCCGACCATCGTCGGGATACGGATCAGGTGAAAGAGCCAGTTTGGCGGAAAGAGACTGGACCAGTTGAAATCCCGCTCGACATCCCGTTCCCGGCGCGCCCCGCCGCTCGGCCTCGCGCTCGACCCTTCCTCGTCCGAGCCGCTGCACCGGCAGATCGGCGAGCAGATGCGGCGCGCCATCCTCGACGGGCGGCTGAAGCCCGGCACGCGCCTGCCCTCGTCGCGTGTGTTGGCGCAGGATCTCGACTGTGCGCGCGGCACGGTCGTTCTGGCCTTCGACCAGCTCGTCGCCGAGGGCTATGTCGTGAGCCAGGCCGGCTCGGCCATGTCGGTTGCGGCGAACCTGCCCGACGAGATGCTGACCGTGCCGCGGACGGGCTCGCCGCTTCAGAGAAGCGCCGTCGCCAAACCGGCTGTCGCGCGGCGGACGCGGGCGTTGCTGGCCGAAGCCTCGCCGCCCGTTCCCGCCGGACCTCCTCTGGCCTTTCCCACCGGGCAGCCCGACCGCGAAGCCTTCCCCTTCGCGCTGTGGGCGAAGCTGCTGGAGCGCGAATGGCGGCGGCCCGGCATCGAGGCGGCGAGCGCCGCCCATCCGTTCGGCCATGCCGGCCTGCGTGAGGCGATCGCCACCTATCTAGGCGTGGCGCGCGGCTTCACCTGCGATCCCGGTTCGGTCGTCGTCACCGCGGGCATCCGCCACGGCCTCTCGCTGTTCGCCGAGGTCGTGCTCGATGCCGGTGACCAAGCCTGGATCGAGGAGCCGGGCTTCGTGGGCGTGCGCGAGGCGCTGGCGACTTCGGGCATCGACGCCGTGCCGGTCGACATCGACGAGTCGGGCTTCTCACCCGAGGCTGCGCTCGCCCTTGCTCCCGATGCGCGGCTGGCGGTCGTGGCGCCGGCGCATCACTTCCCTCTCGGCACCGTGCTCGGCCTGCAGCGCCGTCTCGAGCTGCTGAGCTGGGCCGAGTGCACGAGGGGATGGATCGCCGAAGACGATTTCGACGGCGAGTATCGCTACAGCGGCCGGCCGCTGCCGCCGTTGCGCACCCTCGATCGCTCAGGCCGCGTCGCCTACTTCAGCAGCTTCTCCAAGCTGCTCTTCCCGGCGCTGCGGCTGAGCTTCCTCGTGCTGCCGGCCTCGCTGGTCGAGGCCACCGAGCGCATCATGGACCGCGTCTCGGTCCGCGCCCCGCTGCTGGGCCAGGGCGCGCTGGCGCGCTTCATCGCAGAGGGCCATTTCGCCACGCATCTGCGCCGCACGCGGCAGCTCTATGCCGGCCGCCGCGAAACCCTGCTGCGGGAAGCGGCGCGTCATCTCGATGGGCTTCTCACCATCGCGCCCGATCCGGGCGGCATGCATGTGATCGCCAGCCCCGTGGCGAAACTCGCGCCGCGCTTCGACGACGTTGCGGTGACGGCCGCGGCGGCGGAGGCGGGCCTGACCGTCCAGCCGCTTTCCGTCTGCTATGCCGGCCGCGCGCGGCGGCACGGCCTCATCCTCGGCTATGCCGGAACGCCCGAGGCAGAGATCGAGCGCGCGTTGGTGAAGTTGCGTGACGTAGTGCTGACCGCCGTCACGCCCAGCCGCGAAAGCCGGTCCCCGTTATTGCAAACGAAACTTGGGCAATCCCGCGAGCAGTGACGTCACTTCGGCTTGGCGACTTGTTCCTGTCTTGGCCAGCAAGGCCTTGACCTGACTTCGGACGGTTGCCTGGGTGACACCACCCGCATCGGCAATCTGGGCCACCGACAGTCCCCGCGTTAGATCCCGCGCCACACGCGCTTCACCGGCTGTCAAATCGAAAAGACCTCGAATCAGAGCAGCCTCCGGTGCGTCGGGTGCCATTACCGGTGTTAGGATTAGAAGTGCCAGTCCACCATCGAAGAGTTCACGCGCTTGGCCAGACGTAGGAATAAGATGCACTACGGTAGCATCGCCGGTTGCTGACCTGGCGGCAAAGGAATTGGGACTGGAGCCGGTAGGCTTGAACAGGTTCGCCAACCCCCGCTGCAGGAGCTCACTGGCGATCGGATCTCGCAAGGCTAGTCTATCGCGTGGCAGCCAGCGCACGTGATCGGTCATTTGCTGAACAAGTTCGTTTGCCGCCAGCGCGCGGCCGTCTCGATCAAGCACCGCAGCAGGCAAGCCGATCATCGCCAGCGCCTCTGTCGCCGCACGCAATCGTTGTAAACGCAAACGCGCAGCCAGCAGACCTGCGCGCGCGAGATGCGGGCGATAGGAGTCGAGGGTCGCAACGTCAGCGGCGTTAAACGAGGGAGCATGTTCCAACCGCTGGGCATGGAAGATAAGAAAGTCGCCGGTCGGTACGGAGATGGCGGTTGCCGCGCAATGGTTCCACCCGTGCTCGATCCCCCAGTCCCGTCTCGCTGGCTCTCGCGCCCATTCCGCAGGCGTGAACAAATCGTCATCGGTAAGGAAGCCAGCATGGTCCGCCGCCAGCAGTCGCCGGGTCGTGTCTGATTGCGCGGGAATATCAGACGTCAGGTAGGTCGCAAAAGCCGCTTCCAAAGGCTTCGCGATGCAAGATCCGGTCCAGGCATCCGATCGTCGTGTCAGGAGTACGACACCTGGAGAACTGGCGGCCTCGCCCAGCCTTTCCAGCACGCAGGGCCATTGCTCAGGGAAGACGGCCGCCTCGTAAATCTGCTGAACCAACAACTCCCGGTCGATCATGCAACGAACCTTCAATCAGCTATTCACAGGGTGATACATAAGTCCGCCAACCGGGCGGCAGTGTGTGTTGTCGCGCGGTCCAGCTCGGATCACGCCGTTTTGCCGTCTGAGCATTAGGGCATCCGGTTCGGTCTGCGGGACACAACGTCCCGATGGATCGCCTCACGCTACGCAACCAGAGGAGGTTTAACAACATGCAGAAGGCGCGACGGACTCTGCTCTGACCTGGTCGGGAAGAGTCGGTCAATGCGCGAGCGTAAGCCACCGAACGGAAAGATTGTAGCGCGGTTGAGTTGGGAGCTGACCGAGGTTGCAATCCGCCCTCTCCAGATCCCAGCGAAGTGCCAGTCATCCCCAATTTGAGGGATTAGAACTATGAGGGCTGCGTGTATCGGTCAGATGACTTTCGCGCGCTCACGCGTACAGACGCGAGGCATATGATGGCGAATATCAGCGAGGAACAATACCCTGCCACCGGCGCGCTTATCTCGTCGGTTGGTGAGCAATACGATCCCAGCGGGTTGGATCTGCTCGATCGTTGGAACCGGCATCAGCGGTGGTTCGACGAACGAGCCGCCGCTTCGGTCGATCCGTATTGCAAGACGACGCTGGGCCGCATCGGTCCGGCGGGCGAGATGCGCACGAGGGCCGGCAAGATACATAGTGGGGTCAACTTCGCCTCGCAGGACTATCTTTCCCTGTCGAGCCACCCCGGCATCGTCGCTGCCGCGAATACGGCCATCGAGAGATTCGGAGTCCACAGCGCCGGTTCGCCTGCGCTCATGGGCAACACCGCGCTGTCGGCCGAACTCGAAGGGCGGCTGGCGGCGTTCCTTGGTTACCGTGACAGCACGGTCTTCGCCACGGGATGGGCAGCCGGTTACGGAATTATCAAAACGCTGGTCCAGCCCCACGATTACATCGTCATCGACATGCTTGCCCATGCCTCGCTGCAGGAAGGGGCGCGCAACGCGACCAGGAACGTCTTCAGCGTGCCGCATTTGTCCAACGCCGGCGTGGCGCGGCGACTCGAACACATCAGGCGCGACAGGCCGGAGGCCGGAATTCTCGTCGTCACTGAAACCGTCTTTTCGATGGATAGCGACGTGCCCGACCTCGTGGGCCTCCTCGAGGTCTGCAGGCGCTGGAACGCCACCCTGCTTGTCGACGCCGCCCACGATCTCGGTGCCTTGGGTCCAACGGGACGTGGCGTGATCGAGCGGCAGGGCCTCGTCGGCCAGATCGATGTCCTGATGGGCAGCTTCTCCAAGACCTTTGCCTCGAATGGCGGCTATGTCGCCAGCAATCATCCGGCGCTGAAGCTCGCGTTGCGCTCTTCGTGCGGGCCGCTGACCTTTTCCAATGCTCTCTCGCCGGTGCAGTGCGCGATCGTCCTCAAGGCGCTGGACATTGTGCAGTCCGAGGAAGGCTGTGGAAGACGGGAGCGCCTGCATCGGAATGCGCTTAGGCTTCGTGCAGGACTGGAGGGCGCGGGCTTCAAAATCCTAGGTGAACCCAGCCCCATCGTGCCGGCTATTCTCGGCGATAGCGCCATCTCTCGGCTGGCGACGCGATATGCGCTCGAAGGCGGCGCGCTCGTGAACATGGCGGAGCATCCGGCTGTGCCGATGAATGCCTGCCGGTGGCGACTGCAGGTGATGGCAGATCATAGCGACGTGCAGATCGGCCGGATGATCGATGTCGCCATCGCGGCCAGAGCACGAGCGGGCATGCACCTCGCCAGCATTGCGTGGTTGCGTCCGGAAAGCGGGCTCTCCACTCAGACCGCGGCTGAGGAGGGTTCGTTGCATGTCGCTTCCTGATCTCGCCCTGCGCCGAACTTCCGACCACTTGCCCCGGCCGATCGAAGACCCGCGCGACACCGACTTGGCAATTGCCGTTGACCAGAGCCGCCCCCCTTTGCCGCTGGGTGCAGTCTTGTTGGAGAACGTCGAGCGTTTCCCGCACATCCGCGTGGTCCGCGACTATGGCGTACTGCGCCAGATCGGGAGGCTCCGCCACCGCCAGTATGTGGAGGGTCAGGGCAAGCCCTATGCCTCGATGGTCCTCGACCCCAATTGCCTGATCGAACCCGGCGATTTCAGCGCAGTCAACATTTACGCCACCGACTCCAGGGGCATCTCCTGCGCGATGCGGATCGGCGCTGTATCGGACCCGTGCAATCGGCATGCAGAGCTGTTCTTGCGCACCGCGGCCCGGTTCGACGTCCCGGTCGAAAGAACGCTCACTTGTACACGCTTGGTCCGCGCGCCGCGACACAGCGGCCGGCACGCGGTCGATCTTGTCCGGTTCGTGCGATGGCAGGCGGTCAACGCCGGCTGGCGCTACTGCATCATGCAGACCGCGGAGAGACTCGTGCCGTTCTTCCGCAAGCTCGAGTTCCTCGAGACCGGAATCTGGGCAGACGATCCGGCTGCGGGTCGCTTGCAGGTGCTGATTCTCGATACGAAGTCACAGCCGGTGCGAGAGCGGGAGGTCATCTGTGCTCGATAGTGATCTGAGGGAGAGTGATGGTCTGCGGAATCTCCTTTCCTGCATCGGCGAAGCCCAGGAGCGGTTCGCCGAACTCCTGAAGTCGTATCTGCTGGAACATCCGACGACGGTCGATCAGTACATCCGATACCTGTCGTTCCAGTATCATCTCACCAAGGACGTGCAGCGCTACTTCCTCGCCATCGCCGCGCATGGCGACCTCGCCCGACGGCGCGGCCTGCGCGACTTCCTCTGCAGCTTCGCCAACGAGGAAGAACTGCACTACCTGGTGGCGGCCAACGACCTGGCGAAGCTCGGCCTTCGGCCCCTGCCTATGCCGTTCGACGTCGAACTCTGGCACACCTACTTCAGCAAGGTGGTGGTCGAGCGGCCTTTCGTTCGGTTGGGTGCCGCCGCCATCCTGGAGAACATCTCCGATGGCGTCGCCAAGGAATGGGTCAGGAAGGCGCTGCAGGGGTCTTTCCTGACACGCGACAACACCAAGTTCCTGGTCCTCCACCAACACGAGGCGTTGCCGCACGGCCAGCAGATCCTGGCGGCTATTGAAGAGGCTCACCTCGAGCCGGGGCACTTCGCCGATCTGAACGAGGGCGCACGCAAAGGCACGGTCCTCTACCTGCGGATGGCTGAGTGGGCCATCCGGCCACATACCCTTTCCTCGATCTGCGATCGCGACACGCTCGACCTCGATCATTGCGAGGAGGAACGCATCCGGACGTTCTCGATGGAAGAACTTGGCTCACAGGCGGCGTGACAATGCCGCCAATGCTGGCCTTCGGCTGTCATCACGGGAGCACTTTGATGCCTGATACCGCCTATGTTCAGCAAGCATCGCCGGCTTACTTGGGTGACAGCGCTGCCGTGGCGGCCCTCGACGAAGAGCTGGATCGGCATTGGTCGGCGATTCAGTCGGGTCGAGAAGCGCAGGACGTCCAGAAACTTGCCGCGTTTCTGGCGGAAATGTGGGATGCGGCGACTGAGACGAGCAAGGTCGCCGAGGTGGCCACCGTCATCCGCCGACATCCGATCATGGATGTATTGATGGAGGATACCTTCAACAAACGTTACCCATTCGCCGCGAAGTTTCGAGATGTCTGCCGAGGTCTGGAAATCCCGCTTGCCGGTGCGAGCAGGAGGTCCCGTCCCCGGCGGGTGCTCGTGACGGGCGCTTCCCGTGGAATTGGTGCCGGAATCTCGTTGGCTTTGGCCCAGCGCGGCCTGGAGGTCGCCATCTGCTATCGCGAGAAGCGCCGCCGGGCCGCTGGGGTGGCCAGTACCATCGAAGCGCTCGGCCAGAAGTGCCATTTGATCGAAGGTGATCTTTCTCGCGACGATGAACCCGAGATTGTTGCTCGGAAGGCTCTGGATCACGGGCCAATCGATGCAATCGTTCTGAACGCCAGCGGCGGATTGGAGGCGGGCAAGGGGCTCTCCTACGCGCTTGCGCTCAACTGCTTCGCTCAGATTGCCCTCGTCTCGGCCCTGATCCCGAGATGCGACGACGGCCTCGCCATCATCTACGTGACCAGCCATGGCGCGCATTTCTACCCGGGTAAACCGGTCCTTCCGATTTACGAGAAAGTAGCGCACTCGAAGCAGCGCGGTGAGCAAACCCTGAGGCGCATGGTCTCGCTCGCTTCCAGCCGGCGACCCAATCTCAGGGTCGTAAGTGGAGACATCATCGAAGGCACGACAACTGCAATGCTGTTGGATCGCGCCGTGCCGGGCTTCGTGGCACGTCGTAAGCGGCAGGTTGGGCGGCTGCCGACCATCGGTGAATTCAGTTCGATGATCGCCGCTGCGACAGTCGAGGAGATGAAAGGCATCGACATCTCGACCCGCTATTGCGGCTCGACTGCTCCCTATCTCATTCCGGAGTAGGAATCCGTGATGGCGGCAGTGGGAGCGGGTTCCTTTCGGGTCGAGCAGCTGAACCTGCGCGACTCCCAAAAGTGCGAGGCCTACTTCCGGTTTCGCAGCGAATATTTCGGCCATTATCTCGGCTGGGAGGTGCTGGGTGAAGACGGCGTCGACCGCGACGACATCGATGCTCAGTCCGCGCACTTCTGCCTGATCGTCGGAGACGGCACTGTCGCGGGAAGCATCCGGGTGACTCCCCCCATGGCGCGACGTTGGATGCTCGATATGCGGCCATTTTCTGATCTGATCGAGCATGGCCTCGATCCCAACTATCCGCGGGCCCAGTCGGCCGAAGTCTCGCGCCTGGGCGCCCTGCCTGGCGTTGCAGGCCTGACGGATGACCGGGGATATACGGCCGCTCAGGCCTTGCGCCGCGCCGCCTACCAGCATTCCATTCGATCCGGCAGCCGCTATTGGTACGTCATCGCCTATCGGGCGCTGATCGAACGGTTGCGGCGCGTCGACTACCTGCCATTCAAGATCATCAGCCCCACCGTCCGATTCGACCCGCGAGGCAGAACTTGCGTGGCTTGCCTCGACTTGGCGGAGGCCTATGTGCGTATGGCTCTTGGCGACCCGGCCTTCCTGGAATGGAACAATGCTGGGGTTCCAATGCCTGACTTGGCAGTCTTGATGGGAAGCGGGATGGAGAATCGATAGCTCGGCCTGCGTTTGGGGCCCGTTGGTCTGGTCACGCCCAGCCGCCGGCGTGGGGCAGGACGTGCCCGGTGATGAAGCCGGCGCCGTCGGAGCAGAGGAAGCAGATCGTGGCGCCCAGCTCTTCTGACTTGCCGAGGCGGCCGAGCGGGATCTGTGCCGTCATCTTGGCCATGGCCTCGCTGTTGGCGAGCAGCGCCGGCGGGAAGTAGTCGGGGTTCTCGACATAGTTCGAGCCGACCGCGTTCACCGTGATGCCGTCGCGGCCCAGCTCCTTGGCGAGCGAGGAGACGAGACCGTTGCCGGCGGCGCGCGCCGAGACATAGGGCGCGTAGTTGGCAATGCCGCGCAGCGGGGCCGCCGAGGAGACGAACACGATGCGGCCCGACTTGCGCTTGCGCATCGACGGCGCGACGAGCTGCGTCAGCCGGAACGGCGCCACGGCCATGACTTCCAACGCATCGCGGAAATCCTCGATCCGGGCCTCGCCGAGCGGCGCGCGCAGGGCGGGATAGGCGTCGTTGTTGACCAGTGCGTCGATGTGACCATGCCGCTTCAGGGCGAGTTCGACCATCGTCGCCGGCTCGGTCGCCGAGAGGGCATGGGCGCCCGGGAACTCCGCCTCGTACTTGCGCCGTGCGCTCGGCGCCTCGAACGACGGATCGTGCGCCAGGACGGTCGCGCCCTGGGCCAAAGCGACCCTTGTGGTGCCGTGGCCTGCGAATTTCTCGACGTTGGTGATCAGGATGACCCGGTCTTTAAGCGTCATGGCGATTCCTCTAGGTTGCGGCCCCATGGACCGAGCCTCCCCCGACGATCCTAGCGCAGCCCGCCCCGAGGGCCAGACCCTCGAGGATCTGGCCCCGGACGGCCGTGCGTCCTTCGGTTTCCGCGACGTGCCGGCTGCCGAAAAGGCCGGGCTGGTGCGCGAGGTCTTCGCCAGCGTGGCGCCGCGCTACGACCTGATGAACGACCTGATGTCGGGCGGGGTTCACCGGCTCTGGAAGAACGCCATGGTCGATGTGGTCAATCCGCGGCCGGGCGAGAAGCTTCTGGACGTGGCCGGCGGCACCGGCGACATCGCTTTCCGCCTGCTGCGTCGTCAGGGCGAACGGCCCGACGTCACCGTCTGCGACATCAATCCGGCGATGCTCGAGGTCGGGCGCGACCGTGCCGTCGATCGCGGTCTGCTGCAGGGGCTCACCTGGACGACGGGCGATGCGGAACACCTGCCGTTCCCGGACCGCTCGTTCGACGCCTACACGATCGCCTTCGGCCTGCGGAACGTCACCGACATCGACCAGGCGCTGCGCGACGCCCATCGCGTCCTGAAGCCGGGCGGGCGCTTCTACTGCCTCGAATTCAGCAAGGTGACCTCGGCGCCGGTCGCCAGCGTCTACGATGCCTATTCCGAGCGCGCCCTGCCGTTCTTCGGCAAGGTCATCGCCCGGGACGCCGACTCCTACCGTTACCTGCACGAGAGCATCCGCCGCTTCCCGCCGCAGCACGAGCTGGCGGAGCGCATGCGGGCGGCCGGGTTCGCCAACGTCTCCTGGCGCAACATGTCGCTCGGTGTCGTGGCCCTGCATCAGGGCTGGCGCATCTAGATGTTCCGTGCACTCCGCAACGGCTGGCGCCTGCTGCGCATGGCGGTGAGCTTCGCGCGCCATGACGCGCTGTTTCCGCTCGAGACGCTGGGCATCGCGCCGGCGCTGATCGCCTGGGCGCGCCTGTTTGCGCCGCGCAGCGACCTGCGCCGTCCGGGCGAGCGGCTGGCGGCGGCGCTGCAGGACATGGGCCCCTCGTTCATCAAGCTCGGCCAGGCACTGTCGACCCGCGCCGACCTGCTGAGCGAGGAGGTCGCCGCCGATCTCGCGCGCCTTCAGGACCATATCCCGGCGTTTCCCGGCAGCGAGGCCCGCCGCATCATCGAAAGCGAGCTGGGCCAGCCGCTCGGCGCGATCTTCTCGAGCTTCGACGACGTGCCGGTGGCGGCGGCGTCGATCGCGCAGGTTCATTTCGCGGTCACGACCGATGGCCGCGACGTCGCCGTGAAGGTGCTGCGGCCGGGCATCGAGAAGGCCTTCGAGCAGGACCTCGATCTCTTCTACTGGATGGCCGAGCTGGTCGAGCGCACGCAGCCGCGCTTCCGCCGCCTGAAGCCGGTCGAATCGGTGCGCGCCTTCGCCGACGTGGTGCGGGTCGAGATGGACCTGCGCATGGAGGCCGCGGCGGCCGAGGAGCTGGGGGAGAACTTCGCCGACGATCCGAACTATCGCGCACCCACGATCGACTGGGACCGCACGGCCGAGCGCGTGATGACGCAGGAGCGGGTCGACGGCATCCCGATCGGCGACCGCGACGCCATCATCGCCGCCGGGCACGATCCGCACGAGATCATGCGGAAGTGCGCCGAGGCCTTCTTCTATCAGGTGTTCCGCGACGGCTTCTTCCATGCCGACATGCATGGCGGCAACGCCTTCGTCGACCGCCAGGGCCGCATCGTGCCGGTTGATTTCGGAATCATGGGGCGGGTCGACTCCGATACGCGCGGCTATCTCGCCGAGCTGCTGGTCGCCTTCCTGCGCCGCGACTATCGCGCCGTCGCCGAGGTCCAGTTCCGGGCGGGCTACGTGCCGCCCGACCAGTCGCTCGAGATCTTCGCGCAGGCCTGCCGCTCGATCGGCGAGCCGATCTTCGGCAAGCCCAGCCACCAGATCTCGATCGCCCGCCTGCTGGCGCAGATGCTGCGGGTCACCGAGCAGTTCGAAATGAGCGCGCAGCCGCAGCTCCTGCTGCTGCAGAAGACCATGCTGATGGCCGAGGGCATGGGCACCAAGCTCAATCCCAACGTCAACATCTGGGAGCTGGCGCGGCCCCTGATCGAGGACTGGATGGTCACCCATTTCGGCCCGCGCGCCACGGTGGGCCGCGCGGTCGACGATCTCGCCCAGGGCCTGCGCCGCCTGCCGCGCCTGATCGACAGCCTGCACGTGGTGGCCGAGCACGAGCGCCGCAAGGCCGAGCGCAACGCGGACCAGCCGTCCCAGAGCAACCGGTCGCGCCCGCGCTTTGCCGAAATCGTGGCCGTTCTCGCGCTGATCGCCGCCATCGCCGCGTGGTGGCACTGACCCGTGAGCACCGATCAAATCGTCATCGGGCTGGCGATCTTCCTGCTCGCTGGCACCGTCAAGGGACTGGTCGGACTGGGTCTCCCGGCCATCTCCATCGCACTGATGTCGCTTTTTCTGCCGCTGTCGGAGGCGATCGCCCTGATCGCACTGCCGACGGTCGTCACCAACGTCTGGCAGGCGTCGGTCGGTGGCCATTTCTGGCACATCGTGCGCCGACAGTGGCCGCTGATCCTGCCGCTCGCGGTGGTGCTCTACCTGACGGTCTGGCTGGTCGGCCAGAAGGGCCCCGGCTGGGCCTTCCTGGTGCTGGGCACGGTGCTGATCATTTACAGCACGCTCGGCCTGTTCCGCATACGACTCACGATCCACGCCGATCTCGAGAAGCCGCTGGCGCCCGTCATCGGCGTCGTGTCGGGCTTCGTGGCGGGCGTGGTCGGCGTGCCGATCGTTCCGCTGATGCCCTATCTCCAGGGGCTCGACATCAAACCGGTCGAACTCGTGCAGACTTTGGGGGTGGTGCTGTGCGCCACGTCCCTGACGCTGACGGCGTCGCTGCTGTTCTTCGGCGTGCTCGACGGGCCGCGGGCGATCGTCTCGGGGGCCGCGATCGTGCCGGCCATCGGCGGCATGTGGCTCGGCCAGCAGATCCGCTCGCGCCTCTCGGTCGAGCAGTTCCGCCTGGCCGTGTTCTGGGCGCTGCTGGCCACCGGCCTCTATACTGTCGTCACCCGGCTCTTGTGATAGGCTGAAAGCCATGTTGCACGGCAAGCGTATCCTGCTGATCGTCGCGGGCGGCATTGCCGCCTTCAAGTCGCTGGATCTGATCCGGCGCCTGCGCGAACGTGGCGCCTCGGTGCGCTGCGTGCTCACCGAGGCCGGCGCGAAATTCGTGACGCCGCTCTCGCTGCAGGCCCTGACGGAGGACCGCGTCTACAGCGACATGTTCTCGCTGACCGACGAGAGCGAGATGGGCCATATCCAGCTCTCGCGCGACGCCGACCTGCTGGTCGTGGCGCCCGCCACCGCCAACCTGCTGGCGCGCATGGCCGGCGGCCTGGCCGACGATCTCGCCGCGACCGTGCTGCTCGCCACCGACAAGCCGGTGCTCGCGGCGCCGGCGATGAACGTGCGCATGTGGACGCATGCCGCGACCGTGGCGAATGTCGAGACGCTGAAGAAGCGCGGCGTCACCTTCGTCGGCCCGAACGACGGCGCCATGGCCTGTAACGAATTCGGTCCCGGCCGCATGTCCGAGCCGCTCGAGATCGTGGCGGCGATCGAGGCGATGCTGGTGCGCGACCGGCCGCTCGCCGGCAGGCGCGCGCTGGTGACCTCCGGTCCGACGCGCGAGGCGCTCGATCCGGTGCGCTTCATCTCCAATCATTCCTCGGGCAAGCAGGGCCATGCCATCGCCGCGGCGCTGGCCGAGCTCGGCGCCGACGTGACCCTGGTGAGCGGACCGGTCGCCGTGCCCGATCCGACGGGCGTTAAGGTCGTGCGGGTGGAATCGGCCGACCAGATGCTGGCGGCCAGCCTGGAGGCCGGGGCGCTCGACATCGCCGTCTGCGCCGCCGCCGTGGCCGACTGGAAGGCTGCCAGGCCGGCCACCGGCAAGATCAAGAAACAGGCAGGCGCCCCGCCGCCGGCGCTCGAACTGGCGCCCAACCCCGACATCCTGGCGACGCTCTCCAAGGCCGGACCCCGGCGGCCGGCACTGGTGGTGGGCTTCGCCGCCGAGACCGAGAACGTGGTGGCCAATGCCGTCGACAAGCGCACCCGCAAGGGCTGCGACTGGATCGTGGCCAACGACGTGTCGCCGGCCACCGGCACTTTCGGCGGCGAGCGCAACACGGTGCATCTCATCACGGAAGCGGGCGTCGAGGACTGGCCACCGCTCGGCAAGGGCGATGTCGCCATGCGGCTCGCGGGCCGGATCGCGCTGCATCTCGCGCAGGCAGGCAAGAAGCAGGCTGCGGAGTAATTCAACGGGGGGCCGATGGCGGGCGTCGAGAGCATCGAGATCGAGATCGTGCGGCTGCCCCACGGGCAGGGCCTGCAGCTGCCTGATTATGCGACGGCCGCCGCCGCCGGGGCCGACCTGCTGGCCGCCATCGAAGAGGATATCGAGCTGGCGCCGCTCGAACGCCGGATCGTCCCGACCGGCCTCTCCATTGCCCTGCCCCCAGGGTTCGAGGCCCAGGTCCGGCCCCGTTCCGGACTGGCCGCCAAGCACGGAATCACGGTCGCCAACGCCCCCGGGACCATCGATGCCGACTATCGCGGCGAGGTCGGCGTCATCCTGATCAATCTCGGCAAGGAGCCGTTCCGCATCGAACGCGGCATGCGAATTGCACAGATTATCATTGCCCGACATGCCCGTGCCGTCTGGCGAGAGGTCTCGGCCCTCGACGAAACGGCACGGGGTGCGGGCGGCTTTGGTTCGACGGGAGTAACGGCCGGCTCACTCAAGAGGGCCTGAAGAGGGACGAGAACGGGATGCCTCGCCTCAGCAAAAAGACGATGTTCGCGATCGAGGCGGTTCTCGACGTGGCGTTCCATGTCGGCGATCACCCGGTGCGCAGCGGTGACATCACCGAGCGCCAGCGAATTCCCAAGCGTTATCTCGAGCAGGTCCTGCAGCATCTGGTGCGCGCCGGCATCCTGTCCGGAAAACGCGGGCCGCGCGGCGGCTATCGGCTGGGTCGGGACAAGACCAGCATCACCCTGGGCGAGGTCGTCCGGGTGGTGCGAAACCTCGAGGTCGAATCCGAGCCCAGCGATCCTTCGGTCGGCTCGCCGCTCGCCCATGAAGTGGTCTGGCCGCTGTGGGAGCAGCTGCGCGAGGAGATGATGGCGCAGCTCGACAACGTCACCATCGAGGATCTCTGCCAACAGGCCCGCTCGAAGGGGCTCGCCGTCTCGGCGCCACAGCCGCCACACGCAGGCCACGCGGCGATCTGATATACAGCTCCCCGGTTTTTATCCGGAGGAGCAAGACATGGCCAAGAAGACCGCTGTCGCGAAGGCGAAGAAAGCCAAACCCGCACCGCGCAACAAGAAGCTCTACGACGAGGGCATGAAGATGCGCAAAGCCGTGCTCGGCGCGGCCTACGTCGACAATTCGCTGGCAGGTGCTGCCGACGACGAGTTCATGATGGCCTTCCAGGACATCACCACCGAATACTGCTGGGGCTATGCCTGGACGCGGCCGGGCCTGTCGAAGAAGAACCGCTCGATGCTGAACCTCGCCATGCTGGCGGCGCTCAATCGCGGCCCCGAACTCAAGCTGCACATCAACGGCGCGCTGAACAACGGCCTCACCAAGGACGAGATCAAGGAGATTTTCCTCCAGGTCGCGATCTATTGCGGCATCCCCGCGAGCCTCGACGCCTTCAAGACCGCCCGCGACGTCTTCAAGGACCGCGGCATCTGAACCATGGCCTCGGTTCGGCCGGCACGGCCCGGTGAGGCGGCAGGCCTCACCGCGCTCTGCCTGCGCTCGAAGGCCCATTGGGGCTACGACGCGGAGTTCATGCGGCTCTGCGTGCCCTCGCTCACGATCGAGGAGCAGAGCATCGCCGAGGGCCGCGTGCTGGTGGCGACCGACGATTCCGGCCGGACGGCCGGCACCGTCAGCGTCGGTCGCGACGGCGACGATGCCGAACTCGCGCTGATGTTCGTCGAGCCTTCGGCGATCGGCGGCGGGACGGGACGGACGCTGTTCGAGGCCGCCGTCGCATTGGCGCGGGAACTGGGATACCGGCGCATGACCATTCTCGCCGACGTGAACGCCGCGCCCTTCTACGAACGCATGGGCGCGCGCTTCCTGCGAAACGAGCCGTCGGATGCGATTCCCGGCCGCGTCCTGCCATTCTATGAATACGACCTCACGTCAGGAGCTTCGTCATGACCACGCTCGCGCCTCCCGCCACCATCGCCTTCATCGGTCTCGGCATGATGGGCCGCCCGATGGCGAAACGCCTCGTCGAAGCCGGCTTCGCCTTGCGCGTGTTCGACGTGTCGCAGAAGGCGGTCTCCGATTTCGTCGGCGCCCATCCCTCGGCGCTGGCCACGGCGTCGGCGAAGGCCGCCGCCCAGGGCGCCGCGGCGCTGATCACCATGCTGCCCGACGGCAAGATCGTGCGGCAGGCCATCCTCGAAGGGCGCGACCCCGCGATCGAGGGGCTGGAGGCGGGCGCCGTCGTCATGGACATGAGCTCGTCCAATCCGGTGGACACGCAGAAGCTCGCGAAGGACCTCGCCGCCCGCGGCGTGGCCCTGCTCGACGCGCCGGTGTCGGGCGGCGTGAAGCGCGCGGTCGACGGCTCGCTCAGCATCATGGTGGGCGGTGCGGCCGCCGACCTCGAGCGCGCGCGGCCCGTTTTCGGCGCGATGGGCAAAACCATCACGCTGTGCGGCCCCGCCGGCGCCGGCCATGCGCTGAAGGCGCTCAACAACTACCTGTCGGCCGCCGGCCTGGTCGCGATGTGCGAGGCACTGGTCGTCGGTGAATCCTTCGGCCTCGATCCGGGCACCATGGTGGATGTGTTCAACAGCTCGACCGGCAAGAGCAACGCCACCGAGGTGAAGGGCCGCCAGTTCGTGGTGTCGAAGACCTTCGCAGCCGGCTTCACGACGGCTCTCATGGCCAAGGACCTGCGCACCGCGGGCGACGTCGCTGCCCATCTCAAGCTGCATGTACCCGGCCTGGAGCAGGCTGTGGCCTACTGGACCGACGCCGATGCCAAGCTCGGCAAGGGCGCCGACCATACCGAGATCTTCCGCTACGCCGAGATGCTGGCCGATAGGGAGTGACGAGGTCCGGGCGATCCGCCGCGGTGGAGGCCGTCTTTACAGAGCCGGGGGTGGCGTTTATATAAACGCCACCTAGGGCCCTTGGCGCTGCCTCCCCGGCGGCAACTCGATGGGGCCCATCCAGTACGACATAGCGCTGTTTTCAGGTTCGGCCGTTCCGGCCGCTGCAAGCGCGTGCGTCATTTCCCCCACCAGATCGAAGACCCATGAATCTCCAGGACCTCAAGAAGAAGAAGCCCCCCGAACTCTTGGCCTTTGCCGAAGAGCAGGGCGTGGAGGGTGCGGCGATGATGCGCCGCCAGGAGCTGATGTTCGCCATCCTCCAGAAGCTTGCCGCCGCCGACCAGGCGATCTTCGGCGTCGGCACCATCGAGGTGATCCCCGACGGCTTCGGCTACCTGCGCTCGATGGAAGCCAACTACCTGCCCGGCGCCGACGACATCTACGTCAGCCCCCAGCAGGTCCGTAAGTTCGGCCTGCGCACCGGCGACACGGTCGAAGGCGAGATCCGCGCGCCCAAGGACGGCGAGCGCTACTTCGCCATGGTGCAGATCAACAAGATCAACTTCGACGATCCCGACGCGCTGCGCCATCGCATCAACTTCGACTCGCTGACGCCGCTCTATCCCGACGAGAAGCTGAAGCTCGAACTCGACGGCGGTGCCGCCGCCATGGCGCCGGTCGTCACCGAGGAAGCGGTAGGCGGTTCGAAGGCGACTTCGTCGGGCCGCGTCGGCACGCGCCGCACCGGCACGCTGACCAAGAAGGCCGGCACGACGGCGCAGCAGCAGCTCGACATCTCGACCCGCGTGATCGACCTGATCGCGCCGATCGGCAAGGGCCAGCGCGCCCTGATCGTGTCGCCGCCGCGCACCGGCAAGACGGTGCTGCTGCAGAACATCGCGCACGCCATCACCGCCAACAATCCCGAGGTCTTCCTCATGGTGCTGCTCGTCGACGAGCGCCCCGAGGAAGTGACCGACATGCAGCGCACCGTGAAGGGCGAGGTCGTGAGCTCGACCTTCGACGAGCCGGCCAGCCGTCACGTCGCCGTCGCCGAGATGGTGATCGAGAAGGCCAAGCGCCTGGTCGAGCACAAGAAGGACGTGGTGATCCTGCTGGATTCCATCACGAGGCTGGGTCGTGCCTACAACACCGTCGTGCCGAGTTCCGGCAAGGTGCTGACCGGCGGTGTCGACGCCAACGCGCTCCAGCGTCCGAAGCGCTTCTTCGGTGCGGCCCGCAACATCGAGGAAGGCGGCTCTCTGACCATCATCGCGACCGCCCTGATCGACACCGGCAGCCGCATGGACGAGGTCATCTTCGAAGAGTTCAAGGGCACCGGTAACTCGGAAATCATCCTGGACCGCAAGGTCTCCGACAAGCGCACCTTCCCGGCGATCGACATCACCAAGTCGGGCACCCGCAAGGAGGAGCTGCTGGTCGACCGCGCGACGCTGTCGAAGATGTGGGTGCTGCGCCGCATCCTCATGCCGATGGGCGCGGTGGATGCGATCGAGTTCCTGCTCGACAAGCTCCGTACGTCGAAGACCAACCAGGATTTCTTCGGGTCGATGAATCAGTAGGCGCGCGCTCGCGCGCGCCTACGGTAGGCGGCAGCGCTTGTAACCAAGCGCGAGTCAGGCGCCGTAAACAGCGCCGACCCACACGGCTCAGAAAAGACAAGAACTCAGGAGAGCGCCGAAGTAATCGGCGCTCTTCTCATTTACGGCAGATCCCGGGCCTCCCGGCTCGCCGCGAACCACAGCCAGATCATCGCCTGTAGCACCAGCAAGACGATGGTCACGACCTGATGCGCCTCGGCGCGCGACAGGCCATGCACTGCGTCCATCCAGGCCAGCGCGGGCCCGATCGCCGCCTGCACCACGAAGGCGATCAGCATGCAGATGAGGTTGAGCGTGGTGTTGACCCGGCCCGCCAGCTCGGGCGCGAAGGCGCGCGTCACCAGCGCGTAGCAGACCACCGACATGCCGCCGAACATCACATAGGCAAACCACAGGAGCTTCGGCGCCGCCGTGACGTTGAGTGCGATCGGCACGTGGATGGCCAGGAACAGCGATCCGTAGACCAGCAACACCCGGCCGCCGCGCACGCCACGTCTGTGCAGCAGGTCGATAATCATGCCGCTGAAGAAGTAGCCGGGGACGATGGCGAGCGAGAGGGCGAACAGCGCGACACCGACCGACTGCTCGTCGAGGTGGGCCACGTCGCGCAGCCATCCCGCCGCCCAGAAACTTGCATAGCAGACCCAGACGCCGAGCGAGAAGGTCGGCGCAAGCCCGGCCTTCCAGAAGAGCGGCGTCCGGAGAACGCCGGCCAGGCCGCGCAGCTCGTCGGCCAGGCGGCCCTGTCCGCCCCGCTCGTATCGCGGAGCGGCGAGCAGCTGGTAGAGCGCGACGGCGACCGTGACGGCACCGAGACCCAGGAAGATCTGCCGCCAGTCGAAGTCGACCAGCAGCCATTGCACCGGGCGCGTCGCCATCGCGGCCCCCAGCCCGCCGAACGTCATCATGACGGCGTTGACCAGCGGCAGCCGCCCGATCGGCCAGTAGAGGACGTTGGCCTTGAAGCCACACATCAGCGCGACCGACAGGCCAAGGCCGATCAGGGCGCGGCCGATGCTGAGCGTGACGACGTCCTGCCCCAGGGCGAAAACGACGGCGCCCAGCGCGGTCGCCAGCAGCATGACCGGCGCCACGCGGCGCGGGCCGAAGCGGTCGAGCGCCACGCCGGCGGGAAGCTGGGCCGCGGTGAAGGCCGCCAGGTACATCGAGGTCACGACGCCGATGGCTGCATCGTCGAGGCCGAGTTCGCTGCGCAGGGCCGGCGCGACCACGGCATTGAGCGAGCGGAACAGGAAGCTCAGGAAGTAGCCGAGGGCAAACGGCAGGAACGCCGTCAGGGCGAGCCTCAAGAGCGATCGCCCGTCCTGGCGAACACCGCGCTCGCATGGACGATGCGCTCCTCGCCGACCTTCAGGTAGCAGTTGGCGAAGGCCAGCCGCCCGCCGACCTTGTGAACGTCGACATGGGCCTCGACCCAGTCGCCGATCTTCGCCGAGCCCGCGAAGTCGGTCTTGACGCTCGCGGTGACGATCAGCGGCGAGGGCGTCTGGCTGCGCGTCGTGCGATAGCCCAGCGAGATGTCGCACAGGGTCATGAGGATGCCGCCATGGGCGACGCCGCGTGCGTTGGCGTGCTTGGGCTGGATGCGCAATCCCACCACGAAGGTGCCATCGGCATTCTCGCGATAGAAGAACGGCCCGTTATGGTCGAGGAACGGGCTGGTGCGGAACAGCGGCTTGTAGCCGGCCGGTGGATCGGAGACTGGTGGATCGGAGGCTGGCGGCCTGCTCTCGTCCATGGATCAGGCTCCGAGATCGGCTGCGACCGCATGGCGCTGTGCCGCGGAGACGTCGACCCTGGGGCCGAACCAGGCCTCGAAGCCCGGCCGCCCCTGGTGCAGCAGCATGCCCAGCCCGTCGATGCAGCGGTTGCCGCGCGAACGGGCGGCGGCCAGCAGGTAGGTTTCCAGCGGCACGTAGACGATGTCGTAGACCACCGACTCGTGCGGCAGCTTCGCGAGGTCGATGTCGAGCCCTGGCTGGCCCTTCATGCCGAGGGAGGTGGTGTTGACCAGCAAGGTCGCGCCCTGCAGCAGGTCCGAACGCTCGTCCCACGAGCCGACCACGATGCGCTGTCCGCCCGGCGGGGTGAGCGCGACGGCGAGGTCGACCGCGGTCTCGCGCGTCCGGTTGACCAGCCGCAGCTCGGGCACACCGACATCGATCAGGCTGGCGACGATCGCGCGGGCCGCTCCGCCGGCGCCCAGCACGACGACCGGTCCGGTGTCCGGCATCCAGTGCGGCGCGTTGTACTTGAGGGCTTCGAGGAAACCGAACCCGTCGGTGTTGCGGCCCTCCAGCGTGCCGTCGGGCTGCTTCACGATGGTGTTCACCGCGCCGATGCGGCGGGCGACGGGGTCGATGCGATCGAGCAGCGGCAGGATCTCGACCTTGTGAGGCAGGGTGAGGTTGCAGCCGCGCGCGTTGGGCGTCGCCTTGAGGAACGTCACGAGTTCCTCCAGCGCGGCGCGCTCGGGTTTCACGGGAAGGCGGCCATAGTGCCCGTCGACATGGTGCTGCTTCAGCCAGAAGCCGTGCAGTGCGGGCGAGCGCGAATGCTCGACCGGCCAGCCGACGATGGCGGCGAAGGGCCGGCCGGCGGCCTCGGCGAGAAGTGTGTCGTAGGCGCTCATGCGACTCTCTCCAGTCCGATGCCATGCCCGGCGAGAAACGAAAGCAGCGGCAGCAGCGGCAGGCCGAGGATGGTGAAATAGTCGCCTTCGACCTTCGTGAAAAGATGCGCGCCCAGGCCTTCGAGCTGGTAGGCGCCGACGGAACTGGTCACCGCCTCACCGGCGCGCGCGAGATAGGCATCGAGGAAGCTGTCGGGCAGCGGCCGCATGGTGAGCCGCGCACGCTCGTTGAAATGCCAGAGGCGCACGCCGCCCCTCGCCACGACGACCGAGGAATGGAGTTCGTGCGTCTGGCCGGCCAGCGCCTGAAGCTGCGTGCGGGCCGCGGCCATCGTCGGCGGCTTGTCGAACAGGCGGCCGTTGCAGGCGAGCGTCGTGTCGGCGCCGATCACCATCGCCTGGGGCCGTCGCATCGAGACGCGTTTTGCCTTCAGCTCCGCCAGGGTCTCGGCGATGTCCTGCGGAGTCGCCTTTTCTGCGGTGAGGCTCAGCTTCACCTCATCCTCGTCGACGCCCGATGTCTCGACCGTGAAATCGAGGCCGGCACTCTGCAGCATCTGCCGGCGTGAGGGGCTGGCGGAAGCGAGGATCAGCATGGGCGTTACGCAGGCTCCAGGCGGTAAAGGCCCCCACTGTCGGTGTGGGTGACGATATAGAGGAGGCCGTCGGGCCCCTGACGAACGTCGCGGATATAGGGAAGCAGGTCGACGAGCAACCGCTCTTCGCCGACATACCGGTCGCCATCGAGCTCGATGCGGAACAGGGCGTTGTCCGAGAGCGCGCCGGTGAAGATCGAACCCTTCCAGCCCGGGAACCGGTCGCCGGTGTAGAAGGCGAGGCCGCTCGGCGAGATCGACGGCACCCAGACCCGCACCGGGTCTTCCATCCCGGGCAGGCTCTTGTTCGGGCTGATGGTCGAGCCGCTGTAGTCGATTCCGTGGGTGGCCCGCGGCCAGCCATAGTTGGCGCCGGCCTTCAGCAGGTTGAGTTCGTCGCCACCGCGCGGCCCATGCTCGACGAGCCAGATGCGGCCGGTGCCGGGATGCATCGCCATGCCCTGCGGATTGCGATGGCCGTACGAGAAGATCTCCGGGCGCGCTCCCTCGCGGCCGACGAAGGGATTGTCCGGCGGGACCGAGCCGTCGTCGCGCAGCCGCACCGCCTTGCCGCCGAGATCGGCGAGGTTCTGCGCGCGCTGCATCTGGTAGCGTTCGCCGCAGGTCACGTAGAGCAGGCCAGCCCGGTCGAAGACGATGCGCGAGCCGAAATGCAGACCGCCGGACGTGCGCGGCAAGGCCTCGAAGATCCGCTGTACACCGACCAGGGCGTTGTTTCGGAACTCGGCCCGCGCCAGCACCGTCGCGGCGCCGCCCTCGCCCTCTCCTGAATAGGTGAGATAGAGCACCGAGTTCCGGGCGAAGTCCGGATGCAGGCAGATGTCGAGCAGCCCGCCCTGGCCGCGGGCATAGACTTTGGGCAGGCCGCCGACCGGCGCCCGTTCCAGCCGGCCGTTGGCAAAGATCCGCAGCCGGCCCGGCCGCTCCGTGATCAGCAATCGGCCGTCGGGCAGGAAGGCCATGCCCCACGGCTGTTCGAGGTCGAGCGTCAGCATCCTCAGGCTGTAGGAAGCCTTGCTGCTGCGCAGGACCTGCTGGGCGCGCGCGACGGCGGGAGCGGCCAGCGCCGCAGCGGCGGTCGCGGCGAGAAGGCGGCGACGTCCGAGAAAGACCTTCCCGAGCATAAACTCTCCTGTCGAAGGCCGCGCCGGGCTGGCGCCTGAAAGGCCGGTCACTATACTCGACGCGCGCAAGCAGGCGACGTTCCTCGGTCGCCGCGGCAAGGGGAGAAATTCAGATGTCGAAGTCCATCCTGATTCATGAAAACGGCGGCCCGGAGAAGATGAAGTTCGAAGAGGTCGAGGTCGGCAAGCCCGGCCCTGGCCAGGTCAAGCTGCGTCACACGGCCATCGGCCTCAACTTCATCGATGTCTACACCCGCTCCGGCCTGTACCAGACGCCGATGCCCAACGCGGTCGGCCGCGAGGCTGCCGGCGTCATCGTCGAAGTCGGCCCCCGGGTGAAGGGCTTCAAGAAGGGCGACCGCGTGGCTTACTGCGGCGTGCTGGGCGCCTACTGCCAGGAGCGCCTGATGGGTGTCGACCAGCTCGTGAAGGTGCCGACGGGTGTGAGCGACGAGCAGGCGGCCGCGATCATGCTGAAGGGCATGACGACCGAGTATCTCGTCGACCGGACCGCCAAGGCGTGGCTGAAGAAGGGTGACACGGTCCTGTTCCATGCCGCCGCCGGCGGCGTCGGGCTGCTGTTCGGCCAGTGGGCCAAGGCGCGCGGTTACAAGGTGATCGGCACGACCTCGTCGCCCGAGAAGGCCGCGCTGGCCAAGAAGAACGGCTACAAGTGGGTGATCGACTACACCAAGCAGGACATCGTGGCCGAGGTGAAGAAGATCACCAAGAACAAGGGCGTGCCCGTCGTGTTCGACGGCGTCGGCAAGGACACCTGGGCGGCGTCGCTCGACTGCCTGCAGCCGCGCGGCCTGATGGTGTCGTTCGGCAACGCCTCGGGCGCCGTTGCGCCGATTCCGCTCGGCATCCTCAACACCAAGGGCTCGCTCTACGTCACGCGTCCCAGCCTCTTCGCCTACACCTCCACGCGCGCCGATCTCGAAGCCAGCGCCCGCTCGCTGTTCAAGATGGTGAAGAGCGGCAAGGTGAAGATCTCGATCGATCAGCACTATCCGCTGGCCGAGGCCGCCCAGGCGCATATCGACCTGGAGAGCCGCAAGACCACGGGGCAGACCGTTCTGGTTCCCTAGCACAGCACGGCCTCACCCTGAGGAGCGCTCCGCAAGGAGCGCGTCTCATCGCGCGGAGTAACCTCCGCGCTGGGGTGGGAACGAGCACCACGTCTGTTGCCCATCCTTCGAGACGGCCGCTGCTGCGGCCTCCTCAGGATGAGGTAGGTGGGGGGAAATTGAGACGGAAAGAGTTCTAGATGGTCATCGTCGGACTGACCGGTTCGATCGGCATGGGCAAATCGACCGCGGCGAAGATGCTGCGGGAGATGGGCGTGCCCGTGTACGACGCCGATGCCGCCGTCCACGCCCTTCAGGCGCCGGGCGGCGCGGCGCTGCCCGGCATCGAGGCGGCGTTTCCCGGTGTGGTGAAGGCGGGCGTGCTCGACCGTCAGGCGCTGGGTGCGCGCGTCTTCGGCAACAAGGAAGCGCTGCGACGGCTCGAGGCGATCGTGCATCCGCTGGTCGGCCAGAGGCAGCGCGCCTTCCTGCGGCGCGCCGCCCTCGCGGGGGAGAAGTTGGTCGTGCTCGACATTCCGCTGCTGTTCGAAGGGATGGGCGAGCGGCGGGTCGATGCCACCCTGGTGGTGAGCGGGCCGGCGTTTCTTCAGCGTCGTCGCGTCCTGGCGAGGCCCGGCATGACGGTTGAAAAGTTCGAAGGCATCCTGCGCCAGCAGGTGCCGGACGCGCTGAAGCGGCGCAAGGCCAGCATCGTGATCCCGACCGGCCTGGGCCTCGCGCCGACCCGTGCGGCGCTCGGCAAGGCCGTGGCCGAATTGCGCGAGCTGCGCGGAGAGTTCTGGCCGCCCAACCCGTGGCGGGAGAAATTCACAGCCCGCCTCGCGCGCGCGCGTCGCAAGTAGGTCGCCGACGGGCTAGAAGATCGGGATGCGTGAAGTCGTCCTCGATACCGAGACCACGGGCCTCGATCCTCTCGCCGGCCATCGCGTGGTCGAGATCGGCTGCATCGAGCTGGTCAACCTGGTGGCCACCGGCCGCTCACTGCAGCTCTACCTCAATCCCGAGATGCCGATGCCGGCCGGCGCACAGGAAGTGCACGGCCTCACCGACGAGTTCCTGGCCGACAAGCCCCTGTTCGCCGACAAGGCGGAGGAACTGCTGGAGTTCCTGGGCGACGCCCAGCTCGTCATCCACAACGCGCAGTTCGACCTGGGCTTCCTCAACGCCGAGTTCGCGCGCGTCGGCAAGCCCAAGCTTGCGAACGACTATGTCGACACGGTCTCGCTGTCGCGGCGCAAGTTTCCCGGACAGCGCGCCAGCCTCGATGCCCTGTGCGACCGGTTCGGCATCGACAACACCAAGCGCACCAAGCACGGGGCGCTCCTCGATTCGGAGCTGCTGGCGGAAGTCTATCTGGAGCTGAGCGGCGGCCGGCAACGCGATCTCGGTCTCGCCCCGGAGATGGCGGCGGCGGGCCTCGAAGGCCTGGTCGACCAGAGCCGGCCCGTCCGTCCGGCCCGTCCGCACGCGGCCAGCCCCGAGGAGCTCGCCGCCCATGCGGAGTTCCTGAAGAAGATCAGCGAGCCGCTCTGGCTGAAGGTCGACGCTTAGCACTTCCTCCCCAGTCAGCTGGGGAGGTGTCGCGCCTCGCGCGACGGAGGGGTCATGACCCCATCGCCCTCGTAGGACGAGGGCACTTCCCCTTTGCGGAGCCCGCAAAGGGGAAGAGATTGTCTATGTTGGAAAAACTCTAAGCGTGGCCGACCGGGCCGGCGGGCATGCCGGGCATCTGGCCGCCATTGGCCTCGAGCTGCTGGCGGAAGAGCGCCACGAAATCGACCGGGGCGATGTTGAGCGGTGGGAAGCCGGCCTCGCGCGTGGCATTGGCCACGATGGCGCGGGCGAACGGGAAGAGCAGGCGCGGCGTCTCGATGAAGAGCATCGGACCGAAGGCCTCCTGCGGCAGCTCGCCCAGGGTCACGGTGCCGGCATAGACCAGCTCGAGCATGAACAGGGGTTCCTTTTCCGGCGTATGCGCGGAAGCCTCGATGGTGAGCGACACTTCGAAGGTCTTGGCATCGAACTGGCGGTTGGCCACCTGCACGTTCAGCGTGAGCTGCGGCTGGGTCTGCTCGATCAGGCTCTGCGGCGCGCGCGGATTCTCGAAGCTGAGATCCTTGATGTACTGGCCGTGCAGGGTGAGCGGCGCGGCGGGACCCGCCTGGGCGGTCTGGCCGGAGGGCGGGGCGGACGGCGGAGGGGTGGTCGTCATGGCGCTCTTTCCAATCGTCTTGGACAAACGTTTGCTGCGGCGCGGCGGTACCATGCAGGGCTGCACTGCACAAGCTGCGGCCGGGCCCGGGCGCGCCGCGATTGCCAAGACGGGGACCAGCGGTGAAAATGACACTTCCGCTATTTGCACGCTCCGGCAGTCCATGAATCGCTCCTCTCCGCGCCCCCTGATCGGTATTCCCGCCTGTCTCAAGGAAAACGGCCGCGGCGGCTGGCATCACACGGTCGGCGAGAAATACGTCCAGGCCGCGCTCCGCGCCGCCGGCGGCCTGCCGGTCATCATCCCCGCCATCGGGGCCGATTTCGGCGACGAGCCGGGCTTCCTCGAGGCGATGGATCGCCTGCTCGACGGTCTCGACGGCGTGCTGCTGACCGGCAGCCCCTCGAATGTCGAGCCGCATCATTACGGCAAGGAGAGCCGCGACGGCACGCTGCATGACCCTGCGCGCGATTCCACGACCCTGCCGCTGATCCGGCACGCGATCGACCGCGGCGTGCCGCTGTTCGCGATCTGCCGCGGTCTGCAGGAGGTCAATGTCGCGCTGGGGGGCTCGCTGCACCAGCATGTGCACGAGGTCGAGGGGCGGCGCGATCACCGTTCGCCAAAGTCGCCCGACATGGACGTGAACTATGCGCCGGCCCACGATATCGACGTGGCCGAAGGCGGCCTCCTGCACAGCCTGCTGGGCGAGACGCGCGTGAGGGTGAATTCCCTGCACGGGCAGGGTGTCGACGTGCTGGCGCCGCGGGCGCGGCTCGAAGCGACATGCTGCGACGACGGACAGGTGGAGGCGCTGAGCGTGCCAGACGCGCCGGGCTTCGTACTCGCGCTGCAATGGCATCCCGAATACAAGGCGCTCGAGAATCCGGTCTCGATGAAACTGTTCGACGCGTTTGCTGCAGCCTGCCGCGCGCGCATGACGGCGCGGTCGGTCCCGCTGCTGCGCGCCGCCGAATAGGGCCGCCATGTCCGCGCCGACCACCGGTAACAACGCACGGCGCGATTTCTACGAACGCATCGGCGGCCTCTCGATGGCGCCGCTCTGGGAATCGCTGCACCAGCTCGTGCCGCCGAGCCCCGCGCCGAAGTACCAGGCCGCGCACTGGGACTACGACAAGGTGCGCCCGTTCCTGATGGAGTCGGGCGCGCTGATCACCGCCAAGGAAGCGGTGCGGCGGGTGCTGATCCTCGAGAATCCGGCGATGACGGGCAGCGCCTGCATCACGCCGACGCTCTATGCCGGCCTGCAGCTCATCCTGCCGGGCGAAGTGGCGCCCAGCCATCGCCATACCCAGTCGGCATTGCGCTTCATCGTCGAGGGCGAGGGCGCCTACACCGCGGTCGACGGCGAGCGCACGATCATGCACGAGGGCGACTTCGTCATCACGCCGACCTGGACCTGGCACGATCACGGCAACGATTCGTCGAGGCCGATGGTGTGGCTGGACGGGCTCGACATCCCGCTGGTCGCGATGTTCAACGCGGGCTTCGCGGAGACCGGCGAGACCGACGAGCAGGTCGTGACGACGCCGCTGGGCACCTCCGACGCGAAGTTCGCGAGCGGCCTCCTGCCCGTCGACTGGAAGCCGTCGCGGCAGACCTCGCCGATCTTCAACTATCCCTACGCGCGCACGCGCGAGGCGCTGCACGGCCTCGTCCGGGCCGGCGCCCCCGATCCCTGCCACGGCTACAAGCTGCGCTACGTCAATCCGGCAAGCGGCGGCGCGCCCATCGCCACCATGGGCACTTTCATGCAGCTGGTCCCGAAAGGCTTCGCGACGGCGCCCTATCGCTCCACCGACGGCACGGTCTTCTCGGTCGTCGAAGGCGAGGGCGAGAGCCGGATCGGCGACCAGGTGATGCGCTGGAAGAAGCGCGACCATTTCGTCGTGCCGAGCTGGGCCAGGGTCGAGCATCGCGCGGACAGCGACGCCGTCCTGTTCTCCTTCTCGGATCGTCCCATCCAGGAAAAGCTCGACCTGTGGCGCGAGGATCGCGGCGGGAAGTAGACGTAAAGGTATCGTCGTCTCGACCGGAGCACCGAAGGTGCGGAGTGGAGAGACGACGGGTTTGTTCCTTCTAGACCCAGCCCGCTTCCTTGACGCTGTCGCGGTACGTCTTGCTGACCGGCACGCGCAGTCCGTTGCGCAGGATCAGGATGAGCCGGCCGGTGCTTCGATCCACCGATGCGACCGCACCCTCCGCCACCCACCAGGAACGATGGACCTGCTGCCCGCGTTCGGCGCCGAGCTCGGCCAGCGCGTCGCGCAGGCGCATCAGGACGAGATCGCTGCCCAGTGTCGTGTGAATGCGCAGGTAGTGGTCCTCCATCTCGAGAGCCAGCAGGTCGCGACCGAGCGCGGGCGGGACACGGCGCAGGAAATCGGGGGCTACCGGCTGGGGCGTGTCGACCTCCGGGATGGCCGGCGCCGGAGGCAGCGCGGCCACCCGGGCCAGTTCGGCGTCGGCCTTGGCGCGCAGGCGCTGCTCGACGAACAGGCCGATCATCACCGAGACGACCACCGTCAGGAAGGCATTCTCCGGATAGAGCTTCGGCGCCAGCGACAGCGGAATGGGCCGTACCAGCCAGGAATGGACGGCGATGACCTCGAAGGTGCTGGGGATCGCCGCAAGCAGGCCGACCAGGGTCATGCGGCCGGCAACCGGCCAGCGGTCGATTGGTTCGAGGGTACCGAACCAGGCGGCCAGAAGGACGACCTGGATCCAGCTCAAGAGCCCGATGATCCCGAAATGCGCCAGTCGCTGGACGAGGTCCATGCTCTGGTACGTGCCGAACGGGCCGATCACGGCCAGCACCAGCGCGACGCCGAGGACCGGCAGAAGCTGATACGGCAACGACCGGACGTAAGGCGATTCGCGCATCGTGAACGGATGAATGACGGCAGATCGCGAAAAACGCCAGCACTTCCACGCAGCGACGATGGAACGGGAGTGGCCCTGCACGGAAGGTGAAGACAACGCCGTCCGCTTCGGAGCCTGCCATGTCGCAGCCGTTACAGATCGTCCTCCAGATCGTCATGAACACCCCGCTCTGGGTGTGGCCACTGATGGTCCTCGTCGTCTGGCTGGGGGTGAAGGGGCTGCGGACCCGGACCCTGCCGCTGTGGCGGCTGGGGATCCTGCCGGTCGTCGGGCTGGGCCTGTCCTTGGTCGGCATCGGCCAGTCCCCCCGGCCGGCGCTGGCCCTGGTCGCCTGGCTGGCGGCCTTGGCCATCGCCCTGCCGCTGGGGTTCCTGCTCGGTCGCCGCCGCGCCGTCCGGCGTCTCGATGACGGCCGGCTGGAGATCGGCGGGGGCTGGTTCATGCTGGTCTTCGGCCTCTCGATCTTCGCCGTTCGCTATGCGCTGGGCGTCGTCTTCGGGATGGCGCCCGCGCTCCGGGCGGATCCGGCGTGGACCGCCCTGGCCGGCGGCGTCGGCGGATTCGTGGCGGGCATCGGCCTCGGCTGGCTGGGCGGCGTGGGCGGCCGGTCCAGCCGCTGGGTCCGGCGTATCGGTTGGGGCCCGGCGATCCTGCTGCCGGTCGTTGCCGCCGGATTCGGCGGCGTCATCGGCTTCAGCACACCGGGTGAACTGCCGCGCCTGCTCGCGGGCGATTCGCTGCCGGGCATGTCGACCTGGAACTGGGCCGAGCTTCCGCCGGTCCAGCGCGTGGCGGCGCGCGATGGCGCAGCGCTTGCCTACCGGGTCTATCCGGCCCGCGCCGACCGCGCGGTCGTGCTGGTCCACGGCTCGTCGAGCGCCAGCATCTCGATGCACAAGTCGGCGCAGGCGCTGCAGGCGGCGGGCGCCACGGTCTATTCGATCAGCCTGCGCGGCCATGGCGGCAGCGGCACGGCCATCGGCGACACCTCGTATCGCGACCAGCTCGACGACGACCTGGTGGATTTCGTGAAGGCGGTTGGACTCGCCGATCCGAAGATCCAGAAGACCCTGATCGGTTTCTCCTCGGGCGGCGGCTTCGTGCTGCGCACGGCGAGCGGCGCCAACCGGCAGGCCTTCGATGCCTATCTCGCGATCTCGCCCTACATCGCGCAGGACGCAGCCACCACGCGCTCCGACTCGGGCGGCTGGGCGAGCGTGGCCGTGCCGCGCGTCGTTGCGCTCTCGATCCTCGACGGTCTCGGCCTGCCCTGGTTCCAGGGGCTGCCGGTCGTCCGCTTCGCGACTGCATCGGGGCCGAGCGAGAATCGTACGCCGGTCTACTCCTTCCGGCTGGCCGCGGGCCTTCAGCTCAGCCGCGACTGGCGCCGTGAGATCGCGCGCATCGACCGGCCGACGATCGTCGCCGTCGGCGCGAACGACGAACTGTTTTGGGCCGGGCAGTACGAGCCGCTGCTCAAGGACCTCAATCCGCGGATCTCCGTGGAGGTCGTGCCGGGCCTCGGCCATCTCGACATGATCGCCCAGGAGCGGGCCTGCGCAGCCGTCACCGCCCTGTGGCGACGGCTGTCGGGCGAGAGTGGAACCTGAGGAGGCCTGCCTAGTTCCAGACGGCGATGTCGACCAGCTTGCCGTTCATGCCCTTGACGGTGCCGACTTGCGTGGCCTTGCCGCTGGCGAGATCGATCGTATAGAGCGTGCCGCCGCCGATCAGCCAGGCCGTGTTCTTGCCTTCACCCTCGTTGGCGATGTCCATCACCACGTCGGGCGCGCCGGTGATGCCGACCATGCCACGCGTCTTCAGGACGCCGTCGTTCGGCGGGTTCTGCAAGACCAGGCCGCCGGTGCTTCCGTCGACATGGAACAGCTCGGTGGCCTTCGCCCCCTTCATCGAATTGGTGTAGGCACCGGCCGCCACCATCGGTTTCTTGCCCGTGTTGGTATCGGACGCGTCATAGTTCAGCGGCTTGTCGACGGTGGTCGCACCGGTGTCGACGTTGATACGCAGACTGACGCCGTCGGCGGCGATCACGCGCAGCCGGTCGGCGACCGGATTGAAATCGACGACCGGGCGGGCGCCGAGCGTCACCTTCTCCGACAGCATGCTGCCCGGCGTGGCCGTGGCGGTGGCCGGATCGATGGTCACGAGCTGTCCGGTTTCGGTGAGGCCCCACAGCTTGCCGTCCGCGGGACGAACGTCGATGCCCACCAGCTTGCCGGTGCCGGAAATCACCATCGGGGCCGAGGCCGCCATCATGCTCGTGTCGATCTTGACCAGCTTGTTGTCGTTGGTGAGGCCGACCAGCGTACCGGCGTGCGCCGCCGCAGCCGTCATGCCAATGGCGAGTGCCGCCAACGAAGTGCCGCCGATCCGGGCGAAAGCGGGGAGCGTGAAGCGGTTCACCAGAGTCATCGAGGCCTCTCCTGTTTCCAGATTGTCGTGCGGATGCACGAATCTTAGACGCAGAAGGACTGCGATCTGGATTGCACAGGTCACGCAGTCGTGAGGCTGTCAGGCCACCCGCTTCTTCTGCGCCGCGATCGAGCCGGCGCACTGGTCGGGCGGCAGGGGACGCAGCTGGGTGTCGTAGGCGTCGGCGAATTCGGCTTTGAAGGGCTGTCCGTCGCGTTGGTACATCGACACGAAGAGGGTGCAGGCGTCCGACTTGTAGCGCAGCACGCGGGCCGTCCCGTCCTTGCGGTCGAGCTGGGGGGCGCCGAACAAAGCCACGAGTTGGGCCTCGTCGAGACCCTTGATGCGGTCCGCGGGGATCGGCGAGCCGGCGTTGCGGGAACTGAAGACGCCCTTCTCACCGGCGCCGAGGAAGTATTCCTGAGTGCCCGTCTGGCAGCCGGCCAGCAGAAAGAAGGCCGCGAGTGCCCCGAATCCAGATTTCATGCGCACACTTTAACGCGGCGTCGTTGGCCGGTTAAGAGGCGGCTTCAGCGATTGCGCGATATGGACCATCGCCGCCATGCCGAGGACCGGCACGATCAGGTTGAGGATCGGGATGGTGCCGAGAAAGACGATGGCGATGCCGGTGAGCCACAGGGTTCCGGCGTTCGCCTTGCGCCAGGCCCTCACCTCGGCCGGGTCGCGCCGGCGCAGCGCCACCTGCTCGTAGTATTCGCGGCCGGCCAGCCAGCCGTTGACTCCGTAGAAAAGGACCGCGCCCAGTCCGGCGACGAACAGGGCAACGACATAGAAGGGCAGCATCACCAGGTTGATCGCCAGCAGGGCGAACAGGAACAGGATGCCCGACCAGAGGCCGGTCCAGATCGGAATGCCGCGCGCCGGGCCGAGATGCGGATAGTGCCGGGCTTCGACGATGTCGGCGATGCGCTCCATGAAGATGGAGATGACGATGCCGAAACTCGCCGGAAACAGCATCAGCGCCAGCACCGTCACGGCGCCGCCGCCCAGCCAGCGGATCGTCTCGTTCACCCAGGACCACTGAAAGGTCGCAAACGACTGCAGCGCCCACCAGGCCAGCACGCCCAGCGCGATCTGCAGCACCAGCGACAGCGCCAGCGACTGCCAGACGATGACGCGCAGCTTGGGATCGCCAAGCTGCTGCACCGCCAGTTCGAAGGCGCGGATCATGGGCGTCCCATCATGAATGCGACCTCAGGCCTGCGGTCCGACGACGCCGGCGGCCTTCAGCTCGCCGATCTCCTTCGCCGAGAAGCCACGCTCGCTCAGGATCTCGTCGGTGTGCTGGCCGCGCCGGGCCGCGGGGCCCTGCACGCCTTCCTTGGTGCGCGAGAAGCGCGGCGCCGCCGCCGGCTGCGCGAAGCCGGCCACGTCGACATAGGCGTTGCGCGCCTTGGCGTGGGGATGCTGCGCCGCTTCCTTCATGGTGAGAACCGGGGCGAAGCAGATGTCCGTGCCTTCCATGATCGCGCACCATTCGTCGCGCGTTTTGGTCTTGAAGATGGAAGCCATTCGGCTCTTGAGCTGTGCCCAGGCCTTGCGGTCCATCTGCGCCGGCAGCGCCTCGCCCTTCAGGCCGGTCTTCTCGAGCAGCAGGTCGTAGAATTGCGGCTCGATCGAGCCGATCGAGACATGCTTGCCGTCCTTCGTCTCGTAGGTGCCGTAGAAGTGCGCGCCGCCGTCGAGCAGGTTGCTCTCGCGCTCCTCGGCGTTCCACAGGCCGGCGCCGGTCATGCCGTAGAGTGCGCCCAGCAGCAGAGCCGTACCGTCGACCATGGCCGCGTCGACCACCTGCCCCTTGCCGGAACGCTGCGCCTCGAGCAGGCCGCACACCATGCCGAAGGCCAGCAGCATGCCGCCGCCGCCGAAATCGCCCACGAGGTTGAGCGGTGGCACCGGCTTGTCCTTGCCGCCGATCGCATGCAGCGCGCCGGTCAGCGCGATGTAGTTGATGTCGTGGCCGGCGGCCTTGGCGAGCGGACCTTCCTGGCCCCAGCCCGTCATGCGGCCGTAAACGAGCTTGGGATTGCGGGCGAGGCAGACGTCGGGCCCTAGGCCCAGCCGTTCGGCGACGCCGGGCCGGAAGGGTTCGGTCATGCCGTCGGCCTTCTCGATCAGTCGCAGCACGACCTCGACGCCTTCCTTGCTCTGCAGGTCGACCGACACCGAGCGGCGGCTCCTGTTGTGCACCGCGAACTTCGGATCGGCCAGCCGGTCCATCACATGCGCCTTCGTTCGATCGACGCGGATCACGTCAGCGCCCATGTCACCCAGCATCATCGAGCACATCGGGCCGGGACCGATACCCGCCAGTTCGACGATCGTCAGTCCCGAGAGTGGACCCGCCATGATTTTCCTCCTGCAGAATGCGCGTTCTTCTGTCGGACGATGGTAGCCGAAGGGTTCGGCGTTACAAAACGTATCGCCCGGTCTAAAGTTCGCGCCGCGAAGTGGGACGGTCGGAGGAAACGGGATGGGGTTGGGCCGCATTGTCGCGTCGGCGGTGCTTGCGTTCGGCGTAGCCAACGGCGCGTGGGCGCAGAAGGCGGAATCGCCGCCGCCGGCGACGCCCAAGGAATACAGCCAGCAGTTCCTGGTGCCGGGCTCCTGGTTCCACGGCGTACATGGACTTGCCTTCAACAAGGACGACCAGCTGTTCGCCGGTTCGGTGATCGGCCAGACGCTGTATCGCGTGCAAGTCGACTCTGGCGAGGTCGACCGCGTGATCGATCCGCCGACCGGCATGGCCGACGACATCGCCTTTGCCGACGACGGCACGATGGCGTGGACGGCGTTCCTGATCGGCAAGGTCTATATCCGCAAGCCCAACGGCAAGACGATCGAGGTCGCCAACGGCATGACCGGGCCCAACTCGCTCGCGTTCGGCAAGGACGGGCGGCTGTTCGTCTCCGAGGTCTTCCTCGGCGACGCGCTCTACGAGATCGACATCAAGAACGTCGACAAGCCCGACTTCAAGCCGCTGGCGCGTAACGAGCTGCGCCGCATCGCCGAGAAGCTGGGCGGCCTCAACGGTTTCGAGGTGCACAAGGACGACGGCTTCCTGTACGGCCCGCTCTGGTTCAAGGGCGAGATCGTGAAGGTGAATCTCGAGACCGGCGCCACCGAGGCGATCGCCTCGGGCTTCAAGACTCCGGCCGCCGCCAACATCGATCCGCAGAACCGCGACAACGTCTATGTCGTCGACACCGGCACCGGCGGCATCTGGAGCGTGAGCCTCACCAGCAAGGCCAAGAAGCTGGTCGCCTCGATGAAACCCGGCCTCGACAATCTCGCCTTCGATTCGCGCGGCCGCCTGTTCGTGACCTCGATGACCGACAACGGCGTCTACCTGGTCGACAAGCAGACGGGCGCGCATCGCACCATCGTCGAGGGCAAGCTCGCCGTTCCGACCGACCTCGCCGTCACCAGCGAGGGCGGCAAGGACACGGTGCACGTGGCCGACGTGTTCAGCTATCGCACGGTCGACGGCGCCAACGGCGACGTGACGGACGTGCTGCGCGTGCATGGCGAGACGCACGCCTATCCGATCGGCATCTCGGTCGGCCCGAAGAACGTGCTGCTGTCGAGCTGGTTCTCCAACACCGTCGAGAAGGTCGACCGCAAGACCGGAAAGCTGGTGGCGACGCTCGGCGAATTCGCCGCGCCCGTCGATGCGGTGGAATTCGCCGACGGCACGATCTACGTGGCCGAGCTGGCGAGCGGCAACCTCGTGAAGGTGAGCGCCGACGGCAAGGAGCGCAGCACCGTCATGAAGGAGCTGCGCGGTCCGGTGGCCATGGTGCATGGGGCGGGTCCGCTGATCTATGTGACGGAAATCTCGGCCGGCGTCGTCACGGAGATCGACGTTACCGCGGGTACGCGCAAGGTGGTGGCCGACAATCTCACCGGCCCGGAAGGCATCGACCTCGGGCCGGACGGCAAGCTCTACGTCGCCGAGGTCGGTCAGAAGCGGGTCGTTTCGATCGATCCCGCGACCGGCGCGAAGACGGTGATCGCCTCCAACCTCGATATCGGCCTGGCGCCGTTTCCCGGCGGCCCCCCGGCGCTGGTGCCCACCGGCGTCGCGGTCGGCCGTACCGGCATCGTCTATGTCAGCGCCGACATAAGGAACTCGCTCTACAAGCTCACGCCTCCCTGATCGGAGCGCGCCACTCCAGTGGCGCTCATGATTCAAGATCCGGGCGCCACTGGAGTGGCGCGCTCCGATGAGGGTTGAAATGGCCGGCATTCCGTTCATCAGGGATTTCAAGTTCGACTACGGCACGGCGATGGAGGTGACGCCGCTGATCCGCCGCGTCGTCGCCAACAATCCGAGTCCGTTCACCTTCAAGGGCACCGGCACCTACATCATCGGCCACGGCAACGTCGCGGTCGTCGATCCCGGGCCCGACGATCAGGAGCATATCGACGCCGTGCTGCGGGCGCTGCGCGGCGAGACGGTGACGCACATCCTGGTGACGCACACCCATGTCGACCACGTGCCGGCGACGCCCGCACTCGCCAGGGCGACGGGCGCCAAGGTCTACAGCTACGGCCCGCATCCCACGCCCGAAGGCGTCACGACCGAGCAGGAGGGCGATTTCTCCTTCGCGCCCGACGTGAAGCTGAACGACGGCGACGTGATCCAGGGCGACGGCTGGAACGTCGAGGCGGTCTACACGCCCGGTCACATCTCCAATCACCTCTGCTTCGCGGTGAAGGAGGACAAGGCGCTGCTCTCGGGCGACCATGTCATGGGCTGGTCGACGGCGGTGATCTCGCCGCCGGACGGCAACATGGCCGACTACTTCGCCTCGCTGCGCAAGCTGCTGCCGCGCGACGAGAGCCTCTACATCCCGACGCACGGCGCCGAGATCCGCGATCCCAATCCGTTCGTGCAGGCCTATATCGAGCATCGCCTGGGCCGCGAGGCGCAGATCATCGCGCGTCTCAAGGACGGTCCGCAGACCATCCCGCAGATGGTGGCAAAGAACTATGCCGACACCCCTGTCCATCTGCATCCGGCGGCCGGCCGCTCGATGCTGGCGCATCTCGTCCAGATGGTGAAGGACGGCAGGGTCAAGACCGAGGACGGACGCGCGACGATCGACAGCGTCTACCGGCTCTAGGGGGAACGACCAATGGACATGAAGCTTTCCGGCAAAACGGTGCTGATCACCGGCGGCAGCCGCGGCATCGGCTTCGCCTGCGCCATGGGCTTCGCGGCCGAGGGCTGCACGGTGCACATCGCCTCGCGCTCCAGGGAATCGCTGGAAAGCGCGCGGGAAAAGATCCGCGCCCGCCATAACGTGCCGGTCGAGATCCATCCTGCCGACTTCTCCGATGGCGACACCGCACGCCGCGTCGTCGAGGCGGTGGGCCATGCCGACATCCTGGTGAACAATGCCGGCGCCATCCCGCAGGGCGACATCTTCGGCATGACCGAGCCCAAATGGCGCGAAGCCTGGGACCTCAAGGTGTTCGGCTACATCAACGCCACGCGCGCCATGCTGGAGAAGATGTACGCCCGCAAGGCGGGCGTGGTCGTGAACGTGATCGGCCTCGCCGGAGAGAGCTACAATTATGATTACGTCGCCGGCACGATGGGCAATGCCGGCATCATGGCCTTCACCCGCGCGGTGGGCTCGAAGAGCGTCGATCATGGCGTGCGCGTGGTGGGGATCAATCCGCCGGCCACCCGCACCGACCGCATGCTGACGCGACTGCGCAACGTGGCCGAGCAGAAGTTCGGCGATCCCGAGCGCTGGCCGGAGCTCACGAAGCACATGCCGTTCGGCCGCGCCGCCGAGCCCGACGAAGTCGCCGACCTCGCCGTGTTCCTGGCCTCCGACCGCGCCAGCTACATCAGCGGCGTGGTCATGACCCTCGACGGCGGGCAGGCGGCCCGGCACTGACGCTTCATCGCTTTCCTCCCCATTCAAATGGGGAGGTGCCCCGAAGGGGCGGAGGGGTCACGAGAGTCCGATGGTTCTTCTTCCTTCGGCGCTCTCGGACATTGCTCAAGCCTGTCGCTTCTTGGGCTGAGCTTCGCTCAGCCCATCAATAAACTTGGCGCATCACCTGGGCGGCGAAGCCGTCGACTGCCGCCTTCTTCTGCGCTTCGCTGAGCTTCTTGTCGGCCGCCACGGCGGGGCAGTAGGCGGTGACGAGATAGTTCACCAGCTCGGCGCTCTCGACGCCGGGATAGCGGATGCGGAGATCGGCCGTCGCCGAGGCGATCGCGTTGAACGTGTCGCCGCCCGCGAGCTGCTTGCCGACGGTCGCCATCTGGGCCGGGGTCTCCTTCAGGATGCCGGGCTTGGCCGTCGGCTGCGGCTTCGGGCAGTCGAGCGCCAGGGCGGGAAAGGCCGACGTTGCTACGAAAAAGGCCGACGTTGCTACGAACAGGGCGGTGGCCAAGGTGGCGAGGCGAAACATTGATCGGTCTCCCGTGATGATGTCCAGGAGAGCGATAGCAAAACGCTAATCAATAGTCCTCTGGAACTGCAAGCCAGGGTTCGCATTTGCATCATGGACGATTCGTCGCCGCCTGGGGTTTGCTGTAGAAGAAGGTCTTCGTAGCGGACCCCTATCTGACGGGACGTTCTGCGCAAGCTGCATTCTGCGGCGTATGCGCACTTTTGCCGGAAAGGCCTACACTCCTTGAAATCATTCGCGTGGCGCGCCTTCGGGCGCGCGCGGCCCCCTGCTATTCGGGAAGACGAAGACGCCATCCGCAGCGAGCTGTTCGGCATCGAGCGCCTGGAGCAACATGCCCGCAGCCTTGCCGCCCACCAGCCGGTGCATCCCGGGTTGACCCCCGGCAAGTCGCTCGTCGTCCGTCTGCGCGCCAACGAACGCGTGCTGCTGGAGGCCTATCGTTCGATTGCGGCGGCCGTCGATGCCGGCCGGACGGTTACACCCGCCGCCGAATGGCTCCTTGATAATTTCCATCTCGTGGAGCGGCAGGTCCGGGAGGTCCGTACCGACTTGCCCGCCGGCTACTACCGACAGCTCGCCAAACTCAGCGAAGGGCCGCTGGCCGGCTACCCGCGGGTGTTCGGCCTGGCATGGGCCTTCGTGGCGCACACCGACAGCCGCTTCGATCCCGAGACGCTCACCCGCTTCGTGCGCGCGTACCAGACGGTCCAACCGCTGACCATCGGCGAGTTGTGGGCCGTTGCGATCACGCTCCGCATCGTCCTGGTCGAGAACCTGCGTCGTTCGGCCAGCCGCATCGTCAACCGGCGCGCCGAGCGTGAACAGGCAGATCTCGTTGCCGATCGCCTGTTGGGACTGCAAGATCACGCGGCGGACCCCGCGGCTCTCCAGCCTTATGACCGGGGAGGCTTCTCCGAAGGGTTCGCCGTCCAGCTCGTCCATCGCCTGCGTGACCAGGATCCCGAGACGACCCCGGCGGTGGGCTGGCTCGAGAAGCGACTGGCGCGCGACGGGACCAGCGCCGACGAGCTGGTGCGGCGCGATCATCAGCTCCAGGGCGCGACCAACGTCACGGTCCGCAACATCATCACGAGCATGCGTCTGGTCTCTGACGTCGATTGGGCGAAGCTCTTCGAGGAGGTGAGTCCGGTCGATGACGTGCTGCGAACTGGCGGTGTCTTCGTCGACATGGATTTTGCGACCCGCAACCTCTATCGCACCGCCATCGAGCAGATCGCCCGTGGTACGACGCTCGACGAACCGGAGATCGCCCGGCGTGCTCTGGGCATGGCGGCACACTGCCCCGTCGGCGACGACGGAGACGGCCGGCGGCGCGAGCCGGGCTTTCATCTGATCGGCAGCGGCCGCCGGGCTTTCGAACGGTCGGTTGGCTTCCGCACCAAGGGGCTGACCGTGCGGCGGCGGCTCCTGCGGACCGGCCTGGCGGGTTATGTCGCGGGCGTTGCCGTCACGGCCGGCCTCGTGCTCCTGCTGCCACTGCTGGGTCTGTCGCTGCTTGGGCTCCAGGGCCCGCTGCTGCTCGGGATGGCCGCCGCGGGTCTGTTGCCCGCGTTGGATGCGGCGCTCCTTTTGGTCAACCGACTGATCACGGGAGGCTTCGGCGCCACGCTGCTGCCCAGCCTCGAACTGCGCGATGGCGTGCCGGCGCATCTGCGGACGGTCGTGGCAATTCCCACCCTGCTGACGACGCAGACGACGATCGAGGAGCTGATCGAGAGCCTCGAGGTCCATCATCTCTCCAACCCGGCCGGTGCGATTCACTTCGCCCTCCTGTCGGACTGGACGGACGCGCCCGCCGAATCGATGCCGGAGGACGCGGCCCTGCTCGCGACCGCGGTCGAGGGTATCGCGCGCCTCAACCGCCGTTATCCGGCGGAACAGGGGGTCGATCGGTTCTTCCTGTTTCATCGCCGGCGCGGGTGGAATGAGGCGCAAGGTGCCTGGATCGGCTGGGAGCGCAAGCGCGGCAAACTGCACGAACTCAACCATCTGCTGCGTGGCTCGACGGGCACGACATTCGTCGCCGCGCCGGGCGCCAGCCGGGCGCTGCCTGCGGACGTGCGCTACGTCGTGACCCTCGATTCCGATACACGCCTGCCGCGCGACGCGATCGTTCGCCTGGTCGGCAAGATGGCCCATCCGCTGAACCGGCCGCGGTTGGACGTGAGCCGGCGCCGCGTGATCGAAGGCTATGGCGTGCTCCAGCCGCGCGTTACACCCTCGCTGCCGGTCGGCGCCGAGGGCTCGCGGTTCCAGCGCATCTTCTCCAACAACAGCGGTATCGATCCCTACGCGTCGGCCGTGTCGGACGTCTATCAGGACCTGTTCGGAGAGGGCTCCTATTCGGGCAAGGGCATCTACGACATCGACGCGTTCGAGGCCTCGCTGCGGGGCCGCGTTCCCGACAGCATGATGCTGAGTCACGATCTCTTCGAAGGAACCTTCGCGCGCTCCGGCCTCGCATCCGACATCGAAGTCGTCGAGGAGTTTCCCGCGCGTTATGATGTGGCGGCGGCGCGCCAGCATCGCTGGGCGAGGGGGGATTGGCAGCTCCTGCCTTGGATGCTGGGAGTCGTGAAGTCGACGGAGCCCGGAGCGCAGACCGAGTTCCTGCCCGCGATCGGCTTCTGGAAGATGTTCGACAACCTGCGTCGCACCCTTTCGGCGCCGGCAGCGATCCTCTCCCTGCTGGCGGGCTGGACGCTGCCCCTCGGCCCCGCGATGGTCTGGACGGGCTTCGTGCTACTGGTCATCGCGCTACCCACACTTCTGCCGGCGATCGCGGGCTTGTTCCCGCGACATGCGAAGATCACGGCCCGCAGTCATCTCGATGCGCTGTGGAGCGACGTCGTTTCGGCAGCCTTGCAGACCGCGTTGCTCGTCACCTTCCTGGGTCACCATGCCTGGCTGATGGCCGACGCGATCGGCCGGACGTTGTTCCGGCTCGTGGCCAGCCATCGCCGTCTTCTCGAATGGATCACTGCAGCCCAATCCAAGCAAAGCGTGCGGGCAGGATGGCTTGGCCTCTATGGCAAGATGGCAGGAAGCGTCACGGTCGCGCTCGTCGCCGCCTGCGTGGTCTGGCTGGCCGGCGCGGCGGCAATCCCGGTCGCCGCCCCATTCGTGCTGGCCTGGCTGCTGGCGCCCGCCGTCGCAGCCTGGGTGAGCCGCCCGCCCCGCGACGCCGGCAGCTTGCGGATCAAGCCTGCCGAGGCGGTCTCGCTACGCCTCATTGCTCGCCAGACGTGGCGCTTCTTCGAGACGTTCGTCACCGAGGCGGACAACATGCTGCCGCCGGACAATTTCCAGGAGGCGCCGACGCCTGCCGTGGCGCATCGCACGTCGCCGACCAATCTCGGTCTGCTGCTTCTTTCGACGGCCGCTGCCCGCGAGTTCGGCTGGATCGGCACCGCCGAGGCGGTGGAGCGTCTTGAAGCCACCCTCGCGACAATGGAGAGGCTGCAACGGTTCCGCGGCCATTTCTTCAACTGGTACGACACGAGTGATCTGCGTGCCCTCGAACCGCGCTACGTCTCGACGGTGGACAGCGGAAACCTCGCCGGACACCTGATCGCGCTGGCCAACGCCTGTGGCGCCTGGCGCACACGAGATTCCGCGAAGCCCGATGGCGCGCGCGGCGTTTCCGACAGTCTCGACCTCGCTCGCGAGGCTCTGACGGCGCTGTCTGACGATCGCCGCACCCATCTCGTCACCCGGCCCGAACTCGTCCGGGCGTTCGACGGGCTGGCGGCCGCCCTGTCCGAGACGCCAGTCCGACTCGAAGCGGTGCTATCGCTGGCGGAGACCGCCGTCGACCTGGCGCGCACGCTCGCGAGCGAGCGCGCCGATCCGGAGAGCGCCGACATGCTGTTCTGGATCGAGGCGGCTCACCGCACGGTTGCCAGCCATCATCGCGACGCCCGGGCCGACGGGATGACGGGCGATCTGGTCCGTCGCCTGCTCACGATCGAGACATCCACACGCGCCATGGCGGGCGCCATGGAATTCGACTTCCTGTTCGATGAGCGGCGCCGACTGTTGTCGATCGGCTTCCTGGTCGCCGAAGACCGGCTCGACGTCAATTGCTACGACCTTCTTGCCTCCGAGGCGCGGCTCGCGAGCTTCGTCGCCATCGCGGCGGGCAACATCCCGGCACGACACTGGTTCCGGCTGGGCCGTGAAGTGACGCCGGTCGCCCGCAGCGCGGCCCTGGTCTCGTGGTCGGGATCGATGTTCGAGTATCTGATGCCGTCGCTTGTGATGCGCGCGCCGCTCGGCAGCCTGCTCGAAAAGACCAACCGTCTCGTCGTCCGCCGGCAGATCCAGTATGCGACCGAACTCGGTCTGCCGTGGGGGATATCGGAGTCGGCCTACAATGCGCGCGACAAGGAATTCACCTACCAGTATTCGAATTTCGGCGTGCCCGGGCTCGGCTTCAAGCGCGGCCTGAGCGAGAATCTCGTCATTGCGCCCTATGCCACCGGCCTGGCCGCCATGGTCGATCCTGCTGCTGCGGTCACCAACTTCGAACGGCTGGCCGCCTTCGGAGCACGCGGCCGCTACGGCTTCTACGAGGCGCTCGATTTCACGCCCTCGCGTCTGCCGGATGGCGAGGGACGTGCGGTCGTGCTTGCCTACATGGCCCATCACCAGGGCATGACGGTGGTCGCCATTGCCAACGCCTTGCTCGACGGCGTGATGCGCTCACGCTTCCATGCCGAGCCGGGAGTCCAGGCGACGGAGCTGCTGCTGCAGGAGCGGGCGCCGCGCGATGTCGCGGTCGCCCATCCGCGCGCCGACGAGGTCGGCACCAGTGCGCTGGCAAGAGATGTCGAGCCGGCGCTGGTGCGGCGCTTGCGCAATCCGCACGCCGCCAGCCCCTCGGTGCACCTCCTGTCGAACGGACGCTATTCCGTCATGCTGACGGCAGCGGGCTCCGGCTACAGTCAATGGGGCAGCCAGGCGGTGACCCGGTGGCGCGAGGACACGACGCGCGACGACTGGGGGAGTTACATCTTCTTGCGCGACGTCGAGACGGGCGCAGTCTGGTCGGCCACCGCCCAGCCGTGTGGCCGGCCCCCCGATCGCTACGAAGTGATGTTCGCGGAGGATCGCGCCGAGTTCGTGCGCCACGATGGTACGCTGGTCACCAGCCTCGACGTCGTCGTCTCGCCGGAAGACGATGCGGAGGTCAGGCGCGTGACGTTGACCAATGCCGGGAGCCTGCCGCGTACCGTCGAGCTGACGTCTTATTCCGAAATTGTCCTGGCGCCGCGCGGCGCGGATGCAGCGCATCAGGCCTTCTCCAAGATGTTCGTACACACCGAATATCTGCCGGCCACCGGGGCGCTGCTGGCCACGCGCCGGCGCCGCGGGCCGGACGAGCCCGAACTGTGGGCCGCCCAGCTGGCGGTGGTGGAAGGCTTGGCCGTGGGCGAGATCGAGGTCGAGACGGATCGCGCCCGCTTCATCGGTCGCGGCAACGAGATCGGCGACGCGATCGCGGTGACCGACGGTCGCCGGCTCTCCGGCACGGTGGGGTCGGTCCTGGATCCGGTGTTTGCACTGCGCCGGCGCCTGCAGGTGCCCGCAGGCGGCATGGCGCGGATCGCCTTCTGGACGGTCGTCGCATCGTCACGCGATTCGTTGCTCGACGCCATCGACCGCCACCTCGACGTCAATGCGTTCACGCGCGCCACGACGCTCGCCTGGACGCAGGCGCAGGTTCAGCTTCGCCATCTCGACATCGATGCGGTCGAGGCGAGCTACTTCCAGCGTCTGGCGGGGTACGTGCTTTACGCCAGTCCGGCGCTGCGTTCATCGCCCGATGCGATTCGGCGCGGCCTGGCCGCGCCGCCGACCCTGTGGTCGCAAGGCATCTCCGGTGATCTGCCGATCGTTCTGGTGCGCGTCGAGGAGGTCGAGGACACGGGCATCGTGCGCGAGCTGTTGCGCGCACGCGAATATTGGCGACTCAAGGGTCTGTCGGTCGATCTCGTGATCCTGAACGAGCGCAGCACCTCCTACGTGCAGGATCTCCAATCCATGCTGGAGACCCTGGTTCGCGCCAGCCGGTCCCGAACCCATCTCGGGGTCGAGGATGCACCGGGCGCCGTCTTCGTCCTGCGTACCGATCTGATCTCCGCCGAGACCCGCGCACTCCTGCTTGCCCTGGCCCGCGTGGTGCTGCGCGGCGGCCGTGGCAGCCTGTCGGACCAGCTCGGTCGCCTCAAGTCGCCGCGTGGCGTGGCGCCACCGCTCCGTCGTGCCGTGGCGAGGGAGGCCGGCGCGAAGCCATTGCCGCCGCAGCCGGTGGCGCTGGGTGCGCTGCAGTTCTTCAATGGACTGGGCGGCTTCTCGCCCGATGGCCGGGAGTACGTCACTGTACTCGGCCCCGGGCAGTCGACACCGGCGCCATGGATCAACGTGATCTCGAATGCGTCATTCGGCTTTCAGGTGGCGGCCGATGGCGGCGGCTACACCTGGTCGCAGAACAGCCGCGACAACCAGCTCACGCCCTGGTCCAACGATCCGGTTGTCGACCGGCCGGGCGAGGCGTTCTATGTGCGTGACCTCGACAGTGGCGAATTGTGGACGCCGACGGCGCGGCCGGTGCGCCTCGCGCAGGCGACCTACATCGTCCGGCACGGGCGCGGCTACAGCCGGTTCGAACTGGTGGCGAACGGCATCGCGCTCGATCTGCTGCAATACGTTCCCTTGGGCGATTCCCTCAAAATCTCGCGGCTCACCCTCCGCAACATCTCCGATCGGCCGCGCCGGCTCTCGGTCACCGCCTATGTCGAATGGGTCCTGGGCCTTGCCCGCGGCGCCGCCGGCCCGACGGTCGTCACGGAGCGGGACGGCGAGACCGGTGCGATTTTCGCGCGCAACAGATGGAATCTCCACCATGGCGGCCGGGTCGCATTTGCCGATCTCTCCGGGCGCCAGACCGCCTGGACGGGCGATCGCGGCGAGTTCTTCGGCCGCAACGGCAGGATGGACAATCCCGTTGCGCTCAGCGCCGATCTGCCGCTGTCGCAGCGCCTCGGCGCCGGCCTCGATCCGTGCGCTGCCTTGCAGACCGCCGTCGACCTGAAGCCAGGCGGCGTGCACGAGGTCGTGTGCTTCCTGGGCCAGGCGGCCGATGAGGCCGAGGCGCGTGCATTGATCGCGCGGTACAGGGTTGCCGATCTGGCCACCGTGCATCGCGAGGCCGTTGAGTTCTGGGACGGCGTCCTGGGCACCGTGCAGGTGAAGACCCCCGATCCCGCGACCGACATCCTGTTGAACGGATGGCTGCTCTACCAGTCTCTGGCCTGCCGCTACTGGGCCCGTTCGGCCTTCTATCAGGCGAGCGGCGCCTACGGCTTCCGCGACCAGCTCCAGGATGCAATGTCGCTGGCCGTGCCGATGCCTGCGCTGGCGCGCGCCCACATCCTGCGCGCGGCGTCGCGGCAGTTCGTCGAGGGCGATGTCCAGCATTGGTGGTTCCCGATCGCGGGTCAGGGCGTGCGCACGCGCATCTCGGACGACCGCGCATGGCTCGCCACCGTGGCCGCGCATTATGTCGAGACCACCGGCGATGGCGCGATCCTCGACGAGCCCGTTTCTTTCCTCGAGGGTCCGGCGCTGCGCGAGGGCGAGCACGATCTCTACTTCCAGCCGGAACAAGCGGACGAGGCCGCGTCGCTGTTCGAACACTGCGCACGCGGCCTCGATCTCAGTCTGGCCACCGGCGCGCACGGCCTGCCGCTGATCGGCACCGGCGACTGGAACGACGGCATGAACCGGGTGGGCGAGGCGGGTCGGGGCGAGAGCGTCTGGCTCGGCTGGTTCCTGTACGCGGCCCTGCTTGCGTTCGCGCCAATTGCCGAACGCCGCGGCGAAACGCGACGGGCGGCCCGCTGGATCGCTCATGCCGGGGCACTGAAGGCTGCGCTCGACCGCGAAGCGTGGGACGGTGCCTGGTACCGTCGCGGCTACTATGACGACGGCACGCTCCTGGGCTCGGCCACGAGCGAAGAGTGTCGCATCGATTCCATCGCCCAGTCGTGGGCCGCAATCTCGGGTGCGGCCGATCCCTCGCGAGCCGTGCAGGCCATGGAGTCGCTCGACGAGATGCTCGTGCATCGCGGCGACCGACTGGCGCTGCTGTTCACGCCGCCCTTCGACAGGACTCCGCTCGATCCCGGTTACATCAAGGGCTATCCGCCCGGCATTCGCGAGAATGGCGGGCAGTACACGCATGCAGCAGCCTGGTCGATCATGGGCTTCGCGGCCTTGGGCCAGGGCGACAAGGCGCATGAGCTGTTTGCGCTGCTCAACCCGATCAACCACACGGCGACCCGTGCTGGCGTGTTGCGCTACAAGGTCGAACCTTATGTCGTGGCGGCCGATGTCTACTCGGTGCCACCGCATGTGGGACGCGGGGGATGGACCTGGTATACCGGCTCGGCGGGCTGGCTCCATCGTGCCGGGATCGAGTCGATCCTCGGCCTGAAGGTGAAGGGTGACCGGTTCGAGGTGGCGCCCTGCCTGCCAACCGCCTGGCCGGGTTTCGAGATGACCCTCACTTTGCGCGGGTCGGTGTACGAGATCGTAGTGCGCAATCCCGACGGCGTCAGCCGCGGAGTCGTCGCCGTCGAGTTGGACGGGGTGCCGCAGCCGGTTGCTGACGGTAAGGCCATGGTCCGTCTGGGCAACGACGCCGCCCGAAGGACCGTCGCTGTGACGCTGGGCTGAGCGCTATTTGCGCTTGGCCGTGGCAGCGGGTTTCACGGGCGAGGCCATGGCCGACGCGAAAGTCGGTGCGACGATCTTGGCTTTGTTTTGCTTGGGCTTCTTCGCCTCGCGGTTGCCGCGGCGATGCTTCATGGACATGGGAATATTGGTTTCCTGGCGTCGATGCGGAGAAAATCTCAGCTTCGTCGGGCCATGGGTTCATCCTACGCGCTTTGCCGTACGAAGTACGATTAATGACGCGCTAGTTCAGCGCCTCCACTTGGGCGACCACCGCGTGCGCGCGAGAAGACGGGGCTCGCGCGGGCGTGGCCGACTGCGAATGCGGCACGGCGCGCTCGCCGACGGTGAATGCGGCCACCAGGAAAAGCAGCCCTCCCGCGACGGTGCTCAGCCCGTAGCCCCAGCCAGCGCTATGCCGCCAGCATGGAAAAGCCGCGATGCCCACGGCCGCCAATAGCACGGCGAGGCTCAATCCCAACATTTGTATCCCCTATCGTTGATGGATGAACGAGCACGGAGAGTGCGGGTTCCATCCTGGGATGGTCTTTTGGATACGGTGTTGGCGGGAGAGCCATCCCTCAGCGACGGCATTCCACATGGTCGCAGGCGGGCCTGGAGGGGTAGTTTGCCGCCAACAATGAACGATCCCCTCTCCAACGCCCGCGCGCTGCTGCATTCCGTCTTCGGATTCAACGCTTTCCGCCCCGGCCAGGAGGAAATCGTGCGCGCCGTGCTGGCCGGCGAGAACGTGCTGGCGGTCATGCCCACTGGCAGCGGCAAGTCGCTCTGTTTCCAGCTTCCCGCCATTGCCCGTCCCGGCCTCACCCTGGTGGTGTCGCCGCTGATTGCGCTGATGCGCGACCAGGTCCAGGCGCTGACCGCCGCCGGTGTGGCCGCCGGCAGCCTCAATTCCAGCAACGACCCGGCCGAGAACGCGCGGGTGATGGGCCTGCTGCGCCGCCGTGAGCTGCGCCTGCTCTATGTCGCGCCGGAGCGGCTGGCGCGGCCCGACACGGTCGAGATGCTGGCCGAGGCGCAGGTCACGATGATGGCGATCGACGAGGCTCATTGCGTCTCGCAATGGGGCCATGATTTCCGTCCCGAGTATCTGACGCTCGGCAACCTGGCGCGGCAGATCGGCGGCCGGCTGCAGACGCTGGCCTTCACCGCCACCGCCGATGCGCCGACGCGGGGCGACATCGTCGAGAAGCTGTTCGCTGCTGAGCCGCGCGTCTTCGTGCGCAGCTTCGACCGGCCCAACCTCAAGCTCGCCTTCAAGCCCAAGGAGCGCTCGACGCGCCAGGTCCTGTCCTTCGTGCAGGCGCATCCCGGCGAGAGCGGCATCGTCTACTGCGCCTCGCGGCGCAAGGTCGAGGAACTCGCCGAGGCGCTGGTGGCCGCAGGCATCAACGCGCGGCCCTATCATGCCGGCCTCGAGAAATCCGTGCGCGACGCCAACCAGGATGCCTTCCAGCAGGAAGACGGGCTGGTGATGACGGCCACCGTCGCCTTCGGCATGGGCATCGACAAGCCCGACGTGCGCTTCGTCTGCCATGCAGACCTGCCGTCCAACGTGGAGGCCTATTACCAGGAGATCGGACGTGCGGGCCGCGACGGGCTGCCGGCCGATACGCTGACCCTCTACGGGCTGGGCGACATGCAGCTGCGCCGCCTGCAGATCGAGCAGGGCGATTCCTCCGACGAGCGCAAGCGCATCGAGCGTCAGCGGCTGGGCGCGCTGCTGTCGCTTGCCGAGGCGCCGCGTTGCCGACGCCAGACCCTGCTCGCGTATTTCGGCGAGGCGTCGGAGACCTGTGGCAACTGCGATCTCTGCCAGGAAGGCGTCGAGCTGTTCGATGCGACCGTCGATGCGCAGAAGGCGATGTCCGCCATCGTGCGCACCGGCGAGCGTTTCGGCATGGAGCATCTCATCGCCGTCCTGACGGGCGACCTCACCGACAATGTCGCCAAGTTCAGGCACGACGCCTTGCCGACCTTCGGCGTCGGCAAGAACCGCAAGGCAGCGGACTGGCGTTCGATCTTCCGCCAGCTCTCGGCGGTCGGACTCATTGCCCAGGACCTGATGGAGCACGGGCGCTGGTGGGTGACGGACGAGGGCTGGTCCGTCCTGAAGGGCAGGCAGAAGGTCGAGCTGCGCAAGATCGCCGCGTCGGCGACCTCCAGGGGCGAGCGCCGCGGGCGGGCCGTGGCGCCGCCGATCGTCAGCGATGCCGACAGCGAGCTGCTCGACTCTCTCCGCTCGCTGCGCACCCGGCTGGCGCGGGCGCAGAACGTGCCCGCCTATGTCGTCTTCTCGGATCGCACCCTCGTCGAACTCGCCACCCACCGGCCCTCGACCCTGGCGGCCATGCGCGAAATCCACGGGATCGGCGATGCCAAGCTCGAACGCTACGGGGCCGAATTCCTGGCTGCAATCGGGCCGCGCAGCCCCTGACGGGGGCGAACCCGGAACTTTTCGCCTCTTTTCTTCGTTGTGAAGGTCGCCTTTGCCTGTTCGCGGGCAGGCGATCCAAGCGGCCTGCGGGCGGAGATCAGAGAGGAACCATGGACGCCAGGGAGGGTACATCCAAAGACCGGACCGGCGTACCGGGTCTCGACGAAATTCTACTGGGCGGGCTGGCGTCCGGCCGGGTCTTCCTGCTCGAGGGAAGTCCCGGAACGGGCAAGACCACCATGGCCCTGCGATTCCTGCTGGAGGGAGCCCGGGCAGGCGAGCGCGGCCTTTATGTAACCCTGTCCGAGACCGCCAAGGAGTTGCACCACACCGCGGAGGCCCACGGCTGGGAGCTTGACGGCAAGATCGAGGTCTTCGAGGTCGTGCCGCCGGAGAGCCTGCTCGATGCCGACCAGCAGCAGAGCCTGCTGTATTCCTCCGACCTCGAACTCGGCGAGACAGTGAAGCTCATCTTCCAGGCGGTCGAGCGCAGCAAGGCGCAACGTATTGTGCTCGATTCGCTGTCGGAGATCCGGCTGCTTGCCCAGAGTTCGCTGCGCTATCGGCGGCAGATCCTGGCGCTGAAGCACTATTTCGCGCGTCACGGCGCCACTGTCCTGATGCTCGACGACCTCACGACGGATGTGCTCGACAAGACGGTTCACAGCGTCGCGCACGGCGTGATCCGGCTGGAGGAACTCACGCCGGACTACGGTGCCGAGCGCCGGCGGCTGCGCATCGTGAAGTATCGCGCGCAGGGGTTCCGGGGTGGCTACCATGATTTCGTCATTCGCGCCGGCGGGGCGCAGGTGTTCCCCCGTCTGGTTGCAGCGGAGCACCGCCGCGATTTCGAGCGCGGGCGGATCGGAACGGGCCTGCCAGCGTTCGATACACTCCTGGGCGGCGGGATCGAGCAGGGCTCCAGTACCTTGCTGGTCGGACCGGCCGGTTCGGGCAAGACCACGCTGGCCTGGCAGTTCGTGGCAGAAGCAATTCGCAAGGGCGACAAGGCCGCGATGTTCGTGTTCGACGAAGAGATCGGTCTCATTTTCGATCGTGCCAAGCCTCTGGGGTTCGATTTTCCAGCCATGCAGGCGACCGGCAGGCTACAGATCATGCAGCTCGATGCGGCCGAGTTGTCACCGGGAGAGTTCGCGCACAACGTCCGGCTGGTGGCGAACGATCCCGCAATGAAGACTGTCGTTATCGACAGTCTGAACGGCTATCAGGCCGCCATGCCGGAGGAGAACTCGCTCGTCCTGCACATGCACGAGTTGATCCAGTACCTCAACCGCACTGGCGTTTCGACCTTCGTCACAATGGCGCAGCAGGGAATCATCGGCGAGATGAAGTCGCCGGTGGACGTCACCTATCTGGCCGACGCCGTGATCCTGCTGCGCTTCTTCGAGGCGGAAGGGGCGGTTCGACGGGCCTTGTCCGTGATCAAGAAAAGGGGTGGCAGGCACGAGGACACGATCCGCGAATTCTGGCTGGACCGGGGACTTCACATTGGCGAACCGCTTTCGCAGTTTCATGGTGTGCTGCGGGGAACACCCATGCTGCCGGGCAATCGCGCGCCTGTCCGACCGGTATCGCGCGAATGACCGATGCGTCCCGGGAACTGCGCGCCCTGGTTCTTGCGCCGCGCGGACGTGATGCGGCGGTGGCATGCTCATTGATCGAGCGGACCGGTGTATCCTGCGTCGCGTGTCCCGACCTCATGGCCGTTGTCCGATGTCTCGACGAGGACGTCGCTTTCCTGCTGATGACCGAGGAGGCAATTCACGGTGCCGATCTCAATCCCCTCTCGGCCTGGCTTGCCAGCCAGCCGCCATGGTCCGACCTGCCTTTCCTGCTGGTGACCGACCGCGGTGGCGGGCCGGAGCGCAACCCGATCGCATCGCGCTGGCTCGAGACCCTCGGCAACGTCTCTTTCATCGAACGACCTTTTCATCCCACGACCCTCCTCAGTGTCTCGCGCGCAGCCGTGAAGGGAAGGCGGCGCCAGCATGAGACCCGCCGGCTGCTGGCCAATTTGCGCGAGAGCGACCAGCGGCTTCGGACGGCGCTGCATGCCGGACGGCTGGCTGCCTGGGAGTTCGACTTCGCGACGTCGCGCCTCAACGTCTCCGTCGAGGGCAAAATGCTCTTGGGCCGCACCGAGCTGCAGGATGTCGGACTGGATGACCTGATGCGTGGTATCGCGCCCGACGACCGCGCTTCCGTAGCCGGGGCGCTCAGCCGCAGCATGAGCACGGGTCAGGACTTTGCCGTGGATCTCCGGTTCGGGCGGCCCGATGGGGAAAGCCTGTGGCTGGATGTCCGGGCCCGCCTCGTTCGTGTCGCCGGCGGATCGCCGCAGCGCTTCGTGGGCGTCGCGTCCGACATTACGGTTCGTAAGGGCGCTGAAGCGAGCCTCCAAGGCCTGAACGAACTGCTCGAAAGGCGCGTTCAGGAGCGGACGGCGCAGCTTCGCCAGGCTCACGACGAACTGCTGGCGCAGATTGCCGAGCGCGAGCGCACCGAGGCGCAGCTTCGCCAGATGCAGAAGCTCGAATCGATCGGCCAGCTCACGGGCGGCGTCGCCCACGACTTCAACAATCTCCTGACGGCAGTGATCGGCAACCTGGAGCTCCTCCGCAAGCGCGTGCAGTCCAGCCCGTCCAGCGATCGGCTGATCGATGGCGCCATGCAGGGCGCACAGCGTGGCGCGGCGCTGACACAGCGCCTGCTGGCTTTCGCCCGGCACCAGGCGCTGGATGCCCGGCCGGTGGACCTCGCCGACCTGGTGCGCGGCATGGACGACCTGTTGCGCCGGTCACTCGGTCCTTCGGTCACGATGATCCAGGATCTCCCGGCCGGCATTCCGCCCGCCCATGTCGATGCCAACCAGGTCGAGCTCGCGCTGCTCAATCTCGCGGTCAACAGCCGCGACGCCATGCCCGACGGCGGCACGCTGACCCTCGCGCTCGATCTTGCAGAGACGGACGTGACGCGCGATCTCGCGGCCGGTCGCTATGTTCGGCTCACCGTCTCCGACACGGGCTCCGGGATGGATGACGAAACGCTGCGCAGGGCGATCGAACCCTTCTTCTCGACCAAGGAAGTCGGCAAGGGAACGGGCCTGGGCCTTTCGATGATCCACGGCCTTGCGCTGCAGCTCAAGGGCGCGCTGCGCCTGTTCAGCACGCCCGGGCGAGGCACGCGCGCAGAATTATGGCTGCCGATGGCTCATGACGCGATGGAGGCCGCCGCCCCAGAAGCCACGGCGCGGACGCCCGACGGCAAACGCCATGCGACGCTGCTGTTCGTCGACGACGACTTCCTCATCAGCCTCAGCACGACGTCGCTGCTGGAGGATCTGGGGCACACCGTCATCACGGCGTCGTCGGGATCGCAAGCTCTCGAAGTCCTGCGGACCGGCAGGCCAATCGACATGATGATCACGGACTACGCCATGCCTGGCATGACCGGCCTGCAGCTCGCCGAAGAAGCGCGCGCGCTGCGGCCCGGCCTGCCGATCCTGCTGGCCACCGGTTACGCCGACCTGCCGACGCGCGCCCCGTTCGACCTGCCGCGTCTCCACAAGCCCTATCAGCAGGCGCAACTGGCCGAGCAGATCCAGGGCCTGATCGGCTGAGTCATCGGGACAGGAATGGCATCACCCGCCGCACGCGCTCGTCGCGCAGCCAGAGCCCGCCCCAGACGACAACACCCAGATAGATGCCGAACAGCGTGTGGCTGAACAGAGGGCTGCCGATCCGAAGGTGGGTCGCGATCGCGCCGCCGAACAGGCCCGTCAGCAGGACCGCACCCAGCAGCGCGGTGCGCGGCCAAGCGTAGAGGACCGTGCAGGCGAGCGTCACGATGCCCAGAAAGCGCGCGAAGGAATCGGTTTCAGGCAGGCCCATTTCCTTCGACGTCGTGGTCACGATCTCCAGCGGCGGCAGCTTGATCAACCCGTCGAAGAGCAGGAACAGGATGGCGAGGCCGCTCAGCACGCGACCCGCCCACAATGCCTTGGTCGAGACCACGACCGGTCAGCCCTTCCTGATGGGCGTGCCCATCGACCAGAGCACGCCGAATGGATCGCGGAACTGGCCGTAGCGGTCGCCCCAGAACATGTCCTGCACCGGCAGCGCGACCGTGGCACCGGCCTTGATCGCCCGGTCGAAGGCGGCATCGACATCGTCGACCTGGAGATGGAGGGTGAAGGCGGCGGGCTTCTCCAGCGGTGCGCCGTGCTCGGGAAAGGCATCGGCGAGCATCAGCGAGCCGCCATTGATCACCAGATGGATGTGCATGTAGCGGCCCTTGTCGTCGGGCGGCATGCGCATCACTTCCCGGGCGCCGAGCGCCGCGACGTAATAGTCGGCGGCCTTGGCCGCGTTGCTGACCGAGAGGTAGGGGCAGGGGCCACCGAGCACCGGCGGCTGAACGGCTGGGGTCATGACGGTCTCCTTGGCTGATGTCATGTCCCGAGGACGGCCGGCCGATGTCGACTCCGACAGTGCCGCCGTAATTTTTTCTACGATGAGAGCCGGTCGAGATGCTGGCGAATGTGCGCGGCCTCGGCCGGGCTGTTGGCCAGCGCGATCGCGTGGCTGAAGGCCTCGCGCGCCTCGAGGGGCCGCTCGAGCTGCTCCAGCAGCGCGCCCTTCACGCCATGGAAATAGAAATAGCCCCACAGCCGCTGGCCGAGCGGTTCGATCATCTCGAGCGCGGCCTGGGGGCCCTTCACCTTGGAAACGGCGACGGCGCGGTTGAGCGTCACCACCGGCGACGGCTGCAGTCGTTCGAGATTGGCATAGAGCAGGTCGATCTGCGCCCAGTCGGTGTCCTCGGCGCGCTTCGCCCTGGCGTGCAGCGCGGCGATGGCGGCCTGGACCTGGTAAGGGCCGGGCCGGCGGTGGCGCATCGCCTTGTCGATCAGCGCAAGGCCCTCGGCGATGCGCGGCTGGCTCCACAGGCTGCGATCCTGGTCTTCCAGCAGCACGACGTTGCCGTCCCCGTCGAAGCGGGCCTTTGCCCGTGCCCGCTGCAGCAGCATCAACGCCAGCATGCCCATGATCTCGGGCTCGGCGGGAAACAGGCGCAGCAGCAGCCGGGCGAGCCAGATCGCCTCCTCGGCCAGCGGCTTGCGCGCATCGGCCTCGCGGCTGCTGCTCGAAGAATAGCCTTCGTTGAACAGGAGGTAGATCATGGCGGCGACGACCGCGAGCCGCTCTGCCCGCTCCGGCGCGCCCGGCGTCTCGAAGGCGACCCCGGCATTGCCGATGCGGGCCTTGGCGCGCGTGATGCGCTGCTCCATCGCCGCTTCGCCCACCAGGAAGGCCTGCGCGATCTGCTTCACCGAGAGTCCGCAGACGATGCGCAAGGCCAGGGCGATCTGTTGCGTCGCCGGCAATTCGGGATGGCAGCAGATGAACAGCAACCGCAGGATATCGTCCTTGTAGTGCTCGCCGTCGAGCCGGTCGGCCAGCGACGCCTCGGCATCGTCGAGGTCCGACAGCACCGCCTCGTCGGGCAGTTCGCTCTGCCTGGCCTGCCGCCGCACCTGGTCCATCGCAGCATTGCGCCCGACCAGGATCAGCCAGGCGGCGGGGTCGCGCGGCGGGCCGTTCTGCGGCCAGGTCTTCAGGGCGCGCAGGCAGGCTTCCTGGAAGGCTTCCTCGGCCGTATCGAGCTTCCGGAAGTAACGCAGCAGCGCCCCCATCACCTGGGGACGCGCTGCGCCCAGAACCGGATCGATCCAGCCGAGGTCGTTCATGCCGCTGGCTTCTTCGCTTCAGGAAGTTGGCTGGGATGGAACTCGGCCACGGGGCGGATTTCGTAGCTGCCGGTCCCGGGATTGGCCTTGGCGAGTTCCTTGGCCGTGTCGATGGCAGCCTCGAGCGAGGCACAATCGATCACATAGAAGCCGAGGAGCTGCTCCTTGGTCTCGGCGAACGGCCCGTCGATCACCATCTCCTCGCGCCCCTTGCGCAGGGTCGTGGCCGCCGTCGTCGGCAGCAGGCGGGCCACCGGCCCCAGCCGGCCTTGCCGCGCGAGCTTGTCGTTCACGGCATAGAGCTTCGTCATCGTCTCGTCGTGGTACTCCTTCGACCACGAACCGATGGCTTCCTCGGAATTGTAGCAAAGGATGGCGTAGAGCATGGGTTTGCGGTTCCTCTGTTACCCAGGACGTCAGGACAGGCCATCTGCCGACAGCCCGGTAGGGAATATTTTCGCCTACTCGGCGTCGGAAGAGACCGGAGTCTCGAAGGGCGTGCCGGCCTTCAGGATGCGATAGCGCCCATCCCGGATTTCCGCCCCGGCGACGATACCCGTGCGGGCGCTGCCGCCGTCGAGGCACAGGCGGTCGCCCTCGAACAGGTGCGTGTCTTCCATGCCGCTGATCTTCCGGTGCTTGTCGGGCGGCGTGTGGCCGTGGACCACCAGCGTACCGCCGAAGCCCTGCTTCCAGTCGAGGAAGCCGTGGTTGATCCAGGCCCAGCGCGCCTCGGTGAAGATCAGCCAGGGGCGGGCGAGGAACTCGTCCTGATCGGCATGGGGATCGAGGCCGCCATGGACGAACACCGTGTTGCCCAGCCGAACGTGCGAGCGCATGCCCTGCAGCCGGTGCACGACCGTCTCGCCCAGGGCATCGTGCAGCAGCGCCTGGTCGGCATGCGACGCCGGATGGCCGGCGCGGGCCGCCATCTCGTCGAGCAGGATGTGGCCGCCCATGCGCTTGCTGAGCCACATGGTCTCGGCCTTGTGCGCGTGTGGCCCGCCGACGACCGTGAGCATCATCATGATCTCGTGGTTGCCCATCAGCCGGTCGACATGGTCGACTCCGTGGGCTTCCTCGTCCTGGGCCCACTGTTTCAGGACGCCGATGCTGTCGGGGCCCCGGTTGATCATGTCGCCGAGATAGATCAGCCGGCGCCTGCTACCCGTGGTCTCGCCTGCGAGCGTGGCGATCGATTTCAGGAGCGCCCCGAGTTCGGCCGCACAGCCGTGGACGTCGCCGATGGCGAACACCGTCTCGCCCCTCAGGGCGAAGGGGGCGGGTTCCCACTCGGAAATCGTGACGGGCAGGTCGGCCATGGCAGGGTAATGCTAACCCTATCCGGCGCGGCGCTCCACTGCAGCCGGCGGCTTGCGGTCGAACTCTTCCTTGATGCTCCGGTTCAGGTCGTATTTCAGGGCTGTGAGCGACTCGCGCTGCGTCCAGACCTGCGCCGCCAGGATGTATTTGTCGGCTTCGAGGGTGTCGATACCGATCGTGGAGACGTTCAAGGTGCGCTGGTCGCGCTCGATCAGGTGTTTCAGACGTGAGATCGATGTCCCGACATCTTCGTTGGCCGGCCGTGGTATCCGCAGGTCGATCCGGGCGGTGTCATTGCGCGTCGGCACCTTCACGATCTCGCCCCACAGCTTGCCGTTGGGGATGATGATGCGGGTATTGTCGTCGCCGTCGATCTCGGTGAAGAACAGGTTGATCTCGCGCGCGACGCCGGTCACGCCGCCCGTCTCGACCCGGTCGCCGATATGGAAGGGCCGGAACACGACCAGCATGATTCCGGCGGCAAGATTGCTCAGGGTGCCCTGGAGGGCGAGGCCGATGGCAATGCCCAGGGCGCCGAGGACGGCGACGAAGCTCGTCGTGGCGATGCCGAAGGTCGTGAGGACGGCGACGAAGGTGAAGACGAGGACCGTGTAGCGAACGCCGTTGCCGATGAAGAGCGCCACGGTGCGGTCGATGCGCGGCGATTTCTGGCACAGCCGGACCACCGCCGTATAGAGCAGGCGCGACGTCATCCACCCCGCGCACAGGATGATGATGGCGCCCAGCACCCTCAGGCCGTAAGTGGTGACCAACGCGACCAGCACGTTGGCCGCATTCTCCCACTGCTGTTCGATACCCATGGAAGAGCCAACGCGGGACGGAGCGCCGCGGTTGCCTCGCGGTACCTGGCTAGTGGACGTCGTTCTCGCGGATGAAGGCGCGGATGCGCGGCATGATCTGCTCGCGCCACTTGCGGCCGTTGAAGATGCCGTAATGACCGACCCGCGGCTGCTCCCAGTGGACGTGCCGCGCGCCGGGAATGTTGGGCGTCAGCGCATGCGCCGCCTTGGTCTGGCCGACGCCCGAAATGTCGTCGAGCTCGCCCTCGACCGTCATCAGGGCGGTCTCGATGAACGAGGGATCGATCTTGCGGCCGCGGCTCACCCACTCGCCGCGCGGCAGCAGGTGTTCCTTGAACACGACCTCGATGGTCTGGAGATAGAACTCGGCGCTGAGATCCATCACCGCGAGATATTCGTCGTAGAAGGCGCGGTGGGCGCTCGCCGGGTCGTCGTCACCCTTCACCAGATGCTCGAACTGCCGCACGTGCGCGTTCACGTGGCGATCGAGGTTCATGCTGATGAACGAGGTGAGCTGCAGGAAGCCCGGATAGACCCGGCGCATCGCGCCCGGATAATTGAGCGGCACCGTCGAGATGACGTTCTGGCGGAACCACATCATCGAATTGCGCATCGCCAGGTCGTTGGGAACCGTGGGGCTGACGCGGGTGTCGATCGGGCCGCCCATCAGGGTCAGCGACTTGGGCTGGCGCGGGTCTTTCGCCTCGGCCATCAGCGCGGCGGCGCCCATCACGGGCACCGAGGGCTGGCAGACGGCGATGACATGGACGTCGGGGCCGAGATAGCGGCAGAAGTCGGCGACGTAGTCGATGTAGTCGTCGAGGTCGAAGTTGCCCTGGCTCAGCGGCACTTCACGCGCGTCGATCCAGTCGGTGATGTGAACGTCATGGTCCGGCAGCAGGGCCTCGACCGTACCGCGCAGCAGGGTGGCGTAATGGCCGCTCATCGGCGCCACGACCAGGACCTTGGGATCGCGCCGCGTGGTGTCGCGACGGAAGCGGAGGAGCTGGCAGAACGGCTTGCGCAGCAGGATCTCTTCGTTGACCGCGACGGTCTCGTCGCCGACCGTCGTCGTCTTCAACCCGAACGCCGGCTTGCCGTAGCTGCGGGTGAGCCGGGTCATGATCTCCGCACTGGCGGCGATCGACTTGCCGAACCAGGTTTCCGCCCATGGATTGTAGGGGCTGGAATAGACCTGCTCGAGGGCGCCGGCCCACATGCGGATGGGGGCGGCGAGCTGACGCTGGAATTCGTACGCTTGATAAAGCATGGGGCGCGGATTGTACGCTCAAGCCGGAGCTTGTCACGTCCATAGTGCGATGCAGCAAACGTGAAGAATCAATGACTTAGAGCAACCGTCCCACGGCATTGGCGATGGTTTCGGCCTTGGCGTCATGGGTGAAGTGAGTGACGAACCGGCCATTGCGATCAAGCAGGTAGACGATGGAGGAGTGGTCCATGAGGTAGGGCGAGCCCTCCTTGCCGGGTACCTTCTGGTAATAGACGCGATAGGCCTTGGCCACGTCGGCGATCTGCTGCGGCGTTCCCGTGAGGCCGATGATCCCCGGCCCGAAGTTAGGGACATAGCCCTTGAGCAATTCCGGCGTGTCGCGCTCGGGATCGATGGTGATGAAGACGAGGTTCACCTTCTTGGCCGCGTCCGGTCCCAGTTTCTCGACAGCCGTTTCCATCAGCAGCAGCGAGGTCGGGCAGACGTCGGGACAATAGGTGAAGCCGAAATAGATCAGGGTCGGCTTGCCCTTGAGCTGATCGCTCGAAAAGGGGCGGCCGTCCTGGTCGACGAGCTTGAACGGCCCGCCGATCGACGGCTTGCCGCCCTGCGTGGCATCCCAGCCGATCCAGCCGGCCGCGACGACGAGCGCCGCGATCCAGACGCCCAGCAGCGCCTTCATGGTGCGTGACATGGCGCGAAACATGGGCCGTCGCGGCCGCCTCGACAAGCCGGACCGCTCGTCGCACAACCTCTCTGCCTTTGTGTTTCGACCGGGAAGGGAAGTGCGATGTTCTACGATGCTTCGAAGCGCGACCACGGACTGCCGCAGGATCCGCTGAAGGCGCTGATCGTGCCGCGGCCGATCGGCTGGATCTCGACGGTCGACGGCCAGGGCCGGGTCAATCTCGCGCCCTACAGCTTCTACAATGGCGTCGGCGAGTTCCCGCCCATGGTCTACTTCGCCATCACCGGCACCTATGGAGACACGCCGACCAAGCACAGCCGCATGAACGCCGAGGAGACCGGCGAGTTCGTGGTCAACATGGTGACCGCGGAGATGAGCGAGAAGATGAACATCACCACCGCGATGGTGGCCTACGGCATCGACGAGATGAAGCTCGCCGGCCTGACGCCCGAGCCCTGCCGCTTCGTGAAGCCGCCACGGGTCAAGGAATCGCCGGTCGCGCTGGAGTGCAAGTACTGGAAGACGGTCGAGCTGCCGGAGGAGCCGGGCTTTGAGGCCAAGCGCGGCTCGATCGTGCTGGGCCAGGTGGTCGGCATCCATATCGACGACGCCATCCTGAAGGACGGCAGGGTCGACATCCTGTCGATGAAGCCGGTCGCGCGGCTGGGCTACAGCGAATACACGACGGTCGAGAACGTCTGGAAGATGCGGCGTCCGGACGATCCGCGGTATCAGTGAAATCCCGTCGTCTCGACCGGAGCCGAGCGTAGCTCGGCGTAGCGGAGATACCTTCTCTCAACGATTTTCTGGCTTTTGGTGGAGAGAAGGTCTCTCCACTCCGCGCTGCGCGCTCCCGTCGAGACGCCGGCAGTTCTACGCTCACTGCCCCGCGACGACCGGCGCCACCGACCGCGCCATTGCCAGCACGCGCTTGTCGGCCATGGCCTCGCCCATCAGCATGAAGCCGACGGGCAGCTCGCCAGCGGCATGGCATGGCAGGCTGATGGCGCAGCGATCGAGGAAGTTGCCGACCGTGGTGTTGCGCAGCAGCAGCAGGTTCTTCTGGGTGAAGCCCTCGGGTGTCGAGACTTCCTCGATCGTCGGCGCGACGATGGCGCAGGTCGGCATGATCACCGCGTCGTAGTTCGCGGTGATGGCCGAGACGCGGCGGCAGAGATCGGCGCGTTTCGCCAGCAGCTCGATGTAGTCGGCCGCCGTCATGTCCTTGCCGCGCATGATGCGCGGATGGACGAACGGGTCGTAATCCTGGCCGCGGCGCGCGATCAGTTCCTTATGCCAGGCATAGGCCTCGGAGGCCGCGAACCCGCCCTTGGCGTTGATGCCCGGCAGCTCGTTCAGCTCGGCGAGGTCGATCTGCTCGATCCTGACGCCCCGGGCTGCCAACGCTTTGCAGGCGCGCTCGAAGGCCTTGGCGACCGTTGCATCGAGATCGTCCATCACGAAGTGCTTCGGGATGGCGAAGCGCAGGCCTGCAAGCGGCGCAGGATCGGGCACCGAGATCGGCCCCTTTCCGAGTTCACCGGCGAAGACGGCGTCGACGAGGGCGCAGTCCTCGACGGAGTTGGCGAGGGGACCGATCGAATCGAGCGAGGTCGAGAGCGGGATCACGCCGTCGATCGGCACGCGGCGCGCCGTCGGCTTGAAGCCCACGAGCCCACAGACCGCGGCGGGAATGCGCACCGAGCCGCCGGTGTCGGTGCCCAGCGCCGCGACGGCCATCCGGTCGGCCACCGACACGGCGGCGCCGGCCGAGGATCCGCCCGGCACGCGCGTGCGGTCGGCCGGATTGCCCGGCGTGCCGTAATGCGGGTTGAAGCCGACGCCCGAGAAGGCGAACTCGCTCATGTTGGTGCTGCCGACGATCACCGCGCCGGCCGCGCGCAGGCGCGCCACCACCGGCGCGTCCGCCGTGGCGGGTTTGGCATCGTCGAGCGCTTTCGAGCCCGAAAGGGTCGTTTCGCCCGCAACGTCGCAGAGGTTCTTGATCGAGACCGGGAGGCCGGCGAGGGCTGAGGGCACGAGGCCCGCCTTGCGCAGGCCGTCGCTCGCGTCCGCTGCGGCCAGTGCCTGGTCCTTCCAGACCTTCACGAAGGCGCGCTTGCCTTCGCCCTTGGAGTCCTCGATGCGCGCCAGCGCTTCTTCCGTGAGCTGGCGCGAGGTGGTGCGGCCGGCGGCCAGGTCCGCGGCGAGCTGGGTGATCGTCGGGTTGGCCATCGGTGTCCTTACTTGCCGCGGTGCTTCACGAGATCGTCGACGACCATCGGGTCGGCGAGCGTGGACGTGTCGCCCAGGTTGCTGAAATCGTTCTCTGCGATCTTGCGCAGGATGCGGCGCATGATCTTGCCCGAACGCGTCTTGGGCAGGCCGGGCGCCCACTGGATCACGTCGGGCGTGGCGATCGGGCCGATCTCCTTGCGTACCCAGGCGACCAGCTCCTTGCGCAGCTCCTCGGAGGATTGCTGGCCGGCCTTCAGGGTGACGTAGGCGTAGATGCCCTGGCCCTTGATGTCGTGCGGGAAGCCGACCACGGCGGCCTCGGCCACCTTGGTGTTGGCGACCAGCGCGCTCTCAACCTCGGCGGTGCCGATGCGATGGCCGGAGACGTTGATCACGTCGTCGACCCGGCCGGTGATCCAGTAGTAGCCGTCCTCGTCGCGCCGGGCGCCGTCGCCGGTGAAGTACTTGCCCGGATAGGTCCTGAAGTAGGTCTCGATGAAGCGCTGGTGATCGCCATAGACGGTACGCATCTGCCCTGGCCAGGAATTGATCAGGCAGAGATTGCCGGTGCAGGGCCCTTGCAGCTCGTTGCCCTCGGCGTCGACCATCACCGGCTGGACGCCGAAGAAGGGCAGCGTCGCCGAGCCGGGCTTCAGCGCCGTGGCGCCGGGCAGCGGCGTGATCAGGATGCCGCCGGTCTCGGTCTGCCACCAGGTATCGACGATCGGGCAGCGATCGTCGCCGACCACGCGGTGATACCACAGCCAGGCTTCGGGATTGATCGGCTCGCCGACCGAGCCCAGCAGGCGCAGGCTCTTCCGGCTGGTCTTCTTCACCGGCGCCTCGCCCTCGCGCATCAGCGCGCGGATCGCGGTGGGGGCGGTGTAGAAGATGTTCACCTGGTGCTTGTCGATCACCTGCCAGAAGCGGCTGGAATCGGGATAGTTGGGCACGCCCTCGAACATGAGGGTCGTGGCGCCGTTGGCCAGCGGTCCGTACAGGATGTAGCTGTGGCCGGTCACCCAGCCCACGTCGGCGGTGCACCAGTAGACGTCGCCGTCGTGATAATCGAACACGTACTGGTGGGTCATCGACGCATAGACGATGTAGCCGCCGGTCGTGTGCAGCACGCCCTTCGGCTTGCCGGTCGAGCCCGACGTGTAGAGGATGAACAGCGGATCCTCGGCACCCATCGGCTCAGGCACGCACTCGGCCGGAACCTTGGCGGCGATCTCGTGCCACCAGACGTCGCGATCGGTGTTCCAGTCGACCTTGCCGCCGGTGTGCTTCACCACCAGCACCTTCTTCACGCCGGGCGCCTTCTTCAGCGCCTCGTCGCAATTGGCCTTGAGTGGTACGTGCTTGCCGGCGCGCAGGCCCTCGTCGGCGGTGACCACGACGTTGCTGTCGCAGTCGACCAGGCGGTTGGCGAGGCTGTCGGGCGAGAAGCCGCCGAACACGACGGAATGGATGGCGCCGATGCGCGCGCAGGCCAGCATCGCGTAGGCCGCCTCGGGGATCATCGGCAGGTAGATCGTGACGCGATCTCCCTTCTTCACGCCGAGTTCCTTCAACGCGTTCGCCATGCGGCAGACTTCGTCGTGCAGCTTGCGATAGGTGATCTTCTCGGACTTCGCCGGATCGTCGCCTTCCCAGATGATGGCGGTCTGGTCGGCGCGATGGCTGAGATGACGGTCGATGCAGTTGGCCGAGACGTTCAGCACGCCGTCGTGGAACCAGCGGATGCGGACGTCGCCACTGTAGTCGACGTCGCGCACGGCGCCCGGGGTGTACGGCTTGATCCAGTCGACCCGCTTGCCGTGCTCGTTCCAGAACCCGGCGGGGTCGTCGACCGAGGCCTGGTACATCGCCTTGTACTTGGCCTCGTCGACATAGGCGCGTTTGGCCCAGTCCGCGCTGACGGCGATCACTTCATCGGCCATGGCTTTCCTCCGGCTTCGGCTTTGTGCCTTGAATTACCCGCGTTCTAGCCCGCTGCCGCCGGGCTCGGCAATTCGACTTTGGGCGTCACTCGCTGAACCAGGTCGTGAAGTCCTGGATCGGCGCGCGTTCGGTGATCAGGCTGTTGGGCACCACGTCGGGATCGGCATGGCCCAGGGCGAGACCGCAGATCACCGTCTGGTCGTCGGGGATCCCCAGTTCGCGCCGCACCACGTGCTGGTAGCGGCTGAAAGCGGCCTGCGGGCAGGTGTGCAGACCCTTCTCGCGCGCCAGCAGCATGAGCTGGTCGAGGAAGATGCCGCAGTCGATCCACTGGCCGTTGCCCATGCGCTTCTCGACGCAGAGGATCATGCCGACCGGCGCGTCGAAGAACTCGTAGTTCTTGCGGAACTGCTTCAGCATGCCGGCCGCATCGCCGCGCGGCACCCCGAGCAGGGTGTAGAGCTGCTTGCCGACGAGCTTGCGGCGCGCGTCGTACACCGGCGTGAATTCCTGCGGATAGATGTGGTACTCCGCGCCCGGACCGTTATCGCCCTCGTCCATGGCTTTCAGGATCGCGGCGGAGAGCCGCTTCCGCGCCGCGCCCATGGTCACATAGAGCTTCCAGGGCTGCAGGTTGCCGTTCGAGGCCGAGCGGTTGGCGGTCTCGATGATCCATTCGATGTCGGCCTTGGCCACGGGATCCGGCTTGAAGACGCGCATGGAGCGGCGGGAGTTGACGGCTTCGGACACGCGCATGGACGGCTAGCTCCGGGTGAGATGACGACGCAGGAAGTCGAACAGCGTGCGCCGCGCGGCGGCGTTCTGCTGCTCGGTGAAATAGTGGGTGGCGCCGGGGATCACCACGGCCTCGGCGTCCTTGCCGTGAGTGCGCAGTGCCTCGGCCATGGCCAGCGACTGCTCGACCGGCACGTTCTCGTCGCGGTCGCCATGCAGCAGCAGGACCGGCGCGTCGATCTGCGCGACCCGCAGGATCGGCGAGCGCACCGGCAGGCCCTCGGGCCCGCACAGATCGTCGAGATAGTCGCGCATGAAGGGATTGGCCTCGCGCCAGCGTGCCAGGTCCGTGGGCGCGAAGAAGGCGGCGACGGCGCGTATCGGCGGCTTGTGGGCGGCGGCGAGCAGCGCCACCTGGCCGCCCATCGAGGCGCCGACCAGGGCGATCCGGTCGCGGTCGACCAGCGGCCGCTTGGCGAGCCAGTCGATGGCGGCCAGGACGTCGAGCGGCTGGCGCAGACCCTGGTCGTTCTCGCCTTCCGAGCCCAGCCAGCCGCGCAGCGACAGCGCCAGCGCCGCGTAGCCGTTGGCCGCGGCGGCCCGCGCGAGGCCTACCATGTTGTGGGCATGGCCGGCGAAGCCGTGCAGCAGGATCAGCGCCGGATAGGGCGGCTGGCCAGCCACCGGCTTGAAGAAATAACCGCCCAGGCTGACGCCATGGCCGGGTACGCGCACCTGCTCGGCATCGGGAACATCCGGCAGGTCGTCCCAGCGATGCATGACCTCGATGGGCACGCCATCGGGATCGCGGAAGCCCAGGGAGTAGGAACCGGGGGCCAGATAGTCGAGTTCCTGCGGCGGCTGGATGATCTCCGCGCCGGCATCGCGCAGTTCGGCAAAGACCTGGTCGACCTGGCCGCGGCTTTCGGCCGACACCGCGAGCCACAGCGCGCCCGGTCCGTACGAGATGCCATCCTTGGCCTGGCGCATCACGAAATGGTCGTAGCCGCGCGACCACATCACCCGGTCGGGGCTGGTCCACACGCGATGGAAGCCCAGCATCGGCAGCCACAGGCGGTGGAAGGCGACGGAGCGCGCGAGGTCGCTCACCTCGATGGCCGCGCCGGCGAAGGAAGAACGCGGACGCATCAGGAGGGCTCGAGGCCCAGAGCCAGCAGCTCGTCGCGGCGCAAATGTTGTTCGCCCGCCAGGAAGAACTCGTCGAGCTGCGGTGGCTTCACCCTCGTGCCGGCCAGCATGGCATGGGCCTGGCCGCGATGATGCGTCTGGTGCTGGAACAGATGCTCCAGGATCGAGATGACGCTGGAGGGCGGCGGCGTGCGGTTGGGGCGCGGCAGGGACAGGCCCTCCGCCAGGCTTTCCTCGGTCTGGCGCTCGCAGAAGGCGAGCAGCCGCCGGTCGCTGGCGATCTGCGGCCCGTACAGCGAGGCGGCGTCGGGATAGTCGGGAATCGGGTCGTTATAGCGCTGCAGCACCGTCGGGTCGCGGTGCAGCGCGTCGATGTAATAGAGGTCGACCCAGAGGATGTGATTGAGCGTGGCGCGCAGCGACGGGAAGAAGCTGGTGCGCGGCGCGGCGAACTCTTCCGGCGTCAGCGCCCTGCAGGCGGTCAGCAGCCGGTGGTTCGCCCAGATGTTGTTGCGGGCCATGGCGACGGCATGGCCTGGCAGCCCCGTCGCCATGGGTCCCGTGTCCGCCGGCGTCAGGCCGCGTGGGCCAGGTTGCGCAGCACGTAGTGCAGCACGCCGCCATTCTTGAAGTAACCGACCTCCTCCGCGGTATCGATGCGGCAGGTCAGCATGATCGTCTCCGACGCGCCGTCGGGGCGGTGGATGGTCAGCGGCACGTCCATGCCGGGCTTCAGCTCGCCGTCGATGCCGCCCACGTCGTAGGTCTCGCGGCCAGTGAGGTTCAGCGTCTTGCGCGTCATGCCGTCCTTGAATTGCAGCGGCAGCACGCCCATGCCGACCAGGTTCGAGCGATGGATGCGCTCGAAGGTCTCGCAGACCACCGCCTTCACGCCCAGCAGGTTGACGCCCTTGGCCGCCCAATCGCGCGAGGAACCGGTGCCGTATTCCTTGCCGGCGATCAGCACCTGCGGCGTGTGCTCCTTCTTGTAGCGCATCGCCACGTCGTAGATCGGCTCGGGCTGGTCGGTCGTGTAGTGGTGCGTGTAGCCACCCTCGATGCCCGGGACCATCTCGTTCTTCAGGCGGATGTTGGCGAAGGTGCCGCGCATCATCACCTCGTGATTGCCGCGGCGCGTGCCGTACTGGTTGAAGTCCTTGGCCTCGACACCTTCCTCCATCAGGTACTTGCCGGCGGGACTGTCCTTCTTGATCGAACCGGCGGGCGAGATGTGGTCGGTGGTGATCGAATCGCCGAACTGGCCGAGCGGGCGGGCGCCCGCGATGTTGCTGAGCGCCGCCGGCGTCTTGCCCATGCCCTCGAAGTAGGGCGGGTTGCGCACGTAGGTCGACTTGTCGTCCCAGGCGTAGGTCAGGCTGGGCTTGGTCTTGATGCCGCGCCAGAACCGGTCGCCCTCGAAGACGTTGGCGTAACGCTTCTTGAACGCCTTGGCCGTCACGAACTTGTCGACGGTCTTGGCGACTTCCATGTTCGAAGGCCAGAGGTCCTTCAGGTAGACGGGCTTGCCACCCTTGCCGATGCCGATCGGATCCTTGGTGATGTCGATCTTCATCGAGCCGGCCAGCGCGTAGATCACGACCAGCATCGGCGAGGCGAGGTAGTTGGCGCGGGTCAGCGGATTGACGCGGCCCTCGAAGTTGCGGTTGCCGGAGAGCACCGAGCTCACGACCAGGTCGCCGTCGCCGATCGCCTTGGTGACCGGATCGGGTAGCGGGCCGGAGTTGCCGATGCAGCTCGTGCAGCCGTAGCCGACCAGATTGAAGCCGATCTTGTTCAGGTCCTTCTGCAGGCCCGAGGCCTCGAAGTATTCGGTCACGACCTGCGAACCCGGCGCCAGCGAGGTCTTCACCCACGGCTTGACCTTGAGGCCGAGCTTCACCGCGTTGCGCGCGATCAGGCCGGCGCCCAGCATGACGTAGGGATTCGAGGTGTTGGTGCAGGAGGTGATGGCCGCGATCACCACGTCACCGTGGCCGAGGTCATAGCTCGTGCCCTCGCAGGGGATGCGCTTGCCGTCGTCCTTGCGGTCGAATTCCTTCTCCATGTTCGCGACGAACTGCTGGGCGGCGTCGGCGAGCGGCACGCGATCCTGCGGGCGCTTCGGGCCGGCGAGGCTCGGCACGACGTCGCCGAGGTCGAGCGACAGCGTGTCGGTGAACACCGGCTCGGGCGACTTCTTGGAACGCCACAGGCCCTGCTTCTTGGCATAGGCCTCGACCAGCTTGGCGGCCGGGCCGCGGTTGGTGGTCTTGAGGTAGCCCAGCGTGATGTCGTCGACCGGGAAGAAACCGCAGGTCGCGCCGTATTCCGGCGCCATGTTGGCGATGGTCGCGCGGTTGGCCAGCGGCAGGTCCTGGAGGCCCTCGCCGTAGAACTCGACGAACTTGTTCACCACGCCCTTCTTGCGCAGCATCTGGGTGACGGTGAGCACCAGGTCGGTCGCGGTGGCGCCTTCCTTGAGCTTGCCGGTGAGCTTGAAGCCCACGACGTCGGGAATGACCATCGGCTGCGGCTGGCCGAGCATGGCGGCCTCCGCCTCGATGCCGCCGACGCCCCAGCCCAGGACGGCCAGGCCGTTCACCATCGTGGTGTGCGAGTCGGTGCCGACCAGCGTGTCGGGATAGGCGATCGTCTCCTTGCCTTCCTTCTTGGTCCACACGACCTGGGCCAGGTATTCGAGGTTGACCTGATGGCAGATGCCGGTGCCCGGCGGGACGACGCGGAAGTTGTCGAACGCCATCGAGCCCCAGCGCAGGAACTGGTAGCGCTCCAGGTTGCGCTCGTATTCGAGCTTCACGTTGGCGCCGAAGGCGCTCGAATTGCCGAAATTGTCGACGATCACCGAGTGGTCGATCACGAGGTCGACCGGGACCAGCGGGTTGATCTTCTTGGGGTCGCCGCCCAGCTTGCCCATGGCGTCGCGCATGGCGGCGAGATCGACCACGGCCGGGACGCCGGTGAAGTCCTGCATCAGCACGCGCGCGGGGCGGAAGTTGATCTCCTTGGCCGAGCGGCCGCCGTTCTTCAGCCATTCCGCAAAGGCCGAGATGTCGGTCTTCTTGACGGTCGTGCCGTCCTCGTGGCGCAGCAGGTTTTCCATCAGGACACGGAGCGAGAACGGCAGGCGGGACAGGTCGCCGACCTCCTTCTCGACCGCCTTCAGGCTGAAATAGGTATAGCTGCGGCTACCGACCTTCAGCGTCTTTCGAGCCTTGAAGCTATTGGGATGGGCGGCGGCCATATCTACACTCCTGGAAGGTCGGTTCTCTGCGGATGTTGGGCAAAATAGGGGCATGGACCCCCACAGGCAATCGGCGGATGCGGCTTTGCGGTCGTTGTGTCAGATTGGACGCATGCGACATCGAATAGTTTGCGCATTTGGGGCTCTTGCAGCCGTTTTCGCCCTGTCGGGCGAAGCGTCGGCGCAGCGGAACGCGGCCGAATCCTGGGACCCCAGCGTGCGTGGCTTTTCGCCCGGCGGAGCCGCCGCGCCTTCGCTGCCTGCGGCCGGGGGAAGCGGCGGCGCGACCCTCGAATCGCTGAACAAGATCCTCTCGGCGTCGCAGCTCTCGGCCTTCGACAGGTCGATCTATCTCAGCATCCGTGCGTTCCAGTTGAGCCGCCTGGGTCGCGAGGCCGACAGCCAGAAGGACATTGCCGAGATGGGCAAGGTCCTGCCGGGCGACTGGCAGGTGGTGCTGTCGAGCACGATGCCGGGCCTGGCGGGCGGCGGCGACCGGGCGGCGGCGCTGCGCACGCTGGACAGCGCCCTGCTGCGCAAGCCGGGCGATCCCTCGCTGACGATCGCGCAGGCCCAGGTCTACATGCAGATCGCCGACTTCCAGCGTGCCATCGGCCTGCTCGATGCCGCCCTCGCAAGCGCCCAGACGCCGGGCGAGCGGCGCTCGGCGCTGTTCTACCGCGGCCATGCGAATTTCAATCTCGGCAACTATGCGCAGGCGGCCGACGATTTCGATGCCTCGCTGGCGGGCCGGCCCAATTTCAAGTCGAAGCAGGCGCCGCTGCTGTGGCGCTATGCGGCGCAGGTCCGCGCCCGGCGCGATGCCCGCACGGCCCTCGTGCGCGACGTCGGGGCGGAGAGCCTGAACGAATGGCCCGGCCCGATCCTGCGCTTCCTGATGGGCAAGAGCACGGCCGGCGAGCTCGAGGTCGCCGCCGAGTCCGATGACGGGGCCAAGCGCGCCAACGGCAAGTGCCCGGCCGCCTTCTTCATCGGCATGGATGCCGTCCGCCGCGGCGACAAGCAGCGCGCCCGCGAACAGTTCCAGCTCGCCCAGGCCCGCTGCCCGACCGTGTCCGAGCTGAACTGGGCGGCCTCCAGCGAGCTGAAGCGGCTTTAGTTCCAGCTCGTCATTGGAGCGCGCCACTCCAGTGGCGCTCATGAACATGATGCGCCACTGGAGTGGCGCGCTCCCATGATTCACCCCAGCAGCGCCAGCGGCGACACGAAGCGGGTGATTTCCGCCAGGACCTGGGCCGGCTGCTGCAGGTGTGGGCTGTGGCCGCAATCCGGCACCAGCCGCGTCTCGCAATAGCCCTCGACCTTGCCGGCGATGATGCCGAGCTGCAGTTCGCTGCCGTATTCGTCGTCCTCGCCCTGGATCGCCTGCACCGGCACGACGACACCCGGCAGCCGGCCGTTGGCGTCCATCGGCTCGAAGCCCGGCGCGACCCAGGCATCGGCCCAGAGATGGAAGGCGCCGTCGACGTCGTCGTGATACTTCGCGAGCCGCTGGCGCAGGTCCCCGGAGGCGAAGGCCGCGCGGGCCGCTTCGATCGCCGCGACGCAGACCGGCTCGTTGATCGCGTGCGCGGCCAGGGTCACCACGGCGCGCAGCGGCTCGGGATCGGCCGCGGCATAGTTCAGCGCGATCGTGCCGCCGTCGCTGTGGCCCACCAGCACGCAATCCTCGATACCGAGGGCCGCCAGCAGGCGCGGCAGGACGAGGTCGGCCTCGATTTCCATGTAGCGGACGCCGGGATCGGAGGGCCAGGGGCTCGACCGTCCGTAGCCGGTGCGGTCGTAAACGATGCCGGCGCAGCGCGTGGCGTCGCAGAGCTTCTGGGGGAAGTCGCGCCACATCTCGATGCAGCCCAGCCCCTCGTGCAGGAAGACCAGCACCGTGCGGTCGAGCCCGTCGTCGTGCGTCGGCGCAAGGCGGCGCACCCGCAGACGGCGGTCGCCGAGATCGATGAGTTCGTCCGTAGAGGGCATCGTCTCTTTTCGTGGTGCCTCAGGCCGTGGTCAAGGCTGCGTCATGCGGCACGGGGACCGTAGCCCGGCGGCGTGAAAACACGGCGATGGCGGCCGGCAGCACGGTGAGGAAGAGGAAGGGCGCCAGCAGGGTGCCGCCGACCACGACGATGGCGAGCGGCCGCTGGACCTGGCTGCCGATGGCGGTCGAGAAGGCGGCGGGCAGCAGGCCGACGGCGGCGGCGACGCAGGTCATCAGCACCGGCCGCATCTGTTGTTCGCAGGTCTCGCGCAGCGCCTGCTCGCGCTCGACGCCCGCGGCGATCAGCCGGTTGAAGCAGCTCACCAGCATGATGCCGTTCATGGCGGCGATGCCGAACAGCGCCACGAAGCCGATGGCGGCGGAGATGCTGAACGACATGTCGGCGCCCCACAGCGCAAGGATGCCGCCCGACAGCGCCAGCGGCATGGCGGCACCGGCCAGCAGCGTGTCGGTCAGCGAGCCGAAGCTGACATAGAGCAGCAGCAGGATCAGGCCGATGGCGATCGGCACGGCGACGGCCAGGCGCGCGATGGCGCTCTCGAAGTTCACGAAGTCGCCAGCCCAGTCGAGCCGGTAGCCGCTCGGCAGCTTCACCTGCTCCGTCACCTTCTGCTGGGCTTCCAGCACCGCACCGCCGAGATCGCGGCCGCGGACGCTGAACTTCACCGGGATGTAGCGCTCCTGCTGCTCGCGGTAGATGTAGAAGGCGCCGGTCGCGAGCTTCACCGTCGCCACTTCGCCCAGGGGGACCTGCACGATGTTGCCGTTGGGCCCGACGGTGCCGATGGCGATACGCCGGATCGCGTCCATGTCCTGGCGATAGCGCGGCGCGAGCCTCACCAGCAGCGGGAAGTGGCGGTCGCTGCCTTCCTCGAAGAGATCACCCGCCGCCTGCCCGCCGACCGCCGCCTGGATCGTGGCGTTGATGTCGCCCGGCGACAGGCCGTAGCGGGCGGCCCGGGCGCGGTCGATGTCGATGCGGATGGTCGGCTGGCCGAGCAGCGGCGGCACCTGGATGTCGGTGATCCCGGGCACGCCTTCCAGGACACGGCGGATGTCGACGGCGATCTTGTGGAGGGTGCCGAGGTCGGGGCCGGAGATCTTGATGGCATTCTCCGCGTCGATGCCGGAGGCGGCCTCCTGCACATTGTCCTGGATGTATTGCGAGAAGGCGAAGTTCACGCCGGGAAAGGCCTTGCGCAGCGCGTCGCTCATCTCGGTGATGAGTTCGGGCTTCTCCAGCCCCTTGCGCCATTTGCTGGCGGGCTTCAGCGGCACGAAGAACTCGGCATTGGAGAAGCCGTCGGGGTCGGTGCCGTCGTCGGGCCGGCCGTGCTGGGAGATGACCGTCTCGACCTCCGGGAAGCTCTTCACCAGCTTGCGCATGCGGTTCACGTAGCCGTTGCCCTCGTCGAGCGAGACCGAAGGCGGCAGGGCCGCGCGCAACCATATATTGCCTTCCTCGAGTTTGGGCAGGAATTCGAGGCCGACGGTGCTGGCCGCGAGGCCGGCCGCCGCCATCACGCCCAGGCCAACGACGATCATGGCGTGACGCCAGGCCAGCGCCTGCGAATAGGCCTGGCGATAGAGACGGCGCAGTCCGCGTACGAGGAAGGTTTCGGTCTCCGAGACCTTCTCGGGCAGCAGCAGGGCCGAGAGCGCCGGCGAGACGGTGAAGGTCGCGATCAGGCCGCCCGCCAGCGCATAGGCGTAGGTCTGCGCCATCGGCCCGAAGATGCGGCCCTCGACGCCGGACAGGGTGAACAGCGGCAGGAAACCCGCGATGATGATGGTGGCCGAGAAGAAGATCGCCTTGGTGACCTCGCCCGAGGCCTCGTAGATGGTGAACAGCTTGCCGGTGAGGCCCTCCGGTTCCTGCCGCGCGGATCGCGAGGTGCCGCCATGACCGGCTTCGGCGAGATGGCGGAAGATGTTCTCGACCATGATGACGGTGGCGTCGACGATGATGCCGAAGTCGATCGCGCCCATCGACAGCAGGTTCGCCGACTCGCCGTTCATCACGATGATGACGACTGCGAACAGCAGCGCGAAGGGAATGGTGGCGGACACGATCAGCGCCGAGCGCAGGTCGCCCAGGAACAGCCACTGGATCAGGAAGATGAGACCGACGCCCATCACCATGTTGTGCAGAACGGTGTGGGTCGTCACCTCGACCAGGACGCTGCGGTCGTAGATGCGCTCGATGCGCACGCCGGGCGGCAGCAGGTTCGAGTCGTTGATGCGCTCGACCTCGCGTTCGACGGCGCGCAGGGTGGGCATGGTCTCCGCGCCGCGGCGCATCAGCACGATTCCCTCGACGACATCGTCGTCGTCGTCGTGGCCGGCGACGCCCAGTCGCGGCTCGTTGCCGACGGCGACGTCGGCGATATCCGACACGAGAACGGGCGAGCCGTCGCGCGCCATGAGCATGGTGTTGCGGATGTCCTCCATCGACCGGATCTGGCCGACGGCGCGCACGACCGCCGATTGCGGTCCGAGATTGACGGTGTTGGCGCCGACATTGATGTTGGCGCCGTTCAGCCCGTCGATCACCTGCTTCGGCGTAAGGGCGTGCGCCTGCAGCCGGTCGAGGTCGACGGTGACGTCGAAGGTCTTGCTCTTGCCGCCCCAGGTCGTGACGTCGATCACGCCGGGCACCGCCTTCAGCCGGCGCAGCAGGATCCAGTCCTGGATGGTCTTCAGGTCGGTGACGCTGAAGCCCTTCGGGCCGATCACGCGATAGCGGAAAATCTCGCCGATCGGGCTGGTCGGCGAGATGATGGGCTGCGCACCATTGGGCAGCGGACCGAGCTGCGCCAGCCGGTTGGTCACGAGCTGCGCGGCTTCGCGATAAGTGAGGTCGTAGGTGAACTGTACCTTCACGTCGCTGAGGCCGGTCAGGGAAATGGAGCGGATCGACTTCACGTAGGGAAGTCCCGCCATCTGCACTTCCATCGGGATGGTGATGTAGCGCTCGATCTCTTCGGACGACTGGCCGGGATTCTGCGTCACGATGTCGACCAGCGGCGGCACCGGGTCGGGATAGGCTTCGATGTTGAGTCGCTTGTAGGCGAACAGGCCGCCACAGATCATCAGGACGGCGAGAATCAAAACGAGAATGCGCTGACGTAGTGCAGCGCCGACGATTGCATGCATCCGCGGCCCTCATGGCGGGCCGATGGGCAGCGCGCCTCCCGCGCAGCTAATACACAAGTGGCGCAGGCACACTAGCGTTGCGCGTACATCATCTATGCAACCTTCGCTTCATATGCACGAGGCGCCGCCAGTCGCAATTCGCCGGATATGCCCTGCACATCCTCGTCGACGAAGTGGTGCCATTGGTCGAATGGCATACCGCTGCGCGCCGCCTCGGCCAGCGTCTCCTCCGATATCAGCAGAGGGCAGCGATACTTCTTCGTCAGGCGTTCGATGCGCGAGCACACGTTCACCGCATGGCCGACGACGGAATATTCGAGCCTCTGCTCGTCGCCGATGGCACCCATGACGACCTCGCCATGGTGGATGCCCACGCCCACGCGTACCGATGGTTCGCCATGCCGCGCGCGCTCGACGTTCCAGCCATCGATCGCGGCGAGCAGCCGGAGGCCGCATCGGATGGCGGCGGCCGCGTCCTCGGGCGATGGGCGCACGGCCCCGAACACCGCCAGGACGCCATCCCCGATGAACTTGTCGATGATCCCGCCCTCGGCCTCGACGATGCGCGAGACCACGGTGCGATACTCCTGGAGGAAACCGAACAGGGCGTCGGGTTCCATGGTCTGCACCGACGCCGTGAAGTCGCGCATGTCGACGAACAGGATCGCGGCCTTCGCCCGACGGCCCCGGGCCGCGCGCAACCCCTCTCGCGCCAGATGGTCGACGAGCTCCGCCGGCAGGTAGCGCGACAGGTTGAGGTTCTGCAGCCGCTCGCGGTCGAGGCTATGCCTCAGCCGGTCGGCCATCAGCGCGCAGGCCAGGAACACCGCGACGGTGCCGATGGCTTCGATGCCGTAGTAGGTGAACCGGGCGCTGACGAAAGCCGGCGGCGGATTGGCGCCGATCATCCAGGCGAAGGCGACCGATGCCGCGGCGATGCCGATCCACCGGCCGGCAAGCCACGAGGCGCCGAAGATGACGAAGAGATAGAGGGCCGTGAGCCGCAGGTCGCCGGTGACGATGTCGGCGTAGCCCACCGCGGTCGACACGACGAAGGCCCCGAACAGAACGGCCGCCCTGGACGAGGCGGCCGGCTCGCGACGCCTGGTGATGGCCATGCGCGACATGGCACCCGGCCCGCCGTGTCAGCGCTGGGTATTCGAGGAGATGGACCAGGGAGAGGCCGGCGGCTTGCAGCGCGACCGGCCGTTGCCCGGACCCGCGCCGTCGCGGTTCCACCAGCCCCCGCCCAGCGCCTGGAACAGCGCCGCGGTGTCGGTGAGACGCGCGGCCTGCGCCTGCACGCGGGTCAGAAGCGTCTGCTGGTAGGTGAGCTCGGCGATCAGCACGAAGACGTAGGTGGTGTCGCCGAGTTCCAGGCGCTTGCGCGCGATGCCGAGGGCGGTGGCCGCCGCCCGTTCCGCCTCGACGGCCGATTTCAGCGCGAGTGCGTCGTACTCGAGTGCATTCAGCGTGTCGGCGACGTTGCGGAAGGCGGCGAGCACGATCGACTGGTACTGCGCATCGGCCTGCTCGAGCGCCGCGACCGCGGACCGCTTCTTGGCCGCGAGCGCGCCGCCGTCGATCAGCGTCTGGATCGCGCTGGCGCCCGTGGTCGCGCCGGCGAGACCGGGCATGAACAGGGTGCCGAGCGAAAGCGCGCTGCTGTTCAGGCCGAAGCCCAGGGTCACCTGCGGAAGCTGGTTGGCGATCGCGACGCCAACCTGCGCGCTGGCGGCGTGCAGGTTGGCCTCGGCGGCGCGTACGTCGGGCCGCTGCTCGACGAGCTGCGACGGCAGGGTGAGCGGCAGCTCGTGCGGCAGCTTGAGGTCGGTGAGATCGAAGCGCTCGGTGACCGGATTGCTGGGCAGGCTGCCGGTCAGCGTGGCCATCAGGTTGCGCTGCTGCGCCAGCGCCTTCTCGAGCGGCGGCAGCGTCGACTCGGCCTGCGCGAGCGCGGCCTGCTGGGTGGCGACGTCGGCGCCGGGAATGGCGCCCAGGCCCGACTGCTTGTTCAGGATGCCGAGCGTATCGCGCTGCACGGCGACGATGCGCTTGGTCGCCTCGACCTGGCCGCGCAGCGAGGCCTCGACGATGGCCGCCGCCACGACGTTCGAGGCCAGCGAAAGATAGGTTCCCTCGAGCTGGAAGCACTGCGCCTCGGCCAGCGCCTCGAGCGATTCGATCTGCCGGCGATTGCCGCCCCACAGGTCCAGCGCATAGGTGATCTGGAGGCCGGCGACGAACAGGCCGTAGATCGGCTGCTGGTCGGCCGTGGCCGATTGCAGGCTGGCGGGGGTCTGGTTCTGGGTGGCGCTGAAGGTGCCCTGGAGCGTCGGGAACAGGGTGGCCCGCTGCGCGCGGGCGTTCTGCTGGGCGACGCGCAGCCCGGCGACGGCGGCCTTCACGTCGGGATTGGCGTGCAGCGACCGCTCGATCAGGCTGTTGAGCTGGGGCGATTGGAACACGCCCCACCACTGGCCGGGAATGTCCATGCTCTGCACGATTCGCTGCGCCTCGCCGCCCGGTATGCCGGCGGCGATCAGATCGCTCTTCTGGTCGGGAACATAGGTCGCCGTCTTCGGCCCGTCGGGAGAGGCGAAGTCGGGGCCGACCGAACAGCCGGCGAGGGCGCCCGCCGCGAGGAGCGGCAGCGCGGCAAGGAGGGAGCGTCGCATCATGTCGCCTCCGCGACTGGATCGTGGACGTGGGATGCCGGTACCGCCGCACGGCGGCGCGAGAAGAGGCCGATGGTGGCCGGCAGCACCGTGAGGAAGAGGAAGGGCGCCAGGAGGGTGCCGCCGACTACGACGATGGCGAGCGGCCGCTGGACCTGGCTGCCGATGGCGGTCGAGAAGGCGGCGGGCAGCAGGCCGACGGCGGCGGCGACGCAGGTCATCAGCACCGGCCGCATCTGCAGCGAGCAGGTCTCGTAGAGCGCCATGTCGCGATCGCGACCCGCGTCGATCAGCCTGTTGTAGCAGCTCAGCACCATGATGCCGTTCATGGCGGCAATGCCGAAGAGGGCAACGAAGCCGATGGCGGCCGAGATGCTGAACGGCATGTCCGCCACCCAGAGGCCCAGGATGCCGCCGACCAGGGCCAGCGGGATGGCACTGGCGGCCAGCAGCGTGTCGCGGAACGAGCCGAAGCTCATGTAGAGCAGCAGCCCGATCAGGCCGATGGCGATCGGCACGGCGACGGCCAGGCGCTGCAACGCGTTCTTCAGGTTGCCGAACTCGCCCACCCATTCGATGCGGTAGCCACCGGGGATCTTTACCTGCTCCGCGACGCGCTGCTGCGCCTCGAGGATGGCGCTGCCGAGGTCGCGGCCGCGGACGCTGAACTTCACCGGAACGTAGCGTTCCTGCTGTTCGCGATAGATGTAGTAGGCGCCGGAGACCAGCTCGACCCTGGCGACTTCGCTCAACGGCACCTGCGTGATGTTGCCGTTCGCGCCCTGGACGCCGATCTGGATGCGGCTGATCGCGTCGAGGCTCTCGCGGTAGCGCGAGGCCAGGCGGACGACCATCGGGAAATGGCGGTCGCTGCCGCTTTCATAGACGTCGCCCGCGGCCTGGCCGCCGATCGCCGCCTGGACGGTGGCATTGATGTCGCCGGGAGCCAGTCCGTAGCGCGCGGCCCTGGCGCGGTCGATGTCGATGCGGATGGTCGGCTGGCCGAGCGAGGCCGACACGGCGAGGTCGGTGATGCCGGGCACGGTGGCCAGCACCGCCTTGATCTCGTTGCCGAGCTTGGCCAGTGTCTCGAGGTCGTTGCCCGAGATCTTGACCGAGTTCTCGCCCTTCACACCGGAGGCGGCTTCCTGGACGTTGTCCTGGATGTACTGGGAGAAGGTGAATTCGACGCCGGGGAAGCCCTTCTCGAGTGCGCCGCTGATCTCGGCGATGAGGGCCTCCTTGTCGAGCCCCTTGCGCCATTGGTCCATGGGCTTCAGCGGCACGAAGAATTCGGCGTTGAAGAAGCCGGTCGAATCGGTCCCGTCGTCGGGCCGCCCGTGCTGGGAGATCACGGTCTCGGCCTCGGGAAAGCCCTTGATGAGTCTGCGCATGCGGTTGGCGTAGTCGTTGCCGGCCTCGAGCGAGATCGACGCCGGCATCACGGCGCGGATCCACATATTGCCTTCCTCGAGCTTGGGCAGGAATTCGAGCCCGATCGACCCGCCGGCAAGGCCGGCCAGCGCCAGCGCGCCGAGACCGGCGGCCGCCGTCGCGCGGCGGCTGGCCAGTGCCGCGTTGCGCAGCTTCTCGTAGGCCCGGCGCAGCACCCGCACGGCGCGCGTTTCCACGTGCGCCATCCTGTCGGGCAGCAGCAGCCCCGCCAGCGCCGGCGACACGGTGAAGGTCGCGATCAGGCCGCCCGCCAGCGCATAGGCATAGGTGCGTGCCATCGGCCCGAAGATGTGGCCCTCGACGCCGGAGAGCGTGAACAGCGGCAGGAAGCCCGCGATGATGATGGTGGCCGAGAAAAAGATCGCCTGGGTGACCTCGGTCGAGGCGTTGAAGATCGTCGCCAGCTTGCCGGTGAGGCCGCCCGGCGCGCGCCGCTGCGGACCGGTCGAGTGCCCGCCCTCGGACAGATGCCGGAAGATGTTCTCGACCATGATGACGGTGGCGTCGACGATGATGCCGAAGTCGATCGCGCCCATCGACAGCAGGTTCGCCGATTCTCCGCTCAGCACCAGGACGACCACGGCGAACAGGAGCGCGAAGGGGATGGTCGCGGAGACGATCAGCGCGCTGCGAAGGTCGCCCAGGAACAGCCACTGGATCAGGAAGATGAGGCAGACGCCCACCACCATGTTGTGCAGGACGGTGTGGGTGGTGATGTTCACCAGCGAGCTGCGGTCGTAGATGCGCTCGATACGCACGCCGGGGGGCAGGATGCCGCCATTGTTGATCTTGTCGACCTCGGCCAGCACGCCGCCGAGCGTCGGCATGGTCTCGGCGCCGCGCCGCATCAGCACGATGCCCTGCACGATGTCGTCGTCGTCGTTCTGTCCGGCGATGCCGAGCCGCGGCTGGTGGCCGACGGTGACGTCGGCCGCGTCGGAGACCAGCACCGGCGCGCCGTCGCGCACGGTCAGCATGGTGTTGCGGATGTCGTCCATCGAGCGGATCTGGCCGACGCTGCGCACGATTGCCGACTGCGAGCCGATGTTCACGGTGTTGGCGCCGACATTGATGTTGGCGTTGTTCAGCCCGTCGAGCACCTGCTTCAGGGTGAGGCCGTAGGCCAGCAGGCGGTCGAGATTGACCGTGATGTCGTAGGTCTTGGTCTTGCCGCCCCAGCCGGTGACGTCGACGACGCCGGGGATCGCCTTCAGCCGGCGCTGCAGCACCCAGTCCTGCAGGGTCTTGAGGTCGGCGGCCGAGTAGCCCGGAGGCCCGACGACCCGGTAGCGGAAGACCTCGCCGATCGGGCTGGTGGGTGACAGGGTGGGTTGCGCGCCGTTGGGCAGGGGGCCGAGCTGCGACAGGCGGTTGATCACCATCTGCGAGGCCTGCTGATAGGTCACGTCGTAGGTGAACTGGACCTTCACGTCGCTCAGGCCGAACAGCGATACGGTGCGGATGGCCTGGATGTAGGGCAGGCCCGCCATCTGGATCTCGATGGGGATCGTGATGTAGCGCTCGATCTCCTCCGACGACTGGCCGGGATTCTGCGTGATGATGTCGACCAGCGGCGGTACCGGGTCAGGATACGCCTCGATATTCAGCCGCGAATAGGCGAACAGGCCGGCGACGGAAAGCACCACGCTCAGGATGACGACGAGGATGCGCTGCTTCAGGGCGGCGGCAACGATGGACTGCATGGGTGACGACCGTCTGTTGGGGAGGCCGCCGCTGCGTGCCGCGGCGGGCCGTCAATCGGTACCGCGGCGGGTGCTCAGTCGCGCCTGGCCGCGCGGTCGATGAAGAGGGTGCCGCTGGTCACCACGTTCTCGCCCAGGGCAAGGCCCTTCTTGACCTCCACCATGCCGATCGAGGTCGTGCCGACCTCGATCGGGCGCGACGCGACGGACTTGTCCTGCGGGTTGGCAACCCACACGCGGGCGTTGGCGCCTTCGTAGACGACGGCGTCCTGCGGCACGGCGGGATTGGTCGTGGGGTCGCCGGTGACGATGCGGAAGCTGGCGAACATCTCGGGCATCAGTTCGCGATCGGCGTTCACGATCTCGGCGCGCACCGGCAGGCGGCGGGTATTCGGGTCGAGCGCCGGCGCGACATAGGCCAGCCTGGCGTTGAAGGCGCGGCCGGGATGGGCCAGCACCGACACCTCGACCGGAGCACCGACCTTCATCTTCGGCGCGTCGGATTCACGGACATTGGCGACCAGCCAGACCTTCGAGAGGTCGCCGATGTTGAACACCGGTTCGGTAGCGCCGGCGTTGATGTACTGGCCGAGGCCAACCTTGCGCTGGATGACGGTACCGGCGATGGGCGCCGAGACGATCGCCTCCGCGCCGATATGGTCGACCTTCTCCAACGCATCGATCTCGGCGTCGGTGCGGCCGAGGATGCGCAGGCGGTTGCGCACCGCGGCCAGCGCGATCTCGGAAGAACGCAGGTCGCCCTGCGCCGCGACGAGGTCGGACTGGGCCTGCTCCAGATCCTTCAGCGAGCCGCCGCGGATCGACAGCAATTCCTTCTGGCGCCTCTCGAAATTCTGGGCGAGGGCGAGCTTGGAGCGGGCCTTCTCGACACCGGCGACCGCGCTCACCAGATCGTTCTGGCCCTGCACGAACTCGCTGGCCTCGATGGCAAACAGCGGCGCGCCGCGCTCGACATGGTCGCCGGGCTTGGCGATCAGGCGCGTGACCCGACCCGAATAGGGCGAGAAAACCGGCGTCGTTGTGTCTTCGTTGATGCCGATCTTGCCGTCGGTCGCGCGTTCGTCGCGGAAGGAGGCCGCTTCGACCGGCGCGAAATGCAGGCCGGCCCACTGGGTATCGCTCGGATGGAACGTGCCGTCATTCTCGACGGCCGCCGCTGCCGGACGCACGAGGGCATTGGTCGGGCCGGTGTCGATGGTCCATACCGCGGCAAGCGCAAGGGCTGCGATGCCCGCGCCGGCGAACCACAGGCGGTGACGGCGCAGCGGTGAGGTCGTGGACGTTTTCGGCGCAGTGAACATGCCGGGGAAGCTAGGCGTTTCGCATTACGTGCACCTGAATTGGCTCCCCGATGACGGCTCGCAGACGCAGGCCGTGCTAGAATGAATTCAATAGTGAACACGTCCGGGGAGGTCGAGGCCCATGAGGGTCCTTCTGGTCGAGGACAATGCCGAACTCGTCGCCTTGCTGATCAAGGGTCTGGCGCGCAGCGGATTCTCGGCGGATTCCGTAGGCAATGCCGGCGATGCCGCGCATTCGCTGGCGGCCATGCGCTACTCGGCGATCGTGCTCGACCTCGGCCTTCCCGACCAGGACGGGCTGTCGCTGTTGCGCAGCATCCGGAGCCGCGGCGATTCGACGCCAGTCCTCGTGCTCACGGCACGTGATGGAGTGAGCGACCGGGTCAACGGCCTCAGGGCGGGCGCCGACGACTACCTCGTCAAGCCGTTCGCGATGGAGGAGCTGGTGGCGCGCCTCCAGGCGCTGCTGCGCCGGCCTGGCAACCTGCTCGGCCGCCAGCTCACCTTCGGCAACGTCTCGCTCGAGACGGAGGGCCGGCAGGTCTTCGTCGACGGGATGATGCGGGTCTTCCCGGCTCGTGAGACCGCGATCCTCGAAATCCTGCTGCGGCGCGGCGGAAACGTGGTGCCGAAGCGTCTATTCGAGGACCAGCTCTTCGGCCTTTCGGGCGATGTCGGCTCGAACGCGGTCGAGGTCTACGTCCATCGCCTGCGCAAGATGCTGTCGGACTGCGGCGCGACCGTGAAGATCCATACCGTTCGTGGCGTCGGCTATCTGCTGGCTGAGGAAAAGGCTGCCGCTTGACGCGGTTCCGCTCGATCATCTCTCGTGTCGTCGCGCTGCACGTCGTGGCGATCGGCGTGACGTCCATCCTGATGCCGCTGGCGCTCTACTGGCTGCTCGACGAGGCGGCCAATAGCCTCCACCGCGACGCGCTGCGCGCCCAGGCCCTCACGATCGCGAGCTTCCTGCGGCCAACTCCCGGCGGCGGCGGTGTCATGCTGGATATTCCGCGGGAAGCTCAGCCCCTCTATTCGGGCGACTACGCCCTCTATGCCTATGCCATCCTCGATGCGAAAGGCAATGTGCTGTTCACCTCGCGTCCGGACGATGCGCCGCTCTCGGGGGCGAACGATCCGCTGGAGAACGACTCGTTCTCGCGGCACCGAAGCAGGGGCACGGTGCTCATTGGAGTGAACGTGCCGCGGGCCATCGGCGACCGTCTCTACTGGATCCAGGTCGGACAGGATCTGGCGCACCGCGACGTGATCATCGACGATATCGTCGCCTCGTTCCTGCCGCGCGTCGCCTGGATCACCTTTCCGATCCTGCTGCTCCTGCTGCTGATAGACATCATGATCTTCCGCCGCGCTCTCGATCCGGTGCGCGCCGCCTCCGACACGGCGGCATCGATCGGGCCGACCAGCACCGACGTCCGCCTGTCGGAGCAATCGATGCCCAGGGAGATCGTGCCGCTCGTCCACGCCGTCAACCAGGCGCTCGACCGGCTCGAGGCGGGCTTCCGTGCGCAGCGCGAGTTCACCGCCGACATGGCGCACGAACTGCGGACGCCGCTCGCCATCATGCGCGCCCGCGTCGACACGATGGAGGAGCAGCCGCTGCGCCGATCGCTGGAAGCGGACATCGTCAACATGACGCGTACCGTGAACCAGGTCCTCGACATCGCCGAGCTTGAGGCGTTCGTGGTGGACGACAGCTCCCGGGCGGACCTGCAGAACGTCTGTGCCGATGCGGTCGCCTTCATGGCGCCGCTCGTCCTCGACAGCGACAAGACGATCGGCCTGACGGGCGCCGAAGCGCCGGTGTGGGTGCACGGCCATCCGGAAGCGCTGTTTCGGGCGGTCCGCAATCTCATCGAGAATGCCATTCGCCACACGCCGGTCGGCGGGGCGATCGAGGTCGATGTCGCCGCGGACGGAACGGTTCGGGTGCTGGACGAGGGGCCCGGCGTGCCTCTCGCCGAGCGAGAGACGATCTTCAAGCGCTTCTGGCGGCGCGACCGCGCCCGTCCCGAGAGCCGTGGCCTGGGTCTGGCCATCGTGACCCGCGTGGCTGCCGCTCATGGCGGCACCATTTCGGTCGACGACCGGCCGGGGGGAGGGGCGGTCTTCACGCTCCGCCTGCGCCTCGCCTGATCGGCGAGGACGTGGGGGACCGTCCTCCTCCACGGGCCTATACTCCGCCCATGGCGGAAACAGAGGTCCGCAAGATCATCCACGTCGACATGGACGCCTTCTATGCGTCCGTGGAGCAGCGCGACGATCCTTCGCTGCGCGGCCGGCCGGTCGCGGTCGGCGGGCGGCAGCGCGGCGTCGTGATGGCGGCGAGCTACGAGGCGCGCAAGTTCGGCGTGCGCTCGGCCATGCCCTCGGTCACCGCCAAGCGCCTGTGTCCGGAGCTGCTTTTCGTGAAGCCGCGCTTCGAGGTCTACAAGGAAGTGTCGCGCCAGATCCGCGAGATCTTCCTCGATTACACGCCCCTGGTGGAGCCGCTCTCGCTCGACGAGGCCTATCTCGACGTCACGATCAACCTCAAGGGCATGCCGCTCGCTTCGGAGATCGCCCGCGAGATCAGGGCGCGCATCCTCGAGCGCACGGGGCTGACCGCCTCGGCCGGCATCTCCTACAACAAGTTCCTGGCCAAGCTCGCCTCGGATCATCGCAAGCCCGACGGCCAGACGGTGATCCCGCCCGAGAAGGGACCGGCGTTCGTCGAAGGACTGCCGGTCGGCCGCTTCCACGGCGTCGGGCCGAAGACGGCGGAGAAGATGAACCGGCTGGGCATCCATACCGGCGCCGACCTGAAGGCGCAGACGCTGGAGTTCCTGCAGCAGTATTTCGGCCGCTCCGGCGCCTACTATCACGCCATCGCGCGCGGCCATGACGAGCGCAGGGTCGTGCCCGACCGTCCGCGCAAGTCGGTCGGCTCGGAGACGACCTTCATGGAGGATCTCGACCGGCCGGCCGCGGTGGAAGAGGGCGTCGCCTCGGTGCTGGGCGATGTCTGGTCCTACTGCGAGCGCACCGGCATCGTCGGCCGCACCGTGACCGTGAAGATCAAGTATGCCGACTTCCGCATCGTGACGAGGAGCCGGACAATGCACGAGGGCGTGGACAGCCGCGACCTGCTTGAGCGCACCGCGCGCGAGCTGGTGCGTTCGATCTTCCCACTCGAAAAGAAAGTGCGCCTGCTGGGCGTCTCGCTCCATAACCTGCACCGGCGCGAAGAGCGCACGGTGCCACCGCAGATGACCCTGGCCCTTTAGAGGTACACAACCTCATCCTGAGGAGCACGCCGCAGGCGTGCGTCTCGAAGGATGGGCAACAGACGCGGTGCGTTTAGCCCATGCTTCGAGACGGCCCTTCGGGCCTCCTCAGCATGAGGTCTATGCTGTGGCGCCGGATTTGCTCAATCTCGTTGGAAAGACCCTGGGAGATACGACCATGAACATCTTCATGACCGGCGCGACCGGCTATATCGGCGGCACCATCGCGCGCCGCCTGCTCGACGATGGTCACAAGGTGCGCGGCCTCGTCCGCGATGCCGGGAAGGGCGTCAGGCTCGCCTCATTGGGCGTCGAGCCGGTGACGGGCGGCCTCGACGACGCCGCGATCCTCGTGGCCGAAGCCAGGCGCGCTGATGCCGTGATCAACACGGCCAACAGCGATCATCGAGGCGCCGTGGAGGCGTTCCTCGACGGACTCGCCGGTTCGGACAAGCCGTTCATCCATACCAGCGGTTCCAGCATCGTGGCCGACGACGCCCATGGCGACGTTGCCTCGGACAAGATCTACGACGAGGACACGCCGATGGATCCCGTGCCGGGCAAGCAGGCGCGGGTCGCCATCGACCGGACGATCCGTGACGCGAGCCGCCGCGGTGTTCGCTCCATCGTCGTCTGCCCGACCATGATCTACGGCAACGGCCTCGGCCTGGCGCGCGACAGCGCGCAGATCCCTGGTCTGGCAAGAAGGGCAAAGGCGACCGGCGTGGTGCGCCATGTCGGCAAGGGACTGAATATCTGGTCGAATGTCCATGTCGAGGACGTGGCCGACATTTATCGCCTGGCGCTGGTCAAGGCGCCGGCCGGCGCCTTCTATTTCGCCGAGAACGGCGAGGCCTCGTACCGGGACATCTGCGCCGCGATCGCGCGCCGCCTGAAGCTGGCCGAGCCGCAAGTCTGGCCGTTCGAGGACGCCGCGAAAGAACTCGGCGAGAACAGTGCGGCCTACACGTTCGGCTCCAACAGCCGCGTCCGGGCCCGGCGCACCCGCAGCGAGCTGGGCTGGCAGCCCAGGCATTCATCCGCGATCGCCTGGATCGAGATGGAGCTGCCGCTCTGATTCAGGGGAGCGCGCCGCTCAGACCTGGATCTCGTCGATCATCTTCTTGCGCAGCGCCGCATCGGGATAGACGCCGAAGCCCGCCTGCAGATTGTCCGCCATGTGCTCGGGTTTGCCGGTGCCCGGAATGACGCAGGTGACCGCCGGATTGGCCAGCACGAACTTGAGCAGGAGCTGCGCCCAGCTCGTGGCGCCGATTTCGCCGGCCCAGTCGGGCAGCTTGCGGCCCATGAGCTTGCGCAGCAGGCCGCCGCCACCGAACGGCTGGTTCACGATCACCGCGATGCCGCGCTCGGCGGCCAGAGGCAGAAGCCTGCGTTCGACGGCGCGATCGTCGAGCGCGTAGTTGATCTGGACGAAGTCCCACTTCTCCGCACGCATCACGCTTTCCAGCTCGTCATGGGCGCTCTGCGTATAGTGGGTGATGCCCAGATAGCGGATGCGGCCCTCTGCCTGCCAGGCGCGCAGGGTCGGCAGATGGGCGCGCCAGTCGACGAGATTGTGGATCTGCATCAGGTCGATGCGGTCGGTCTTCAGCAGACGCATCGAATTGCGCATCTGCGCGACACCCCTGTCGCGGCCCGTGGTCCAGACCTTGGTGGCGATGAAGGCCCTGGCGCGCGCGTCGGCCGCAGCCAACAGGTCTCCGATCACGGCCTCGGCGGAGCCGTACATGGGCGACGTGTCGATCACCGAGCCGCCGGCGGCGAACAACAGCCGCAGCACCTCTGCGAGCGGTGCGCGGTCCTCCGGCTTCGCGCCGACGTCGAACGTGCGCCACGTGCCGACGCCGACGACCGGCAGCATCTCGCCCGAGGAGCGGATCTTGCGCTGATGCATGCGGACTCCCGTCTGCGCGGCACCGTGACCTGCAACGAGCAGGCCGGCACCGGCGGCGATTCCCATGAAGCGAGAGCGGGTGAGGGTGCGTGACATGGGAGTGTCATTGTTCAGCAATGATGACCGCTGCACCAGCAGGGAAAAACGTTGCCGCCATATTGATGCCGTACGCGAAGCTTCTCCTATGACCGTCTGTTGTTTCGACACTTCCGGTCATTGTCTTCTCCCATGTCGACACCATCTCAGAGCCGATCGCAGATACTTGAGCCTGAAGGAGACCGCGCCATGCCCGAGCCCTTCGTCGTCGAAATCTGGGGAAAGCCCGCTGGCGTCGTCCTCAAGGAAGGCAACGCGTTCCGCTTCCATGCTTTCGCGCGTCCGTTCTTCGCACTGGAAGGCCATCAGTTCAGCACACCGGGCCAGGCGAAGCTCGCCGCGGCGAAGCTCCAGCCGCCGCGCGAAAGCCAGCGCGCGGAGTAGTGTCTTTCGCCTTGTCGGTCGCGGGACGGGACGTTAGTCCACATCATGACCGACAACGGAGGAAAGTGGTGATCAAGCGCAAGCAGCGTATTCCGATTCGTGACCTTTCGACCATGAAGGCCGAGGAGCGCGAGGCCATCGAGAAGAACGCCATGAACGGGCAGGTGTTCAACATCTTCAAGGTGATGGCCAATCACCCTGCCTTGACGAAGCGCTGGACGCCGTTCGCGGGCCACATCCTGTCCAAGCAGACGCTGCCCTTCCGCGATCGCGAGCTGCTGATCCTGCGAATCGGCTGGCTGAACCAGGCCGAGTACGAATTTGCGCAGCATGAGCTGATCGCCAAGCGGGGCGGCGTCAGCGATGCCGACATCGCGAACCTCAAGGAAGGCCCCAAGGCCAAGGGCTGGAGCGAGCACGAGGCGGCGTTGATGCAGCTCGCCGACGATCTCTTCGAGAACTCGGTCGCCTCCGACGCGACCTGGACGACGCTCGCGAAGACCTATTCGACCGAGCAGCTCATGGACGCCGTGTTCACGGTCGGCCAGTACAATCTCGTCTCCTGGGCGCTCAACAGCTTCGGCGTCCCGCTCGACGACTTCCTGCCGGGCGCCCAGAAGAAGTAGGATCAGCGCCTTCAGCGCTTCGCGACCTCGACGTTCCAGAAGACGGTCGTCGAGGGCGGGCGGATCCAGCCCTTGGTGCGGGCGTTGACGGCCGAGGCGCTGTACCACTCGCCGAGTGGATAGTGCGTGCCGACCTGCAGGGCACGCTCCTGGATCTCCTCGGCGATTGCCTTGCGTTTTCCGGCATCCGACTCCAGCGTGTAGGCCTCGCGCATCGCCTCGATCCGCGCGTCGCACGACCAGCCGGCGGAGGCCTTGTCGCAGGCCGAGTTCAGGAACAGCGAGGTGATCGGGTTCGCGACGTCGATCACGCCGGTGCTCGACAGGGTGACGTTCCAGCCGCGGTCTTCCGGCGGTTCCTTGCGCATGACCCTCGCGAGGTGCGTCTGCCAGTCGGCCGGACGCATGTCGACCTTGAAGCCGACCCGCTCGAGCTGCGCCTTGGCGACGGGACCGAGATTGGCGAGCGAGGCAAGGTCGGTGACCTGCAGCAGTACGATCGGCCGACCGTCGTAGCCCGCTTCCTTGAGCAGGGCCTTCGCCTTCTCGACATTGCCTTCGAGCAGGCCCGACGTGCCCTTGTCCGAGGCGAGCGGCGTGCCGCAGCCATAGTAGGTCTTGCAGAGACGCCAGTACTTGGGGTCGCCGACGGCGGCGTCGAGAAAGCCTTTCTGGTCGATCGCGTAGCCCAGGGCGAGCCTCATCCGGGGATCGTTGAAGGGCGGATGCAGCCAGTTCGGCCGGAGCGCATACTGGCTGGCATAGGCGCCGCGCTGCACCTCGATCCCGCGCCGCTTCTCGACCAGCGGCAGTAGGTCGTGCGCCACCGATTCGAGCGCATCGACTTCGCCGTTCTCCAGCGCGTTCACCGCAGTCTGGGGATCGGCGATCGACACCCACTCGACCCTGTCGACCTTGGCGACCTTGCCGCCCGCGTAGTTGCCGGGCGCCTCGGTGCGCGGCACATAGTTCGGATTCTTCACGTACACGACGCGGTCGCCGGGCCGCCATTCGTCGGCCTTGAAGATGAAAGGGCCGGAGCCGGTCGGGTCCTTGATCTGCTGCGTGGCCGGCGCTTCGGCGACCCGCTTGGGCATCATGAAGGGCACGACGCCGGCGGGCTTGGCGAGCGAATCGATCACCAGGCCGTAGGGGCGCGCGAGTTCGAGGCGGATCGTCTTCGCGTCGGGCGCACTGAGTTCCTTGACGTTGGCCATCAGCTTGAGGCCGACCGGGTCGCGGCTGCCCCAGCGCCTGAGCGAGGCGACGCAATCTTCGGCGGTGACCGGCGCCCCGTCGTGCCACTTCAGCCCGTCGCGCAGGGTGAAGCTGTAGATCAGCCCGGCCGGATCGACGGTCCAGTTCCCCACCATCTGCGGCTGCGGCTTGAGATCGCCGTCGAGTCCGAACAGCGTATCGTAGACGAGGTAGCCGTGCGTGCGGCTGATCTGCGCCGACGCCCAGATCGGATCGAGGATCTTGAGGTCGGAGTGCATCACGATCTTGAGCGTCGATTGCGCGGCAGCCGGCATCGCGAGCGCGAGACCGGCGACGGCGCCCAGCAGGGCCTTGATGTTCATGGTTCCTCCCTAGATTTGTTCTTCTGCTAGTCCGTTGATCGTCTGCAACGCCTGGGCGCGGAACTGGCCGAGGATCATGCCCTTCCAGTCGTCGGCATCGACGTAGAAGGCGTCGCGCACCGCCCGCCTGATGTCCTTCACCAGAGGCGTCGGCGCGTCGGGATGGCCCGCCAGCCAGGCCTCGCCGCGCAGTGCGTGGCGCACCACCGGATTGGGCATCGTGCCGTATTCCAGCGTCGTGGGCGTGATCGCTGCCTGCGGGCATTCCTCGGGCGCGCAGCCCGTGATGTGCCCGACCGTGCGCGGCGATACGGACTCGGTGGCCGTGCTCACGATCAGGTCGCTTCCCCACCAGGCCTTCGCGCGCCGCGTCGTTTCTTCGGAATGGCGCCCGAAGATCTTTTCGCCGTGGCCGTATGGCCCGAGGCCGGTATGGACGTCGATCCAGGCGACGTGCCGTTTGTTCGTGCCATGAGTGCGCAGGATCGAGCGGATCGTGCCGTTGCTCCAGGCCGGCGCCGTGCCGCTGTAGAAGAGGCCGTCCGCGTGCTTTGCCTGGCCGCTCGACACGCCCGGATCGCGTTGCCCTGCAAGGCGCGCCATCGCGGCCGTCAGGCGCTCCTCGTTGTCGGCCGTGGGCGGCCAGGTTGCCGGCACCAGCAGGTCGTGGATCTGCTCGTAGACCGGGTTGTCGGGATAAGGTTGGGAGAAGTTTCCGAAGTTCCGATTGAGGTCGATATTGTCCTCATTCGTCCGCTTCAGGTGGGAGAAGCCGTAGGGATTGACCGCATGGATCAGCAGCAGCGCGATCCCGCGATCGGCCGCCCGCCTTGCCAGCTCGTCGCTCAGCAGCGCGAGCTGGCAGGCCGAGCCGGCGAAGCCTTCCGGCCCATGCGTGCCCGAACTCACGATGAACAGCTTGCCTGCGTCGGTGGGCCCCAGCAGCGCCGTATCGGTGGCGATTTCCTCGCCCGCCGCGCCCTTCGAAGGATGGACGTGAGTCTGGACGCTGGCGCCGGCTTTGGCCGAGGCGTCGAGGAAGCGCTGGCGCGCTTCGTCGTAATCGGCGGAAAAGAACGAAGCGCTCATCTGACCTTCTCGTCGATGTAATCCAGGGTGCGGAAGGCGCTGCCGATCATCGGCAGGAACCAGGGCTTGCCGGAGTAGAGTGGAATGGACGGCAACTCGGTTCCGGCGAAGGGAACCTTGCCCCGCAGGCGCCCGGCAATCGATCGGCCCATCGCATTGCCGAGGAACGGCATCATGGACACGCCCGAGCCGTTGCAGCCCAGGACGAAGTGCAGCCCGTCGAGCTCGCCGGCATGCGGCAGCGCGTCGTAGGTGAAGGCGACGTTGCCCTGCCAGGTGTGGGTGACCTTGGTGTCCGCAAGCTGAGGCAGTCGCTCGACCAGCGCCCGATGCAGGAGCTGGGCGCGCAGCTCGGCGTCGATTTCGGTGAAGCGGGCGCGGCCGCCGAAGATGACGCGCTTCCCGTCGGGCGAGATCCGGTAGTAGTGCAGCACGCGCCGCGTCTCGGAGAAGGTGCGCCCCTTCGGGCAGATCTCGCGGATCAGGTCCGCGGGCAGCTCCTCGGTCGCGATGATGTGGCTGGCGATCGGGACCAGGCGCTTCTGCAGGCGCGGCGTGACGCCCGACGTGTAGCCGTTGGTCGCGACGACGACGTGCCGCGCGCGGACCTCGCCCAAGCTGGTGCTGATCCGCCAGCCTTCGCCGTCGGGGGCGAGGCCGGTGGCGCGGCAATGGCCCGCCAGCGTCACCGAGTTGCGCCGGCGCACCGCCGCCAGCAGGCCGCCGTAGAACAGGGCGGGATGAAGCTTGCCCGCCGTCTCGAAGACCATCCCGCCATGATAGAAATCGCTGCCGATCTCCTCGCGCTGCTCCTCGCGGGTGATCAGGCGGCAGTCGGTGGCGCCGCCGTCGCGCAGCTTGGCGAAGCGCGTGCGCAAGCCTTCATAGTGTGACGCCGCGCAGGCGCCGAGGAAACGGCCGTGCTGCTCGAGATGGCAGTCGATCCCTTCCTGATCGACCAGGTCGACCAGCGCGCGATAGGCATCGATCGCCCAGCCCACCACGTCGCGTACCAGGTCGGGCGAATAGTCGAGGGTGCGGCCTGTGAAGCTCTTGCCGATCGAGAGGCCGGCGCTGAGCGCGCCGCCGCTGCGTGTCGAGGCGCCCGCGCCGAATTCGTCGGCTTCGAGCACCACACTCTGTACGCCGCCATCCGCCAGGGCGCGCGCGGTGGCGAGGCCGGCGTAGCCGCCGCCCACGACCACCACGTCGGTCTTGTTCGGCAGCGACGGTGTCGTGATGCTCTGCGGCCGGAAAGCCTCCCACCAGTAGGGCTCGTCCTTGAAATCGCTGGCGAAGATCGGCTGGTTAACGACAGGCATGAACGGACTCACACGCAAAACGTTGACTGGGCAGAGTTACGGCTTGAGGGACGAGACGGTCAAAGTCATTGTCCGATGCGGTTAGTTCCTTGAGGTTATGATGATCACATCGCGCCAGCTCGAAGCCTTTCGCGCCGTCATGGCGCGCGGCACGGTTACGGCCGCCGCGGAACGGCTGGGCGTCTCGCAGCCCGCGGTGAGCAAGATCCTGGCTGGACTGGAGCACGAGATCGGCTATCCGCTGTTCACGCGCATCAAGCGGCGGCTGGCGCCGACCAGCGAGGCGCGCCTGCTCGAGCAGGAGGTGACGCGGCTCTATCACAGTCTGGAGCGGGTGACGGAAGTGGCGCGCGAGATTCGCGAGCGTCAGGTCGGCGACCTGCTGATCTATTCGACCCCGGCGCTCGGCCGCAGCGTCCTGCCGGACGTCATGGCGACCTTCATGCAGCGTCACACCAAGGCGCACATCGTCTTCCAGGTCCGCAGCTCGACCTACATCAACCAGAAGATGATCGACCAGCAGATCGACCTCGGTTTCTCGATGATGCCGTTCGAGCATCCCGCGATGGTCACGGAGGAGCTGAGCCGGGCGGCGGCGGTCTGTGTGCTGCCGGCTGGCCATCGGCTGGCGCGGCGCAAAGTGATCCGGCCCGCCGACCTCCGCGGCGAACGATTCCTGTCGTTCCCGCTCGACGGCCGGATGCGCCATCTGATCGACGCCGCCTTCGAGCAGGAGAGGATCGAGCGGCAGCTGCAGATCGACGTCTACTCCTCCGCCGATGCCTGCGCGCTCGCCGCGCGCGGCCTCGGTGTCTCGATCGTCGATCCGTTCACCGCCCGCGACTATCTCGGCGCCGGCATCGCCGTCGTGCCGTTCGAGCCGCGCATCCGCTATCTGTTCCGCGCCATGCGGCCGCGCCATCGCAAGCCCTCGCGGCTGGCCGACGCGTTCCTCGATGCCGTGAAGGCCCATATCAGGGCCAAAGGCTGGTCCTGATGGGCTAGGCGGGATCATGGGCCACGAAGAACTCGAGGCCGATCAGCCGCTCCAGCAGCATGACCACCATCAGGGTCACCACGACGGTCGCGGTCGAGATCGCCGCCAGCACCGGCGAGGCATTCTCCTGGATGAAGGCATAGATCTGGACCGGCAGGGTCGTGACCTGCGGCCCGGTGAGGAACATCGTGATCGTCACCTCGTCGAACGAGATGATGAAGGAGAAGAGCAGTGCGGTGACGAGGCCGGACCGGGCGAGCGGCAGGGCGATGCCGAGGGCGATGCGGCGCTCGTCGGCACCCAGCAGTGAGGCGGCCTCGACGATCTCGCCGTCGATGCGCTGCAGGGCGACGACGATCGGCCGCCAGGCGAAGGGGAGCGTGCAGACGATGTGGGCGATGACGATGCCGGTGGCCGAGCCGAGATAGCCCGCCATCGCCAGCACGTTCACCAGGGCGACGCCCAGCGCGGCGTGCGGGAAGAAGAGCGGCGACATGACCGCCAGCTCGAAGGCCGGCAGCCAGCGTGGCCGCAGCCGGTGGCAGGCATAGGCGCCGGCGAAGGCGATGGCGGTGACGAGCACGGAGACTACGGCGGCAATGCCCAGGCTGGTCCCGAAGGCCTCGATCCAGCGCGGGTCGGTGGCCGCCTCGGCATACCAGCGCAGGCTGAGCTCGCCCGGCGGGAATTTGAGGTAACCGGCGGCGGCGAACGAGGTGGCGCCGATCACCACGATGGGCAGCGGCAGGAACAGCAGCAACGCGAACGAGGCGGCACGGCCCAGTCTGAGGATCGGGGCGTTCATCGATCGGCCTTCGGCACCAGGGCCGCTTCGAGCATGCGCAGGAGGGCGAGGCCCAGGCCGCTCAGCAGCAGCAGACAGATCGCCCAGGCCGAGGCCTTGCTCATGTTGAAGTTGTAGACGACCTCCTGATAGATCTGCGTGCCCGCCATCTTCTGGCGGATGCCGCCCAGCAGGATCGGCGTCACGATGGCGCCCATTGAGGTCAGGAAAGTGATGCCGAGGCCGGTGAAGACGCCGGGCAGCGATAGCGGCAGTACGACGCGGCGCCAGGTCTCGAAGCCGCCGGCGCCCAGCGATTCACTGGCTTCCTCCAGCCGGTTGTCGATCTGCAGCAGGACCGAGAGGGTCGCGATCACGGCGAAGGGCATCAGCACATGGGTGAGGCCGATCACCACGCCGAGATCGTTGAAGATCAGCGGCAGCGGCGACTGGATGACGCCCGCCCATTTGAGCGTCTCGTTGAGAAAGCCCTTGGGTCCGAGGATGACCAGCCAGCCGTAGGTGCGCACGACCAGGCTGACCAGCCACGGCACCAGCACGATCACCAGCAGGAGGTTGCGCCATCGGGGCAGGCGCCACAGCAATAGCGCGATCGGATAGGCCAGAACGGCCGAGGCGACCGCCACGATGGACGAGATCGATACGGTGCGCAGGAAGACCTCGTGATAGTCGGCGCGGTCGAGGATCTGCCGGAAGTAGATCAGTGAGAAGCCGTCCTTGACCCAGAAGGCGTGGAAGAGGAGCAGCGCCACCGAGCCCAGGAACAGGGCGAGCACCAGCAGGGCCGGCAGCAGCAGCCAGCCCAGGCTTTTCGGTGCGGAGGTGGTGCTGCGCATCTCAGGCGCCGGCGGCGAAGCCCGGCGGGAACTCGGCCGAGGCGCCGGTCTCGGCGTCGAAAGCTTCGGCGAGTTTGATGAGATGTCCCTCAGCATACCACGGTGCCACGAAATGGATGCCGATGGGCAGGCCCGCCTTCGAGCGGCCGAACGGGATCGAGATCGCCGGATGGCCCGTCATGTTGAACGGGATCGTGTAGGTGTACCAAGCGGCGCGCAGGTCGCCGAGCGGCTTGCCGTCGACCACCAGCGGTTCGAACTGGTTCTGGGTGGCGAGCGGCGCCGGCGTGGCGACGGTGGGCGTCAGCAGGAGGTCGCAATCGGCGAACAGGCGCTGCACCGACTTGAACGCCGTCGTGCGGTCGACCAGCGCCCGGCGCAACTGCACCACGTCGACCGATTCGCCTTCGTCCAGCGTCTTGGCGAAAGAGGGATCGAGATCGCCGCGGCGGTTCTTCAGGATGTCGGCGAAGCGCTCGATCTGGTTGGCGCGCAGGATGATGCGCGCGACGTCGAGCTTCCAGTCGATCTCGCGGCCGTCCAGCTCCTTGATCGTGGCGCCCTGCTTGTCGAGGAAGGCGAGGGCGGCGTCGAGGCGGGCCTCGGTGTCGGGATCGAGATAGCCGCCGGTCATGCGGCGGATCACGGTGATGCGACGGCCGGCGATCGGATGCTCGCCGGATTCGTCGGGCCAGGCGAAGGGTTCGCGGCCGATGGCCAGGGTCCACGGATCGTTGGGATGGCCGCCCGACATCGACGCGAGGCCGGCGCCGAGATCGCTCGGATGGCGCGCCATGACACCGAGATAGGTGAGTTGGCCGAACTGGTCCGGCGGCACCTCATGCGGCACGCGGCCCAGGGTTGCCTTCAGCCCGTAGACGCCGCAGCAGGCCGCGGGAATGCGGCCCGAGCCTGCGCCGTCGGTCGACATGGCGATCGGGCCGAGACCCAGCGCCACCGCGACGGCCGCGCCGCCGCTCGAGCCGCCGCTCGTATGCTCGCGATTCCACGGATTGCGCGTGATGCCGTGCAGGGGGCTGTCGGTCAGCACCTTGTGACCGAACTCAGGCGTCGTGGTCTTGGCGAACAGGACGGCATCGGCGGCGCGCCACTGGGCGATCGCCTCGGCATCCATCGACGGCACGTTGTCTTTCATGGTGATTGAGGCGAAGGCCGTACGCACGCCCTTGGTCAGGATCAGGTCCTTGGCGGAGACCGGCACGCCGGCCAGCGCGCCGAACGAGCCGCCGCTCTTGCGCCTTGCATCGAGCGCATCGGCCGCGGCGCGGGCGCCGTCCGCATCGAGCGTCGCGATGGGATTGAACGGCTCGGCCTTCTTCGTGCGTTCCAGCAGGCCTTCGACGATGTCGCGTGCGGAGACCTTGCCGGACGTGAAGGCTTTTACGTGGTCGGCGACGGTGCGGCCGGCGAAATCCTGAGCGGGCATTGGTCGGTCTTTCAGGTTGAAGCGAAGAGCGTGAAGGTGTCGGACGGGACGGCGAGACGCACCGTCTTTCCTTCGGCGAGTTCCGCCGCGTGCGGCGTGTCGGCCATTGCCAGCGCGGTCAGCGGCCCCAATGGCGTGTCGAGCACGGCCTTCACAGTCGGGCCGAGACGATGCAACGCCGACACGCGCGCCTCGATCGACAGTGCATTGGCCGGTGCCTCACCGAGACGCACCGATTCAGGCCGGCAGGCGAGCTGGCATGCACGGCCGGTTGCGGCAGTACCGACGACAGATGCGCGCGGAACGGCGATGCGCCGGTCACCGACGGCGACGGAGACCGACGTGGCGTCGATGGCCTCGATACGGCCGTCCAGCATGTTGATGTCACCCACGAAGCGCGCGACGAAGGGCGAGGCGGGGCGGCGGTAGATCTCGCCGGGCGTGCCGACCTGCTGCACATGACCGCCGTTCATCACGACGATCGTGTCGGAGAGCATCGTCGCCTCCTCCTGGTCGTGGGTGACGAACACGAAGGTGGTGGCGAGCTGGCGCTGGATCGACTTCAGCTCGACCTGGAGCTGGCGGCGGAGCTGCAGGTCGAGCGCGCTCAGCGGCTCGTCGAGCAGCAGGATCGCGGGTTCCAGCGCGAGCGACCGCGCCAGCGCCACGCGCTGCTTCTGGCCGCCGGAGAGCTGGCCGATGCGACGGCGCTCGAAGCCCGTCAAACCGACGAGACCCAGGAACTTCGAGACGCGGCCGGAAATCTCGGCTGCCGCCAGGCCGCGGATCCGCATGCCGTAGGCCACGTTCTCGAACACGTCGAGATGCGGGAACAGCGCCAGGTTCTGGAACACCATGCCGAGCGGCCGCCGCCGCGGCGGCACGCCCTGCATTGAGGCGCCGTCGATGGCGATGGTGCCGCGGCTCGGTTCGAGGAAACCGGCGATCAGGCGCAGCAACGTCGTCTTACCGCAGCCCGAGGGGCCGAGCAGGGTGACGAAGCTGCCGCCGTCGATCGTGAGGTCGACCCGGTCGAGCACCGTCGTGGGGCCGAACTCCTTGCCGATCCCCGCGACCTGGATCGTGCCTCGGCTCACTGCTTGACGCCGGACAGCAGCTTCTCGGCGAAGTTGACGCGCTCCTCGTTATGCTCGACCACGATGCGCCAGTCGGGTGAATAGAGCGACTGCACGATCTGCTCGTAGGGTTGGCCCAGGGTCTTCTGCAGGTCCTCGGGCAGCTTGACCTTGGCGTTCATGGGCAGCCAGCCGTCGAGCAGGGCGGCGCGCAGCTGCGGCTCGGCGCCGGCGATATAGTTCATCCAGACCAGCGACTTGTCCTGGTTCTTGGCGCCCTTCGGCACCACCACGACATAGGGCAGCATCAGCGCGCCTTCCTTGGGGATCACGATGCCGACATTGGTGGCGCCCTGGCGGCGCAGGGCCCAGACGCGCGACGCATAGAAGGGAACCGCCGCGACTTCGCCGCGCGTCAGCAGCGTGTTCATGTGGGCGAGCGAGGTGTAGGTCGCGAGCACGTTCGGCACGATCTTCTCGAGCAGCTTGAAGCCCGGATCGATGTCCTTCTCGTTGCCGCCCATCGCCTTGGCCATGATCACCGCGTCGTAGGGCGCGAGATAGACCGGCCGGGTCAGGGACAGCTTGCCCTTCCACTTCGGATCGGCGAGCCCCTGCCAGGAGGCGAAGTCCTGGGCCTTGGCGAGGTCGGTGTTGTAGGCGATCCCGTAGTAGGTGAAGTAGACCGGCAGGCCGACATGGCGGCCGGCCTTGTCCTTGGTCAGGAACTTCGAATCGACGTCGGCGATTCCCGGAAGCTGCTTGTCGTCGAAGCTCTCGATCAGGCCGGCATTGGACAGCGCGATCGCCTCGAAGTAGGTGACCAGCGCCAGGCTGTACTGTCCAGCGGCCGCGGGAGAGCGCAGCGCGCCAGCTGGGTTCGGCACCTCGACCATCTTGATGGTGGAGCCGTTGCCGGGGTTGAACTGCTTGATGAAGGCCTCGCGCCAGGTATTGGCGCCGCCGCCGCCCCACACTGCCATCGTGAGTTCCTGGGCGGAAGCTCCGGTTGCGCCTGCACAGGCCAGGACCGCGCCGCACATCAACGCCTTCAATCGGTTCATCATCGCCCGCCCCCGCCGTTATCGCTTGGCGTCGACGTTAAACGCCTCCTGCAGTGGTCGAGAAATTCATTCGTCCCCTCTGGTCATTCCAGAAGGTTATGTTGTTGGTTGTTGCTCCGTGCAAATACCACTCCTACAGTCGCGTGGGGAATTTCGGAGGGGACACGCCATGGACATCAAGCGTCTGCATCGCCGTCACGCGCTTTCACTGCTGGGAGGCGCCGCTGCGGTCGGCGCTGCGGGCCCGGCCTTCGCCCAGGCCGAACCCGCCAAGCCCGCGCAGCTCGTCGTCAACCATTCCGGCGGGTCGATGGGCTCGGCCATGCGCAAGGCCTTCTTCAACGGTTTCGAGAAGAAGTACGGAATCAAGGTCGTCGAGACGAGCCCGGTCGATTTCGGCAAGCTGCGCGCGATGGTCGATTCGGGCAACGTCGAGTGGGACCTGACCGAGATCGGCGGCCAGGACGCGATCCGCGCCGGCAAGGCCAACCTGCTGGAGAAGATCGACCCCAAGGTCGTCGATCGCGCCAAGTATCCGCCCTCGGCACAGAACCCGTACGTCTTCGCCTCGTCGGTCTACACGACCATCATCGGCTACCGGAACGACGTCTTCAAAGGCGGCAGCCAGCCCAGGAGCTGGGCCGACTGGTGGGACGTGAAGAAATTCCCGGGTGCGCGCTCGATGCGCAACCATCCGACCGACAATCTCGAATTCGCGCTGATCGCCGACGGCGTGCCGAAGGACAAGGTCTATCCGATCGACTTCGACCGCGCTTTCAAGAAGCTCGACCAGATCAAGCCGCACATCACCGTCTGGTGGTCGACCGGCCAGCAGCCTGCCCAGCTCCTCCTCGACAAGGAAGTCGTGCTGGCGACCGGCTGGAACGGCCGCTTCTACGACATCATCAAGAAGGGCGCGCCGGTCGGCATCGAATGGAACGAGGGCGCGCTGAAGCAGGGTAGCTTCGCCATCCCGCGCGGCGCCAAGAGTCCTTACTGGGCCAACAAGATGCTGGCCGAACTCGCTGTGCCGCAGCAGCAGGCGGTCTATGCGTCGGAGCTCGGCTATCCCGGCCTCAATCTGGAATCGCTGAACTTCGTGGATCCGAAGGTGAAGCCCTTCCTGCCGACAGCCTATCTCGACCAGCAGTTCTGGATCAGCGACGAATGGTATGCGGAGAACGGCACAAAGGCCGCCGAGCTTTGGAACGCCTGGATGCTGAAGAAGGCGTAACGTTCCTTGAGTGCGGGCGAAGGATCGGCCGACCTCCTCATCCAGGGGGTCGGTAAGCGTTTCGGTGATGTGGTTGCGCTGGACCATGTCTCGTTGCAGGTGGCGCAGGGCGAGCTGCTGACCATCCTGGGGCCCAGCGGCTCGGGGAAGACGACACTGCTGAAAGTCGTCGCGGGCTTCGAAACCCCTGATGGCGGCACCGTGAAGGTGGGCGGCACCGAGATCACTTCGCTGCCGCCGGCCAAGCGCGACATCGGCATGGTGTTCCAGAACTACGCGCTGTTCCCGCATCTCAGCGTCGCGGCCAACGTCGCGTTCCCGCTGGAAATGCGCAACGTCGCGCGGTCCGAGATCCAGACCCGCGTCGGCGAGGCGCTGGCGATGGTCGAGCTGAAGGGATACGAGGCGCGCCTGCCGCGGCAGCTTTCCGGCGGCCAGCAGCAAAGGGTGGCACTGGCGCGCGCCATCGTGTTCAACCCGCGGCTCCTGCTGCTCGACGAGCCGTTCGGCGCGCTCGACCGCAAGCTGCGCGAGACCATGCAGCTCGAGGTGCGGCGCCTGCAGCGCCGGCTCGGCCTCACGACCATCTTCATCACCCACGACCAGGAGGAGGCGCTGGTTCTCTCCGACCGCATCGCGGTGATGAACAGAGGTACGATCCAGCAGATCGCCACGACGACCGAGATCTACGAGCGGCCGGCCAATGATTTCGTCGCCGACTTCGTGGGCGAGAGCAACATCTTCCACGGCACGATGAGCGCGCCGGGCACGGTTACGCTCGACGGCGGCCGCGTCCTGCAGGTGCGCAGCGACAAGCCGTCGGGCGCCAAGGTCGGCGCGCTGATGCGCCCCGAGCGCTTCGCCCCTTCGGGTGTGAATGCCTTCAGTGGCGA